>NZ_CP108081.1:10200000-11400000 GCF_036182465.1 Streptomyces sp. NBC_00258
TCCAATCTCGTCCTGCTCCTGTTGATTCCGATGTCGTCCTACATGCTCGGCAGCCGGTATATCCTCCATGATTTTCACATCAAACTCATCCATCGATACATTCGCGAATCGCTTTCCGCGCGTTTGCTAGATGGGCTTAAATGGGACCGCTGGAAGAAGGAAAGTTTCTCTGATGTCAGGGATCGCCGCCGATTCCGCGTCACGGGCTGGACGGTGTTCCAACCAACACGTTTGGCTTTCGAGGGAGTAGCTTTATTGGCGCTTGCCGCTGCAACGCTATCCGCAGCGTACAAGTGGTGGACGATACATCCTGAGTGGATCTTAATTTTTGGATTTGTCGCGATGTGGATCATCGGGGTGTTAGCCATCTTTCTCTTGCATCAATCGTTTGAACGTGCCTCCGGTGATGCCTAACGCCATCGGCAGCCCTCCTGTACGCGCTATAATCGGCATTTACACAGCATCGCTGTTCGTAATGCCTGCGCGAGGCTCGGATTGCACTGTTTCTCGACAGCGTGCCGGCCTGCGAAATGCTGTTCCTCATGCCGATCGCCCGGCCGATGCGGAGTCGGGATGTCGGCGGCAATGACCAGCCAGGGTCAGTGGGCGGCGACGGTGGCCCGAGTATGTCAACCAGTTGCTGCGCTCCCGCGACGACTATGAGAAGTGCAGCGGCTCACGCCCCGGGTGATCAAGGCGTGGGCGGACGCCGGCTACCGCACCAACGTCATCGGCCACGGCACCCGCCTGGGCATCGACGTCCACGTGGTCCGAGAGTCTGCGGAGCAAGGGATTCACCATCATCCCAACGACGTGAACCATCGGGCGGATTTTCGGCTCCCGACTACGGGACCATCCACACCACTCGGAATCCATGATCCACCTTGCGGTGATCGACTTGATGGCCCACGGACTCACCGGAGTCGACTACGCCTGATCGGCGTAGCCTAATGCGTAACGCAACCAAGCTGATCGCAAGTGCTACGGAATCTCTTCATCAGAACCGGGTTGCAGGCCTGGACGGGACGTTGGTCCCGTAGGGTTTTGGTGTGATGCACGCGTAACTTAGCGACGAGGCCGGTCTCCTGTCGATGGCCCACAGCAACGTTAGCCAATGGAGGCTTCAACCTCTTGCGGGTCACGTTCTGTTTGACCAACGGAGGACAGTCGCACGCTCCGAGTGCGTCATATGGGATGGCCAATCTGGTTCCTTGAGTCTGTGCGGGTGATCTCCAGATTCGGGGACAACTGGTCTGCCCCGACGACTCTTGCTGTAGGGGGCAGCCTAAGCGCGCGGAGGGAGCGCACATTCCGCAATGAACTCACGTCGATGTTGGGATGGGGGATTTCCAATGTCAGGTGGGTCAGATGAGGGAACGCGGCAAGCCACTCCCAGGAGCAGCGTAGATCTGCCGCGACACATAGCCCTGAGAGAAGGTCTGCTTCGCAGAACTCTTTGATTTCTTCAGGGCTGAGAGGAGAAGCGATTTTCAACAAGGATCTTCCTCCGAAGAGGCGCAGGGCCCGCAATTCCCGGCTGCTTGAAACTACGAAATAGAGGTCATCCTCATGCAAGTGCGCGATGATTTCTTCTGCGTAGCGGTCGGTGTCGAACCGGCTCCAGGTGAGGGCCAGTTCGGTGCGTACCCGCAGGTCCTCCATGGTACGGAAACGGGTCAACACCGGGATCGCGGCGTCGGTACCGATACGGACGGCAGTGAGGACGGTGAAGTAGGCCTCGTCGGGGGTGAGGTCTTCCGGACCCTGAAGCAGTTCTAAGACAACTGGGCCGACTTCTGCGAGGGCGCGGGCCTGCGCGACCGAGCGGGGCGGAATGAGCTTTTCCGCACGCTGCTGGACCTCGGCTCGCACGGCGGGATCGAGTTCGGTTGCGTCGTCCAAGCATGCCGCAGCCAACAGATGGAGTCTGTGGCGCGTGTCCTGCGATGTGTCACCGCGTTCGATCAGCCCGGTGAGCAGACGAGTTCGTTCTGCCGGACGAGCGTGGGCCACGGCCATGCGGATGACGTCCTCCCACTGGTCAAGGTGGGCGTTTCCGCCAAGGAAGTCGAAATCGAGGCTCTCTACGGCGGCCCTGGCGCCGAGGTAGTCCTGAAAGGTTCTGTGAATGAACTGCATGGTGCCTTCGACTGGCTCGATCAGCAACCCGCTTCGCACGAGGACGTGCCGGTAGATCTGCTTCACTGTGCCCTGTTCAGCGACGCGTGGCATCGCTGTCAACGCTTGCGACAGCAAGTCCAGGACATCCTTTGCGTCCATCTCGGAGCGGCCGTTGCGGATCAGCCAGTACGCCAGTTTCTGGATGAGCTGCACCTGGTGGGTTTCGCCGATACGCATGTCGCCAGTCTTGTAGATGCCGCGTTCGCGATCTCTCCGGGACAACAGCATGGACAGTGCCGCGTCGTAGAGCTCCTTGCGTCCGTCGGGCAGGTAGCCCCTCCGGTCACGATGCAGTGCGCAGATCAGTGCGCACATGAGTGGATTGGTGGCGAGTCGAGCGAGCTCCTGCTTGGCCCGTACGGCGTAGAGCAGTTCTTTGCCGTAGGCGTCTGCGCTGCCGGCCGCTTTGTGCCAGCGCCTGATGAACGCGGCGACGTCATCACGGTTCATAGGAGCCAGGTCCAATTCCGTGAACTTCTCGCTCCCTAGCCAATGTTCTCGGACAGCCGAGGGCCGGGAAGTGACGAGCCAACGGTTCTTCGGGTAGGAACCGATGAGGTCCCGCAGCCAGTTGCGGGCTTCCTCGCGTTCGCCCTCGGGCATCTCGTCAATCCCGTCGACCAGCATCAGCCCACGCCCCGCGGTCAGCACACGGTCGTACCAGCCCGTGGGCTGGGCATGGGCGATGGGGCAGCCCACCGCCGAAAGGAATTCGTCCGGGGTGGGCAGCCTTGCCCCGGCCCGGGTCAGGGATCGCATCGGCAGAACGAATGGCACCAAGCCGTGGAGGTGGAGGAGTCGTTCGTCGAGGTCGTTCCGGGCTGCGCTCACCGCCAACCACTGTACGAGTGTGGTCTTGCCGGAACCCGCCACGCCTCGCAACAACACCCGGTCACGCCCAGCCAAGACCTGCTCAGCAGGCAGTACCAGCGGAATGTCGTCGCCCGTGGTCCCTGTGGCCTCAAGGCTCAGATAGGCCGCATCGAGAGGCCATGAGCCCGATGATCCCGGCAGATCAAGGCCGAAGATGGTCAGCTTGCCGTGTTTCCTTGAGATATAGCGCGCATATCGTTCTTCGAAACCACCGTCTGCCGGGGAAGGCGTTCGCAGGATCAAAATATCGATCTTCGAGGACAGTTCTTTGATCCGGCGACTCTGCTCGACGAGCGTGCGGGGCACGAAGGTGGACCTTGTGGTGAAGAAGTGCAGGATGTGCAGGCAGGCCGTATCCACCACGTTTGCATGCAGGAGAACTGCATCACTCGAAAGTCCAAGTGTGGCCGCTTGATTGCCCGATCGAAGGTGCCGAGACAGTTCCAGGTATCCGAGTTGGACGGCTTGGACGTCGTCCATGTCGACATGGCCCAGAGAACTCAGTGAGTGCGTGACCGCGTTCACCACTGCGCGATACTCGAAGCCCGGCAGGCGCTCCGACATGCCAGTGGACTGGGCCGCGCGCTCGACCAACTCCTCTGCGATCTTGCGGAGTTCGTTGTCCGAGAGAGTCCGTTTCTCGCCATGGAAAGACACCATCTTGGAGATGCGCACCGGTCGGTCGACGAAGCCTGCACCCGGTCCGTCCGTCACAAACAGTTTCTTCACCAACGGGACGACGACGCTCGAGGCGAGCCGGGCCCCAATGCTCACGGGTTCCATGTCGACCTCAGCATAGAACTCCTGGGCCCACCATGGCTGTTCAACCAAATACCTTGCATCGAAAGACAGTGAAACGATCAATCGGAGACAGCGAGTGTCATTAGATAGCCTCTCCGGCGACGGGAAGAGAGCTTGCCGGTGACGACTGTCCGAGGTTGTGAGTCTCAGCAGTTTCGTGACCATGGGTGTGTTTCGTACACGAGACGAGCAGGCCATGTCCGGCGAAGCCATGCCGCACGCTCGGTTGGGCCATGCGGTCCGGTCCCGAGCGCCCATCCTCCGTGAGGGGGCTGCGCGCACGCGCGGCCGAGAGTGCGCGGGGGCCGTCGACGTTGCACGCTGATGCCGCTGGCGGCCGGACAGGGGCGGCATCGCTTGTGGCACGCAAAACGTCCGTCTACAGTGCGGGCAGGCAAGGAGCCCGGGACAGCGCCTGGGCCACCGCCGGTCACATCGAGGTATGGAGCGTCGGAAAGCGCCCTCGCCACCACCTCCTTTCGCTCTCCTCCGCATCCATCCATCCGGCAGTCGTCTCCCGGGTGGGCGAAAGGCATTCCCTTGACCATCTACTCCCAGCACGCCAACCGCGGGAAGACACAGATTCTCGCGAGTTACCAGGGGTTGGACGGCGTCGTGTCGTCAACTGTGACGAGTCTCGGCGACTCCCGACTCGCGGCTCCGATCGTCGACGCTCTCAACCGGATCTCTGCCCTTGCCACAGTCCCGGTCAGTGTCCACGACCGTCGGGAACGTCGTTCGGGCTACTACCCGAGCGAGCACCTGGCGGCGCTGACGGATCCGGCTGCCCGTGCCGGTCTTGTGAGCGGCGCGCACAGTCTCTGGTACGAGTACGTCTGTCTGCGACTTCACCAGGCGCTGGCTGATCTGGAGGATGCCCTTATTGCCGTGCCCGACACGATCAAGATCGCGATCCGTGCCGAACTGAAGGTGGAGGAAGGCGGGTTGCGTACCGCAGTCGCCGAGTTCTCGGGGCAGAACTCAGGGCCTGAGACGGACAACTCGCGCCACTGGGAGTTCGGCCATGCCTTCGTGAAGCACGACGATGGAATGGACACGCTGAACCACGAGACGCGCGAGCAACTGGACCGCCGGGAGGCCGGGATCACTGCGGAAGAGCGCGAGCAGGCTGTCGCCAACCTGCGGGTGCTGGTCACCGCTCATTCTCGGTGCGCCGGCATGTGGGCTTCACTGGACGACCCCTGTAGCCAGATCTTCGCGGAGCCCTACGACTCGGACGGTTTCTTCGTGACGGTGCAAGCGCCGGTACCCGGCGACGACGATGCGGATGGTTCCTGGGAGATCGAGGTCGGGCGCTGGGAGCCGGACGATCCCGAGGAGGAATACGGGGAACACAGCAGTGCAACGGGCAGCACCGTGATCCGCTGTGTGCTCCCCACTTCACCGGACACCGACGACATCACAGGCCTGCTGCGCTTCGTCGGCGAGCAGCCGAAAGTGCTCGCCGAATGGGCCGATACGCGCGTGGGAGCAGCGCTCGTGGGGACGGCGTTTGTGGTAACCAAGGGCTACGAATCCTGAACGGGCCCTCGACGAGGGGCCGGGCTGCGAGCGAGACGGGCCGAAACGGACAACCTCACGGGGGATGTCCCGGCTTCTATGCCGCAAGCCGGGCAGGCGCCCGGAACTCGATCCCGGCAATGGACCGGTCAGGGCGCCTCCGGAGTTGACCGCTCAGTGGCGTGGCGAAATCTGCCCGGCAAGGCCCCAGGCTCTTCACCCGCGAATGGTCGGTGTGGTTGTGGCGGTCCGGTGCTGTGTGAGGTTGCTCCGGTCATGGTGTGACGTGGCTTACCGAAGCGCGGTCCTCGTAGAGGGCAGAGAGGAGTGTGGAGATTTCACTGCGGGCCCGGGTGCGAGCCGGGGATCCGGATGCGTTAGGCAACTCTTTGACGAACACGCTTCGGTGGTTCACCGGCATGCCGTGTGGATGACCGGCAGGTTATGGCCGATGACATCGTGTCGCTGGCGGCGGAAAGCAACGCAGTTGCTGGACCGGATCGCCCCGGCGGCGGTCGGCTGCCCGGCGGTCGCGGTACGTGACGGCCAGTTCATCTACACCAGGTTGCAGGGGTCGTCGGACGAGTTGGGCTGGCCAGCGACGCCTCCGAATGACGCCAAGGGGCTCTTCACGCCCGCCCTGGTGGCGTACGAGGGCACAATCCGGCGAGACCAGTGGAAAGTCGGTGGACGGCAAGCGGGACGCTCTCAGGAAGTCTCGGGCTGTCCTCGACCGGCGAACCCGACTCGTCCCACAAGGACGCGATGACCATGAGCGGCACTGCATGCCTGGGCTTCCGGCAGCCACTCATCCCGACGCGCTGCTGAAGAAGCTCTCCGGCGACGCCGAGAGCGTGGCAGCGAGCCGCCCCACGGAAGTGGTCGTCGAGGACCTCGGAGCCGTCCATGGTCGCCGAGGTCACGCCGCTGCCCGATCTCAGTGCCGGGCTCTACCGTGCCATGGGCAAGGTGCCGGGCGGGCGCGTCGTGGGCCACGTTCGGGATGCGGCGGGGCGGGAGGACGTCGGTCTTGCGTTCAAGGGCGCCCCGAAGGGCTATGCCTGGGGCTTCGACTCGTCCGGCCTCGTCCACCGCGGAACAACCGACGCAGCGCTGATGGAAGTTGGCGTCACGGACAAAACGGGCGAGGTGCCGGTCGGCTCATCCTGAGCAAGCAGGCAGAGGGCGTCCGCCTGAGCGGACGCCCTCCTCGCGTGTCAGTACTGCTCGGTCTCCACGAAGCCCGCGTCCGCGTCGTCGTCGGCGCCAAAGGCGTCGGCGGCGGCCGTGGGGTCGAATCCGGGCGGGCTGTCCTTGAGGCCCAGGCCCATGCCGGCGAGCTTCGCCTTGACCTCGTCGATGGACTTCGCACCGAAGTTTCGGATGTCCAGGAGGTCGGCCTCGGAGCGGGCGACGAGCTCGCCCACGGAGTGGACGCCCTCGCGCTTGAGGCAGTTGTAGGAGCGGACCGTGAGGTCGAGCTCCTCGATCGGCAGAACCAGGTCGGCGGCGAGCGCGGCATCCGTCGGGGACGGACCCATGTCGATGCCCTCGGCGTCGATGTTGAGCTCACGGGCGAGCCCGAACAGCTCGACCAGGGTCTTGCCGGCGGAGGCCATGGCGTCACGCGGAAGCATGGCCTGCTTGGTCTCGACGTCGACGATCAGCTTGTCGAAGTCGGTGCGCTGCTCGACACGCGTCGCCTCGACCTTGTACGTGACCTTGAGGACCGGCGAGTAGATCGAGTCGACCGGGATGCGCCCGATCTCCTGACCGACCTGCTTGTTCTGGACGGCGGAGACGTAGCCGCGACCGCGCTCGACGGTCAGCTCCATCTCCAGCTTGCCCTTGCCGTTGAGCGTGGCGAGGACGAGATCGGGGTTGTGGACCTCGACACCGGCCGGGGGCGCGATGTCGGCGGCGGTGACCAGACCCGGGCCCTGCTTGCGCAGGTACATCACGACCGGCTCGTCGTGCTCCGAGGAGACGACGAGCTGCTTGATGTTGAGGATCAGGTCGGTGACGTCCTCCTTGACGCCCGGCACGGTGGTGAACTCGTGCAGGACACCGTCGATGCGGAGGCTGGTGACAGCAGCGCCGGGGATCGACGAGAGGAGGGTACGACGGAGCGAGTTGCCGAGGGTGTAGCCGAAGCCCGGCTCCAGCGGCTCGATCACGAACCGGGAGCGGAACTCGTCGACGACCTCTTCGGTCAGGGACGGACGCTGAGCAATGAGCACGAGGTGTTGCCTCCAGTGGTTTGGCGCCCGCTATGTGACGCCGTAGACACCTCGAAGGGTACGGGCGTTCCGGGCTATCCGGTCTCAGGGGAGGCCGAACCGCCGTCTCCGACCCGACGAGGATACTTCGGGCCTTCCTTCCGCCACCAGGAAGGACTCGGCTCCGGCCGTCTCGTACGGCAGTCGGTTTTCGGTGGGAAACGCACCCCTTTCGTGAATGGGAAACGCACCCTTTCGGGCCGTGGACTCGAACCTGCGGCGAACCGGGAAGGTGCCGACCGTCAGGTTCGGCTGTTTCTCGGGCAGCCCCGGTGCGGCCACACCACCGTCTCAGTTCGGTTTGCGCCATACCGAGATGTGCTTCGCGGAGTCCTCGGTGAACGGTGCCCCGGACCAGTCCGCGACGCGCCGTTCCGGTTCGAGCCCCGCGAGCCGGGCCATCAGGTCCAGCTCCGCAGGCCATGCGTACCGGTGCCGTGAAGTGTCGCGGCGGTAGCGGCCGTCGTCGCCCTCGCGGGTGAAGTGGTGCGAGACGAGGAGCTGCTGGACCAGGTCGAAGGTGTCGAAGCCGATGTGCCGCTCGGACACGTCGAACGGCACCGCCAGCTGTCCCGGCGGCAGGAACCTCAGCGGCGGCACGCCCAGCTCGATGACGAATCGGCCGCCGGGCGTCAGATGGCGCGCGGCGTTGCGGAAGCACTCGACCTGCTCGTCCTGCGTGAGCAGGTTCGTGATGGTGTTGTAGACGAGGTAGACCAGCGTGAAACTGCCGGGGACGACGGTCGTGGCCATGTCCCCGATGGTGACCGGGAGCGTCTCCTCGTCGATCTTGCGCCGCAGGACCGCCGCCATGTGTTCGGACAGCTCGATGCCCGTTACCGGCACGCCGCGTTCCCGGAGCGGGACGCCCACCCGTCCCGTTCCGATCGCGAACTCCAGTGCCCGGCCGTCTCCGGCGAGGTCGGCGAGGAAGGCGAGGGTCGGCTCCAGATCGGCAGCCGAGGAATTCTCGCTCTCCTCGGCGTCGTAGCGGTCGGCGGTCGCACGGGTCCACAGCTCACTGCTCGTCACGAGCAGTCACCTTGCCGGGCACGGCGAGGTGATGTCGACGCATTTTCCGTCCGGTTCCTTCCGCCGTGCGACGGGCCGGGCGGTGCGATGCCCGACTGTTCGCTCGGCGACGGCGTCGACGCGCGTCACCCGTCACGGATCGAATTGGACCGGGTTGGATTGGATCGAGTCGGATCGGATCTGATTCGGTTCGAGTGATTGACCGTGTTCCGTCAGATGGTGATGCTGGAGCAGAGGACTGAACGCGAAGCACTCTTATGAACGCCGTGTCCAGTCTGTCCAGGTACACCAGTGATGATCTGTTCGATCCTGAACCCCCACGCAGGAAGGCAGGAACAGACATGCAGGAGATCCGGGAGCCTCAGGAGATCCGCCGGACACAGGAGACGCAGGACCGGTCGGGTCCCACCGTCACCGGTGGGACCGGCTGGCAGTCGCCCGAGTACGAGGTCGTCGACACCGCGCTCGAAGTGACGGCGTACGCACTGGTCACGCGGTAATCCCGCCGCTGTGCTGCTGCAGGTGCTCGGCACCGCGGCGGGCGGCGGACTGCCCCAGTGGAACTGCGCGTGTCCCGGCTGCGCCGGGGCACGCGCCCATCCGGAGCGGCGCCGCCGCCACGCGTCCCTCGCCGTGCGGGCGGACGCCGGTCGCTGGTACATCGTCAACGCCACCCCCGACATCGGGGACCAGATCGAGGACACCCCCGCCCTGCACCCCGGTCCCGGCGCCCGGCAGACGCCGGTCGCGGGTGTCGTCCTCACCGACGCCGAACTCGACCACACCCTCGGCGTCGCGCGGCTGCGCGAGGCGGACGGCGTGGAACTGGTCGCCACCGCACCGGTGCGCGAGGCCCTGCTCGCCGGCCCGCGCCTCGGAGCCGTGCTCGGACCGTACACAGAGCTGCTCTGGCGGGAGTTGGGCACGACTGCGCTGCCACTCGGTCCGGAACTGGAGGCCGTCGCCGTGCCCGTCGCCGCCAAACGCCCCCGGTACGCGGCGGGAACGGGCGACGACGACCCGCGCTGGGTGGTCGCCCTGGTGCTCCGCGAACCGGCCACGGGGAAGTCCCTCGTCTACGGCCCCGCGCTCGCCGCCTGGCCCCACGCCCTGGAGGAGGCCGCCGAGGCCGCCGACTGCGTCATCGTCGACGGCACCTTCTGGGACGAGGACGAGCCCGTCCGCACCGGGATCTCCAGCAGGACCGCGAGCGGCATGGGACATCTGCCGATCGACGGGGCAGCCGGCACCGCCCACCGGATGAGCGGGCTGCGCGCCCGCTGTCTGTACACGCATCTCAACAACACCAACCCCCTGACCGACCCGGACGACGACCGGTACAAACAGCTGGCCGACCGGGGTCTAGAGGTCGCCGCCGACGGAATGGTCATCGAGCTGTGACGACAACACCTGTACGGGACACGACCGCCCAGGAACGGCAGGACCCCTGGAGCCGCCCGGAGTTCGAAGAGCGGCTGCGCGACATCGCCACCACCCGGTACCACGACCGCCACGCCTTCAACGTACGGATGCACGAAGGCGCACTGACCCCGGTCGAGCTGCGCCGCTGGATCGCCAACCGCTTCCACTACCAGCGGCACATCCCCGTCAAGGACGCCCTGATCCTCGCCAAGTTCGAGGACCCGGCACTGCGCCGCATGTGGCTGCGCAGGATCGTCGACCACGACGGCGTACGGGAGGGGGAAGGCGGCATCGAGCGCTGGCTGCGGCTCGGCGAGGCGGCCGGGCTCGACCGGGAACGGCTGTGGTCGGCCGAGGACGTACTGCCCGGGGTGCGGTTGGCCGTCGACGGATACGTCAACTTCTGCCGGCTCAGGTCACCGCTGGAGGCCGTCGCCGCCTCTCTCACCGAGTTGTCCGCTCCCGGACTGATGCGCACCCGCATCGCCGCCTTCGAACACCACTACCCGTGGATCGAGGCCGAGGGGCTCGCCTACTTCCGTACCCGCGTCGAACAGGGCAGCCGGGACAGCGCAGAGGCGCTCGCACTGGTCGAACGGTGGGCGCTCACCCGCGAGGAGCAGGAACGGGCCGTCGCCGCGCTCGGCTTCAAGTGCGAGGTGCTGTGGTCGCTGCTCGATGCCGTGGACGGGGCGGGGGAGCGGCCATGAAACCCGTGCGGGAGGCGCCTCCCGGCGCCCGCGCCCCGGCCGAGAGCGAGGACGAGGGCGATGGCGCGGGCGGGCACGCGGGTGCGGGTGCGGGTGCGGGCGAGAACGAGCTCGTCGGCGTGGGCGAAGTCACCGTTGCGGGCGCCGAGGGATGGAGCCCGGTGCTGAGCCGGTCCGTCATGCTCCGGCACGACCGGGTGCGCGGCACCGACCTGTTGCTCATGCCGGAACGTGTGGTCGTGCTGCGGGGCAGCGCGGGCGCCGTTCTGAGGCTCTGCGACGGCCGACGCGAAGTCGCGGCGATCGTCGCCGAGTTGGCCGAGCGCTTTCCCGGCGCGTCCGTCGCCACGGAGGTTCCGGAGTTCCTGGGGCGGATGCGCGAGGAGGGCTGGATCCGATGACCGAGACGCCCGCCGCGCCCATCGCCCCTCCCTGGGCGCTGCTCGCGGAACTCACGCACGGCTGCCCGCTGCACTGCGCCTACTGCTCCAACCCCTTGGAACTGGTCCGCAGATCCGCCGAACTCCGTACCGACGAGTGGGTCGACGTCATGCGCCAGGCCGGTGAGCTGGGCGTCGTCCACACGCACCTCTCCGGCGGTGAACCGCTGCTGCGGCGCGACCTGCCCGAGATCGTCGAGGCGGCCGACGCGGCGGGCATCTACACCCAGTTGGTCACCAGTGGCGTGGGCCTGACCCGGGAGCGGCTGGCCGCCCTCACGGACCGCGGGCTGCGCAGCGTCCAACTCTCCGTGCAGCACGCCGAATCCGCCGCCTCCGACCGGATCGCCGGGACCCGCTCCTTCGCCGCCAAGCAGAAGGCGGCGGCCCTGGTCCGGGAGGCCGGACTGCCGTTGGGCCTGAACGTCGTGCTCCACCGGGACAACCTGGACGCGATCGACGCCCTCTTCGACCTGGCAGTGGACTGGGGCGCCGAACGGATCGAGCTGGCGAACACCCAGTTCTACGGCTGGGCGTTGGTCAACCGGGACCGGCTGCTGCCCGGGCGGGAGCAGATCGACCGGGCACGGGCCGTCGTCGAGGCCCGGCGAGAGCAACTGGCCGGACGGGTTGACGTGGTGTGGGTGGTGCCCGACTACGTCGACGGGATCGCCAAGCCCTGCATGGGCGGTTGGGGTGCCGTCTCACTGACCGTGGCCCCCGACGGCACAGTGCTGCCCTGCCCGGCCGCCGCCACACTGCCGGGGCTCGACGCCCCGAACATCAAAGACCGTTCCCTGGAGTGGAGTTGGCGCCAATCACCGGCGTTCCACCGCTACCGCGGCACCGACTGGATGGCCGCACCCTGCCGCTCCTGCCCCGAGCGGGACACCGATCTCGGCGGCTGCCGCTGCCAGGCGTACGCGCTCACGGGTGACGCCTCCCGCACCGATCCCGTGTGCCGACTGTCCCCCGACCACGGTCTGGTACGGACGCTCGTCGATGCTCCCGTCTCGCGGACCGACCTGCCGACGGTCCCCCGCTCCCATCCACCGCGAGGCGCCCCGCAGGGCCCTCGGAGGGTGTGACCCACACCAGATCCCTTCCAACCCCCACTTGGAGGACCGATGCGAACGACCAGCAAACGCACGTCCCGTAGAGCGCTGACCACGGGCGTGGCCTTCTCCCTGACCGGGCTGTTGCTCACGGGAGTCACCGGACTCGGAACCGCCCAGGCCGACACCAGCGCCCCGGCGGCTGCCGCCGGCGTACCGACCTCCGTCACCCCCATCACCACCGGGCTGACCGTCCCCTGGGGCGTCGGCTGGCTGCCCGACGGCTCCCACTCCCTGGTCACCGAGCGCGACGACTTCCGGGTCTGGAAGGTCACCCCCGACGGCACGAAGACCCAGGTCGGAACCGTGCCCAACAGCCAGACCACCAACGGCGAGGGCGGCCTCATGGGCGTGGCCGTCGACCCCGGCTGGGCCACCAACCGCTACGTGTACTTCATGCACACCGCCGCCGAAGGCAACCGCATCGCCCGCATGACGTACAACGGCACCTCGCTCACCGGCTACACGGTGATCCTCCAGGGCATCAGCAAGGCCCGGTACCACAACGGCGGACGGCTTGCCTTCGGCCCGGACGGCTATCTGTACGCCACGACCGGCGACGCCCAGAACACGGCTCTCGCCCAGGACCGGAACTCCCTCAACGGCAAGATCCTGCGCCTGACCACCTCCGGGCAGCCGGCCCCCGGCAATCCCTTCGGCAACTACGTCTACAGTCTCGGCCACCGCAATCCGCAGGGGCTCGCCTTCGACCGCAACGGGCGGCTGTGGGAGGCCGAGTTCGGCAACTCCCGGTTCGACGAACTGAATCTGATCAAGCCCGGCGCCAACTACGGCTGGCCCACCTGCGAGGGCACCTGCTCGACCGCCGGGATGACCAACCCGAAGAAGACCTGGACCACCGGTGAGGCCTCGCCCAGCGCCATCGCCATCGCCGACAACGTCGTCTACATGGCCGCTCTGCGCGGCGAGCGCCTCTGGCGCATCCCCATCGAGGGCGACACCGAGAACGTGGGCACGGCGACGGCGTACTACGTCGGTACGTACGGCCGGCTCCGTACGGTGGTCAAGGTCCCCGGCAGTGAACAGTTGTGGCTGGCGACCACCAACGCCGACGCCAACGGAGGCGAGCCGGACGGCGCGGACCGCGTCCTGCGGGTGACCCTGGGCTGACCGCCCGGGTGGCCCCTGGGCCGACCACCGAGTTCCGTCCGGAGAGATGACGGCTCAGCGGGTCGGTCCGGCCCGTGTGGCGTAGGAGACGGCCCGGCCTCGGGCGGCGGCGATGTTCTGTTCCGACCGCTCGGGGTGCCGCTCCTGACGTGTGGGTGCCCGCGCGTGCGATTCCGGTGGGCTCGCGTGGCGCAGGACCGACTGCTCAGCGAACACGGCTCTCGAAGCACTCCTCCTTGCCGTCCGACGCCCGGCGGAAGCAGGCTCGTACGACCGTGCCGGAGCCGGTGGTGGTCATCGGGGTGTAGACGTACGCTTCCGCGTCGGCTTCGTCCTCGACCTCGGCGGAACGTGGGCGGCCGTCCGCCGTCACCTCCAGCCGGTCGCCGATCCGCGTGTCCCACATCCGGGCCCAACTGGTCCCGCACGTCTCGCTGTGGCGCAGTTCCAGCATGGCTCCCGAGGCGGTGCGGTGCGAGGCGAGGGTCTGCGGCCCGATCCCGCACTTCATGTCCATCGGGTTCCTGCCCTCGCACGCCGCTCCCCGGCAACGGGGCCCGGTGGCGGACGGGGAAGCGGAAGGGGACGAGCGTGGCGCGTCCTGGCCCAGGACGAGGAAGAGAGTCATCGCCACACCGCCGACGACCACGGCACACACCGAAGCGAGCACCGCCACGGCCGCACCCCTGCGCCCGGCGTGCGTGTCATCCCGTGCAGCCGGAGCGGACGCCTCGGGCGGGATCGGTCCCGGTGCCGCCGACGGTGCCTGTGCGGGCGTATCCGTACGCAGGGCCGGTGCCGCGCGTCCGCTCCACTGCGACTCCGCGATCTCCCACAGCGCCAGACACCGCCCCTCCGGTTCTGAGGCGAGCCGGCACAGTTCCCGCACCGCGTCGCGCGGCGGCACACTCTTGCCGTTGAGATAGCGCTCCCAGGACGACTTGCTGAACGCGGTCCGTTCCGCCAGGCCCACCATGCTCAGGCCCGTACGTGCCCGCAGGTCCCGCAGCGCGGCCGCCAGTCGTGCACGTTCCGGCGACGGCGTCGTGCGCGTCATCGCCGTAGCGCTCCCCAGGTGTGCCGGCCGATGATGCCGTCCACGACGAGGCCCGCCCGCTTCTGCAACTGCTCGACCGCGCTCTTGGTGTGCGGACCGAAGATCCCGTCGACGACCCCCGGTGCGAGGCCCGCCCTGCGCAGCAGACACTGCGCCTCGGCCACCTCCGGACCGGCGAGCCCCTCCGCCAGGACGGCGTCCCGGGTACGGCTGTTGCCCGCGTACCAGCGGCCGTCGATCCGCTCCACCTCACAGGCGTACGTACGCGGCCCCGACGGAGACGGTGACGGTGAGGCGGACGCGGTGGCCGAGGCGAGAGGGGTTGCCGACGCTCTGCCGTCGCCGTCCGAGAGCCGTACGGCCAGCAGGACCGCCGAGGAGACGGCCAGCACCAGCGCCACGGACCCCGCCACCAGCGCGACGCGCAGCGAACGCCCTTGCCGCGTCTCCTCGTTCGGGGCCGACAGACTGTACGGCCCGGTGTCGTCGGCCCCGGCTGCCTGAAGTGATTCAGAGGCTTCGACCGTGTGAGCCGCCCCAGTTGCTTCGGATGCTTCCCGCGCTTCCGGTGCCGGCGTGCCCGAGCGTCCCTCTCCCCAGGCCTCGGCGGCGACCTCGTGCAACGCGAGCAGCCGGGTCGGATCGTCACCGCCGATCCGGGCCATCGCCTCGACGGCCTCCCGGGGCGGCAGCGACCGCCCGCCCAGGTACCGCTCCCACGACGACGCGCTGTACCCCGTCTTCGCCGACAGCTGCCGCAGGCTCAGTCCGCTGTGGTCCTTGAGCCGGCGTAGGCGCACCACCAACTGCCGTACACGCGGATCCAGTTCACCGGGCAGAGCTTTCCAACGCGACATGTTCCCCCCACTCGCGTTCGCGGACCATGGTCAGCGGTCCGAATTTCCCGCGCATTCTGCATCAGCTTTCACGATGTGCCCCATACACCGGTTCCGCCTCCGTACCGAATCGGCCATCGTCCGCCGCGGCGGCTCGGCCGGAACCGTCCCGCGGGATCGTCCCAACGAGTGAGGTCCTAGCAGGTCAGCGGGTGGGGCGTCCCGCGATGACGTCACTTTCCCGGCAGTCGTGGCGCCGCACACGGCCCACCACACAGTCTGATTGCCGAGCCGACCACACGGTCGGCCCCGCCCGCAGAGGGCACAGAGGGAACCGAAGCATCGGAGGGGAAAGTATGCGAGCTCTGACGAGGACGATCGTCAGTGTCACCGCCGCCGTCGGGATCGCCGCGGGGGGCCTGGCGGGCTCGGGCGCCGCCTTCGCGGACTCCGCACCGGCCGCGAAGCCGGCGGTGAGCGCCCAGGACGTGACCATCCTCGCGACGAACAACCTCGGCCTGAGCACCCAGCAGGCCAAGAACATGCAGTGCTTCCTGAGGAACGCTCCGGCGAGCTACACCGGCGCCATCGACGGACTGCTCGGCACCAACAGCTGGAAGGCGTACCAGCGCTGGCTCAAGGAGTACTGGGGCTACACCGGTGCCATCGACGGCATCGTCGGCCCCAACACGATCAAGGCGCTGCAGCGCAAGCTGGCCTTCAACTGGGGCTACACGGGCGCCATCGACGGGATCGCAGGATCGGGGACCAAGGCCGCGTTCAAGCGGCTCGCCAACGACAACAGCGTCTTCTTCCCCTGCTGACACCGAAGTGCTGACACCGAAGTGCTGACGCCGAAGCTGACGCAGAGTCGGATCGTCGCGCTTTGAGGTGAAGACCGCGGTCTGTCCTCTCACGGGGGAGGGGACAGGCCGCTTCTCGTTGTCAGTACGTCTGACCGCTACCGCGTCCGACCTCCCGAACGGTGTGCGGTGGCCGATCCCGGCCCCACACTCAGCGGTTAGCCTTGGCTATGATCGGTTTCTCTGCACTCGGCCGGAGTCCGCGATGAGCGTCGTCGACTCCTTCCCGCTCGGGGCCGCGACCACGCTCGCCGAACTCGCCCGGGATCCGCACCCGCGACTGGCGCAGCTGCGTGCGCGGGAGCCCGTTTCGTGGCTTCCCGAACTGGACGGATGGCTGGTGACCCGGCGCGACCTCGCGCTGAGCGTGATGCGGGACGCGGCGACCTTCACCGTCGACGACCCCCGGTTCTCCACCGCACAGGTCGTCGGACCGAGCATGCTGTCGCTGGACGGCGCCGAGCACGCCCGCCACCGCGAGCCCTTCAACCAGCCCTTCCGCCCGCGGGAGGTCCGTGACGGCTTCGCCTCGTTCATCGAGCGGGAGACCGAGCGGCTCATCACCGCCCTGGAACTCACCGCCCTGGAACCGACCGGTGCCGTGGACCTGCGGCGCGCCTTCGCAGGCCCGCTCGCGGTCGCCGTCGTGACCGAGGCACTCGGGCTGGCGGGCACCGACGCGGACACGGTGCTCTCCTGGTACGACGCCATCGTGCGGTCGGTCTCCGACATCACCGCCGGACATGACGCGGCGCCCGCCGGCGCCGCGGCGTACGCGCAGCTGCGGGCCGCCGTGGAAGCCACCGTCGCGGATCGGAGTACGTCCTCGCTCCTCGTCTCCGCCGCCGGGCGGCTGGCGGTGCCCGAAGTGGCCTCCAACGCCGCGGTCCTGATGTTCGGAGGCATCGAGACCACCGAGGGGATGATCACCAACGCGCTGCTGCACCTGCTGCACCACCCGGACCAACTTGCCCTGGTCCGGGCCGACTTCGATCTCCTGGACGGCGCGATCGAGGAATCGCTGCGCCTGGAACCCGGGGCGGCGGTCGTGGACCGCTACGCCACCTGTGACACCGTGCTCGGCCCGGCCGCGATACGCAAGGGCGACCTGGTGACCGTCTCCCTGACGGGCGCCAACCGCGACCCGGCCGTCTTCCCCGACCCCGACCGCTTCGACGTCCGCCGCGAGAACGCACGCCTCCAACTGGCCTTCGCCCACGGCCCGCACTACTGCCTCGCCGCACACCTCGCCCGCCTGGAGACCCGGATCGCGCTCCAGCATCTGCTCGAACGCCTCCCCGCCCTGCGCCTCGACCCGGAGCACCCCACCGCTCCGTACGGTCTGGTCTTCCGCAAGCCGCTCACGCTGCACGTGCTGTGGGACAGGGACAGCGCCGCCTGACACTGCCCCCGGCCGTCATCGACAGGAGTCCGTGAAGGCGCGGGCCCGTCGGGTGATCTCCGGCCAGTCCCCGGCGGCCACCAGGGAGGGCGGTACGACGTTCGAGCCGGCGCACACAGCACGCGCCCCGGCGGCGAGGAAAGCGGCCGCGTTGTCCTCGTTGACACCGCCCGACGCCACCAGCGGTACGTCCGGGAACGGTCCGGCCAGATCCCGGAGGTAGCCGGGGCCGAAGGCACGCGCGGGGAAGATCTTCACCGCGTCGGCGCCGAGATCGAGCGCCAGGCCGACCTCCGTCGGGGAGAGGGCGCCGAGGACGACCGGCCCCCCGGCCGCCGACGCCGCCTTGGCCACCCCCGGGCGGCAGCCGGGCGTGACGAGGTACCGGGCCCCCGCGTCGATCAGTTCCTCGGCCTGTTCGCCGGTCATCACCGTGCCCGCGCCGATGCCGTCCCCGTCGTCGGCCACCGCACGTCGCAGGTGCGCGGCGAGTCCGGGCGTGGTGCGGGTGAACTCGATCCAGCGGATGCCGCCGGCGCGCAGGGCCGCGCACAACGCCGCCGCGTCGGGTATCTCGGGTGCGCGGACGACGGCGATCACGCGGTCCTTCGACAGCTGGGAGAGGAAGTCTGCGGTCATGGGCGGGAGTTCTCCTTCGGTCGGGCCCGATTCGGTACCGCCGGACTCGGACTGTTGCGCGGCGGTTTTCCTCAACAGGCGGTTCCCTCAGCGGGGTGCCGTGGCGGCCCAGGCGTCGTCGTCCAGGGCGAGGCACCGGTCGGTCTCCGTGCGGGGCGGCATGACGGGAACGTCGTCCCTCGTCCGCAGCGCCGCGGCGGCCGCCAGATGGCCGAGCCGCAGCCGTGAGCGTTCGTCGCGGTCCTCCAGGACGCCGGCCAGGTAGCCGGCCGCGAACGCGTCGCCCGCGCCGACCGGTTCGACCACCTTGGTGGGCAGCGAGGGCACGAACGTCCGCACCCCGTCGGCGTACGAGGTCGCTCCGTGTTCGGCGTCCTTGACGACCACGACGGGCGCGGGAGCGAGCAGGGCCGCGATGTCGTCCGGACGGGCGGTGCCCCACAGCTCCTCGGCCTCGTCCCGTCCCACGAACACGATGTCCGCGGCGCGGGCGAGCGCCAGCAGACTCCGCGCGGCGTCCGTACCGCGCCCGCGCCAGAGCGCGGGACGGTGGTTCACGTCGAAGGAGACGACCGGACCACGCGGGGCGCGGCCCTCCCGGCCGAGGAGCAGCGCCTCCAGCAGGCGGGCGCAGCTGTCGGAGACGGCCGCGGCCACGCCCGACAGGTGCACGACGCGGGCCCGGCGGAGTACGGGCCGCCGGGCCAGCTCCGGCCCCATCCGGGACGCGGCCGATCCGCCGCGGTAGTAGTGCGTACGGGTGCGGTCCGGACCCGGGTCCTTGAAGTAGACGCCGGTCGGCCGCTCCGGATCGGTCTCGACGGCGCTCACGTCCACGCCCCGCGCGGTGAGTTCGGCCAGGATGCGACGGGCGAACGGATCGTCACCGAGCCGGCTCAGCCAGGCGGCGCGGTGCCCGAGACCGGCCACTCCGCAGGCGACGTTGGACTCGGCACCGCCGATGGCCATGCTGAGCACGGGCTGTTCGGCGAGCGGGCGGGCGTCCGGCGGGCTGAGCACGGCCATCGTCTCGCCGACGCACACGACGTCGGCCACCGGCTCCTGGCTGTCGGCGGCGTGGGGAGGGGACGGCAGAGGCACGGGATTCTCCTGGCGGACGGGACGGGAATACGGACTCGAAGGCGGGACGGGCGGGGGTGCACCGGGGCGGCATCGTGCGAAGGAGCGGCCTGAAGGCGCCAGGTGCGACGGCCAGGCCCATGCGGGCGTGCCGCACGAGGACCCGCCGTGCGTCACAACACGGTGCCCTCGGTGGCAAGTCGCAGCATCACCTTGCTGCTCCCGCTCCCCGGGTCGGCGGCCACGGCGAGCGCCTCCTCGGCCCGTTCAAGCGGGAAACGGTGGGTGATCAGGGGGGTCACGTCCAGGCCGTCCCGGAGCGCGATCAGCGCCTCGTCGATCTCCTCGACGAACCGGTACGAGCCGATCCAGGTGATCTCGCGGGTCACCAGATCGCCGAGCGCGGCGGCCACGGCCGTACCGGGCAGGTTGCCCACCTGGACGAGGGTGCCTCCCCGGGCCGTGGCCCGCAGCACAGGGCCGAGCGCGGCCGGGGCGCCGGACGCCTCGAAGACCACGTCCACGTCCTCGGGCAGCCCTTCGCCGGCGGAGAGGTCGCACGTCTCGTCGGCGCCCATGGCGCGGGCGACGGCGAGGGAGGACGACGCCAGATCGGCGGCGACGACCCGGCCCGCTCCGCGGTACCGCGCGGCGGCGACGACCAGGGAGCCGATCGGGCCACAGCCGTTGACCAGGACCGTACGGCCACGCAGTTCGGGGGCCCGCCCGACGGCGTGCAGGGCGACGGCCAACGGCTCGGCGAGAGCGCCCTGTTCGGTGCCGACGCCGTCCGGCAGCGGCCGGATCTGGGTCGCGGGGACCGTCCGGTACTCGCTGAACCCGCCGTCGGTGTGCGGGTCGAAGGCCGCCGAGCCGAAGTAGCGGACGCGCGGGTAGAGGTTGGTCCGTCCGGCGATCCGCTCGGGAAGGACGCCGTCGCCGACCAGTTGGGCCGGGTGCACGGTGACCGGCTGGCCCTCGCGGAGCCCGGTGACTCCGTTGCCGAGGGCGGCGACCCGGCCCGCGAACTCGTGCCCGAGCACCAGCGGGTGCGCGAGCGCGGCGGTGCCGGACGCGCCCTTCTTCCAGTACGCGATGTCGGATCCGCAGATGCCGCCCCACTCCAGGGCCAGCAGCACCTCGCCCGCGCCCGGCACCGGCCGGGTCCGCTCGTCGACGCGTACGTCGCCGGGACCGTGCACCACAACCGCCCTCATACGGCGTCCTCCAGCCGGACCAGATCGCGTCCGCGTGTCTCGGGCGCGAGGAACGCGCTGACGAAGGTGATGAGCGAGTAGACGACGAGCATCGCCGCGATGGGCCACCAACTGCCGGTGACGGCGGTGAGCGTGGCCGCGAGGACCGGGCCGATCGCCGTGGCGAGGATGCCGCCGATCTCCTTGGCGAGCGCGAGCTGGGTGAACCGGGTGCGGGAGCCGAAGAGTTCGGCCATCGTGACGCTCTCCAGCGAGAACAGACCGAGGACGCCGACGTTCAGACCGAGGACCATGCCGAGCATCACGCCCGGGGTCGAGCCCGAGGTGATCAGGAGCATCACCGGGAAGGCGAGGACGACGGTCAGCATCGAGAGCGCCAGATAGATCACGCGGCGCCCGAAGCGGTCGCCCAGCAGGCCGACCACCGGCACGGTGGCGAAGCCGACCAGCGACCCGTACACGATCGCGTCGGTCGGTACGGACCGGCCGACCGCCAGGTTGGTGGCGATGTAGCCGACCAGGAACGTCTGCATCAGACCGGAGTTGCCCGCCTGGCCGAACCGCAGCCCCAGCGCGAGGAAGAACGCCTTGCCCTTGCGCTGCCGGATACCCGCCGCCAGGACGCTGCCCTCGTGCTCGTCGGCCTTGGCGATCGCGGACTCGACCTCGTCACGGGCCAGCGCCACGCCGTCCACCACGTCGGGACGCTCCTCGAAGACCGGGCTCTCCTTGAGACTGCGGCGGATCCAGACCGCGAAGATCATCAGCCCGAAGCTCAGCAGGAAGGGCAACCTCCAGCCCCAGGACAGCAGTTGGTCCTCGCTGAGTACGGCGAGCAGTATGGCCCACAGGCCGGAGGCGGCGAGCGTCCCGGAGTTCGTGCCGAGCGACACCAGCGAGGAGATCAGCCCGCGCTTCTTCACGGGCGCGTACTCGGCCAGCATCACGGTCGCCCCGGCGATCTCGGCACCCGCGCCGAAGCCCTGCACCAGGCGCAGCACGACGAGCAGGATCGGCGCGAGAATGCCGATCGTGGCGTATGTGGGCAGGGTGCCGATCAGGGTGGTTGAGGCGCCCATCAGCAGGATCGTGAGGAACAGGACCTTCTTGCGGCCGATCCGGTCGCCCATCCGCCCGAAGTAGACGGCACCGGCGAGCCTGGCGACGTACCCGACGCCGTAGGTGGCCATCGCGGCGATCAGTCCGATGGCCGGGCTGACGTCCGGGAAGAAGATCTTGTTGAAGACGATCGCGGCGGCCAGCGAGTAGAGCTGGAAGTCCATGAACTCCATGGCCGTGCCGAGCCAGCCCGAGACGGCGGCCCGGGTCAGATCTCGTGTGCTGCGCTGGGCGGATGGCGTCTGCTGAGCGGCTATGACGCTGTCCTTCATCGTGAACTCCGTTGTTCGGGGACTGAAGTGAGGCTCAGATGCGGGGGATCAGGGGTGGCTCGGACGCGGGCGACCGAGGGGATCAGATCTCGACGCGTCCGGCACGCAGTGCGGGGAGCCGGTCCGCGACGGCGGCGACGAGCACGTCGTCGTCCGCCAGGTCGGCCGCGCCGAGCACGCGCAGCAGTGCGCGTACGGTCTCGGCGGGGCGGGCCGCGGGCCCCCAGCAGGCGGTGAGCGCCTCGGCGGCGGGATCGCTTGGTGCGTCGGCCCGGCGGGTGCTGTCCGCCCAGCCGGCGAGGGCGAGTTCGAGGACGGGGGTGCTCGCGCCGCGGGTACGCAGTTCGCGCAGGGCAGGCAGCCAGCGCTCCGTGATCTTCACCGATCCGTCGGAGCCGATCTGCCGCAGCAGGTGACGCATGGCGGGATTGCGGAAACGTACGACGAGATCGTCGGCGTACGCGACCGGATCGGGGCCGTCGGCCGGGAGTGTGGGGGCGACCTCCGCGCACAGCGCCCGTACGAGGCGCTCGCCCCAGTCCGCCGCCATGGTCTCGGCGATCGTGGTGAGCCCCGCGGCGGTGCCGAGGTAGGCCAGGGCGGAGTGGGAGCCGTTGAGCAGCCGCAGCTTGGTGCGCTGGTAGGGCGCGACGTCCGGGACGAACAGGGCGCCGTCGAGCTCCCAGGGCGGCCGGGGCGCGGTGAAGGAGTCCTCCAGCACCCACTGCCGGTACGGCTCGCCCGTCACGGGGAGGGCATCGCGTACCCCGAGCGCCGCCTCGGCCGCCGTCCGGTCGGCCTCGCTCGTGGCGGGCACGATCCGGTCCACGACCGTCGCGGGGAAGGCGACGGCCTCGGCCATCCGGTCCAGGATCTCCGCACGGTCCGGCCAGGCCGACGCACGGATGTAGTCGTGGACCACACGGCTCAGCGCCGTGCCGTTGTCCGCCATGTTGTCGCAGGACACGACATTGATCGGGGGCGCGCCCGCCCGCATCCGGGCGGCCAGCCCGGCGGCCAGCCGCCCGACCACCGTGGTGACGGGCCCGTCGGCGGCAGCCGCGAGGTCGGCGGCGACCGGTCCGGCCGCGGTGTCGAGGCCGCCCGTCGACGGGGAACGGTGATAGCCCTTCTCCGTGACGGTCAGCGTCACCACCGTCACCTCGGGATCGGTGATCAGCGCCTCGACGGTCTTGGCATCGGGACCCATCGTCAGCGCACCGACGACCGAGCCCACGACGCGCGTGCGGTGACCGTCCGGACGGCGTTCGGTGAGCGAGTACAGACAGTCCTGGTCCCGCAGGGCACGTACGGTCGCGGCCGACCGGGGCGCGACCGCGGTGATGCCCCAGGGCTCGCCCGAGAGGGCGGCGGCCTGCTCGGTGAACACGGCCTGGTGCGCCCGGTGGAAGGCGCCGAGCCCGAAGTGGACGACACGGGTGCGCAGTTCGGCCGGATCGACGGCGGGCCGCAGTTCGGGTGGGAGCCGGAGGAGGGCCTCACGGTTCAAGAGGTCGTCGGCGCTCACCAGTCGTGCACCGACCCGTCGAGGCGGCGGGCGACCGGGAGGTAGCGCCGCTGGTAGGGGAAGCGCTCGGCGGCCTTCTCGTCGTACTCGACGCCGAGGCCCGGCTCCTCGGAGGGATACAGCATGCCGTCGGCGAACGTCACCCCGGTCCGGAACACCTCGGCGGTCTCGTCGGGGTGGCCCATGTGCTCCTGGATGCCGAAGTTCGGCACGGTGATGTCGACGTGCACGGCGGCCGCCATGCTGACGGGGGATAGGTCGGTCGCCCCGTGGGATCCGGTCCGCACCTGGTAGAGGGCGGCGAGGTCGAAGATCCGCCGCAGATGGGTGATCCCGCCCGCGTGGACGACGGTGGTGCGTACGTAGTCGATGAGCTGCTCGGTGATCAGGTGCTGGACGTCCCAGATCGAGTTCATCACCTCGCCGACCGCGATCGGCGTCGTGGTGTGCTGCCGGATGAGCCGGAACGCCTCCTGGTTCTCGGCCGGGGTCGGGTCCTCCATCCAGAACAGCCGGCAGCCCTCGACGCTCTTGCCGAACCGGGCCGCCTCGATCGGCGTCAGCCGGTGGTGCACGTCGTGCAGCAGGTGGAAGCCGAAGCCGAAGCGCTCCCGAACCGCCTCCAGATAGGTGGGTGCGAAGCCGAGATAGGCCTCGGTGTCCCAGGGCTGCTCGTCGGGCAGCTCGGTCGCGGCCGGCTCGTAGACCTTGCCCTTGCGCACCCCGTACGTGCCGCCGACCTCGGGCACGGCGGCCTGCGCCCGTACGGCCTTGTAGCCCAGCTCCAGATAGCGCTCGACGTCGTCCAGCAGCGAGGGGGTGTCGGTGCCGCTGGCGTGCGAGTAGACCAGCACGCCGTCGCGCGACCGGCCGCCGAGGAGCTGGTAGACGGGCAGCCCGGCCGTCTTGCCCTTGATGTCCCACAGGGCGGTGTCGACCGCGGCGATCGCGGTCATCGTGACCGGCCCGCGTCGCCAGTAGGCACCCTTGTAGAGGTACTGCCACATGTCCTCGATACGGGCGGGGTCCTTGCCGATCAGCAGCGGAACCACGTGATCGCGCAGATAGCTCGCCACGGACAGCTCACGACCGTTGAGCGTGGCGTCACCGAGCCCGGTCACCCCGTCCGTGGTGGTGATACGCAGCGTGACGAAGGTCCGGCCGGGGGAGGCGACGAACACCTCGACGCGTTCGATCTTGCTCACAGGTACTCCTTGGTCGCGAAGTACTTGTATACAAGCATCTGTCGCGCAGCATGGCAATACTTGTATCGCCGTCCTACGTACGATGTGCACATGGCTCAAACGAACGGGCGGACGAGTCGGCGCGATATCTATCTGAAATTGCGTCAGTTGGTCCTGACCCTCGAACTTCCCCCGGGCGCGGCCCTCTCGGAGAACGAACTCGCCGCGTCACTGGGCGTCAGTCGCACTCCTGTGCGGGAGAGCCTGATCCTGCTGGCCCAGGAGGGCCTGGTGCAGGTCTTCCCGAAGATCGGGTCGTTCGTGTCACGGGTGGACCCGGCGCAGGTCGCCGACGCGCAGTTCCTCCGGGAGGCGGTGGAGCTCGCATCGCTCGACGGTCTTCCCGAGCGGCTCGACCCGGTGGTCGTCGAGGAACTGCGGGGCAACCTGAACCGCCAGCGGCGCGCGGACCTCGACCTGGAGGAGTTCTTCGATCTGGACGAGGCGTTCCACCAGGGCCTGATGCGCCTGAGCGGTCACGGCAACGTGTGGACGACCGTCGCCGCGGCCAAGGGGCACCTGGACCGGGCCAGGCGCCTCGGCCTGCACGAGAACGTGTCCCCGGCCGTCTTCGCCGCCCAGCACCACGAGATCTTCGAGGCGATCGTCGGCGGGAACGTCCCGCTCGCCCGCACGGCCATGCGCACGCACCTGCGCGCCGTCTTCAGCGACATCGAACGCATCCGCGCGCACTCGCCCGAACTGTTCGCCACCGACGCCTCGACAGTGCCCGTGCGACGCAACGTCGTCGTCTGGGAGTGACCCCGCCGCTCGCCCCGGCCTCGGAAAAGGCTTCCCGTCTGCAACCAATACACTGCGGCGACGCGTCCGTCACTTCAGCCGCGAATCGGGGGAGCCGCAGAGATGAACGCCTGGAACCCGCAGGGGCCGCCGCCGTACGACCCGAACGGTGGCAACTTGCCTCCGCAGCCCCAGGGTCCATACCCGTACAACACCCCACCGCCGCCCGGCGGTTACCCGCCCAACGCCCCGTACCCCAATGCTCCGTATCCCAACGGTCCGCACCCTTACCCTCCGCAACCCGGTCCGCCGTACCCGGGACCGTTGCCTCAGCGCCGCGTGGGACCGCTCGGGCGGCTGTGGCGCACGGCGGGTCCCATCGCGGTCGGGCGCAAGGTCTTCACGCCGTCGCGGCCGGGCCGGGTCGACGACGAGGTGGTCGCCCGCATCCAGAAGATCCGCACCATCGTCGGCCTGTGTGCCGTCGTGTGGGTGACGATCTCCTACAAACTCGCCGCGTCCGCGGGGGACATCGCGAGCGACCGCGGCAACCAGGCCTGGATCAACGTCCTTGTGCTCGCGGCGACCTTCCCGGTGGCCGTCGGGGTGCTGATCGCCGTGGCCCGGCCACCGGCCCGTCAGGAGCTGCTGCGCCGCACCGCGAAGCCCTTCGGTTCGATCCTGGCCGTCATGGGCGCCATGTTCGTGTTCCCCGCGGGCGTGCTCACGGGTTTCGTCAGCGGGCGGTTCGCCACCAATCCCGTGATGACGGTGGTCACGGTGGTCGGCATTCTGCTCACGATCGTCTGGGTCCTGCCGTTCGTCTTCTACGGCATCGGTATGTCCCTCGTCCATGTCTTCCGCACCGCGGACATCCATGAGACGGTGCCGCCGCTGCTGGCCATCACGCTCGTGTGGGAGATGGCATTGGTGGACATGTTCACAGGGGCCTACGACACCCTGCCGGGGCCCGTCGGGATCGTTGTCACGCTCGGCGCGCCGCTGTCCGTCACCGCGGTGGGCCTCTGGGAACTGCGCCGCCTTCGCACCAACTACGGCCTCACACTGCGCGGCGCGCTCATGCGCTGAGGGCGCAGCCCCGGGAGGGGTCCCGGGGGCGGGGCCGCACCATGCGACATCGAGACTCGTTCTGCGACCGGGGGAGACCAGGATGAACGAACCGACGCATGCCCTGCCCGAACTGCCGGAGCCCACGCCGCCCGAGGACCGGGTGCACGACCCGCTGGCCGTCGCCCTCGGCAACGCCTCCCTTCTCGGCGTCGGTTACCTGATGCTGCGCCGCCGCATGCTCGCCGTCGCAGCCGTGGTCGTCACCGTCGTGCTCGTCTCCCGGCTCGTCTCGACCGCCCGGCCGGCGTACGAGATCGCCGTGCTCGTGTGGTGGGTCGCGGTCGTCGCCCACGGGTGGTTCCTGGCGCGCAGAGGCGGCAGCGGGGTCGCGCTGCGCGGTCAGCGAGTGGTCGCACTCTGCATCACGCTGTCGGTGCTGCTGGCCGTGGCGCTGCTGCGCTTCGACGCGTCCAGGATCGAGGAGAGCGTCACCGAGGCCCGCGAAAGCGGCGACTGCGCCGGGGTGTTGAGCGCCCAGGACAGGGTGTGGTTCGGGCATCGCGTCGCCGACGCCCCGCTGACCGCCCGCGGCGACGAGACCGTAGAGGCATGCGACCGGCTGCGGTCGGCCCGGACCGAACTGAACACGGCGTTGACCGGGAACACCGATGCCCTGGACGAGGGCTTCGAGACACTCGCCTCCGTCCTCGCCGAACCCGGCAACGAGAAGACGGTCGAGACGACCCTGACCGGATTCCTCGGCAGCCTGCCCGCCAAGGAGCCCTGCACCACCGTCACCGTCACCGAATGGCTCCGTGACCGGAAGCGCAGCCACGACGTACTGGACCGGTCCGCCGCCACGGCCAAGCGGACCGCCCCCGCCGCGCTCGTCGGCTGCGGTGACGAGCTGATGACCGACAGCAGTTGGCAGGACGCCCTGGCGCACTACGAGCGGCTGCTGGACCGCTACCCCGGCGACGACCTGGCGGACAAGGCCAGGAAGGGAGCCCGGAAGGCCACCCAGAGCATCGAGTTGGCCAACCTCCGCAGCCTGCTCGCACCGGGCACCGGCTCCCAGCCCGAGTACTGCTCCAACCCCGCGAAGTACAGCGGTGCCAAGCCCATGGGCAAGGGCACCAACCGCGCGCTGTTCTACACCGGCAGTACGTACGGCGACGACTACTCCGGCAAACTCCCCGGCTCCTGGAAGGCCGCCGACGCGGCCGACGCCGTCCTGGTGGTCTGCATGGGCGAGGACACCTTCGGCACATCCGTCCAGACCTGCCCGTACCAAGGCAAGGCCTCCGGGTCCACCACGTACGTGACCTTCCACAAGATCGCGATTCCGGTGAAGGTCTACGAGGTCCGCACCGGCAAACTCGTCACCAAGCGCAAGATCCAGATCAGCGGGTCGAGTTGCCCCGCACTCATCTCGTACTTCTCCTCCGGCGACTCCGACTCGGGCCCGCCGTCGACCAGGTACGTCAGCGAGTCCAAGTCCGACGTGCGCTCCGCGTTCCGGCCGCTGGTCGTCCGCTGAGCGGCGACACGTCCGGCCGGGAATCAGCTCTTGGGGAAGAACTCCAGCACCGCTTTGCCACCCTTCAGGGACTTCACGCGGAAGCCGAGGCTGTTCAGTCCACCGGTGCCGCCCTCGCCGACCGACGTGCTCAGGAACACGCCGGAGCCGGAGGACTGGAGCATCACGGCATCCTCCGTGACCTTCGTGACCCGGAGGTTGCTGACGCCGAACCGGCTGTCGACCTTGATGGTCATGGGCTTCGACACGGTGATCTCGCACCGTCCGTCGAAGCAGGCGTCGGCATCGGTGCCGCCACCGGGGGCGTCCGACGTGGCCGGTCCACTCGGGGACGGGGGAGTGGACGGCGACACCGACGGCGAGGACGGCCGCACCGATTCCGACGGCGTACGCGTGGAAGACGACTCCGCCCCCTCCCCGGAGTCGTCGTCCCGGCCGCCGCCTCCACCCCCTCCGCAGCCCGCGAGAACCACCATCAGGGTCAGCACCACCGCGACGCCGACCCGGCCGCTGCCCGTGTTCATCCGTTCACCTTTCAACGCGTATCAACTCGTGCGCCCACCACCGCCGTTGAGCCGCGATCTCCGTACTCCGGGCTCCGGACGAGGGGGGCATCCCTCTGCTACTTATACGGACGCGCCTCGGGAGGGGTCCCGGAGCCGGCGGAGAAGTCCCGGAACGAAAACGTCCGGGCCGGCCTGTGCAGGCCGGCCCGGACGTCACGAGGAACTGATCAGACGAGGTCGAACCGGTCGAGCTCCATGACCTTGGTCCACGCCGCGACGAAGTCGTTCACGAACTTCTCCTTCGCGTCGTCGGCCGCGTAGACCTCGGCGAGCGCGCGCAGCTCGGAGTTCGAGCCGAAGACGAGGTCGGCACGGGTGCCGGTCCACTTGACGTCGCCCGTGGCGTCGTCGCGGGCCTCGAAGGTGGTCGCGTCCTCGGACGTCGCCGTCCACGTCGTGCCCAGGTCGAGCAGGTTGACGTAGAAGTCGTTCGTCAGCTTGCCGGGGGTCGCGGTGAGGACACCGAGCGACGACTGCTGGTGGTTGGCGCCCAGGACGCGCAGGCCACCGACGAGGACCGTCAGCTCGGGGCCGCTGAGGGTCAGCAGGTTCGCACGGTCGAGCAGCAGGTACTCGGCCGGCAGGCGGTTGCCCTTGCCGAGGTAGTTGCGGAACCCGTCGGCGGTCGGCTCGAGGGCGGCGAAGGACTCCGCGTCGGTGTGCTCCTCCGTCGCGTCGACACGGCCCGGGGTGAAGGGCACCGTGACGTCGTGACCGGCGTCCTTGGCGGCCTTCTCGACGGCCGCGCTGCCGCCGAGCACGATCAGGTCGGCCAGGGAGACCTTCTTGGCGCCGGAGTTGAACTCCGCCTGGATGCCCTCGAGGACACGCAGCACCTGGGCCAGCTGGCCGGGGTCGTTGGCCTCCCAGTCGCGCTGCGGCTCCAGACGGACGCGCGCGCCGTTGGCGCCGCCGCGCTTGTCGCTGCCGCGGAACGTCGAGGCCGAGGCCCAGGCGGCGGAGACCAGCTGCGAGACGGTCAGGTCCGAGCCGAGGATCTTCGCCTTGAGGGCGGTGACGTCCTCGGCGGCGATGGCCTCGCCCTCCGCCTCGGGCAGCGGGTCCTGCCACAGCAGGGTCTCCTGCGGGACCTCCGGGCCGAGGTAGAGCGACTTCGGGCCCATGTCACGGTGGGTCAGCTTGTACCAGGCGCGGGCGAAGGCGTCCGCGAACTCCGCGGGGTTCTCGTGGAAGCGGCGGGAGATGGGCTCGTAGATCGGGTCGAAGCGCAGCGACAGGTCCGTCGTGAGCATCGAGGGGGCGATCTTCTTCGAGGCGTCGTGGGCGGCCGGGACGGTGCCCTCGCCCGCGCCGTCCTTCGGCTTCCACTGGTTGGCGCCGGCGGGGCTCTGGGTGAGCTCCCACTCGTAGCCGAAGAGGTTGTCGAAGAAGCCGTTGCTCCACTGGGTGGGCGTGGTGGTCCAGGTGACCTCCAGGCCGGACGTGATGGCGTCCGCGCCCTTGCCGGTGCCGAAGGAGTTCTTCCAGCCGAAGCCCTGCGCCTCGATCGGGGCGGCCTCGGGGTCGTCGCCGACGCTCTCCGCCGGGCCCGCGCCGTGGGTCTTGCCGAAGGTGTGACCGCCCGCGATCAGGGCGACCGTCTCCTCGTCGTTCATCGCCATCCGGCGGAAGGTCTCACGGATGTCGCGGGCCGCGGCGATCGGGTCCGGGTTGCCGTTGGGGCCCTCGGGGTTGACGTAGATGAGGCCCATCTGGACGGCGCCGAGCGGGCTCTCCAGCTCGCGGTCGCCGGTGTAGCGCTGGTCGTCGAGCCAGGTGGTCTCGGGACCCCAGTACACGTCCTCCTCGGACTCCCAGACGTCCGCACGGCCGCCGGCGAAGCCGAAGGTCTCGAAGCCCATCTGCTCCAGGGCGACGTTGCCGGTGAGGATCATCAGGTCGGCCCAGGAAAGGCTCTGGCCGTACTTCTTCTTCACCGGCCACAGCAGACGGCGGGCCTTGTCCAGGTTGCCGTTGTCCGGCCAGCTGTTCAGGGGAGCGAAGCGCTGCTGACCGGCACCGGCGCCGCCGCGGCCGTCGCTGATGCGGTAGGTGCCCGCGCTGTGCCACGCCATACGGATCATGAACGGGCCGTAGTTGCCGAAGTCGGCCGGCCACCAGTCCTGCGAGGTGGTCAGTACCTCGGCGATGTCCTGTTTAACGGCCGCAAGGTCGAGGTTCTTGAACGCCTCGGCGTAGTCGAAGTCCTCACCGAGGGGGTTGGCCACGGCGGGGTTCTTGGCAAGGATCTTCAGGTTGAGCCGCTCCGGCCACCACTGGCGGTTGCCGCCGCCCTGCGTCGGGTGCGGCGCACGGTCGTGTGCGACCGGGCAGCCTCCCGCCTCCGCGGGCTTCGGGTCAGTGACGATCGCGTCATGGTTCTCAGTCATGAGAGTCCTTCCGAACTGGGTGGATCACGGTGCTCAGGAACTGCTGCTGGTGGAACAGGCGGGGCACAGGCCCCAGTAGATGACCTCGGCCTCGTCGATCGCGAAGCCGCGGTCGTCGGACGCGGTCAGGCAGGGGGCGTGGCCGACCGCGCAGTCGACGTCGGCGACGACGCCGCACGTCCGGCACACGAGGTGGTGGTGGTTGTCTCCGACACGTCCCTCGAACCGGGCCGGGCTGCCGGGCGGTTCGAGGCGGCGTATGAGTCCCGCCGCGGTGAGTGCGTGGAGGGCCTCGTACACGGCTTGGAGGGAGATGTGGCCCACGCGGTCGCGCACCCCGGAGGCGATCGCCTCGACTCCGAGGTGGTCGCCGCTGCGGACGGTCTCGAGGAGTGCGACGCGGGCAGCCGTCACCCGCAGGCCGACACCGCGCAGCTCCTCGGCGGTGGTCGGAGTACGGGGTGTGGTCATGGCGCCAAACCTAGCCCCCTAAACACGAACAGTTCAAGAAAGCGAAGGTTCCAAGTTTGGTAAGACCTGCCGAACAGATCGTTGCCGTCGGTGGCCGGGGTGCCGCTTGCGGCCGCTGTGGGGCTTTCTGGTGGGGATCGTCGGTACCGTCACCACCTTGACAGGTGACGAAAGCTGCTGCGATCATCATCACGTGTTTGGCAGGTGAGGCGAGCGAGCCGGGTGACGCCCTCTTCGCCGCGATCGAACCCGGATCGAACCCAGGAGGACGAGATGGTGCATCAGGAGAACGCTCCGGACGTCGCCCAGGCCGCACGCCGTACGCGATTCGGCACGTTGCCGGAGCGCATCAGCTTGGCGGACATGGTCGAAGAGAAGCCGGCGACCGTGCCCGACCCGGCGAGGGACGCGTACAACTCCGACGAGTGGCTCGTCCGTACGTGCCTGTGAGTCCGGCAGACCGCGCGGCCGGCTTCGACGTCTGCGACGTACGCTTGCTCATACCTCCGAGGGGAAGCGGATCATGACCACACCGCGGGACCTGTTGATCGTCGCCATGGATGGGGAATCCGGCCGCCCTGCGGACCGGGGCAGCCTGTCCCTCGCGCTCGCCGGGGCCGAGGTCATCGACCTCCTCGGTGTCCGGGCCGTCGCCTTGGACGGCGATCGTGTCGTGCCCGGCGACCCGCCCTCCCCCGACGACCCCCTGCTGCGTGCGGCCGCGTCGTCGCTCGTCCGCCAAGAGCCGTACGAGTCGGTGGAGGAGTGGCTGTGGCGCCGAGGCCGTGACCTGTCCTCGGCCTATCTGACCGCCTTCGAGACCGAAGGCCAGCTCACCCGGCAACGCCGTCGGCTGGTGTCCTTCCGGGCCGGTGACGTGGCGCTCGTCGATTCCCCCGCCCGCCGCGGGGCCGTCGACCGCTGGGAGTCGCACGAGCCCGTCCTGGTCGCTCTCGCGACGGCAGCCGGGCTGTACGGCGAGCCCTTCGACGAGGCCGCCGAGGGCTCCCCGGACACGCCGGACATCGCCGACGACGCGGTGGCGACGGTACTGGCCGCCGTCAACGACGCGGTGATGGAACTGGAAGCCGTTCGGCAGCGCCGATCCATAGAGGACGCGGCCTTCGACAACGTCTGGCGCGGCCTGTGACGCGAGCCCGGGCCGAGAGTGCCCATGGGGGACCGGTCCGCAGGGTAAATAGTCGATCGGTCGTATATTGGTCGTATGGGACGGACCAGCAACGCCAGGGAGAAGATCCTCACCGCCGCGCAGTCGCTCATCGGGCAGCGGGGCTACTCGGCCCTCGGCACCGCCGAGATCTGCAAGGTCGCGGGCGTGCCGAAGGGCAGCTTCTACTACTTCTTCGAGACGAAGGAGGCGCTCGCCCTGGCTGTTCTCGACGAGCACTGGGAGACCCAGCGCGGCGACTGGAGCCGCGTCCTGCGCGGCGGCGGTGAACCGCTCCAGCGGCTGCGGCAGCTGTTCGAGGAGACCGAGGCGGGCCAGCGTGCCGGACAGCAGAGCTGCGGCACCGTCTCAGGGTGTCTGTTCGGGAACCTGACCCTGGAGCTGAGCAACCAGACCGAGGCCGTCCGTTCGCGCCTGCAAGGAATCTTCGACGCGCAGGTCGACATGGTCGAGGAGATCGTCGCCGAGGCCGCGGAGCGGGGTGAGATCGCCGTCGGTGACTCCAGTGAGGCCGCCCGGTCCGTCGTCGCCCAACTCGAAGGTCAGGTGCTCTTCGCCAAGCTCTACAACGACCCCCAGCGCCTCGACGTCCTGTGGAGGAACTGCCTCGCCATCCTCGGAGCCAGGCTGCCGGCGTAGGACGAGGGTGCTTCCCGCGGCCCGAGAACCTCGAGAACTCAGTGCGTCACCGAACTGCGGTCCGGGCCTGCTTCTTGCGGGCGCGGTAGGCCGCGGCCTTCACCTTGTTTCCGCACGACTCCATGCCGCACCACTGCCGACGCGTCCCGCGCGACCGGTCGATGTAGACGCGCGTGCATTCGGGATTGCCGCATTCCTTCAGCAGCGGAACGTCGGGTCCGCTGAGGACTTCGACGGCGTGGCGTGCCACGGTGGCCAGTGCCTCTTCGGGCGTCGCGGCCGTCCATCGCCCCGTCGCGGTGAGCTGAGGCGTCGCGGAGGGCTTGCGGGCCGCGCCGTTCACCGCGGCGAGCGCCTCTTCGTCGTAGGCCTCACCGAGCCGCCGGGCGGTGATCAGGCCGTAGACGGCCTCCCGTACGGCGATCGCCTGCTCGACGTCGGCCTCCCGGCTGGGCGACACGGCGTCGACGACTCCGGACTCGACGTACCAGGCGTCGAGTCGGTCCGGCGACACGAGCGTCTCGAACCGGAGCGTGCGGCGGGCGCGGAGCGTGGCCGCGAAGTCGAGCGCGGGGTTCCCGCAGAAGAAGGCATGATCCAGATTCACGTCACCATTCTGACGGGTGACACGGGGGCACGCAAGATTCGTCACCTGCCGGACTGGTGATAGCTCGGCGGCTACTTCTTGGGGATCTGCTGCTCGAACCAGACGACCTTGCCCGTGCTGAGCCTCGTCGCTCCCCAGCGTTGCGCGAGCTGGTCGACGAGGAAGAGGCCTCGGCCGCCCTCGTCGCCCGGCTGGGCCTGTCGCATCCTGGGCACCTGGGACGAGTCGTCGGTCACCTCGCAGCGGAGGACGTCGGTGCGCAGCAGCCGCAACGCGATGGGCCGTGAGGCGAAGCGGACGGCGTTCGTCACGACCTCGCTGACCATGAGTTCCGTCGAGTCGAGCATGGATTCCAGGTCCCAGCGGCGAAGTGCCCTGCGGGTCAGGCGACGTGCCTGTCCGGCGGTCAGCGGGTGGGGGTCCAGGTGCCAGTACCCCACGCTGTCCGGAGGGAAGCCCTCGAACCGGGCGGTGAGCAGCGCGATGTCGTCGTCCCGGGAGCCCGGGACCATGGTGCCGAGGATGTGGTCGCACAGCGGTTCGAGTGAGGGGGCGGCGCGTCCGCTCGCCATGGCCCGGAGGCTGGTGCGCAGGGCCTCGACGCCTGTTCCCACGTCGGTGTCGCGCGATTCGACGAGACCGTCGGTGTAGAGCAGAAGGGTCGCTCCGGTGGGCGCGTGCATCTCCACGGACTCGAAGTCGACGCCGCCGACGCCGATGGGGGCGGCCGGTGGGACGCGCAGCACCTCGCCGTGGCCGTCCGGGTGCAGGAGCACCGCGGGCGGGTGGCCGGCGTTCGCCATGAGCAGCCGGTGCGAGATCGGGTCGTAGATCGCGTAGAGGCAGGTCGCGATGTGGTCGCTGCCGAGGCGCTGGGCCTGCTCGTCGAGGTGGTGCAGGACCTCGTCCGGAGGCAGGTCGAGCCCGGCGAGGGTCTGCACGATGGTGCGCAGCTGGCCCATGATCGCGGCGGAGGTCATGGAATGCCCCATGACGTCACCGACGATCAGTGCGACGCGGTTGCCGGGCAGCGGGATCGCGTCGTACCAGTCGCCCCCGACCTGGGCGGTCTTCGAGGCGGGCAGATAGCGACTGGCCAGCCGGATCCCGGTGGGCTCGGGCAGCGACGACGGGAGCATGGTGTGCTGCAACGTGTCCGCCACGGAGGCTTCGTGTCCGTACATCACCGCTTTCTGTACGCCGATGGCGGTGTGCGTCGCGAGCTGTGAGGCGACGAGCAGGTCGTCACGGGTGAAGGGGGACCGGTCGGGCCGGCGCAGGAGGACCACCGTTCCCATGACGTGCCGGCGGCCGTGCATCGGGGCGATGATCAGCCTGCGTCCCGGCGGAATCGCCTCCGGCGCGCCGGCCAGGGGCCCGAGCAGTTCGGCCACCGCGGGCGCGATCCCCGGCGCGTCACCGAAGGCGGGCCGTCCGGCCAGCAGCAGCTTCGAGAGCCGGCCGGTGACGGCCGGCCGTACGTGCTCGGCGACGTCCGAGTGCAGGGGACGGGACTTGAGCAGGGGCGACCGGGAGGCGGCGGGTGCTTCCGGCTTCCTGCTGACGCTGTGCAGCTGCAGGACGACGGGCGCGGCCGACTTCTCCTCCCCGACGGGGAGCGGATCGTGCAGATGGACGATGATCGCGTCCGCGAAGGCGGGGACGGCCGCCCGGCGCAGTTCGCGGAGCGTCTCGTCGAGATCCATCCCGCGGGCGATCCGCCGGGTCGCCACGTCCAGGTACTGAAGCCGGTCGGTCTGTGCTCCTTCCCTGCCGGGGCCCGGGTCGGGGGAGTTGTCCGGCCCCGGGGCCTCGGAGCCCCTGCCCCCGGCACGGCGACCGTGCGGAGGGGGCGGCTGGGGGGTCCGGGTGACCCGTGGGCCCTCGGGGGTGGGGTGCTCCGTCACGCGTTTCGTCCCGTCGGTGGGCCGCGGTCCGCGGTGAAGGGTCGTGCCTGTTCAGTCGAGCCGTCGGCAGCAGAGGAAGACCTGCTCCTCGGGCGGGACGTCGGCGACCGCCGGGGCATAGGTGTAGGCGGCCTCCTTGACGATCTCGAAGCCGCCGGTCTCGATGACCTTGTGCAGGTCCTCCAGCACGTATCCGGAAACCCGGATCGTGTTTCCGAGGAACGGGATCGCGTAGTTGTCCACGTCGGCCTCCACCATCGAGAGGACGAACAGGCCACCGGGAACCAGCAGGTGGCGGACCGTCTGCAGCGCGAGGGGTATCTCCACGCGGGGCAGCATCAGAAAGGAGAAGAAGGCCGCGACGGCGTCGAAACGGCCGAGGTCCTGCGGGCCGCCGGGGCGCAGGTCGGCGATGTCCAGCTGGTGGAACGTCGCCGCGGGCACGTACTCCCGGGCCAGCTGCACCATCCTGCGCGACAGGTCGACGCCCACCACCTCGAAGCCGGCGTCCGTCATCTGGCGCGTGGTCGGCACTCCGGTGCCGCAGCCGAGGTCGAGCACACGCGAACCCGCCGGCAGCGAGTCGATCAGCCAAGTTCCGGCGGAAAGCTGGCCCTCCTTGTGCGGGAAGGCCTCGTCATAGCGGTCGCCGATGGCGTCAAAGGCTTCGGCCTGACCGCTGCGGTCAAACCGAATGCTCTCGTAGTCAGCACCATTGCTCATCTTGGTCACGAAAGTAACCTTTCGTAGCTCATGTTGAATTATTCCACAATCACATGATCGGCGGTCGTGGGTGAACCCGGTCGTTCACGGGCCCGGAGCCGCGCCGCCCCTGATTGTGCCCGGGTCTTGCCCGGTCGGCAGAAACACGTCACACTGAATACCGAACGAATGGTCGGTTGGGAAGCTGGTATCGATGACCACGACACACTCCGCCGAGGCGCCGCTCCAGGAGTTGCAGCAGCAGTTCGACACGACGATCGCGCGGGACCAGCGGGTCGAGCCGCGCGACTGGATGCCGGACGGCTACCGCAAGACGCTGGTGCGGCAGATCGCGCAGCACGCGCACTCGGAGATCATCGGCATGCAGCCGGAGGGCGAGTGGATCACGCGTGCGCCCTCGCTGCGCCGCAAGGCCATCCTGTTCGCCAAGGTTCAGGACGAGGCCGGCCACGGGCTGTACCTGTACTCGGCGGCGGAGACCCTGGGCGCCGACCGCGCGGACCTGACCGAGCGGCTCATCGAAGGGCGCCAGAAGTACTCGTCGATCTTCAACTACCCCACGCCGACCTTCGCCGACGTCGGCGTCATCGGCTGGTTCGTGGACGGCGCCGCGATCTGCAACCAGGTTCCGCTGTGCAGGAGTTCGTACGGGCCCTATGCGCGCGCGATGGTGCGGATCTGCAAGGAGGAGTCCTTCCATCAGCGGCAGGGCTACGAGCTGTTGATGACGATGATGCGCGGCACCGAGGCCCAGCGGGCCATGGTCCAGGACTCGGTGAACCGCTGGTGGTGGCCGTCGCTGATGATGTTCGGCCCGCCCGACGGCGACTCGCCCAACTCGGCGGCGTCGATGGCCTGGAAGATCAAGCGGCACAGCAACGACGTGCTGCGTCAGCGGTTCGTCGACATGACCGTCCCGCAGGCCGAGAAGCTCGGCGTCACGCTGCCGGACCCGGAGCTGCGCTGGAACGAGGAGAGCGGCAGCCACGACTTCGGCACCCCCGACTGGGAGGAGCTGAAGCGGGTGATCTCCGGCGGCGGGCCGTGCAACGCCGAGCGGGTTGAGCGCCGCCGCAGCGCCCATGAGGAGGGCGCCTGGGTGCGGGAGGCGGCCACGGCACACGCGGCCAAGCAGGCGGCACGCGCGCGTGAAGGAGCGACGGCATGAGCGACAGCACCCCGGGCTCCACCCAGGGCACCGGCAAGGGCGACTGGCCGCTGTACGAGGTGTTCGTGCGCGGCAAGCGCGGGCTGAACCACGTCCATGTGGGCTCGCTGCACGCAGCGGACGACGCCATGGCGCTCACCCACGCCCGTGACCTGTACACCCGGCGCAACGAGGGCGTCTCGATCTGGGTGGTGCGCTCGGAGCACATCGCGGCGTCCACGCGCGACGAGAAGGACCCCTTCTTCGCGCCGAGCGCCGACAAGGTCTACCGCCACCCGACGTTCTACGACATCCCCGACGACGTCCCGCACATCTGAGGAGCAGGGCATGAGTGACGACCACGTCTACATGACCCTCGCCGAGGGACACGAGGACGACGCCCGCTGGGCCTACGGCACCGGCTTCGAGGACCCGCTGCACGGCGTGGACACCACCGTGCCCGAGGGCGTCGACGTCGGCCGGCTGGCCGCGGACTGCGTGGCACTCGCCGACGACGCGCTGGTCTCAGCGCAGCGGCTGGCCGAGTGGACCACCCGCGCCCCGGAGCTGGAGGAAGAGGTCGCGCTGGCCAACATCGGCCTCGACCTCCTCGGCCAGGCCCGTCTGCTGTACGCACGCGCCGGGCAGGTCGACGGCACCGGGCGCGACGAGGACGCGTACGCCTACTTCCGGGACGCGGAGGACTTCAGGAACGTGCGCCTGGCCGAACTCCCGGGCGGGGACTTCGCGTTCTCGATCGTGCGGCTGCTGGTCCTGTCCAGCTGGCGCCTCGCGCACTTCGAGCAGCTCTCGTCGCACCCCGACCCCGTCCTCGCGGCCATCGCCGCCAAGGGCGTCAAGGAGCTGACGTACCACCGGCAGTACGCGGCCGAGTGGGCGGTGCGTCTCGGTGACGGCACGGACGAGTCGTGCCGCCGGACGCGCAGGGCCATGGAGCAGGTCGCCCCGTATTTCGGCGAGTTGTTCACGGCGTACGACGTGCGGGACGAGGTGGTCGCCGTGCTGCGGCAGGTCACCGAGGCGGCCGGGCTGCCCATGCCCGTGTACCGGCCGCTGCCCGGCGCCGGTCGCGGCGGGGAGCACACCGAGCATCTCGCGCCGCTGCTGGCCGAGTTGCAGAGCGTGGCCCGTGCACACCCGGAGGCGACATGGTGACCGTACTGACGGACGTGCGGCACGCCCGGCACATCGCCGAGCAGGTGCCGGATCCCGAACTGCCCATGCTGACCCTCGCCGACCTCGGCGTCCTGCGCGGTGTCGGGATGACCGGCGACGGGACGGTGGTCGCGAGTCTGACGCCGACCTACTCCGGCTGCCCGGCGATGGCCGAGATGCGCGCGGACGTGGCGGCACGGCTGCGTCGTGCGGGCTATGCGCGTGTCGAGATCCGTACGGTCCTCGACCCGCCGTGGACGAGTGACTGGATCACCCCGGAGGGCCGTCGCAAGCTCGCCGAGCACGGCATCGCGCCGCCCGGCGCCGCACCCCGCCGCGCCGCCGGCCCCGTTCCGCTCGTGCTGTCGCCCGTCCGGCGCACGGTGGAGTGCCCCCGCTGCGGTTCGGCGGACACCGAGGAGACCTCCCGTTTCGCCGCCACGTCCTGCAAGGCGCTGTGGCGCTGCCTCGCCTGCCGCGAGCCGTTCGAGTACGTCAAGGAGATCTGATGGAAGGCCTGACGGAAGAGCCGATGGGAGGCCTGAAGGATCCGGCGGCGCCGACCGCCGCCTCAAGCCCTGCTGCCGCTGCCGTTGCCGGTCCCGCGTCCGGCCCGGCGGCGCGTCCGCGCGTACGCACCCGCCGTCCGGTCTTCCACGCCCTGCGCATCGCCTCCGTACAGCCGCTGTGCGAGGACGCGGCGGCCGTCAGCTTCGAGATCCCGGAGGAGCTGGCCGAGGAGTTCGCCTTCGCGCCCGGACAGTCGCTCACGCTGCGGCGCGAGATCGACGGACGGGACGAGCGGCGCTCGTACTCGATCTGCTCTCCGGCCGGTTCGGTGCCGCGCATCGGGGTGCGGGTGGTGCCGGGCGGGCTGTTCTCGGCATGGCTCGTACAGGACGTACGCCCCGGTGACACCGTCGAGGTGATGGCCCCCACCGGTTTCTTCACGCCCGACCTCACCGTGCACGGCCATCACGTGCTGATCGCTGCGGGCTCCGGTATCACGCCCATGGTGTCCATCGCGGAGTCCGTCCTGGCCGCGGCCCCCCCCTCCACGGTCACCCTCTTCTACGGCAACCGACGCACCGGCACCGTGATGTTCGCCGACGAGCTGGCGGACCTGAAGGACCTGTACCCGGCCCGTTTCCAGCTCGCCCATGTGCTGTCGCGCGAGCCCCGGGAGGCCGAGGTGCTCTCCGGCCGCCTCGACGCCGAGCGGCTCTCGGCGCTCGTCGGCGCCCTGGTCGACGTGAAGGGGGCCGACCACTGGTGGCTGTGCGGCCCGCACGGCATGGTCCGCGACGCCCAGGCGGTACTCACCGGTCTCGGAGTGCCGGCCGACCGCGTCCATCAGGAGCTGTTCTACGCCGACGAGGAGCCCGTACGGGAGGTGCGCCACGAGGAGGCCGCAACCGAGGGGGCCGTCAGTCAGGTGACCATCACCCTCGACGGACGCTCCACCACCGCCGCTCTCGCCCGGGACCGGAGCATTCTCGACGGCGCCCAGAAGACCCGCCCCGACCTGCCGTTCGCCTGCAAGGGCGGTGTCTGCGGCACCTGCCGGGCGCTGGTCACCGACGGCAAGGCCGACATGCGTCGCAACTTCGCCCTCGAAACCTCCGAGGTCGACGCGGGGTACGTCCTCACGTGCCAGTCGTATCCGGTCTCGGAGACACTGACCGTCGACTACGACAGCTGAGCCGGCACGGAGCCGACTGACCAGGCACGGGAATCGACTGACCAGTCACGGGAGTCGCCGGAACCGGCACGGGAGTCGACCCCTGCCCCTTCATGCGCGCCCACCCCATAAAGCGGCCTTATGGGGTCATAGATCGGGCCCGACTACTGACTTAGGCATGCCTTAGTTTAGGCTCCGGGTGAGTACTCCTGATCGATCATCGCTCGAAGGGAACCTGAACATGTCTCGCCCCCTGCGGGTAGCCATAGTCGGAGCCGGCCCCGCCGGGATCTACGCCGCCGACGCGCTGTTGAAGTCCGCAGTGGCCGTCGAGCCCGGCGTGTCCATCGACCTCTTCGAGCGGATGCCGGCCCCGTTCGGCCTGATCCGCTACGGCGTCGCCCCCGACCACCCGCGCATCAAGGGCATCATCAACGCCCTGCACCAGGTGCTCGACAAGCCGCAGATCCGCCTTTTCGGCAACGTCGACTACCCGGGCGACATCAACCTGGACGACCTGCGTGCCTTCTACGACGCGGTGATCTTCTCCACGGGCGCCACGGCCGACCGGGCCCTCGACATAGCCGGCATCGACCTCGACGGCTCGTACGGCGCGGCGGACTTCGTCTCCTGGTACGACGGGCACCCGGACGTGCCGCGGACCTGGCCGCTCGAGGCGGAGAAGGTCGCCGTCCTCGGTGTCGGCAACGTCGCGCTCGACGTGGCGCGCATCCTCGCCAAGACCGCCGACGAACTGCTGCCGACCGAGATCCCGGCGAACGTGTACGACGGCATCAAGGCCAACAAGGCCCTTGAGGTCCACGTTTTCGGCCGCCGTGGCCCGGCGCAGGCGAAGTTCAGCCCGATGGAGCTGCGGGAGCTGGACCACTCCCCGAACATCGAGGTCATCGTCGACCCCGAGGACATCGACTACGACGACGGCTCGATCGCCACCCGGCGGGGCAACAAGCAGGCCGACATGGTCGCCAAGACCCTGGAGAACTGGGCCATCCGCGACGTCGGCGACCGGCCGCACAAGCTGTTCCTGCACTTCTTCGAGTCGCCGACCGAGATCCTCGGCGAGGACGGCAAGGTCGTCGGCCTGCGTACCGAGCGCACCGCTCTCGACGGCACCGGCAACGTCAAGGGCACCGGCGAGTTCAAGGACTGGGACCTCGGCGCGGTGTACCGGGCCGTCGGTTACCTCTCCGACAAGCTGCCGAAGCTGCCCTGGGACGTCGAGACGGGCACCGTCCCGGACAAGGCCGGCCGTGTGATGGAGGAGACCGGCGAGCACCTGCAGTCGGCGTACGTCACCGGCTGGATCAGGCGCGGGCCCGTCGGTCTGATCGGCCACACCAAGGGTGACGCCAACGAGACGGTCGCCAGCCTGCTGGACGACCACGCCAACGGCCGTTTGCACACGCCTGTTTCGCCCGGTCCGGAGGCCGTGGACGCGTTCCTCGCCGAGCGGGACGTCCGCTTCACCACGTGGGACGGCTGGTACCGCCTGGACGCCGCGGAGAAGGCGCTGGGTGAGCCCCAGGGCCGCGAGCGCGTGAAGCTCGTCGAGCGCGAGGAGATGCTCAGGGCGAGCGGCGCGTAACACCGACCGACCGCCACCGGTTCAGCCGACCGGCACCGGTTCAACGGCCAATGTGGGGCCCCGTCACTGCGACGGGGCCCCTCGCGTTCGCGCGGGGGTCGGCCGCCTTGCTTTGTGAAACCGATCGGTTTACTGTTCCCAATGAAGGGAAACCGATCGGTTTCCATGTGTTCGTGTGTTGAGTTCGGAGAGTGACATGACTGCGATCGAGGGTTCCGTCGTCCTGGTGACCGGCGGCAGCAGGGGGATCGGCAAGGCGCTGGTGGAAGGGCTTTTCGAGCGGGGCGCGAAGAAGGTGTACGCCACGGCCCGCGATCCCCGGACGGTCACGCATCCCCGGGCGGTCCCGCTGGCGCTGGAGGTCACCGACCCCGCGTCCGTCGCGGCGGCGGCCGAGCAGGCCGGCGACGTCACCATCCTGATCAACAACGCCGGGGTCTCCGTCAACGCGTCCTTCCTGGAGGCGCCGGTCGAGGACGTGCGCCGGGACTTCGAGACGAACTTCTACGGACCGCTGCTCACCGCGCGGGCGTTCGTCCCGGTCATCGAGCGCAACGGCGGCGGCCACATCCTGAACGTCCACTCCGTGCTGTCGTGGATCGGCCTCGCCGGTTCGTACAGCGCGTCCAAGGCCGCGGTCTGGTCCCAGACCAACTCCCTGCGGCTCGACCTCAAGCCGCGCGGGATCGGCGTCACCGGGCTCCACGTCGGATACGTCGACACGGACATGACGGCGAAGATCGACGCCCCCAAGGCCTCGCCCGAGGATGTGGCCTCGCAGGCGCTCGACGGCATCGAGAGCGGGGCGTTCGAGGTGCTGGCCGACGACCTGTCCCGTCAGGTGAAGTCCGGGCTGTCCGCGGATCTGTCGGTGCTGTATCCGCAGCTCGTCGCTTAGTCCTCAGGGGTCGCGTCACAGGTAGACCGATCGGTTTTGGGGCACTCCCGGACGGAGGTACTCTCCGCTCATGGCCAGTACGGACAAGACATCCACGAGGGACCGGCTGCTCGACGCGGCCATGGAGCTCTTCTACCGCGACGGCGTCTCCATCGGAGTCGAGGCGCTGTGCCGGGCCGCAGGGGTGTCCAAGCGCTCGATGTACCAGCTCTACGCCGGCAAGGACGAGGTGCTCGCGGCGAGCCTGGAGCGGCGTGCGCCGGAGTATGCGCGGCTGCTGGACATCGGCGCCGAGGACAGCCGGCCGCCTCGTGCCCGGATCCTGCACATCTTCGAGTTGCTGGAGCAGGCCTCGACGAAGGACGACTACCGAGGCTGCCCGTACCTGTCCGCCATGGTCGAACTCAAGAACCCCGAGCATCCGGCGAGCGTCGTCGCACTGCGGGTCAAGGGCTCCCTGACCGAGGCCTTCCGGGTCGAGGCCGAGCGCGGCGGCGCCCGCGACCCCCAGCTCCTCGCCCGCCAGCTCACCCTCGTCTTCGACGGAGCAAGCGCCCGCGCCGGCGCAAAGGCAGAAACCCTGGACGGCCTGACCACAACAACGGCAACGGCCCTGCTAGACGCGGCAGGCGTCGCATAGAGCCCCGCGCCCCTCAGGGACGCTGGGAACGGCGCGCCCAGCCACAATCAACCGGCAGCGGCAAGCTTTCCCCCAGGCCCCAGGCCCCAGGCCCCTCAGGGGCGCGAGGAACGGCGCGCCCAGCCACGAACAACCCGCAGCCGCAAGACTTCCCTGGGCCCCAGCCCTTCAGGGGCGCGGGGAACGGCGCGACCAGCCCCAGCCGACCCGCAGCCGACAACTCACCTACACCTCCCCGCCCCACCGGCGGAGCCACTCGTGCGCGGCCCGAGCCGTGAACTCGGCCTGCCCGCCCCGCAGAAGCAACCCCACCGTGGCGAACGCCGGATCATCGGCCTGCCCCGCGACGTACGGGACCGCGATGCACCGCATCCCGGCCGCGTGCGCCGCGGCGGCCCCAGGTGCGGCATCTTCGAGGACCACGCAGTCCCCAGGAACCGCGCCGAGCCGCCGCGCCGCCTCCAGGAAGACATCGGGAGCGGGCTTGCCGGAGGCGACCTCCTCCGCCGAGACGACCGTCCGCAGATACGCGGACAGCCCCGTGCCCGCCAGGATCGCCTCGATGGCCTCGCGAGAGGAACCCGAGGCCACGGCCATCGGCACACCGTCCCCGGCCAGCAGCTCCAAGAACTTCCGCATCTCCGGGTAGACCGGGGTGGACGCGCGGGCCAGCTCCAGATAGCGCCGGTTCTTGTCCGCGAGCAGTACGTCGAGCGGGGACTCCAGGGCGTACCGCTCCTTCCAGAGCGCGATCGTCTCCTGCGTGCTGATACCGACGTACCGCTCGTGGTCCGTCCAGGTGAAGTCCGTGACGCCCTGCCCGGCGAGCGTCTGCCGTCCCGCCTCGTAGTAGTTCGGCTCGCTGTCCACGAGTGTTCCGTCGAGATCGAAGATGACCGAAAGGCTGCCGAGATTGCTCATGGGATCCAGGATGCCGGGTCCCGAATACCGACGATCAACCTCGGGCCGTACGCCTGGTCAACCCCGGCCGTACGCCCGGTCAACCCCGGGCCGTACGTCCGATCGACTCCACCAACGGCAGCATCCGCTGCGGCACCCGCTCGCGCAGCGCCACCTCGGTCCGGGTGCGGACGACGCCCGGCAGGCTGATCAACGCCTGGATCACGTCCTCCAGGTGTCCGTTGTCCCGCGCGACGACCCGCGTCAGCAGATCCCCGCCGCCGGTGATCGAGAACGCCTCGATGATCTCCGGCACGGCCGCCAACGCGTCCCCCACATCGTCGAGATGCCCCTGGGTGACCTCGATGTGCACGAACGCGAGCACCGGGTGCCCGAGCGCGGCGGGGGAGAGCGAGGGACCCGTACCGGTGATGACGCCGTCCCGCTCCAGCCGGTCGAGCCGTGCCTGCAGGGTGCCGCGGGCGATGCCGAGGGTGCGCGCGTACTCGCGCACGCTGGTGCGCGGCTGCTCCATGAGCAGCCGCAGGATGCGGGTGTCGAGCTCGTCCACGGCCATGGTCCGTTGGTCTCCCTGCGGTCTTGACTGATCGTTCCCGACTGTACCAATGGCCCAGTCGATCGCGAGCCGGTTGAGCCACTGCCCCCGCCCTGCTTACCTTGGGGGTATTCATGGCGCGGACTCGCGTCATTCATGGCGCCGCGAAGCGCCGGACCGGCAAGGAAGCTGGCTCCGGACCCGCGGCGCCATTGCCATGCTCTGAGGGCACGTCCTGAACAAGGCACGTCCTGACGGTGGGGTCGACGCGAAGTGGGGGCGGGCTGCCGACGGTGAAGAAGATGTTCATGGCTCCGGATCCGGGCCTGGCACGGCTGTGGATCTCGCTGCGGGCGGTGCTCGGCATCGGTCTCGCGGTGGCCGCGTCGGAGCTGGCCGGACTCTCGCTGCCCGCCTCGATCACGGGCGGTCTCGCCGCGCTCCTCGCGCTGTTCACGGTCGGCGACCCGACCGTGCGCGGCCAGGCGGTCACCACCGCCCTGCTGCCCGTCGTCGGCTTTCCCGTGCTCGCCCTCGCGGCCACACTGCACTCGGTGCCGACCGTGCGCGACGCGATCTGGCTCGCCGTGATCTTCTGCGGTGTGTACGCCCGCCGCTGGGGACTGCGCGGCCACGCGCTCGGCATCTTCGCGTTCATGACCTTCTTCATCACGCAGTTCCTGCACGCCGTACCCGGCCAACTCCCGCAGCTGTACGCCGCGATGGCGATGGCGCTGGCGGCGTCCTCGGTGGTGCGTTTCGGCGTGTGGTGCATCGAGCGGCGCACTCCGCCGCCGGTCACGCCCGCCGCGCCGGCCGGCCGCGGGCTCTCCCGCCCGACCACCCGGCAGGCCTTCCAGGCGACGGCCGCCTGCGCGTTCGCGATCGCCGCGGGCCAGGTCCTCTCCCACGAGCGCTGGTACTGGGCCGTCGGTACCGCCTGGTGGATCTTCGTCAACACGTCCTCGCGTGGCGAGACCCTCGTACGCGGCTTCCGGCGCGTCGTCGGCACGGTCACCGGCATCGTGGCCGGACTGCTGATCGCCGTGCCGCTGGACGGCGCCCCCGCGCCCACCGCGGCGATCGTGGCGGTCTGCGTCTGGGGGATCTTCTACACCGCGGCTCTCTCGTACAGCTGGATGATGTTCTTCGTCACCGTCATGGCCGGCCTGCTCTACGGGCTGCTGGGCGTGCTGCACCCCGGCCTGCTGGGGCTGCGTCTCGCGGAGACCGCAGCCGGCGCGCTCGGTGCCGCGCTCGCCGTCGCGCTGATCCTGCCCGTCACCACGCACGCGGTCACCGACCGCTGGGTGGGCCAGGCCGTACGCGCCGTGCACGAGTGCACCGCGGCGGCGGCCCGACGCCTCGCGGGTGACCGCGACGCCGACCCCGCGCCGCGGGCGGCGGAACTGGAGGCGATGCTCGGCCGGGTCCGGTTCGCCCTCGCACCGCTCGTGCACCCACTCAACCCGATGCGGGCCCGCAAGACCCGGGCCCGTCAGGTGCTCGCCCTCCTCGACGACTGCGCCCGGGAGACACGTGGTCTCGCGGCCGTCGCCGCCGACCCGGACGCCTCGTACGACGCACGCCTGACGGCTGCCTGCGGGCGCGTCGAGGCGGCGGTGGAGGTCCTGGTCGGCGCGGTACCGGAACGCGCCGTGACGACGGCCGAGGGAGCCCTGGGCCACCACTCCGCGGCCCGGGGCCACCACCCCGGCGCCGAGCAGGCACTGGCCCACCTCCATGGCCTGGAGCGAGCGCTCGCCGCGCTGGCCACGCCCCTGCGCGCCTCGTCGGCCGCGAGCGCCTGAACCCCCTCCACGCGCACGGCAGTTGGACACATTGCCCATGAATGAGGCGGTTTCACCGGCCATGCAGAGGGTGGATCAGACCGTCGGACGGGTAATCCCGCGGCCATCAGCCGCACAGAGTCCGCGGACCGCGCGGGAGCGGTCCGCGGGCGCGGCCGCCTGAGGGCGCGCCATGCGGAATGCCCCGCATGGAACCGGCCAACGCCTCACCGGCGGGAGTCAACGCCTCACCGGCGACGGGAGTGCGAGGAGGCGTGTCCCCTGCCGGGACGGGACCGGACGGGGTGACGGCCGAGCCATCGCATCTGGTCTAGGCCATTGGCTGCTACCGTCGCCCCGAACGGCGTGGCACCGAGAGGGGACTGCAGTGGCAGACGGCGACGGACGGCGGCGACGGGCCTACATCGGCTCCTTCACGGCGGCAGGGGGCCTCGGCGTCCTCACCGCGGCGGTGGACGACGAGAGCGGCGCACTGACACTGCTGGGCGCCGTGAACAGCGTCGCCGACCCCTCGTATCTCGCCCTGTCGCCCGGCGGGGACATGCTCTACGCGGTGAGCGAGACGGCCGACGGCGCGATCGCCGCCTACCGGCTGAAGGGCGACGAGCCGTCCCTGGCCGGCCCGCTGGTGCCGGTCGGTGGCAGCGGCCCCACCCACCTGAGCCTCTTCGACGGACACGTCCTGACGGCCAACTACGGCTCCGGCAGCGTCAGCGCCGTGCCGATCCGCCACGACGGGAGCCTCGCCACCGCCTCCGGTGTGCTGCTGCACAAGGGTTCAGGTCCGCACGGGCAGCGCCAGCAGGGCCCGCACGCCCACCACGTGCAGCCCGACCCGAGCCGCCGGTGGGCCGTGAGCGTCGACCTCGGAACCGACTCGGTACGCGTGTGCGCGCTGCGGGACGGGGCGCTCACACTGCGCCGGGAGTTCGCGCTGCGGCCCGGATCGGGGCCCCGTCACCTGGCGTTCCACCCGGACGGCGAGCGCGCGTACGTCCTCAACGAGCTCGCGCCGACCGTCACGGCCTGTCACTGGGACGCCGTCGAGGGAACGCTCCGGCCGGTCGGTGAGACGTCCGTGCTGCCGGACCTCCCCGACGGGGACGCCTACCCGTCCGGCATCGTCGTCTCGCCCGACGGGCGCTTCCTGTGGACCGCCACGCGAGGCCAGGACGTCCTCTCCGTGCTCGTGCCCGGCGCGCCCGGGGAAGGGCCCCGGCTGGTCACCACGGTGCCCTGTGGGGGCACCTGGCCGCGGGCCCTCGCCCTCGATCCGACCGGACGCTTCCTGTACGTGGCGAACGAGCGCTCGGGAAACGTCACGTGGTTCGAGGTGGACCCGGCCACGGGCGTGCCGAAGCGGGGCGGCTCGGTGAAGGCACCCGCGGCGTCCTGCGTGGTGCTCGACTAGGACGCCGGCGGGGGACGCCGCCGGTACATCTGCGGGAAGAGCGCCGAAACCCCGAAGGGCCCGGCTCCGGACAGCGGAGCGGGCCCTTCGGGGTTTGTGCGTGTGCGACTGCCGTCCGCGTCAGCGGACCGGCGCGCCCTGCGGCTGCGGAGGCGCGATGCCCAGCGCCGAGGTGTACTTCGCGAGCGCCAGCTTGCCGATCGCCGGGTACGGGCCCAGCGCCTCGGCGGCGGAGCAGCCCGCCTCCTTCGCGGCGGCGTCGAGCAGACCCGCGTCGAGCTCGGGACCGATCAGGTACGGGGCGAGCGCCAGCTGCTGCGAGCCCGAGGAGCGCAGCTGCTCGGCGGTGGCCGCGATCGCGCCGTCCTCGTCGAGCGCCGCGGCCATCACGGGCACCGCGAGCCGCGCGGCGAGCAGCATGCCGGTGATCCCGGCCGCCTGCACGGCCTCGTCGCCGCCCACGGACGCCAGGATGATGCCGTCCGCGGCCGTCGCCACGGTGAACAGCCGGGCGCGGTCGGCGCGGGCCAGACCCGCCTCGGACAGCCGCACGTGCAGCCCCTCGGCGAGCAGCGGGTGCGGGCCGAGCACATCGGTCAGCTCGGCCGCCACGCGGCTGTCCATGACGGCCTGGCGGACCCGGCGCAGCAGCGCGCCGTCCGGGCCCGCGAGCAGCGGCACGACCACGGCGACGGGGCCGTCGGGCTCCACCGCGTCCACACCGGCGGCGCGGGCCTGCTCGAAGCGCGCGATGCGCTCCTCGGAGGCGTGCGCGAGTACGGACTGGAGCGTGGGGAACTCCGAGTCGTCCCCGTCGAGGTACCCGATCCGGCCGTCGAGGCCGGGAAGCTCGGAGCGCGCGATGCTCACGACCTCCTCGGCGAGGCTGCGGGTGGCGGCGCTGGGCATGCCCGGCACCGCGAGGACGAGCGCGGGCGCGCCCTCGGGAGCCGCCAACGGTTCCGGTCGGCGGTGCCGGCCGGGCTGGCGGGGTCGCGGCATTCGTACTGGCAGGCCGGACGCGGGCCCAGTGGGGGAGCTCATGGCGCCGAATGTTACTGGTTTCCTGGGCTCCCCTGTTCGGGGAGGGTGCAGGTGAGCGGTATCCGTCCGGTTTTGTCTGATGAGTTACGTACGGATTGATCTCACTGGCTGTCCACGGATCAAGGGGAGTGCGTCGGCGGGCGGGAGCCCGGGCGCTCCGCGGCGTCCGTCACGACGTACAGCATGCTCTCGTCGCGCGGCAGCGTCAGCCGGTCGTCGGCCACGTCGACGGCGATGCGTACGGCACCGTCGAGCGGGTCGCCCGCCGCCGGGACCTGCCGGGCGTACGGCAGCAGCTCCGCCAGGGCGGCCCGCAACGGTACGAGGAGGGGGTCGCCCATCTTGAAGAGACCACCCGTGAGGGCGACGTGGACTTCTCCCGGAGCCTCGTCCGGGCACACCGCGGCCGCCGAGTCGGCGATGTGCCGGGCCGCGGCGGCCAGGATGTCCGCCGCCACCGGGTCGTCGCCGGCGCAGGCGGCCACCTCGGGTGCGAAGGACGCCAGCACGGCGGGGCGGTCCGAGCGCGGGTAGAGCTGTCCCGGCACCGCCGAGGCCGAGCCGAACAGCTCCTCGGCGCGTGCGAGCAACGCGGCCGAGCCGCCGGGCCGCCCGTCGTCGGCGCGCAGCGCCGCTTCGAGTCCGGCTCGCCCGATCCACGCGCCGCTGCCGCAGTCGCCGAGGAGATGGCCCCAGCCGTCCGCTCTGCGCCAGCTCTTCAGGTCTGTGCCGATCGCGATCATCCCCGTACCGGCGGCGACGACCGCGCCCACCCGCTGGCCCAGCGCACCCGTGTACGCCGTGACGGCGTCGGCGACCAGCGCGAGCCTCCGTACGCCGAGTTCGCGCTCCAGCGCCGACGGCAGATCGGCGCGCAGCGAATCGCCCAGGGTGGTGAGACCGGCGGCGCCGATCGCGATCGCCCGGAGCCCTTCGACCCCGGTCCCGGCCGTCAACCGCCGGGCCATCGGCACCAGTTGTTCGAGAAGATGCCAGGCGTCGATGCCGCGAGGGCCGGTGCGCACCGGCTCCCTGGAGGTCAGCGGAGCCGTGACCCGGCCGCCGTCGACGGCCAGGACGACACGCAGCCCCGAACCCCCGGAATCCACACCCAGCACGCCCGTCGCCTTCGGCACCCCCGACGTCTCGCCGGGACGGATCACGGCAGCCGCCAGTCCACGGGTTCGCCGCCCTGGCGGGTCAGCAGGTCGTTGGCCCGGCTGAACGGACGCGAACCGAAGAAGCCACGGTCCGCCGACATCGGTGACGGATGCGAGGACTCCACCGACGGCAGATCGCCCAGCAGCGGCCGGAGATTGCGGGCGTCGCGCCCCCACAGGATCGACACCAGCGGACGTCCCCGCGCGGCCAGCGCCCGTATCGCCTGCTCGGTGACCTCTTCCCAGCCCTTGCCGCGGTGCGCGGCAGGCTTGCGCGGGGCCGTGGTCAGCGCTTTGTTGAGCAACAGCACGCCCTGCTGGGTCCAGGGGGTCAGGTCGCCGTTCGTCGGCGGGGGCAGGCCCAGGTCGGTGGTCAGCTCCCGGTAGATGTTGATGAGGCTGCCGGGCAGCGGACGCACCTCGGGCGCGACCGAGAACGACAGCCCCACCGCGTGTCCCGGGGTCGGATAGGGGTCCTGGCCGACGATGAGGACCCGGACGTCGTCGAAGGGTTGCTGGAAGGCGCGGAGCACGTTCGGGCCCGCCGGTAGATAGGTGCGCCCCGCGGCGATCTCCGCGCGCAGGAAGTCCCCCATCTCGGTGATCCGCCCGGCCACGGGTTCGAGGGCTTTCGCCCAGCCCTGTTCGACGATTTCATGCAACGGTCGTGGTGCCACGGCGTCACCCTACTGCCGTACGCGCATGGTCGATCAACCGGTGGTCACCGCACGGCCCGGGGTGGTATGTGCGGTGACAGCGGCGGGTGTTGGGGCCCAGGGCGGTGGCGCGGCCCGGCTCGGTCCGGGGGCTCAATCGATCACCGCGGCCCGTACGCAGAGGACGTCCGGCAGATGGGACGCCAGCTGCTGCCAGCTGTCGCCGTCGTCCGCCGACGCGAACACCTCGCCATTGCGATTGCCGAAGTACACGCCCGCCGGGTCCGCGTCGTCCGTGCACATGGCGTCGCGCAGCACCGTGCCGTAGTGGTCCTCCTGCGGCAGCCCCGCCGAAAGGGGCTCCCAGGTCTTGCCCGCGTCGGCCGTGCGGAAGACGCGACATCGGTGGTCCGCGGGGACGCGGTCCGCGTCGGCGTTGATGGGAAACACGTAGGCGGTGTCACCGCGACGCGGATGGGTGGCCGCGGCGAAGCCGAACGTGGACGGCAGACCCTCGCCGATGTCCGTCCAGTGCGCCCCGGCGTCGTCGCTGCGGTAGACACCCCAGTGGTTCTGCAGATACAGACGGTCCGGTGTCGCCGGGTCCTGTGCGATCTTGTGCACGCACTGGCCGAACTCCGGATTCGGATCCGGCAGGAACACCGCGGAGACACCGGAGTTGGACGGCTCCCAGCTCTCTCCGCCGTCCTTCGTGCGGAAGACGCCGGCCGTGGAGACGGCGACCGTCACCGCGAGCGGATCGCGTGCGTCGGTGAGGACGGTGTGCAGGCCCTCTCCGCCGCCGCCGGGCACCCACTTCGAGCGGGTGGGGTGCTCCCAGAGGGGACGGACGAGCTCGAAGGACTCGCCGCGGTCCGTCGAGCGGTACAGCGCAGCCGGTTCCGTGCCCGCGTACACCACGTCGGGCTCGGCCGCCGCCGGGTGCAGCTGCCACACGCGCTCCAGCGAAGCGCCCGTGTCCTGGGGGAACTTGACGGCGGCCCTGGCCGGCTCGGTCCACGTGCGGCCCAGGTCGTCGGAGTGGAACACGGACGGGCCCCAGTGCGCGCTGTCGCCGCCGGCGAGGAGCCGCGGCACGTCACCACGGGTGTCGATCGCGACCGAATAGACCGCCTGAGCGTTGAAATACGGACTGTCGTCGAACTCCCAGACGCCACCGCGTCGCCGTCCGACGAACAGTCCCTTGCGTGTGCCTACCGTGAGCAGTACCTCGGCCATGCCGGCCACCTCCGGACGTCGTTGTCTCAGGTATCGGCCAGTTTGCACCCCGGCACTGACAGTCACCCCTGGGCGCGGCATATGCGCAGGTCAGAACGTTTTTTCGGTGGTGGCGTCGATGTGGGATACGTCTCCTGAGCAACAGGGCGGCGGCGTTCGTATGGGAGGGCGTCGGTCTGCTGGTGATGAGGAGGGCCCGCGATGGCGGCGTTACGAGGTCCGAGGGCGTTGCTGTGGCGTTGGTGGCCCAATCCGCTGCGGCGCCGCAGCGACCGGCTGGAGGCCTGGACCGTGCTCGCCACCTGGCTGCTCGTCCTGCTCGCCGGGATGGTCGCGGGTCTGGCGGCCGCGCAGTCGGTCGAGCGCACCCTCGACAGGGAGCGAGTCGAGTGGCGGCCCGTACCCGCACTCCTCACCGAGCGGGCACCCGGCACCAGGGCGGCCGGTGCGGAACGGGTGTGGGCGAAGGTCCGCTGGACCGCGCCCGACGGCTCGGCCCACGAGGGCCAGACCCGGGTCGACCCCGGCAGCACGGCCGGCACCTCGGTCACCGTGTGGACCGACCCCGACGGCCTCCTCGTCACCAGGCCCGCGACGGAGGCCCAGGCAGGTCTGCGGGCGGCGATGATCGGCATTCTGATCGGAGTGACCGCCTCGGCCGTGCCCTTCGCCGGCGGGCGGCTGGTCCGCGGACGCCTGGAGCGCCGGCGGATGGACCAGTGGGACACGGAGTGGGAGCGGGTCGGTCCCCAGTGGGGGTGGAAGACCGGCTGAGGGGGCGGACCGCGGCGGTGTGAACCCACCGCGGCCTCCTGCGGTCAGGTCATGTGCCCCGTGAAAGAATCCGCACGTTCACGGAGTGGCTCACGGAGGCGGAGGCGGCAGCGGCGATGCACTCGGACCATCCGGAGAGAGCGGCGGCGGCGACGCGTTCGGAGCATCCCGGGAAGGGCGCGTTGGACGAGGCCGCGACGGTCTTCGTCGGAGTGCGGCGGCAGCTCTTCGGTATCGCCTACCGCATGCTCGGCAGCGCGGCGGAGGCCGAGGACGTGGTCCAGGAGGCCTGGCTGCGCTGGCAGTCGACGGACCGCACGGTCGTCCTGGACCCGCCCGCCTATCTCGCCACCGTGACGACCCGCCTGGCGATCAACGTCGCACAGTCCGCACGCGTGCGTCGCGAGACGTACGTAGGCCCGTGGCTTCCCGAACCGGTGGACACGAGCCTCGACCCGCAGACGGGGGCGGAACGGGGCGAGGCGGTGGAGCTCGCGGTGCTCCTCCTCCTGGAGAAGCTGACGCCGACGGAACGGGCGGCCTACGTCCTCCGTGAAGCGTTCGACTACCCGTACGAGCAGATCGCGGCCATCCTCGAAACGGGACAGGCCAACACCCGTCAGCTGGTCAGCCGGGCGCGCAGACGCCTGGCCGCCGAGCGGCGGGAGCCGGTGGACGCGGTCGAGCACCGGCGGCTGCTGGAGGTCTTCCTGGCCGCGGCGCAGACGGGTGACCTCGCGGCACTCGAGGAGCTGCTCGCCGAGGACGTCGTCAGCTACTCGGACGGTGGGGGAGTGCGTGGCGCGTCGAGGATCCCGGTGCTCGGCAGTGCCCGCGTCGCCAAGTACCTGGCGGCCTTCGCGCCGAGGTTCTGGCCCGGTGCAGAGGTCGAGTGGGTCGAGGCGAACGGCCGCCCGGCCGTGCTCGTCTCCCACGAGGGCCGAGCCGTCGCCCTGCTGGCCGTCGACGCCTCCGCGCAGGGCATCGAGCGGATCATGTGGGTGATGAACCCCGCCAAGCTCGACCCGTACGTCCAGTCGCTTTCGGGTCCTCGCGGCACTCCGTAGAAGGCGGGCGCGAGGAGAGGAGCCGGGCTGTCACAAACCCGGACCCTGTCCGGTCTACATGGTCAGCAGGTCCGATTCCGTCGGACGAATCCGGAAGGGTTGCACCATGAAGATCGTAGTCATCGGCGGCACTGGGCTCATCGGGTCGAAGCTGGTGGAAAGGCTCAGGGCGGACGGCCACGAGGCCCTGCCCGCCTCCCCGAACACCGGCGTCAACAGCATCACGGGCGAGGGCCTGGACGACGCGCTGAAGGGCGCCTCGGTCGTCGTCGACGTGTCCAACTCGCCCTCCTTCGAGGACAGCGCGGTGCTGGAGTTCTTCCGTACGTCCACGGGCAACCTCGTCGCGGCCGAGGCCGCCGCGGGTGTGGGACACCACGTCGCGCTGTCGGTCGTGGGGAGCGAACAGCTGCCCGACTCGGGCTACCTGCGTGCCAAGGTCGCCCAGGAGGAGCTGATCAAGGGCTCAGGGATCCCGTACACCATCGTCCGTGCCACACAGTTCTTCGAGTTCGTGAAGGGCATCGCGGCCGGATCCACCGAGGGCGACACGGTCCGGCTGCCCTCCTCGCTCCTCCAGCCGCTCGCCTCCGACGACGTGGTCGCGGCGGTCGCCCTCGCCGCCGAGGCGGCTCCGCTGAACGGCACGACAGAGGTGGCGGGCCCCGAGGAGCTCCACCTCGACGAGTTCGTCCGCACGGGCCTGGCGGCCGAGAAGGACCCGCGCGTGGTCGTCACAGACGAGTCCGTCGGCTACTTCGGCGCGCACCCCCAGGGGCGCGAGCTGCTGCCCGGCCCCGACGCCCACGTCGCCGGGACCACCTTCACGGACTGGCTCGACCGCCAGAAGTAGGCCGAGTCAGAGGCGGGTAGCGCCAAAAGCAGGTCGCGTCAGGGGCGGGTCCCGTCAGGCGGAACGGTGGTACTGGTCCGGCACGTGCACGTCGCCCCCGAGTTCGCGGGCCGCGTGCCGGGCCCACGAGGGGCTGCGCAGCAGTTCCCGGCCGAGGAGAACGGCGTCCGCCTCACCGTTGGCGACGATCTTCTCGGCCTGCTCGACATCGGTGATGAGACCGACGGCGGCGACGGCCATCGACGTCTCGTTCTTGACGCGCGCGGCGAAGGGCACCTGGTAGCCCGGCCCGACGGGTATGCGTACGCCGGACGCGTTGCCGCCCGTGGAGACGTCGAGCAGGTCCACGCCGTGGGCGGACAGTTCGGCGGCGAAGGGGACCGTGTCGTCGGCCGTCCAGCCGTCCTGCTCCAGCCAGTCGGTGGCCGAGATCCGGAAGAACAGCGGCTTGTCGCCGGGCCACACCTCGCGCACGGCGTCCACGACCTCGAGGGCGAAGCGCACGCGGTTCTCGTACGAGCCGCCGTACGCGTCCGTGCGCCGGTTGGAGTGCGGGGAGAGGAACTCGCCGATCAGGTAGCCGTGCGCGCCGTGGATCTCGGCGATCTCGAAGCCGGCGTCCAGCGACCGCCGCGCGGCGTCGGCGAACTGGCCGACGATCTCCTTGATCCCGTCCACGGTCAGCTCGGTCGGCACGGGGTGGTTCTCGTCGAAGGCGACCGGGCTCGGTCCGAGCGGCTGCCAGCCGTGGGCGTCGGGGCCGACGGGCGCGCCGCCCTTCCAGGGGCGGTCGGTCGAGGCCTTGCGGCCGCCGTGCCCGAGCTGGATCGCGGGAACCGTGCCCTGGGACACCAGGAAGCGCGTGATCCGGCGGAACGCCTCGACCTGGGTCTCGTTCCAGATGCCCAGGTCGTACGGGGAGATCCGGCCCTCGGGGCTGACCGCGGTGGCCTCGACGATGATCAGGCCGGTCCCGCCGGCGGCGCGAGCCGCGTAGTGCGCGAAGTGCCAGTCGTTGGGGGCGCCCGTCCCGGGGCCCTCCGGCGAGGCCGAGTACTGGCACATCGGCGGCATCCAGACCCGGTTCGGGACGGTCAGGTCGCGCAGGGTGTAGGGCTCGAAGAGCGCGCTCACGGCGGACTCCAATTCGTGACGGGGCCGGGTTACGACTCGTACGATAGGCATCGTAGTACGGCGGATGTCAAACTACGATACCTCTCGTACAATGAGGTTCTCCGGAGACCTCGGACCTCAGATCTCCGGCCCCGACGGACTGGAGCCGCCGTGACGACCGCCGCCCCCGCCAGCAGCAGCCGCGACCTCCCGCACCCCGAGCGCGCGGAGATCCGACTGGAGGCCGTGCTGCACGCGCTCTCCGATCCGATGCGGCTGCTGGTCGTGCGAGAGCTCGCCGCCGACGGCGACGAGCTCTCCTGTTCGCACTTCGACCTGCCCGTCACCAAGTCCACGACCACGCACCACTTCCGGGTACTCCGCGAGGCGGGCGTGATCCGGCAGATCTACCGGGGCACCGCCAAGATGAACGGGCTGCGGCGCGACGACCTAGACGACCTCTTCCCGGGGCTTCTCGACAGTGTCCTCGCCGCCGCCGCTCGTCAGGCCGTCCGCCTCGGGGGCAGCTGAACCGCCCTTCGAGGGAAGGTGGTTGAAGAGCAGGTTCAGCACGATCGCGGTGAGACAGCCCGCGCTGATACCGCTGTTCATCACCGTCTGGAACCAGTCGGGAAACTTCGCGTACACCGTCGGCACACCGACCGGCAGCATGCCCACGGCGACCGAAACGGCCACCACCGTCAGGTTGTTGTTGCCCTTGAAGTCGACCTGAGCCAGCGTCCGCAGCCCGCTCGCGGCGACCGTGCCGAACATGACCAGACCCGCGCCGCCGAGCACCGGAGCCGGTATGGCCGCGACCACCGCGCCCAGCTTGGGCAGCAGGCCGAGCAGGACGAGGATGCCGCCCGCGGTGGCGACCACCCAGCGGCTGCGGACCCTGGTCATGCCGACGAGACCGACGTTCTGCGCGTACGCCGTGTACGGGAACGTGTTGAAGACACCGCCGAGGACAGTGGACAGGCCGTCCGCGCGCAGGCCGTCGGCGAGCGAACGGGGCTCGATCTTCCGGTCGGTCATCTCGCCGACCGCGATGAAGTCACCGGTCGTCTCCGTCATCGTCACCAGCGCCACTACCAGCATCGACGCGATCGCCGACGCCTCGAACGTGGGGGCGCCGAAGTGGAACGGCGTACTGATGCCGAGCCAGTCCGCGTTCCCGACCCCGTCGAAGTCCGTGAAGCCGAACGGCACGGCGACCGCGAGCCCCACCGCGATGCCGAGCAGCACCGCGATCCTGCTCAGGAAGACCGGCGCGAACCGCTGCACGGCGAGCACGACCGCCAGGACGAAGGCCGCGAGCGCGAGGTTCTTCGGCTCGCCGAAGTCCGGTGAACCCACCCCGCCGGCCGCCCAGTTGCCGGCCACCGGCAGCAGCGAGAGCCCGATGATCAGGATCACCGTGCCCGTGACGAGCGGCGGGAAGAACCGCAGCAGCTTCCCGAAGACCGGCGCCAGCAGGATGATCGCCAGCCCGGCGACGATCACCGACCCGTAGATCGCGGGCAGTCCGCCGCCGCCCGTACCGATCAGCACCATCGGCGACACGGCCGCGAAGGTGCACCCCTGCATGATCGGCAGCCGCACGCCGAACCGCCAGAACCCGACGCACTGGATGAGCGTCGCGATGCCGCACAGCAGCAGGTCGGCCGTGATCAGGTACGCCATGTCCGCCGGCGACAGCTTCATCGCGCTGCCGACGATCAGGGGGACCGCGACCGCGCCCGCGTACATCGCGAGGACGTGCTGCAGGCCGAAGGCGGCGAGGTGGCGGACGGGTGGGACCTCGTCCACGGGGTGCACTTGACGTGCGGGGGTGGGGGTTGGGGTTGCCATGGGCACTCCAGGAGCGGCGGGGAGGTGGGGACTGCCTCAGACCGTAAGCGGGTTGAACAGTTTGTTGATTTCTGACCTGTTGCCGCCAGGTGTCATGCCCGGAGAGGTGTGTGGGTATCCCGCGGGTTGTGTGTGGCTGATCGCGCGGTTCCCCGCGCCCCTTACGGGGCGCCTGTTGGGCGGGCTGCTTCCAGTAGGGACTGCCAGTCGGGGAGTTTGACCACGTGCCTGCCCAACGAAGCGCCCAGTGCCGCCTCCGCCCGTTCTATCGCCTGCCAGCCCTCCCATTCGACCGGGTGCAGGCCCGCCGCCCTCAGCGCGGCCAGCGGGTCGGGCAGCACATCGCGACGCGCGAGCGTGGGCGCGTCCTCCAGGAGTGAGGTCACCGTTTCCTTCGCGCAGGGGCGGTTGGTGCCGATGACGCCTGTGGGGCCGCGTTTGATCCAGCCGGCCACGTACTCGCCGGGGGAGACCGAGCCGTCGCGGAGCACGCGGCCCGCGAGGTGGGGCACGGTGCCGAGGCCCGTGTCGAAGGGGAGGCCCTCCAGGGGAACTCCGCGGTAGCCGACCGAGCGCAGGACCAACTGGGCCTCGATGTCCTCGTACTCACCCGTGCCCGTCACGCCGCCGTGGCCGTCCGGGAGCGTCCGTTCGAAGCGGACGGCGCCCACGCGCCCTGCGTCCGGGAGCAGTTCGACCGGGCGGAGGAAGAAGCGGAGGCGGATCCGTCGGCTGCCGGCAGGGCGTGGCTGTTCGGCCCAGCCGCGCAGAACCTCGACGTTGCGGCGCTGCGCGGCGGGCAGCCCGGAGGGGTCGGCGTACGCCGGGTCGAGCGCCAACTCGGCGGGATCCACGACCACTTCGGTGTCGGGCAGGGCGCCCAGTTCGCGCAGTTCCTTGGTGGTGAAGCGGGCCTGTGACGGGCCGCGCCGGCCCACCATCTGGATCTCCCGCACCCGACTGTCGGCCAGCGCGGCGAGCGCCGCCTGGGGAATGTCGGTGGGGCTCAGCTCCGCGGCGCCGCGGGCCAGTATCCGGGTCACGTCCACCGCCACGTTGCCGACGCCGATGACGACCGCCGCCCGCGCGCCGACCACGAAACCGTCTGACAGGGAGTCCGGATGCGCGCTGTACCAGGACACGAACTCGGTCGCGGACCAGCTTCCCGGCAGTTCCTCGCCGGGCACCCCGAGATGCCGGTCGGTGGCGGCGCCCACGCAGTACACGACCGCGTGGTACAGCTCCCGCAGCCGGGCGGCCGGCAGCCCGTCCGGGCCGACCCTGACCCCGCCGAGGAATCGCACCCGCTCGTGCTCCAGGACCGTACGCAGATTGTTCTGCAGCGACTTGATCTTCTCGTGGTCGGGTGCCACGCCGTAGCGCACCAGCCCGTACGGGCACGGGAGCCGGTCAAGGACGTCCACCCTGACTTCCGGCACCTGGCCCTGCTGGACGAGACCCTGCGCGGTGTACACCCCACTCGGTCCCGAGCCGACGACGGCGACCTGCAGCACGGCTGAGCCCCTTCCCCGAGGAGAACGAGGAGATCGCTGGTGCTTCCAGCATCGCACCGCGCGGCGCGCCCGGGGAGGGGCTGGACACGGTGCTGCGCCGACGGGGTGCCCTGCCGGGAACGCATGCGTGCCTATTCGCAGTGAATGTGATCATGCGGTTACGTTGAGTATGTGCTGGAAGCATCCTTTCTTAATCTTTTTGATCGATATGCGCCGGACGGAGTCGTGTCCGTGTGGCACGCCTGGGAGGTGCGGGAGCGCCGACAGGAGCGCGACACCGCCACGACGTGGTGCAACGTCAGGCTGTCCTTCGACGACGGCGCCCAGGTCGACATGCTCGCCGTGGTGTGCGACGGATGTGTCTCCATCGAGGACGTACGGGCCCAGCCGGCGCTCTCGCTCGACGACCTGGCGGTTCTTCCCGACTGGATCGAGGGCCCGCTCCTTGAGGCGTGCGGCGGCGCGGCGGAACCGGTCGGCGCCGCGCCCGCCGACGGGTCCTCGGACAAGCGGCACGCGCGCCCCGCCCGGCCGCGCGGCATCGAGGGCCGGCGCTTCGTCGCCGCGGAGTATCTGGCGGCTCAGGAAGCGGGCGGGGACCCGGTGCTCGCGGTGATGTCCGCGACCGGACACAGCCGTCGGCGCGCGCTCAGACTGATCGCCGCAGCGCGGGACGCGGGTCTTCTGACGCCGCGCCATGTCCGCCGCTGAGCGGGTCGGGCGATGACTGGGTCGGGCACTGAGCGGGTCGGGCGATGATTGGGTCGGGCGCCGTCAGGACATCTCGCGCATCCGGCTGATCTCGGCCGTCTGCTGGGCGATCACGTCGTCGGCCATCTCCTCGATCTGAAGGTTGTTGCCCTGGGCCTTCACGTCGGTGGCCATGGTGACGGCCCCGTCGTGATGGGTGATCATCAGCTTCAGGAAGAGCCCGTCGAACGCCTTGCCCTGTGCCGCCCGCAGCTTCTTCAGCTGAGCCTCGGTCGCCATGCCCGGCATCGGCTCGTGGTCGTGGGACTCGCTCTTCCCGGCACCGCCGTGCTTCTTCAGCCAGGCCTTCATGGTGTCGATCTCGGGTCGCTGCGCGGCCGTGATCCGGTCGGCCAGCCCCTTCACCCGGGTCGACTCCGCGTGCTTCGCGGCGAGTTCCGTCATCTCCAGCGCCTGCACGTGATGCTCGATCATCATGCGCGCGTAGTCACGGTCGGCAGTGTTGGGGGAGTCGTCCTCGGCCCGGTGCTTCGCGGCGTCCTCGGCGGAGAGGGTCTGGGCGGCCTCGCCCGGCTTGCCGGGGGCGATGACCGAAGGGCCCGTACCCGCCGCGGACTTGGACGGGGTCTCGTCGTCCGAACCCGTGCAGCCCCCGAGCGCGAGGACGGCGGACGTCGCGATCGCGACGCGGTACAGGGACGTACGGCGAAAGGGCACAGCGACCTCCTGAGTCACCCGGGACAACAGACACCTCGTGAGTGTTGATGACCGTCTTAGCATGCTGCTGAACGCGATTGATCAAAAACATTCATTACGAATGCGTTGCCGCCTGTTGATCTGTGCATGATGAAGACGATACTTCGGGTGAACCTGAACCGTTCGACTGCGAACGGCTACAAGGGAGGACGCAGTGACCCTGTTGAACAATCACCGAACGCGGCGCAGACGTCTGGGAGTTGCCGCCACCGCGGCGGGCCTCCTGGCCGCGCTGCTCACGGCCGGTCCGGCGGTCGCGACCCCAGACCCCGGGGACTCGCCGGCCAAGTCGGAGAAGGTTTCCAAGAGCGACGCGGCCGAAGCCAGGGCCGCGATAGCGAACGGCGAGATACCGGGGCAGGACGAGATAGTCCACTCGGAGAACATCCAGCACCTCGCCAACATCCCCAAGGACACGCTGGCGGGCACCAATTCGGACCTGGCCTTCCAGGGCAAGTACGCGTTCGCCGGCAACTACGACGGCTTCCGCATCTTCGACATCAGCAACCCGAAGTCCCCGAAGACGGTCTCCCAGGTGCTCTGCCCGGGCTCGCAGAACGACATCTCCGTCTCCGGCGACCTGCTCTTCCTCTCCACCGACTCCTCGCGCAGCGACAACTCCTGCAACAGCACCACGCAGCCCGCGACCGAGAAGTCCTCCTGGGAGGGCATGAAGGTCTTCGACATCAGCGACAAGAGGAACCCGAAGTACGTCGCGGCCGTCGAGACCGCCTGCGGTTCGCACACCCACACGCTGGTGCCGGAGCGCAAGAACGTCTACGTCTACGTCTCCTCGTACTCGCCCAGCGCCTCCTTCCCCGACTGCCAGCCGCCGCACGACGGCATCTCGGTCATCAAGGTGCCGCGCAAGGCCCCGCAGAAGGCCAAGATCGTCAACTTCCCCGTCCTGTTCCCCGGTTCGGGGCCTGACGGCGGCGGCAACCCGGGCGGGCCCACCAACCCGGGTGTCTCCAAGACGACCGGCTGCCACGACATCACCGTGCTGCCCTCCAAGGACCTCGCGGCGGGCGCCTGCATGGGCGACGGCATCCTGTTCTCCATCAAGGACCCGGAGAACCCGAAGATCATCGACCAGGTCCAGGACAACGTGAACTTCGCGTTCTGGCACTCGGCGAGCTTCAACCAGAAGGCCAACAAGGTCGTCTTCACCGACGAGCTGGGCGGCGGCGGCGCGGCCACCTGCAACGCGGCCACCGGTCCGAACCGTGGCGCGGACGGCATCTACGACGTCGTCGGCAAGGGCGACAAGCGCAAGCTCGTCTTCAAGAGCTACTTCAAGATCCCGCGCCACCAGGCGGACACCGAGAACTGCGTGGCCCACAACGGCTCGCTGATCCCGGTCAAGGGCAAGGACATCATGGTCCAGGCCTGGTACCAGGGCGGCATCTCCGTCTGGGACTTCACCAACTCCTCGAAGCCCAAGGAGATCGCCTTCTTCGAGCGCGGTCCGCTGAGCACCACGAGCATGGTCACCGGCGGCTCCTGGTCCGCGTACTACTACAACGGCTACATCTACTCGAACGACATGGCCAAGGGCTTCGACGTTCTGAAGATCAACGACCGTCGTACGGACCCGGCGAAGTGGGAGCGTCTGCGTGAGCTGAACGTCCAGACGCAGCCGGACTACTTCGACTGACCGGACTGTTCCGACTGACCGGACGGCTTGGGCCGACCGGACCGCTTGGGTCGGCCGGACTACTCCGGCCGGCCGGTCCGGTCGGCCTCGTCCGTCTCCCGGTCGTGCTCACGGCCCTGCTCGCGGCTCTCGGGAGCGAAGAACCGTGAGAGGTCCTCGTGGCAGGTCCCGTCGGGTGCCTCGGCGCCCGGCGGGGCACCCCGCTCCCAGTCGAGCCGGTAGCGCCGGAACAGCTCGGCCCGCAGCGTCCGCAGCGGCATCGGGACCCCGGGCACAAGCGCCGCGTACACCGAACCCATCAGGAGCGCGCGCAGCATCGGGTAGTCGGTGGCGGCGTCCGGTGAGCCGTAGCGGGCCATGGTGTCGCTGAGCAGTTCCGCCAGGCGCTGCTGCTCCGCGCACTGCACGAATCCCTCCGCCTGCAGGATGCCCGCCATGTGCTGGCGCATCAGCACGGGGTGATCGCGGGCCAGGCCCAGGACGGCGTCAATGGCCCGCGCCATGCGTTCCCGACCGTCCTCCGTACGCGGCTCGCGCTCCAGCGCCTCCTCCAGCGTGCGGTGCATCAGCCGGTGCACCGCCGACTGCACGAGCTGGCGTTTGCCCGGGAAGTAGTACGAGACGAGGCCGCGGGCGGAACCCGCCCGGTCCGCTATGTCGCCCAAGGTCGTGGCCTCGTACCCACGCTCGCTGACCAGTTCCAGGGCCGCCTGCAGAAGCCTCTCGCGGGAACGCCGCCGCAACTCTTCATTGACCGAGGCGCTGCGAGGGGACATCCTATGTACTCCTGCGTTGACTGGCTGCCAGCCAACTATACTCAGCGCACCCGGAGCGGCTCCTGTCAGGGATCTTCTCCGGACTGCCGTCCGCTCGGGGCGACGCGGGGGATCGTCCCGGGCGGACGGGAAGTATTGCCGCTTCCGTGCCACGCGCACAGCCGCCCGGGCCTGACCAGCAGCTGTCGCCGAGCCGTCGCCCGCTCCTTACAGTGGGCTGGAGTGCCGAGGAGGCGTGGGACATGGATCAAGAGCAGATCCTGGCCAGGATCACGGCGATGGTCGACGACGAGCGCAGGCTCCGCGACGCCGTCGCGTCCGGGCAGATCGACAGCTCGACCGAACACGAACGGCTCGGACAGCTGGAGCGCGAGCTCGACCAGTGCTGGGACCTGCTGCGCCAGCGGCGCGCGAAGTCCGAGTTCGGCGAGAACCCGGACGAGGCACACGTCCGTCCGTCGTCGCAGGTCGAGGGCTACCAGAGCTGACCGGGCCGCCAGGCCCAGGGCTTCGGTCAGCCCGCCAGGTCCAGTACGGGCCGCAGCCCGTCGGGCCGCTCGGTGACCGGCAGGTGGTCGACGAAGTGCAATCCGCAGCCCAGGGCCGCGGCTCCGCCGTCCGCGCGCCGGTCGTCGCCCACCATCAGGGTGTCCCGCGGATCGGCCCCGAGCGCGTCGCAGGCGGTCGCGAACAGCCTGGGGTCCGGCTTCTGGATGCCGTGCTCGTACGACAGGACGTATGCGCCGATGTACGGGTCGAGGCCGTGGTCCCTGAACACCGGCCGCAGGTCCCAGCCGATGTTGCTGACCACGCCGACGGCGACCCCGCGCTCGCGCAGCGCGCCCAGCACCTCGGCGGTGTCGGGGTACGGGCGCCAGGCGGCCGGAGACATATGGCGGTCGTACAGCCTGTCGTGCAGCGCCGGATCGGGGAGCGCCACCTGACGGGAGACACCGGTGTACGCCGCCCGGTGCAGTTCGGAGCTCTGGTCGCGGATGCCCCACTGCGGGGCCACGCCGTCCGGCACCGGTACCGAGGGGAGGGCCCCGCCCGGGAGTGCGCCCACGGCCTCCAGTTCCTTCGCCGTCCGGGTCAACTCCGGCTCGGACAGCGAGGCATCGGCGTCGGCCAGGACCGCCCGCAGCCAGGACTCGGTGGATTCGATTCGGAAGAGGGTTCCGGAGAAGTCGAACAACACGGCAGCCATGCGCTGGACTTTACCGGCGCTTCTGTCCAACGCCCGGCCGCCGTGGGGTGGTTCAGGTCAGTGGGGCCGGAGCCGGGGTGCCGTAGAAGGTGGCGGGCGGCCAACCACGGGACTCGGCAAGCTCGTTGAGGAGGTTCGCGATCTCGATCGGGTTGATGACGTTCTCCGTCGGGGTGTCCATGACCGAGACGAAATGCTGGACAAGTTGCCCCCTTTACGCGGCTCTGCCGGGTGTCTCCCGGAGCCGCGTTCGATCGTGTGCACGGTCGTGGGGCGGGTGGGCCTGAACAGATTCGTCCGCGAGTGGAGGCGGCGGACAGGGTCGGCGGTGCGGTCAGCGCAGCTCGGCGGTGCCCCGGAACCTCGTGTACGACGCCACCGCGAGCGCCACCGCCAGCACGCCCAGCAGCCAGCCGCCGAGCACGTCCGACGACCAGTGCACGCCCAGCCAGATACGGGTGAGTCCGACACCGAGGACGGACACGACGGAGAGGGTGAGCGCGATGCGCCACAGGACGCGTCCGGCGCCGTACAGGTGCATGAGCCACAGCAGCAGGCCGCACACGACCGTGGCCGTCATGGCGTGGCCGGACGGATAGGCCGCGAAGTGGGCGGAGTCCACGGGGTCCGGCCAGACCGGACGCTTCCGGTCGACCGCCGCCTTGAGCCCCTGCTGGAGCAGTGTGCCGAGCACACATGTGGCGGTCAGCCACAGCGCGAGCCACCATGCCGAGTGGTGCAGCACCAGCCAGAGCACGGCGACGGCGCACAGCGCGCGCATCGTCCAGGGGTCCCACACCCAGTCCGTGAGGATGCGGAACGTCTGGGTGGTGTCGGGGTCGTCGACGGCCCAGCGGTGGGTGGTGCGGGCGATGTCGCCGTCGAGGGCGATGAGCGGGTCCCAGGACATCGCGACCAGGACGAGCAACAGTACGGACGGAAGGGCGACAGCCGCCGCGACACGTACGGCGATCCCGGGACCAGGAGCGTGGGGCGGCGAGTCGACGGGTGGGGAGTGCATACACCGATCCTCGCCGACCGGTGGGGTCGAAAGCCAACCCGGGGTGTCCGGGGCGCTGCGAGTCGGCTAACCGAGCGCCCGCAAACCGGGCACGAAGGTCACCAGCACCGGGATCACCGGCACCAGCGCGGCGGCCGCCGTGAGCCGCAGCCGACGGGCGGGCGGAAGGCGGTCCGGGGGAGTGAGCAGCCGGTGGACGCGCTGTGGAACATGGGCATGTGGCGTGGGGCAGGGGCCGAACACGCCCCGGTCCTCGTTGAGTTCGACCAGCGCGAGGGCGGTCGTCAGGCGGCCGAAGCGGCGCGACGCCATGTCGTCCGCGGCGAGTTCGACCAGCCTGTGCATCTCGTCACGGAACGCCGCGAACACCGGGACTTGCGGAAAGCCGTTGGCCAGCGCGGCCGAGGAGTGCAGCAGCCAGTCGTGCCGGGCCTGCGCGTGCCCCTGCTCGTGGGCGAGCACCGCATCCAGCTGCCGTCCCTTGAGACGGCGCAACGCGGCCGTGGTGATGACGAGTTGGGGCGCCGCTCCCGGCAGCCACCAGGCGTCGGGGCGCTCGCCCTCAAGGACGACCAGACGATCGCTGCCGGGCTCCTCACCGGGCAACACCGGGGCGCGTACGAGGAGTTCGGCCCGCTCTCGACGGCGCCGGGTCCTGGCCCGGGTGATCTCGCGGGCCAGCATCGTGGCGCTCCAGACACCGCCGAGCGCGAGTGTCACCGCGGTCGCCGCGGCCCAGGGCCCTCCGGCGAGCGCGTAGCTCTCCACGACGGCATGCGGGGCGGGGGCAAAGACATGGCCCCGGACGGCCTGCCAGGCGGCCGCCGCGCTGAGCGTCATCGACAGCGCGCAGCACAGCAGAACGGCCATCACCACGCACTGCCACACCCACAGGGCGACCACCGGTTCACGGTCATGCCAGTCCGTTCGGGCGAGCAGCCGCGGAGCGAGGACGGCGGCCAGGGCGCCGAGCAGCAGCAGTGCCGCGGGGACCATCATGGCTGCAGCCTATGAGCGGGGCTCCGCCCACGGATACGGGCTGTCGCGGCAAGTGACGTACACCACGGTTTCGTAAAGCGGGTTCAGGGCCTGGGCGATGCCCTGTTCGGAACGTGACATGCGCCGGCCCGGAACGTGGGAAGCATCGGCCCGGAACGTGAGCAGCGCTGGTTCGGAACGTGAGAAGTGCCGGTTCAGAGTGTGAGAAGCATGGCCAGCATTCCGATGCCCATCGAGAGACGGCACGCCCGCGCCAGCTCCAGCCGATCACCCCACCCGGCGGCACGCACACTGCCTCCGGATCCATGCCGAGCCCCGAGCTCACGTCCAGATCCAGGCATGCGCCCAGGTCCAGGTCCGGGCACACCCCCAGGTCCGGCGACGGCGACCGGCATCAACCGTGTGCCGGTCCACAGCACATACGCGGTGAAGTACGCGAGAAGCACCCCCGTCAGCGCGGGAACCCCGGCGTGCGCCCCGCTCGCCATCACCGCCGCCATGTAGGCCATCGCGAACGCGCCCACCAGGTGGTGCAGATGGTGGGCGCTGCTCCGGGCGGCCCACAGGGCACGCAGCGCGGCCGCCCCGAACACCGCCGCGTAGGCGACCCAGGCCCATCGCGGCGGCGCGAGTGTGGCCGCCGGCACGGCCATCGCGGCCATCCCGAACCCCATCAGCGCCTCACCGCCCGCGGTACGGCGCTGCTCCTCGACCCTGCTGCGCATCCGCAGCAGACAGTAGGCCCCGGTCGCCGCGCACAGCGCGACGAGCAGCCAGCCCGGTGACGCAGGACCGTGCACCGCGCACCTCCCCGCTCGACGGTGTCGAACAGTCCGCCCGAAGAGATGCCCGGCCCGGGCGGAGCGCAAGCGAGCGCAAGGGTGTACACGGGGGAGCGTGCGGGGGTGCGCCGCAGGCGGAAGGCTCTGTGGGCGGGCAGCTCCCACGAGCAGCACGAGCAGCGTCACCCACGGGCGATATGTTTCACGAGTAAAACACCTGCTAATCTTATGGCCATGAGCAGTGCCGCACCCAGTCCCACCCCCGCACGCCGACTGCCTCTCGCCGGCGTCCTGCGCGTCGGCCGGCCCTCCGACATCTGGTTCAAGCCCGCGCTGAGCGTGGTCGTCGCGGTGGGCGTGCCGAACCTGACGCTGCTGACGCTCGGTCGGCTGGACCTCGCGATGTACACGATGGCCGGGTCGCTCTGCGCGCTCTACGCCCACAACCTGCCGTACGCGGCTCGCGCCCGGGCCCTCGCCTGGGTCGTGCTCGGCATGCTCGCCTCGGTCGCGGTAGCCCTGGTCACGGCGTCGCTCACGTCCTCCGCCGTGGTCCTCGTCGCGGTCGGCGCGCTGCTCGCCGCCGCCCAGAAGGCGCTGTGCGACGCGACGGGCATCGGCCCGCCCGGACCGGTGATCTTCGCCTTCATCAGCTCGGCCTCCCTTTTCACCCCTCAGACGCTCGGCCAGGTTCCCGGCCATCTCGCCCTCGCCGCCGCGGCAGGCATCTGGGCGTGGCTCGTCGGCATGGCCCCCCGCCTCGTACGACCGCACGGGCCGGAGCGCCGGGCCACGGCGCGAGCCCTGAATGCCGCCGCCGCGTACGCCGAGACGTCCGCCACCGCTTCCCCCGGACACGAGCGCGCCAGGGCGGCCGGGGCCGCCGCCGTGCACGCCGCCTGGCAGTCGCTGCTCGCCACCGGCGGCCGCTCGGAGCCACGGCGTGCCCTCGAACGGCTCGTCGTGCGGGCCGAGATCGCGCTCGCCGCACCCGCCGACACGGACCCCGGACGGCTGCGCTCCTGGGCGCGCGACCTGCGCGGAACGGGCCCCGCGCCGAGCGTGGACCTGGCCTCGGCGGCCGACGAACTCCTCGGTGTGGAGGCCGAACGGGTCGCGGGCAGGCGCCCGTTGGCCGACCGGCTCGGCCCGCTCCTGCCCCTCGCCCTGCGCACCGCGCTCGGCTGTGCCCTCGCCGGCTATGTGTCGCTGGCGCTCGGCGTCGGCCGCCCGTACTGGGCCCTGGTCACCGCCGCCTCGCTCTACCAGGCGAACATCACGCTGACCTGGAGCCGCGGAGTGCAGCGCGTCGTCGGCAACCTCGTCGGCGTACTCCTCTTCGCGGCCGTCGCCCCGCTCGCCCACCTCGGCCCCGCCGCCCTCGTCCTGTGCTGCCTCGCCTTCAACTTCGGCGCGGAGGCCCTGATCAGCCGCAACTACTGGCTCGGCAGCATCTGCGTGACCCCGATGGCGCTGCTGATCACCGAGTTCACGGGCTTCCAGCGGCCCGGCGAGCTGATGACGGACCGGATCGTGGACACGGTCGTCGGCGCGCTGGTCGGCTTCGTCGCGGCGGTCGCGGTCACCAACCGGCGTGCCGGAGACCGCATCGAAAACGCCCTCGAAACGGTGGAACGGGCCTGTGAACACGCCGCGCGACTGATCGCCGCCGAGCGACCCGGTGCCGGCGCCCTGGAAGCCGCCCGTCGTCAGCTGGCCGCGGCGCTCGTCGAGCTGCGCGCCACGGTCGACGCGGCCGCGGGCGAGTGGTGGCAACGCGCCGTGCCGGAGGAGCGGGTGCTGCTCGCCGAGCGGACCGGACACCGTACGCTCGCGACTGCGGTACGACGGCAGGGACTGCACGTTCTGGAGGGCACACGGGCATGACGGCAGCGAACGGGCGGGCGGCGGGTGGAGGAGGCGCGGCACACAGAGGGGCGGCCGCGGGGGACACCCTCGCCGCGGTGGTACGGCAGTGGCAGACGGTCCACCCCGACCTCGACACCGGCCCCATGGAGATCATCGGCCGCATCAACCGCTGTGCCGCACTCCTTCAGCAGGCCGAGGACGCGCCACTGCGACACGCCGGACTCACCCGCCCGGAGTTCGACCTCCTCGGCGCCCTGCGCCGCACCGGCCTGGAACTGACCCCCGGTGAGCTGGCCCGTGAGACCTTCTCCTCCGGCGCCGCCGTCACCAAGCGGCTCAAGCAGCTGACCGAGCGCGGCCTGGTCGAGCGCCGGGGCGACACCCGCGACCGACGCGTCGCCCATGTGCGCCTCACCGACGCCGGACGCGACCTGGTCGACTCCATCCTGCCCGAGCAGCTCTCGTACGAGACCGCGGTGCTTTCCGGGGTGGACGGCACCGTGCAGCGGGAACTCGCCTCGCTGCTGGGCGAGTTGCTGGTCCAGCTGGAGGGCCGGCTGCGCGCCCCGCGCGGCTGACACCTCACCGTCGGCAGCGTCAAGTCATGACCACGAGGGCTCCCTAACCCTCGTCGCCCGCCCTGTAGATGCCGAACACCGCGCCCTGCGGGTCCCGGAGCACCGCGATGCGAGGCCCCTCCGGGACCGACGTGGGTTCCATGAGGACGCCACCGCCCGCCTGCGTACTCGCCTCGGCGGTGGCTCCGACGTCCTCGACGGCGAAGTACGGCAGCCAGTGCGAGGGCACCTCGTGCGGGAACTTGTCGCCCATCTCCACCATGCCGCCGAAGTCGGCGCCGTCGATGCCCCACTGCGTGTAGTGCTCCGAGGCGTTGACGGTCCAGCCGAACACCGTCGTGTAGAAGGCGGTGGCCAAGTCGGGGGTACGCGTCATCAGCTCGACCCAGCCGAGCGCGCCGGGGGCGTTGAACAGACCGGCGCCGGAGAAGGAGTGCGCCTGCCAGAGCTGGAGGACCGCTCCTCCCGGGTCGGCCACCACCGCGAAGCGGCCCAGGTCGAAGACGTCCATCGGCTCCATGACGACCGCGCCGCCCGCGTCCCGTACCGCCCGCACGGTCGCGTCCGCGTCGGGCACCGCGAACGACACGTTCCAGGCGACCGGCTGCGACTCCTGGAACAGCGGGGTCAGGGCGGCCACCGACGCGTCGCCGAGGTGCGCGAGCGTGTAGCCGCCCGCCTCCGCGCGCGGATCCGTCTCCGGGCGCCAGCCGAAGACATCGGCGTAGAACCGCTTGGCCGCCTCCAGGTCACTGGTCCCCAGTTCGGTCCAGCAGGGCCCGCCGGGCACCGGCTTGTCCAGTTTCATGGCCGACCTTCTTTCCGGCTTCCGAATTTCCGGCGTGAGCACGTCAGGAGTGCGACGGGCTCCTCCTGGCACGCTAGTCCCGGCCATCCGCCCCGTCGAGCCGACGGAAAACCACATGGCGGGACCGCCCGGTGAGGCGTACTCTCGCCCGCGTACCGCACCTCATGGCGGCCTCCTCATGTACCCGATCCGGAGGTCTCCGCATGCCCGCGCTCACGGTGCGTCCCTTCCATCGCGACGACCGCGACCAGCTCACCGAACTCGTCAACGCGCATGTCGCCGCTGTCGTCCCCGGTGTCTCCGTCTCCGTGAACACCGTGCTCAGCGGTATGACACGGCAGCCGGACGAGTTCATCACCGACCCGTGGGTGGCCGAGCGGATCACGCTCGTCGCCGAGCAGCGCCGGTACGTGGTGGCAGGCGCGCATCTCCTGCGCTACCGCGCCGACACCGAGGTCGGTGAGAGCTTCCGGGACGCCGGCGCGATCGACTGGTTCGTCTGCCATCCGCCCGCCTCCTTCTGGCCGGACTCCGACCAGGCCTCCGATCTGCTGATGGCGGCCTGTCTGGCCCAGCTGGCCCGCTGGAACGTCCGACTCCGATACGCCGACGGATCCCTGCCCGCACCCGTCGTCTACGGACTGCCACGGCCCTGGCCGCACATCCGCGCCGCCTACGAACGGGCCGGCTTCCGGCACACGGGCGACACGGAGGTCATCCTGATCGCCGACGTGGCCGATCTGCCGTCGTTCACACCCCTGCCCGGAGTCTCGGTCGACCGCACGCTCGGCGAGTGCGGCACCCGCTTCACGGCACACGCCGACGGGCGCGTACTCGGCTTCATCGAGGTCGACACCGCCCTGGACCGCCCCGAACGGCACTCGCGCAGCGGCGGCCTCGCCGACATCGGCAACCTCCACGTCGAGCACCCGGTGGACGGCCTGGAGAACTGGCTCCTCGCCCAGGCCGCCCACTGGCTGCGGCTCTCGGGAGTACGGCGGCTCTTCGCGTACGAGGCCGCCGGCGCCGTGGAAGCGATCAGCCGGCTGACGGGCGCCGGGTTTCGCGAGCTGACGCGCACGGATCGTGGGTGGGAGCACCTTCCGTAGGGCCCCACGCGCCACCGCGCCGCCCGGCCGGCGCCGGTGCCGTGCTCGACCGCACGACGAGTTCGGTTGAACTGTCCCTATCGGTTGGGGAGTTGAGCCGAGGACGAGGTGGCGGACATCGTGGCGCCCAGGTCCACACCGCCGACCGGGCGGAGCAATCGCGCAGGGGCGTCCTGATCGCGGAGGCTGGGGGCCGTACCGTCCCACCAGTCGGCGTTGCCGTCCTCGATACAGCGCAGCAGGACCCCTTCGCGCAGCGCCCAGGGGCAGAGGGTCATCTCGTCGATGCCCATCAGCTTCATCGTGGTGTGCGCGACGATCGCCCCGGCCAGGGACTGACCGGCACGCGCGGGGGATATGCCGGGCAGGAGGGCGCGATCGGCGGCCGGCAGCACCGACAGCCGCTCGACGGCCACGCGGAGGTCGGTACGGGTGATGCCGCGCGGGGTGAAGGGCCCCGACCGGCCCGGGGCCGCGCCGCACAGCCGGCCCAGCTGCTGGAGCGTACGCGAGGTGGCGACCGTCGTACGCGGCGCCTCCCAGCGGATACGGGCCGCAACGTCACGCAGCTGGTGGCGCACGTGCCGACGCAGCAGCTTGGCCCGGCGGAGCGACGGCGGGTCCTGGCCACGGAAGAACTCGCGGGTCAGCCGGCTGGCCCCCAGCGGCAGCGAGATCGCGAAGTCCGGCAGCTTGCTCCGGCCGAAGGCCACCTCCAGCGTGCCGCCCCCGATGTCCAGCATGGCCAGCGGCCCCGCGCGCCAGCCCATCCAGCGCCGTGCCGCCAGGAAGGTCAGCTCCGCCTCGACCTCGCCGGGCAGCACATGCAGTGGCACCCCCGCCTCCGCGGTGACCCGCCCGAGGATCTCGGTGCGGTTGGGGGCGTCCCGCACGATCGCCGTGGCGAAGGCGAAGGGCTGGGCCACCCCCCACCGTCTGCCTTCCGACCGGGCGTCCGCCACCGCCTCCACCAGCCGGTTCACCTGTTCCTTCGGCAGGTGACCGCCCCGCTCGACATGGTCGGAGAGCCTCAGCCGGCGCTTGGCCGTGTGCACGGGGAGTGGAACGGCTCCGTCCGTTTCCGCGATGACGAGCCTTACCGTGTTCGAGCCGACGTCCAGTACACCCATTCGCATCCCCTCTCCGTACCCTTGGCGGCCCCGGGCACACCGTCGCTGGACCACCGGTGAGGCGCTGTTTGAGCCGTTCTGTGGGGGTACTCTGGCCTTTATGGACACCTTCGGCAGGGAGATAGCCATCCCCCACGAAGTCGTGGCCGGTTCGGCACCCTTCGTGGTGGGGCTTCTGATCACGGCGATGCTGGTCGTCGCGGTGTGGTGGGGGATGCGGGTGCGCGCCCGGGAACCCGGTCCGCCACGCCCCGAGGACCACCCCCATCTGCCCGAGGGCGGCGCGGTCCACGAGATCAGTGAGATGCGCGAGCCCGACGAGATGCCGCACAACGGCAGGGTCCTCACCCCGCACGAACTGCACGGCAACGTCTCCTCGCGCCGCGCCAAGGACCAGAAGCGGCCGATCTGGGGCCGCAACAGCAGCGGCGGCTTCGGCAGCGGCGGGCTCGGCCACCACTGAACGAGCGCGCGTGACCGATGGGTTGGCCGGGGCGGATGGAGTCGGCTCAGGCCCGCCCCGGCAGGCGGTTCACGCGCGCCCCGGCAGCTCGCACACGACGATCCCCTTCTCCAGCAGGCTGCCCAGGATCAGCATGCCGTCGTGCTCGTACACGCTGGTCACCATCCGGTAGCCCGCCCTGCGGCGCCTGAGGTCGTGGCGGACGCGGCCGCCCGGGCCGATGCCCAGCACGCGGGCAACGGGGAGAGGCCGGATCGGCAGGGGCCGGGCCGCTCGCCACGCCGCCCGTCGTACGCTCGCGGGAGCCCGACGCAGCCAGTCCAGGGGCGGTTGCCGCGGGCCTGCCAGGGCGATCCACACCGTGCCGTCCGCGCCGCGGGAGAGGTTGTCCGGGAAACCGGGGAGGTTCTCGACCAGCGTGTCGCGCTGTCCGGCCCGCGGGCCGGACAGCCACAGCCGGGTGAGACGGTACGCACCGGTCTCGGCCACGGCGACCCAGGACTCGTCCTCGGCCAGCACGACTCCGTTCGCGAAGTCCAGGTCGTCCAGCAGGACCTCGGGCTCGCCACCGCCGGGCGGGAGCCGCAGGAGCCGTCCCGTCGCCGTCCGCTCCATCAGGTCGCCGAGCCACTCCTGAAGCCCGAAACGCCTGCTGGAGGCCGTGAAGTACACGGTCCCGTCCGTGGCCGCGACCGCGTTGCTGCAGAACCGCAACGGCTCACCCGCCACACGGTCGACCAGAACCTCGATCCTCCCCGCGGAAGGAGAGGAGGACCCGGAGCCGGCCTCCGGCGTGACCCGCAGCAGCCCGCGCTCCGCGTCGCAGACCAACAGCCGCCCGTCCGGCAGGACTTCGAGCCCCAGCGGGCGCCCTCCCGTCCGCGCGATCTGCTCCACACGGGCGGGGCCGCGCGGCCGGACGCGGAGAATGCGGCCGTCGGCCACGCCCGTGATCACACGGCCTTCATGGTCGACGACGACATCCTCGGGACCTGTGCCACCGAGGGGGATCGGACGAAGGGGCGGCAGGACGCCGGGCCCCGCGGTGCGAGCTGTCACGGAGAGTCGCGGTGTCATGAGAAGCGTTCTGCCCGTATGAGGCGCCGCAACTCCTCGACGCGTCCATACGCCCTCGTGCGGGCCCCGAGGCCCAGGAGACCACGCGCTCGCCGTCGGTCTCGCGAGAGCCAGAGCCTGGGCGGGGTCAGGAGCAGTCGGGCCGTTCGGCAGTCAGCGGTTCCGCAAAGCCTTGATCAGCTCGTCCTTCGACATCGACGAGCGGCCCTCGACGCCGACCTTCTTCGCCTCGTCGTACAGATCCTGCTTCGACTGTTCCTCGTACGGGCCGCTCCTGCCGCCCTTGCGTGAGGAGGATTTCGGACTGTTGGCGATCCGTGCCGCCTTCTCCTTGCCCGCGCCCTCGCGGCGCAGCGCCTGGTAGGTCTTCTCGTCCTTGATCTGCGACCTGGGCATGGATTCCCTGCCTCCGCTCGTCCGGGGACCGAACCGTCGCGCGGCGCCACCCATGGCGCCGCCCGGCGGGGGACGTTTCGGGTACCCCCGACCGGCCACTCGGAACACATGGCACACATCGGATACACGATGATGACCGAGCAGGCCGGCCCCCGTGACCTCGTACAACACGTGGTGGCCGCCGAACGGGCCGGATTCGACTTCTCGGTCACGTCCGACCACTACTTCCCCTGGCTGGAGGAGCAGGGGCACGCCCCGTACGCGTGGAGCGTCCTCGGCGCCGCGGCGCAGGCCACCTCCACCATCCCCCTCATGACGTACGTGACCTGCCCGACGACCCGCTACCACCCGGCGGTCGTCGCCCAGAAGGCCGCCACCACGCAACTGCTCGCCGAGGGCCGCTTCCGGCTCGGACTCGGTTCCGGCGAGAACCTCAACGAGCATGTGGTGGGCGGTGGCTGGCCGGCCGCCCATGTGCGGCTCGAGATGCTGGAAGAGGCCGTGGAGATCATCCGCGCGCTCTTCGACGGCAAGAACGTCAACCACCACGGCCCGCACTTCGACGTGGAGAACGCCCGGCTCTTCGACCTGCCGGACGAGCCGACCCCGATCGGCATCGCAGTCTCGGGCGAACGCTCCTGCGCCCTCGCCGGCCGGCTGGCCGACCTGGTGATAGCCACCGAGCCGAAGGCCGAACTGGTCGACTCCTTCGAACGGCACGGCGGCAGTGGCAAGCCCAAGGTGGGCCAACTGCCCATCTGCTACGACCCCGACAAGGACGCCGCGGTCCGGCGGGCCCACGAACAGTTCCGCTGGTCGCTGGGCGGCTGGCCGGTCAACTCCGAACTGCCCGGCCCGGCGAGCTTCGACACGGCCACCCAGTACACCCGCCCCGAGGACATCGCGGAGACGATTCCGTGCGGCGACGACGTCGACACCTTCGTCGAGGCCGTACGCCCCTACGTCACCGCCGGATTCACCGAGATAGCCCTGGTCCAGGTCGGCGGCGACCACCAACTCCCCTTCCTGGACTGGGCCGAGAAGAAACTGCTCCCCGCACTCAACGACCTCTGAGCCGACGACAAGACCTCCGAGCGGCCGACGAAGGGACGATCATGGCCATCGCCACCTACTGCCTCGTAGCCCTGGACTGCCCGGACCCACCGGCCCTCGCGGCGTTCTACGCCGGCGTACTCGGCGGTGAGGTCAAGCAGTACAACGACGACTGGTACGACCTCCACGTGCCCGGCGGACACCGCATCTCCTTCCAGCGGGTCCCGGACCACCGCCCGCCGGACTGGCCGCACGCCGACGAGAACTCCCAGCAACTGCATCTGGACTTCACCGTGCCGGACATCGACGCGGCCGAGCCCCAGGTGCTCGCCCTCGGTGCCACCGCGCTCGATCTGGACGACAAGGACGGCAGCCGAGGCTGGCGGGTGTACGCGGACCCGGCCGGCCACCCGTTCTGCCTGTGCAAGGACTGACCAAAAGCGCGACGGGCCTGCGCGACGGCCCAGGAGCCCCGCCGGAGCCGTCCGCTCAGGGCCGGTACCGCAGCGGATGATCCGCCGGTACCTCCACCACCACGATCTCCGTTCCGTCCGGATCCGCGAGCCACATCTCGATCAGCCCCCACGGCTCCTTCACCGGCGGCCGGCGCACCTCGACGCCCGCGGCCACGAGTTCCTCGTACGCCGCCGTGACGTCCGCGACCTGGAGCCACAACTTGACGGCGGGGGAGGGCGGTTCCTCGGAGCGGCCCGCGACCTCCAGGAAACCGCCGCCGAGGAAGTAGACCGTGCCGCGCTCGGGACCCGTACCGAACTCCCGGTAGACGGGCAGGCCCAGCTTGTCGCCGTAGAAGGCGCGGGAGCGCTCGGGGTCGGTGGGGCGGAGCAAGGTCCGGCTGCTCAGTACATGCACCATGCGCCCGGAGCCTAGTGGGAGGGTTACGCTCAGCGGTGCCCGAGCCGCGCCCGAGATCGGAGAACCGCTCCATGGACACCGCCGCCACCGGACTGACGTTCCGCGACGCCACCGACGCCGACGTCGAGGCCCTCGTCGTGCTGATCGAGTCGGCCTACCGGGGAGACTCCAGCCGCACGGGGTGGACCACCGAGGCGGACATCCTGGAGGGTCAGCGGACCGACCCGGAGGGCGTACTGGCGGTCATCAAGTCCCCCGACAGCCGTCTGCTGACCGTCGAGCGCGACGGCACGGTGGTCGCCTGCTGTCAGCTCGAACACCGCGGTGACCACGCCTACTTCGGCATGTTCGCGGTCAGTCCCGCACTCCAGGGCGCGGGACTCGGCAAGGTGATCATCGCCGAGGCGGAGCGGTTCGCCCGCGAGACCTGGGGCGTCAAGGAGATGCACATGACGGTGATCTCCGCACGCGAGGACCTCATCGCCTGGTACGAGCGGCGCGGCTACCGCCGTACGGGAAAGATGACCCCCTTCCCGTACGGCGACGAGCGCTTCGGCATCCCGCAGCGCGACGACCTGCAGTTCGAGCTCCTGGTGAAGCCGCTCGCATAATCGTTACGCCGTGCGGCCCGGCCGTTACGCCGTGAAGCGGCCGGTGCGCTTGATCTCCGGATAGTCGGTGGTCGCGCCGTCCAGCTCCAGGGCGCGTACGAGGCGCAGATGGTCCTGGGTGTTCACGACCCAGCCGATGATCCGCAGGTCCGCCTTGCGGGCGCGCTCGACGACCTCCAGGGTCAGGCGGCGGATGTTCAGGACGAGACTCGTGGCGCCGGCCGCGGTGGCCCGCTCCACGACATCGATGCCATAGCGGCTGGCGACCAGCGCCGTGCGGACGCCGGGGACGAGCCGCGCGATCTCGGCGATGGCCTCGTCGTGGAACGACAGGACCTCGACCCTGCCGACCAGGTCGCGCCGGTTCATGACCTCCGCCAGCGCCCGGGCCGCGGCCACGTCCTTGATCTCGGCCTGCAGCGGCGCCGTGACGGCGTCCAGGACCTCCTCGAAGACCGGGATGCGCTCACCGCGGCCCGCGTCCAGCACCCGCAGCTCGGCGAGGGTCTTCTCGGCGATCGGCCCCGAACCGTCGGTCGTGCGGTCCACGTCGGCGTCGTGCATGACGACGAGCGCGCCGTCCTTGCTCAGATGCAGATCGAGTTCGATCAGGTCCAGGCCGGCCTGCTGGGCGGCGATGAAGGAGCGGAGGGTGTTCTCGGGCTCGACACCCATGATTCCGCGGTGCCCGATGGTGAGAAAGTTCAAGACTGACTCCGCTTCCGTCGACGGCGGCTCGGCTGCCGCGTGCTGCGGTCCCGTGCCCACGCGGCAAGGCCGCAGCCTAATGGCCCGGCCCGGCGTTGAACCCGCTCCGGCAGCGGCCAATGAGGCCTTCCAGCGGCGATAACAGGCCGTGCCGGGCTCCTCCCGCCTCACTCCTGCGTGGGCGAGTCCCGGGTGGGTTGACCGAACTCCGACGGCTACCCAGCGATCGGCGGAAGTATTCGTCCCCATGGCGTCCGACAGGAAAAAGAGCGGTGAAGGTGGGGAGGGGCAGGACAATCTCCCGAGTTCCCACTTGTGGCGGAGAACCCTGCACGCATACGGTGTCCATACGCGAGGTTCTCCCGTGGAGGATGGGTCATGACGGAAATTCTTGTGCAGGTGGGTACGGAGGAGCAGGCTCCTCCCCGGGACAGGGTGGTGGAGCACCCGGCCTGGCCCGTGCTCAAGGATGCCGTGGAGCGGATCCGGCCATGGCAGTCCAAGGACGGGTCGATCGACTTCGACGCCGAGGACGCCCCGGATCCCGCCGACGCCGGGCTCGCCGTGCGCCGTGTCATCGACGCGGTCGAGGAACTCGCCCCGCTCCTTCCGCACGACGCCGCCTACCACGAGGCGCTGGTCAGGGACATGCACCGCTGGGCCGAGGGCGGCTTCCAGGTCCCCGACTTCCTCGACTCCCTGCTGGCCTTCCAGCCCGCCGCGCACCGTGAGGACGGGCTCCAGCACCTGGTCGTCTTCCCGATGTACACGCAGAACGGCAATCCGGACCGCAACTTCGAAGCGGTCGTCCTGCGCATGGTCTGGCCGGAGTGGCTGGCCGATCTTGAGCGCACCCGCTACGACAACCCGCTGTTCTGCGGCATCACGTTCGAGGACTTCACGGCCGGATACGACACCAACTCGGCCGTCCTCTTCCCGGAGACCATCGCCGTGCGCGAGGCCCCCGAGCGGTTCAGCTGGGGCGGCATCTTCTGCGACCGCGAGGCCGCCCGCTTCCGCAAGGTCACCGAGGCCGCCGTCGACACGCTCGGCCTCGAACTGCCCGACGACATCCGCGAGATGGTCGGCGACCAGGCGCGCTGCGAGCAGGCCTTCGTCCTGTGGGACATGGTCCACGACCGCACCCACAGCCACGGCGATCTGCCCTTCGACCCGTTCATGATCAAGCAGCGCCAGCCGTTCTGGATGTACGGCCTGGAGGAGCTGCGCTGCGATCTCACGGCCTTCAGGGAAGCCGTGAAGCTGGAGGCCGACGGCTTCCCACAGGGCCGCGACGTGCAGTACGCGGTGCTGTTCGACCGCATGTTCCGCTTCCCCGTGACCGGCGACCGCGTCCGCAACTACGACGGGCTCGGCGGCCAGCTGCTCTTCGCCTACCTGCACAAGCACGACGTCGTCCGCTGGACCGACAACAAGCTGCACGTCGACTGGCAGCGCGCCCCGCAGGTCACCAACGACCTCTGCGCCGAGATCGAGAAGCTGTACCGCGAGGGCATCGACCGTCCGAAGCTGGTCCACTGGTTCGCCGCGTACGACATGGTGTCCCAGTACCTCGCCCCGCACCCGGGATCCCGCTGGGCCAAGGGTCCGGACGCCCTCGATCTGAACCAGCCGCCGCGAAAGCTCGTGGACGACGTGCTTCCGGACGAGTTTCCCCTGAGCATGTTCTATGAGGCCCTCTCCAAGAAGCTGAAGAAAGTGATCGCCTCAACCAAGGGCATCACGGCGGAGAGCGCCGAGCGGGTGGCCGCGTGAGCGACCGCGCCAATACCACTGCTCAGGAGGCGAAGATCATGGGGAACGGGGCTCTCAGCGGTGCGGTGATCGCGGTGGCCGGCGCGGGCGGACCCGCGGGACGGGCGGCGCTCCTGCGGCTCGCCGAGGCGGGTGCGACCGTCGTCGGCTCGGACAACGACCCCGAGCGGCTCGCGGAGGCCGTGGACGCGGCCCGGTACGCGCACGGCGGCTCCACGGTCGTCGGCGACACGGTCGACCTGCTCGACCTGCAGTCCAGCCATGACTGGGCCGCCCGCATCGAGAAGGACTTCGGCCGGGTCGACGGCCTGGTCCACCTCGTCGGCGGCTGGCGCGGCAGCGAGACCTTCACCAGGACCAGTCTCGACGACTGGGACTTCCTGGAGATGCTCCTGATCCGCACCGTGCAGCACACCTCCCTCGCCTTCCACGAGGCGCTGCAGCGCAGCGACCGCGGCCGGTACGTCCTGATCAGCGCCGCGGGCGCCAGCAAGCCCACCGCGGGCAACGCCGCCTACTCCGCGGCCAAGGCCGCGGCCGAGGCGTGGACACTGGCCATGGCCGACTTCTTCCGCAAGGCCGGAGTCTCCGGGGGCGCGGACGGGGCGACGTCCGCGGCTGCCATCCTGGTGGTGAAGGCGTTGGTGCACGACGCGATGCGCGCCGAGCGCCCGAACGCGAAGTTCGCGGGCTTCACGGACGTCAAGGAGCTGGCCGAGGCCATCACCGGCGTCTGGGAGCAGCCCGCCTCCGAGGTGAACGGAAAGCGTCTGTGGCTGACCGAGAAGCGGTGAACCCTCCGAAGACCGACGCGCGGCGTCGTCACGACCCGGAGATCCGCGGATTCGCCAGCGACAACTACGCGGGGGCGCACCCCGAGGTGCTCGCCGCCCTGGCCCTGGCCAACGGCGGGCACCAGATCGCGTACGGCGAGGACGACTACACCGACCACCTCCAGCAGGTGATCCGGGGCCACTTCGGCGCGAGCGCCGAGGCGTTCCCCGTCTTCAACGGCACCGGCGCGAACGTCGTGGCGCTCCAGGCGCTCACGGACCGCTGGGGCGCGGTGATCTGCGCGGAGAGCGCGCACATCAACGTCGACGAGGGCGGCGCCCCCGAGCGCATGGGCGGACTCAAGCTGCTCACGGTGCCCACGCCCGACGGCAAGCTCACTCCCGAGCTGATCGACCGGCAGGCGTACGGCTGGGACGACGAGCACCGTGCGATGCCGCAGGTCGTGTCGATCACGCAGAACACCGAGCTGGGCACCGTCTACACGCCCGACGAGGTCCGCGCGATCTGCGAGCACGCCCACGCGCACGGCATGAAGGTGCATCTCGACGGCGCCCGGATAGCCAACGCGGCCGCCTCGCTGGACGTGCCGATGCGGGCGTTCACCAACGCGGTCGGCGTGGACGTCCTCTCCTTCGGCGGCACGAAGAACGGCGCGCTGTTCGGCGAGGCCGTCGTCGTCCTCGACCAGGACGCCGTCAGCCACATGAAGCACCTGCGCAAGCTGTCGATGCAGCTCGCCTCCAAGATGCGCTTCGTCTCCGTGCAGTTGGAGGCACTGCTCGCCAAGGACCTGTGGCTGCGCAACGCCCGCCACGCGAACGAGATGGCCCAGCGCCTCGCGGAGGGCGTGCGGGCCGTGCACGGCGTAGAGATCCTCCACCCCGTGCAGGCCAACGCCGTCTTCGCCCGGCTGCCCCACGACGTGAGCGAGCGCCTGCAGAAGCGCTACCGCTTCTACTTCTGGGACGAGGCCGCGGGCGACGTCCGCTGGATGTGCGCCTTCGACACGACCGAGGACGACGTCGACGGGTTCCTGGCGGCGCTCAAGGAGGAAATGGCCCGCTAGTACCCCGCGACAGCATGCATAGATATGCGGTCACCCGAAAAGTAATTGACTCTCGGGTGGTCGCATTCCTATGCTCTGTGGGCATGGAGCTGATCCAGAACACCCCCGACCTGTCCGCGTACTTGGCTGCTGACGAGGTGGTCGACCATCACCATCCGCTCGTACGGGAGACGGCTGCGCGTCTCGCCGAGGGGGTGGCGGATTCGTATGGCTATGCGCGAGCTGCGTACGAGTTCGTGCGCGACACCGTCCCGCACTCCCAGGACGCGGGCGACCCGCGCGTCACCTGGCGTGCCTCCGGCGTCCTGGAACTGCGTACCGGCATCTGTCACGCCAAGGCGCACGCGCTCGCCGCGCTCCTGCGGGCCGAGGACATCCCCACCGCGTTCTGTTACCAGTCGCTTCTCCATGACGACGGAAGCGGACATGTCGTGCACGGCCTGGTCGCCGTGCGATTCAACGGGGCCTGGCACCGGCAGGACTGCCGCGGCAACAAGCCGGGCGTGGACGCCCAGTTCTCGCTCGTCGGTGAACGGCTGGCCTTCCCCGTCGACCCCCAGTCCAATGAGGTGGACTATCCGGTACTGTACGCTGAACCGCATCCGGTCGTCCTGAGCGCTCTCAAGGCAGCCCCCGACCGGCCGCACCTGTGGAAGACCCTCCCCACCGCACTCTGAGGCAAGGCAGGCAAGGCAGACGATGACCCTCTCGCTCACCGTGTCCGACGAGGTGCGCGCCCTCGCGCCCGGTTTCACGCACCTCGCCGTCGAGGCGTACGGACTCGTCAACGGGCCCAGTACGGACGGCACCTCGGAACTCCTCGACGACGCGGCCCGCCGTCTCGCCGCCCGCCTCGACGGCCGCGCCCCGCAAGAGGACCCGCACATGGCCGCATGGCGCGAGGTCTACACGGCGTTCGGCTCCAAGCCCTCGCGCACGCGCAACTCGGCGGAGGCGCTGGCGAAGAGGGCCCTCTCGGACGCGGGACTGCCCCGGATCAACGTGCTGGTCGACCTCTACAACGCGATCAGCGTCGCCCACCTGATCCCGGTCGGCGGGGAGGACCTCGACCACATCCAGGGCGGGATGCGTCTCGTGCGCGCCACGGGCGACGAGGACTTCGTGACCGTCGCGGCGGGGGAGGAGGCCGTCGAGCACCCCGACGCCGGCGAGGTGGTGTGGTGCGACGAGAAGGGCGTGACCTGCCGCCGCTGGAACTGGCGCCAGGGCCCGCGCACCCGCCTCACGGAGGAGTCGACCTCAGCGGTCTTCCTCCTGGAGAGCCTCACACCGATGCCGGTGGCCGACGTCGAGGCCGCGGGAGCCGAACTCGTCGAACTACTGGAGAAGTTCAGCCCGGGGGCGCGGATCACTGTGCACGCCCCTGAGCCGGCGACGGGGTGACGACCCGTACCGCTCCTCCTGCAAGGCTGAAGTTCACCCCGTGCCGGGCCCAGGCGCGCAGCAGCTCACCGAACCCGTCCGGTACGGGGAGGTCCGGCAGGTCGCCATCGCCGCCGTTGCACCGGGCCTCCGCGTACGGGAAGAGCGCGGTCAGCGGGCCGAGTACCGCGGAAAGCCGGTCCACCGGAGGCTCGCTGCTCACTTCCAGAGAGGTGAGCAACAGAACGGCGGCGCCCAGGAACCCGTCCGAGTCGAGTGCCGCGTGGACCCGGGACTCGCCGGCGGCCAGTTCCCCGACGATGTAGTCGAGGAAGTGCGACACGTCCTCGGCGCGCCCGACCCAGGGCGGGTCGGGATGCTCGCGCACCCATGCCCCGACCGCGGCGCAGTCGCGCAGCGTCGTTTCGAAGGCAGGGCGGCACCCCGGACCTCCGATCAGCAACACGAACACACACCGGGCGGCGTACGGGGACCAGGCGTGGCCCCTGCCGAAGATTCCCATGGGCCAGCTCTCGAACAGCGACCCGAACTCCAGCCCCCACTCGTCGAAGAAGTCCCCCAGATCGGCCAGTTCATGGCCCAGACAGACGTCCATCAGACCGATGTCGTCCGGTGCGGCGGCGAGAAACTCCGCCGCGTACTCTCCGACCGTGCGGCGCACGAACTCCCACCAGAACGCACTCACCGCTGACGACACCTCGTTGCTCGGTACCGCCACATATCCGGCCAGGAGCAGCCCGGAACGCTTCCGGACCGCGTCGGACGACCCCACTGCCTCGGCGATGGCCCCGGCCAGCTCGTCCGCCACCAGGTCGCGGCTGCTCCAGCAGTTCTTGACGAGCTCGCCGAGAGGACGGCTGAAGTCCTCGGACTCCGGGTCTCCGAGCATCAGATGATCCACGGCTGCCCTGGTCAACCGTCTGACGACGCTCGGCGGCGGATCCACGCAGCTCAGGCAGCGCGCCAGGAACGCGAGGATGTTCCCGCGGCCGGTCGCCGACCTGCGTCGCCGTTCGCCGAGGAGTGCGGTGAAGAAGCGGGCCGCGCCGTCCGCGGTCGCTCGTTCCTTGATCTGCACGGCCAGTTGGCCGACGATGTCCCACTCCTCTCGCGACACCTTGGGCGCGAGACGACGCGCGAGTATCTCCGGAGTGTCACTGGTGCTGGCGAGCTGGGCGGCGGCGAAGTACTCGAGGAAGGTGCGATGGGTGAACGTGAAGAGCCGCTCGCCGCGGGCGGTGGTGCCCACCTCGCTGAACACCCAGGCGCGACCCCGACAGAAATTGACGAACTGCTTGGCGGCGGCCTCGGCCTCCGCACGCGCCTCGTACCCTCGGCCGTCCAGGAACTCCACGGCCCTGTCCACCAGTTCGCGTTCCGTCACTGCGTGGGCCTCGTCGTCCCGGGTGAAGAGCCAGAGGGCGAGATGGCGCAGCGCCGGTTCGACCAGCCGTGACATCGCGAGTTCGACGTGGATCCTGCGCCGAACGTCCCACTTCTGGAACAGCAGTGATGCGCACTGTTCGTACACCTCAGGCCGGCTGCGGGGGATGGAGCCCGTGCCGCGGTAGAGGATGCACATGAGAGCGAGCATCAGGGGATTGGCGCGCAGATCGGTCAGGCTCGCGCTCTCCGCGAGGAAACTCGTGGCGTGCTCCTCGGCCTCGTGAGGCGTCCCTTCCTCCTGGGCGAACCACTTGGTCACGTACTCCGCCGTCCGGGCCGGGCCGAACGGTCCCAGCCGGAAGCACTCGAAGAGGCGGTCGTCGAGACGCGCCTCGCCATACCCCACGATCCGTGACGTCACCAGGACGGGAGCCAGCGGATACCTGGCACAGACCAGCTCCACGACCTCGGTCACCTCCCGGCGCCGAGCGGAGTCGACCAGCTCGTCGAGGCCGTCGAAGAGGATCGATGCCGTACCGCTCAGCAACAGCCGGTCGACGGCACCGGAGGGTGCCGGGCATTGGTAGTAGGTCTCCAGGCGGTGCTCGATGTAGTCGACGACGGAGCGCTTCTCGCCCTCGGCGAGGGCGAAGTCACGCAGCACGACGAGGAACGGGAGCGGCGCCTGCGGGTCGGAGGCGCGCCGGTGCATGAGCACCTGGCATGTGGTGGACTTTCCGCACCCCGGATCACCGAGCAGCACGGTTCGGTCGACGGCCCTGTCGAGCTCCGGGATCCCGAGCGTCGGGCCGTCGGGCGCCACGCGGTTCTCGTCGACGCGCTCCATGTCCGGGCTCACGTGCAGGGCGTCTATCGGCACGCGTCGTCGGCGCTCGAAATCGGGCGGTTCCAGCGATCCGTGGGCGTAGGCGGCCTGGCGCCGATAGGCGGCGACGAAGGCCTGGTCCGCCGCGAGGCAAGCGGAATCGCGAAGGGTCAGTGCGCGTGTGTGCCTCTCGATTGCGCCGAGGACCGCCGTGATGCGAGCGGAGAACGCCTCCTGACGGACCCGGCCCGACGCCACGGGGTCGGAGCTGGCCAACTGGCCCACCAGCGTGGCGATTTCCAGGTCGCAGTAGTCGAAGAACTCCGCGGCGAGGGCGCCCACCACCGCGTCGTGGTCCGGAAGCGGCTCTGTCACGGTGTGCGGGCCCAGAACGCATCGTGCGCAGGACACATAGGACTCGCGCAGTCCCACGATCACTGATTCCGGCGCATCCGTGAGGCGGGCGGCGAGCAACTCGTGCAGTACGGCCTGGCTGTCGTCGCAGCGCAGGAACTCCTCCACCGGCTGCGCCGGCAGCTCGTCCGGCAGTTCCGGGGCGCGATTCCCCGTGGGCGACAACTGGTAGGTGTCGAACCAGCGGATCAGGGTGTGGTCATGACCGCCGGTGCTCGCGGTCTCCCGCCTCAGCCAGCGGGCGGTCGCGGCGACGGCTTCCACGATCACTCCGGCGGCGACTTCTGCCAGCACGGATCTCGGGCCCCCTCCCCGGACTTCCGCTCAATATGGGGAAGGTAGCCGTCGATTGACGGAGCGTCCATACGGCGTAGCGGGCGGTGAGGGGTGCGGAACCATGGCTAAGCCCTGGAGCTGATCGAGGGATCCCGACGGGCCCGCGCGGACGGTGACGATTCAGCGGGCCTCGGAGGCCTTGACCTCTTCGGGGGTCGGGGCCGTGCCGCCGAGGTGGGCCGGCATCCACCAGGTGTCGTTCGGGCCCTTGGGGCGTACGGGGTAGGCGCGCTGCGCTGCTTCCAGGAGTTCCTGCACCCGCTCGCGCAACTGGCGGGTGATCGCGCCCGCGTACTTGTCGCGCGAGGCCTCTATGGCCTCGCCGACGCGGATCGTGATCGGGATGTGGCTGCGCTTGAAGTGGCGCGGGTGGCCCTTGGTCCACAGCCGCTGCGTGCCCCACACCGCCATCGGGATCAGCGGGACGCCGGCCTCCTGGGCCATGCGCGCGGCACCCGACTTGAAGCTCTTCAGCGTGAACGACTGGGAGATCGTGGCCTCGGGGAAGACGCCGACGATCTCGCCGGAGCGCAGCGAGTCGAGCGCGTGGGCGTACGCCGCCTCGCCGTTCTCGCGGTCCACCGGGATGTGCTTCATGTTGCGCATCAGCGGGCCGGAGATCTTGTGCCGGAAGACCGACTCCTTCGCCATGAAGCGGACCAGGCGCTTCTGCGGCAGGGCGGCCAGACCGTCGAAGATGAAGTCGAGGTAGCTGATGTGATTGCTCACCAGCACCGCACCGCCCGAGCGCGGGATGTTCTCCGTCCCCTTGAGGTCGATCTTCAGGTCCCAGGCCTTGAACAACGTCTGGGCGAGACCGATGGCGGGACGGTAGGCAAGCTCAGCCATGGACGGAGTGGACCCTTCTCTCTGGTCTGCCTGGGAAGGGGGCTCCCGGCGGGAACTTACGCTGCCGTAGGTTTACGGCATTGCGCAGATCGTGCCCCAAGAACGGACGAGTGGCCAGTCCTCGTGCCGTGCAAGGGCGAGATTCTCGTCACGTCACCCCTTGATCCACCTCGGAGTTTTAAGCTGCCTTTACTCTGCGCGAACCGTGAGCCGACGTACGAGCAGGTACATCTCGCACCCGAGGCAGTACCCGAACGAAGCGTTCAGAAACGCCGCCGCGAGCGCCGCCCCGGTCGCCGCGAGTCCCAGCCACTCGGGCCCCACTCCGAAGCCGATCAACCCCAGCGCCGCGAACGCGAATCCGACCGCCTGAGCGAACCGCGGCGGCTCCGGCGCCTCGAACTCCGTCGGCGGCCCGATCCGGGGACGCACCGCCTTGCGGAACAGCCAGCCGTACGGGGAACGGGCCACGCCACCCGCCGCGCCGAGCGCGAACGCCAGCGTCTGCCAGGCCAGCAGCCAGGCGCTGCCGGTGATCAGTACGACCGCCAGTACGACGGTCGTCACGGCCGCTCCGAAACGCGGCCCTCTTGCATCGATGTCCATGGGATCAAGCATTCCGCATGGAAAACGATCCGCCGCCGCGGGAATCTTTGCAGTCGCGTGAATGCTGAAGCCGAGGATGGCCGGATTCGTGGTGTGCGTGGTGGTGCTCGCGGTGGCGAGCGCCTTCGGAGTGCTGAACCGACGGCGGAGCGGGAGAGTCAGAGTGCGCGGGCGGGACGGCGGAAAGCGGCTGGGGGCGGCCGAGTTGGGCGAGGACCTCGGTGAGCGAGCCACACTCGTCCAGTTCTCCAGCGCCTTCTGCGCACCCTGCAGGGCGACCCGCAGGGTCCTCGGCGAGGTCGCCGAACTGGTCCCGGGCGTGGCGCACGTCGAGATCGACGCCGAGAACCACCTGGACCTCGTGCGGGAACTCGACATCCTCAAGACACCGACCGTGCTCGTCCTCGACGCGGACGGACGCGTGGTCCGGCGCGCGACGGGGCAGCCGCGCAAGGCGGACGTGATCGCCGCGCTCGGCGAGGCGGTCGGAACACCCTGACCTGTGAAGCTGGACGAGGCTGGAGGGCACCGGTGACGCATCTCCCATATGCCGGGACGCACTTGACTGCACGCACCACCTATCGTCAACCTGACCGTATGCCCCTGGAACTCCTTCTCGTCGAGCGCGAACGCCCTCGGACCGCGGCTGCCGCCCGCTGCGCGAGCGCGCACTGTCCGGGCTGTTGACCAGCCCAGGACCTGCTCGTCGCCTCCCGCAGAAGGACAACTCCATGACGGCCACGCCCGATCTCGGAACCCCTCGACTCACCTCTCCCGAACTCGCCTCCCCGGACCTTCTGCGCTCCGTCTTCCGGCGGCACGCGGCGGGAGTCGCCGTGATCACCGCCCAGGGCGACGAGGGTCCGGTGGGCTTCACCGCCACCTCGCTCACCTCGGTGTCCGCCGAGCCCCCGCTGGTCTCCTTCGGCGTCGGCACCGGCGCGTCAAGCTGGCCGGCGATCGCCGAGCAGGACCACGTCGGCGTCCACATACTCGGCGAGCACCAGCGGGAACTGGCGGCCACCTTCGCCCGCAGCGGAGCCGACCGCTTCGGCGCGCCCACCGCATGGCGGAAGGGCCCCGAGGGCGTCCCCGTGCTCGACGACGTCCTCGCCTGGCTCGTCTGCCGGGTCGTCGCGCGCGTACCGGCCGGGGACCACCGCATCGTGCTGGCCGAGGTGGTCCTCGGGGACCCCGCCGGCGCCGGCCGCCCACTCCTCTACCACCAGGGGAGTTTCAAGGGGCTGCGGGAATGACGCGTCGGGCCGTACGGCCCACCTCGCCTGCGTGGGCGTCGAGTTCCGATTACGCTGCGTTGCGAAGGTCACAGTTCAAAGCGCTTGCTTAGAGGGAACCACCTGCGGGAGCGTAGATGTGCGTACTGGCGAGTAATATTTCGCTCGGAGCGCGGGTCGCCCCCACCGGGAACGGCCGCTTCAGGCGCCTATGCTGCCCATAAGCAGGCAGCCCAGAAAAGACGATGCAGTAGGAGAGCCGGCGTGAGCTTGAGGATCGTTGTCACCGTGAAGTACGTGCCCGACGCCACTGGCGACCGGCACTTCGCCGATGACCTGACCGTCGACCGTGACGACGTGGACGGCCTGCTGTCGGAGCTCGACGAGTACGCGGTCGAGCAGGCCCTGCAGATCGCCGACGAGGCGGACGACGCGGAGATCACCGTGCTGACCGTCGGCCCCGAGGACGCCAAGGACGCGCTGCGCAAGGCGCTGTCCATGGGCGCCGACAAGGCGATCCACGTCGAGGACGACGACCTGCACGGCACGGACATCATCGGTACGTCGCTCGTGCTGGCCAAGGCCATCGAGAAGGCCGGCTACGACCTGGTGATCTCCGGTATGGCGTCCACCGACGGCACCGCCGGTGTCGTCCCGGCGCTGCTCGCCGAGCGTCTGGGCGTCCCGCAGGTCACGCTGCTCTCCGAGGTCTCCGTCGAGGACGGCGTCGTCAAGGGCCGCCGCGACGGCGACACCGCCTCCGAGCAGCTGGAGGCCTCCCTGCCGGCCGTCGTGTCGGTCACCGACCAGTCGGGCGAGGCGCGTTACCCCTCCTTCAAGGGCATCATGGCCGCCAAGAAGAAGCCGGTTCAGTCCTGGGACCTGGAGGAGCTGGAGATCGAGACGGACGAGGTCGGTCTCGAAGGCTCCTGGACCAAGGTCGACTCCGCCACCGAGCGCCCGGCCCGTACCGCCGGCACGATCGTCAAGGACGAGGGCGAGGGCGGCAAGCAGCTCGCCGAGTTCCTCGCGGGCCAGAAGTTCATCTGAGCCCCGTTCGAGGCTCGCTGAACCTCCATTCGCCGACCGCCCCTCATCTTTCGCAAGCAGGAGAGCATTCCCATGGCTGAAGTTCTCGTCTACGTCGACCACGTGGACGGTGCCGTCCGCAAGCCCACCCTGGAGCTGCTGACGCTGGCCCGCCGCATCGGCGAGCCCGTCGCGGTCGCGCTGGGCAACGGCGCCGCCGACACCGCCGCCGCGCTCGCCGAGCACGGCGCGGTCAAGGTCCTCACGCACGACGCCGCGGAGTACGCCGACTACCTGGTCGTCCCGAAGGTGGACGCGCTGCAGGCCGCGTACGAGGCCGTCTCCCCGGCCGCCGTGCTCGTGCCGTCCTCCGCCGAGGGCAAGGAGATCGCCGCCCGTCTCGCGGTCCGCATCGGCTCGGGCATCATCACCGACGCCGTCGACCTGGAGGCCGGCGACGAGGGCCCGGTGGCCACGCAGTCCGCGTTCGCCGCCTCCTTCACCACCAAGTCCCGCATCTCCAAGGGCACCCCGGTCATCACGGTCAAGCCGAACTCGGCCGCCGTGGAGGCCGCCCCGGCCGCCGGCGCCGTCGAGGCCCTCGCGGTCTCCTTCTCGGACAAGGCGACCGGCACCAAGGTCACCGGCCGCACCCCGCGCGAGTCGACCGGCCGCCCCGAGCTGACCGAGGCCGCGATCGTGGTCTCCGGCGGCCGTGGCGTCAACGGCGCCGAGAACTTCGGGATCATCGAGGCCCTCGCCGACTCGCTCGGCGCGGCCGTCGGCGCCTCGCGTGCCGCGGTGGACGCCGGCTGGTACCCGCACACCAACCAGGTCGGCCAGACCGGCAAGTCGGTCTCCCCGCAGCTGTACATCGCCTCCGGCATCTCCGGCGCGATCCAGCACCGCGCCGGTATGCAGACCTCCAAGACGATCGTCGCGGTCAACAAGGACGCCGAGGCGCCGATCTTCGACCTGGTCGACTACGGCGTGGTCGGCGACCTCTTCGAGGTCGTCCCGCAGCTCACCGAGGAGATCAACACCCGCAAGGGCTGATCGTTCACACAGGTACCCCGCAGGTGTTTCACGGGTACCTCGTGGCCTACGAGGCCCCGGTGACCGTGACGGTCACCGGGGCCTCGCCTCATGCCAGGGTCAGTGACGCCTGAACGGGCAGATGGTCGCTCGGGAACTGCCCGCCGACGGAGAAGGTGTTGATCGACGCCCGGTGCGTGGTCACGCCGGTCGTGGCGAGGATCCAGTCGATGCGGTCGCCGTCCGGAGTCAGGGGCCGGTAGCCGTGGAAGGTGGCGTACAGCTTGCTCCGCTCGGCCGCGGTGTCCCAGGTGTCGGTGAGTCCGGCGGCCAGCATCGTGTCGTAGACCGGGTTCTTGTGGGCGGCGACGTTGAAGTCGCCGGTCACCACGAGCGGCAGGGTCCGGTCGAGGCCGGCGATCCGCAGGGCGATCAGGGACGCCGCACGCGCGCGTGCGTTCTGGCTCGCGTTGTCGAGGTGGGTGTTGAGGAAGTAGAACTGCCGGTCCCCGTCGCCCAGATCACGGAAGCGGACCCAGGTCACCATGCGTATGGACCCGCCGCCCCAGGTGTTCGAGCCGATCACGTTAGGGGTGTCGGAGAGCCAGAAGTGGTCGTACTCGACCGGGGCGAGTCTGCGGGTGTCGTAGTAGACGGCCATGAACTCGTCGCGGCTGCCGCCCGCGCGGCCCGTGCCGATCCAGTCGTAGTGCGGTCCGAGGTCCGCCTCGATGTCGCGCACCTGCTGGAAGAGACCCTCCTGGACGCCCATGACGTGCGGCTGCTCCTGGCGCAGCAGTTCGCGCATCACGGGGCGGCGGACGGCCCAGCTGTTGGGTTCGACGGTGCTCGCGTAACGCAGGTTGAACGACATGACCTCCAGCCGGCGGCTCCGCGTTATTCGGTTCGCCGCGGCGGCGGGCGTGGTCGACAGTGCTGTACTGGACAGAGGCAGCGTGACCGCCGCGGCGAGCGCGGTCTTGAGGCCCAGGCGGCGCGTGACTCGACTGCGATGGGGCACGGGTGGCTCCTTCTGTGGCGGATGCCGGTTCCTGTGGGGGACACCGGTTCTGCTGCGGACACCGGACGAGTCGTGCGCATCGCAGTCTCGAAGCTCGGCGTGAACATGTCGAGGTCCCGGGATGGACCCCGAAGGAAGTCCCGGGGGTGCCCCCCAGGGAATTCAGGGGCACCCGCGGTGGGAATCCCGGACGGCCGGGGAAGGGATCCGGCGATGGCAAGGGAGGGAACGCCGACGTGGCCCGACCCGACATCGGAGGTGGCCAGGGCAGGAGCTCCGGAAGCGGGGCGGGAGGGCAGAGGGTGTTGACCGGCGGGAAGGTCCGCGGATAACTTCGCTCTACGGATATTTGATTCCGTGAAGCGGAAAACAGGAGGGTGTGGAATGGGTCAGGGCCAGCAGGAGAAGGTGGCGACGAGCCTCGCGGGCGCGGTCAGCGAGGAGATCAGCGCCTCCCTCGCCCCGGTCGACGCCGAGTTGGAGCGCCGCTACCCCGGTGACCCCGGCACCCGCCAGCCCGTCCACACCGTGTACGTCCCCGGTGACGTCTTCGCCGCCGGCACCATCCGCTCCTGGGGCGACCAGGCCCTCGCCGCCCTCGACGAACACGCGCCCGACGCCGCCTCCTTCGCCGCGGTCCTCGGCCTCTCCGACGACCTCGCCGCACCCGTGTACGACCGCGTACGCGCCAAGCTGGAGCGCGAGCCCGTCGAGGACCTCCGCGTCGACTTCGAGGACGGCTACGGCCCGCGCCCGGACACCGAGGAGGACGAGGCGGCGGCCCGCGCGGCACGGCTGGTCTCGGAGGCGTACGAGACCGGCACGGCGGCCCCGTACATGGGTATCCGCATGAAGTGCATGGAGGCGCCGGTCCGCGACCGGGGCATCCGTACGCTCGACATCTTCCTGACCGGCCTGATGGAGGCGGGCGGCCTGCCCGACGGGCTCGTGCTGACCCTGCCCAAGGTGACCTATGCCGAGCAGGTCACGGCCATGGTGCGGCTCCTCGAGGAGTTCGAGAAGGCGCGGGGCCTGGAGCAGGGCCGGATCGGCTTCGAGATCCAGATCGAGACCAGCCAGTCCATCCTCGCCACCGACGGCACCGCGACCGTCGCCCGCATGATCCAGGCGGCGGAGGGACGGGCGACGGGCCTGCACTACGGCACCTTCGACTACAGCGCCTGCCTCGGCGTCTCCGCCGCCTACCAGGCCAGCGACCATCCGGCCGCCGACCACGCCAAGGCGATCATGCAGGTCGCGGCCGCGGGCACCGGCGTCCGTGTCTCGGACGGCTCCACGAACGTCCTGCCGGTCGGCCCCACGCCGAAGGTCCACGACGCCTGGCGGCTGCACTACGGCCTCACCCGCCGCGCGCTCGCCCGCGCCTACTACCAGGGCTGGGACATGCACCCCGGCCACATCCCGACGCGCTACGCGGCCGTGTTCGCGTTCTACCGGGAGGGCTTCGAGCAGGCCGCCGCGCGTCTCGCCCGGTACGCCAACCACGCCGGCGGCGACGTGATGGACGAGCCCGCCACCGCCAAGGCTCTCAGCGGCTACCTCCTGCGCGGCCTGGACTGCGGCGCCCTGGACATCGCGGAGGTGGCCCGAGCGGCCGGCCTGACCCGCGCCGACCTGGAGGCCTTCGCGACACCGAGGCGAGCGGACCTGACGATCTCGGCTCCATAAGGGCCCAGCCCCGCCAGGGGCGCGGGGAACTGCGCGACAAGCCACTGACGGTCCGCGGCCCGACGACGACCGGTACCACCCCTCACACCAGAGGCGCGCCGCACGTAGCGACCCAGTCACAGCGACAGCGCCCCCGCACCGGCTGTCACTTCTGCCCCGTACTCTGGACGCCACTTCATTGGTGTGACTCAGGAACGGGGCAGCGGTGTCTTCGGGGGAAAACCAACAACCAGGGGAGAAGGACCGACCGGACGGGCCCGACCAGCCCGACGGGATCGGCCGGCTCCTCGTCGGACGCTACCGCGTCGTCGCCCAACTGGGCCGCGGCGGAATGGGCGTCGTCTGGCGGGCGCTCGACGAGGTCCTGGGCCGCGAGGTCGCGGTCAAGGAACTGCGTACGTACTCGGACGCGGGCGCGCCCGAACTGGCCGACCTGGGGCTGCGCATGCAGCGCGAGGCGCGCGCGGCGGCCCGCGTGCGCCACCCGGGAGTCGTCGCCGTGCACGACGTGGCGGAGGTCGACGGCAGGCCGCTGATCGTCATGGAACTGGTGGACGGACCGTCCCTGGACGACGTCCTGCGCGAGCGCGGCACCCTCGACGCACGCGAGGTGGCCGGCATCGGCGCGAAGGTCATGGACGCGCTCTCCGCGGCCCATCGCGCCGGAGTGCTCCACCGTGACGTGAAGCCCGGCAACATCCTGCTCGACCGCTCCGGCCGGGTCGTCCTCACCGACTTCGGCATCGCCACGATGGAGGACCCGGGCGACGGCTCCGCCACCCATCTCACCCGCAGCGGCGAACTGGTCGGTTCCCTGGACTACTTGGCACCCGAGCGGGCGCAGGGCCACGAACCGGGCCCGGCCTCCGACATCTGGGCCCTGGGCGCCACGCTGTACGCGGCCGTCGAGGGCGCCTCGCCGTTCCGGCGTACGTCGACGTGGTCCACACTCACGGCGATCGTGGTCGAACCGCTGCCGGAGCCGCAGCGCGCCGGGCCGCTCGGCCCCGTTCTGCAGCAACTGATGCACAAGCAGCCGGAGTCCCGCCCGGACGCCGACGAAGCGAGCCGCCTGCTGCAAGCGGTGGCGGACGCCACCACCGGCCCGGACTCGGCGACCAGGGGCCTGCGCCCGCCCGCGCCCCGGCCGCGCGAGACGACCGAGCGGAGCGTGCCGGCGGTGCCGCCGGGCTTCGGCCCGCCGGAGCCGGCCGGTGCGGGCTTCGGGCCCGCCGGCGAGGACAGGGCGGAGGCCGGCTCCTTCGGAGGCTCCGCGCCCGGCGTTCCGGCGACGGGTCATGCGGGCTTCGGCGCCCCGGAACCGAGCGGGCCGGGGACCGGAGCCGCAGGCGCGGGATCGGATACTGGTACGGGAGAAGCCGCATTCGGCGCCGCGGGCATCGGCGGCTCCGGGCCCGGGGTCCCCCGGGCGGGTTGGCAGGCGGCCGCAAGTCCGGCGACGGACGGGACGGGCGCCTCGGTGTCCGCCTCTGCCTCCGCCTCCGCAGGGAGCGGATCCGGGCCCGGATTCCCGGACGCGGACCGGGCAGCACCCGGGGCCCAGCAAGCAGGCGGCCACGCCGCGCCGCCGACAGCGGGCTCTTCCGCGCAGCCCCCGACGCCCGGGCCGGGCTTCGGCCCGCCCGAGTCGATGGCTCAGCCCGCCGTTCCTGCCGCTCCCCGGGGTCGCAAGGGCCGGGTTCTTCTCGCCGCCGCAGCGGTGACCGTCGTGCTGGCCGCGACCGGCGTCACCGTCGCCCTTCTGAACGGCTCCGACGAGTCGGGGCCCACCGCCGGGCCCAAGGCATCTCAGGGCGGCGACGCCACCCCGTCCGAGGGCGCGAGCCGCGGCTCGATCGACCTGTCGGACGACACCAAGCCCACGGAACAGGGCGACAAGAAGGAGTCCGCGAAGCCGAGCGAGAAGCCGGAGCGCACCGAGGACGCCAAGCCCACGGACAAAGCACCGGCCGCCTCGCCCAGGCCCAGTGAGGGCGGTACCACGGGCGGCGGTTCGGACGGCGGCACGACCGGCGGAGGCGGCGACCCCAGCTCCGCCCCGGTCTGCCACGCCATCGGTGGCGGCAAGTACAACTGCGAGGTCTGGAAGACGTCCAAGTCCTACACGGCGGCCGGAGCCGAGGCGGGCACCCTCAACGCGGGTACGAACTACTTCTACTGCCAGCAGAACCTCGGCCGCCGCGAGACCTACGGCGAGTGGACGAACGTCTGGTGGGCGAAGACCGACGACGACAGCGGCAACACGAACGTCTTCGTCAGCGACGTCTATATCAAGGGCGGCGACAACGACGCGCCGGTTCCGGGGCTGCCGGTGTGTTGACCGGGCAGGTACTTCTCCAGTTCGGAGGCCGTCGTCCACCCCTCCTCGGCGAACAGCCGGGTGCCCGCGGTGCAGAGTCGCAGATCGCCGCGCGCCCGGGCGCAGAACTCCTCGGGCGTGGCGCCGAACAGCTCCCGCAGCCGCGGTGACCGGGCCAGGAGTCCGGTGAGCAGCGGCCGCTCTCCGGGATGCCTCAGCGGCGTCCCCGTACCGTCGTGGAGGACTCCGCGCCGGTTGACGTAGAGGTGGGCGCCGTCGAGCGCGGCGCCCGACTCCAGCTCGATCCGGACGTCGTCGGCGGGCAGCGACACACGGTCGTACGCCCCCGCCGGCGCCGTGACGCCCTCGCTCGCGTCGACCGCCGCGAGTTGTGCGGGGTCCAGCCAGGTGATGAACAGCTCGCGGGTGTGCCCGGGTGCGCGGAAGGGCGACGCGGACACATACCCCATCGCGCTGACGTGCGCCGAGACGCCCACCTCCAACCCGGTGACCCGCGCCTTCACCAGCGGGACCGGGGACGACAGCTCGTACTCCCGCATCTTGTGCCGGAGTTGCGCGGGGCAGGCGTTGGAGCCGACCGCGAGGACCGGGACGCGGCCCGGGAACTCACGGTCGGTGAGGGGCAGCAGCCGGTCCCCGTCCAGGAGCCCCGATTCCCCGGGCCAGACGCCCGGATAGGTCAGCGGACGGTCGCGCGGCGCCTCGGCCAGACCGAGCGCTTCCAGCGTGCGGTCGGCATACGGGTCACTGGCCGTCATGTGTCAGTCCGAGGGCGGCAGTTCGCCCGAGCCGCGGGTGATCAGACGCGTCGGGAGTTCGATGCGTTCGGGAAGGACGAGCGAGCCGTCGAGCTGACGGAAGAGGCGCTCCGCGGCGGTGCGGCCGAGCTGCGCGGCGTCCTGGGCGACGACGGTGACCCCGGGCTGGAGGAGGTCGGCGAGCTCGATGTCGTCGAAGCCGACCAGGGCCACGGGGCGGGAGCCCTCGGCGATCACACGTACGGCCGTGACCGTCACCCGGTTGTTGCCCGCGAAGATCGCCGTGACGGGGGAGGGACCGGAGAGCATGTCCTCGGCCGCCTTGCGCACCCGCTGCGGGTCGGTGACACCCAGGGACATCCAGGCGTCCTCGACCGGAATTCCGGCGTCCTCCATGGCGGCGCGATAACCGCGCAGACGCTCGGCGGAGGTGTGGATGCGCGGCATGTCACCGATGAAGCCGATCCGGCGGTGGCCGTGCGCGATGAGGTGGGCGACGCCGTCACGCGCACCGCCGAAGCTGTCGGAGAGCACGACGTCCGCGTCGATCTGTCCGGCCGGGCGGTCCACGAAGACCGTGGCGACACCCGCCTTTATCTCCGGTTCCAGATAGCGGTGGTCGTCACCGGCCGGGATGATCACGAGTCCGTCCACGCGGCGCGCGCACAGCGCGAGGACCAGCTCCTGTTCGCGGTCGGGGTCCTCGGCGCTGGAGCCGTTGATCAACAGGGCGCCATGGGCGCGGGCCACTTCCTCCACCGCCCGGCTCAGCGGGCCGTAGAACGGGTCCGCCAGATCCTCCAGCACGAGACCGATGCTCGCCGTACGCCCCTTGCGGAGCACCCGCGCGCTGTCGTTGCGCCGGAAGCCCAGCGCGTCGATCGCCTCCTGCACCCGGCGCTCGGTGTCCGGGGTGACTCCTGGCTCGCCGTTGACTACACGCGATACCGTCTTCAGGCCGACTCCGGCACGCGCCGCGACGTCCTTCATCGTGGGGCGGTTGCCGTAGCGGCTCTCGGTTCGGCGGGCGGTCTCGGCCACGATGCGCTGTCCTGTCCTGTAGTCCATGGGGCTGCGTCGGTCCTGAGGATGCTCGGTTGGTCGCCAGATCGGGGTGTGGCGTCGAGCATAGAGCCTGGACAACGTTGTCAGATGCGGGAGAGACTGTCCATCGCAATCTCCGGCCTCCCCTTCCTCACTGCGAGACCGGCCTGCCCTTTTCTCATGGTCCAAATGGGATCCAAACGGGAGATCAGACACTGATGCACACCGACCTCGTGGCCGCGCTCGACATCGGCGGCACCAAGATCGCCGGAGCGCTGGTGGACGGCCACGGCCGGATCCTGCTGCGCGCCCAGCGGCCGACGCCCGCGCAAGAGGGCGGCGAGACCGTCATGGCGGCCGTCCACGCCGTGCTCGGCGAACTGACCGTCTCGCCCCTGTGGAGCCGTGCCATGGCCATCGGCATCGGCAGCGCGGGCCCGGTGGACGCCTCAGCGGGCACCGTGAGCCCCGTGAACGTGCCCGGCTGGCGCGACTACCCCCTCGTCGAGCGGGTCCGGGCGGCAACGGCCGGGCTGCCCGTCGAGCTGATCGGCGACGGCGTGGCGATCACCGCGGCCGAACACTGGCAGGGCGCGGCACGAGGACACGACAACGCCCTCTGCATGGTCGTCTCGACAGGCGTCGGAGGCGGCCTGGTCCTGGGCGGACAACTGCACCCCGGACCCACGGGCAACGCCGGCCACATCGGTCACATCAGCGTGGAACTCAACGGCGACCGCTGCCCGTGCGGGTCCCGCGGCTGTGTCGAGCGCATCGCGAGCGGCCCGAACATCGCGCGCCGCGCCATCGAGGGCGGCTGGCAGCCCGGCGCCGAGGGCGACACCTCCGCGGCCGCCGTCGCCGCCGCCGCCCGCGCCGGTGACCCCGTCGCGGTGGCGTCCTTCGAGCGTGCCGCCCAGGCCCTGGCCGCCGGAATCGCGGCGACCGCGACGCTGGTGGAGATCGACATCGCGGTGATCGGCGGGGGAGTGGGGAAGGCGGGTGACGTCCTGTTCACGCCGCTGCGTGCCGCCCTGCGGGACTACGCCACGTTGTCGTTCGTGCAGCGGCTCACTGTGACGCCGGCGCAGATGGGGACGGATGCCGGGCTTGTCGGCGCGGCGGCGGCTGCGCTCAGCCGGCAGGCGAGCGCCACCACGGCGGTGGTTGGCGGCTGAGCCGCCCCTCTGTCGTTCGGGTGGGGATTCGATCCGAGCGTTGTTGTGTGCCGGCCGGTGGGGGCCTGTCGCGCAGTTCCCCGCGCCCCTGAAAAGAAGGCACTCCGGGGCGCGGGAAGCTGCTTGGTCGGGCCCTGCCTGTCCGCTGGTGTCAGCAGGTGAGTCGGGTGTCTGCCCAGTCGCCGTGGTCCGAGGTGATTCCGTCTCCGCCGTCCGTGACGACGAGGCGGATCACCTGGGCGCCGCTCACGTCGGCCGAAAGGGGCTGTGCGGGCTGGGCGTTGGTGAGGACGCCGGTCGAGGCCACCTTTGTGCCGTCGGCCCAGATCTCGAAGGCGACGGACCCGTCGGTGCCCTCCTCGTCGTCCACGCCGACCTTCGCGGTCACGGTCTCGCAGGCCTTGCCCGTGTAGTACTCGACGGTGCTCTCCGCATGGACGCCGAGCCCCGTGGCGTACACGACCCCGTTGATCGTGAGGGGGGTGCCGTCGCCCGCCGCGCTCTCGCCGTTGCTGGTGTTGCGCTCAACGGGCCCCCAGCCGTTGGTCGTCGAGAGCCAGGGGAGATCACCGGGATTCGACGCGCCCGAGGGCGGGGCCACCACGACGGATGCCGTCAGCGGCAGCACACTCTCCGCTCGCACCCCGCTCGGCGAGCGGTAAGTGGCCTTCAGCTTCAGCTCGTACGGCCCCGCGGGCGTGCCGACGGGCGCGGTCACCGTCCACTTGGTGCGCAACGCCCTTCCGGTCGGGAGGGAGCCTGTCGTGGTCGGCGACTTGGCCTTCACCCTCCAGCCCTCGGGGCCGGTCAGGGAGACGGAGACGCGCTTCGCGGGCGTGCGGCCCAGGTCGGTGACCGAGGCCGTCAGAGCGGTGGGCTTGCCCGCTTCGATCAACGTGCTGCCGTCCAGGCCGAGTTCGACGGCGGGTGGGTTCTTGGCCCAGCGGCCGTCCGTCGAGACCCGTACGAGAACCGTGCCGCGGGCCGGGACGGTCGCCGAGATCGCGCCCGCCGTGTTGTAGCTCTTGTGCTGCCACAGGTCGCGCAGCGTGTAGGCGTCCGCGTCGGGCAGTCCGACGGCCTTCGCGGTCGTGGCGATGCGCTGGGCGCTGCCGGTCTCGTTGAAGAGGGCGACCGTGCGGCTGCCGTCCTTCATCTCCTTGGCGACGACCCAGCGACCGCCCTCGGACGAGAGCACGGCGCCCTGCTTGCCGAGCGGGTCCTGGTCGACCGCGATGACCTCCTTGTTGCCGAGGATGTCGAAGGTCTCCTCGGGGACGGAGCGCAGGTCCGAGCCGATGAGCAGCGGCGCGGCCATGATCGACCACATGGAGAAGTGTGTGCGGTACTCCGTGTCCGTCATCCCGCCGTTGCCGACCTCCAGCATGTCCGGGTCGTTCCAGCGCCCGGGACCGGCGTACTGCGCGAGCGGCAGGTTCTGCTTCATGATCGACAGCATCGAGCCCCAGTTGTCGCTGATGTCCCCGGTCGTACGCCACAGTTGGCCGACGTCGGCCGCCCACTCCCAGGGCTTGTTCTCGCCCCACTCGCAGATGCTGTAGACGATGGGGCGGCCGGTCGACTGAGAGGCGGCCTTCAGGGCGTCGCGCATCGTCGTGTAGCGCAGCTTGGCGTCCACGCCCTGGTTGTTGCAGTTGTCGTACTTCAGGTAGTCGACACCCCAGTCCGCGAACTGCTGGGCGTCGCTGTACTCGTGGCCGAGCGCGCCGGGGAAGCCCGCGTCGTTGCACGTCTTCGTGCCCGCGCTGGTGTAGATGCCGAGCTTGAGCCCCTTGGCGTGCACGTAGTCCGCGACCGCCTTGATCCCGCCCGGGAAGCGGACCGGGTCGGGCACCAGCTTGCCGTTCGCGTCACGGGCGGGCAGCGCCCAGCAGTCGTCCAGGTTGACGTACTCGTACCCGGCCTCCTTGAGCCCCTTGGTGACGAAGATGTCCGCGATGCCCTTGACCATCTCCTCGTTGAACTCCGCGCGGCAGTGCGTGGAGTTCCAGTTGTTGAAGCCCATGGGCGGGGTGAGGGCGAGACCGTCGTCCAGGGTGGGTGCGGCCGGTGCTGCCGGAGTTCCGGCCGATGCTCCGGTCGGTGTTCCGGCGTCGGCGGCCGGGGCGGTCCCGGTCAGCCCCAAGGTGCCGAGCAGCCCTGCGGTGAGCGCTCCGACCACTCTTCGGCGAGTCGTGCGGGTGAGAAAGTGACGCATCGTTACGTCCTCCGTACTCGCGAAAGGTTGGATGTCTTCATGTCCGCGTCATCCGTGCGCGTTTACGGTAGGACCTGTCGCACTGTGGTGGAAGAGGTGCGGTAACGTTTGTTCGATATCCCGTCAAAACCCTAGACGACGCTCCGACTAGGGAGTGGAATTCAAGCCCCGCGTGCGTTTGTGTTGAGTTGCGCCCCGTGGAGGGGTTCACGCCACGGTGATCGCTCAAGGGGCCCGTGATTCCCATGAATGCGGCGGGACATCGGATGTCCCGGCGGAATCCCTTGCGTGGTGCGGCCGTACCGTGGGGCGGCGGAAAGGTCGACCGTGACCCATGGGCGGGTTGGCAGTTGAACCGGGCATGAAGAAGCGCAGCATGCTCGCCATCGCCTCCCTCGCCACCGGATTCGTTGTGGCGGCCGTCACGCCGTCCCACTCCGCGGAGGGCGACGCCCTCGGCGGCCTCGACGTACAGAACACGCTCAGCAGCCTCGACCAGACGGTCAGCGACGGCAGTCTGGCCACGGACGACAAGCCCCAGGAGCAGCGGGACTGACTCACGAGTCAGGACCGCTCCGACCGTCGGCCCGGCCCTTCGAGGGCCGGGCTTTCGCATGCGTCCGACCCGTCGAACGCGACCTCTTCAGGGCCTGGTTTCCGTGGCAGGGTGGAGCGGGCAAGCCTCAGGGGGCCAACAGCAGCAGAGGGGGAACCGTGATCGTTTGGATCAACGGTGCGTTCGGTGCGGGGAAGACCACCACCGCACGGGAACTGATCGACCTGATCCCGAACAGCACACTCTTCGACCCCGAGCTCATCGGCGCCGGGCTGACGCAGCTCCTGCCCGCCAAGCGCCTCGCCGAGGTCGGCGACTTCCAGGACCTGCCGATCTGGCGACGGCTCGTGGTCGACACCGCGGCCGCGATGCTCGCCGAACTCGGGGGCGTACTCGTGGTCCCCATGACACTGCTCCGCCAGGACTACCGTGACGAGATCTTCGGCGGTCTCGCCTCCCGCAGGATCGCGGTTCGCCATGTGCTTCTCGCCCCGGCGGAAACGATCCTGCGCGAGCGAATAGCCGACCGGGAGGTCCCGCCGGACCTCCCTGACGGGGAGATACGGGTGCGGCAGTGGTCGTACGACCACATCGAGCCCTACCATGCCGCCCTCGCCGGCTGGCTCACCGCCGACGCCCACCCGGTCGACACCAGCGCGCTGACCCCCTCCGAGGCCGCCGTGCGCATCGCCGAGGCCGTGAGCAGCGGAAGCGTCCCCGTCTGCGACATCGTGCAGACCCCCGAGCCCACCTCGGAGACCGTCGCCGCGGGCGTACTCCTCTTCGACGAGCAGGACCGGGTGCTGCTCGTCGACCCGACCTACAAGGCCGGCTGGGAGTTCCCGGGCGGCGTCGTCGAATCAGGCGAGGCACCCGCGCGCGCGGGCATCCGCGAGGTCGCCGAGGAGACAGGCATCCGACTCGTCGACATACCCAGCCTGTTGGTCGTCGACTGGGAGCCACCGGTACCCCCCGCCTACGGTGGACTCCGCCTCCTCTACGACGGCGGCCGGCTCGACAGCGACGAGGCCCGGCGGATGCTGCTGCCGGGCCCCGAACTGCGCGCCTGGCGCTTCGTCACCGAGGAGGAGGCGGCCGGACTGCTGCCACCCGTCCGCTACGAACGCCTGCGCTGGGCACTGCGCGCACGGGAGCGGGGAGCCGCGCTGTACCTGGAGGCCGGGGTGCCCACGGGGTAGCTGTCCCGGCAACGGCCGTGGGCCGACGGCCATCGGCCGTGGGGTGTACGAGGGACGAGGGGCGTGCCCGGTTGCGTCGTGGGGCACGCCCGTCGGACCAACTCGCTCAGTTCGCCGCGTAGTTGCGCAGGAACAGCGCCTCCGCGACGGACAGCCGCTCCAACTCCTCCGGCGACACGCTCTCGTTCACGGCGTGGATCTGCGCCTCCGGCTCGCTCAGCCCGATGAGCAGGATCTCCGCCTGCGGATAGAGCGACGCGAGGGTGTTGCACAGCGGGATGGAGCCGCCCTGACCCGCGTACTGCATCTCCGCACCGTCGTACGCGACACTCATCGCCTCCGCCATCGCCGCGTACGCGGGACTGGTCGTGTCGGCGCGGAACGGCTGGCCCTGGCCGATCTGCTCGAGTTGCACGCGCGCGCCCCACGGGGTGTGCGCCTCCAGATGGGCCTGGAGAAGCTTGGTCGCCTCGACCGTGTCCACGCCCGGCGGCACCCGCAGGCTGACGAGCGCGCGGGCGCCCGCCTGCACGGACGGGGTGGCGCCGACCACCGGCGGGCAGTCGATGCCCAGCACGGTCACGGCCGGCCGCGCCCAGATGCGGTCGGCGACGGTGCCCGAACCGATCAGCTCCACACCGTCGAGCACCTTCGCGTCCTTGCGGAACTGCGCCTCGTCGTACTGGAGGCCGTCCCAGCGCGAGGTGCCGGTGAGTCCGTCGACCGTCGTCGAGCCGTCCTCGGCACGCAGCGAGTCCAGTACGCGGATCAGCGCGCCCAGCGCGTCGGGGGCCGCGCCGCCGAACTGGCCGGAGTGCAGGTTGCCTTCGAGGGTGTCGACCCGGACACGGAGGAGCGTCATGCCGCGCAGCGCGGTCGTCACCGTGGGGACGCCGACCCGGAAGTTGCCCGCGTCGCCGATGACGATCGTGTCGGCGGCCAGCAGCTCGGGGTGCTCCTCCGCGTACCGTTCCAGGCCCCCCGTGCCCTGCTCCTCCGAACCCTCCACGATCACCTTGACGTCGACCGGGACCCCGCCGTTGGCCTTGAGCGCGCGCAGCGCCAGCAGGTGCATGAGCAGGCCGCCCTTGCAGTCGGCGGCTCCCCGCCCGTACCAGCGGCCGTCCCGCTCCGTCAGCTCGAACGGCGGTGTCGCCCAGCCGGCCTCGTCGAGCGGCGGCTGCACGTCGTAGTGCGCGTACAGGAGGACGGTCTTGGCGCCCGCGGGGCCCGGCAGGCTGCCGTACACCGACTGTGTGCCGTCGGGGGTGTCGAGCAGCGCGACGTCCTGGAAGCCCTCGGCGCGCAGCGCGTCGGCCACCCAGTTCGCGGCGCCCTCGCTCTCGCTCCTCGGGAACTGGTCGAAGTCCGCCACCGACTTGAAGGCCACCAGCTCGGTGAGCTCCGCCTTCGCCCTCGGCATCAACGAGGCGACGGTCTCGGCGACCGGATTCGACGACATGGGCACGCTCCTCGTGGGTGCGACGTTGTACGGATGGGTACGTCTGCGATGCGCGCATACGGGTGTGCGCGCTGCATTCGCTGCAGATCCTCCCACAGCGGTCCTCGCCGGACGTCGCCGTAGGATGCGTGGAGTAGGTGCGGCAGGCGGCTGGATCGGAGCAGCAGACCATCGTGAGCAGCGAGAACTCTTCGGACGACGCACAGCGGGTGTGGGACGTCGTCGTGGTCGGTGCGGGGCCTGCGGGCGCCTCGGCCGCCTATGCGGCAGCGGTCGCGGGGCGCCGCGTCCTGTTGCTGGAGAAAGCGGAGCTGCCCCGCTACAAAACGTGCGGCGGCGGCATCATCGGACCGACGCGGGACGCGTTGCCGCCCGGCTTCGAGCTGCCGTTCCTGGACCGGGTGCACGCGGTCACCTTCTCGCTCGACGGCAGGTTCACTCGCACCCGTCGCTCCAAGCAGATGCTCTTCGGGCTCATCAACCGGCCCGAGTTCGACCAGCAGCTCGTCGAGCACGCGCAGAAGGCGGGCGCCGAACTGCGTACGGGCGTCACGGTCTCGCGGGTGGAGCAGCACGGCTCGGCCGTCCCGGACCGGCGCACGGTGGCCGTCGTCCTCCAGGACGGCGAGACGGTGCTGGCCCGGTCCGTGGTCGGTGCGGACGGCAGCGCCAGTCGGATAGGAGCACACGTCGGGGTGAAGCTCGACCAGGTCGACCTCGGCCTGGAGGCGGAGATCCCGGTGCCGGAAACGGTCGCTGAGGACTGGAAGGGACGGGTCCTCCTCGACTGGGGTCCCCTTCCCGGCAGCTACGGATGGGTGTTCCCGAAGGGTGACACGCTCACCGTCGGTGTGATCTCGGCGCGCGGCGAAGGCGCCGCCACCAAGCGGTACTTGGAGGACTTCATCGCCCGGCTCGGCCTCGCCGGTTTCGAGCCCAGCATCTCGTCCGGGCATCTGACGCGCTGCCGCGCCGACGACTCGCCGCTGTCGCGGGGGCGGGTGCTGGTGTGCGGGGACGCGGCGGGCCTGCTGGAGCCGTGGACCCGTGAGGGCATCTCCTTCGCGCTGCGCTCGGGGCGGCTCGCGGGGGAGTGGGCGGTGCGGATCGCGGAGGCGCACGACGCGGTCGACGCACGACGGCAGGCACTGAACTACGCCTTCGCGATCAAGGCGGGTCTCGGCGTCGAGATGAGCATCGGCAAGCGCATGCTCACGCTCTTCCAGCGGCGGCCCGGCATGTTCCATGCCGCGCTCACCGGTTTCCGGCCCGCCTGGAAGGCGTTCACGGGCATCACCCGCGGCTCCACGTCGCTGGGCGAGATCGTGCGTACGCATCCGATGGCGGGGCGCGCCCTGACCGCGCTCGACCGGTGATCTGCGGGGAGACCTGAAGGGGCCAGGAGCTGGGGCTTCAGCGGGCTTCAGGAGTCTTCATGGGGTGGCCGCGGGGCTCAGCTCTTGACCGTGATCCGGAAGACCGGGTGGTCGGGGGCGATGCGCCGCAGCTCCTCGTTGGACGAGTCGGGGCCGACGCCGTTGAAGAACACGCCGACCTCGGCCTTCCAGCGCTTGAGGTAGGCGCGCAGCAGCGGGACCTTGTCGTCGTCGGCGACCTCCACCGCGGTGAATGCGTCCACCTTCTTGCCGAGGTGGAGTTCGCCGCCGCCCGCGGCCCGCATGTTGTGCGTCCACTGGACGTGGCCGCGAGGTGCGACGAGGTACTGCCGGCCGTCGAAGGTCAGCAGGTTGACGGGGGTGGTGCGCCACTCGCCGCTCTTGCGGCCGCGGACGGCCAGGACCCTGGAGCCCCAGACGCTGAGGCCGCGGCGGGTCATCCAGGCCACGGTGCGGTTGAGGACGTTCACGGTGAACCAGCCGGGCTTCTTCACGTGCGTGGACGTGGTCATGGTGACTTCCTCCTGAAGCGGAAAGTGTGAGCACTGCTCTCGCTTGAGAGCAGTGTGCACGAGATCGGTGATCCAAAGCAAGAGCAGTGCTCTCGAAACAGTTCGCTGCTCTCGTTTGTGTGCACTGCTCTGGAAATATGGAACACTGGTGCACATGAGTACCGCCAAAGGAGCCCGCGCCCGAGCCCGGATCGAGGTCACCGCGGCCATCAAGGACGAGGCGCGCAGACAGCTCGCCGAGGACGGCGCGGCCAAGCTCTCCCTGCGGGCCGTGGCCCGCGAGCTCGGCATGGTCTCCTCCGCGCTGTACCGCTACTTCCCCAGCCGCGACGACCTGCTGACCGCGCTCATCATCGACGCCTACGACTCGCTCGGCGCCGCGGCCGAGGCGGCGCACGCCAAGGTGGCCGAAGCCGGACCGATCCACCGTTGGACCGCGGTGTGCGAGGCGGTGCGCGAGTGGGCACTCGGGCACCCGCACGAGTACGCGCTGATCTACGGATCGCCCGTGCCCGGGTACACCGCACCCGCCACCACCGTGCCGGCGGCGGCCCGTGTCGGGCTGCTCCTCATCGGCATCGCCCGGGACGCGCACCAGGGCGTCGGTGTCGCCCTACCTCCGCTGCCCGCGGAACTCCGGCCCGAGGCGCGGAGGATGGCCGAGGACCTGGCCCCGGACCTGCCGCCCGCGGTCGTCACCGCGCTCGTCGCGGCCTGGGCGCAGCTCTACGGGCTCGTCGGCTTCGAGCTGTTCGGGCAGTTCAACCGAGTCGTGGAGGACCGCGAGCCGTTCTTCCGAAACGCAGTCGCCCAACTCGGTCATGGTGTGGGCCTCGTGTTCCCTCAGGACACCGCCACGGGCGGCCGGGGCAGCAGAGCCGGATCCTGACGGAGCATCCGCGCGTGCAGTGACCGGAGCGGTGGCCCGGGGTCCGCGCCCAGCGCCTCGGCGAGCCGCTGCCGTGCGGCCTCGTAGGCGGTCAGCGCGTCCGAGGAGCGGCCCGTCCGGTACAGCGCGAGCATCAGCAGCTCCACGAGCCGTTCCCGCAACGGGTGAGCCGCGACGAGCCGGACCAGCTCATGTACGTACTCGAAGGACCTGCCGAGTTCGATCTCGCCGGCCAGCCGGGCCTCCAGCACCGTGAGCCGCTTCTCGGCCCAGCGCAGCCGCTCCGCCGCCAGGTAGGGCGCCTGCAGGCCCTCCGCGAACTCGCCGCGCCACAACTCCTCGGCGCGCTCGACCAGTTCACCCGCGCGCCGCAGCTCGCCGGCGTCGCGCGCGGCGAGCGCCTCGTCCACCCACCGCCGGCGCTCGCGCAGGTCGTTGGCGTCCGCGCCGGCGAGCCGGTAGCCGCTGCCCGTCCACGCCAACTCCGCGGCGCCGCCCAGGGCTCGGCGCAGCCCGGAGACGTACTTCTGCACGAGGTTGCGTACATGCAGGGGCGGGGCCCCTCCCCACACGGCCTCGACGAGCGCGTCGTACGAGATCGAGCGCCCCTCCTGGAGGAGAAGGACGGCGAGTACGGCGCGCTGCTTCGGTGGGCCGAGCGGTACCTCGACTCCGTCGCGCAACGCCCGGAGCGGGCCGAGCAGTTCGAAGCGCAGGCCGTCGGGCGCTCCTTCGGCCTTGGCCGGACCGCTCGCGCGCAAGCCCTTCGGTGTCCCCTCGCCCATGCGTCGAGAGTATCCCGGTACCGGCGTTCCAGTGGATCTTCCAGCGGACGGTCAGCGGCGCCGACGACCGTGGCCGCTACGGATCCCCGGCGAAAGGCCACACCACGATGCTCACCCGGCTCGGCCGCCTGGCGGTGCGGCGCAGTCGCGCCGTCCTCATCGGCGTACTCCTCACCTTCCTCGGCCTCGCCGCCTACGGGGCCGGCGCCCAGAACGACCTGGACCTCGCGCGCTGGAGCTCGCCCGGCACGGAGTCGGTGCGCGCGGGGGACGTACTGCGCGAGGAGTTCGGCACCGGCAACCCCAACCTGGCCCTGCTCGTCACGGCACGCGACGGCGACGTGGACAGCGCCCGCACACGGGACGCGGCCCGCGCGCTCGCCCAGGAGGTGGAGGGGCTGCCCCTGGTCACCGACGTCACCTCGTACTGGGACTCCGACAGCCTCGCCCTGCGCGCCACCGACGGCCGTCGCGCCCTCGTCCTTGTCCGCCTCGAAGGCAGCGCCACGGAAGCACGTGAACAACTCGCCACGCTCTCACCGCGGTTGACGCGCACGACCGACGAACTCACCGTCCAGGTGGGCGGCCAGGAGGAGATCTCACGCCAGGTCGGCGAACAGGCCCGCACCGACTTCCTGCGCGCCGAACTCTTCGCACTGCCCGCCGTCCTGCTCCTCCTCGTCCTGGTCTACCGACGCACCACGGCCGCCCTGTTGACCGTCGCGGTCGGTCTGCTGTCCGTCCTCGGCACACTCGCCGGGCTGCGCGCGATCGCGCAGTTCACCGAGGTCTCGACGTTCGCGGCGAACCTCGCCCTCGTCCTGGGCCTCGGACTCGGCGTGGACTACAGCCTGTTCGTGATCAGCCGGTACCGCGAGGAACGCGCGGCCGGGCGCCCGGGGCCCGACGCCGTCGTGCGGGCGACCGCGGTCGCCGGGCGCACGGTGGTGTTCAGCGGAGTGACGGTGGCGGTGTCGCTGTGCGCGTTGCTGGTGTTCCCGTTCTTCTTCCTCAGCTCGTTCGCGTACGCGGGTGTCCTCGTCGTGGTGACGGCGGTGGCCGGAGCTGTGGTCTTCCTGCCGGCGGCCCTGGCCCGCTGGGGCCACCGGGTCGAACGGCCCGCAGCCCGCACGTCGTCCGGCTTCTGGCACCGCACGGCACTCGCGGCGATGCGCCGCCCGCTGCTTGCCGGCGCCGGAGTACTCACCGTGCTGCTCCTCGCGGCCTCGCCCCTCCTGGGGCTGCGCTTCGGACTCCCCGACGAGCGGACCCTCCCCGAAGGGACCTCCTCGCGCACCACCTCCGAGATCGTGCACGAGGAGTTCCCCGCCGAGCCGACCGACACCATCCAGGTCCTCCTCACGAAACCATCCACCGGAACGTCCGCCGAAGCGCCCGCGAAAGCGGCCGACTTGCGCGCCTACGTCGCCGAACTCTCCTCGATCCAGGGCGTGTTCCAGGTCGACGCCCCCTCCGGCACCTACCGCGACGGGCAGCGGACCGGAGCGCCGGGCCAGGACCGGCTGACGGCGCCCGACGGCCGCGTACGGCTGGCGCTGGTGCCCACTCAGGAGGCGATGCGCGGGGACGTACCCGCGCTCGTCGAACGCGTCCGTGACGTCCCCGCACCCGACGGCGTACTGGTCGGCGGCTATCCGGGCGAGACCACCGACTTCCGCGCCACGCTCCTCGACCGGCTGCCGCTCGCCGCCGGGCTCGTCCTCGGGGCGACGTACCTGATCCTCTTCCTGATGACCGGCAGTGTGCTGCTCCCGCTGAAGGCGACCGTCCTGAACCTGCTCAGCCTGGCCGTGATGTTCGGCTGCCTGGTGTGGGTCTTCCAGGACGGGAACCTCTCCGGAGTGCTCGGTTTCACGCCGACCGGTTCGATCGAGCCGAGCATCCCGGTGCTGATGTTCTGCGTGGCGTACGGCCTGTCGATGGACTACGAGGTGTTCCTGCTGTCCCGCATCAAGGAGGAGCACGACCGCACCGGCGACACCGGGCACGCGGTCGCCGAGGGTATCCGCCGCAGCGCCCCGCTGATCACGGCGGCGGCCGGCATCCTCGCGCTGTCCTTCCTCTCGTACGCCACCGGAGGCGTCGTCTTCCTGAAGGAGATGGGCATCGGCACGGCCCTGACGATCCTCGTCGACGCGACCCTCATCCGGGTGGTCCTGCTCCCGGTGACGATGCGGCTCGCGGGGCGCGCGAACTGGTGGGCGCCGAAGCCGCTGCGCCGCTTCCGGATCAAGGAGGCGCCCGAGCCCGAGCCGGACCAGGTACTCCGCCGGGAGTACGTGTGATCACCTCGCTCGGCTGACGCCTCCCGCGACCCGCGGCGTCTAGCGTGGCAGGCATGGAAGAGCAGCGCACACGCCGGTGGGGTGGACCCCCCTGGGCCGGGGGCGGCCCGCCGTGGGGCCGGTGGCAGGGACCCTCGTGGTGGAACCGCCGTGACGAGGAGGAAGAGGGCGGCCGTCCGCGTTGGCCGTGGCGTTCGACACTGCTCCTCACCGTGTTCGTCCTCGTCGGCAGCAACTTCGCCGCGGAGCAACAGCCCGATCGGGAACAGCTCGACGTCCTCGCGCGGGTCCTCCTCTTCGGGGGTGCCGCTCTGCTCCTGTGGCGGCAGCGGTATCCCGTGGCCGTGGTGTTCGGCACCGCGGCCACGGCGCTCGTCTACTTCAGCGCCGGATATCCGTACGGGCCGATCTTCCTCACGGTCGCGCTCGCCTGCTTCAGTGCGATCGTCGCGGGGCGGCGCTGGGCGGCCTGGACCGCGCTCGGCACACTGTGGGTCGTCCACCTCCTGGTGGGGCACTGGCTCTACCGGTGGCTGCCGCCGAAGGGCGACCCGGTCTCCTCGTGGGGCGAGGAGGTCGCCATCGCCGCCTGGATGGTCGCGATTCTCGCGGTCTCCGAACTCGCCCGGGTACGCCGCGAGCAGTGGGACCGCGACCGGGCGGAGCGCCGGCAGGCGGCCAATCGGCGTGCCGACGAGGAGCGGCTGCGGATCGCCCGGGAACTGCACGACGTCCTGGCGCACAGCATCTCCGTCATCAACGTCCAGGCGGGCGTCGGACTCGCGCTGCTCGACTCCGACCCCGAACAGGCGCGCACCGCGCTCACCACCATCAAGGCCGCCAGCAAGGAGGCCCTGGGGGAGGTGCGCCAGGTCCTCGACACGCTCCGTACGCCCGGAGACGCGCCGCGCGCGCCGGCGCCGGGCCTCGACCGGCTCCCCGAACTCGTCGAGCAGGCGGCGGGCGCCGGACTGACGGTCGACGTCGAGAGCGGGGGCGAGCGCAGGACCCTGCCGCCGGGTGCCGACCTCGCCGCCTTCCGCGTCATCCAGGAGGCCCTCACCAACGTCGTACGACACTCCGGATCGCGGCACGCGCGCGTGCGGGTCGATTACGCGCGCGACGCGTTGACGCTCCGTATCGACGACGACGGACCCGCGACGGGCGAGGACGCGGGTGGCAGCGGCAACGGGCTGGCCGGAATGCGGGAGCGGGCCGCGGCCCTGGGTGGCACGATCGAGGCCGGACCGCGCGAGGACGGAGGGTTCCGGGTGCTGGCCCTGCTGCCGCTCAAGAACTCGCGCGAGGCGTCGGGGGCATCGGCCGGCAGGTCCGACAGTCCCGAGAAATCCCTCAAGCTCAAGGAGGACCGGTGATCCGCGTACTGCTCGCCGACGACCAGTCACTGGTCCGCGCAGGCTTCAAGGCACTTCTCGACGCCCAGCCGGACATCGAGGTGGCCGGAGAGGCCGCCGACGGTGAGGAGGCGCTGCGTGCGGTACGCGAACTGCGGCCCGACGTCGTCCTGATGGACATCCGCATGCCCCGGCTCGACGGCCTCGCCGCGACCCGCCGCATCACCGACGACAACGGCCTGAATGACGTCAGGGTCGTCATGCTCACCACCTTCGAGCTGGACGAGTACGTCTTCGAGGCCATCCGCGCCGGAGCGTCCGGCTTCCTCGTCAAGGACACCGAACCGGAGGAACTCCTGCGCGCTGTGCGGGCGGTGGTCGAGGGCGACGCACTGCTGTCACCGGGTGTGACCCGTCGGCTCATCGCCGAGTTCGCGGCGCGCTCCAAGGAGCCCGCGGCCGCCGGCGCGCTCGCCGAACTCACCGAGCGGGAGCGGGAGGTGATGGCGCTGGTCGGCATCGGACTGTCGAACGACGAGATCGCGCGCCGACTGGTCGTCAGCCCGTTGACCGCCAAGACCCACGTCAGCCGGACCATGGTGAAGCTGGGTGCCCGCGACCGGGCCCAACTGGTCGTGCTCGCCTACGAGTCGGGGCTGGTGCGGCCGGGCTGGCTGGGCTGAGGCGCCTGCCGGAAACGGACCAGCACACTGGCTACCCGGAAGACGAAGAGCACGGCCGCCAGCGAGGTCCCGACCGCGAGCAGGACCTTCTCGACGGTGACCGGCAGCTCGAAGAGCAGCGCGGGTCCGGCCAGGGCCCCGAACGCCACCGCCGCGGCGAACGCGGCGCTGAACAACGCGTATCCGATCTCGACGGTCATCTCGTCCCGCTCGGACTGAGTCCGCCGCCCCCTGGTCTGTCCCATACGGGCAGTCTCACAGGGGAGCGCCCGGCGGGGCAAGGAAAGGCGCGCCCGGCGGGCAAGGAAGCCCGCCGGGCGCGCGTAACCGCGAGGGAAGGAATCGCGCGGGGTGCTCGTCGTCGCGAGGGAGGGTGCCGGTCGCGGGCCTGTCAGTCTCGGGCCGCCACCCGCGCGGCCTCCAGCACCTGCTCGTCCTCCCGTACGTCCTCGGACTTGGCGACCAGGATCGTCGTCTGCCGCGTGCGCTGCCCGCGCAGTCCGGTGGCCGTGATGAGCAGGCCCGCCACGGCGATCGCGGTGACGACGGCCAGACCGGGTCGGTAGCTGTCGAGGACCGCCTGCGGCGAGGAACTCTCGGAGGAGTTCGCGGTCACCACGGCCGTCACGATCGCGAGGAAGATCGCACCGCCCACCTGCACCGAGGTGTTGAGCAGACCCGAGACCATGCCCTGCTCGTGGTCGTCCACACCGTTGGTGGCCTGGATGTTGAGCGAGGGGAAGACCAGTGCGCAGGCCGCGCCGATCAGCAGCATCGACGGCAGGATCACCGCCGCGTACACGGGGTCCAGGTCGACCCGCAGGAACAGCGCGTAGCCGACGACCATCAGGGCGAAGCCGGTCACGATGAGCCGCGGCGTGCCGAACCGGTCGACGATCGCCCCCATCTTCGTCGCGGACAGCGCCACCAGCGCGCCCGCGGGCAGGAAGGCGAGCGCGGTGTGCAGCGCCGACCAGCCGAGCAGCGACTGCATGTAGAGCGTCACCAGGAACTGGAATCCGACGTACGAGCCGAAGAACGCCATGGCGCCCAACTGTGCCCGGACCTGGTTGCCGGAACGCAGTACGCCGAGCCTGATCAGCGGGCTGGGGCTGCGCTGCTCGACGCGTACGAACACGGTGAGCAGGACGGCCACGGCCAGGAACGACAGCAGCGTACGGGCCGTCGTCCAGCCCACCTCGGGCGCCTGGACGACGGTGAAGACGAGCAGCAGCATCGAGGAGGTGCCGAGGATGGCGCCGGGGGTGTCGTAGCCGCGGTGGGTCCGGTCTCGCTCACTGCGCGGGATGAGCTTCAGACCGGCTATCAGGGCGATGACCGCGATGGGCGCGGGCAGCAGCATGGTGAGGCGCCAGCTGGCCTCGGTGAGCAGCCCGGACAGGACGAGACCCATCGAGAAGCCGGTCGCGGCACAGGTGGTGTAGATGGAGAGCGCGCGGTTGCGCAGCGGGCCCTCCGGGAACGTCGTCGTGATGATCGACAGGCCGGCGGGAGCGGTGAACGCCGCGCTCAGGCCCTTGATGAACCGGCTCGCGATGAGCAGCGGACCAGAGTCGACGAGCCCGCCGAGCAGTGAGGCGAGTGCGAAGACGCCCAGCGCCACCAGGAAGACCTGACGGCGGCCGAGGAGGTCGGCGGTGCGTCCGCCGAGGAGCAACAGGCCGCCGTAGCCCAGGATGTAGCCGCTGACGATCCACTGCAGGGTCGAGGTGGAGAGATCGAGTTCGGAACCGATGGACGGCAGGGCGACGCCGACCATCGACACGTCCAGCGCGTCCAGGAACATCGCGGCGCAGAGCACCAGGAGGGTGCCCCACAGGCGAGGCGTCCAGCGAATTGCTGAAGACGGCACCGCGGAATTGGTGAGCGGAGAGGTCATGCGCCACACAGTACATGCGCGTGCATTCAATGCAAACGCATTTAATGCGGATGCAACAAAGTCGGTTTTTTGCTAGGGTGCGGGCCATGGAGGCTGTCGAAAAGGCCGAGCAGGGCCTCGTGGACCAGTGGCGCGACATCCTCGCGGTGCACGCGCGCACCCTGTGCGAACTGGACCGGACCCTGCACCAACACGGCCTGTGCGCAAGCGACTTCGAGGTCCTCGACGTACTGGCCGCGACCACGCCGGCCGACGGCGGCGACAGCTCGTACCGCGTCCAGGAGATCGCCGAGCGGGTTCATCTGAGCCAGAGCGCGCTGTCCCGGCTGATCGGCCGCCTGGAGAAGGACGGTCTCGTGGAGCGCTGCATGTGCCCGGAGGACCGGCGCGGTGTCCGGGTCGCCCTCACGCCGAAAGGGCGCGCGCTGCACGGCGAGGTGCTGCCGGTGCAGCGCGCGGTGCTGGGGCGGATGCTGGCGGGTGGCTCCGCCGGGTGAAGCGGCTGGGCGGGTGAGCGGCCGGTGAGGCCGGCCGCCACTGTTGTCGCGTGACGCTCAGTTCCAGGTGACTCCGGACCTCTCCCGCCACAGCGTCGCGATCGACGAGTCTCCCGTCACGCTCGGGAACGGGCCGCGGTTCCACAGCGCCAGATAGAGCTGGGCCGCCGTCCCCGCCAACTCGCAGTCCGCGTCCGCCACTTCACCGTGTTCGGCCGCCGGGGGTTCGGCCGACAGCCGTACGCTCCACACGGCGTCCGAGTCGGAGGCCCGCACCCTCAGGACACGCGGCTCGTCCGTCCGAACCCTGCTCCTGCCGCGGGCATGGAAGCCGAGAAGCAGTTCGTCGATGCCGTCGACCGCGAAGTCCACGGGGACCGCGGTCGGGGTGCCGCCGCGCGCGGACTCCGCGTCGACCCGGTGCACGGTCGTCTCGTGGGCCTGCCGCCGCGCCCAGAAGGCGAGTGGCGAAGGGGCGGGCAGGAAACTCCAGCACTCCACGTCGGGAGTTGCGGTGGCGAGCGTCTCGACGAGCCTGCGGTGTCCGTCCCGGAACCAGGTCAGCAACGCCGAACCGTCCAGCTCCGGCAGGCCGCCGTCGGGATGGTACGAGGTGTGTCCCTCGGCCACGAACGCCGCGGCCCAGCGGTGCACCATGCCGGTGTGCCGCAACAGGTCCCGCACCTGCCACTCCGGACACGTCGGCACCTTGGCGTCGACCCCGGCCTCCTCCGCGGCCTCGGCCAGCAGCCCGCCTTCCCGGTCCAGGCTTCGAATGAGCTCGGCAATCTCCATGTAGGGGAGTGTGCCGGATGGAGCGGGCTTCAGGAGGGAGGGCGGGAGGGCGAGGTCTTGCCGCCGCTGACCCGGGCGGGTGCGCCGGCCTGCCGGGCGGAGGGCAGGGGTGCGCGGCAGCGGCTCCGGTCCGCCGGAGGAAGGCCCCGCCCCGCCGGTTGTCGGGGGGTACGGGTCGAGGCACGCGCGGCGAACCCGTTTACACCGCGATGCTGGTCGCCGCCTTCGTCGCCGAGGCCGACGTCGGGGCCCGCGGCCGCCGTGAGGCGCGCGCCGTCCTCGGCCACGACGCCCCGGATGTCGCCACGAAGCCCCGGATGTCGCCGGGACGCCTCGGACGTCGCCACGACGCCGGGGCGGGTCGTCGTGCGCGACCCGACCCGACCCGAGCCGGCGCGTCCAATTCCGCGGTCAGCCCTCGGTGTTCGCGGCCTTCTCGTCGAAGCTCGCGAAGTAGGCGGCGGCCATGTCCTCGTCGGCGTGGCCCTGGGCGGCGGCGCGGGCGAAGCGTTCGGCGCTCGCGGCGGCGACGTCGAGTCGGAGGCCGTGCCGCTCGCCGGCCTCGACGATCAGACGGGCGTCCTTGGCGGCGGTGCCCACGGCGAAGGCGGCCGGTGACAGCTCGTCGTTGAGGATGAGTCCGGCCTTGGCGCGCAGGTAGCCCATGTCGAGCGGGCCGCCCGCGATGGCGTCGAAGAAGCTCTGGGGTTCGACGTCCAGAGCCTTGGCCAGGGCCAGGACCTCACCGGTCGCGTTGGTGACGGCGAGGACCCAGCTGTTGGCCACGAGCTTGAGACGGGTGGCGCTGCCCGCCGCTCCGTCCTCACCGGTCCACACCGTACGGGCGCCGACGGCGTCGAAGACCGGCGTCACGGCCTCCCGACCGTCGCTCGGACCGGCCGCCAGGACGAGCAACTGACCGGCCTCGGCGGGCTGTCGGGTGCCGAGGACGGGTGCGTCGTAGAAGACCAGGCCCTTCTCGCGGGCGAAGCCCGCCAGTTCGCCGATGGCCTCGATCCCGGCGGTCGTCGACTGCACCCACACGGTTCCGGCGCGCAGGGAGGGTGCGGCCTGCCGCATCACGTCCAGCGCGGCTGGGCCGTCGTACAGCATGGTGAGGACGACATCGGCGCCCTCGACCGCCTCCACGGGGGTGTCGAAGACGTGCGCGCCGTCGGCGGCGAGAGGTTCGGCCTTGTCACGCGTGCGGTTCCAGGCCCGGACGGTGTGTCCGGCGCGGACGAGGTTACGGGCCATCGCGGCGCCCATGATCCCGGTGCCGAGGACACTGACGGTGAGCTTGTCGGTCATGACATCAACTTTCCTGATCCGTATGGTGCGTCGGCTACCACTGTGCCCTGCCCTGCGCTGCCGTGCCCTGCCGTGCCCTGCCGTGGCATGCCGCGCCGTGGCGGTGTTTTCATCCGGCGGCGGCTTCGACGAGGCCGTCAGTCGGCGGTCGCCCGCCGGGTCCCGTATCCGATGACGGCGGCCACCGCGGCCAGCGTTGCCACGCTGGTGAGGGCGATGGGCAGGGAGAACCAGTCGGCCATGAAGCCGATGGCCGGGGGCCCGAGGAGCATGCCGCCGTAGCCGAAGGTGGAGGCGATGGCGACGCCGCTGGGGCCGGCCAGGGCACCGGCCCGTTCGACGGCGATCGGGAAGATGTTGGCGAGGCCGATTCCCGTGACGGCGAAGCCGAGCAGGGCCGCCCACACGGAGGGGGCGAGCGATCCGACGAGCATGCCGACGGCGGCCATGGCGCCGCCCGCGACCACCGTCCTGGTCCGCCCGAGCCGCTCCAGGAGTGTGGTTCCGCAGAGTCGGCCGATCGTCATGGCGAGCGCGAAACACGAGTAACCCGCGGCCGCGATGCCCGGGTGCGCGTCCAGGTCCTGCTCCAGGTGCAACGTGCCCCAGTCGGCCAGGGCCCCTTCCCCGTAGGCCGTGCAGAGGGCGATCAGACCGAAGACGACGACCAGCCGGCGCGTACGGGAGTCCAGCCGGCGCGGTGCGCTCTCCTCGGTCTGCCCGGGATCCGGCCGCGGTACGGGGGAGTCGTACCGCAGCAGGGCGCGTCCCGCGACAGCCGTCACCAGCAGGCCGATCACGGTCAGGCCCAGCAGATGCCGCGTCGGCGACAGCGAGCCCGCGACCAGTCCGCCGAGGCCGGCGCCGATCATCCCGCCCAGACTGAAGGCCGCGTGGAAACTGGGCATGATCGGCCGCCGCAGCGCGGCCACCAGGTCGACGGCGGCGCTGTTGAAGGCGACGTTGATCCCGCCGTAGGCGGCGCCGAAGATCAGCAGGACCGCGCCGAGCGCCCAGGTGGAGTGGGTGAGTGGCGGCAGCGCGACGCTGAGGGAGAGCAGGATGCCGCAGATCACGGTGATGGGGTGGCTGCCGTAGCGGCGGCAGAGCCGGCCGGTGAACATCATCGTGACGACGGCTCCGGCGGAGACGCCGAGGAGGGCGAGGCCCAGGGCGCTGGCGGAGGCGTTGGTCTGCTCTTTGATGGCGGGGATGCGGACGACCCAGCCGGCGAAGATGAAGCCGTCGAGGGCGAAGAAGGTGGTGAGGACGATGCGGAGTCGAGTGAGGTCGTTGCCCGGCACGACGCTGTGCGATCGGGATTTGTTTATTAGCGGCACAAAGTCAGGCTAGGCGGGAGCCGGTGGCTGGGCAAGGGCGTTGACGGTTGCCTGGTCGCCAGCGGCTTCGGGTGCCACAAGGAAACGCCTTTGCAGTCAATGGAGCCCAGCTGCGCGTAGCGGATGACCGTGGCAGTCGTCGCGGGCTTCTGTCGCCTTCCGGGCGCTGTTCGTCCCGATTGAACGGGCAGAGCGGCGCACCGGGCGACCGGCTGGGGGACTGGCGTCGCGCGGTCCTGAAATCCATTGCTCGGCTGGTTCACCGCCGGCCATGTCTGCTGTTGCAGCGCGTGCGACTAGGTCGTCTGGCCTTCCGGCGGCGCGGTTACGTCGCCGACGGCTGCCACACCTTCACCACCAGCGGGGTTCCGGACTCTTCGGAACGTGGCGGCTGGGTGCAGGGGTGGAGGGGGCCCGGCGGCCCTGGAAGACCTCGCTGAACCACGGCATGACTGTCGCAGCCAGGGAGGCGTCGGTGGTCGCCTGCACCAACTGCAGCAGTTCGTTGGCCATGTTGGGGTCCTCGACGGTCAGGTCCTCTCCGTCGCGCATGCGGACCGGAGCGTCCCTGAACGCAGCGACGAGACGTGCCGCGTGGGGGTCGAGTGGTGCGGGGGTGGCCTCGGTGGCGAGGGGTTCGACGGTCCGGTGGGCCATCGGGGCGGGTTTGCCGCCGAAGTCGCTCTGGTCGACGAAGCGGTCGAGGCTTGCCGGAGCGCGTGCCTTCTCCTTGATCGTGCCGCGGTGCGACATGCCGCACCGCGGCACGATCAAGGGTCGGCGGGGGAGCCGACGTGGCCTCAGCCCCTGTAGACGATCTCCCCTTGGTCACGCTTGGTGGTGTGCAGCTCCCAGTAGACGGAGGAAATCGCCTCAGGTGTGGCCGCCTTGAGCGTGGGGTCGATCGAGGCGCCTCCGAGCGCCACGTCGATGGCGACGTGGGCGGCCTGGATGCCGGTGCCGTCCAGCTCCTTGTGCAGGTTGACCACCCAGTTGCGCAGCGCCGCGGCGGCGGCGTTGACGTTGCCGACCATCGGCAGCGGGTCGAGAGAGCCGGCACCGGTGGTGTAGAGCAGGGTGCCCGTGCCGGCCTCGCGCATCGCGGGCAGTACGGCCTTGGTGGCGGCCATGGCCCCGTACAGCTGGAACTCGATCTCGCGCTGTATGTGGGAGGGGTCGCTCTCGGCCGGAGTGGCCAGCACGGTGGATTCCACGGCGAGCGGGGAGTACTCCAGGACGTCGATGCCGCCGAACCGGGTGGCGGCGTCCTTGAGTGCCTGGGTGAGTGCGTCATGGTCGAGTACGTCCGCGGGGAACGCGGCGGCGGTGATGCCCTCGGCGGTGAGCCTGCCGACGAGACCGTCGAGCTTCTCGCGGTTGCGGGAGATCAGGGCGACGTCGAAGCCCTGGGAGCCGAAGGTGCGGGCGATGGCCAGACCCATTTGAGGGCCGGCTCCGATGATGGCGATGCTGGTCACAGCGATCCTTTCGCAAGTCCTGGTAGGGGAGAGCAGAATCGGAGTGACCTATCCGATTCCTGAACCGGATAGGCCTTTCCGTCTCGCTGAAGTCAGGCTAGCACCAAAAATGGATAGGTCAATCCGGTTGCTAGACTGGCCGGCATGACCCCTGGCTCCCAGCCCTCCGACGACACCGCCGCCCAGCCGCTGCGCAGCGACGCCGAGCGCAACCGGGGACGGATCATCGCTGCCGCACGCAGGGTGTTTGCCCGCGACGGCCTGAACGCCTCCATGGCGTCCGTGGCCCGCGAGGCGGGTGTCGGCATCGCCACCATGTTCCGCCGCTTCCCCACCAAGGAGGAGCTGGTCGCCGCCGTCTTCGCCGACCGCATGGACGCCTATGCCGACGCGGTCGCCACCGCCCTCGACGACCCCGACCCCTGGCACGGTTTCGTGGGCTACATCGAGACCGCCTGCGCGATGCAGGCCGCCGACTACGGCTTCGCCGACGTGCTGACCACGTCCTTCCCCACAGCCAAGGCCATGGAGGTGCGCCGCAACGAGGCATTCGAGGGCATGTTGCGGCTCATCGGCCGGGCCAAGGCCGCAGGCCGGCTGCGCGAGGACTTCGACTCATCGGACATAGTGCTGCTCCACATGGCCAACGCCGGTGTCGTCAACGCCACCGGCGGCGCCGCCCCCGACGCCTGGCGGCGCGTCGTGGCCCTGTTCATCCAGTCCCTGGAGGCACCGGCCCGCGGTGCCCTGCCCCCCTCGCCCCCGCACGACGACCTCCACAAGGCCATGCTCCGTGCCAGTCCGGCCGTCCCGACCACGCCGGAACCGGACACGACCGGCTGACCCCAGGCCGATCTCGCCGTGCTGTGTGAAGCACGGCGAACCCTCCACCCGACGACCTCGGCGCTCAGGAAACGTCGGCCACCGAGAAGACCCCCGGCTCGCTGACCCCGTACAGCACATCGCCCACCAGAAGCGGCGGCATCGAATTCGGCGTCAGTTCCTCGAAGGAGCGGCCCTCCGTGTCGAAGGACGAAGCGGTACGCCCGATCTCCTTGCCGGTGCGTGGATCGAGAGCCAGGATGCTGGTGTCCGGCATCGTGACGTACAACCGGCCGTCGTGGAGGGCAGGTTCGCTGAAGACGCGCAGGTCACGCGAGCTGGTCCACAGCGGCTTCCCGCGTTTCAGATCGAGGGCGAGCAGGGTCTCGTTGCCGTAGTCGAAGATGTACATGGTGTCGCCGCGCACCAGGGGCGGCGCTTCCGGCTCGACGCTCCAGGGGAAGTCGATCCGGCGGGTCTTCCCGCTGTCGAGCTCCTGGATGAAGAAGGCGGCGGAGACCCCGGAGTTGTCGTCCCAGCGCGCGTAGTACGCCGTGTCGTCGTGGACCGTGGCCAGCCATAGATCGCCCTTGGGCGCCTCGACGTTGCCCAGGGTCCTGCCGGTGCGTGCGTCGAGGCGGGCAATGCCGCCGGAGCCGCCGCGCAGATCGGCGTAGAGGGTCCCCTCGGACCCCTCGTGGAAGGGGCTCGCCGACGCGGAAGCCAGCTTGCGCTGCCACAGTTCCTCACCTGTGCGCGGCTCGTACGCCGCAAAGCGCGCGGTGTCGGAAGACCCGAGCTCGTCCAGCCGTACGAGCAGCACCCCGCTCACGTACGCGAAGTCGCCCACCGGACCGTCCACATGCCACAGCCGTGCGCCGGTCCTGCCGTCGAAGGCGTCCACTCCTTCGGAGCGGTCCGAGCTGTTGACGAACGCCACACCCTCACGGACGACGGGCTCGCGCAGCGAGTAACCGTCGACCTCCTTCTGGCTCATGGGCTTCGTCCATTCCACACGGCCCGTCGCGGAACTCAGTCGCATCAGGGCGACCTGCGGAGAGGAGCAGAAGACGCCGAGCTTGTCCGGAACACACGCCGGGCCGAAGGGCATCGGCTCGTCCTTGTTCCCGTCCGGCTCCAGTTCGTTGTGCCACGGCTTCCAGCCGGCCGGGACCGACCCACGGGGCGTCTCCCGCGGGTCGGCACGGCCGACCGTGCCTGCCGGGTCCTCGTCCAGCACGGTGACCGAAGCCGCCCCCGCCATACAGAGGAGGACCGCGCCGACGAGGGCGGTCCACAACCTGCTTCTTCGGCGCTTCCGTTCGGCCGGCCTCGGGTCCGAGAGCGGCAGCGTCCCTGTTTTCGGCGGCACGGTCACCGGGGCCCGGGACGCCTCTTCGTCGGAACCGGACTCTACGTCGGCCGGCTCCTCCGGCAGCCCGGTCAGTGCGTTCAGCACCTCGCTCGACGTCGGACGGTCCGCCGGCTCCTTCGCCAGACAGGCCGAGACCAACGGGCGCAGCTGCTCCGGCAGCCCGCCCAGCTCGGGCTCGCTGTGCACGGTGTTGTACGCGGCGAGATAGGCGTTCTCCGCCTCGAAGGGGCTGCGCCCGGTGGCCGCGTACACGAGTACCGCACCCAGCGAGAAGACATCGACGGCGGGGCCGACCTCGCGGGGGCGGCTGAACTGCTCCGGTGCCATGAACGGCGGCGAGCCCATCACCATGCCCGTCTGGGTGCGGACATCGCTGCTGGCCGCGCGCGAGATGCCGAAGTCGATGACGCGTGCCGCCCCGTCGTCGCCCTCGCCCTCCAGCAGGAGCACATTGCTCGGCTTGAGGTCCCGGTGCACGACCTCCGCGCGGTGGATCTCACGCAGCGCCTCGGCGAGTTCGGTGCCGAGGCGGCGCAGTGCCTGCCGATCCAGCGGCCCCGCCTCGGCGACCCGTTCGGTGAGTGTGCGGCCCGGGACGAACGCGGTTGCCATCCACGGTCGTTCCGCGTCCGGGTCGGCGTCCACGACCGGCGCGGTGAACGCACCGCTGACCCGGCGCGCGGCCACGATCTCCTGCCGGAACCTGGCGCGGAACTCGGCGTTGTCGGCATACCTGGTGTGCACGACCTTGACGGCGACGGCCCGCCCCGAGGCTGATCTGCCGAGATAGACGACGCCCATGCCGCCGGTCCCGATCCGCGATTCGATCCGATAGCCGCCGACAGACCGCGGATCGCTCTCGCGCAGGGTCACCGAATCTCCTTCACCAATTCGCGCCTGGACGGTCCCGGCCCGGATCCTTCTGACAGGGACCCTTCACTCTAGTGCCCGTTGTCCGGGCACTTCCGGTGAACGGCCGGGCGAACTCGGTGGGCGCTTCGCCCCGGCAGACGTCGGTGCTGATGAGGGTGCGGCGTCCCCGGCTCAGGCTCGCGCGCCGCCGTCGACCCGCAGGACCGTACCGGTCACGAACGAGGAGCGGTCGCTGAGCAGCCAGGCGGCGGCCTGGGCGATCTCGTCGGGGTCGGCCGCGCGGCGCAGCGGTGTGTGCGCCTGGAGTCGCTCCTGGAGGCCTGGGGATTCCGCTTCCCAGGTACGGATCATCTCGGTCAGCGTGTTGCCGGGGGCGATGGCGTTGACGCGGATGCCTTCCGGGCCGTAGGTGATGGCAGCCGACTCGGTGAGGCTGTTGACCGCTCGCTTCATCGCACCGTACGCGGGCAGCTCCGGGTTGCCCATCAGGCTGCCGACGGACGAGTTGTTGACGATGGCCCCAGTCCCCGCCGTGGCCCGGATGGCGGCGATCTCGGCGACCATGGCCAGCCACGGGCCCCTGAGGTTCACGGCGTAGACGTGGTCGAAGTCGGCCTCGGTCACCTGGTCCATCGGGCCGGGTGGCACGAACGTCGCGCCGTTGTTGAAGGCGACGTCGAGCCGGCCGTACAGATCCACGGCGCGGTCCACGGCGGCTCGTACACCGGCCGCGTCGGCCAGGTCGCACACCACGTGGTCCGCGATGCCGCCCGCCGCCCGGATCTCCTCGGTCACCGCCTTCAGCTGGGCCTCCGTCCGGGCCGCGAGCAGCACCCGTGCACCTTCTCGGGCGAACAGCCGTGCCGCGGCCGCGCCGATACCGCGTCCGGCTCCGGTGATGAAGGCGACCTTGCCGTCCAGCAGGCCAAGGGAGGCAGGGGCGGCGGATGTGTCGGTGGTTCGTGTGTTGTCCATGGCAGCGAGCCTGCGCCGGTCCGCGGAGCCCATCCAGGCACCGGCGGTACCTGGATGGGCTCACACCGCCCGCGCACACTGGGGGTGTGGACAGACGAGAACTGGCGGCCTTCCTGCGCAGCAGGCGCGAGCGGATCACCCCCGCCGACGTGGGGCTGCCCGCCGGGCCGCGCCGCCGTACGCCGGGGCTGCGCCGCGAGGAGGTGGCGCAGCTGGCGTTCATCTCGGCCGAGTACTACACGCGCCTGGAACAGGCCCGAGGCCCGCGTCCGTCGCGCGAGGTGCTGGCCGGGCTGGCCCGGGCCCTGCGCCTGTCGGACGCCGAGCGCGACCACCTCCACCACCTCGCCGGCGCACCGCCCGGCCCGCCGCCCGGGCCCTCGCGCGAGGTGCGGCAGAGCATCCTCGACCTGCTGAGCAGGCTGCCCCAGGCCGCCGCGATCGTGACGTCCGCGTCGTGCGAGGTGATCGCCTGGAACGATCTGGCGGCCGCCCTCATGGAGGACTTCTCCGCCCTGCCGAGGCGCGACCGCAACCTCGTACGCCGTGTCTTCCTCGGGCCGCACCCGCAGGGGCGGCGGCTGTACGGAGTGTCGGACGCGGACGCGTTCGCCCGCAACGCGACGCAGCGGCTGCGCGCCACCGCCGCCCGCTATCCCGAAGACCCCGAGGTGACCGGTCTGGTGGACGAACTCCTCGCCGGAAGTGAGGAGTTCACCCGCCTGTGGGCCTCTCACGACGTGAGCGCCGAGCCCACCCTGTGCAAGACCTTCCAGCACCCGCTGGTCGGCCCGGTCACCGTCAACTGCGACGCCCTGGACATCGCCGACCGGGACCAGCAGGTCGTGATCTACACCGCCGCCTCCGGCTCGCGCTCCGAGGAGGCGCTGCGACTGCTGTCGGTCATCGGCACGCAGCGTATGGATGTGGGCCGCTGAGACCACGCCGGGCCGGAGGCCGGGCGTGTGCAGCACCGGCCATCAAGGTCGGCCGACTCGGAACAGGACTCGGAACAGGACTCGGAAACCGAACCCAGGGCCCTTCGGTCGGGGCCTCCTCAGACCCGCGTGTACGTGAGCCGTCGCCCGTCGGCCAGTTCGCGTACCAGTGTGTCGCCCTCGGTGCGCAGTGTGGAGGAGCCGCCGCGGAGGCAGGCGCCGGAGGACGCGGCCCGGTCGATCGCCGGTGGTGCGAAGCGTGCCGGACTGTCCGCGTCTCCTACGGAGACCAGGTTCATGTCGGCCTCGCAGTGCTCGCCGCCGCCGTCCGAGACCATTGTGGCGGCAGGGCTGCCCACAGCCGTCCGCTCGATGGTCATTCGCTGGGTGCCGCCGTTGGCCAGGGGGCGCTGCCAGGTGCCGAGCAGCTCTTCGGGCAGCTCCTCCGGCCCCTTGATCCTGTGCAGTTCGGCGGTGCGCCCCGCGGCTTCCCAACGGAGGGAGTCACCGTCGGTCCGGGAGAGGACATGCTCGCCGAGGGCCGAGCATGAGCCCGAGGGGACGCTGCTGACGACCTTGGTGTCCAGTCGTAGCGACGTACCGCCGCCGGACGGCTTGGCGGCGAGTTTGCCGTCGCTCTTGCACTCGTAGTTCTCGCCGAGGCTGATGCTGGTGGCGACGACCTCGCCCACCTGCCCCGACGAGACGACGAACCGGCGGTACTGATCGGTGGGCTTCCCGTCCCGTTCGACCTCGCCCGCCCAGACGCCCACGAACTCCTTGGGCACATCGGAGGTCACGCCGCCGTCGTCACCGGAGGCGGAGCCGGATTCCGAGCCCCCGTAAGGCAGCTGCAGATCGGCGGCCGACGCGGCGTAGACGCCTCCTGCCACCACGGCGGCGGCCGCAAGCACGATTGCGGTTCGTCGGCCCCTGCCCGCCCGGCGAGGGCGCGGCGAAGGAGTAGGTTCCGTGCGCCCGTGGTCCGGCCTCGGGACGACCTGGGTTCCCCACTCCGACCGTTCCGACCGCTCCGACGCGGGCGGTTCCTCCCAGGTCACGAGCGAGGCGGCGGACGAAGTCGCGGACGTGGGTGCGGGCTCGGCCGGTGCGGGCGACGATACGTAGGCGGCCGCTACTGGCGCCGCCATCGCGCTCGCGTGCGGCGGTGTGTCCGTGTCGAGCAACTGGACGGCACTGCGCCCCAGTTCGGCGATGATCTGGGCAGGCAGCCACGGCGGCGACGAGGTGCCGGTCGCCACCGGCTGCATCCGTGCGACCACCTCCTCCGGCGTCGGCCTGGCCGCCGGGTCCTTGGCGAGGCAGTCGGCGATCAGTCCCCGTACCGGCTCCTCGATCCCCGTCAGGTCCGGCTCCTCCTGCGCGATACGGAACATCACGGCGTGAACCCCGCCCGAACCGCCACCGCCGAACGGTGTCTGCCCGGTCGCCGCATACGCCAGTACCGTGCCCATGCAGAAGACGTCGGCGGCCGGCCCCACCGGCTCGTCCCTGAGCTGCTCGGGCGACATGAAGCGGGGCGAGCCGACCAGCATGCCCGAGCTGGTCGGGGTCGACCCGGGGATCGCGTCCAGCGCCCGCGCGATACCGAAGTCGATGACCCGGGGGCCGTCGATGGTGATCAGGACGTTGGAGGGCTTGAGGTCCCGGTGGACCAGCCCCGCGCCGTGAATGTCGAGCAGGGCGCAGGCGAGTCCATGGGCGAGGGTGCGTACGGAAGGAGCGGGCAGCGGGCCGTGTCCCTGCGGCGAGACGATGTGTTCGAGCGAGGGTCCCGCGATGTAGCCGGTGGCGACCCATGGCGTCTCGGCCTCGGTGTCCGCGTCGAGGACCGGCGCCGTCCAGCGGTCGCTCACCCTGCGCGCCGCAGCCACCTCCAGCCGGAAGCGCTCGCGGAACTCGGGTTCGGCGGCCAGCTCCGGCTTGATGAGCTTGACCGCGACCGTGCGCCCGCCCTCCGAACGCGCCAGACAGACCCGCCCCATGCCACCCGCGCCGAGGGTTCTGAGCAGTCGATACCGGCCGATTCTGTCGCCAACCCCACCGGAGGTGGCATCGAAGTCGCCTGTCGACGGCTTCGTCATCTGACTGTCTCCCCTCGGTCGGCACTCCGCCCCACTCACCGCCGCGAAGGGTCACGATCACGAGCCGGTGGTCCACGAGCTTCCGCTTGACGTGAACAGAGGCTACCCGGCTTCGAGTTGCCGGTTGTGCGACGTCCACAGGCTCTGTCTCCGCCCGAACACGCGTACTCCCTCGGCCGTCGTGGCCGGGGGACGACACGTGAGGATTGCGTGCCGGTCAGGTGCGCCGAGTTGCGATGCTGAGGGAGTTGGCGGCGACGATCGCTCCGATGCTCGCCCATTCCGTCCAGCCCAGGTTCTGGCCGAGGCCGACCCAGCCGACCACGGCGGCGAGGACGGGGTTGACGCTCATGAACAGCCCGAACGCCTGGGCGGGTACGCGGCGCAGGGTGAACATGTCCGCGAGGTACGGCACCGCCGAGGAGAGCACCCCGGCGGCGACGGAGTAACCGACGGCCTCGGCGGTCGGCGGGTGCCGGAGCACCAGGACGACGCCGACCGGCAGGAACATCAAGGCGGAGAGCCCTGACGCGGCGGCCGAACCCTGCGCACCGGGGACGCGTTGGCCGACGGTGCGGTTGAGGAGGATGTACGACGCCCAGCAGGCGGCGGCGAGCAGGCCCAGGGCCATCCCGGCGTAGTCGGTCGAGGGCTGGGGGCGCATCAGCGTCACCACGCCCGCGGCGGCGACGACCGCGGCGCAGACGTCCACGCGGCGGCGCGCGGCGGAGAGGGCGATGGCGAGCGGGCCCAGGAACTCCAAGGTCACCGCGAGTCCCAGGCCGATGCGGTCGATGGCGCTGTACAGGGACAGGTTCATCGTCCCGAACACCAGGGCAAGGAGCAGCACCGGTCGCCACTGCGACCAGGTGAAGTTCCGCAGCTGCGGCCGGCCGACGGCCAGCAGGACGACCGCGGCGACGTACTGGCGGACCGCGACGACCCCGATCGGCCCGAGTACGGGGAAGGCGAGGGACCCGATCGCGGCACCGGTCTGGGTGGACAGACCGCTGCCGATCATCGTGGCCACACCGGCGAGCTGCCGTGAACGACCGGTCGGCTGCGGGTCCGGGAGATCCGGCGCCGCCCGGCGCGGGGGTGCCGCGGGGAGTGGCGCGACTGCGGGGTGTACGGCGGCGGTGGTGCCCGGTGCGGGTGCGGCTCGCATGCTTCGAGCGTGTGCCCTGGCGTCTCTTGCGCAAAATGCACCCGGCGAACCATCTATACGCTTCAGTCATGGATGTGGAGCTACGACAGTTGCGCTGTCTCGTCGCGATCGTCGACGAGGGCACTTTCACCGACGCGGCCATCGCGCTCGGTGTCTCTCAGGCAGCCGTGTCCCGGACCCTGGCCTCGCTCGAACGAGCCCTGGGCGTACGGCTGTTGCGCCGAACTTCGCGTGAGGTGGCGCCGACCCCAGCCGGACTGCGCACGGTGGCACAGGCCCGGCGGGTGCTCGGGGAGGTGGCCGATCTGGTCCAGGAGGCCCGGTCGGGTCACACGCGTCTGCGGATCGGGTACGCCTGGTCGGCGATCGGCCGCCACACGGCGGCCTTCCAGCGCCGCTGGGCCAAGGCACAACCGGAGACGGACCTGAGGCTGGTCCGCGTCAACTCGGGCACCGCCGGTCTGGCGGAAGGAGCCTGCGATCTCGCGGTCGTGCGCCGGCCGTTGGAGGAGGACCGGCGGTTCGACTCCGCCATCGTCGGCCTTGAACGGCGCCTGTGCGCCCTGGCCGCCGACGACCCCCTGGCGAGGCGCCGCTCGGTCCGGCTCGCGGACCTCGGCGGGCGCACCCTCCTGATCGACCGCCGCACAGGCACCACGACCGCCGAACTCTGGCCGCCGGACGCCCGCCCGGCGACCGAGGAGACGTCCGACGTCGACGACTGGCTCACGGTGATCTCCAGCGGCCGCTGTATCGGCCTGACGGCGGAATCAACCGCCCACCAGTACCCCAGGCCCGGCATCGTCTACCGGCCGGTCCGCGACGCCGAGCCCATCGCCGTACGCCTCGCCTGGTGGCGGGACGACCCGCACCCCGCCACCCAGGCGGCGATCGAACTGCTCACGGCTCTGTACCGCAACGGCTGACCGGCTTCGGGCAGTTCTGCGCCGAACAGTCCCACGCCGCGACTTCGCCCTGCCCGAAGAGGAAGAAGCGGAGGAGGTTGGTGAAGGGGTTGCCCTCGGTTCACTCGAAGTAGATGTGCGGGGTGGTGTCGGGACGTGCAGCACGAGGGTGGCCAGGGCGTTGGGGACGGAGGACGACTCCGGGTGAGGACGCGGTAGCGGCCGTGCAGGACCTCGCCGCGTACGGTCAGGCCCGCCTCGAATTCCGACGGGTCCAGGACCGTGACCTCGGCGAAGACGAAGTCCTCCTGGGCGGGGACGTCGTTGTCCGCGTGGATCTGCTCGTTCTTCTCGCGGGACTGGGCGATGACGCCCACGCCGTCCGGAAGGACACGGACGCGGCGATCTGTCGGCTGCGGTTCCGCATCTGATCCCGTATCCCGGAGTTGGATCAGCCCGCCGTATGAGTTCCGTCAAAGCCGGGCGAACCTGCGTATGGGAGCCGTCAACGGCGCTCGAATCCGGTCGGAGAGGGGCTTTCCTCTAATCGTCCGTTCGATTCGAACCTCATCTAGGAGTTTGCGATGGCCGACGTGGCCTTCGTCGTCACCACGATCGCGGTGTTCGCGCTGGTGGCTCTCGTCGCCAAGGGGGTGACGAGGCTGTGACCGCCGAGAACATCGTCGGCCTGATCGTGGCCGTCGCCCTGCTGGGCTATCTCGTCCTCGCCCTGATCTTCCCGGAGAGGTTCTGAGACACATATGGGTCCCGTACTTGCCGGCATCCTTCAGCTGCTGGCGCTCATAGGGGCACTGGCACTCGCCTACGTGCCCCTCGGCGACTACATGGCCAAGGTCTACTCCTCGGACAAGCACCTGCGCGTCGAGAAGTGGATCTACAAGGGCATCGGCGCCAACCCGGACACGGAGATGCGCTGGCCCGCGTATCTGCGCGGTGTCCTCGCCTTCTCCGCGGTGAGTGTTCTGTTCCTGTACCTGCTGCAGCGCTTCCAGGGCAGCCTGCCCGGCTCGCTGGGCTTCTCCTCGATCGACCCGGACCAAGCGTTCAACACGGCCGCCTCGTTCGTCTCCAACACCAACTGGCAGTCGTACTACGGCGAACAGGCCATGGGCCATGTCGTACAGACCGGTGGCCTGGCGGTGCAGAACTTCCTGTCCGCCTCGGTCGGTATCGCGGTGGCCGTCGCGCTCGTCCGCGGCTTCGCCCGCTCGCGCACCGGTGAGCTCGGCAACTTCTGGTCCGACCTGGTCCGCGGCACCATCCGCATCCTGCTGCCGATCGCGGTGATCGCCGCGATCGTGCTCGTCGCGTGCGGTGCGATCCAGAACTTCTCCGGCATCCACGAGGTCGGTCAATTCTTTAATGGGCACAGCACGGGCGGCTCGCAGCAGTGGAACGGCGGCGCGGTCGCGTCGCAGGAGGCCATCAAGGAGCTGGGCACCAACGGCGGCGGTTACTTCAACGCCAACTCCGCCCACCCCTTCGAGAACCCCAACGCCTTCTCCAACCTCTTCGAGATCTTCCTGATCCTGCTGATCCCGTTCGCGCTCACCCGGACCTTCGGCCGGATGGTCGGCTCGCTCAAGCAGGGCTACGCGATCCTCGCCACGATGGTCACCATCTGGATCGGCTTCACGGCCCTGATGATGTGGACCGAATTCGCCCACCACGGCCCGGTGTTCGATGTCGCGGGCGGTGCGATGGAGGGCAAGGAGACCCGCTTCGGCGTCGGCGCCTCGTCGATCTTCGCGGTGGCGACGACGCTGACCTCGACCGGCGCGGTGGACTCCTTCCACTCCTCGTTCACCGGCCTCGGCGGCGGCATCACCATGCTCGGCATGCAGCTCGGCGAGATCGCGCCCGGTGGTACCGGCTCCGGCCTCTACGGCATGCTGATCATGGCCGTCATCGCGGTGTTCATCGCCGGTCTGATGGTGGGCCGTACGCCCGAGTACCTGGGCAAGAAGATCGGCACCCGCCAGATCAAGTTCGCCGCCTGCTACATCCTCATCACCCCGGCGCTGGTGCTCGTCTTCACCGCCGCGGCGATGGCTCTGCCGACACCCGGCAACTCGATGACGAACAGCGGCGCACACGGTTTCTCCGAGATCCTGTACGCCTACACCTCGGCCTCGAACAACAACGGTTCGGCCTTCGCGGGTCTGAACGCGGACACACAGTGGTTCAACAGCACGCTGGGTCTGGCGATGCTGCTCGGCCGGTTCCTGCCGATGGTGTTCGTGCTCGCCCTGGCCGGATCGCTCGCCGAGCAGAGGCCGGTGCCCGCGACCGCGGGCACGTTGCGCACCGAAAAGCCGCTGTTCACCGGGCTGTTGGTGGGCGCGATTCTCATCATCACCGGTCTGACCTACTTCCCGGCGCTCGCGCTGGGGCCGCTGGCCGAGGGGCTGGCGTCATGACCACCCGCACAGAGAAGCAAGAGGACACCGTGTCCACGACCACTCCCACCCGGGCGCCGCACAGCGATGTGCCGACCGGTCACAAGGACGAAGGACGCGTCGGCGCGGGCCTGTTCGACCCGAAGCAGCTGCTGAGGTCGCTGCCGGACGCCTGTCGCAAGCTCGACCCGCGCGTGATGGTCAAGTCCCCCGTGATGTTCGTGGTGTTGGTGGGCTCGGTCCTGACGACCGTGTTCTCCTTCAAGGACCCGGGCGACTGGTTCGGCTGGGCCATCAGCGCCTGGCTCTGGCTCACCGTCATCTTCGCCAACCTGGCGGAGGCGGTCGCCGAGGGCCGCGGCAAGGCCCAGGCGGACACCCTGCGCAAGGCCAAGACCGACACCGTCGCGCGCCGGCTGTCCAAGGACGGCGGCTCCGAGGAGCAGGTGCCCGGCACCGAACTGCGCGTCGGCGACCTGGTCGTCTGCGAGGCGGGCGACATCATCCCCGGCGACGGTGACGTCGTCGAGGGCGTGGCATCCGTGGACGAGTCGGCCATCACCGGTGAGTCGGCCCCGGTCATCCGCGAGTCCGGCGGCGACCGGTCCGCCGTCACCGGCGGTACGAAGGTGCTGTCCGACCGCATCGTCATCAAGATCACGACGAAGCCGGGGGAGACCTTCATCGACCGCATGATCGCCCTGGTCGAGGGCGCGGCCCGGCAGAAGACGCCCAACGAGATCGCGCTGAACATCCTGCTCGCCTCGCTGACGATCGTCTTCCTGCTGGCCGTCGCCACGCTCCCGCCGTTCGCGGACTACGCGGGCACTCACCTCACCATGGTCGTGCTGGTGGCCCTCCTCGTCTGTCTGATCCCGACCACGATCGGCGCGCTGCTCTCCGCGATCGGCATCGCGGGCATGGACCGGCTGGTGCAGCGGAACGTACTGGCCATGTCCGGCAGGGCAGTTGAGGCGGCGGGCGACGTGTCGACCCTCCTCCTCGACAAGACCGGCACCATCACGCTCGGCAACCGCCAGGCCGCCGAGTTCGTGCCGGTGAGCGGCACCACCGACGCCGTCCTGGCCGACGCAGCCCAGCTCTCCTCGCTGGCCGACGAGACGCCCGAGGGCCGCTCCGTCGTCGTCCTGGCGAAGGAGAGGTACGGGCTCCGTGAGAGGAACCAGGGCGGGCTGTCCGGCGCCGAGTGGATCGCCTTCACCGCCCAGACGCGTATGTCGGGCGTGGACGTCGACGGGCGCAGGATCCGCAAGGGCGCGGCAGGTTCGGTCATGGCCTGGGTCCGGGAGCGGGGCGGCGAGGTGTCCCAGGACGCCGACATCCTGGCCAACCGGATCTCCGAGGCGGGCGGCACACCGCTGCTCGTGGCGATCGAAGACACCGATGGGGCCCGGGTGCTGGGCGTCATCCACCTCAAGGACGTCGTCAAGGACGGCATGCGTGAACGGTTCGACGAACTGCGCCGCATGGGCATCAAGACCGTCATGATCACGGGTGACAACCCGTTGACCGCCAAGGCGATCGCGGACGAGGCCGGCGTCGACGACTTCCTCGCGGAGGCCACTCCCGAGGACAAGATGGCGCTCATCAAGCGGGAGCAGGCGGGCGGCAAGCTCGTCGCCATGACCGGCGACGGCACGAACGACGCCCCCGCGCTGGCCCAGGCGGACGTCGGCGTGGCGATGAACACGGGCACGTCGGCGGCGAAGGAGGCCGGCAACATGGTCGACCTCGACTCCAACCCGACCAAGCTCATCGAGATCGTCGAGATCGGCAAGCAACTCCTCATCACCCGGGGCGCGTTGACGACGTTCTCGATCGCCAACGACGTCGCGAAGTACTTCGCGATCATCCCGGCGCTGTTCGCGGCGGTCTATCCGGGCCTGGACAAGCTGAACATCATGCAGCTGTCCTCGCCCGACTCCGCGATCCTGTCCGCGGTCATCTTCAACGCGCTGATCATCATCGCACTGGTGCCGCTCGCCCTGAGGGGCGTGCAGTACCGGCCGGTGAGCGCGGACAAGCTGCTGCGGCGCAATCTCGGGATCTACGGCCTGGGCGGGCTGATCGCCCCGTTCATCGGCATCAAGATCATCGACCTGATCATCTCCCTCATCCCCGGGCTGTAACTTTTTGAAAGCGTGCTGATCAACTATGAACAACTCGGTATCCAACACCGCCCGGTTGCTCTGGGCCGGCCTGCGCGCGCTGCTGGTCCTCACGGTGGTGACGGGCGTCATCTACCCGCTGGCCATCACCGGAGTCGCCCAGGGCCTCTTCAACGACAAGGCGAACGGCTCGGAGATCGAGGCGGACGGCCGGGTCGTCGGCTCCTCGCTCATCGGCCAGGCGTACAACCTGCCGCTGAAGAAGGGACAGGAGACCCCGGAGCCGGACCTGAAGTGGTTCCAGGGGCGTCCCCAGAACGGCCTGGGCACCAACAGCGTCAACACCCAGTACAAGCTGATCCTTTCCGGCGCCACCAACCGCTCCGGTGACAACGGCGCGGTCGACGGTGTGTGCCCGAAGGACCCCGCGAAGGCCGAGGACGCCACCCTCTGCCAGTGGGTCGTCGCCGCCAAGGCAGCCGTCATCAAGGACAACTCCGTGAACGGCTACACGGTCAGGAGCGTGCCGCCCGACGCGGTCACCTCCTCCGGCTCCGGCCTGGACCCGGACATCTCCCCGGCGTACGCCGACATCCAGGTCCACCGGATCGCCGAGAAGAACGGGCTGTCCGTCGACCGGGTCCAGAAGCTGGTCGACGACCACACCGACGGCCGGACGCTCGGCTTCATCGGAGAGCCCACGGTCAACGTCCTCCAACTCAACGTCGCGCTCAAGGAACTTGTGGCGAAGAGCTGATGGCCTTACGCGCACCATGCGGGAGTCGGCGGTCGGGGTGACACCTTGAATCGTCAACTCCCGTGGCCATGAAGCGTGTTCCGCACGACCTCGGCCCTCCGTGCAACAGGAAAGGCGTACACCGATGACCCGGGTACTGGTGGTGGAGGACGACCCTCAGCTCGTCCGGGCCCTGGTGATCAACCTTCAGGCCCGCAAGTACGGAGTGGACCCGGCACCCGACGGTGCCACCGCGCTCCGCCTCGCCGCCGTGCGCCGGCCCGATGTGGTCGTTCTCGACCTGGGCCTGCCGGACATGGACGGTGTGGACGTCATCAAGGCCCTGCGTGGCTGGACCCGTGTACCGATCCTGGTGCTCTCCGCCCGCAGGGCCTCCGACGAGAAGGTGGCGGCGCTCGACGCTGGCGCCGACGACTACGTCACCAAGCCGTTCAGCATGGACGAACTGCTGGCCCGGCTGCGGGCCGCCGTCCGCCGTACCGAGACCGCACCGCTCACCCAGGAGACCGCCATGGTCACGACGGGCGACTTCACCATCGACCTGCTGGCCAAGAAGGCCACCCGGGCCGGACACGACATACGCCTCACGCCGACCGAATGGCATCTGCTGGAGATCCTGGTCACCAGCCCCGGGCGTCTCATCACGCAGAAGCACCTGCTCCAGGAGGTGTGGGGCGTCTCCCAGAGCAACAAGACCAACTATCTCCGGGTCTACATGGCGCAACTGCGCCGCAAGTTGGAGACGGACCCCTCCCACCCCCGCCACCTCATCACGGAACCCGGCATGGGATACCGCTTCGAAGGCTGACACAGGGCCTCGGACACCGACGCCCCTGGCACACCACCCCGCCTCGACACTGCGTGGTCGTGTTCGTGGAGCACCACAACCGGCCGCGTACGGAAGTGATGCTGCACGGCCTGGAGCAGATACCCCGCAAGGAACTGGAGTACCGGAGCACGGTCTTCACCGAGATGGACGTGGACGCGGTGCTCGCCCGGCAGCCGCCGGTGGCTCTCGTCGACGAGCTGCGCGACACCAACACCCCCGGCTCGCGCAACACCAAGCGCTGGCAGGACGTCGAGGAACTCCTCGCCGCAGGCGTCGACGTGATCACGACGGTCAACATCCCCGCAGGCGCTGCGCCGCCGGATGGCCCACGGCAACATCTACAAGCCGGACAAGGTCGATGCGGCCCTCTCCAACTATTTCCGCCCCGGCAACCTGACCGCCCTGCGCGAGCTGGCGCTGCTGTGGGTGGCGGACCGGGTGGACGAGTACCTGCATCCCGAGACCCTGCCGATGGTCGCCGTCGACCCCGGCCTGCTGGAACGGTCGGTCGCCAGCCTGGTCGAGAACGCGGTGAAGTACAGCCCCGCCGAGGAGCGGTTCCGGCGCGGCACCCTCACCACCGAGGACACCCCGGCGGCGGCCTCACCATGGTCCTCACCCTCCCGGCCGCGCCCGTCGCCCACCCGAGCCGCCCCGGCCTCCCGGCGACCGCCACCTCCTGGTGCTCCGGCCAGGGGGTCGGAATGTCTATGAGGTGGCGGTGCCCAGGCCGGGACGGGAGCCTGCCGTTGCTGTGGCCTGAAGGCTGCGAGGGCTGACGCCGGACAGGTCGTGGGCGGTCATGCTGTTGCGATCGGCGACCGCGCGGCCCAGGGCGTGGTGCGGCCACAGACCCCCGGCCACGCGGCGGCTGCGCTCGCCCCATTCACGGGCCGCGGCGCCGCTGGTCTTGTAGTGGTTGAGGGCGTAGCCGCCGGAGTGGATCCGGAGCAGGCAGAAGCCGCCTGGATAGTCCTTGGCGGCGCTGACCTCCTGCAGTGTGACGTGCGGCGCCTGCGGCAGGAGGGTGCGCTTGTTACGGTGGGTGTGGCCCGCGTGGTGGAGGAAGACACCGGGTGCGGAGGCGTAGGCGTCGAGGATGGAGCGGGCCTGGCGGCGGCCGAGGCGCTGCCCACCGCTCACGGGGAAGAGGGAGTCCCGTACGGTCAGCGGATGGTGGCCGAACACGACGGTGGGCTGGTCGCCGCGCTCCTTCAACCGGGCCCGGAACCAGGACAGTTGCTCGTCACCGAGCCCGCCGGCGTCGGCGCCGTTGCCGTCCTTCTCGTACGTGTCGAGCCCGATGATCCGCAGTCCGCCGAGGTCGCGGGCGAAGTACGCGGGCCCCGCTCCGCCGAGGAATCCCTCGCGGAAGGCGTCGCCGGCGTCGCGGTGACGGGGCCGGTCGTGGTTTCCGCGTACGACGAAGTAGTCCTGTCCGTGGCTGCCGAAGCCGTCGAGGATCCGTTTGGCCTCCGCCAGGTCCCGAGGCGCGCCGCCGGCCGAGATGTCCCCCGCGGCCAGCAGCAGATCCGCTCCGCGCCGCCGGGCCTCCTCGACCAGGGCCCGGCTCATGATCTCCGGATACGGCGCGAGTCCCGGCTCCTGCGCCACGCCGCGCAGCAGGGGCAGGCCGGCCATCAGACCGGCGGTCGTCTCCCCGATGTGGAAGTCGTTGCAGAGCGCTATCGACAGCAGATGCCGCCCCGGCGGGGGCTGCGGTGTGGTGAAGGAGTACGGACCCCTGCTCGAACCGAGCCCGTAGCGGTTGGTGCCGACGGCGTTGCCGCGGATGAGGTGCAGCGGCGTGGGTGTGGCGGCCTTGCCCCGCGAGCGTGCCTGGTAGTAGTACGTCTGCCCGGGCTCCAGGTCCGTGAGCTCGACATGGTGGTGCGCCGTGGGCCGGCCCTCCGACGCGGTGCGGTCCAGCCGGGAGGGGTGAGTGCCGTAGACGACCTCACCCTCCGTGACGGCGGGCAGCATGTGGCCCAGCCCGTCGTTGGTGCCGGGCACCCCGGTGTACCAGGTGATGATGGCGCGGTCCTCGGTCAGGGTGACCAGTTCCAGATGAACGGCGGCCAAGGCGTCGGGGTGATGGGCGTGGCTCTTTCGTCCGGGCCCGTGGAGGGCCCCGGCGGCGGCACGCAGCAGCGTGGGGGCGAGGAGGGCGCCGGATCGCAGGACTTCACAGGGAGAGGGCAGGGCCGACATGGCCGCGAGGGGAGCGGAGAAGCAGCAGCGCATGACTGAGTATGTGCCCGCGCGCAGTGAACGCCAGTGGGGATACCGAATGCGGCGCCCGGTATGGAATGGGACACCGTTGACCGATCATGGACATACTTGATCTTTCCTCGAGACTGCGCATTCGGGTCCGCAGGCCCAACAGGGTTGTACCGCAAGGGGTTTGGCGGGAGCCTGATGGTGCGTCAGTGGCGACGGGTCGAAGCGGTGCACCGGCCGGCGAAGCGCTCATATCCCCCGGACGTGTTCTTCGCCACCTCCGGCGTGACTAGGCTTTCCATGTTCAGATCTTCCGCCATTGTCACGCTCCGCTTTCCCTTCACGCCTCAGGGTCAACGGGCCGCCAGGGGCTGCTGATCGTTCGTACCCCTGCACGGCGGGGCACATCAACCGCGTACCGTGGAGTCATCAAGACCGGAGGTCACGCACATGTCCGCGCTACCGCACGAGCCGAGCCCACAGGCCGATTCGGACCCGTACCAGCTTGAATCGGACCCGTACGAGCTTGAATACGTCGAGGGCCCCCAGACGCTCGCCGAGTTGCGCGCCGCGCTCGAGGTGATCAACCCCGACGTGCTGACCGCTTTCAACGCCCGGCTCGATTCCGCGAGGTTCGGTGCGGAGCAGGCCGAGGTCATCGCCAAGGCCCGTCGCGCCGTGGCGTTCTCGAAGCGTGCCGAGGTGGAGGCGGCTGCGGCTGCCGCCGCGGAAGAGGCCGCCGCGGAGCCGCCGGTCGAGGATCTGTGGTCCCACCTGGACGTGCGCGACAGCGCTTCGTGACCCACTTTCCGTCACGGCTTGCGGCACGGATCGATCCCGTGATGGGAGTTCACGCTGCAAGTCCGCGGCCCTTGCTCGTTGCAGGGGGCTCTGGCCAAGGGTTCACCTCGGAATTCCCAAGAACAACTCAACACTTGATCATGGTTCATCAACGCTCGTCCATGATTCGGCAACCCGAACGGAGGGGTGTCGGGTCGGACGTACGTTCCCGTTCGTGATCTCTGACCCAGCACCCCACAGAGCTGTCCGCCCGTCGCGGACGGCATCCGTCGCCCCGTTCTCCGGCGCGACACTCCCTGCCCGGCGCTCCCTCCTCCGCGCCGCGCTCACCGGGACCGCGGTCCTCGGCGCCGGTCTGGCCGTCGGCGCCGCACCTGCGGCCGCCGCGCCCCCCACCGCCGCCGCGCGCAAGCGGCCCACCACCGCCGAGGAGGCCCTGCGTGAGCTGGCGTCGGGCAACCGCCGCTGGAGCACCTTCCGCGAGCGGCATCCCGACGAGTCTCCCGCCGTCCGGCAGTCGTTGACGACCGCTCAGCACCCTTTCGCGCTCGTGCTCGGCTGCATCGACTCCCGGGTGCCTCCGGAACTGGTCTTCGACCAGGGTCTCGGTGATCTGATGACCGTACGCAGTGCGGGCCAGGTCCTCGACGAGGCCGTGCTCGGCAGCCTCGCGTACGGGGTGCTCGAACTGGGGATCCCGCTGCTCATGGTGCTCGGCCACCAGTCGTGCGGGGCAGTGAAGGCCACGGTCCAGGCGGACGAGTCGGGCGAGGAACTGCCCGCCCACATCCAGTACCTGGCCGACCGGATCAGCCCGGCCATCGATCGCAGCAAGGAGGGCGACGCCCGCATAGACGCGACGATCGACGCCAACATACGGCTCATCCGGTCACAGCTCGCGGCGGAGCCCGACCTCGCCGCCAAGGTGGACTCGGGCGCGCTGGCCATCGTCGGCGCCCGCTACGAACTGACCACCCAGCGGGTACGCCGCATCGGCTGAACCTCGTACACACGGGAGGAGCCGCGGCGGACAGCCGCCGCGGCTCCTCCCGTGTGAAGGTCAGCGGGCGGTGCCGAGCCAGGGCAACGGATCCATGTACTGCCCGTCGAGGAGGACCTCGAAGTGCAGATGGGGTCCCGTGGACAGGCCGGTGGAGCCGACGAGCCCGACCGGGGAGCCGGCGGTCACGGTCTGGCCCGCGGTGACCTGGAGGGCCGACAGGTGACTGTAGGTCGTCTGCAGCCGCTTGCCGTCGATCGCGCCGTGGTCGATCACCACACGGATGCCGTACGCCGTGGTGGTACCCGCGAACTCGATCCGGCCGTCACGTGCGGCGGACACCTGTGCACCCTGAGGTGCGCCGAAGTCCACTCCCGTGTGGAGCTTGGTGACCCCGGTCAACGGATGTGTACGTGACCCGAAGGACGAGGTGACCGTCAGTGTGCTGACGGGAGGTGTCAGCACCGCGGTGGCGTTCTGGCCGCCGTTCTGGTCGGGGGTTCGACGGACGAGCGCGTCGTACCGCGGAAGCCGATCCTTGACCTGGTCGAGGAACGTACGTGCGTCGGCGGGCACGCGGCCCGCCCGCTTCACCGTGTCCGTCCCGACCGTGTACGCGGCGAGAGTGAGGTCCACGAGGCTGCCGCTGACGGTTCCCTCGGTCCTCAGATCGGTCACCTTCTCGGCGAGAGCGCAGTCCTGCCGGCCGAGGGCCATGATGGCGTCCTCCCGATCGTGCGGTGAGGAACGGCCGTTGGCGTTGTCGTCCCGGCCCCAGGTCCGCCATTGGGCGTCCGTGAAACCTGCGATCCCCTGCTGCGACAGGCTGGCGCTGTCGTTGCTCCACCCGGAGAGCTGATCGATCTGAGCGGCGAGGAGGGAGGGGGTGACGACCGTGCAGGCGTCGGCCGCCTTGCGCAGCCAAGGAACGTAGGAGGCGTCGACGTTGCCGACGGACGTCTGTGCCGGATCCGGTCCCTGGGACTGGTCGGGGGAGAGTCCGCCGTTCAGGGCCAGGTATCCCGACACCCCGATCAGCGCCAACAGACTGGGCGCCACGATCAGGGCGAAGGGGCCGGGACCGCGGCGACGCGGTCGTTGTTCCTCGTCCGCGGTCGGCGTCGCCGACGGATGTTCATGCCGCGGCGGTTCATCGGTGACGTCCTCGGGGGTGACGTCCTCGGGCGCCGCGGCATCCGCCGAACCGTCCGGCCCGGCATGATTTGCCGACTCCGTATGTGTGCCGTGCCGACTCAACGCCCCTTCGGCACCGGCTCGTTCGTCCGTGCCCGCCGCCTCGTGGACGGATGCCGCGCCTTCCCTCTCCACGGTCACGTGCCGGGCCGGCTGCACGGGGGTGGTGCGGCTGGGAGTGGTGTCGGCGGGATGTTCAGGCTCACGCTCGAACGCTAGTTGCCCCCTGTCCGGACGTCACCGGTCATCGAGGCACAGCGGCCTGCCCGAAGGGGCAGCTTCGATGGTCGGCGGCATACGCGGCAGACCATGCGGCAGGGGAGGGGGCGGCGGTGGCCCGGCCGGGTGGTGGGGGTTCTCCGGTCGGGGCCGGGTGGCGCGTTCCGTGGACCGGATGCTCACGACTTCGACGGTGTCGACTCGTCGGACCGCTCGTTGTTGCCGCTGTGCTGCTGACGTTCGGCGCGCTGCTGGATGAGTTCCTCGACGGCGCTGGGCAGGGTCGTCTCGAAGTCGATCAGCTTCGCCCACGTCGGTGTCATCACGATGCGGACCATGCCGTCGTAGAGCGAGCGGACCTCGGCCTCCCACTCGATGCGTTGCTCGGCCGTCATGGTGTAGGAGCCGTTCATCTCGAGGTACTCCTCGGGAATGCCGTCGACCTCGTCGAGTTCAACGGTGCCGCGGACGAGCAGGATCTTGGGCGGGTGCACCTCGGTGTCGATTGTGATGGCGACGGCCGGGTTGTGACGGAGCGACGCCAGCTTCGGGGCGTTCTTCGACGTGCACATCACCGCCTCCTTGCCGTTCCAGGCGAAGGCGATCGGGATGTTCCGCGGTGTCCCGTCCTTGGCCACGTAGGCCAGACGGCACAGGTCACGGGCCAGCAGCTCCTGGCTCAGCGGGCGACTGAGGATCTCGGTGATCCGGTCGTTCGTCATGGCGGGCCTCCCGGGGACCGTGCGGCCACGGTGGCCGCCTCTGCCCCTGGGACGGAACCGTCACCCCGTTCTCGACATCCACACCGAACCCTTTTCGCGTGACCCGACGGACACTCTGAGCCACCAGGTTCGTCGCCATCCAGGGCCGAGCGGGGACACCACTCCCTGACCGCCGCCCCCGGCACACCCGATCACCCAGTGGCCCAGCGCCACCGACCTCGCCCCGGCGACGGGCAGGAGTCCGTCGAGACCAGGGTCAAGCCCGCGACGACCATCACCGCGACCGTGACGGCCACTCCCGAGCCCGCGCCGACGGTCACCGAGACCGTCAAAGCCAAGACGCAGCCCCGCCCCACGGTCACCGTCACCAAGACGGCAGCGGCCGCGGCCGCAGACAGTGACAGCGGTAGTGGTGGCGGTGGCCAGGACAGCGTCGGTACATGCTCGATCGTCTCCAACTCGGGGAACTGCTACTCGGCGGGACAGTTCTGCCGGAACAGCGACCACGGGGCGACGACCACCACCGCCGCCGGTACGAAGATCAAGTGCGCGTACAAGGCGAACGCGTGGCGCTGGACCTCCATCTGACGGGGCAGGGCCCCACCCCCCCACAAACTCACGCTTGCCGCCCGGCTCCCGGGTCTGGGACGATCGCTCACCCCGCGCCCGCAACAGGTCGCGGCAGCCAAGGAGGTCCGGTGCACAGACGCTGGCTGTTCATCGCGGCGGCCGGGGCGCTCATCGTCGCCTCCTTGATCGTGGGACTCCTCGTCGACCACAAGGGCGACACAGGGGACGCAGAGGCCAAGCCCGCCGCCGGCACCCAGGCGGACGTCCCGCCCGCGACGGTGTCTCCGACCGCGTCCGCAAGCGCGACCGAAGCATCGGCAACGCCGTCGGCCAAGCGCACGCCGCGGAAGGAGTCCGCCCGCGCGACCGCCCCGTCGGCGAAGCCCTCGGCCGCGGACACCCCGCGCACCGGGTCCGCCGCCGCGCCGTTGGCGGGACGCATACGGCCCGGTGCCACGTACCGAGGCGTCGCCACGTTCTACGACTCGGACGGTACGGGCGCCTGCATGTACGACGCGAGCGGCGACGTCATGACCGGGGCGATGAACAGCACCGACTACGAAACCGCCAAGGCATGCGGGGCGTACGTACTCGTCCGCGCGGCCAACGGCGCCTCTGTCACGGTGCGCATCACCAACGAGTGCCCGGGGGACTGCGCACCCGGTCAGATCGACCTCAGTGCCGAGGCCTTCGCCAGACTCGCACAGCCCTCGGCCGGCAAGATTCCGATCACCTGGACGCTGTCGAGCCCAAGTGCCGCCGACACGGTCTCGATCCGGTACAAGACCGGGTCCACCCGTTACTGGTGCGGCATCCAGGTCATCGGTCACCGCAATCCGCTGGCCCGGCTCGAAGTACGTGCCGGCAGTGGCTGGCGTCAGCTGTCGCGCACCGAATACAACTACTTCATCTCCGACGACGGCAGCGGGTGCGGCGGGGCGATCAGGGTCACGGACATCTTCGGAGAGCAACTCACCCTCAACGGGGTCGCGTTGACGGCGAACGCCGTTCAGCCGACCCGGGTGCAGTTCGCCAGGCGCTGACCCGGGACGCAGTCGAAGCGACGCCCGGGGCCATGGTCCGCCGCTCAGGAGTGGGTCGGGCCGGCCCTTCGGCCACCCCGTTCACGCGGACGATGCGCGAGCGCCGACCATCCAACTGGCCGCGGTGAAGCGGACTTCCGTGCCTTGCACAAAGGGATCGAAGGCGGCGCGGACCGTTTCGACGACCTGCGCGCGGGTTTTTTCGTCAGTCTTGCCCAGGGTCAGGCCGAGTGGACCGAACCGGGTGAAGTAGCGGATCAACTCGCTTTCGGGGAGCGTGCAGGTCACGTCCTTCGGCTGGATGTCGATCCCGGTCCACCCGGCCTCCGCCAGGATGCGCCGGACCCTGTCCGCGTCCGCGAAGGCGAACTGTCCCGGCTCGTCCGGCCGACGGGCGGGAAGGTCCGGAACGAGCGGTGCCGCGGCGCGTTCGGCCGTCGTCATGAACGGATTCTCCGCCGGGCCGCGCCACGCGATGAACCGGAGCACGGCCCCGTCCTTGGCGGCACGCCGCAGGTTCGCGAAGGCTCGGACGGAGTCGTTGAAGAACATGACCCCGAAGCGCGACATGACAGCGTCGAAGGTTGCGGGTTCGAACGCGTACTCCTGCGCGTCGGCCTCGATGAAGGACGCCGGTGCATCCGCCTGCTCGGCGCGCGCCCGGGCCGCGGTGAGCATCGGCTCGGAAATGTCGACGCCGACGATGTGCCCTGCCGCACCGAGCCGCCGCGCCACGGCCAGCGTGGTGGTGCCGGTGCCGCAGCCGACGTCGAGCACACGGCCTCCGGCGCCGAGCACATGGCCGTCGTGATCGGCGGACATTGCTTCGACGAGGAGGTCTTCGAAGGGCTTGAGCACCCCGTCCACCAGTGTCTGGGCCTCGACCCAGGCATTGGCGGCGGGCCCGTTCCAGCGTGCCGCCTGATCGTCATGGGTCCTGCGTGCAGCATCCATCTTCGTCTCCTCCGCTTGCCTTCGACGGGCCTGGGTGAAAGCGTGCTACTTCAAGTCGACTTGAGGTCAAGAGAATGACAGACCTGGACATCTCCGAGGTGGCGCACCGCGCCGGGGTTCCCGCCTCGACGCTGCGGTTCTACGAGGAGAAGGGGCTGATCGCCCCGATCGGCAGGCGGGGCCTGCGCCGTCAGTACGATCCCGGCGTACTGGAGCGCCTGGCGCTCATCGCGCTGGGGCGGACCGCCGGGTTCTCGCTCGACGAGATCGCGCGCATGGTCGCGCCCGACGGGCAGCCGCGCATCGACCGGCAGATGCTCACGACCAAGGCGGAGGAGCTGGACAGGACGATCCGCGAACTCGGCGTACTGCGCGATTCCCTGCGACACGCCGCTGCCTGTCCCGCGCCGAGCCATATGGAATGCCCCACCTTCCGCCGCATTCTCAGGGCCGCCGTGTCCGGCGTTGTGGGGGTCCCGAGGAAGCGGTCCTCGGGGCCACCGTGACCCCGGTACCCGGTGGAGACAGCGCGAACACGCCGGGGCGCTGCTTGTAGGGTCGTCGCATGTCGGACGCTTCGCCCCGCCCCGAACCGTTCACACCGCACACCGATCCCGCGGTGCTCGAGGATCTCCGTGCGCGACTGCGCGCGACGCGCTGGCCGGATGCGCCCGAGGACGCCGGGTGGTCGCTCGGCACCGACATCGCCTACCTCCGCGAGCTCGTCGCCTACTGGGCGGACGGGTTCGACTGGCCGGCGCAGGAGGCGGCGCTCGCCCGGCTGCCCCGCTTCCGCGTCCCGGTCGGCGGCCTGGGCATCCACTTCGTACACGCCCGGGCCGTCGCGCCGGCCGGGCCGGTCCTGCCGCTCGTCCTCAGCCACGGCTGGCCGGACTCCTTCTGGCGCTACACGAAGGTCATCCCGCTCCTCACCGATCCCGGCGCGCACGGCGCCGACCCCGCCGACGCGTTCGACGTGGTCGTTCCCGACGTGCCGGGCTATGGGTACTCCGACCGCCCCACGGGCCGGCCGCTCAACTCCATCGCCGTCGCCGGACTGTGGGCAGAGCTCATGGGCGTCCTCGGCTACGAGCGGTTCGGCGCGGCGGGCGGGGACATCGGCAGCCACGTGAGCCGTTACCTCGCGCTCGACCACCCCGACCGGGTCGTGGCCGTCCACCGCACGGACGGAGGCCTGCCCGTCCTCACCGGCGACCCGGAGGACCTTACGCCCGAGGAACGCGCATGGATCGAGGGCGTCGCGGCCTGGAGCGCGACCGAGGGCGGCTACGCAGCCATGCACCGCACCAAGCCCCAGACCGCCGCAGTCGGGCTCACCGACTCGCCGGCCGGACTGGCCGCGTGGATCGTCGAGAAGCTCCGGGCGTGGAGCGACTGCGACGGCGACATCGAGCGGAGCTTCACCAAGGACGAGATCCTCACGAACGTCACGCTCTACTGGCTGACGGGGACGATCGGTTCGTCGATGCGCATGTACAACGCGAACGGCGCGATCCCGCCCGCGCAGCTCGCCCGCCGGGTCGAGGTGCCGTCCGGGTTCTCACTCTTCCGCGGCGACGTCGTCCGCCCACCGCGGGCCTGGCTCGAACGCACCACGAACGCCGTACGCGTGACCGAACCCCCGCGCGGCGGGCACTTCGCACCGTTCGAGGAGCCCGAGCTGTACGCGGAAGAGCTGCGCGAGTTCTTCCGCCCCTTCCGGGCGGCGACAGCGGCGGCAACGGGCTGAGGGCGAGGCCGGCCAGAGAGCGGACCGGCACACCTGCCCGCCCCTGTGCTCGGACAGGCCGTGGCCTCCCAAGACGCTACGGCCCACCAGCCCCGCCCAACGGCCTACCGAGCCCCCACCAGCACCTCGGCGGCGGCCACCCCGGAGGCGGCGGTGGCGCCGTGGGTGAAGATCTGTACCGCCCCCGGAACAGCGGCACTCGGCAGACCCATCTCGACGACGATCGCGTCGGGACGCTCCGCGATGAGGTCCGCGAGGGCGCGGGCCATCCAGTCGTGCCGGGAGGCGTCCCTGACCACGACGACCAAGGGGCGCCCGGCGGCCGGTTCCAGCGCGCAGGTCCTGAGGGCGGTCAGGGCGGCGGTCCGTGAGTCCAGCTCCTGGTGCCGCACCCGGACGGTGGTCGTGCCGGGCAGCCGCTCGCTCAGCGGGGCTGCGACACCCCACGGGGTCTCCTTGCCGATGGCCAGGTTGGTGGTGGCCACGAACTCCACCACGTGCGGCGCGGCGGACAGGGGCAGGGTGTCCCGGGCCGCTCCGGCCAGCCGGATGGCGCGGCGGGCGGCCGTGAAGCCGATGTCGCTGCTGATCGCGTCGACGGTGTCGGCCTGGACCAGGCCGGCCGACCAGTCGGCGAAATTCCGGACACGCCCGGCTGCTTCCTCCAGCCGCTCCCGGGTGAGGTCACCGCGGGCCACGGCGTCGGCGAGAGCGTCGGCGAGAAGGCCGACGGTGGCCTCCTCGGCGTTCTCGCCGCCGACACAGACCGCGTCGGCACCGGCGGCGACGGCTTTCACCGTGGCGCCGTCGATCCCGTAGAGGTCGGTGACGGCACCCATCTCGATGGCGTCGGTGACCGTCATCCCCTCGAATCCGAGCTCACCGCGGAGCAGGTCGCCCAGGATGCGCGGGCTGAGCGTGGCGGGCAGGTCGGGATCGTACGCCGGTACCAGGAGGTGGCCGCTCATCACAGCGCGAACACCCGCGTCCAGGGCGGCCCGGAACGGGGGCAGGGCCTGGGCGGCGATCTCCTCGCGGTCGGCACCGTACGTGGGCAGACCGTGGTGGGAGTCGACGGCGACATCACCGTGGCCGGGGAAGTGCTTGGCACAGGCGGCGACCCCGGCCGACTGGAGTCCCCGGATCCACGCGGCGGTGTGCCGGGACACCACCTTCGGGTCGACGCCGAAGGACCTGACCCCGATGATCGGGTTGTCGGGGTTGGAGTTCACGTCCGCGCTGGGCGCGTAGTCGAGACTCACGCCGACGGCACGCAGTTGACGGCCGAGACCTGCGGCGACGGATTCGGTGAGTTCGGTGTCGTCGACGGTTCCGAGGGCGAAGTTGCCCGGCCGGGTGGAGCCGGTCGCGGACTCGATGCGGGTGACGTCGCCGGCCTCCTCGTCGATGGCGATGATCAACTCGGGGTTCTCTGCACGCAGCTGCCCGGTCAGCCGGGCGACCTGGTCCAGCGAGACGATGTTGCGGGAGAAGAGCACGACGGATGCGAGTCCGTCGCCGATCTCGCGCAGAACCCAGTCCGGTGCCTCGGTGCCCACGAACCCCGGCTGCAGGACGGAGAGCGCCAGCTGCCGCAACCCCTTGCTGTGCTTGCTGGAGACCATCGAGTGCGTTCGCCTTTCGGGTAGAGCCCGCGCGTCGGTGCCGCCGATGACAGCGCATCGACACCATGACACAGCTTGGTACAGACCAATGAGTCTCCGCTCAGGCTAACCGCTTGTGTCAAGAGGCGTGTTGGGTTGCTGCGCGTGTATTGCCCTGGGGCTGTTGTGCCAGGTGGCCCGCATCCCAGGTGCTCTCAACCGGGCCTTTGCGCAGGCGATTTGGGTGCGACACGCAGTCAACGACCATGTTTGACACGACGGTTGGTCTAGTCCAGGTTAGTGGCACGCGAGTTCGAGGGGGCTGGCGCGGCGCCCGATGCAGTGACCCTGCAGGCCGGCCGTCTCTCCTCATGCCGTGCGACGTGCGCTGCTTCCGGCGTCGTCGTACAGCGCCGGTGCGCGTCCGGAATCGAGCTGCGCAGACCGCCGCCCGTCCGGATCCACGCGATTCACGTGCCGCGAGCCACCGGTGACCGCGTTGCCGTCCTCGTCGACGTCTCCGTCGACGGGGAACCCCGAGGTCCGGAGCACTGCATGCCCATGCCTGACGACTATCTCCATCGAGCCGCTTCTCGCGTCCCCTACTTCAGTGCGGACGGCGAGACCTATCTGGCGCAGACACCTCTGCGCGACCTGAAGAAGACCGTCCCGCTCAGGGTGCTGTCCGAAGAGGACCTGGCCTTATGGCAGACCTACGGCTACGTCGTGGTGAAGCAGGCCATCCCCGCCTCGGCGGCCCGGAACCTGCTGGACTTCACCTGGGACTTCCAGGGACTCGACCCCGAGCGCCCGGACACCTGGTACGAGGATCGCGAGTACCGCTCGGACCTGGACCGTGACCTTCACATCTACGGCTTCGTCGAGGCCTATCAGCACCAACTCCTCTGGGACAGCCGCCAGGCGCAGCGGGTCTACGACGCGTTCGTCGACGTGTGGGACTGCGAAGAGCTGTGGGTCACCCTCGACCGGCTCAACCTGAACCCGCCCAACATCAAGAACCGCGACCGTGCCCTGATCCCGAGCACGGACGAGGGCTTCGACATAGAACTGCACTGGGACGTCGACACCACGCTCGGCATACCGCCGCAGCGGGTCCAGGGGATCATCGCGCTCAACGACACCAGTCCGGAACTCGGCGGATTCCAGTGCTGCCCCGAGCTGTTCCGGCAGCTCGACCGGTGGAAGGCACTCCAGCCGGACGACCGCGACCCGATCCGGCCCAGGATCGACCGGGCCGAACTCCCCGTCGTACGGCCGGAACTGGAGGCCGGCGACCTGCTGATCTTCAACGGCCTCCTGGCACACGGAGTGGCCCCCAACACCTCCACCCGCAACGGCGTGCGGGCGGTGCAGTACCTGTCGATGATGCCGGCGCTGGAGACCCACCGGACCCTCAGGGACTCACGGGTCGAATCGTGGCGCACCCTCAGCACGCCGGACTGGAACGGGACCCTGCTCGGCGACGCCACGCGACACGAGTCCCTGCGGTACGGCAGGGCCGAACTCAGCGACCTGGGCGCCAAGTTGCTGGGCCTCGCGTCCTGGAACGGTGCGGAACTGGACGAGCCGGTCGGAGAAGCGGCATGCGCAGAATATGTCTGACCCTTCCCACCAACAGGCCGTGTTCCGCGACGATCGAGGCCATCGGTGAGGAAGCGGCCTACGCGGCCGAGCACTTCGACACCGAGGTGCACCTGCTGATCCTGGACTCCTGCGACACACCCGCCTACGCGGAACACGCCGAGACCGTGCGCCGCCTCCCGGTCGGCCCGCGGATCGTCGTACACCACCTCGACGAGGCGCGGCAGCGGGACTTCCTCCGGCGGGCGATCGGCCGGGCCGCAGCCACGAAGCCCGACCTCCTGCTGGAACTGATGCTCCCCGCGGGCCTCTCCTACGGAGCCTGCACCAACCGGGCGTTCCTCATCGGCGCCGCGCTCGGCTGCGAGTCCGTGCACCGCAGGGACTCCGACAGCCGATACCAGGTCGTGAACGGCGAGACCGTCTTCCCCATCCATCACGAACTCACCTCGCTCGGCCGACGCGCGTCCGACGCCGCGCACCACGTCACCGAGAACGCGCTGGCCGCACAACACGCGGACAAGCGCGTCGCGATGGTGGGCAGCTCCTTCGTGGGCGAACTGTCCGTGGACATCGGCGAGATCCTCCGGATCGACCGCGACGTCTACTACGACATGGTCAGCCTGTGGGCACCCGTCCACTGGTCGGGCGAGCGGAAGAGGGAACTCGTCGACGAGTCCTTCCGCGGGGCGGGCACGGACACGTTCGTCCGGGACCACTCGACGCTCGACCTGGTCGACCCCATGCGCCTGGACATGTGCAACATCAGCTTCCACGGGGTGCACGAACACGTGCCGCTGCCACCCGCCACCGACACCATCGGCAGCGACTACTTCCTGATCCATCTGGTCCACGACGCCGCGCTGCCCGGTGTGCTGCACAACCGGAACATCGTCAACTTCTACACCGGCGAACGCAGAACGGACGCGGGCTTCACGGCCTACCAGATGCGCTACGTCAAGTTCCTCCTGTCGATGCTCTACTTCAACGTCGTCTACGACGGGATGGCCGAGGCAGGCCCGGAGTTGACCGACGAGCGGGGACACGTGCGCGCGTCCGTCATCGCCCGGCTGGTGAGCGAGAGCACGCGGCTCGACCGCACCGAGAACGTCCAGCGGTTGGACGCCCTCGACACCGCGTACCGGAAACTGGGCGGTGCGTACGCCGAGTTCGCCGACCTCCTGGCCACGCGCCGCGAACGGCTCCTCGACGAGGCCCGCAGCGACATGGAGGACTTCGCCCTCCTGACCGAGGCATGGGGTCCGCTGGTGCGCGCGGCGCGGCACACCCCCGTACACACCTCACCGGGGCGGCCGGGGTGAGGGCGGCTTCGACGCATGAGTCAGCAACGCATGAGCCGGCCAGGCGTGAGTCGGCCAGGCGTGAGTCCGCGGCCCTGCTCGCCGCACTGGAGGCCGCCGACGAGGACCGGATCGTCTTCGATCTGACGGGCATCGAGGACCGTTACGAGACGCTGCGGCGCGAACTGCCCGGAGTCCTCGTGCGGTTCGCGATGAAGGCCTGTCCGGTGGACGAGGTGCTCGCGTGCCTGGCGGCGAAGGGCGCCGGCGTGGACGGGGCGAGCCCGCGTGAACTGGAACAGGCGCTGCGGGCGGGGGTGCCGCTCGACCGCATGCACTACGGCAACACCGTCAAGTCCGACCGGGACATCGCCGACGCCCATCGCCTCGGTGTCAGGGACTTCGCGACCGACAGTCTGGAGGACGTGGCGGCCATCGCGGCCCATGCTCCCGGAGCCCGGGTGTTCTGCAGACTGACGACCAGCGGTGAAGGGGCGCTGTGGGGCCTCAGCAACAAGTTCGGCTGCTCACCCGCCGACGCCGTACAGGTGCTTGAGGCGGCACGGGAACAGGGACTGACACCGTCGGGCCTGTCCGTGCACGTCGGGTCCCAGCAGATGACGGCGGACGCCTGGCACAGTGCCGTCGAATCCCTGGGAGACGTCCTGACCGCCCTGGGGCGGCGCGGGATGACCCTGGACCATGTCAACCTCGGCGGCGGTCTTCCGGCACTCGGATACCTCGACAGGTTCGGCATGCCCCTGGATCCGCCGATGGACAAGATCTTCGCCGTGATCCGCGAGGGAATGCGGTACCTGAGAGGCGTTCACGGCGACCACCTCCGGTTCGTCATGGAGCCGGGACGCCATCTGGTCGCCGACCAGGGAGCCATCCGGGCCCATGTGGCCCGGCTCGCCGAGCGGCGGGGACCGAACGGCGAGCGCCAGCACTGGCTCTATCTGAGCTGCGGCAAGTTCAACGGGCTCTACGAGATGGACGCGCTGCAGTACCGTCTCGTCTTTCCCACGCACCCGGATGCCGAGTGCGTGCCCGCCGTCGTGGCGGGACCCACCTGCGACAGCGACGACGCCTACCTCCATGAACACGGCGGTCTCGTCGACGTACCCAAGGACCTGGCGTCCGGGGATCCGGTCTGGGTGATGTCCAGCGGTGCCTACGCGATCAGTTACATGACCCAGGGCTTCAACGGCTTCGATCCGCTCCCGTACACCTGGACGAGGGCGGGCCGCCCGTGAGTGACGTCGTACACATACGCCACATCACCGAGGCCGACTGGGACGGCATCGTGGAGATCGAGTCCCGTGCCTACACAGGACTCGGCCTGTCGGAGGGCCGCGCGGCGCTGCGGTCGCGGGCGGAGATCTCGCCGAGTACGTGCTTCGTCCTGGATATCGGATCCGGCCCGGCCGGCTACCTCCTGGCGCTGCCCTATCCGGCCCTCAGTTACCCAGACCTGGAACGGACGGAGGAGGCGGTGGTCCCGCCGCCCCCCGCGCCCGCCTCCCGCAATCTTCACTTGCACGACATCGTTGTCGAGGAGGGTCTTCGGGGCAGGGGACTGGGCCAGCGCCTCCTTCACCACTTCACCCTGACGGCCCGGTCGCGCGGGTACGAACGGATCTCGCTCATCGCCGTGGGCCGCAGCGACACGTTCTGGTCGGCGCGCGGCTACACCGCACACCCGGGAGTCTCGCCCGGCGGCTACGGCGCGAACGCCGTCTACATGTCCAAGGCGGTGCCGGCCGACCCGGGTGCACAGCCTGAGCCGACCGGCGTGGTGCCGCGCGGCCCCTCCGTCCCCACGAAGCGAGCTGATGCGCGTGTCCCGTGTCCATGACCCATTCCTTCGAAGCCAGTTGGCGATCGCCGCACTGTTCTGTTCCCTCGGCTTCCAGTACGCCACCTGGGCCGCGCGGATCCCGGCCATCAAGGCGGACCTCGGCCTGACCGCGGCCGAGGTCGGTGTGCTGCTGATGGCGGCGGGGATCGGCGCGGTGGCGTCGTTCCCCGTGGTCCCGGTGCTCATGAAGCGGCTGGGTTCGGCGCGGCTCGCGCTCCTGTCGGCCCTCTGCCTGACCCTGCTGCTCCTGGCGCTGGCCGCGGCGCCCAACTACCCGGTCGCCCTGCTGGTCATGTGCGCCGACGGCATCTTCGTGGGATGCCTGAACGTCGCCATGAACGCGCAGGGCGCGGCCCTCGAGACACGGTACGAACGCAACACCATGGCCAGACTGCACGCGACATTCAGCGGTGGCTCGTTGCTCGCCGCGCTCCTGGCCTCCGGCATGAACGCGGCGACCTCGTCGGTCGGGGCCCATTTCGGCGTGGCGGCCGTGATCCTCGTCCTGCTGGCCGCCGCCGCGCGCCCCGGTCTTCTCGGCGAGGACGCCCCTGTCGAGGCGAAGGAGCAGAAGACCCGCGGCAGATGGAACCTTCCGTCCCGTATGACGCTGTGGATGTGCTGCGCCATGGCGTTCGGCACCGTGACCGAGGGCGCCATGACCGACTGGTCCGCCCTCTACATGAAGGACGTGGCCAAGGCGTCGGCGGAACTGGCGCCCATGGGCATCGCCGTGGTCTCGGGAATGATGGTGGTGGCCCGCCTCTTCGCCGACGGCTGGCGCAGTCGCTGGGGCGACGGACGGGTCGTTCTCCTCGGCAGCGCGCTGGCCGCCGCCGGGCTGGCCTTCGCCCTGGTGAGCGGGGGAGTGGTCCCGGCCCTCATCGGGTTCGCCTGCGTCGGACTGGGATGCGCGGCCGTAACCCCGTGCGTGTACGTGGCCGCGGCCAAGCAGGGCTCGGACGCGCTGGCCCTCGTTGCCGCCACGGGCACGACGGGCCTGCTTGCGGGCCCGCCGTTCATCGGTTTCGTGGCGAACGCCAGCAGCCTGGTGTGGGGGCTGGGGGTGGTCGCGGCCGCGGCGGTCGTGGTGTCCCTGTGCAGCACCCGGATCCGCTGGACACCGGTCAGCGGCTGACCCGTTGCGCCGGTCGTCGATCCCGTCATGGGCAGGTCCCGTCGGCAGTGCTGCCACGTGACCTGCCTCGGCACGTGCCGGGGGCGAGTCTTTCTCCGTTCCCGGGGAACCCGATGGAGACGAATGGAGCACAACGACATGAACTGACACCAACAAGGAGTCCCGCCCGCCGTGACCGTCTCAGAAGAGAAACGTCGCAAGACCGCGAACAGCGACCCGGTGCTGGAGCAGCCCGAGGGCGCGAGTGGACTCACCGGTCTGGAACGAGCGCTGGAGCGCTTCGGAGCGTTGCTGCTAGCGCAGTTCCGCCACAAGGAACCGGTCGAACTGGTCGCCGCCCTGCGCAGGGAGTGCGACGACCACGCCGTCGTGTGCAGCGAGAGCCTGGTCGTCGTCCCCAACGCCTACGGTGTCGAACTGCCCGAGTCCGTCCATCAGGAACTGGAGCGGAACGGCGGTCGCGTCGACCAGGTGCTCACCGACAGCCTGCTCCGGCATGGCGAGAGCCAGGGCTATGCGTGGGCCGGACCCCTCGCGGTGCATGTCACCAAGTGCCCCTCCGTGCCGAACGGCCGGTACCGGGTGACGAGCCGCGTGATGCGCCACGTACGGGCCGAATCGTTCCACCACTGACCCCGACCCGAAACGTCCGGCCCGAAACGTCGGGCCTGGGGTGTCCGCCCGTCAGTTCGTGAGCGTGACGCAGGGCAGGCCCACGCTCGCGCCGCCCCGGAAACCCTCCGCGCAGAGGCGGGTGCCCGCGGGGAAGTGGCGCTGGGGGTACGCCTGGTCGCGGTAGGTCCTGAACGCGGAGACGTCCTCCACCTTGGTGTTGGCGCCCCAGCCGTTGGTGGTCCAGACGCGGGCGCTGATGCGGTGCGGCTGGTTGGTGTTGGTGACCGAGACCTCGACCCTGCCCAGGTAGGTGCCCGTGTCGTACGTCTGGATGCAGACGGAGTTGTTGCACCACTTGCCGTCCGCCGCCGCGGGCGGCCCGGCGACGATGACACAGCCGAGTGCCGCGGCAAGGGTTCCGATTCCCGCAGTGATCTTCTTGGTGATGCTGCGCATGTGAAGCGACCTCAAGCAGTCTTCCGGGCCCGACCGGGCGTCGTGTCTTGCCGTCCATCGCTCCGGGCCGGTGGGGTCCGGCGTCGTCGGAGACGTGATGTCCGGTTTGATGTCCGGGCGGACCAACGAGGGGCAAGATCATGAGTTACGTGCCCTTACCCCTGGCCCCTTTCTCGCTCGGCCTGTGAGGTCAGTGCCCCGGCAGCCATTCGCCGAGCGCGTCGATGAGGCGGTCGAGTGCCGGCTGGTCGGCGGAGCGGTCCGTCATGACCGTGCGGCCGTCGAACTGCAGGGCGTACTGGAACAAGTCGGCCGCCCCCGTGTTGATCGTGAACTCGGGGACATCGTCGAGCGCCGGATCGCCGAGCAGCGTGCGCAGCTCCGTGAACTGGACCGCGCTCGTACGGCGCACCACGGGGTCGCCCTTGTCCTCGGCGAGGACGCTGCCGTCGCCCCGGAGAACCACCTTCTGGTTGACCCCTGCGAAGCCGCCGGTGACCGTCATGGTCACCAGCTTCTGCTTGGGCCCGGTGACGGGCACGGGCGTCGGGCTCCTCGAAGCCGGAGCCGAAGCCGAAGCCGAGGCCGAAGCGGAGTCGGAAGGGGAGGGCGTGCGTGAAACCGGCGGCGAGGCGGATGAAGGAGGCGCACTACTGGCCGCCGTACCTGCCGTTCCCGCCGGATCCGGCGACTCCGCCGAACCGTCGCCCGACTCGGACGTGCAGCCGGTCACCCCCAGTACCGCGACCGCGACCACCGACGCCGCCATCCTCACCATCGCGGCCGTACGCCCTCCGAACACTGTGCCCCCGCCCGTCACTGTCGACCGACCCAACCGGACTGTGAGTACCACGGAACCGCAATCGCCATGTCCGGTGCCATGCTGTCAGTTCCGCGCTGCCTCATGGAGGTCTTCATGCCCGAACCGTCCGTCCTCGCCTCGCTGGTGTCCGCACTGCGGAGTGGGGCGATCGAAGTCGTCGACCTCACAGCGCCGTTGTCGTCGTCGACACCGGTACTCCAGCTGCCGCCCGAGTTCGGCCAGACGGCGGTGTTCGAGCTGGACGAGATCAGCAGGTACGACGACCGCGGGCCGGCCTGGTACTGGAACAACTTCCGCAGCGGCGAGCACACCGGCACCCACTTCGACGCCCCGAACCACTGGGTGACCGGCAAGGACCTGGCCGACGTGGCGTCCGTACCGGTGGACCGGCTGGTCGCACCCGCCGCCGTGCTGGACTTCACCGCTCAGGCGCGGGAGAACCCGGACTTCCTCGTGGAGGTCGACCATGTGAAGGCGTGGGAGGCGGAGCACGGGCCGTTGCCCGACGGCGGCTGGCTGTTGTTGCGCACCGGCTGGGACGCGCGCTCGCATGCGCAGGAGCCGTTCCTGAACGCGGACGAGAACGGCCCGCACACTCCTGGCCTGTCGTCGGAATGCGCCCGTTGGGTGGCTCAGGAGTCGCCCGTCATCGGACTCGGGGTCGAGACGGTGGGCACCGACGCCGGCGGGGCGCACTCGTTCGACCCGGCCTTCCCGTGTCACTCGTACCTCATGGGCAGCGACAAGTACGGGCTGACCCAGTTGCAGAACCTGGCTGTGCTGCCGGCGACCGGCTGCGTCGTCGTCGCGGGGCCGCTGCCGATCGTCACGGGGTCCGGGTCTCCCGCGCGGGTGCTCGCCCTGGTGGAACGTTCGTGAAGGTCGCCGAGGCCGTCGGGCGGGCCCTGTACGCGGCCGGGGTCGGTCAGGTCTTCGGCGTGGTCGGTTCGGGCAACTTCCATCTCACCAATGCCATGGTCGCGGCGGGTTCGCGGTTCGTGGCTGCGCGCCATGAGGGCGGCGCGGCGACCATGGCAGACGCGTACGCCCGGATGAGCGGAACCGTGGCCGCGCTGAGCGTTCATCAGGGCCCCGGCCTGACGAACGCCATGACCGGCATCGCCGAGGCGGCCAAGAGCCGTACGCCGCTGCTCGTGCTGGCGGCCGAGGTGACCGAGCCGCGGTCCAACTTCTACGTCGACCAGGAGGCGTTGGCGCGATCGGTCGGCGCGGTCTCGGCGCGCGTGACCTCGGCGGAGGACGCCGTCACGCAGGCCCTCGATGCCGTTCGGCGAGCCGTGCGCGAGCGGCGGACCGTGCTGCTCAACCTCCCGCTGGGAGTACAGGCCCTCGACGTACCCGATGTACCAGACGACGAGTCGACCCTCGCCGTCGTGCCGCCCGAACGGGCCCCGGTGGAGCCGGAGTTCGCCGACGTGGAGGCGCTCGTGCGGGTGCTGGAGAGGTCCCGGCGGCCGGTCTTCGTGGCCGGCCGGGGAGCGCGTTCGCCCGGTGCCCGGGACGCCCTGGCGGCGCTCGCCGAACAGCATGGCGCGCTGCTCGCGACCTCGGCCGTCGCCCGCGGCCTGTTCCACGGCGATCCATGGTCGCTCGACGTGTCCGGAGGCTTCGCGTCGCCCCTGGCGGCCGAACTGATCCAGGAAGCCGACCTGATCGTCGGCTGGGGCTGCGCGCTGAACATGTGGACCATGCGGCACGGCCGGCTGATCGGCCCGGACACCACCTTCGCACAGGTCGACGACGACGCGTCCGCCCTTGGCGCGCACCGGGAACTGCACCTCGGAATCACCGGCGACGTGGAACTCGCGGCCCGACGCGCGCTGGAGACGGGCGCCGCGAACCGGCAGACCCAGCAAGAGGAACAGGCCCAGCAAGGGCAACAGGCCCGACAGGGCTTTCGGACCGCCGACATCGGCGCGGCCATCGCCGCACGCGTGCGCTGGCGGGACGTGCCGTTCGAGGACACGAGCAGCCGCGAGCGGATCGACCCGCGCACACTGAGTGTCGCGCTCGACGACATCCTGCCCGCGGAGCGGGTGATCGGCGTGGACTCCGGCAACTTCATGGGCTACCCGAGCATGTACCTGTCGGTGCCGGACGAGAACGGCCTGTGCTTCACCCAGGCGTTCCAGTCGATCGGCCTCGGCCTCGCGACCGCGATCGGCGCGGCACTGGCACGGCCGGACCGGCTTCCCGTGGCCGCGCTCGGGGACGGCGGAGCGATGATGGGCGCCGCGGAACTCGACACCGTACGCAGGCTCGGACTGCCCATGGTGGTCGTCGTCTACAACGACGATGCCTACGGGGCCGAGGTCCACCACTTCGGACCGGACGGACATCCGCTGGACACCGTCGAGTTCCCGCCGACGGACATCGCCGCCGTGGCGCGGGGCTACGGCTTCGAAGCGGTGACCGTACGCACGCGGGCGGATCTGAAGGCCGTCGAGGACTGGCTGGCCGGGCCACGCTCCGCGCCCCTGCTCATCGACGCCAAGGTGGTCGCGGACCGAGGTGCCTGGTGGCTGGAGGAGGCGTTCCGCGGACATTGAGCGACGCGACGGCCCGCGGAAGGTCGCGGCCACCGCATGTGGGATATCGGCGTGACCGGGCAGCGGTGTTGTTCCTGGTCTGCGGGCCGCCCGGCCACGCCGACCCGGCTACGGCAGTCCCCAGGGCTCTCCCGGTTCGCTCGGTGAGACAGGAGCGATGACGAGATCGGGTCGCCTACCCGCGTACAGCAACACCTCGCGTCCCTTGGGCAGTTCGACGGCGAGGACGCCGTCGTCCGTCGTGTGGGTGCGGGCCGGCCTGCCGTCGTCCAGGACGGCGGTCACCCGCCCGCCCGTCAGACCGTGCCGGAGCCGCAGCGGCTCACCCGCCAGGCTCCGCACGCGTACGAAGCGTGTGACGCCGCCGCTGCGGACCGCGCTGACCAGGAAGGCTCCCTGGGTGCGGAAGTCGTGCAGGGTGACATCGGCCCAGGAGTCCGGCACGGCGGGAAAGACCCGTACGACGCCGTCCCAGCTCTGGCAGAGCATGTCGTGCAGGGACTGGGACGCCGAGAGCGGTGTCTCGATGACCGGCCCGGCCTCCGTGTAGTGGGTGTTGGCCCGGCACGGGTAGCGCGTGCTGGTGTCGAAGAACTTCTTCAGGTACGAGAGCGCGGTGTCACCGCGGCCCATCATCGCGTACAGCGACGCGGCGCCCGTATAGCTGTAGCCGCGGTGGGAGCCGGTCAGCGCGTGCCAGTGGACGACCGACTTCTCGATCAGCTCGCGCTGCTCCGGCTGTTCCCAGTTCACGAGATACAGCGGATAGACCATCAGCAGATGCGAGTAGTGGCGGTGGGACTGCGCGTACGGCGTGTCCGCGCCGATCATGAAGCCGTTGTCGTCCACGGGATACGGCGTCAGCCTGGCCAGCACCTCCTGCCAGCGCGGCACGAGCGGGTCGTCGACGCCCAGGCGCTCGGACGCCTCAAGCAGCGTTCCGCAGCCCCAACGGATCAGCGCCAGATCGTAGTTGGTGTCCTTAGGGGGGACCACCGGATACTCCGGGGACAGCGTGGAGGGCAGATGCAGCTTGCCGTCGTCGCCCGGCTGGAGGAAGTGCAGGTAGTAGTTGATCGCGCGGCGCAGCAACGGGTACACCGTGTCGCGCAGCAGGTCCTCGTCCATGCTGTGGCGGTAGCTCAGCCATACGTTGTGCAGGGCCCAGGTCAGATTGCCCGCCTCGCCCCCGCTGCCCGGAACGGGGACGCCGCGGTTCGCGAACATGTCGGAACTGCGGCCGACTCCGGCGCTGTCCGCCCGGTACGCGGCCGGTACGTTCGCGATCAGCTGCTCCTGGTTCTGCCTCAGGGTGCTGGTGAGCGAGTCGAGTTCCAGGTGGTTGGAGCCGTGGATGAGCCAGTACTCCAGCTGGATGTTGAGGTTCCACCACACGGCGGGCCAGGGGGTGGGTTCGAGCCAGGGCCCACAGGTGGCCATCGGGGGGCCGCCCTCGCGGCTGGCCGACGCGATCTTGTAGAGCTGGATCCAGTGGAAGCTCTGCAGCCGTTCGTCGGGGATCGAGACGAAGCTCCTGCGGTAGAACGCGTGCCACCAGCGGGTGTGCTCTCTGCGGAGCGCTGCGTAGGGAGCGGCACGCTGGATCTTCTTGAGCGAGGCCTCCCCGGCCCGGGTGTCCGAGGGGTGGCTGTGGGCGACGTTGAGCAGCAGGGTGTCGCCGGAGCGGCGGTGGGCCGTCGCGGTCTGGCCGCCGCCGACGAGCGGCTGGAGCACCTGCTCGACGTCACCGGTGGTGCGCGTGGTCCAGGGCGGGTTGGCGACGTAACCCGTCGGCGGTGCCTCGCTGATCTTCCGGGGGCTGACGGCCTCCTCGGGGTGGAACGTCCAGCGGACCTCCTCGTCGCCGTCGGCCGTGACGCGTGCGGCGAGGATTCCGTCGTGGATGAGGGCGGAGAGCGTCAGGGTGCCCTTGTCGGTGGTGATGGTGCCGGTGAGTTCGGCGTTCCACAGGCTCAGGCGCCAGTCGACCGTGCCGATGGTGCCGACCGGGTCGAGGGTCAGATGTCCCACGGGGAGCCGGCAGGTGCCCCAGCCGCTGCCGAACTCGGGCCGGTGGTCCTGCACTTCGCCGTGCTGGACGGTGAAGCGGACGCTGTTCGCGCCCGGCTCCTTGTAGACCATGCTGCCCAGCCGCCCGTCACCGAGGAACGGCCCCTCGTGCCACAGCGTGGGCATCCTGCGCCACACCAGGTCCTGACGGCGCAGGAAGTCGGTCCACGCGCCGTCCGAGCCCATGCGGTTGCGGAGCTTCCAACGGCCGCCGGCGGAACCGGCCGTGAGGTCCTCGCCGACGGCGTCCGGGACTTGGGCCGGTGCCGCCTCGGCGACTCCTGGCAGCGCGGCGGCCGCCGTGCCGCCCAGCACCGAACCGAGCACAACTCTTCTAGAGGTCATTTGCGGGTGCCTCCAAGATGCGACACGGTTCACCGCGTCCAGTACGTGACGTTGCGGAAGCGTGCCTCGGCCCGGCCGCTGCCGTGGTGGTAGACACCGTTCTTGAAGTGGCGGGTGGCGGGTCCCCGGTCCTCGGTCGTCAGGGCCAGCTCGTCGTCGAAGTAGACCTTGACGCCGCCACTGGAGGCGTTGTGTTCGAGCTTGACGTTGAACCACGTGTTGTAGGCGTTCGTCCTGAGGACCGTTCTGTCGTACGCCCTCACCGTCCCGCCGCTCGCGCTGTAGGCGTTGAGCATGAAGTCCGTCGCGGGTGTGCCCGACGGGTGGATCACACGGAGGATCTGTACGAAGGTCGCGCCGTTCGTGCCGGACGGGAGGTACACGTCGGCGTCCCACATGTGCTGTCCGGACGTGTACTCCTGCCTCCAGCGCATCTCGGTGCGCGGGTCGGTGGAACTGCCCTGCGACATGGGCTCGTCGGTGTCGTACACCCACATGCGGTGGACGCCGCCGCTGTTGCTGTACCGGTCGCCCAGGTCCAGGTTCCACGGCTTCTGCATGCCGTAGGTGAACGGGGTCCTGGTCCAGCCGTCCGTGGGCGACGCGGCGGAGGCGGCAGCGGAGGACGTCGACGGGGTCATCGCCCAGGCGGCACCTCCGGCGAGTAAGCCTCCGGCGGCGAGAACGGTACGTCTCGATGGGTTTGAGGAGGGCATGCCAATCCAATCCTCGGAACGGTTCGAGTGATTCGAGCGATTCATCGGATCTATTGCCTGACGAAGAGTAGAACTGGCCGCATAAGGCGTCAATGATGGTGGTGAGCCGAAGATAGATCCGATGTGAAGGGTTCAGTGGTCGGTTTTGGGACCAGGGCGGGGGGCGGCCCGACGCGTGGATCAACGGCGGGGGCAGCAGTGCGCACTGCACGGCGACCGTGGTGAAGAGGCCCGCCGATGCGCTGAGCACGAAGGGGGCGGCGGCGATCGGGCCCAGCGCGATTCCGGCGTCGAGGGCGGAGCCGCTCGCGGTCAGGAGCAGCGGGCGCTGCTCGCCCGCGACGAGCCCCTGGAGTTCCCGGCGAGCCGGAGATCGACTCGGGAAAGGAAACACCACAGTGCCCGTCGGGGCGGATGGTTCGGCCCGCCCCGACGGGCACTGTGGACGGATCGGTCAGGCCTCCGCGCGGCCGCGCATCACGAGCTTCTTCAGGAGCGGCCAGGCCAGCAGCAGCACGATCACCGCGTACACGGTCACCGAGAAGGGCGTGTTGACCAGTCCCGAGACGCTGCCGTCGCTGATCTGCAGGGCGCGCCGGAGCTGCTGTTCTGCGTTCGGGCCGAGGATGACACCGATGACGGCGGGCAGCACCGGCAGCCCGTAGCGCCGCATACCGAAGCCGATCAGGCCGATGATCAGGAGGATCACCAGGTCGATGACCTCGCCGCCGACCGCGTACGCGCCGACCGCCGCGAAGAACATGATCCCGGCGTACAGGTACGGACGCGGGATGCGCAGCAGCTTCGCCCACACCGGCGCCAGCGGCAGGTTGAGCGCGAGCAGCAGCACCATGCCGACGAACAGGGAGGCGATCAGGCCCCACACCAGGTCGGGTTCGCGCTCGAAGAGGAGCGGGCCCGGCTGGATACCGTACTGCTGGAACGCGGCCAGCATGACCGCCGCGACCGCCGTGGTCGGCAGCCCCAGGGTCAGCATGGACACGAGCGTGCCTGCCGCCGAGGCGGATGCCGCCGACTCCGGCCCCGCCACACCCTCGATCGCGCCCTTGCCCCACTCGTCCTTGTGCTTCGACAGGCGCTTCTCCGTGACGTACGACAGGAAGGTGGGGATCTCGGCGCCGCCCGCCGGGATCGCGCCGAACGGGAAACCGATGAACGGTCCGCGCAGCCACGACTTCCACGTTCGCCGCACATCGGCCTTGCCCAGCCACGGCAGGCCCACCGGTATCGGCTCGCCCGTACTGCGGCGCAGATGCGCGGCCACCCACAGGGCCTCGCCGATCGCGAAGAGGCCGACCGCGACGATCACCACGTCGATGCCGTCGGCGAGTTGGAGCGAGCCGAAGGTCAGCCGCTGCTGCCCGGTCATCTGGTCCAGGCCGACGAGCCCGATCGTCAGTCCGATCAGCAGGGACGCGAGGCCCCGGATACGGGACGAGCCCAGGACGGACGTCACCGCGATGAACGCGAGCACCATGATGGCGAAGTAGTCGGGCGCGCCGATGTCCACCGCCAGTTCGGCGACCGTCGGTGCGAGCATCACCAGCAGGATCGTGCCGATCAGGCCGCCCGCGAAATGGCCGATGGCGGCGGCCGCGAGCGCCTGTGCGCCGCGCCCCGACTTGGCCATCGGGTTGCCCTCCATGGCCGCGACCACGGCCGCGCTCTCGCCCGGCGTGTTGAGCAGGATCGAGGTGGTCGAGCCGCCGAACATCGCGCCGTAGTAGATGCCGGCGAACATGATGAACGCGCCGGTCGGGTTCAGGCCGTACGTCACCGGCAGCAGCAGGGCGACCGCCATCGCGGGGCCGATACCTGGCAGCACACCGATCGCCGTGCCGAGCAGCACGCCTATGGCGGCCCACAGCAGGTTGATCGGGGTGAGCGCCGTACCGAACCCGTCCATCAGGGAGTTGAGGGCGTCCATGTCACAGCACTCCCATCAGCGGGCCGCCGGGCAGCGGTACTCCGAGCAGGTTGTTGAAGATCACGTACGTGGCGAGGGAGAGCACGGCCGCGATGAGCGGGTCCCGGTCGAAGCGGCGGCTGCCGAGCGCGAAGGCCGCTCCCCAGAAGAGGAGCGCACCCGCGACGGGGAAACCGGCGGGCTCGATGAGGACGGCCGCGCCCAGGAACACCCCGGCGAGCAGCAACACCGTGCGCCAGTCGGCCGGTTCGGACAGATCGATGTCCTCTCCGCCCTCGGCCTCGCCACGGCCGCCGCGCAGTACGTCCACGGCGAGCAGGGCGGCGATGACGAGCAGCCCGATGCCGACCACGATCGGCACGGTCTTCGGCCCGACGGGACCGCGCTGGGTGATCTCGACGTCCATGGTGAGCGCGTCGCCCAGGACGAGCGCGCCGAGGGCCAACAGCAGGACGCAAACGCCCAGTTCGGAGTGGTCGCGCAGCCACGAGCGCCGATCGTTCGAGGGTGTCTCGGGTATGTCGGTGGTCGGCGTCGTCACAGTCCCAGCTCCTTCAGTACCGAAACCACGCGCTTGTCCTGGGCGTCGAGGAAGTCACCGAACTTCTCGCCGGTGAGGAAGGCGTCGTCCCAGCCGTTCTGCTGCATCGACTTCTGCCACTCGGGGGAGTCGTGCAGCTCCTCGACGAGGCGTACGAGCTTGTCGCGCTCGGCGTCGGACAGGCCGGGCGGGGCGACGATGCCCCGCCAGTTGGTGAAGTCCACGTCGTAGCCGGACTCCTTCAGCGTGGGCGCGTCGGCGAGCTCGCCGACCCGCTCCGGGCCGGTGACCGCGAGAATCCGAAGCTCGCCCGCCTTGATCTGGTCGAGGTACTCCCCGACACCCGACACCCCGAAGGCGACCTTGTTGCCGAGGATCGAGGCGAGCAGCTCGCCACCGCCGTCGAAGGGCACGTAGTTGACGTCCTTCGGGGCGATTCCGGCTGCCTTCGCCATCAGCATGGGCGCGAGATGGTCGGGCCCGCCGGGCGAGGAACCGCCGCCCACCGGAAGCTTGCCCGGATTCTTCTTCCAGGCCTCGACGAGCTGATCGATCGTCTTGTACGGGGAGTCCTTGCCGACCACGACGACGTCCTGCTCCTCGGTGAGCCGGGCGATCGGGGTGGTGTCGGCGAGCGTCTTGGGCGCGTCGTTGGAGCGGACGGCGCCCACGACACCGAGGCCCATCGACATGGCGAGCTTGCCGTTGCCGTGCTCGCTCACCAGCCGGCTCAGTCCGACGGTGCCGCCGGCGCCGGGCAGGTTGAACACCTCGATGTTGTGCGTGAGTTCGGCGTCCTCGGCGTTCTTCGCGGCCGTACGGGCCGTGATGTCGTAGCCGCCGCCGGGCGTGTTGGGGACCATGAAGCGCAGGCCCGGGATCTGCGTGCCCGTCGAGGAGTCGCTGCCCGCCGTGAGCAACGGAGGGCCCACGAGGACGAGCACGGCGGCCCCGAACAGGGCGAGGAGGGTGCGCAGGCGCACGAATGCCACCACCTGTCGGTACGTCGATGAGGTCGGGGGAAGCCCTGTGGGGAGGGTGACGTGGGCCACATGTTGCCCGTACACCCGCCGCCTGTCTCTCTTCCGGAACCAACGGAGGTTGTGGTCTTTGTGACCACCGGCGCCGGTCGCGTGCGCGGATCGTACGGCGCCTTGCCTGTCCCGGCTCCCCGCTCACCCCTTTTCCCGGCCACGGGAGGGGTCCATGATGGTGCGACCCCAGGACGAGCCGCCCAACGCCGTGTCGGCCCGAGAGATTGAGTACGTCGTGGTCGCCACCTTCCGCCGTCAGACCCTCGCGGGCGAGATGCTGGTACTCCAGCTCGCCATCGTCGTGGTGGTGCTGCTGGCCGTCGCCGCGGTCTCCCTCGCGCAGTCGGAGGCGACCTTCAACCGTGTGGAGGGCCGCCGTGTCGCCGCGCTCGCCGAGCAGCTGGCCGCCAACCCCCTGGTCCGCAGCCAGCTCGTACGGCCCGTGCCCCTGGAGGCCCTCGCCCCCCTGGTGAACTCCACCCAGACCCAGTCCGGGGTCACCTCCGTGACGGTGACCGACGCCGACGGCCGGATCGTCAGCTCCACGAACCCCACGACGATCGGCGACCGACTGGCGCTCGGCGAGGGCGCCGCCGAGGGCCGGGGCTGGTCGGGCTCACTGACCCTGGACGGCAGCCGCCAGCTCGTGGCGCAGGTGCCGGTACTCGGTGCGACGAAGCAGAACCTCGGCCAGTACCTGGGCACGGTGATGATCGGCGAGGCCGACCCGACGGTGTGGCAGCGCCTCAGCGGCGCCTCCTCGTACCTGCTCGCCTACCTGGGCATCGCCAGCGGACTCGGCCTGGTGGGCTCCTGGCTGCTGGCCAGGCGCGTCAAACGGCAGACCCTCGGCCTGGAACCCCGCGAGATCGCCGGACTGGCCGAGCACCGCGAGGCCATGCTGTACGGGATCGCCGAGGGCGTGATCGCCCTGGATCCGCAGCACCGGCTCACCCTGGCCAACGACATGGGCCTGCGCCTGCTCGACCTTCCCGAGGACTGCGTGGGCCAGAGCCTGGCCGAACTCGGCATCGAGGGACGGCTGCGGGACGTCCTGGTGGGCGACCGGAAGGGCGCGCCCGACGAGCGCGACGAGGTCGTGATCCGGCACGGCCGGGTGCTGGTGATGAACCGGATGACCGTGACCAAGGACGGTCGCCCGCTCGGCTCGGTCACCACCCTGCGCGACCGCACCGAACTGGCCCGCCTGGAGCGGGAGATCGGCTCCTTCCGCAGCTCGTCCGAGCTACTGCGCGCGCAGGCCCACGAGTTCGCCAACCAGCTGCACACGATCTCCGGGCTGATCGAGATCGGCGAGGAGGACGAAGTGGTGCGCTACATCCGCGCGTTGAACCAGCGACGCCAGTCGCTGGACGTCACCCTCAGCCGCCGTGTCCGCGACACCGCCGTCGCCGCCCTGCTCATGGCGAAGGCCTCCCTGGCCGCCGAACGGAAGGTGAGGCTGCGGATCTCCGACAGCACCGCGCTCGACCGGCTCGTCCCGGAGGACGCAGCGGACGTGGCGACCGTGGTCGGCAACCTCGTCGACAACGCCGTGGACGCCGCGTCCGTCGCCGGGGTCGCGGGTGGGGCGGACGGCCACGAGGCCTGGGTCGAGGTCGAACTGCGGCAGGACGCCTCCAGCGTGGAGATCGTGGTCCGGGACTCAGGCCCCGGCGTCGCCCCGGAACTCGCCCGGGAGGTCTTCCTGCACGGCTTCACCACCAAGGCGGCCAAGGAGGGCGAGCGCGGCATCGGCCTGGCGCTCACCCGGCTGGTCTGCGAGCGTCACGGTGGTGAGATCTCGGTGACCAACACCCCCGAGGGGGCCATGTTCACCGCACGCATGACCGTCAGCCACCTCGCCGACGCGGTGGCGGAAGGAGCGGCCCGATGAAGGGGACGCAAGGCACGTCCGGCACGCCGGACACGCCCCGCGGGCCGGGCACGTCCGTCACGACCGACACGATCGACGTACTCGTGGTCGACGACGACTTCATGGTGGCCCGCGTCCACCGCACCTTCGTCGAGCGCGTCGAGCCGTTCCGGGTCGTCGGTGTCGCCAACACCGGCGAGCAGGCCGCTCACGCCGTCGACGAACTGCATCCGGACCTCGTCCTGCTCGACCTGTACCTGCCGGACGTCTTCGGCCTCGACGTCATCCCCCGGCTGCGTACCTCCGGCCACGACTGCGACGTCATGGTCATCAGCGCCGCCCGGGAGGCCGACACGGTCCGCGGTGCCGTCCGCCACGGCGTTGTCGACTACCTCCTCAAACCGTTCGAGTTCGAGGACCTGCGGGCCCGGCTGGAGCGCTACGCCGTCCAGCGCGGCCGCCTGCTCGCCACCGTCGTGCACGGCCAGGCCGACGTGGACCGGGTCCTGGCCGGAGCGACCGTGCCGGCCTCGGCTGCCGGCACCCTGCCCAAGGGCATGAGCGTCGAGACCGCCGAACTGATCGAACGCACCCTCCGCGCCGCGGAGGGCACCCTCTCCGCCGCCGAGTGCGCCACCCTGGCCGGCATCTCCCGCGTCAGCGCCCGCCGCTACCTGGAGCACTTCCACACCACCGGCAGCGCGGACGTGACGTTGCGCTACGGGGCGGCGGGGCGGCCCGAGCGGCGGTATCGGTTTCACGGGTAGCCCGGACGGATGCCGGTCCGGCGGCGAGGCCCGCGCTCGGCGTGGGGCGAGGTGATGGGCCGGGTCACCTGTGGTCATCGGCCGGGGAGCGGTGGCACCAGTTCGGGCCGGGCCAGCATCTGCCGGTTGGTACGGCCGCTTTCGAGAGCGGCGCGGGCCACGATCCACCCGGCCAGCAGATGAGGCTCACCGGGGTCGCGAGTGAGAGCGTCGGCATACCGGGCGACGGCGGTTGCCGCGTCTCCGGCCGCCAGATGGTCGTCGGCGGTTCGGCGGGTGGCGGGGTGGTGTGCGAAGGCATGAGTGCGCAGGTCGGACCAGGGAGTCTGGTCGGCACGGAAGCGGAGGGGTGAAGTGCCGCGTCCGGTCTCGGATTCCCGAGGCCGGACGACATTGCGCAGCCGCCACTCGGTGCGGTGCAGCGCGGCGGCCGTACGGGCCCGGGCCAGGGCCGTCGGATCCACGGGCTCGCGCAGCCAGCCGTCCAGGGTGTGGGCGAGGCCGTCGAGAAGTCGGCGCCCGGGCGCGGTGAGCCGCTCGCTGGTCAGCAGGGTGCGTACGACGAGACGTGTCTGCACACGGCGGAGTGCGAAGTAGTACGCGGCTACGTGTGCGTGCTGCGGCTCGGACATCCGGTCCCGCCAGAAGCCGGTGACGCCGGTGAAGGCGTACGCGCCGTGCAGCAGGCCGGTGAGGTGGCGCGGGTCGTTGCGCCAAGGGGCGTAGTACCGCTCCTCGCGGTCGTCGTCGAGGAGCGGGAAGAGATGGATGAGGGCGGCGAGCTTGCTGTGCTGGAACTCGTGGACGAGAGTCTCGGCGAGCGCGAGCCCCGTGGCCGGCCGGGTGATCACCATGGACCCGAACGAGTCGCCGCTGGAGGCCGACAGCTCCACGACCGGCGGGGGCGGGGGCGTGGTGCTGGTGCGGCCCCACGGCACGATGGCCCGGATCCGGGCCGGATCCAGACGGCCGGGGCCGGGGTCGCGCCGGGCTGTGAGGAGGCCTGAGGCCTCCTCGAGCAACTTCTGCCAGGCCGCGGCCTCGTCCGGGTCGAGCCGGTCGGGGGCGATCGGCTCGTCTAGGTCACGGTAGGGGCCGAGATCGTCGAGGGGGATCGCAGTGGTGCCCGAAGGACCGGTGTGGGCCAGAACGCGCAGTGGGATCCATTGCCCCGCACCCGGTCCGGGCGCGCCGATGGCGTCCATCGGTGCCGTTGAGCCCCGCGCGGCCGTTGTCCGCGGCCGGCAGACACAGGAGGCATCGCCTTCTGGTGTCGTGAGTTCGAGTTCGCCCGCCTTCGTCCTGGCACGTCCGACGGACAGACCCTGCCGCACCCCGGGCAGCCGGGCCAGACCGAGGCCCGGAAGGTTCAGCGCACCGTCCACCAGAGGAACCGGAAGGTCGACCTCCAGCTCCGTGTGCAGTGCGGCTGTGACCGCCAGTACGTGCAGGTGGCCGGCTTCGGCCCACAGCGGTGGCCCCGGCGCGGTGTCGTGCACACGGCGCAACAGGTGGGCGAGCCAGCCGCCGGTCTGAGGGGCGAGCAGCAGCCGCTCCACGTGCTCGGGCGCCTGTTCGGCCGCCGTTTTGAGGGCGTGCCAGGCTTCCATGGACGGGCTGAGCGGGGACGCCACCGCACTGATGTGAGAGAGCGCGGTGCGCAGGAGCAACAGCCGACGGGCACGTTCGCCGTGTTCGAGAAAGGTGAGGGCCGCGGGCGAGCCGCCGCCGGTGGCGAGTTCCGCGAAGAGGTGGTCGGGCATGCGGAGCGGAGAGTGGATCTGCTCGCTGGTCATTCCCGGGGTTCCTCCGGTGGTGAGTGCGGGCATGCGGTGCCACGGCTCAACTCGGCTATTCGGCCCTCGGGTTGGTTCCCCCACTCCTGATGCCGCTGCGGGAACGCAGGACTTCTTGGAGTATGCGGGCCGTCGACGGGAGCGGAGCAAGCTGGTCCACGGCGGCGCACGACACCGTGGCGAGGTCCGCAAGATCCGACTCCCAGACGAGGACGCCTGCTGCAGGCGCCTGCCTGTCTTCGGCGGTATCGGCATCGAACAGAGCGGGCGGCTGGTCCAAGATGCGTCCCCCTTCTCCGACGGCGGCACGCGATGCCTCATGCTCCGACCATCATGACGGACCCTGTCGGTATCGGAAACCCGTGCGATCACGCCATGTGATCAGCGTGGATCGTGCGGCTTTTCGCTCGATGTCAGTAAATCTCGCAAGGCGTCGGCGAGTTCCCGCTCGCGTTCCCGGTCGTCGTCGAGGATCACCATGGCGTCGAACAGTTCCCACAGCGCCCCGGGGTGGCGGCGGGCGAGCGCGGTCACGATGCCGGTGATATCGGTGCGGGCCTTGGAGTGACGGGGCAGAGTTCCGGTGACCCGTGGGCTCAACGCCCCGACCACGACCTGCCGTTCGGCCGGATCGGCCATCAGTGAATAGGACATGAGTACGTCCACGACGCGTTTCAGTGGAGCGAGCGGGGATCCGTGCAGGTCGTGGCGACGACCAGTGCCCTCCTCCGCCGATGGCAGGATCTCGGTCCTCGCCGGGCTCTGCAACCGGATCTCCGGGTGCTGCAGGGTGCGGCCCGCTGCTCGGAGGTCCGCAATGCGTGTCCGAACGGCGGAAAACAACTCCTCCGGGTCGGGGAACGCGGGCAGCTGGGACTGACGGTTCATCAACAGGTCGAGAAGGATCTCCGAAAAGAGACCGGTGGCCCGCGCGGGGTCGTTGGCAGCGGCTCGGCCGCGGCCCGCCGAGCGCAGCACCGTCTGCCGGTGTGCCAGATTGCGGTGTCCCACGGGAAGGGAATTGGCTGGTAGTTGTTCCCGGAAGGCCAGTGTCTCCTCGAAGGTTTCGCACGCGTCCACGATCCACAGCTGCTCGGAGAACCCGGGTACGGCGTCGCTGCTGTAGCGCGCCAGCGCGGATTCCAGGTCGACGCCCAGTTTGTCGGCGGTGGTGGCATCCGCGCAGAACAGCCGTAGGTGACCGGCCCGGTCGAGGATTCCGTGGCCGCCCCACCACACCCACAGGATGTCGCCGTGCGTCGATGGAACCTCGTTCACGAGGATGCTGCGCAGGGTGGCGTGGTCGGCGGGGGCATAGGGGGTGTCGGGGGAGAAGGGGGCCAACGGAGCCAAGTGGAGTCGTAGGTTGGCATCGGGCACTCCGGCGGCGAGCAGCAGCCGACGGAAGGCGAGGGCGTCCCGGGCGGGCCCGGGCAGGTCCCAGTCGGGCCCGGCGGCGTATGTCTCGATGCCCACGATCAGCGCGTGGACCCGGGCCGGGTCCACGCCCCGTGTCGGCCACGGTGGTCCGGTCACGGCAGACGGTCCGCGATGTGCCGGTACACGGCGGGGTTGGTCCAGTAGGCACTGTGCGCGGCGGGGAACGGCTGGCGGCTGTCGACGGCGACATCGGTGACTCTTCCGGGGAAGAGTCCGGCGCCGATGAAGCCGAGCAGGTCGCGGGGGTCGTAGAGGTTCAGCCACTCGGGCACGTGGGACGGCAGAGGTTCGGGGTGGACGAGGGAAGGCAGTGATCCCGACTCGTACAGGAAGGTCCCTTGGGAACCTGCGGTCACCAGCAGGCGGACCTGGGGCATCGGAGTGGTGACGAGCGTGTCCAGGGCGATGATCCCGCCGAGGCTGTGGCCGACGAGAGTGACCGGGGCTTCCAGTCCGGCCACCAGGGTGCGCAGGCCGGCGCGTGCCCGCTCGCCTCGTGCGAGGTAGCGCAGAACGTCACCGGCCGCAGGATGGGAGGCCTGGGTCAGTGCACGACGCCGGCGCACGACGGCCCGGGAGGCGGCGGAGCCGGCCGACCGTAACAGCATGGTCCGCAGGCCGCGTTCGGCGCCCTGGGGCGGTGCGCCGAGTGCCTGTGCGAGCCGGTCCACGACGATGTCGCGGGTGTCGCCGACCGGAACGAACGGGACATCGTCGTCGAGGGCGGCGGCGATGACGCGGGCGACCAGCGACCGGGCCGTGAGGATCGCGAGTTCGTCCGGCTGGAGGGCGGCCGCGGCGGGTCCCAGGAGGGGATGGGCGGCCAAGTCCGCTGTGGCGCGGGCCAGGCCGGGGCCCAGCTCGCCCAACTCCGTGACGGGAAGATTCCCTTCGGCCGTCAGCGAGGACAGCAGCAACTGGATCTTCTGCTCAGGCGGGACGAAACCGGGCGGCCGCTCCACGGCCGGCTTCACGCCGGAGGCGGCGAGGACCAACTCGGCGTCCGGGTCTGCGTACAGGGCGGCCCAGGCTGCGGTGTCGTCGTCCGGATCCGCCTCGGAGACACCGCGGGACCTGCCCGCCTCGGGCGGCAGACTTGCACCGCCCGCGGCGAGCGTGGCGCCGTACGGACCTCCCCAGTAGTAGGGCACCACGCGCACCTCGCCCACCACGCCCGTCAGCCCCGCGGCGAACCGACTCGTCAGTGCGGAGAAACCCGGCTCGCGTACCCCTGTTCCGTGAATGAAGACGACCGACGGCATGCGCTCCCCCCGTGGGTCCCGCTCCAGGTCTCTGTGCCACTGACGTGGCATCCTCGACCATCCAATAGGGCAAGGTGCGGGGACCGCGCGCCGCGGCCCCCGTGGACGAACGCCTTACAACGGCAGAGGCGCCATGTCGCATTCGATACGGCGTCGTTGACGGGCGGCCAACAGCCAGGGGTGATCGGCGCGCACCACGAGGTTGAAGCCTTCCACCGCCTTGGCCTCCAACTCGTCCGCTTCGGACCTACGGCCGAGCCCTCGCAGGTCCAGGGCAAGGTTGGTCGTGCACGCCAGGGTCAGCGGGTGATTCCCACCGGCGACCTGTGCCAACGACGGCAGAGCGGCCTCGTCGATCTCCCTGGCCAGTTCGAAGTCCAGACCTGTGTACGCCGTGCTGGCCCGGCCCAGAGCTACGGTCAGGGTTGTCATGTGGTCCGGGCCGAGGGACTCCGTGAGCTGGATGGCCGCGTCGTCCTCCAGGTTCCGCGCCTCCTCCAGGTGGCCCAGGGCACGGAGGGTGGTGGCCAGGTTGGCCTTGGTCATCAAGGTGTTGGGATGATCGTCGCCGAGGCTGTTCGCGTAGCGCCGCATGGTGTCCTGGCCCAGTTCGCGTGAGCCTTCGAGGTCGCCCATGAGACGGCGGTCGATGGTGACCTCGGCGGCGGCCAGAAGTGTCTCGCCGTGGTTGGGGCCGTATCCGGTCATCAGCCGGCGGAACGTCTCCTCCGACAGCTTGGCCGCTTCGGCGACGGCTCCGTCCAGACGCCTGCACACCGCCAGGTTCCGGGCGCTGCCCAACGTGTTGAAGTTGTCCTCGCCCAGGGACTCGCGCACCCTGCGGTAGATGTCCTCCAGGAAGTCACGGGCTCCCGGGTAGTCGCCCCCCTCACGCATGTCGAGCCCGACGGCACTGAGCGTGCCCAAGGTCAGGCTGCTGTTCGGTCCCAGGAGCAGTTCGCGCTGCTGGGCGGTCTCCCGGTCCAGGCTCAGAGCCTTGCCGAACTCGCCGCACAGCCGAAGGGACACACCCCAGTTGTGCGCTGCCTGAAGTGTGGTGAAGTCCTCCGGACCGATCCGGATCCGGCCCTGCTCGGTGGCCTCCCGGTCCAACTCCTCCGCCTTCCTGAACTGGCCCTGGTAGCGCAGTGCACCTGCCAGTTGGGACATGGAGTCGATGAGGTCCTCCGGCTCGACACCCGTGCGGCGCGAGACGTCCAGAGCCCCTTCGTTGAGAGGGAGGGACTCGGGAATCTGACCGACGACACGCAGCAGGAAGGCCAGGATCTTGGAGATCCGCATGACGTGGATGTTTTCCTCGCCGGACGCCGCGAGCCAGGTCGTGTGCGTTTGCCGCGCGGTGTCGACAGCTGTCTCGTGGTCGCCCCAGTGGTACAGGAACAGCACTGTGTCGTAGACCAGCTCACGCACGAACGTGTCCGTGCTGGTCACCGCGCGGGACGAGAGGATGTGGGGGAGAAGCGTCTGGTAGGCGGGCCACTCCACGGACGAGGCGTAGTGGCCCGGTTTGGCTGCCGACAGGAGCTGATGAGCGGCCTCACGCATGCGCTCGCGCTCCTCGCTGTTCAGCTTGGCGAGGAGCACGTTCTGCAGCAGCCGGTGCATCTGCAGGGTGTCGAACCGCAGGTCCAGCTTCACTAGGGAGAAGCGGTTCAGCTCCCGGATGGCCTTGCCCAGCTTGACCGAGTCGCTCAGCAGGGGGTTGACCTCGGGAGTGATGTCGATGGCACGGCGGCCGCGCAGCATGGACAGAGGAACCGGCTCGGGCGCCATGCTGGCGCAGATGTCGAGGAGCTGGCGTGCACCCGGGCTGTTCTCCGCGATCTGTGCCAATGAGATGTCCCAGGCCGCGGCGACGGAGACGGGGTAGTCGGGGGACGGGTCGAGCTGGAGGATCTCCGGTCGGCGCTCGTTCAGCAGGTCGAGATAGTCGGCCACGAGCATTCCGGTGACGGCACGCCAGGCACCGGCCTGCTCCACGGCGAGCGGGAGATCGCCCAGCGCGTCGGCGAGCCGGTCGGCGTCGTCCTCGGACAGTTCCGGAGAGCGCTTCTGGAGCAACTGGATCGACTCGGCACGCTCGAAGACGTTCACCGGCAGTGGTGTCGCCACCCGCTCCCACTCACGGTTGCGGGAGGTGACGATGATCTTCCCCGGGCCGTTGGCGGGGAAATACCTCCGCACCACGTCCACGTTCTCGGCGTTGTCGAACACCAGTAGCCAGTCGTCGTACTGACCTCCGGCGCCCAGTGCCTCCAGGACCGCGGGCACGGCCGTGTTCGCGGCGGGGGCACTGCCCTCGGCTCCCGACGGGGTGAGGCGCAGCCTGGCCGCCAGCCCTGCCAGCGCCGCCAGGATGAGAGGTTCCCGTTCGGCGGGGACCCAGCAGATCACCTTGTAGTCCTGCTGATGCCGGTAGACGTATTCGAGCGCCAGTTGTGACTTTCCCACACCTCCCATGCCATGCAGGGCATGTGGCAGTACAGCCGCGGTGTCCTGGGCTCCCAGCTGGTGCTCCACAGCTCGCAGCAGCTCGGTGCGGCCCACGAACGATGTGTTCCGCAGGGGAACGTTCACCAGAACGGCAGGTGATCCGGTCGTGGTGCTCTGCATGAGGGACTCAGCCTCCGAGGCTTCAGGGCGGGGCACGTCGGTTACCTGCATCGGCACGGGCTCTCCAGTCGGATCAGGGACTATCGGCGCGTGATCACTTCCCTGACCGCTGTCGACCCACCCCCTGCCGGATGGGTCTTTTGCCGTACCGGGCGCATTTCTCGGCCTGCTCCTGCTCAGCGGATCAATACGTTTGGCGCGTTCGGAGTACGGGCCTGCCAAGGCCCTGAGCACAGCCAGTTCGCTCCGTCGCCATCCCGTGTCGACCGGGTCGGGGAGCGTGGTCCCCGCCGGATCGCGCAACGCGGCGCGAAGGGCCACACCGCGCTCCCCCGCAGCTGGAAGATCGCCCAGGACGCTCACGGTGCGGGCGAGCTGAGTGCGGGTCGTGGTTGCCAGAAGCGCCTCACGGACGCCTTCGGCGAACTCCGGCCGGTCGCCGCTCCAGTCGATCAGGCCGCCCATCATGATCTCGGCCAGATGGCCGGGACCGGTGTGCGGCATCGTCCGGTTCCGTAACTGCTCGACCAGGTCGAACTCAAAGGGAACAACTGCCAGTTGGGCTGCGAGCTGGCGAGCCATCGGCGTGGCGAGTTCGAGGAACGCACCCACCGCCCGGTCGGCTGCGGCAGGCATGCGAGGGGCACGCAGTCCAGGCGCCGGTGTTCCTTTGGAAAGACTGCCGGCCAGGACCACGGGCAACTCCCGGCGCATCCCACGCTCACCGGTCACGAGGCAGGCCCAGGCTTCGATGGAGCCTGCCTTGAGCGACAACACCGGAACGGGCACGGATCCGTCGCCGGCCTCGGGCAGCGGGCGCATCGGGTCGGGCCCGGCGGACGGCGCGAGATGCCTGAGCCTGGCGTTGGGCGCGCCGAAGCCGCCGGACTCCAGGACCGCCGGGTACGGATAGAGGGAGGAGCGATGGCGCAGATGGGGTGTCAAGAGGTGCACCAGGGCCGTGGGGCCGGCGGCCGCGAGGCGCCCGAGCAGGCTGTCGGCGGTCGATGAGGCCCATCCGTGTGCCAGGCCGTCGGTGACGACCAGGAAGAGCCGGCCGCCGCTGCCGTCCAGTACTTCACCCAAGCCCGTGACGGACCGTCCCGTCGGCCAGCGCAGCGTCGGATCACCGGTGAGAGGCACCTTGACCCGGACGGTGCGGACGACCCGAAAGGCGCCGCTCTGCTCGGCGGCCTCGGCGAGGCCGGCCACGGTGTCCTGCCAGATCTGCATGGTGGGGGCGTCGTCGACGAGCAACACCAGGTCGAAGGCGCAACTGCGGACGGGCTGGTGGAAGGGCAGCCAGAGCTGGTCCACGACGCCTCGCTCCGCCGTGGTCCGCTCGTCCAGCTCCGTCGCACGCCGGGAAGGCACGCGACGCGCGAGCCCGTGCAGGGACCGGGCGAGCTGGGCGGTGCGACTGCCACGGCTCGGTTTCGTCGGTCCGGAGCCGGAGACGGGCAGCAGAGGGCGCTCCAGGTGTATGGCGTCGGGCCCTTCGGGGGCGGGGACGAGCGACAGCTTGGAAGGTGGCCCCGGAGCCCCCGTGAACGGTCGCCCGGACAGTGCGTCGTGCCCGGAGGCGTCCCGGGCACCCGGCCGTGAACCCGGATCCGCGGCCGGTTCCGGTGAGCCACTGCGTGACATGCCGTCGGACGGCGTGTCCGCCGGTCGGCCTTCGTCGCGAGGGCGGTTCCGTTCCTCGGCGTCCAAGGCCGCCGGACGGTGGTCGGGCCGCTGCGCGGCCGTGATGCCGTCGTGCAGAGGGCTCGACGGCGAGCCGGCGGTGCGGCCGTGGCGAGCCCAGAGGGCCGCCAGCCAGACGGCGTCGCCGAGCTGCTGCCAATGGGGCGCGGACTCGGTCTCAGGGAACGCCAAGAGCGACGACACCTCCGAGGTGGGGTCGGTGTCGCCGGGGCCGGATGCACGCTCCCTGGGAAAGCCGGTCATTCAGCGGCCCTTCGCGAGATCGCGGAGCAGCAGTTCAACGAGCTTACGCCCCTCTCCGTCGGCCTGGAAACCACCCGCAGTAGTCAACTGGACAGCGTTCAGCAACTGATCGAGTGCGTGTGTTCCGCCGCCCTGCACACGTTGTACGAACAGGTCGACCAGGGCTTCCGTGCCCTCCGGGCGGGTCGTCAAGTGGCGTTCCACGATGGCCAGAAGCTGCTCCCGGGTGGGGGTGCGCATCTCCAGCGGAAGGCAGCGCCTGCGGAAGGCCGGCGGAAATTCCCGCTCGCCGTTGCTCGTGATCAGCACCACCGGGAACTCGAGGCACTCGACCCGGCCGTGCTGCACCAGGGCATGCCCTCCGGGGTCGGCGGTGTGCACGCGTGCGCTGCGAGCCGCGGCGCGTTCCAGCTCCGGGATTTCAAAGCTGCCGTTCTCGAGGACGTGCAGCAGATCGTTGGGCAGATCGATGTCGCTCTTGTCCAGCTCGTCGATGAGGAGGACACGTGGGCGCTCGTAGGGCAGGAGCGCCGTGCCCAGCGGCCCCAAGGTGATGAAGTCGCCCAGAGAGGGCGGTTTGCGGCTGTCGGCCGGCGGCTCCGCACCGGCCTCGCCGGACCGAACGGCACCGCCGCCCTCGCCGTCCGTTTCGGCTGCCGCGGCCGCCTTCTGATCCGCGGCCATGTTCAGCCCGGCCTGCCATGCGGCGATGGCCTGTGCGCGTCCCATCGCGTCGTGGACGTAGAGGCCGTCCCGCAGCACCGTGCGACTGACGACACTCCATTCCAGAACCCGGCCCAGGCCCATCTCGCGCGAGACGAGGTACGCGAGTGTGGATTTGCCGATGCCCGGGGGCCCGGTGACCAGCAGCGGACGCCGCAGCACCAGCGCGGCGTTGACGATGTCGATCTCGTCGGGACCCAGTTGGGGGATCGTGTCGCCGAGTCCCAGACGGCGCAGCGCGGCCTCCTCCCCGCCCGGCGGCGGAGGCTGCACCGGGGTTCCGCGGAACCGGCGCCAGGGCGGCGCCGTGGGCAGCGCCGGCGGCTGGTCCCGGGGCGGGAGTCCACTGGCCTCGAACACCCGCCAGCCGTTCGCGCCCGTCTGCTCGTGTGCGGTCATGCCGGAGCCTCCTCGCTGGCGAGATCGCCGGGATCGGTGGTCTGGATGTCGACGAGTCGTGTGGGGTCGTCCCAGAAGAAGGCAATGTGCCTTCCCAGAAGCAGCGGACCTTGAGGATTGGCTTCGGCCTTTCGGCGAAGGCGGTGGACGGCCATCGGAACCTGCGCGGGCGTCGGCACTGACGCGAACACGGCGGTCACTACTTCCCGCCGCTCATCGAGGAAAACGCCCCTGCGATCCCAGACCGCCAGACCTATGCCCTCGGCGATGGCTGCCTTCAGTGCCTCGAGTGCGAGCGGCTCGGCGGGGGCGTCCAGCACCACGGCCGTCCGGTCGTGTTCCTCGGCGAGCGACACCTGCCAGTCGTCGACCCGCAGGCCATCCGGCTCGCCCCAGCTCCGCACCGAGATCCCGTGTTGCTGCATGGTGCGCCAGCGCTCCCGCCACTGGTCCATGACGAGTACGTCATCGGTACGCATGCGATCCAGACTGCGTAGGTGCACCCCGTACCTCAGGCCGAGCGGAAGCGCGTTCCCGCCTCCGGTAGTGAGCCTCAGCCTGGCCACATCGTGGTTGAGGAGGTCATACGGAAGGACGAACTCGATGTACGGCGGTGGCTGTTCCCGGTCCTCCTGCTTTGGTTCGGGGCGAACCGCCCACAGCCGGGCCCCCTGGCGAAGCACACCTTCGACGGCGGGGCCGAGACGGCCGAGAGTCGTCGTGACGGGCTCACCGGGCTGCGGTTGCCAGCGTCCAGGCGCGGTGTTGAGCCAAGGGCGTACGACGATCTCGTCGGAACCGTCGCGGGCCGGTTCGACGGCCACGACCAGACAGCGCGGAATCTCGGGATCGTACTCGGTGGCGGCGCGCCGGGCCCGGCGTCGCTCCAGGGGCTCCAGCAGGTCCGCGTGCCGTGCCCATGCCTCGACCCAGTCCGAGAGTGCCTTGCGATGGTCGGCAGCCCCGACGAGCCGGGCGGCATGGTCGATCAGTAGTACGGCGGGCGGCAGTCCGTCCGGTTGGGCATTCAACTCGACCGTATAGGTGAAGAGTTGTTCGATGGTCCGCCCGATGGGGAGGTCCATACCGTGCAACTCCTCGACGAGTGCGTCCCGTAATCGGGTCGTCGGCACGTTCTCTCTGACAGCATTCAGAAGGGCGTGCGCGGTGCTCTCGTCGTAGCCGGACAGCGGGCCGGGCGGCGGCATCGAGGCGGATGGCGCGGTGGCGGAGTCGACCACCGCTTTCAACTCGGCAGCCGCCTCGGTCCCTTCGCAGACATCGACCACCCACACGAGTACGCGTTCCCCGCCCGGTGCGCTCAACGCGGCACGCACCAGTGTCACCACGTCCTCGCGGAGCCTGACGCCGCGCAGGTCGATGTGCTGGTGCAGCTGGTCTCCGAGCAGTACGGCGAACTGCCCTCGTCCGGAAGCGTCTTGCATGCAGCCCAGTTCGCAGAGCACCTCGGTCAGTCGCAACAACAGCTCAACTCCTGGCCCATGCCAGGAACTACCGCCGGACTCGTCGAAAGCCACGCCCGTCTCCACCGACTTTCCCCCATGAGTCGGTACGCCTGCCTGACCAAGCAGTGAAATTAGCATGGCAACTGACGGTTAACCAGGGACAAGGGATGCCGTGACTCCCTTTGCCGCACAGGGGTAAGAAGAGTTCGGAAGTGTCGGTTGGTGTGCGGCTCAGGTCTTCGGTGTTGGGACTCGACCGACTGCGCGCCGAGGGACCCCGTGTACCGGCGAACGGTCCTTGGGACGTGTACGCGTGAGCAGTCCGCCGACGCCTCAGACGGCGACGACCGTGACCCCCGCCTCCTCGAACCGCCGCACCATGTCCTCACTCACCGCCACGTCCGTGACCAGCGTGTCCACCGACTCCGCGGAGCAGATCAGGGCGAAGGCCCGCTGCCCGAGCTTGCTGGAGTCGGCAGCGACGATCACACGCTCGGCGCGCTCGCAGAGCAAGCGGTTGATCGCGGCCTCCGCCTCGTCCGTCGCAGCGGCGCCATGGGCCACGTCGAGGGCGACCACGCCGAGGACGGCCACGTCCAGGGTGATCTGGCCGAGTACGCCGTCGGCGAGAGGGCCGACGAGCTCGTACGACTGCGGGCGGGCGACGCCGCCGGTCAGCACGATCTTGAACTGGGGCCGCACCGCCAGCTCGTTGGCGATGTTGAGGGCGTTCGTGACGATCGTCAGGGCGGGCGAGCCGGACGCGAGATCACTGCGGACGGCCAGTGCGCGGGCCACCTCCGTGGTGGTCGTGCCACCGGTCAGGCCGACCGCCTCGCCGGGCGCGACGAGGTTCGCCACGGCCTTCGCGATGCGCTGCTTCTCGGAGGCGTGGCGGGCCGTCTTGTAGCGCAGCGGCAGCTCGTACGAGACGCCGTGCACGACCGCGCCGCCCCGGGTCCGTACGAGCATCTGCTGCTCGGCTAGCTGGTCGAAGTCGCGCCGGATCGTGGCCGCCGACACCGCCAGCTCGGCCGCCGCCTCCTCGACATCCAGCCGGCCCCGCTCCACGAGCAGCTCCAGCAGCGCCTGCCAGCGGGCGTCGCGCGACATCCGCACCCTCCGTCCGTCGATCCGGCCATCGACCCGTCCCTGGATCCGCCCATGGATCTGATCTTTCGGCGACCCTAACGCACACCGTTCACCCAGGAATGCTTGATTGTGCTCGAAACTTCGCTATATCTTGCAAGAACAATCATTCCAGCGGGGAGGTCGCGGGCGTGAGCCATGTCGAGAACGAGCTGAAGAGCCAGCCCGAGTGCTGGGTACGGGCCGCGGGGGAAGCCGCGGCCCACGGGGACGCGCTGCCCGCCGCGGGGGAGCGGGTGGCCGTCGTCGGATGCGGCACGTCGTGGTTCATGGCGCAGGCCGTCGCGGTGCTGCGTGAGCAGGCGGGCCAGGGCGAGACCGACGCCTTCGCCGCCTCCGAGTTCCCGCACGGCCGCTCGTACGACCGTGTGGTCGCCCTGACCCGCTCCGGCACCACCACCGAGGTGCTCGACCTGCTCGGCCGGCTGAAGGGGCGTACGCGCACGGTCGCGGTCACCGCGGATCCGCGAACTCCCGTGATGGAGGCGGCGGACGACATCGTCGTGCTCGACTACGCCGATGAGAAGTCCGTGGTGCAGACGCGGTTCGCGACCACCGCGCTCACCCTGCTGCGGGCCCACCTCGGGCTGCACACCGACGCCGTCGTCGCCGACGCCCGTACCGCGCTGGCGGAGCCACTGCCCGAAGGGCTCGTCGACTGCACGCAGTTCACGTTCCTGGGCCGAGGCTGGAGCGTGGGGCTCGCGAACGAGGCCGGGCTCAAGATGCGCGAGGCCTCACTCGCGTGGACCGAGGCCTATCCGGCGATGGAGTACCGGCACGGGCCGATCAGCGTGACCACCGAGGGAACCGCGACCTGGATGCTCGGCGAGGCACCCGAGGGGCTGGCCCAACAGGTCCGGGACACGGGCGCGTTGTGGGTCGAGGGCGGTCTCGACCCGCTCGCCGAACTCGTCCGCGCCCAGCGCCTCGCCGTGGCCGTCGCCGCGGCCCGCGGCCTCGATCCCGACCAGCCCCGCCACCTCACCCGCTCGGTCGTCCTCACCACACACTGAAGGGGGATTCCATGCCTCTCGCAGCAGCCGGAGAGCTGGTCGCCCGGGCGGCCGCGTCCCGCACCGCCGTCGCCGCGTTCAACGTCATCACGCTGGAACACGTCGAGGCCGTCGTCGCCGGCGCCGAGGTCGCGGAGGCGCCCGTCATCCTCCAAGTCAGCGAGAACGCGGTGAAGTTCCGCGGCGGACGGCTGCTCCCGCTGGCCCACGCCGCGAGCGCCGCCGCCGAACACGCCTCCGTGCCCGTCGGGTTGCACCTCGACCACGTCCAGAGCGACGAGCTGCTGCGACAGGCGGCCGGCGCCGGTTTCGGCTCCGTCATGTACGACGCGGCCCGCCTTCCGTACGCCGAGAACCTCGCGGCAACCCGGGCCGCCGCCGACTGGGCCCACGCCCAAGGGCTGTGGATCGAGGCCGAGTTGGGTGAGGTCGGCGGCAAGACGGGGCAGCCGCCGCTGGACGCCCATGCGGCGGGCGCCCGTACCGATCCGGCCGAGGCGCGTGCCTTCGTCGCCGACTCCGGCGTGGACGCCCTGGCCGTGGCCGTCGGCAGCACACACGCCATGACCACCCGCACGGCCGCCCTCGACCACGACCTCCTCAAGCGTCTCGCCGCGGCCCTCGACGTGCCGCTCGTGCTGCACGGCTCGTCCGGTGTGCCGGACGCCGAGCTGAGAGCGGCCGTCGCGGGCGGCATCACGAAGGTGAACGTCGGCACCGCTCTGAACATCGCGATGACCGGCGCGATCAGGGACTACCTCACCGCCCATCCCGAAGCGGTCGACTCGCGCAAGTACCTGACCGTGGGACGGGCGGCGATGGCGGAGACGGTGACACGGATCATCCGAGTCCTCGGCGCCACCGGCTGACGGCTCAGCCCGCGTCCACGACCTCCACGCCCACTGAACCCTCCGAGCCCTCTGGACCCTCCGTGCTCTCCGATCCCTCCACGAGCTTCTCGAAGAAGAACTCGTGCTTGAGGAACGACACGTCGTACTCGCTCCCCGGGTACGGCGGGATCAACTGGGCCGCCTGGAACAGCCGCCAGCCGTCCCGCAGGGCGTCCACCCCGGACTTGTACGGGGGTTCGTCGCTGTCCCCGGTTGTGGGCGACGTACGCCCCGTGCCGTCGTACACAGACCAGCCGACCACCGGCGAGTCCAGCGCCGACGTTCCCAGATAGAGCACCAGAACCTGCTGACGGTACGTCATGCGACCTCCTCCTGAGGGTGGTTGGAGACACGGGTCACCCAGTGGTCCAGGTCGAAGGACTCGTCGCCGGTCAGCGACCGCCACAGCAGCACGCGGTTGTAGATCTCCAGCCGGCCGGTCGCATGCTCGTACCAGGGGAAGGTCGTCGAGAGCTCCTCGGCCACCCGGGGGTCACCGAGGTCCGAGGTGTCCCACAGCCGTCGCTGACGTACGGCCGGATTGAAGCGGATCTTGAACATGTACCGCACCACGTCGCTGTCGTTGCGCCGCCCACCGTGCCACAGGCCGTGGTGCAGAAACACCACGGTGCCGGCCGGGCAGACGAGCCGGGACTGACCGAGCAGATTCTGGTAGCGGCCGGTGTCCGTTTCGTTCGTGCGCCGCAGATGGCTGCCCGGCACGCTGAGGGTGCCGCCCATGTCGAGGGACACGTCCTGCGGGTAGTACATCAGCTGGACGTCGAAGGCATCGGTGCGCACGTCGATGATCGCGTCACCGTGCAGCGGCTGCGCCGACCCCTCGCGGGGCTCGCGGACATGCACCGCGTGATGGTCGACGCGCGGGTTCGGGCCGACGAGACTGCGCAGAGCCCCGGCCACGGCCGGGATGTCGAGGAGCCGCCGGGTGAAGGAGCCCTCGGGGTAGGCGTCCGCCACCGCACTGCCGTAGGGCACGCCCGGGACACCCCGCCCCAGGAACCCGATCGCCTCGGCGTTCATCTCCGCCGGCACCACCGCGTCGAGGCGCAACGAACCGTGGGCCACGAAATGCGCCATCCGCACCGAACTCAGCAGCGGAGCCACAGGGGGAACGGGAGGGGGAGGGGGTGGAAGCGGGGGATGTTCGGGATTCGTCATGGTCCGAACGTACGGAGCGGAGCCCGCCCGTCGCGTTGGCCCGTTTCACCACCGCTGGTAGTTTTTCACCATGCGGGAGACGGAGATCCACCTCGGGGAGCCGCCCGTCGTCGCCAACGCGGGCGTCGGCGTGCACGGCGTCGCGAGCCGTACGGACGTCTTCCGCCTGCCGGAGCTGTGGCAGCTGCATCTGTACCAGTACGAGGCCGAGCTGACCGTCGACGGAACGGCGCACCTCATCCGTCCCGGTCGAGTCAGCCTCGTACCGCCCGGCACGACGGTCCGCTACCGCTACCGGGGCCGCTCGGAGCACCTGTACGCGCATCTGCGCATCGCCCCCGCAGGCTCGCCGTACACCGTGCCAGTGATGCAGGACGCCGGACCCGAACTCCCCATGCTGACCGGGCTGTTGCTCCAGGCGGTCGCCTCCGTACCTGGCGAGCCGGAGCGCACCCGGGCCGAGATCTGGACCGCTCTGTGGCGCATCGCCCATCTAGCCCCGGCGGCCGAGCGGCCCGGACCGCACCCCGCCGTCACCGCCGCGATCGCCTATATCGAGGCGAACCTCGCCGCCCCGCTCACCGTGCCCGCCGTGGCCCACGCCGCGGGCGTCTCGCACAACCACCTGACCCGGCTCTTCCGCGCGACCACGGGCGGCACCGTCGTCGCGTACATCCGGCGCCGCAGGCTCGACCGCGCCCACCATCTGCTGCGGGCCTCGACCCTGTCGATCCCGGCGGTCGCCGCGTCGGTCGGCATCCCCGACCTGCAGGCCTTCAACAAGGCGTGCCGACGCGAACTGGGAGCGTCCCCGCGAGCCCTGCGCGGTGAGACGAGCGCCGCCTGAGCCCCACCGGACGCCTGCGAACGACCCTCAGGACTCCGCCCTCAGGACTCCGCGGACTCCTTGACGGCCTTCAGAACCACGAACTTCGCGTCGCTCGCGACCAGTTGGCTGTTGCCGAAGAGACGGCGCAGCTTCACGTGGTAGCCGAGATGACGGTTGCCGACCACCCACAGCTCGCCGCCCGGCCGCAGCGCCCGGCGTGCCCCGGTGAACATCCGCCAGGCGGTGGCGTCGGACGTCGCCTGGTGCGAGTGGAAGGGCGGATTGTTCAGCACGAGGTCGACGCTCGCGTCCGGAACGCCCTCCAGCCCGTCGCCGACGCGGAACTCCGCCTTGCCGTACTCCACCGTGTCGTCGGTGTTCGCCCAGTACGTCGCCTCCGCCGAGGTCACCGCCTGGTACGACTCGTCCAGGAACAGCGTCTGAGCCCGAGGGTGCGCCAGCGCCATCGCCGTACCGACGACTCCGTTGCCGCAGCCAAGGTCCACGACCCGCTCGGCGCCGCCCTCGTACGGCAGGTGCTGGAGGAAGAACCTGGTGCCGATGTCGAGACGCTCGGCGCAGAAGACACCAGCGTGATTGACGACCGTACGGCCGGAGGCGGGACCGATTCCGTCGGGCAGCGAGTAGCTGTGCGGCCACGGATTGGCCGGTCTGGTGATCCCCGGATTCGGGGTGCAGAAGATGAGCCGGGCCTTCTTCTCGGCCAGCGAGGTCCGGGTGGGGCCGATGATCCGCTCGAACAGCTTCAGCGTGGAGGTGTGGATCTCCTTCACCATGCCGGTGCCGACGACGACCGTCCCCTCGTGCACGGCGGGCGCCAGACGCAACAGCTGATCCTCCAGGAGCGCGAGGCTCTTCGGCACCCGCACCAGCAGCACGTCGACGCGGTCGACCGGCGGGTCCTGGGAGGTGAGGAGACGTACGGAATCCTGGTCCGAGCCGTTGCGCGCCAGGTTGGCGCGGGTCGCCTCCCGGGTGAGGAACGAGTCGGTGATCTGCACCGGCCGGTGCTCCCGGAGGGCCGTGGTGAGAGCGCCCCACCGATCGCCGACCACGACCACCGTGCCGTCGAGTGCCTGGTCGCCGTCCGCGAGATGCTTCAGCAGATACTCGTCGGAGGCGTCCCACGCACGGAGCTGGTCACGGGAGTCCTCGGGGAAGCGGGCCAGCTGCAGCTCGGCCGAGGGGGTCGTCATACGGTCGGTCATTGGGTCCAGGCTATCCGAGGCGCAGCTCAGGGGGTTTCCGGCGTCCACCCGAGCACGTGCGCGAGGATGGGAGCCATGGACGCCGAGCTGTTTCCCCGGGCCCGTACGGAGATCGCGCCGGGCGCCGTGCACCTGCCGGACTGGCTTACCGCCGAGCGCCAGAGCGAGCTGCTCGACGCCTGCCGCGCCTGGGCACGCCCGCCCGCGGGGCTGCGCACGGTCCACACCCCGGGCGGCGGCACGATGACGTCCCGGCAGGTCTGCCTCGGCTGGCACTGGTATCCGTACGGGTATGCCCGCACAGTCGTCGACGGGGACGGGGCGCCGGTGAAGGAGTTCCCCGAGTGGCTGGGGGAGCTGGGGCGCCGGGCAGTCACCGACGCGCTCGGACCGGAGGCGGCCACGGCGGCGTACGACATCGCACTGATCAACTTCTACGACGCCGACGCACGCATGGGCATGCACCGCGACAGTGACGAGAAGTCCGACGCTCCGGTGGTGTCGCTGAGCCTCGGCGACACCTGCGTCTTCCGCTTCGGCAACACCGAGTCGCGGACCCGCCCCTACACGGACGTGGAACTGCGCAGCGGCGACCTGTTCGTGTTCGGCGGGGACGCCCGGCTCGCGTACCACGGGGTGCCGCGCGTGCACGCGGGCACGACGCCAACAGAGTTGGGCCTGACCGGCCGCCTGAACGTCACGCTGCGGGTGAGCGGCCTCTAGGCCGGTGGGTTCGTCCGGCCCGTCCGGTTCGTTCGGATCGTTGCCCTGGCCACGGGACGACCGGATCATGGGAGACTCGCCCTCATGAGCGGCAATGCGGCCCCCAGAGCGGCGGGAGAAGGAAGCACCAGGACACGCCTGGACCGGGGGCGGGGTGCGCTCGGACCCGCCCTGGAGCTCGTGCACACCGGACGCGCGCCCACGCGGGCCGTACTCACCGCCGAGCTCGGCGTCACACGTGCGACGGCGGGCGCGGTCGCCGCGGAACTCGAAGCGCTCGGACTGATCCACGTCGACGCGCGCCCCGGCGCGGCCGCCGGCTCGCAGGGCCGCCCCTCGCACCGTCTCGAACTCGCCGAGGACGGCCCCGTGGCGCTCGCCGCCCAGGTGCACGCCGACGGCTTCCGCGCGGCCCTGGTCGGCCTCGGAGGCCGGCTCGTCGCGACCGCACCCGGCTGCGAGACCGTCGACGCCGACCCGGCCAAGGTGCTCGGCTCGGTCGTCGAGGCGGGCGCCGAACTGCTCCGGGAGACGGGACGCCGCTGTGTGGGCGCGGGCCTCGCCGTACCGTCGGCCGTCGCCGAACCCGAGGGCACCGCCCTCAACCCCCTCCACCTGGCCTGGCCGGCGGGCGCACCCGTACGGGAGATCTTCGCGGAGCGCGTCCGCGCGGCCGGGATCACCGGACCGGCGTTCGCGGCCAACGACGTCAACCTCGCCGCACTCGCCGAGCACCGGCACGGCGCGGGCCGCGGCTCCCGCGACCTGCTGTGCGTGGCGACCGGGCACCGCGGAGTCGGCGGCGCGCTCGTCCTCGACGGGCGTCTGCACATGGGCAGTTCGGGGCTCGCGCTGGAAGTCGGACACCTCACCGTCAATCCGGAGGGGCGCCCGTGCCACTGCGGCAGCCGCGGCTGCCTGGACGTCGAGGCGGACCCCCTGGCGTTCCTGACGGCGGCGGGCCGCGACCCCGGCCCCGAAGTGTCACTGCTCCAGCAGTCCAACGACCTGATCCGCACCCAGTACGCCGACCCGACCGTACGCACGGCCGTCGAGGCACTGATCGACCGGCTCGGCCTGGGCCTCGCGGGCCTGGTCAACATCCTCAACCCGGACCGCATCATCCTCGGCGGACTGCACCGCACCCTCCTCGACGCGGACCCCGAGCGGCTGCGCGCCGTGGTGGCCGACCGGAGCCTGTGGGGACAGAGCGGCGGCGTCCCGATCCTCGCCTGCACGCTGGACCACAACAGCCTGGTGGGAGCCGCCGAGTTGGCGTGGCAGCCGGTCCTCGACGACCCGATCGCGGCGCTGGCCCAGGGCTGACCGGGGCCTCCGGCGACCGTACCGGCCGCGTCCGCCATGTCACGGCCGACGCCACTCCGTCGCGAAAGCCCGTCCGGGGTTCTCGGTCAGGACACGCTCCACCAGGTCCTCGCCCAGGGCGAGTTCGAGCCGGGGGCGAACCCGACGCAGCAGATACGGCAAGCCGGGGCCGCCGTCGACCGAGCGGGCCCCGGCCGTCGTCGTGTCCCCGCCGAGCAGCAGCTGATCCCCGAACCCGGCCTCGGCGACGGCCCGTACGGCCTCCGGCATCCGCCAGTCCGTCGCGTGGTTGGCCCGTGACGGCCCGTCAAAAGCCAGATAGGCACCGGCCTCCGCGGCCTGAAGGTGCACCACCGGGTCGGGCGAGCGATTGAGGTGCCCGAGGATCACCCGGTCCGGCGGCACCCCCAACTCCCCGCACAGCAGGTCGAGTACGTCGAGCGCGCCCGTACCGAGTTCCAGGTGCACGGCGATGGGCGCTCCCGTCGCGTGATGCGCCTCGGCCGCCGCGGTCATCGTCCAGCGGGCGTGCGTGTCGAGGGCGTGGAAGCCGCCGGCGACCTTGATGAACCCCGCCCGGACCCCCGAAGTGGCCAGGCCCTCCGTCAGCTCGGCCACGAAGAGACCGGCGAGACCGTCCCGCAGCCGGTCGATCGACTCGGGGGAGTAGTGGGCGGCCTGGTGCAGTCCGGTGGCGGCCACGATGTGGACCCCGGCGGCGCGGGCGAGCAGCGGCAGATCGGCGGCCCGCCGCCCCAGCCCGTACGGCGTCCACTGCACGACGCTCCCGCCGCCCGCCGCACGGAACGCCACCAGCTCGGCCGTCGCCGCGGTTGCGTCACGCAACTCCTCACCGGGGAGTCGCGGACTGCTGAAGAAGAGATGGTCGTGCGCGTCGCACACCCCCAACTCCGTTGGGGAGACGTCCCCGAGGACCGTCCGCACGGTACCGGTCGCACAGACCGGACGCGCCCCGGGCGCCGCGTTCACCACTGCCGCCCCCGCCGGAGCCGGTCACGCTCCGGTGCCGAGAGATGCAGCACCCGGTACACCTCGCCGGCCGCCTTGGGCGAGTCATGGGCCCAGAGCGAGAAGTGCACGACCTCCCAGTGACGCGGATCGACGGCGACAGCGGCACCGACGACCCCGTCCAGTGCGGCCAGCCGCCCGGTCACCCGCATCGCCTCCTCCGTCACCTCGGCGAGCGGTGCTCCCTCCGGAATGCTCACGCGCCGACGCACCGCGACCTCGGGCACGGCACCGGCGGAGCCCCCGTCCTCGTACGCGAGACCCGTCCAGTGCTGCACCTCGGGGCGCCCGAAATCGTTCACGAGGCCCTGGAATCCCGGCCCCCAGAGGAAGGAGTTCATGCCTTCGGGCGTGTGCCACAGATAGAACGGCGCGTATTGGTTGACCTGTGAACCGTGCACTCCGCGTTCGCGCAGCAAGTAGGCCTTGAGGCCGAGTCCGTCCCAGCCATCGAGAAGGTGTCCGACGCGGGCCACCCGGCCGCGGATGATGTCCATGTCGTAGTCGGCGGGCAGAGCTGCAGAGACACTACGGCATGTATGATTTCTGTGCCCAGGGGAGGGGCTGTGACACAAGAGATTGATCTGTACTTGCGGAAGTCCGCCATCACTCGACAGCGGGAGCGGGCGCTGACGTTCCGTGCCCAGGAGGAACGCGGGCGTCGATGGGCTGACGAGAATGGCTACACCGTCCGAAAAGTCTGGGCCGACAATCTGAGTGCCTACACGGACACGGTACGCCCGAAGTTCGACAAGGCCATTGGCGCGCTGCTCGCCGATGAAGTACCAGCACTGTGGTGCTACGCGGCCGACCGCTTCTCTCGTAAGGGGGCTGGATCCGTTATCCCGCTCCTCGACGCGGGGAAGCGGATTGTCTTCGATTATGAACGCCTCGACTCAGCCGACCCGCGCGACCGTCGCGACATCATCAACCGCGTAGAAGAAGCCCGCGAATACTCCGCGCTGCTGTCCCATCGTGTCCGGGATACGAAATCCCAACAACGCGACGAGGGGGCGTGGTTGGGTGCTGCGCCGTATGGCTTCGAAATCGTCGACAAGGAATCGCGCAAGTTGGGACGAGCATCGACGTGGCCGACGCTCGTCCGCATATTCGAAGCGACGGCCGAAGGTAAGTCGGCGCGCACCATCGCGCAGGAACTTAACGCAGAACGGATCCCGTCACCCGATGGAATCTCCTGGGGTGGGTCGACGATTCACCGCATGGTGCAGTCTCCCGTGTACGAGGGATGGCAGGCGGTAGCTCTGACGCGCGGCGGGCGCTCTGTCCCTCACCGGAACGCGAAGGGCGAACGCGTCCATGTCCTCGCGGAGACCGTTGAGCCCGTATCTGCGGACCTAGTCAAGCGCGCACGACTAGCAGTATCGGGACACCTTCCAGTGGCTCCCGAGTATCAACGCGGTAAGGCAAAGCACCTGCTGTCGGGACTCCTCCGCTGTGCAAGCTGCGGAGGAGGAACAGCGATTCACGGGCGCTCGTACCGCTGCTACAACTACACCGTCGGCAAGCCGTGCGCTGAGCCGATGTCAGCCATGCGGTCGCTGATTGAGACGTACATCTTTGAGGAGTGGCTAGGCGCAGTCGTTGGCTCCGACATTAACAACGCTGACCCACTCATGATTGCCGTGGCAGAGCGCTGGGTTGCCCTCACGAAGCCCGAGGAGACCGAAGAGCACCGCCAGGCTCTGGCATCTCTGAAGGCTGCCGAGAAGTCGTTGGAGCGGCTCGCGGAGGACCGAAAGGCCGGTATCTACGACGGCGCTATGGGGCGCTTCTATCCCCGGCTTGTGGCGGAGGCGGAGGCGGATCTCGTCACCGCGGAGAACCGGGCCGCGGAATTTGGAGGGGCCGTCGACCTGACGATCTTCGACGACTCCGACATGTTGCACGCGGCATGGGAGGCGGCAGACGACGCCATGCGACGTGACCTGATCCGTCTGGCCATCGACAAAGTGACCGTGACCCGTGGACTCCGCGGGAAGCCGTTCGTCGGCGATGTCCGGTGCGCGATTGAGTGGGCTACTCCATCGACTGACTAACCACGCCGCAGGTGAAATCAAAGGCGAAGGTGACGAGTCGGTAACGGCCTGACGAGGGTTCGAGGGAGGAGCGCCTGCGCTCAACCGTCGCGGCAGTGCTTAGGTGACGTCGAGCGCCGTCCCCATCGTCCACAGGGTCCTGTGGGTAACTCCAGTGAGTGACGAGAGTTGGCTATGCTGTAGCTCTGTGTAGCCAGTTGAGCCGTTCTCGGGTCCAAAGTGCCAAACTAACCCCCTATTTCTAACCTCGCGCTTTCACGAGGTGGGGTGTCCGAGGCTTGATCAAATAAGCGGAGAGTGCTCCTGACCTGCAACGATGGGACTTGTCTAGGGTCCTGTTGGCTGCACGGAAAGAAGCACTCTCCAGGTGAAGAAGCGTATCGGGTCGTACCCGCGTGTCCGCATCGAGGGCGGCGGCCGGGCGGTGGTCTCGCAGGCCGGGGGCGTGCTGCTGGTCGAGACCGTCCGCAAGGCTGGCTTGGACACCGCGATATCAGCGGCGCTGCCGCCGTGGCGGAAGGCTCGGGCGGTGCACGACCCGGGCAAGATCCTGCTGGACGTGGCCCTGGCGGTCGCGCTGGGCGGGGACTGCCTCGCGGATGTCGCCATGCTGCGGGCCGAGCCGGCCGTGTTCGGGCCGGTGGCCTCCGACCCGACGGTCTCCCGCCTCATCGACGCCCTCGCAGCCTCCGGGGAGAAAGCCCTGCGGGCCATCCGTGCCGCGCGGGCTGAAGCCCGCCGACATGTCTGGCGGTTGGTCGACCGGGAAGCGCCTGATGCGGGCGGGACGGTGACCGTGGACCTCGACGGGGTGCTGGTGATCGCGCACTCGGACAAGGAGGACGCCGCACCCACGTGGAAGCGAACCTACGGCCACCATCCGCTGATGGGGTTCGTCGACCACGGACGGGGCGGCACGGGTGAACCGGTCGCGGCCCTGCTCAGACCGGGCAATGCGGGATCGAACACGACCACCGACCACATCACCGCCGCCCAACTGGCCTTGGCCCAGCTGCCGAAGAAGTACCGGCGCGGGCGCCGGACCCTGATCCGCACCGACTCCGCGGGCGGCACCCACGACTTCGTCGCCTGGCTCGCTCAGCGGGGACGGTGGCTGTCCTACCCGAGGCGATCCACCAGCATGTGCTGAAGGTTCCGGCATCGGCCTGGACTGCGGCCGTCGAGGCGGACGGCGAGATCCGCGACGGCGCCTGGGTCGCTGAACTCACCGGCGACGTTCTGGACGGCTGGCCCAAGGGCATGCGACTGATCGTCAGGAAGGAACGACCTCACCCCGGAGCCCAGTTGCGGCTCACGGATGCGGACGGCATGCGGCTGACCTGTTTCGCCACCAACATCCTGGGCCGGCCGATCGCCGAGCTCGAGCGCCGTCACCGCTTGCGGGCCCGGGCCGAGGACCGCATCCGCGCCGCCCGGGCCACCGGCCTGCGCAACCTGCCCCTGCACCGCACGGCCCAGAACCGGATCTGGCTGGAGATCGTGCAGATCGCTCTCGACCTGCTGGCCTGGATGCCGATGCTCGCTCTGACCGGCAAGGCCAGGCTCCGGGAACCCCGCCGACTACGGCTCCGCCTGTTCACCGCGGCCGGACAGCTCGTGACCACCGGCCGTCGGCGAATCCTCCGCCTGGCTCGGCACTGGCCCTGGATCGGCCACATCACCGCCGCCCTCGACCGGCTCACCCAACTGCCTGACACTGGCTGACCAGCGGATTCCCCGTCCCTTCGACAGCACCTCAACACCCGGAGCAGTGGATTCCGGCGCCACCCCGAGGCGACACCCGGGCCCTCGGCCTGCACAGCCTCAGCCCACGGCACAAAAACGGTCCACCGACTCCGTCGGCGGACCGTCACGAAACTTCGAGGCTAGAACGGGGTTACGCCCGTTTCGATGATGCGACGGCGCATAGGTACGGGGCTGCCTTCGGCAGGAAAACCACCTCCCCGAGAACGTCGATGCCTTGTGCGCCCGGGATACCGGTGAAGGCGAAGGAGCGGCTCGACGTCACGCCGCACTGGCCCAACTGGGTAGAGGCGCCTGATTCAGGATCAGGATGTTGGGGGTTCGAATCCCTCGTGCGGCACCACGCCTCCGTAGTTCAGTTGGCCAGAGCGCCGACCTCGTAAGTCGGAAGTCGCGCGTTCGAGTCGCGCCGGGGGCTCACATGACGGTGCGCGGCTCCCTGAAGAGCCGCGCACACTGACTGGCTAGTGCTTTACGGCAACGATGATTGCCAATACGAGCACTAGGGCGAAGGCCAAAGTCTCCACCTTTCCACCTCCCTCCTCCGGGGTTCAGCCCTGGCCCACAGGGAGTGGGCCAGGGCCGCCCCGCGATCAAGCGGAGGTGGCGTCGATCTGAGTATGCATCAACCGACGTCGCAGTGCACGCCGTTCGGGACGTAGCTCAGCCAGGTCAGAGCGCCCGCTTTGGGAGCGGGAGGCCACAGGTTCGAATCCTGCCGTCCCGACGTATCCGGCGACCGGAAGGCCCGGTCACAAGGCTCCGCCGGAGGCAGAGGCTGCCGGAGACACTCACGGAGGCCACATGCCACGCGCAGCAGTACCCGTAACGTCCGCGAGCCGCTCCGGCGTCGCGCTCACGCCGACGACCGGCGACCCGGTGAACAACCACTACGTCGACAACGACGGGCGGACGGGCATCATCGTGAAGAACGCAGGCAGCACCGTTGCCCGCACGGTGACGTTCCGTCTGGCGCGCACTGTCGACGGCTTCAGCGTCAGTCCGCGGACTGAGTCACTCGCCGTGGGCGAGGAGCAGCTCTTCGGCCCGTTCGCCATCAGCGAGTACGGCGGTCGACTCCTCGTCGACGTCGACAATGCGGAGCTGAAGCTCACGCCGATCAGGATCTGAGCCACACGACACAGCCCCGCCCCGGAGGATGATTCCCGGGAGCGGGGCTGACGACGTTCAGGACTTGGGCAACTCGATCGTGAAGACAGGCTCTTCGGCCTCCGAATCCTCGCTACCGACGTAGCTGACGATCCCGCTCTTCCGGGCGACGTCGAGGATGACGCTGCCTGTCACGGACTGCCCCGGCTTGTAGGTGGCGTCCAAGTCCGGCCCTTCGCCGACGCTTTCGAGCGTCGTAGCGTCCTGCGCGGCCGTCTGCTCGTCCTCCCACGTCATGAGGCCGTACGCGGAGAACTCCGCTGGAGCCTTGCCGACGTTCTTCAGCGTTAGAGCTCGTAACACGATCTTGGTGAAGTGCCCTGGCCGGGCGTGACCGACGTGACGATTCGGCCGTTCGGGTGGGTGTGAGTACTCGGCCGTGGATCGTGGATGACGACTTGTGGGTGTTGATCGAGCCACTGCTGCCGCCCTGGCCGGAGCGGGCGCCGGGGCCGCTGCCGGTGGCGGACCGGCTGTGTCTGCAGGGCATCCTGTACGTCCTCTGCAACGACATAGCCTGGCAACTGCTGCCGCTGGAGCTGGGGTTCGGCTCTGGGCAGACCTGCTGGCGGCGCCTGGAACGGTGGCAGCAGGCCGGTGTCTTCGACCAGCTGCACCGCATCCTGCTCGCCGAGTTGAACGCGGCCGGCGAACTCGACTGGTCGCGCGCGTGTGTGGACGGCTCCCACATCCGCGCGAAAAAGTGCCTCTATGGCTTTCGTCAAGCCGTAGCTGGTGTGGGTGGTTGGTAGAAGGTGCCGTCGCGGAGCATGGCGAAGAGGACGTCGATGCGACGTCGGGCCAGGGCTATGAGAGCGGCGATGTGGTGTTTCCCCTCGCGTCGTTTGCGGTCGTAGTAGGCACGTGACTCCGGCTGGGAGAGCGAGGCGAACGCGGCGAGGTAGAAGGCCCGTTTGAGTTGTTTGTTGCCACGCTTGGAGGGGTGCTCGCCGCGGATGGACGATCCGGAGTTCCGGGTCACGGGTGCCAGGCCGGCGTAGGCGGCGAGATGTCCGGCGCTGGCGAAGCCGCTGCCGTCGCCAACGTCGATGAGGATGCGGGCCGCGGTCCTGACCCCGATGCCGGGCATGGAGATCAGGACTTGGGAAAGAGGGTGGGCCTCCAGGAGTTCCTCGATCCGGGCGGCGAGGAGTTTGCGCTGGTCAAGGACGGACTGGAGAGAGCTGGCGAGGCTGGGGACGATCAGCGCGGCAGCGTCGGTGCCCGGAACGACGACAGTCTGTTCGTCGAGTGCGGTGAAGATGTCTTCGACCAGCCGCTCGGCCATCCGCGGCGCCTTCGGCCGAATCAGGGTGATCAACCGTCGCCTTCCGGCTTTGCGGATCTGGGCCGGTGAGCCGAACTGGTCCAGCAGCCTGAGCACAGCCGGGTGCTGGATCCGTGGGCCCAGGACACGCTCGAGCGACGGGTGGATCTGGGTGAGCAGGCCGCGGAGTCGGTTTGCGGTCCGGGTGGACTCGCCCGCCAGGTCGTCGTCGAACCCGGCGATCATGGCGAGCTCGGCGACGGTCTCGTCGTCGGGATTGATCGTCCGCAGGGTGTGAGGCATCGTTCTGGCGGCGTCCGCGATGACGAAAGCGTCACGGGCGTCGGTCTTGGCCTCACCAGGGTAAAGATCGGCGATCCGCCGCATCGTCAGGCCGGGCAGATAGGCGACCTGGCAGCCTGCATCCCGGGCGACTGCCAGGGGCAGAGCCCCGATGGAAGCCGGCTGGTCAACGACAACCAGCACCGTTCCGTGCTTGGCCCGGAGTTTGTCGAAGAGCTCCCGCAGCTTCAGCTCGTTGTTGGGCAGCGGCTTGTCGAACACCTTCTTCCCCGCGAGGTTGACGGCGGTGGCGTGGTGTTCGCCCTTGCCGACATCCAGCCCCAGATAGACACCGACGCCAGTTTCGTCCGCCATACCCTTCGCTCCCGTGCTCGTGCTCTCCCCGGCCCTCACCTGCGGCATCAGCGTGCCGGCATCCACGTTACGAAGAGACTGCCTTCCCCGGGTCCCGGTTCGGCGCTCGAGCCTCTAATCAGCGGTCTGCCAATGCCTTCGATCCCGGTGACACCACTTTTTCGATCATCGTCGACGAGGGGGCGAAGTCATGCCGGGGCCGAAGGCCGGGAGCCTCATCGCGAGGCCACGAAGAAGGTAACGGGGGAGCCGATACCGGTCCGTCGCCGGTCGACCGGCGGAAGACGGGCAGCAAGCACCACTTGATCTGCGATGGACGCGGCACCCCGCTCAAGGTCATCACTACCGCTGCCAACGTCAACGACGTCACCCAGACCCTCGCCCTGGTTGACGGCATCCCGCCTGTTGCGGGCCGCCCCGGCCGCCCGCGCCGCCGCCCCGACTCGCTGCTCGGCGACAAGGGCTACGACTCCAACTCCCACCGCGAAGAGCTGCGCAAGCGGCGGATCCTGCCGGTCATCTCCCGCAAGGGCTCCCCGAACATCAAGGGTCTGGGCAAACTCCGCTATGTCGTCGAGCAGACCTTCGCGCTCCTCCACCAGTTCAAGCGCCTCACCGTCCGTTGGGAACGCCGCACCGAACTCCACGACGCCTTCGTTTCATTGGCCTGCGCCCTCATATGCTGGAGGCGGCTGAAGAAGCACCGATCATGATCGTGTTGCGAGCTCTACGCCCAGTCCACGCCGAGCTTGGCGAGGGCGACGAGTTTGTCGGCGGTGAGCTTGGCCCGTCTGTTCTTGCGCGGTTCAGCCTTTCAGCCGGGGGAAGAGGTCGTCGAGCAGTCCGTGGACCGCGTCGAGGGCCTGGGCTCCGGTGGCCGTGCTCAGATCGACGGGCGGCGCCGGCACCTCGAGTTCGGTGCCGAGGGCGAGAGCGCCGGCGAACACCGCCCTGGCGTGGCTTCCGAGCGGTGCGTCCAGTGGCACGAGGGATTCGTGCAGGGGCGGAACGGGCCGGGCGACCGGCTCGGGCCAGTCCTCCGGGGTTCGTGGTGAATCGAGTGTGAACACGTCGGTGAACGTCCGGGCGGCGGCGTCGCGCGCCGTGAGCGGGGGACCGAGGCGCCACTTCTCGCGCAAGGTGGCGATGACGGAGGTGGCCCAGTGCTCCTCGTTGACGACGGTCCGGGGCGGGACCCAGGCCGAGACGGCGATCGTGGGGATGCGTACGCCGAGCCGGTCGAAGCGGAAGCCGAACTGGCCCGCGGGGGCGCCGGCGGTGGGTGCGGGTGCGGTGCCGGGCGGTACGTGGTCGTAGGTGCCGCCGTGCTCGTCGAAGGTGACGAGGAGGGTCGTGTTCAGGTGGTTCGAGCCGTGCAGGGAGGACGCGGAGCGTACGGCGTCGTAGATCCGGGCGAGTAGCTCCTCGCCGCCGAGGACGCTGGAGGGGGGATCCCACACCAGGCCCGGGGCTGCGGACCAGAATGGCGGGTGCATGTCGTTGTGGTCCCAGCCGATGATCTGCGGTTCGATGAAGGAGTAGCGGGGCAGCTCGCCGTGTTCGGCGTCTTCGAAGAACTGGTCGGTGGAGAAGAAGTTCGTCGCGAAACGGGGCCGTAGCCGGGGGGCGTGGATGAGTCCGGTGAGGGAGTAGCGCGAGGGTGGGTCGCAGTACACCCGCCAGTCCAGGCCTGCCGCGTCGAGGCGGTCGAAGAGGGTCTCGGCCGTGTTGTCGCCTACGAAGTCCGAGCCGTCCCCCATGTTCACGACCTGCCCCGACGCGCTGGCGGCGTGGAAGAAGGACCGGTTGGTGAAGGTCTGCGAGGGCACGTCGCAAAACCAGTGGTCGAAGGTCGCGAAACCCTTGGCCAACGATGAGATCACCGGCATCTGCTCGGGCGTGTAGCCCGCCATGATCTGCCGGTACTCCTGGAAGAACGGCTGGCGGCCCGTGCTGGCCCACCACGTGCTGATGTAGTCGGCGACGAACCCGTCCATCGTGGGCCGCGTGCCGGCCGGTGGCGCGTTGTAGGGCGGGCCGAACGCGGATTGTCCAGGCTTGTCGAGCACGTTGAACAGCTGCGTGTTCACGTGCGGGTACTCCTCACCCGGATCGAGGCTCGGGGTGTTCATCGAGGTGGCGACATCGTAGTGGACGCTGCCGCGCTCCGGTCCGTCGTCGGCCCAGTCCGGTATCGGGTTCGCCAGGTCCTTCCCCGCGACACCGTCGAAGGCATCGACCTCACCGGGTTCGTAGAGGCGGCCGAGCAGGTTGTCGAAGGACCGGTTTTCGAACATCATCACGACGACGTGGTCAAGGGCGTTCTCGCGGGTGGGAGCCACTGCCATCACCTCGCCACTCGGAAAGCCCCCACCCACAAGTGTCCGCCGTCCGACAGCGGCCCGCATCTGGCCATCCACAGATGATTGCTGTCTCACGAGGCCCGAGCCCTGCATCAAGCGCCCAGGCGCCCACCGCGCTGTCGAGCGTAGCCTCGTCCGCCACCAGCACCCTCAAACAGATTCCGCTCATGATCGTGTTACGTGCTCTTAGGACGAGCTTTACGAACTGACCTTGCTCCGGCTCATTCGTCGTGCCGATTTCGTCGGGTGTGACGTACTCCGCGCCGGCGACGTTGACTTGCATCTTCGACGTGACCTTGAAGTTCTCGCCGATGGTGTCCGTCAAAGCGGAACAAGCTCAGTACAACGAGGCCGAAGCGTATGCACCCAGCCCTGGAGGACTGAGACTCAAGCGGTGCCTATGTGGCGTTGAAGGTGGGCACGGTCTACATGTCCTCCGTCAGCCGCTTCCTCGAAGGCTGCTGCCTACCGCCTCCGCCAGAAATGCATCAGTTCTGCAAGTGCCCTGATGATTTCCGGGCGCTCTTGAGTCTCTGCGTTGCGGAGCGAAATCAGGAGAGACAGAAGGATCGCGAGCGCGATCATGCCGATGACGCAGAGCAGCAACCAAGGCGTACCGACGGCGATTTGTTCTAGAACGGCCCACACGGGTGGAACCCTTTCGAGACGGTGGATGCCGCTTGCGAAAGGGTTCGAAGCCACGAAATCGGCATCCCCAACGACGCAGGCGGCTGCCTGCAATCCCCAGCGGTGTCCGCGCACACCGGGTCCGTCTCCCGAGACGGGTCGTCGAGGCCGTAATGGGCCGCTTACTACTGCTCGTTGCTCCACAGAGCGCGGTTCGGTTAGGCGCACTGTGTACGCCTCAACTCAGGCACCTTGGACTCAACGGCCAGCCTTCCGACTGGCGGTGCCGTGGGCAGCAAACGAAACTCTACAGCGACAAACGGGTCACTGTCCGCGCCATGCGCGGATGATGGCGGCCCGCTGTGAGGGGGGCAGTGCTGCGTGTGAGCAGCACGAGCGTTGCGCAGTGGAGGAAGTCGCGCACGACGACCACGATGGCAAGGGCGCTCGTGGACGTTGTCGCCACGTCGGAAAGAGTGAGAGGCACAGGACGGCCCTTTCAGGGCTCGTGTCGTCCATCTGTGAAGCACGCGATCGGACCCTACCGACAGACGACAACGGTCTGAGGCTGCGGCTCTCTGTGGTGAGAGCGTCCATGTGGGTCCACGCATGGTCGCGGCTGATATGCATCCCAGCAGTCAACAACGGTAGCAGGAGCGCCAGGTGCTCGCCCGAGCGCACAACGCCCGCAGTGGAGGACTAGCCCATGAGTGGCGCACACGTGGTGATGGAGGAGGCAGACGACACGGGCGAGGATGGAGTGATCGTCACGCGTGTGATCATCAAAGGCGTTGACGTTGGTCGACTCGCAGAAGCACCGAAGATCGTCGTCGGTATGAAGGACGAGGTCACGAAGGTCACCCTGACACTCGTGCCGAGCCGCCTGGAGATCCGCGGCGAACTGTCCGACGGCGAGCGTCGCGAGCCTCGCGCCGGCTTCGCTGCGAAGATCAACTGACCATGATAGCCAGGGGGGTGACCCCCGATCGGGATCTTTGCCGACCGTAAAGGTGCTGGGCCTCGCGCCCTGTACGGGTCTGGGGATCCCAGATGTAACGGCTAAGCCTGCGGCGCTGGTCGGCCGCGAGCGGGTCGCACACGGTCTCCTGGGGGTGTCTGAGCGCCGCGCGAGCGGCTAAGCGTTTTTTTACTCGCCGGCTGTACCTGACGGATATGAAACTCCCTGGTCAAAAGCCTGTAGCCGTTACACGCCGCTTGCTAGGCTGGAGTCATGATGAAGACGGAGCGACTGTGCGCGCACTGCGGAGGCGACATGCCTCTAGCCGCGCGAGCCGACGCCCGCACGTGCTCCACACGGTGCCGGGTCGCCGCGCACCGCGCGGAGAAGAAGCGAGTGTTCCCCGTCGAGCTGACGACCCGCGACAGGTGGGTGCGTCGAGCTTCCGACAAGCGTCCGCTGACGACGACCGGCAGGGCCGCGTCAAGCACTGACGCCGGCACGTGGAGTACGCACAAAAACGCCGCGGAGTCCGTGGCGGGCGTCGGTCTGGGCTTCGTCCTCTCCGACGTCGATGACGTGGTCTGCATCGACCTGGACCACTGCCTGAATCCGATCACCGGGCGACTCGCCCCGTGGGCCGCAGCCATCGTTCGCGACGCGGGCGCCACCTACGTAGAGGTGTCCCCGTCCGGCGACGGCTTGCACATCTGGGGCCGCGCGGACGTCCGACAGGGACGCCGCATCCGACGCCCCGACGGTACGGCCGTAGAGATCTACGGGACCGGTCGGTACATTGCAATGACGGGGCGCCGACATGGTCACTCGCCGTCAATCCTTGGGGATGTTTCTGCCCTGCTTCGTGTGATTGCTCGCGGCCTACGCTGAACCAGTTCTGACCAGAGCCCTACCGTGTGCTAGTGGGTCCAGGATGCGTGTCAGCAATTCTCGACAGAAGAGGGTACGGAAGCGGAGATGGATGCGACTCTGGGGATTCAGGCTCGCATCGGGGGATGGCCATGACGTATTCCGACCCAACTACCAACGGTGCATCACGGGCGAAGAAGCCTCCGGAGCACTGGGTTGCCGTTGCTGCTCTGATCACTGCCGCAACTGGGGTCTTGACGTTCTTGGCCGGGTACATCGGCTTACCGGCGGCAGGGTTTGACTCGCCTGCCGGGAGCGCTGCCACCGTGACGGCAACTACGACGGTGACCACTACCGCTACGCCCAAGACTCCTGATTCGTCTGAAACTTCCGATGGAAAGACGCCCTCCGCTGGTTCTGTCACTGAGCGCTGGTCGGGGCCACTGCTTATTACCTCTGTGCGGGACTACGATCTGGATCTGACACCTCCGGAGACAACGGTTAGCACTACGACCGATATCGGCCTCGTGGAGACTAGTGATGGGCAGGAAGCAGTTTTTGACGACTACAACCCTCTGGCTCTAGTCCCTGAGGGGGAGGAGCCGGATGCTGCTGGATGTGCGCTCCTATCCAAAACGCAGTCAAAATCTGGCCTGTCTGTCAAAGTTGGGCGCAGTTTTTGTCTGCGCACAGATAAGGGACGCAGTGTGCTTGTCACGGTGAAGGCCCTGAACGTGGATGCCGTGACGATCGATGTGACCATCCGTGTCTGGGAGAAGGGGCAGTAGTCGAAAGGTCAGGCGTTGCCCCATCGCAATGACGGGGCGCCGGCATGGCGACACCCCGTCAATCCTTGCGGACGTCAGCCTCGTTGTTCGTCGACTGACGGCGACTCCGTGACCTGTTGGCGCTGCGGACCGCGGATCTCGTCTTGCAGTTCGCGGACAGCTCGTACCGCCTTGCTGGCTTCCTTGCACACGGCGGGAACCTTCTTCAGCGCCGTCACGAGGACCCAGGACAGGGCACCGATGAACGCCACGATCACGGCTGCCCAACCATAGATTTCCATCAGGTCCGTAGACCCTTCCCTTACGGGTGGTCGGGAACCGAGCAAAAAGGGCGCGCTCGGCCCGACCACATGACAGTGGTCGAAACCGAGATGCGCCCTCGACGGCCGCGTCCTAGGGGCCTGGGGGCCCGTTGGCGCGAAGTACGAATCTCGAAGATCGTGCAAGTAACCAGACTCTGAACTCCGCTGTGAGGCCCGTCGCGCCCGTAGCGGAGGATTGGTCTCCAGCATCGAACCCTAACAACTTCCCCACGCGCGTTCAACTGCTCTCCGTGTGGGCTTCGTTACAGAACGGGAGGTGCCATGGCTGGTCGCGGACCCGCCCCGAAGGACCCAATCAAGCGTCGTCGGCGCAACGCCGCTGAGCCGGAGACGGTCATCGTCAACGACGGTGAACTTCGCGGCCCTGACCTCCCTGAGGGCGTCCTCCCCGGTGACGAGGAGTGGCACCCTGTGACGGTCAAGTGGTGGCGCACCTGGCGCGTCTCACCGATGGCCGTGAACTTCCTTGAAACCGATTGGGCGTTCCTCCTCGACGCTGCACTGATGCACCACACGGCGTGGACGAAGGGGAAGTGGGAGTACCTGAGCGAAGTCCGCATGCGCTCCTCGAAGTTCGGCGCCACGCCGGAGGATCGCGCCCGCTGAAGCTGAAGGTCGACGACCCGACGAGCAAGCCGGCGACAACCGCGAGGCACTCGGGGAATGTCTCTGACATCAACTCGCGGCGAGCCCGCCTCACTGGTTAGGACACCGGATGCCGCACGTCACTGTGCGCGCCCCCGGTCACGACCGCTCCCGCTCGCTCGGGTGGATGGCGGTCGCGTGGATGGAGTACTTCGTCGTACACGGCCCTGGCGACGTCCAGGGCGAGCCCGTACGGCACCGAGACGAGTACACAGGCTTCGTCGTGGACTGCTACGCGGTCGACGACAACGCCGGCAAGCTCCTCCACCCGCGCGGCGGACAAGGCGACCGTCCAAGCCGTTCAAGCTGGAACGCGTGCGCACCCCTGACGGCCCGGTGCCCTCGTCGGTGCACACGGCCGACTGCTACATGGCCGGCCAGTTCGCGCACGCCGTCAACGCGATGGAGGCGCGCATAGCAATCACTGACGGGAACCTGGAGGTGTGCCAGTTCTGTAGGCCGGAAACGGAGCTTGGGTTCGACGACGAGTGACCTGCCGTGCGAGTGCTGAAGCGGCGAGGTTGGACCCCTGCTGTTCATGAAGGATGCGGCCTATCGTCGCTGCATGGGGGACGACAGCGGGAAGGCGCAGGACCGCGTTCGGCTCGGCCGGCGGCTGCGGTGGATCGGCCTCAGCCTTTTCTTTGCCGTGGTCGTCGTCGCTGTCTTTTCCCCGCTACCCGGCGACGGCAGCGATCCGCATATTGGCTTGCCGACGAGGCCGCAGACCGTCATCAGCGAACCGTCTTACCAACTACCGCCAGCGAGTACGCCGGAGTCCACAACAGCCACGTCGGACGCCCCAGTGCCGAGTGAGTCGGCTGTGGACCCTCCTGGGCCGTACGAGCCCGCGGAGCCCATCGCGAGCCCCAACAGCGCGGCCGAGATCATCAAGGCCATTGCCTATCTCGTGGGAGCGATAGGCGGTGCGGCTGCCGCCGTTGTCGGGCAGGTGGTGTCTGTGCGTGCAACGCGGCAGGTGGCAGCGAGGGATGCACAGCCGTGACGCTGGGCGGCAGTTGCCCATGCGACAGGCGCTCTTGACGGTGGATACCCGTTGGCGTGATGTTCGTAGAACATTGCGCAATCTGCGTGACAAGGAGACTGGTCATGACGCTACGGTTCATCGCTAAGGACCCTGAGACCAACGGCGACCACTGCCCGACGGCGTGGGTCCGGCACGAGGAGAAGGAGATTGTGTTCCAAGGCTGGTTGGCAGACGCCGCACTAGAGGCGGAATGCCTGGCAACGGGACCGATCCCCGACAATGAGGGGGTCATCCGGCTACCCTTCCGCATGATTCAGGCGATCAGGGAGGCGTGCGATGTTGCCGAAGGTGCCACCGTTCGCTGAGCTTATGGAGTCCTGCCGTCGCTCAGCCGTTCACCTGGAGACGCGCGACGTCTACGGCGTGGCCGACGAGGACGAGGACTTCGCAGCGTGGAAGGCGGGGCGCCGATACGACCTGGCGGACCGCTCCTCCTGGTGGAACAGCTTTCACGACACCGTGGCCGATGCTGTGGGCCGTGGGGTCGTCATGCGGCGGGCGCGCGTCGTGTCGGAGCCTGTCGCCGACTACATCCGGTTCGAGCACTCGTGCACGCCGCAGAACATCGCGGCCGGCGAAGAGGTCCGGTGGCTGCCTCGTCGGCTCGCGTCGGACCTCCTGATCCCGGGGAACGATCTGTGGATCTTCGACGACCAACTGATCCGGTTCAGCCTGTTCTCCGGTGACGGCGCCTTCGTCGAGGACGTCATGGAGGACGCTGCGGACGTTGTGAAGCGCCACGTCGAAGCGTTCGAAGCCGTCTGGACGCGAGCCATCCCGCACGAGGACTACCGGATCTGACGGCCCCGACCCATGCAATCTCCCTACCCGTCGTCCAGCCTGGACAACGCACGCCGCTCCATTGCTGAGCGGCTGCGTGAGATCCGCCGTGACGCTGGTCTGTCGGGTAGGGAGGTTGCGGCGCTCACAGGGTGGCAACCGTCGAAGGTCTCGCGCTTGCAGAACGCGACGACTCCACCGTCCGACGATGACATTCGGACGTGGTGCCGTGCCTGCGGAGCCGAAGACAAGGCGCCTGACCTCGTCGCACAGAACCGGACCGCTGACTCCATGTACCTGGAGTGGAAGCGCGTCCAGCGCACTGGTATGCGACGGCTTCAGGAGTCCAGGGTCCCGCTGTACGAGCGTACGGAGACGTTCCGCGTCTACAGCTCCAGCGTGGTCCCGGGGTTCCTCCAGACGCACGAGTACGCCGCCGCACTCCTGAAGTCGATCTCTGACTTCCACGGGACGCCGGACGACGTCGAGGACGCGGCGGATGCCCGCGTGGCGCGGAACCACATCGTCAGGGAGCGCGGCCGTCGCTTCGTGTTCCTCCTCGAAGAGTCCGTGTTGACCCACGTCATCGGAAGCGCCGAAACGACGGCCGGCCAACTCGGGCATCTGCTGACTGCGATGGCGTTCCCGTCGGTGTCGGTCGGCATCGTGCCCGCGGGAGCCACGCGCAACATGTGGACTCTGGAGACGTTCACTCTCTTCGACGAGGGACGCGTTCACGTCGAGCTGCTGACGGCTGCAATCACTGTCACGGCGCCCGGAGAAGTGGCGCAGTACGCGAACGCCTTCGCGAGGATGTCGGCTCATGCTGTCGTCGGAGCGGAAGCACGCGCACGCATCACGGAAGCTCTCAGCTCCCTCTCGGATGAACCCGCATAGAATTCCGTAGAATCTCGTGGAATTCCCTTCCCCTCTGCTCGTACGGTCGGTGCATCAAGGCACGCGGCGGAGGTGTAGGGATGGCACTGGAGAGGACGCTCAGAGCGCCTGTTGAACTGCCGGATCCGGTGATTGAAAAACCGAAGCCGGTTCCGGGCTGCGACGTCTGCGGAGCATGCGGCCGACAGTGGGTGGAAGCCACGGACCCGAAGAGTCCGGCTTACGACTTGTCGCACGCGGTGGATCTCGCGATTGAAATCAGGCGTCACCCGCACGACTGGAAGAAGAAGGCGGCTGAGCGTCGTCGGAAGGCGGCGGAGAAATGATCCCCACGGACTACACCTCGTTACCCCTGGAGATAGCCGACCTGCCGATGCGCCTGGAGGTCGGCGACTTCCCCGAGCGCCGATGGGTCGAATGCGCCTCGTGCATCGAGGCAGACCCCGTAGGGCAGGGCACCGACGAAGCGCAGGACTGGGCTCGGGAGCACCTGCGTCGTCACCCCGACCATGACCGCTTCCGGATCGTCAGCATGACCGCATGGCGTCTCGCGCCCGGAAGCTCCGAGCGGAAGGCGGACGAGGAATGACCCTCACTGAACTCGACAACGGCCTGACGGAGCTGGCACTCACGGCGGAGGGGCTGAAGAAGTGGGAAACCCACCCGTGGGGCGAGGTGCAACGGATGGCGAAGTCCGTTGGACCGGCCATCTTGGAGCAGCTCACCGAGCGAGGCTTGTGGGACGGTCTGACGCCTCATGATCAGGCAGCCGTCCACTGGGCCATGGCCGAAGGGCACTCCGTCAGTCGCGTGGGTAAGCCGTGGCTCCGCCCGGACCGCGAGGCGCCCCGAATCCAGCAGCTTCACGAGGCCGCGGACCACTACGGCGCGGTGTGTGGCGCACGCTGGCACCCCCGAAGCTACGGCTGGGATCGGCAGGCTCGTTCCGGCGTCGAGTTCGCCGCACGCTTCACGACCCTGCCTGACGGGTGGCGCGAGGAGGCCATGCGGCGGGCACTGGCCGGCCAGGGCATCGCCTCGGCAGTCGCTGATGCCGCCCGGCTCCGCAACATCCTCCGCAGCGTCTACGGCATTGAGTCGACGGATGAGTAGGCAACCCACGTGCTGTGGAAGGCCCATGGTTCTGTCGCAGGACAAGAAGACGTACACGTGCCTGGAGTGCTGGGCCGAAGTAGAAGCCTGACGGCCCCACAGACCCGCGCCCCCGCTGCTTGTTCAGTCGGCGCGCGGTGGGGCGGCAGGGTTCTGGAGTCGTTGAGGTCGGCCACCGGGACCCTGCTCGCTCCGCCCCTCTGTCCGATCCGCCTCCCCATCCCCCGTGTCTAGGGGAGCGGGCGGAGGGACGAAGCCCCGTTCACCTCACTGTGTTGAGGTGGGCGGGGCTTTGGCGTTTTCGCAGGTCATGGAGTCCGCCAAACTCTATAGCGTAGTGCCCATTCAGCTAGGGTTATCTCGTACTGCATGGCGTACACAGATGCCTCCAACGCTCAACGGCCCAGAGCTCAACGGCCCAGAGCTCAACGGCTGTAACGGGCCCTAATCGCTTGTACGGGCAGGGGAGTTGAGGGCGAGCAGCGACAGCAGTCCGCGAACTCCCGTGTCGAAGGCGGCGGTCGAGCCGGACGCGCGCGCCAGCACATAGCCGCCCTGGACCGTGGCGACGACCGTCGCGGCGATCTCCTCGCCGTCCAGCGAGGGCGCGAACTCGCCCCGCTCCTGCCCTTCCTCGACGATCCCCGCGAGGCGCTCCCGCAGCCAGTCCAGCGTCTCGTCGACGGGCGCGCGCAGCTCCTCGCTCGCCATGACGTCCGGGTCCATGGTCAGCCGCCCGACCGGGCAACCGCGCAGCACATCGCGCTCGCGTCGCAGATACGCCTCGACACGCTCGTACGGAGAACCAGGACCGCCGAGTACTCCCTCGGCGGTAGCGCGCAGCTCCTCCGCCGTGCGCCGGATCGCGGCGAGCGCCAGGTCGGGCTTGCCCGCGAAGTGGTGGTACATGCTGCCCTGACCTGCCCCGGCCTGCTGCTGGATCGCCTTCGGGCTCGTACCCACGTACCCCCGCTCCCACAACAGCTCGCGGGTGGCCTCGATCAATCGCTCCGGGGTGCTCATGAAATCACTGTACATACTAGTAGGTACAGAGTCGAGGGAGCAGCCCACAGCCCCTTTCGTACTCCCGGGGAGGTACGCGTACTGCCGCTGGCCGTACGACGACCCGGACCCCCTCCCGGCGCGAGTCTCGAAGCATCACCGGAACACCCACCGAGGAGATGACTTCAGATGCAGACCCTGGCGCACTGGGACGGCGGGCCCGGCCCGTGGATCCTTCTCTTCCCGCTGATCTGGGCGGCCGTCGTGATCGGTGTCGTGACCGTCCTGCGCCGTACCGTGTGGCGTGGCCGTCGCGGCCCGTGGCGCGGCATGGACCGCACCGCGACGGACGTCCGCCCGACCGGCGACTCGCCGATCGCGATGCTCGGCAGGCGCTTCGCCTCCGGCGAGATCGACGAGGACGAGTACTGGCGTCGGCTCTCCGTCCTGGATGAGCAGTTCGGACGCACCGATTTCGGTCGCACCGACTTCGGCCGTACGGGCAAGGGCGGTGCGGCATGAGCACCGCGACCGCCACCAGGGCCACGCGGACCGCGGCACGTGTCGCCGACGCCGTGAAGGTGTACGGCAACGGCGACACCGCCGTCCGGGCCCTGGACGGAGTGAGCGTCACCTTTCCGGCCGGACGCTTCACCGCGATCATGGGGCCCTCGGGCTCCGGCAAGTCCACCCTGATGCACTGCGCGGCCGGCCTGGACACCCTCACCTCGGGCGCCGCGTTCATCGGCGACACCGAGCTGGGCAGCATGGACGACCGCCGCCTCACACTGCTGCGGCGCGACCGCATCGGCTTCGTCTTCCAGGCGTTCAACCTGGTGCCGACGCTGACCGTCGCGGAGAACATCACGCTGCCCAGGGACCTCGCGGGCGGCCGGGGCGACGGTGCGTCGCAGGAGTGGATCGACGCGCTCGTCGACGTGGTCGGCCTGCGCGACCGGCTGCACCACCGGCCCTCCGAACTCTCCGGCGGTCAGCAGCAACGCGTCGCCGTGGCAAGGGCGTTCGCCGGACAACCCGACGTCGTCTTCGCCGACGAGCCCACCGGGAACCTCGACTCACGCTCCGGCGAGGAGGTCCTGAACCTCCTCGGCCGGGCCGTACGCCAGATGGACCGCACGGTCGTCATGGTCACCCACGACCCGGTCGCCGCCGCACACGCCGACGAGGTGGTCTTCCTCGCAGACGGCCGGCTCGTCGACCGGATGGAAGCCCCGACGGCCGACAAGGTCCTGGACCGTATGAAGGCCTTCGACAGCAAGGGAGCGCCGCCGGCATGAACGCCTCCGTGCGCATCAGCGTCTCGTCCCTGCGCGCCCACAAACGCCGCTTCGCCGGTACGTTCCTGGCGGTGCTCCTCGGCGTCGCCTTCCTGGCCGGCACCCTGGTCATGGGCGACACCCTGCGCGCCAGCTTCGACACGATGTTCGGCAACGCGACGAGCGGCACCGACGCCGTCGTCCGCAGCGCCGGCACCATCACCACGCCGGGCGAGAGCCAGGGCGTACGGCAGCCCGTCGACACCGGCCTGGTGACGGCCGTCGAGAAGGCACCCGGTGTCGCGGCCGCCGAGCCCGACATCCAGGGCGCCGGCCAGCTCGTCGGCGCGAATGGCAAGCCCATCGGCGGCCAGGGCCCGCCCACCCTCGCGGGCAACTGGATCGACGACCCGAAGCTCAACTCGTACCAACTGGCCGAAGGCCGCGTCCCGTCGAGGTCCGGCGAGGTCGTCGTCAACCGGGGCGCCGCCGAGAAGGGCGATCTGAAGATCGGTGACACGACGACCCTGCGGACCCCCGACCCCGTCAAGGTGACGATCGTCGGCCTCGCGACCTTCGGCGGCGAGGACGGCATGGCCCAGGTGACCTACACCGGCATGACGCGGTCCGACGCCGAGAAGTACCTGACCGCGAAGCCCGGCGAGGCCGCCAGCATCCTGGTGCGGGCCGGGCCCGGCACCGGTCAGCAGGAGCTCGTCGACGCCCTGACTCCCGTACTGCCCAAGGGAGTTGAGGCGATCACCGGCCAGGAGCTGGCCACGGAGAACACCGACATGATCTCGGGTCAGTTCCTGTCGCTCTTCACCACGTTCCTGCTGGTGTTCTCCGGTGTGGCGCTGCTGGTCGCGACCTTCTCCATCCACAACACCTTCGCGATCGTCGTCGCCCAACGCACCCGCGAGAACGCCCTGTTGCGCGCTCTGGGTGCTTCACGACGGCAGGTCACCGCGTCGACCCTGGTCGAGGCGAGCGTCGTCGCCGTGGTCGCGTCCGCCGCCGGTCTCGCGGGCGGCATCGGAATCGCGGCCGGACTCCAGGCACTGTTCCCGGCCATCGGATTCCCGTTCCCCGAGGGCGACTTGGTGGTCAGCGGGCTGTCCATGAGCCTTCCGCTCGCGGTCGGCATCGTGGTCTGCCTCGGCTCCGCGCTGCTGCCCGCCGTACGCGCCGGGCGCACCGCACCACTGGCAGCCCTGCGGGAGACGGCCGTCGACCAGTCAGGTGCGTCCCGCACCCGTGCCGTCGTGGGCTCCGCTCTCGCGGCACTGGCGGTCGCCGTCACACTGGTCGGCGTCTTCGCCAGCCCCTCCCTGTGGCTCGCCGGAACTGGTGCGATCCTTGCGCTCGCCGCCTTCGTGGTCCTCGGCCCGGTCGCCTCGACCACCGCCGTACGCGTCCTCGGCGGCCCGCTCGACAAGCTGCGGGGAGTCACCGGCGGCCTGGCCAGGCGCAACGCCCTGCGCAGCCCCAAGCGGACCGCCGCCACCGCGAGCGCGCTGATGATCGGTGTCGCCGTCGTCTCACTGTTCACCGTCTTCGGAGCCTCGCTGAAGGCGACCATGGACCAGACGGTGTCCCGGTCCTTCGCGGGCGACGTCGCGGTGAGCACCCCGTCGTTCGGTGCGGGCGGCAGCGGACTGAGCCCGCGGCTCGCCCCCGCGATCGCCGAGCGGCCCGAGGTCGACACGGCCGTCGGACTCGGCCGCGGTGTCGCCGAAGTCGACGGCAAGGGACGGGCGTTGACCGTCACCGACCCGGTCGCGCTGGAGCGCACCTTCGACCTCGGCGACGTTCAGGGCTCGATGCGCGACCTCGGCGACGACGGCATCGCCATCACCGAGAACGAGGCGGACAAGCAGGGTCTCAAGACCGGTGGCACCGCCCAACTGGCCTTCACCGACGGCAAGAAGCAGACCTTCACGGTCCGCGCGGTCTACGGCCGGTCCGAGCTGGCCGGCGACTACGTCATCACCCGCGACGCCTGGGCCCCGCACCGTACCCAGGACTCCGACACGCTCGTGGCCGTCACCTTCGAGGACGGTGTGAGCGCGGCCGACGGCAAGGCGGCGGTCGAGAAGGCCGCGGCGGCGTACGGCAATCCGGAGGTGCAGACCCGCGACGAGTACGCGCAGTCCTCGGCCGGCGGCATCGACATGATGCTCACCCTGGTCTACGCGCTCCTCGCGCTCGCGGTGCTCATCGCACTGCTCGGCATCGCCAACACACTGACCCTCGCGGTCCACGAACGCACCCGCGAACTCGGTCTGTTGAGGGCCGTCGGGCAGACCAGGGCGCAGCTGCGCGCCATGGTCCGCTGGGAGTCGGTGCTGGTCGCCGCGTTCGGCACGGTGGGCGGACTCGCACTCGGCGGGTTCCTCGGCTGGGTGCTCGTCAAGGCATCCGACGGAGCGTCCGACAGCGCCTTCGCCTTCGCGATGCCGCCGTTCCAGCTCACCGTGGTGGCCCTCGTGGGGGTCGCGGCCGGAGCTCTCGCGGGACTGCGCCCGGCCCGGCGGGCGGCACGCCTCGACGTACTGCGTGCCATCGCCACCGAGTAGACGGGTGGGCGTGCTGGCTCCGTCGAGTGGACGGACTGGTACGCCCTCGCCACCGAGCGGACCGGACAGCGGGCCTTCGCCACCGAGCGGAGGCAGAAGCCCCGGTCACCGCCCGGTCAGCCGGCAACGGCCGACCGGGCGGGAGCGTGTCCGGTCCTGAGCGTGCCAGCGGCGTGCTCCACCTCCGCGAAACTGCGGGCGGGCGACTCGGCGGCCGCGCCGTACGGTGGGCAGGCCGGCAGACCCGCCGTGGTGGAGGCGGCCGGAAGGGTGAACCACACGACCTTGCCCGACTCGCCGTCCGGCCGCACACCCCAGCTCTCGCTGAATGCGGCGACCATCGCGAGACCACGTCCGCAGGTCGCGGAGGAGTCGGCGTCCCGCACCTCGGGAAGGCGCGGGTCGTTGTCGTGCACCGAGACCGTGAGCCGGTCGAGCAGCAGCTCGATCTCCACGGTGCACAGCTTGTCGGGCACTGCGTGCCGGTGGACGTTGGTCAACAGCTCTGTCACACCGAGCGCGGCCCGGTCTATCAACGGATCCAGATGCCAGTAGCGCAATTGCGCAGATACGATTCTGCGGACCTGGCCGATCCGCGACGGCAGGGCTTGGAGCTCTACCGTGCAATGCCTGCTTGGCTGGCTGATCACGGCTGCGACTCCCCGAATTGAGGTCCGGAAGAAGACGGAGTACGGATCCAGCAAGCGGCCTGCGCGCAAACGACCGCCTGCGGTTGGTGCCCGGCGGGCTGGTTCGCAGCGTTATCGCCGGTAAACCCAGAGTGACGTGAGAACAGCGTGACGCAGGAGGTGCGGTCTCGCAACTCGCGGTGTCCCTGGCGGTGCCTTTGGTGACCGGACCGACAACGTGAGGGCTCTCAGCGCCCGCGCCCCGCCGCCTTGCGCACGGCCTCGATGAACCGGCTGGCCGCCGGTGGGCCCGGTTCCCCCGGAGCCGGGTCGTGGTCCCCCAGAGTCAGCAGATAGCGCGTGCCGTTGACGTCCGCCAATGCCCGGTCGTCATGGGCGAACCAGGGCTTCGACGCCCGGACCGCCTGCACCGGCGCGCTGTCGATCTCGCTGCCGTAACTGGTCAGCAACTCCAGCCTGCCGTCGCTGATCCGGACCTGTCCGGCCCGGGTGAGCGAACGCAGCCTCTTTCCGATCCGCACGCCCGTGGCCGTGAACTCCGGCTCCGCCATGTGCCCCGCCCCCTTGTGCGCTTCGGTCGTGCCCCGCCGTGATCCGGGAGGATCCCGCTCCAGTGTGCATCCCCGCCCGGACCGGCGTCCCATGCGGTGCAGTCTGCCCGCCTTCGGTGTCGAGCACCAGTGCGCACGACGACGTCACGGGTGTTCTCCGGCGCACTCGCGCGAATGCGCCCCCCACCCTCCGACGCAGGCTGCGCCAGGGGTTCCTTTGAGGTGCTCAAAGGTGTGTTTATGCAGGTGAGAAGCGTGCGGAAGGTGCATATGATCGAGGTGTCCGACCGCGTGAACCGGCGTCGGCACAACCGAAGGAGCCCCGCCGTGACCACCCCACAGCAGGCCCGCACCCATGAGCCGATGGCCACGCTCGATGTCGATCACAGCGACGCGGAGTACCGGCACTGGCTCAAAGAAGCCGTACGGAAGGTCCAGGCAGACTCGAACAGATCGGCCGACACCCACCTCCTGCGTTTCCCGCTGCCCGAGGGATGGGGCATCGACCTCTACCTCAAGGACGAGTCCACCCACCCCACCGGCAGCCTCAAGCACCGCCTGGCCCGCTCGCTGTTCCTGTACGGCCTGTGCAACGGCTGGATCCGCCGAGACCGCCCCGTCATCGAGGCGTCCAGCGGCTCCACCGCCGTCTCCGAGGCGTACTTCGCGAAGCTGATCGGGGTGCCCTTCATCGCCGTCATGCCCCGCACGACCAGCCCCGAGAAATGCCGCCTGATCGAATTCCACGGCGGACAGTGCCACTTCGTGGACGACCCGCGGACGATGTACGCGGAGTCGGCGGCCCTCGCGGCCGAGACCGGCGGGCACTTCATGGACCAGTTCACGTACGCGGAGCGGGCCACCGACTGGCGCGGCAACAACAACATCGCCGAATCGATCTACCGTCAGCTGGAGTTGGAGCGCTACCCCGAACCGGCCTGGATCGTCGCCACCGCGGGCACAGGTGGCACGTCGGCGACCATCGCCCGGTACGTGCACTACATGCAGCACAACACCCGTATCTGTGTGGCCGATCCGGAGAACTCCTGTTTCTTCGAGGGCTGGACCACGGGCGACGCGGACGTCACCACCGACTGCGGGTCGCGCATCGAGGGCATCGGCCGGCCGCGCATGGAACCGAGCTTCGTGCCGGGGGCCATCGACCGGATGATGAAGGTGCCGGACGCGGCGAGTGTGGCCGCCGTGCGGGCACTGGAAGCCGCCATCGGGCGCAAGGCGGGGGGCTCGACCGGTACGGGGTTGTGGAGTGCGCTGAAGATCGTGGCGGAGATGGTGGCCGCGGGGCGGACGGGGAGCGTCGTCACGCTGCTGTGCGACCCCGGGGACCGGTATCTGGACAAGTACTACTCGGACGAGTGGGTGGCCGGTCAGGGGCTGGACATCGAGCCGTACGCCGCGGCGATCTCGTCGCTGTTGGCGACGGGGGTCTGGCCGGATTGAGGAGTTCGCTGCGCGTGCGACTGCGTCTGCGGGCGCGTCGTGGCTGGTCGCGCGCACGCGGCGGAGCCGCATGATGTAACAGCCCCGCGCCCCTTCAGGGCGCGTGCGTGGGGCTCAGCCGCCGGTCCAGCTTCGTCACCGCGTCGCGGAACGCCCGGCCCAGGCCCGCTCGGCCCAGCTTTATCGCGAGGCGGAACGGTGCCGTTCCGTCGGCGGCCCAGGTCCACTGGACTCTCGTACCCGTGCCGTCCGGGGTGAGGCGCCACTCCTCCACGAGGGCGCGGGTGCCGGGAGCGTTCGTCACGTCGATGCGGTAGGTGTAGACCTCCGAGGGCTCCGCCGCGAGGATCGTCTCCTCGAAGCGTGTCCCGCCCTTCAGCCGGACCTGCCGTCCGGTCCCGTCCTCGGTCGGGCGGGCCGCTCTCACCGCCGAGAACCACTCGGGCCAGCCGGTCACGTCCTCGGCCAGCGCGCGATAGACGGTCTCGGGAGGCGAGGCGATCTCTCTCGCGAACACCAGACGCAGGGGAGCGGTCTCGACGAAGTCGAGTCCCACCGGACGCAGTCGGTGTGCCATGTACGGACCTCCTCGCGGGAACAAACGGGGAACGAATCCGAACGCAGCCCCACAACGCGGCGGTTGACGAGGCATCGTCACCATAGCTGGCGGTCTGTCAGATGTCTGTACCGCCCACAGATGCCCCGCCGCGGTACGGCGTCCGCCTCCGTCAGGCGTCCGTCTCCGTCTCGCTCTCGTCCTCGGGCTCTCCCGCCACCACCAGCCGCCGCAGATGCTCGGAGATCTCCGCGCGCGCCCCGGCGGGCAGCCCGTCGTCCGTGACCAGCGTGTCGATCTGTTCCAGCGCGGCGAACGAACTCAGGCCCACCGTGCCCCACTTGGTGTGGTCCGCGACCACGACGACACGCCGGGCCGACTGGACGAGGCGCCGGTTGGTCTCGGCCTCCGCCAGGTTCGGTGTCGACAGGCCGGCCTCCACCGATATGCCGTGCACACCCAGGAACAACACGTCGAAGTGGAGCGCCGCGATCGCCTGGTCCGCGACGGGCCCCACCAGTGAGTCCGACGGCGTGCGCACACCACCGGTCAGTACGACCGTCGCCGCTCCCTGCCGCTGCCCCGAGGTGCGCTGCGCCGCGTGGAAGACATCGGCCACCCGTACGGAGTTGGTCACCACGGTCAGATCCGGCACGTCGAGCAGCTGATTGGCGAGCGCGTACGTCGTCGTGCCGCCCGACAGGGCGATCGCCGTGCCCGGTGCGACCATCGCCGCGGCGGCCCGCGCGATGTCCTCCTTGGCGGTCAGCTCCAGACCCGACTTGGCCTCGAAGCCCGGCTCGTGCGTGCTCGCCTCGACCACCGGGACCGCGCCGCCGTGCACCTTCTCCACCACGCCCTGGCGGGCGAGCGCGTCGAGATCGCGTCGGACCGTCATGTCCGACACGCCGAGTTTCCTGGTGAGTTCGTTGACGCGGACGCCGCCGCGCCGCCGGACCTCGTCGAGGATCAGAGCGCGCCGCTGCTCCGCGAGGAGGTTCTGATTCTCACTCACGTCCGCTCCGGTTCCCTTCGCCTCGACACGTCCGGCATGTCCCCGAACCCCCTCCGACAAGGACATTCACCCTCACCTCCGGTCCATGGGATGCCCCATCCTCGCATGGGTCACCGCAGGTCGCGCCACTGCCTGTGGCGACGCGCGCACGTCACGCTGCCATCTTCCGTGCGTCACTGTCACACGGATCGGGGAGATTCCGTGACGAGTGGTGCGCAACGCTCCCGGAGGCGGGATCCTTGTACCTGAACATGACACGTGCCGTACGGGCATCACGGGGGAAGCAGAACAGTGGAGCGTCCACAGAGGCATGCCTCGCCGCACGAGGTGCACGAGGCGCACGATTCCGAGCGACGGCCCGCGACGGCCGACACCGCACTCGAACTGCTGGTCCACGGCGTCGGCGGTACGACGCCCCAGGAGATGCTGAACGATCCGCGCACCGTCCGGATCACCGGCGACGACACGGCCGCCGTCTTCCGCCGCGCCGACGACGTCGAAGCGGAGAAGGAGGCGGCGAAGCGACTCGACGAGGACCGTGGCAAGCCGGTCCCCGAGGCGTACGTCTGGTGCAATCTCACCTCCGGCAACGGCTCCCGCGCGCTGTGGCTGCTGCTCCTGCCGTTCATGGTGGTCAACCTCGCCCACTGGATGCGGCCCACGGTGCGGGACAACCGGGTGCGGACCGTACGGCTCTACGGCCTGCTCGTCCGCCTCGCCGGCCTGACCCTCACGGTGCTGCTGGTCGCCGCCGCCTGCGAGGTCGCCCTCGACCTGGCCGCCTGGCAGTGCGCGGGCACCAGCGGGTGCGCACAGGAGCACTCCTGGCTGGGGTTCCTCTCCCCGGCCGGCCCGGACGCCGGCTGGTGGAGCCTGCCGGGCCGCCGGCTCGCCCTCGCCGCCCTGGTGCCCGCGGCCCTCACCGTCCTCCTCTGGTATCTCTCGCACCGCACCTGGAGCGCGTACGAGTCCCAGCCGCCGATCGAGTACGGGGCCGAGTCCGACGATGAGGCGGGCCGGGCCGGGCTCGGGCGTCCGGGCTTCTGGTACGGGCGTCGGCTGGTCGCCCGGCTCCGCGCGGCGCACACCGCCGCGGGCCTGCTGACGATCGTCGCGGCGGTCGGTACCTCCGCCGCCCGCTACGACCGTGAGCCCGGCGGGCCGCTCGCCCTGGAGGCGCTCGGCCGGATCGTGGAGGCGTCGCTCGTGGTGGGCGGGGTCCTCGTGGTGTGGGTGGTCTGCCGCCGCGGCCGCAGTGAGCACCGGCTCGACCGGCACCTCGACGCCGCCCTAGTGCGCCTGCTGCCCATCGGCTCGCTCGCTCTGCTCGCCCTCACCCTCCTGTACGCAGGCTGGTCGCGCCCGGAGTGGAGGTCGGACGGCCGGCTGCCCGGCGGCGACGCGATCTTCGGCGGCATCGCACTCGTCCAGTGCCTGCTCGTGATCGTGCTCGGTGTGGTGGCCCACCTCCTGTACCGCGCCCACCCGGACCCCCGTACCGCGATGCGCGGCCTGGCCGGGCCCGCCGTCGCGATGCTGGCCTGCGCCCTGGGCGGCGTCATGTCCGGCGGGGTGGCCCAGCGCGTCGCCGACTGGCTGGACGGCACCGGAGGAACGATCGAGGGCCCGCCCGTCCTGCTGACCTGGCAGGCCTCGGTCATCCCGCCGTTGCTGATCGTTCTGCTGGCCCTCGTCGGCTGGCTGGCCAGGCGCACAGTGCAACTGCGCCGCATCGAGACGGCCGCGGTGGAACTCGACTACCCGAAGGAGCCCGCTGACGCCGAGCGCACCCGTCGCATCGCCCGCATGCGCGCCATGGCCGCTCTCACCGACCGGGCGCCCCGGATCATCGGCATCACCTCCATCGTGACGCTGCTCCTGGGAGCCCTGGCACTGGTGGGCGCGATGACCACCGACGAGACCCCCGGCGTGGCCGCGCACGGTACGTACGCCGTCGTTCAGGGAGCGGCGGAGGCCGCGCAGGCGCTCGGTTCCTGGCTGATCGGCGTCGGCTTCATACTGTTCGTCACCTGGGGACGCCGCGCCTACAAGGACCCCTCCGCCCGGCGCACCATCGGCATCCTGTGGGACGTCGGCACGTTCTGGCCGCGCGCGGCGCACCCCTTCGCGCCCCCTTGCTATGCCGAGCGCGCAGTGCCCGACCTGACCTGGCGCATGGCGACCTGGACCAGCGCCGCCGAGGGCCGGCGGCTCGTCCTCTCCGGCCACTCCCAGGGCAGCGTCCTCGCGGCCGCCGCGGCCTGGCAGCTCAAGCCCTCGGTGCGCAAGCGGGTCGCGCTGCTGACGTACGGCTCACCCCTGGAGCGGCTCTACGGGCGCTGGTTCCCGGCCCACTTCGGGCCCGACGCGCTCAGCGGGCTGCACCGCGAGGTCGACTGCTGGCGCAACCTGCACCGGGCCACCGACCCCATCGGCGGCCCCGTGCGACTGCCCGGTGACTGCGGCCCCCAGGTCGACCGCGAGGCCCTGAAGGACCCGCTCGCGTACGGCCGCACCGAGGACCACCCGCTTCCCGCGCCGATCCTCGGCCACTCCGACTACCAGGCGGACCCCGCCTTCGCCGAGGAGCGGAAGAAGCTGCTCGCACGGCTCAGGCCGGAGGTACCGGGGCCGAGGGAGGACAACGGCCCCGAGGAGCCGCAGGAATCCAGGCTGGAACCGACGCCCATGTGAGGCGCGGCATCCATGTGAGGCTCGACGCCCGTGTGGGGCGGCCGATGCGGCAGGGCCTCAGGGGAGGTCCGGCAGGTCCTCCGCGTACAGGAGGGTGAGGTCGTCCTTGGTCGGTTCGGGGAGCTGGGCGACCCGCCCCGCGTGCCGCTCCACCATCGCCTCGAACGTCTGCCGCGCCGTGCGGCCGTTGCCGAACGCGGGCCCCTTCGGGATCGCCGTGAAGTACTTGATCAGCGCCTCGCCCGCACCCGGCGCGATCCGGTACTCGTGCTCCTCGGCCTGCTGCTCCACGATCCGCAGCAACTCCTCGGCGTCGTAGTCGCCGAAGGTGATGGTCCGTGAGAAGCGGGACGCCACACCGGGGTTGACGGTCAGGAATCGCTCCATCTCGGCCGTGTAGCCCGCGACGATCACCACCACCGCCTCGCGGTGGTCCTCCATCAGCTTCACGAGCGTGTCGATGGCCTCGCGGCCGAAGTCGCGCCCCGAGTCCTCCGGCGAGAGCGCGTACGCCTCGTCGATGAACAGCACACCGCCGCGCGCCCGGTCGAAGGCCTCCTGCGTACGGATGGCCGTGGAGCCGATGTGCTCGCCGACCAGGTCGACCCGGGACACCTCGACGAGATGCCCCTTCTCCAGGACCCCGAGCGAGGCCAGGATCTCGCCGTACAGCCGGCCGACCGTCGTCTTGCCGGTGCCGGGGGAGCCGGTGAAGACCAGATGGCGTCGAGCCGAGGCCGCCTTCAGACCCGCCTGCTGGCGGCGGCGGCCCACCTCGATCATGTCGGTGAGGGCCCGCACCTCGCGCTTGACGCTCTCCAGGCCCACCAGCGCGTCCAGTTCACCGAGCACGGCCGTCGACGAGCGCGCGGGCTGCTCGGGCTCCTGGGGCGCGACGAGCGGCTCCTGCTCGGTGATGCGCTGCCCAGGGATCGCTCCCAGCAGACCGGGGGCCTGACTCGTGGTCTGTACGGCGGTCTCCTGCGCCGGAGCCCGCACCCCCGCGCTCTCGTCGCTCGTGCAGTCCTCGACCACGGGTCCCGTGCCGGACGCCTGGTCGCCGCCGGCGTCCGCGAACTCGTAACCACCGCGCGCACACCGCTCCGTACGGCACTTCTTCAGCGTCGTACGGCAGCCGTCGAGCACATGGAAGCCGTAGCCGCCGCTGTCCGTGACGCGGCAGCCGTGGAAGCTGCCGCGGCCGCCCGCCGACACATAGAAGCCGGCCTCCGCGGGCGAGGTGACCGTGCACCGCTCGATGGTGGGGTCGGCGCCCTTGGTGACGATCACGCCCGTCTGGGTGCCGTCCACGGTGCAGCCGTTCAGCGTGCCGCCGCTGCCGTGGTCGCGGAACCAGGCGCCCGTCGCGGCGTCCCGGATCCGGCAGTCGTCGAGCTGTGCGGTCGCGCCGTCGCTCACCGACACGGCCGTGTTGCGGACCTGCGAGATATCACTGTCGACGACATCCGCGCGCGAGCCGCGGTCGAGGACGAACAGCGCGTCCGGCACGTCGTGCACCCGGCAGGAGTCGAGCACCACCGTCGCGCCGTCGCTGACCCACACCGCGGGGTAGTCGCCCGTACTGTCGTGGATCTCGCACTGGTTGGCGTCCACGCGCGTGCCCGGGTCCCAGACCGACAGGCCGTTGCGCCCGAACTGGCGCACGGTGGAACGGGTCATGGTGAGGACCGAGCGGGACCGCAGGTCGACAGCGTTCTCCGGGATGTCGTGGATGCGGCAGTCGGCGAGCGTCAGGACGGCGTCCGTGTCGAGCGTGATGCCGTCCGCGGTCGTACGGTGCACATCGCAGTCGGTGAGATGTGCCGTGGCCCGCGTGGTGACCTGTACGCCGCTGCCCCTGACCTCGTACACCTCGCAGCCGATGGCTTCGAGTGCGGACTGCTCGCCGGTCGCCGACAGGCCGGCGCCCGAGGTGTGGTGGATCCGGCAGCGCTCCAGACGCGGATGAGCGCCGCCGCGCACGGAGACGCCCGACTGACCGGCCGCCACGACCTCGCACTCCTCGAACACCCCGCCCCCGCCGTCCAGTACGGCGATACCGACACCCGCGGGGTTGTCCACGGTGCAGCGCCGCACTGTGGGACGCGCGCCGCCGCGCACCTCGATGCCGGCCGCGGACCGGGTGACGATCCGGATGTCCATCAGCTCAGGTGTGCCCTCCTCGACGAGCAGGGCGGGCGCGGCCGAGTCCTGTCCTTCGACGAGCAGGTCCTGGACCACGGCGGAGGCGCGCACGGTGAGCGGTACCCCGTCGACGGGCGCGATGCGCACGGAACCGGGTGAGCCCTCGGGGCCGCGCAGCGTGACCGCCCGCTGGACGACGAGGTTCTCCCGGTAGGTTCCGGCGGCGACGGTGAGGACGTCGCCGTCGGCCGCGGCCTCCAGGGCGGCGGCGAGCGATGCGTACTCACCCGTGCGGCGCCGCCACCGCGACGTACCGGTGTGCGTCACCTGGACCGTGCCCTGTGCCATGGCGCTGCTGTGCCCCCACCTCGTCGTACGCGGGTCCTGAGAGGCTCTTCCCGACACCCGGCCGCGTCAACTCCGCGCACGGGGAACAGAAACAGCCTCTCACGACGGTGCCGAACATCTCGGCCGGTCCACCGTAGCGTGCGCGGGGCCGGCCGGTTGACCGGAGCGGTGAGGCCGTCAGCTGCCCGTGCCCGTCCTGCCCCAGTCCGGGCCTGCCTGCGACCATGCCTGGTCGAGGCGGTCGTACCTGCGCCGCACCATGCGCCACACCACCAGCCGCCGGGAACCCTCGACGAGTCCCGCGCAGGCGACGGCCGTACCGAACCCGGCCAGGACCGCATGCGTCGCCGCCGTCGCCGTGTCCAGCGGTCGGCCGACTATTCGGCCGTGCAGGTCCGTCCAGACCGTGAAGTGGTCGCCGCGCTGGGGGGAGTTCAGGGCCGCCATGACCGTGTCGCGTCGCGCGGTGCCGTCGGGGGCCTTCCAGTCGGCGATGACACGAGTGTGCGAGTCACGCCCCGAGGAGGTCTCGGGATCGGGGTCCAGCGGCGTACGGTCCGCCTTCTTGATGACAGTCGCCGTCACCGGATGGCGGTCCAGCCGCTGCTCGCGTACGGACTGCTGCAGGGCGTCCTGGGCGAGCCCGCCGATCAGGACACCGACCAGAGGTGCCGCCACGAGGATCAGCAGCAGCGCCCCCAGCGCAAGCCACGCCTCGGCGAGATCCGTCGTACGCCGCAGCGGGTTGTGCCGCCAGCGCCAGAGTCCCCTGATGGCCCGCAACGTCCCGACCCCCTTCCGCGTCCGTGATAACCCCCACCGGAGTCGTTCACGCGCGGTGCCGGCGAAGAGAGAGCGAAGTCACCCCTCGCACCCGGCCTCTCATGAACTTCTCACACAGGCTCAACGGGCATGCCGGGCGTCGGTGTTCCCACGGCGAGGGCCTATTCGAGGAGCCTGACCGGATCGCCCACGCGGACCGAACCTGGGGACTCCGGCACGAGATTCTGCCCGAAGACCAGCTTGTCGCCGAATCGGCGGTGGCGGGCGAGGGTGCGCAGCGGCTCCCTGCCGCGCTCGGCGGTGTTCTGGTCGGTGGTGGTCACGACGCAGCGCCCGCACATCTTCGCGACCCGGAAGGTGACCTCGCCGATGGTGATCCGGGACCAGTCGTCCTCGGCCCAGGGGGCGGTGCCCTCGACCACCACGTTCGGCCGGAAGCGGTTCATGGGCAGCGGGCCCTCGCCGGGCCGGTCGCCCTGCGCGATCAGCGCGTTGAGGGCGTCGAGCGAGCCGAGCGTGGTGAGCAGCAGGGGATAGCCGTCGGCGAAGCTGACGGTCTCGCCGGGCCGGGCGAACGCCGGGTCGAGGGGCCTGCGGACGGCAGGGTCGTCCAGGTGTACGAGACGCACGCCGATGCCGAGATAGTCGCTGAACCAGGCGTGCGCCGAGGCGTCGGCGGCGACACCCTCCACCTTGTCGTTCCAGATCTCCACCGTCGTCGTCCCGGTCGGCTCGGGCACGCGGACGGCGAGCGGCTCACGGCCGGGCGCGGACAGCAAAATACCGCCGTCGGGCCCTTGCTCGACGGCGGACAACGCCATGCGCGGCTGTGGACGTTGGGTGACGACCTTGTCGTTCTCGTCGATCAGCACCCAGCGTCGGTCACCCGCCAGACCCCACGGCTCCACGACGGCCTCGCGCAGGGCATGCCCCCCGGCCGCCTTCAGCGGATAGACGTGGATCGAGTGCAGCACCGACTTCGACATGAGGTCATCGTGCCAGCGGACACGGACGACCTCGGCCGATTTTCCTCAGTAACCGCGGTACTGCTGGTTGTTGTAGGGCTCCTGGTACGGGGCCGGGGCGGGACGCGGGGCGGCGGGGCGCATCGCCTCGTAGCCCGTACCGCCGGCCATCGGACGCTGCGGCTGGGGAGCCTGCGGGCCCGGGTAGGCGCGCGGCGCACCGGCCTGCTGAGGGATGTACGGCGCGGCCTGTTGCAGCGGCGAGGGCTGTTGGGCCTGCGGGTAGGCGTACGAAGGAGCCTGCTGGGAGGGCGCGGCAGGCAGTGCGGGCAGTGCTGACGGCAGCGCGGGCAGGTGACTGCCCGTGTCATAGGCCGCGGGGACCCGGATCGGGGCGATCTGCGGGGTTCCCCGCTCGGCCACGAGAGAGTCGTAGATCGGAGTGTCCGGGAAGGAGGCGGAGTAGTAACCGCCGCCATAGGTGGAGCGGGGGGAGGTCATGGCACATAAGTTAAGCCCACGATGTGCTGGTTGGGGAGACCGATAAGAGGGTTGTTTTCCGTGTCGGCAGTGACGTGGGATCGTCAATGCGAGCGAACTTGGTGAAAAGGGGCGGCGTCCGGTGCTCGGTTCATGTAAAAGCCGAGTTCCGGGTGGGTTACTCGTGGGTTGGCGGTTGATCTCCCGCACCGGGTGATGGGCGTTCGCCGCTCGGGGGATTAGGTTGGCGCAGAACGGCTCAACGAACCGAATGAACTGAACATGACGAGGCGCTGTCGTGCGCGGAGACACCCGATGGGGGCGGACATGTCAATGCCTAAGGGATCGAACGTTCCGGTGCCGACGACCGGACTGCGTGTCGAGCTGGGCTGGCGGGCCGGACCGGGGGTACCCGACGCCGACGCCTCGGCCCTGTTGCTGGCTTCCGGGAAGGTCCGCTCCGACGGGGACTTCGTCTTCTACAACCAGGCGAACCACTCCTCCGGCGCGGTGCGGCACGAGGGCAAGCGGAAGGTCGACGGCCAGTTCAACGACACGCTGATCGTCGACCTCGCGCGCGTGGAACCCGGGATCGAGACGGTGGTGCTCGCCGCGTCCACGGACGGCGGCACGTTCGGGCAGGTGCCCGGGCTCTACATCCGGGTTCTCGACGCACAGCAGGGCACGGAGGTCGCGCGCTTCGACAGCGAGGGCGCGAGTGTCGAGACGGCCTTCGTACTCGGGGAGTTCTACCGGCGCCAGGGCGCCTGGAAGTTCCGCGCCGTGGGACAGGGCTACAGCAGCGGTCTCGCAGGACTGGCCACCGACTTCGGGATCTCGGTGGACGAACCGCAGCAGGCGGCCCCGGCCCCGGTGGCCCCGCCGTCCGCCCCCATGGCCCCTCCGGTCACCGTCCCGCCGGTAACGGCCGCGCCGGTGACACCGCCGCCCGCACCGCCCGCCCCGCCCACGGCCCCGGTACGCCTGACCAAGGTCACGCTCACCAAGGAGGCCCCGTCCGTCTCGCTGACCAAGCAGGGCGGCACCTCCGGTGTGATGCGAGTGAACCTCAACTGGCAGGTGCGCAAGCAGTTCTCGGGATGGCAGGCCAAGCTGGGCCGGGCCGTCGCCATGCACGCGGACCTCGACCTCGACCTGTGCGCCCTGTACGAGCTCTCCGACGGAAGCAAGGGAGTCGTCCAGGCCCTGGGCAACGCCTTCGGAGCCCTGCATCAGCCGCCGTTCATCCATCTCGACGGCGACGACCGCACCGGGGCGTCGACGAGCGGCGAGAACCTCAGCATCAACCTCGACCACACACGGAACTTCCGCCGCGTCCTCATCTTCGTGACCATCTACGCGGGGGCGCGTTCCTTCGCCGACCTGGACGCGACGGTGACCCTGCAGCCGCTCAACGGAGCGCCCGTCGACTTCTCGCTCGGCGAGTGCACGGTCCCCTCGACGGTGTGCGCGCTCGCTCTCATCACCAACACCGGCAGCGACCTCGTCGTCCAGCGCGAGGCCCGCTTCCTCGTCCCCGACCGCGGCGTGAGCCCGCAGCGCACCGTCGACTACGCGTACGGGTGGGGCATGAACTGGACGCCCGGCAGGAAGTGACCGACAGGAGCCGTCCGGTCCCGCGCGCGACCGCTCAGTGCTGCTCGGGCGCCGCGTCGGGACGGGTGTAGGTGCGGCCCTTCCAGGCCGCACCCCGCCCCCTGTAGTGCTGCACCGTGGAATCCACCGTCATGAGGAGGTACAGGAACGCGGTGACGGGGAGCGACGGGGCGAGCCAGAGCGGCTGGCGGTAGTACCGGAGCATCGGCAGGTACGTCAGGGTCATCAGCAGCCACGCGAGCCCACCGGCCACCACCGCCCCGGCGTTGCCGAGCGCGAGGCCCACGAACAGCGCCACGGGCGGCACCAGGTACACGACGGCGAGACCGGCCACCGTCCCGGCCAGCACCAGCGGGTTGTGCCGCAGTTGGGCGTACGCGCTGCGCGAGACCATCCGCCACAGATCGTGCAGGCGCGGGTAGGGGCGCACGCTGTCGACGTGTTCCGCGAGCCCCAGCCAGATGTGCCCTCCGGAGCCCTTCACCGCCCTCGCCACCGCGACGTCGTCGATCACGGCGTGCCGGACTGCGTCCGGAATCCGCGCCCGCTCGGCGGCCTCGGTACGCAGCAGGACACAGCCGCCCGCAGCGGCCGCGGTCCGCGACCCCTTCACAGCGATCCACCGGAACGGATACAGCTGCGCGAAGAAGTACACGAACGCGGGTACCACCAGCCGCTCCCAGACGCTCTCCACCCGCAGCCGGGCCATCTGGGACACGAGATCGAAGTCCCCGGTGCGGGCCGCGGCCACCAACTTCCGCAGGCTGTCCGGCGCGTGCGCGATGTCGGCGTCCGTCAGCAGCAGATATTCGGGTGCACGCGCGCGAGCCAGGCCGATGCCGTGGCGTACGGCCCAGAGCTTGCCGGTCCAGCCCGAGGGCGGCTCCCCGGGCGAGGAGAGGGTGAGCGGCAGCCCGCCGTGCAGCCGCGCCAGTTCACGGGCCAGTTCCCCGGTGCCGTCCGAACTGCCGTCGTCCACGAGGAAGATCTCGGCCCGCCCCGGATAGTCCTGCGCGAGAAGCGAGGGCAGGCTGTCGGGCAGCACGGCGGCCTCGTCCCGCGCCGGTACGACGACGCACACGGACGGCCAGTCGTCCGGCTCCCGGCGCGGCGGCAACCGCATGTCCGTACGCCAGAAGAAGCCCTGGCCCAGGAGCAGCCACAGCCAGGCGGCGAGTGATCCGACGGCGGTCCACACAAGGGCGCTCACCCGTCGCAGTCTGCCCCACCCCGGCGGCCCGTCGAGGCGGATCGTCTATGGTGACCGGGTGAAGATCGCGCTCATGGACTCCGGAATCGGACTGCTCGCGGCGGCCACCGCGGTACGCCGTCTGCGGCCCGACGCGGAGCTCGTTCTCTCCTCGGACCCCGGCAGCATGCCGTGGGGACCCCGCACACCCGAGGACGTGACGGCTCGTGCCCTCGCCGTCGCCGAGGCGGCTGCCGCGCACCGGCCCGACGCCCTGATCGTCGCCTGCAACACCGCCTCCGTGCGCGCCCTGCCCGCGCTTCGCGCCCGCCTCGAGCCGGGGGTGCCCGTCGTCGGCACGGTTCCGGCGATCAAGCCGGCCGCGGCGGGCGGCGGACCCTTCGCGATCTGGGCGACGCCCGCCACCACCGGCAGCCCCTACCAGCGTGGCCTCATCCGGGAGTTCGCCGACGGGGTGACCGTCACCGAAGTCCCCTGCCCCGGACTGGCCGACGCCGTGGAGCACGCGGACCAGGCGGGCATCGACGCCGCGATCGCCGCGGCCGCGGCACGTACCCCCGACGATGTAAGGGCCGTCGTCCTGGGCTGCACCCACTACGAACTGGTCGGCGAGCGGATCCGTGCGGCCGTGCAGCGGCCCGGTGCCGCCCCGCTCGTCCTGCACGGCTCCGCAGGCGCGGTGGCCGCCCAGGCGCTACGCCGGATCGGCGAGCACCCGGCCCCGGATGCGCCCGCCCACGGCAGCCTCACCGTGCTGCTCGGCGGACACCAGGGGACGCTGCCCGAGACCGCGTTGACGTACGACGAGGGCCGTCTGCTGCAGGCGATGAGCCCCGCCCGCTGAGCCTCCCGCCACGAAGCGGACACTTCGCGTCCACCCGGAGCAGTTACAGCCCGCAACCTGGTGCCCCCACTGCGGAACCTGAGTACGCTCTCTGGCATGAGGGACCACCCCCACGGCGAACCGGGCGCTGCCGACGCCCCGCACCCCGAGGTCTGGCACGGCCGCGCTTCCAATCGTGTGCAGTGGCTGCTCGCGAGTGGTGGTGCCGCCTGTCTGGCGCTCGGTATCGAGCTGGCCGTCGACTCGACCTGGACGTCCGGCGTCGCCCCCCTCGTCATGTCCGTGGTCGGCTGCATCGCCGCGGGACTCCTGGTGCTCTTCGGCACCCTCGCGTTCGTGCACGTCGCCGTGAAGGTCGACAAGGACTGTCTGGAGGTGCGCTGCGGCCACATGGGCCTCCCGCGCCGCCGCATCCCGCTGTCGCACATCATCGACGCCGACTTCGCGCCCCGGGTGACGCCGCGGCAGTGGGGCGGATGGGGCTACCGCTGGCGGCCCGAACAGGGGACCGCCGTGGTCGTCCGGCGCGGCGAGGGCCTGGTGCTCAGGCTCGGGGACGGGCATACGTTCACGATCACCGTGGACAACGCGGAAGCGGCCGTACGGGACATCCGTCGCCGGCTGAAGGCGGCCGCCTCGGGCACGACCCGCTGACCCAGGGACAGGTCCCGCCCCGCTGACCGCGGAAAGGGCTTCGGCGCCCCGCGGCCCTCACGGCGACAGAGGGTCCTTTCGGGCACGTCCACCGGGCTCCATCGCGTTCTGCGGCACCTCTTCGAGCATCGGACGTGCCGTGGCGAGGCCCGCGAGCAGGCCCGCGCCCGCCGTCACCGTGGTGAAGCTCAGCGCGTTGCCGACCGCGGCGATCGCGGCCAGTGCCGTCAGGGCCGCACCCGCCGTGAGCACGACCGGCGTCGGACGCGGCGACCGCCACAGCGCGTACAGGACCCAGCAGAACACCGCGGCCAGCAGGGCCACGCCGACCACGCCCTGTTCGGCCGCCTGCTGGAAGGGCGCCGAGTGAGGTTTGCCGTCGGGCAGCAGCGACTGCGTGACGGTCGGGCTCAGTTCCGAGAACCGACCGGGCCCTACGCCCAGCCCCGGCTCCCGGCCCGCCATGTCGAGCGCGTCCTGCCACAGCAGCACGCGGTGCGGGGTGAGCTGCCCCTCAAGAGACGTGGTGAGCCCGTCCGGCAGCACGTTCTCGGTGACGGCCCAGGTCGCCCCGGTCACCATGACGGCGGCCAGTGCGAGGCCGCCGAGCCCCAGACCGCGGTGCCGCATACGGTCGGCGGCCAGGGAGCACAGCAGCACCGCCAGACAGGCCGCGAAGCCCGACGTCGACCCCAGGACGGCCGCGGTCGCCGCGATACCGGCGGCCACCAGACGCAGCACGAGCCGCAGTCCCGGCGGGCGGGCCGCCCAGGCCGCGCAGCACGCGGACCCCGCGGAGACGGCCAGCAGCGCGGCGGTGGCGCCGGTCTGCCCGAGCGGCGAGATCACCTGCGTTCCCTGGGTGGTGTGCGGGGAGGCCACCGCCAGACCGAGTCCGGCGAGCGCGCCCGCGCAGGGTGCGGCGACCGGCAGAAGCTCTCCGCAGATCCGCCCCGAGGCGTAACCGGCGGCGACGGCGAGCACCGCCAGGAGCACACCTTCGGGGCGTCCGCCGTGTGCCGCGGCCGTGATCAGGGACCAGGCCGCGCAGGCTCCCAGCACGACGACGCCCACCGCGTCCGACGCGCTGCGTCTCTCGTGAGCCGACGCCGCACCGGCCGCCGACGCCATTCCTGTGGACCCCACCCCGTCGCCCCCGGCCTGTGAAGGGCCCCGACCGCCCGGCCGGCCTGCCACGGCCCGTACGTCAGAGGCTCCGGCACACCGTAACGGGTGATGCGCCGGTTTGTGGACGAGTTGCGCAGAAACGATGCAGCAGGTGGGAGGGGAGTGCCCGGGCAGGTGATCAGGGCCGCGCTGTCGGCGCCGTGACCACCCGCCGTACACTCCGGGGGTGACCGTCACAGCAACTTCCGTGGACGAGCCGGAACAGCTCGAACCGCAGGCCCGGCCCGTTTCGCGCGTGGTCCGGCTGATGCGGCGGCTCGCTCCGGCCGCCATCGCGGCACTCTCCGGAGTGCTGCTCTACGTCAGCTTCCCGCCGCGCACGCTGTGGTGGCTGGCCCTGCCGGCCTTCGCGGTCTTCGGCTGGTTGCTGCGCGGCCGTACCTGGAAGGCGGGCCTCGGTCTCGGCTACCTCTTCGGTCTCGGCTTCCTGCTGCCCCTGCTCGTCTGGACCGGTGTCGAGGTCGGACCCGGGCCGTGGATCGCGCTGGTCGTCATCGAGGCGGTGTACGTCGCGCTCGTCGGCGCCGGCATCGCGGCCGTGTCGAAGCTGCCGGGCTGGCCCCTGTGGGCCGCCGCCCTGTGGATCGCCGGCGAGGCGGCACGCGCGCGTGCCCCGTTCGGCGGCTTCCCCTGGGGCAAGATCGCCTTCGGGCAGGCGGACGGCGTCTTCCTGCCGCTCGCGGCGCTGGGCGGCACTCCGGTGCTCGGATTCGCGGTCGTCCTGTGCGGCTTCGGCCTGTACGAGATCGTCCGCCTGGCCGTCGAGACGCGGCGCACCGGTGCCGTACGCCGCGGTGCCGCCGCGGTGGCGCTGCTCAGCTTCCTGCTCCCCGTGCTCGGAGCCTTCGCCGCGCGGCCCCTGGTCAGCGACAAGGCCGAGAACGGAACCGCGACCGTCGCCGTCATCCAGGGCAACGTGCCGCGCGCGGGCCTCGACTTCAACTCCCAGCGGCGCGCCGTCCTCGACCACCACGCCCGGGAGACCGAGCGTCTCGCCGGGCAGATCAAGGCGGGCAAGGTCGCCCAGCCCGACTTCGTGCTGTGGCCGGAGAACTCCTCCGACATCGACCCGTTCCGCAACCCCGATGCCTACGCCGTGATCGACAAGGCGGCCAAGGCGATCGGCGCCCCCATCTCGGTCGGTGGTGTCGTCGAGAAGAACGGCAAGCTCTACAACGAGCAGATCCTCTGGGACCCGCAGAAGGGCCCCGGCGCCACCTACGACAAGCGGCAGGTCCAGCCGTTCGGCGAGTACCTCCCCATGCGGTCGCTCATCGGAGCCATCAACGACAACTGGACGTCCATGGTGCGCCAGGACTTCAGCCGCGGCACCAAACCGGGCGTGTTCACCATGGCGGGCACCCGGGTCGGCCTCGCGACCTGCTACGAGGCCGCCTTCGACTGGGCCGTGCGCGACACCGTCACCCATGGCGCACAGATGATCTCCGTGCCGAGCAACAACGCCACGTTCGACCGCAGCGAGATGACCTACCAGCAGCTCGCGATGTCCCGGATCCGCGCCGTCGAGCACAGCCGCACCGTCACCGTCCCGGTGACCAGCGGCGTCAGCGCCGTGATCATGCCGGACGGGAAGATCACCCAGCGGACCGGCATGTTCGTGGCGGACTCCCTCGTCCAGAAGGTGCCGCTGCGTTCCTCCGAGACGCCTGCCACGCGGGTCGGAATCGCGCCGGAAATGGTCTTGGTACTGATCGCGGCGGGCGGCCTCGGCTGGGCCGTGACGGCCGGGGTGCGCGGTCGACGCGCCGGTGACGCGTAGCCGTACGCCGGTAGTGCGCTGCTTGTACGCGTCCGGAATGCGCCGGGCCGTCCAAACCGGGCCGTTAGGGTCGGCCCATGGCTACTCCTGACTTCATTCGTACGATCCGGGCCACCGCCGGCCAACAACTGCTCTGGCTCCCCGGCGTCACCGCCGTCGTCTTCGACGACGAGGGCAGAGTGCTGCTGGGGCGCCGGGCCGACACCGGGAAGTGGGCCGTCATCGCCGGAATGACGGACCCGGGGGAGCAGCCCGCGGTCTGTGCCGTCCGGGAGGTGTACGAGGAGACGGGCGTCCGGTGTGTCGCCGAGCGCGTCGTGCTCGTACAGGCCCTGACGCCGACCACGTACCCGAACGGCGACGTCTGCCAGTTCATGGACATCACCATCCGGTGCCGGGCCGTCGGCGGTGAGGCCCGTGTCAACGACGACGAATCGCTGGAGGTCGGCTGGTTCGACGTGGACGCGCTGCCGGAGCTGACCGAGCACGGACTGTTCCGGATCAAGCAGGCGCTGTCCGACGAGCCCACGTGGTTCGAACCCATGACCTGAGCGCGAAGTGTGGGTTGCGCCCACATCGGTCGGGTCTTGGCCCGTGCCTAGGGTCGGGGCATGACCGCGCCCAGCGCCCTCGCAGGCACCCACGCCCCGTCCCTCGACCTCGGTGGCCGTACCGCCCTCGTCACCGGCGCCGCGGGTGGCATCGGCCGCGCGTGCGCACTGCGGCTCGCCGCGGCCGGGGCCAAGGTGCGGGCGGTCGACCGGGACGCCGACGGACTGGACGCCCTCACCGAACAGGCCCGCGGCCTCGCCGGCACGGTCGAGCCGCACGTCCTCGACCTCACCGACCTGGACGCCGCGGAGTCCGCCGCGGCGGGCACCGACATCCTCGTCAACAACGCCGGGCTCCAACTGGTGCGCCCCATCGAGGAGTTCCCGCCCGACACCTTCCACACCGTACTGACCGTGATGCTGGAGGCCCCGTTCCGGCTGATCCGCGGAGCGCTCCCGCACATGTACGGACAGGGGTGGGGCCGCATCGTCAATGTGTCGTCCGTCCATGGGCTCCGCGCCTCCGCCTTCAAGTCGGCGTACGTGGCGGCGAAACACGGTCTGGAGGGCCTCTCCAAGACCGCGGCCCTGGAGGGCGCCCCCCACGGCGTCACCTCGAACTGTGTGAACCCCGCCTATGTGCGCACCCCCCTGGTCGAGAAACAGCTCGCCGACCAGGCCGCCGCCCACGGCATCCCCGAGGCACGGGTGCTCGGCGAGATCCTGCTGCAGGACAGCGCGGTCAAGCGCCTCATCGAACCGGACGAGGTCGCCGAGGCCGTGGCGTACCTGTGCGGCCCGGCCGCGTCCTTCGTCACCGGGACCTCACTGGTCCTCGACGGCGGCTGGACCGCGCACTGAGCAGGAGTTGTCCACAGGGCTGGTCAGGCTGTCGGTGCGACGGGTAATCCTGGTGGACATGTCTCGCGATCAATTGCAGTCCGCCGAGCGCTCCGAGGCGAGCGCCGAGGCGCCGTTCCTGGAGCTGCTGGCCCGGGGCGCGTCCGCCGACGCGTACGAGCAGCCGGTGCTGCTCGCCCGCGCGGACGGGCTGCCGCCCGACCGGATCGCGGCTCTGGAGCGCGCCAAGCTCCTCGCGCTGCGTGTGCGCTCGGAGATGGAGGGGCGCCGCAGACGCGAGGCCGAGCTGTCCGCACTCTTCGAGACGGCCCACGACCTGGCGGGGCTGCGCGACCTCGACGCCGTGCTCCAGGCGATCGTGCAGCGCGCCCGCTCCCTGCTGGGCACGGACGTCGCGTACCTGAGCCTGAACGACCCGGCCGAGGGCGACACGTACATGCGCGTCACGGAGGGATCGGTCGCGGCACGCTTCCAGCAGCTGCGGCTCGGCATGGGGGAGGGTCTCGGCGGACTCGTCGCCCAGACGGCCCGCCCCTATGTCACCGACGACTACTTCCAGGACGACCGCTTCCAGCACACCCGGACCATCGACGCGGGAGTACGGGACGAGGGCCTGGTGGCGATCCTCGGCGTGCCCCTCATGCTCGGGCCGCACGTCATCGGCGTCCTGTTCGCCGCCGACCGCCGGGCGCGGGTCTTCGAGCGGGAACAGATCGCGCTGCTCGGCTCGTTCGCCGCTCTCGCGGCCGCCGCCATCGACACCGCGAACCTGCTCACCGAGACCCGCGAGGCACTGGCGGACCTGGAGCGGGCCAACGAGATCATCCGTGACCGCAGCGGGGTGATCGAGCGGGCCTCCGACGTCCACGACCGGCTGGCCGAGCTCGTGCTGCGCGGCGGCGGGGTCCACGACGTGTCGGCCGCGGTCTCCGAGATCCTCGACGGCAGCGTGCAGTTCGCGGACGCCGGCACCGCACCCGGTGATGCCCTGGAGGTGTCACGTGCCGAGGGACACGCCGTCCGGCACGGGGACGACTGGGTCGCGGCCGTGACCGCCGGTGGCGAGCTGCTCGGCGCGCTGGTGCTGCGCGGCCATCCGGGACTCGACCCCGTCGACCAGCGCACTCTGGAGCGGGCGGCCATGGTCACCTCGCTCCTGCTGCTCGCCCGGCGCTCGGCCTCCGAGGCCGAACAGCGCGTCCGCGGTGAGCTGCTGGACGATCTGCTCGACGCGCGGGACCGCGATCCCCGGCTGCTGCGCGAGCGCGCCGCCCGCCTGGACGCCGACCTCGACGCCACCCACGTGGTGCTGGCCTCCCGCCTCGACGCCACGGCCGCCGACGCCGACCACGAGGCCGCCGCCCGCCGCAGACTGTGGTCCGCCGCCTCCCACCTCGCCGCCACCCGGCACGGACTGGCCGCCGCACGCGACGGTGGCACCGTTCTGCTGCTGCCCCTGCGCCCGGGCGACACCGCGACGGAGCTGGCCCGCCGCACGGCCAAGGAACTGGGTACCGCCGTGCACGAGGCGGTCACCGTCGGCGCCTCCGCGCCCGTCCAGGACCTCGCCGCCCGCCCGGACACCGTGGCCGAGGCCTATGCCGAAGGGCAGCGATGCCTCGAAGCGCTGCGGCTGCTCGGCCGTACAGGAGACGGCGCCGCCGCGGAGGACTTCGGCTTCCTGGGGCTGTTGCTCGCCGGGAGCAGGGACATCTCCGGCTTCGTCGAGCGCACCATCGGCCAGGTCGTCACGTACGACGAGAAGCGCGGCACCGATCTCCTGCTCACCCTCGACGCCTACTTCGCCTGCGGCATGAGCCCCGCGCGCACGAAGGACGAGCTGCACGTCCACGTCAACACGGTCGCGCAGCGCCTGGAGCGGGTGGGCCGCCTGCTCGGCCCTGACTGGCAGAGCCCGGCCCGTACGCTGGAGATCCAACTCGCCCTGCGGCTGCACCGGTTGACGTCCACCGGACAGCACTGAGCGCCCCACATGCGGGTGACCCCCGTACGCGCGGGCGCACGGGGGCCGGTCCGGGACCACCGGCTCAGACGCGATGGGCGTCCGCGGCGCGGGCGGATGTCTTTGCGTCCTCTGCCTCGGGGCCGGCGTCGGCCTCCACATCCGCGAGGTCGCGGTGCCGGGTCTCCTTCGCCACGCCCACCGCGATCAGCGTCAGCACGACCGCCCCGATCACGTACAGGGAGATCGGCGTGGAGCTGTCGTAGTCCGCAAGGAGCGCGGTCGCGATGAGCGGCGCGGGCGCACCCGCGGCGACCGACGCGAACTGGGCGCCGATCGAAGCGCCGGAGTAGCGCATACGGGTCGCGAACATCTCCGAGAAGAAGGCGGCCTGCGGCGCGTACATCGCCCCGTGCAGGACCAGGCCCACGGTCACGGCGAGGATCAGGTTCCCGAAACTCCCGGTGTCGATGAGCGAGAAGAACGGGAACATCCACAGACCGATACCGGCCGCGCCCAGCAGATACACCGGCCGACGGCCCACGCGGTCGGACAGCGCGCCCCACAGCGGGATGACCGCGAAGTGGACGGCGGAGGCGATGAGCACCGCGTTCAGCGCCGTCTGCTTGGACAGTCCGGCCGAGGTCGTGGCGTACACGAGGATGAAGGCGGTGATCACGTAGTAGCTGATGTTCTCCGCCATGCGCGCGCCCATGGCGATCAGGACGTCCCGCCAGTGGTGGCGAAGCACGGACACCAGCGGCAGCTTCTCGGCGGCCCCGTCCTGGGTCGCCTTGCGCGTCTCGGCCTGTGCGAGGGCCGCCTTGAAGACAGGCGATTCATCGACGGACAGACGAATCCACAAACCTACGATCACCAGCACACCCGACAGCAGGAACGGAATGCGCCAGCCCCAGGAGGTGAAGGCGGCGTCCGACAGGACGGCGGTCAGCAGCGACAGCACGCCCGTCGCCAGCAACTGCCCGGCGGGCGCCCCGGTCTGCGGCCACGAGGCCCAGAAGCCGCGCCGCCGCGCGTCCCCGTGCTCCGACACGAGCAGGACCGCGCCGCCCCACTCCCCGCCCAGCGCGAAGCCCTGCACCAGGCGCAGCACGGTCAGCAGCACCGGCGCCGCCGTACCGATGGTCGCGTGCGTCGGCAGCAGCCCGATCGCGAAGGTCGCCCCACCCATCAGCAGCAGACTCAGTACCAGCAGCTTCTTACGCCCGAGCCGGTCGCCGTAGTGCCCGAAGACAAGTGCCCCGAGCGGCCGCGCGGCGAAGCCCACCGCGTACGTCAGGAACGACAGCAACGTGCCGACGAGCGGGTCGGAACCCGGGAAGAACAGCTTGTTGAAGACGAGCGCGGCGGCGGATCCGTACAGGAAGAAGTCGTACCACTCGATGGTGGTGCCGATCAGGCTCGCGGCGACGATGCGCTTGAGGCTGGCGGGGGGTGGGGGAGCGGTTGCTGCGGAGGCCATGTGCACCACTTCCGGTCTTCGGTGGGGACGGGTACGTGTCGGCACACCGTAGGAACGTGCAGGTCAACAGCACATGTGGTGGGACACCATAGTTCTGCGGCGAAGGGTGCGTTCGGCCCCCATGTCTCCGCCGGAGCGCGCAAGGGTCCGACGAACGGCGGAGCAGGCGTCTTCATGGGGCCGAGAAGGCACTCCACCGTCACGGATGCACCGTGTGCCCGGTCTTCACTGCGAAACGGGTGTGCGAGCCATGGCATCCGTGACGGTGGCCGGCGGTGTTCGATCTTCGGGCAGAGGCCGGGCCGACCGGCTACATCAGCCCGGAGGCCCGGCCGGACGACGGCCGCAGCCACCTGGACCGCACCACCGACACGGTGATCGAGATCGTCCGGTCAGTCGCTGGTTTCCGCCTCACGGCCGACGGGACGGTCGGCATCGAGTCCGGCGACCAGGCCGCGCAGGACGGGGCCGTACTCGGGGTGGGAGAGGGCGAACGCCATCTGGGCGACCAGGTAGTCGGCCGGGTTGCCGGTGTCGTACCAGCGGCCCTTGATGACCTGTCCGTACACCGCGCGGGTGGAGGCGTAGGCGTTGATGGCGTCGGTCAGATAGACCTCGCCGGTCCTGTGTTCGTACCAGCGGCGGGTCTGCTCACGCAGCTCGTCGATGATGCCGGGGGTCACGACGTAACCGCCGATGGCCGCGTACGACGACGGGGCGGCCTTGGGATCGGGCTTCTCGACCAGGCCGGTGATGCGCAGCTGGCCGTCCCCGAGGTCCTCCTTGACGATGGGCACGCCATAGCGCTGGGACTCGGTGGGGTCCATCGGCATCAGGGCCAGCACCGGGCAGCCGGTCTGCTCGTACGCGCGGATCAGCTGCTGGGCGCGGGGGACCTCGGCCACGAAGACGTCGTCGGGCCACAGCACGAGCACCGGCTCGTTGCCGAAGGCGCGGGCGGCGTTCAGTACCGGGGTGCCGTTGCCGTACGGGCCGTACTGGTCCAGGTAGGTGATGTGGCCCTGACGGGCCAGCTCCGCGACCTCCTCCACGGCGTCCGCGTAGCTCGTCTTGCCGTCCGCGCGGAGTTGCTCGACGAGGGCGGGGTTCGGGCGGAAGTGGTCCTGGATGAGGCTCTTGCCGCCGGACACGACGATGGTGATGTCGGTGATGCCGGAGTCCACCAGCTCGCGCACGGTGTGCTCGATGACCGGCTTGTCGCCGACCGGGAGCATCTCCTTCGGTGTCGCCTTCGTCAGCGGCAGCAGACGAGAGCCGAGTCCGGCGGCGGGGATCACTGCCCTGCGAATCGTCGGGGACATCAAGGTCTCTCTCGGTCGAGCGGCACACCGCACCGGCCGGCACGGCACACGCCGACGCTACCAACGCTCACGGCTCAGGCCGACGTCGCGTAGACGACGAGGTTGTTCACCGGGTGGCCCTGGGCGTCGAAGTCTCCGTCGCAGGTGACCAGTCGCAGGGCGCGGTCCTTCGTCGGGCCGTAGACCTTCTGGGTGGGGAAGGAGTCCTTGCTGACGCTCTCGGTGTCCGTGACCGTGAAGTGCGCCGATTCCCCGCGGTCGTTGGTGACGGTGATGTCCGCGCCCTTGGCGATCTTCTTGAGGTCGTGGAAGACGGCCTTGCCGAAGCGGGTGTCGTTGTGGCCGATGATCACGGCGGGACCGACTTCACCGGGCACGGAGCCGCCGATGTACCAACCGGCGGTCATGCCCTTCTCGGCCGGGGGGACCTCCACGGTTCCGTCCGTGTTGCGACCGAGCTCCATCAGGGAACTAGTGACCCCTATCGAGGGGATGGCGACTTCGGTGGGGACGGCCGGCTCCGTGGCCTCCGGAGCGCCCGGTGAGGCGGTGCCGGCGGCGGCAGGGGTGTTCGGGGAGGCCGGGGCAGGCTTGTCGGGAGCGGACGAACAGCCGGTGAGCACGGTGAGGACCACGGGTACGACGAGGGCGAGGCGGGCAAGGGCCGGCAGGGTGCCGAAGCCCCCTACCGGATGGGGTGCAGGTGACACAACGGACTCCAGAGCAGAACCAGCGGAACCAAGGGACCTGAACGACTGCGGGACCAGGCGCATACGAGGTGGCGCCGCCCGGAGGAGGGCGGCGCCACTGTTGTGCCTGGTGGGGCTGTGCCGATCGTCAGCCGTTGTGGCGTCCGGCGGCGCGGCGGCGCAGGACGATGGTGCCGGCGCCCGCGAGCAGCAGAGCGCCGGTGGCCGAACCCACGAGGGTGGCGGTTCCGGTGTTTTCGGCCGGGGCCTCGCCCGCGGCGACGCCGCCCTTCGGAAGGTCCTTGGCAGCCGCGGCCTTCCTGGCTTCGAGTTCCTTCGCCTTCTTGGCGTCCTCGGCCTTCTTCTCGGCCGCGGTCTTGTCTTCTCCGGTCGCCGCGGTCGGAGTGGGGGTCGGGTCGTCGGCGACGGCCGCGCCGACCGGGACGAGCATCGCGCCGGTCGCGACGGCGGTCAGAACGGCGAAACGCAGGGTGAGATGGCGGGACATGTATCGCTCCAGTTCCAGCCCGGCCTTGGTGGTACCTGGTTGGCGAGCCGCACCAGGTTCCGGGCATGGCCCCACACTTGCGCCCACTTGTGAAGAAGCTGTCAGAAGGTCATGGTCATCGCATCAGGGCTGTCCAGGGGTCTCCCCGGCCCCCTGAATTCCGCGTTCCTTCGTGGTCCCTTCCGGGGCCGTGGAAGCCGTCTCGTCCCGCGTGACCGGCAGCCACAGGGTGAAGACCGAGCCCTGTCCCTCCGTGCTCACCACGCTCGCCGTGCCACCGTGGGCCTCGGCGAGCTTGAGGACGATCGCCAGGCCGAGGCCGCTGCCGCCGGTGCTCCGGTTGCGGGACTTCTCCGCCCGCCAGAAGCGGTCGAACACATGGGGGACGTCGTCCGCGGGGATGCCGCTGCCGGTGTCGGACACCTCCACGGCCACCTGGTCCCCTGAGTCGGTCACGTACGAGCGCAGTGTCACCCTGCCACCGGACGGTGTGTGGCGTACGGCGTTGGAGACCAGGTTGCTCGTGGCCTGCCGCAGCCGTACGGGGTCGGCGTCGAGCAGTGGTGGTCCAGGGGCGTCGGGCGGCGCCGCGGAGACCGCCAGGGTGACACCCGCGGTCTCGGCCAGACCCTGGTGCGCCGCGGCGACCTGGCCGAGCAGGTCGTCCACACGTACCGGCTCCAGATGCAGGCGCAGCGCGCCCACGTCGGCCGCCCCCAGGTCCTGCAGATCGTTGACGATGTGCTGAAGCTGTACCGCCTCCTCGTGCAGCGAGGAGACGAACGCCGGGTCAGGTTCGGCCAGACCGTCCTGTGCCGCCTCCAGCCAGCCACGGATATTGCTCAGCGGGGTACGCAGTTCATGGGCGACGTCGCTGACCATCACCTTGCGCTGCTCCTCCAGCCGCGCCCGGTGTGCGGCCATGTCGTTGAAGGCCGCCGCCAGCCGTCCGATCTCGTTGTCCGAGCCGACCGGCACGGGCGCCGAGTCCATGCCGTCCCGCATCCGCTGGGCGGCGCCGGTGAGCGCGTGCAACGGACGTACGAGCCGGGCTCCGGCGATCACCGAGGCGCCGACGGTGAGGGCGAGGACCAGGGCCGTGACCCCGGCGATGCGTGCGGTGTTGGCCGGTGAGAGATCGAAACCGGGCACGCCGGCGGCCTCGGTGCTGTCGATGAACAGCAGCGCGGGCGCCGCGACATAGGACGTGAGCTGTTCACGGCGGGCGCTGCCGACACAGGCGGCTATTGCCCGGTCGTGCTTGCTGCTGTGAGCCGGAGGCAGGCGCCCGTCGTCGGTCGCCCTCTCCTTGGTCGCCCTCGCCAGCGCAGCCTTCTCCTCGACCGCCTTCTGCTCCGCGGCCCGCTGCTGGGCATCCGCCTCCTGCTTGCTGAGGCCGGTCGTGGGAAGCGCGGCCGGTAGGCCGGTGTCCGTGCCTCCCGACCCGTATCCCCGGTCCCAGGACAGGTCCAGGTTCAGTTTCACGCCCGTGCGGCCCTGCCGCTTCAGACAGGCGTCGGTCAGTTGGTTCAGCGCGCGCAGGGCCTTCTTCTCGGTCGGCGTGGGACCGGCCGCGTAGGACGTCAGGCACTTCACTTCCATGGAGCGGTCGGTCTCACTGCTCACGAACTGGACGCGGGACCGCCCGCTCGGGCTCTCGACGATGTCCGCGGCGATGCCCGCCGCACCGAGGCACTCCGCGCTGTCGGCGCTGGCCTTCCGCAGGAGCGTACGTTCCTGCGCGGGCAGCAGGAACGGCCCCACCGCGCGTGGATCGACGCGGTCCGCGCCCGCGGAGGCGGTGTCGGGCACCAGCACGGTGTCGACGGACAGCGGGTCGACGACCGCCGAGGCCTGCGGTGGCAGCGGGGCGGCGGGCGAGGTGCCGTTCGAGTCGTCGGAGGAGTCGAAGAGCGGTCGCTTGTCCTGGGTGGTCAGCACGATCCGGCGCTGGGACTTCCCGGCCAGTTCGCGCACGGTGCCGTCGACGCCCTCCCAGCTCGGGTGGGTCGCCGCGTAACCCAGCAGGGTGTTGTAGATCTCGGCGTCGGCGCTGAGGTTCTGGCCCTGCTCCTGGCGGATCGCGCCGGAGGTCGTCTGCACGGCGAGCCAGGCGGTGGCGGCGACCGAGCACGAGGCCACCAGTGCCGACACGGTCAGCAGCCGCCCGAGCAGGCTCTTGCGGAGCGGCAGCCGCGCCCGCTCGTCACGACGACGCATGGCGCTCGTTCCTCGCGTTCGTCCTCGCGGGATCCGTCAGCTTGTAGCCGACGCCGAAAACGGTGAGCAGCCGGTCCGGCCGCCGCGGGGCGCGCTCGATCTTCTTGCGCAGATTCATGACGTGTACGTCGACGGTGCGGCCGCTGATGTACTTGTCGAAGCCGTGCAGTTCCTCCAGGAGCCGCTGCCGGGTGAAGACCCGGTCGGGCTCCGCCGCCATCGCGGCCAGGATGCGGAACTCGCCGGGCGTGCACACGACCGGCGTCCCCCCGACCGACACCTCGTGCCGGGCCGGATCGACTCTGAGCGTGCCCACCGACAGCGCCCCGTCCCCGGCGGCGGACGAGGGGTCAGGGGCGGCGGTGGCCGACCCGTCGGAGCTCCGGTTGCGGCGCAGGAGCGTACGCACCCGGGCCACCAGCTCACGCGGACTGAACGGCTTGGTCACGTAGTCGTCGGCACCGAGGTCCAGGCCGAGCAGCAGATCGTCCTCGGTACTGCGGGCCGTCAGCATCATCACCAGCACTTCACGGCCCTCGGCGCGCAGGATCCGTACCACGTCGAGGCCGTCGGCCCGGGGCATCATCACATCGAGGACGAGCAGGTCGGGTTCTCTGCGCCGAACCTGCTCAAGAGCCGTACGGCCGTCTTCCACGACCGTCACCGTGTGTCCCTCGTGCTCCAGATAACGGCGCACCAGTTCGGCCTGCTTCGTGTCGTCTTCAGCGACCATGATGTTTGCGCACACGCCGGGATCGTAACGAGCGTGGAGCCGGGGACGGTGGTAAGTGACCTTTTCAGGCGGGGAGTTCAGGCCACGGCCGTGAAGCCGGACCGCTCCGGCGCGGTCACGGCGACAGCCCGTCGGCCGACGGCCGGCACGTGCTCGCCGCGCGGCTTCCCGTACGTCCGCGCGCTCGCGTCGGCGGGACAGCCCGGCCCGGCCGCGTACGCCGTCGAGGAGATGTCCGCCTACACCAATCACGTCGGCCCGGTCGCCGAGGGGATCGGGCCGACGGAGGAGCGCCCCGAGAACGCCCCGCGGGTCTTCACGCGCCTGGCCAGACCGCGGCCGTCATCCCGACGGATGACCGGGGCGGGCGCCGGCGGGCGGGCACGTTCCTCGTACGAACCCACAGGACTCGGCAGCGGATGCAGTCGCCGCCCCCCCCGGAGACAGCACTGGCGTCCGTTTGGCGCGCACATGCGGAGGAACCGCGGGATGCTGAGGGGGAGCGCTGCCCGTGACCTGACGAACAGTGGTGGTGAGCGCCATGGCTGGGCTGGAGGAGAACGGTCCGGAACCGACCACGTCGTGCGCCGATCCCCAAGGAGACCCGTTCCTGCACACGCGGTTCGCGATACCGACACGTCCCGCGACGTTCCTGCGCCGGGAGCGGCTGGTCAGGCACCTCGACCAGGCTCTGCGGACACCGCTGACCATGATCAGCGGGGCCGCGGGCGCGGGCAAGACCATGCTGGCCGCCGACTGGGCCGCGCGCGAGGACAGGTCCGTGGCCTGGCTCACCAACGACGCCACGGCCCAGGGATGCGGCATGTTCTGGGCGTACTTCCTCCAGGCCCTGAGCGCCTCCGGTGTGCCCCCGCCCGCCGAGGTCGGCTCCCCGGCTGAGGCGAGCCGCGTGGACCAGACGCTGCTGACGCGCCTCGCCGCGGGCCTGAGCGACCGGGACCGGCCAGTGATCGTGGTGCTCGACGAGTACGACCGTGTCACGGCGCCGGAGATCGCGGAGCAGCTGCAGTTCGTCCTGCACCACGCGGGCCGGGGCATGCGCCTGATCCTCGTCACCCGCACCGAACCCCTGCTGCCACTGCACCGCTACCGGGCCGTCGGCGACATGACCGAGATCAGGGCCGCGGAGCTGGCCTTCACCCCCGAGGAGGCGGCCGCGCTGCTGGAACTGCACGGGCTGCGCGTTCCGGTGTCCGCCGCGCGGGCCCTCGTGGAGCGCACCCGGGGATGGGCCGCCGGACTGCGGCTGTGCGCCCTGGCCGCTCAGGAGAGCCCGGATCCGGAGACGTATCTGAAGGAGTTCGAGGTCGATCGCACCACGGTGGCCGACTTCCTGCTGGCGGAGGTGCTCAAGCGGCAGACCCCCGAGGCGCAGGACCTCCTGCTGCGGGTCAGCGTTCTCGATCGCTTCGGGCCCGAGCTGGCGAACGCGCTGACCGGGCGCACCGATGCCGAGTCCATCCTGGACGGACTGCACCGTGAGAACGCGTTCGTCGAGTACCTCGGGCACGCCCGGTACCGACTCCACCCCCTGTTCGGGGAGATCCTCCATGCCCATCTGCGGATGCGCTCTCCGGGCCTGGAGCCCGAACTCCACAGACGGGCCGCGACATGGCTGCGGGACTCCGGATCCCTCGCGGAGACGCTCGGCCACGGTGCCGCCGCGGGCGACTGGGAGTTCACCGCCGGTGCCCTCGTCGACGACCTCGCCATCGGTCAGCTCTTCACCGGTCTCCGCTCGGACCATCTGGCCGAGCTGTTCTCGGGGATGGGCCCCGAAGCCACGAGCCCGGCCACGGATCTCGTCCGCGCGGCCCGTGAGCTGGCACGGAGCGATCTCGACCATGGCCTGGCCCACCTGCGGCACGCCGAACAGAGCCTGGCGGGGGAGGAGCGGACGCCGGCGGGGGACGGCCCACCCGGCCTCGCTGCGGCCCGGCTGAGCTGCGCGCTGCTGGAGACCCTGGCCGCCCGGCTGACCGGTTCTCCCGCAAGGGCGGAGACGGCGGCGGAGAGGGCCGGGGAACTCCAGCAGGAGGTGCCCGCCCAGCTCCTCGACGCGCACCCCGAACTCGCCGCCCTGCTGTCGACCCATCTCGGCTCGACGCGGCTGTGGGCCGGGCGCTTCGAGGACGCACATGACGCCCTGAACACGGCGGTCGCCTGCTCCGGGGGAGCCTCGACGGCGCTTCCGCGCGAGGAGTCCCTCGGTCATCTGGCCCTGATCGACTATCTGAACGGCTGGCCCGGCCGGGCGGAACGCAAGGCCCTGGCGGCGATCACCGAGACCGAGCGGTTCAGCCTGAGGGAGGAGTCCGGCTCAGGGATCGAGCTGCTCGTCCTGGCAGCCGTCGCCGTCGACCGCAACGAACTCGACCAGGCCCAGGCCCTTCTCGACGCGGCGGCCGACTCCCAACACGCGATGCGGGACCCGGTGACGCGGGCGGGGCGGGCCCTCGCCACCTCGCGGCTGCTCCTGGCCCGCGGCGAAACGCACGCGGCGCTCGAAGCGGCGGAACCGGCCGTCCCCGCCGGTGTGGTCTCACCCTGGTCGGAGGCGCACAAGGCACTGGTGACCTCGGCCGCACACCTGGCGGAGGGCCGGCCGGGGACTGCCGCCGACCTGCTGCAAGGGGTGCCCGGCGACCAGCCGGCGTGTGTCGTGGGAGCCGCGCGGGCCCAGCTCGCCGCGGGCCGGGCCGTCGAGGCGCTCGGGCTGCTCGACCAGGTGCGCCCCGAGGGCCGTATCGGCCCCGCGGTGACCGTCCGGGCCTCGCTGGTGCGGGCCCGGGCCGCGGACCTCGCGGGGGACTCCGCCACCGTGCGCAGACTCGTCGCCCATGCCCTCCACGAGGCTCGGCGCGAGCGGCTGCGGCGCCCCTTCCTCGAAGCCGGGCCGTGGATCCGGCCCCTACTGGGCACGGTGCCGCTGCGCGGGCTGGCCGCGGGCTGGCTCACCCCCGGACCGCCGCCGTGCGACGCGCCGCGGGCCCGCCCTGGAGACCAGCCGCCGGCACCGGTCGTGGAGGAGTTGAGCGGACGCGAGCACGACGTACTGGAACGGCTCGCCCAGATGATGTCGACGGAGGAGATCGCCGCCGATCTGTATGTGTCGGTGAACACGGTCAAGACCCACCTCAAGAGCGTCTACCGGAAGCTGGCGGTGAACCGGCGCCACGACGCGGTGCACCGCGCACGCGAGCTGCGGCTGCTCTGAGCCCGTGGCTGCGTCTTCGTGGCCTGCCCGGCCGGGGGCTTCGGCGAGGTGTCCGGCTCGCCCGTGCGGGGTGAGGCGCGGGGCGGCTTCCTCGGGTGCGATGGGGGTGGCGGCAGGACATCGGCCGGCCGCTGCCCGGTGGACTCCGCCGGGGCTCGGGCCGACTGGGCGAGGTGGGCACCTTGAGGCACTGGCGGGCGCTGATGGTCCTGGGCACGGCCCAGTTCCTGATGGTCCTGGACACCTCCGTCATGAACGTGTCCATCAGCCAGCTGGTGGAGGACTTCGACACCGAGGTCACCGCGATCCAGGCCGTCATCACGCTGTACGCACTGGTCATGGCCGCTTTCATGATCATAGGAGGCCGGCTCGGAGACATCTTCGGACGCCGTCGCCTGTTCCTGTTCGGGCTCGTCGTCTACGCCACGGGATCGGCCCTGACCGCCGTGGCCCCGAACCTGTGGGTTCTCGCGCTGGGCTGGTCGGTCATCGAAGGACTCGGCGCCGCGCTGGTGCTGCCCGCCATGGCGGCCCTCGTGGCCGAGGCCTACCGCGGGCGGGACAGGGCCGTCGCGTACGGCGTCATCGGCGGACTCGCCGGAGCCGGAATCGCGGTCGGCCCGCTGCTGGGCGGCTGGGTGACGACGTACCTCACCTGGCGGCTGGTGTTCGCCGGTGAGGTCGTGGTCGTGCTGATCGTGCTCTGCTTCCACCGGGCGATCACGGAAGAACCCAGAACCGGTCCGAGCCCCCGCCTGGACGGGGTCGGGGCCGCACTTTCGGCGACCGGGCTCGCGCTCGGCGTCCTGGGCGTCCTGCAGAGCGGCTCGTGGGGATGGGTGCAGCCCCGCAACCCGCCCTTCACCGTGCTCGGCTTCGCGCCGACGCTGTTCGTCATCGCCGCGGGAGTCGCCGTGCTTGCCTTCTTCCATCACTGGGAGAGGCGGCGGGAGACCCGCGGTGACGAACCCCTCGTACACCTGACCCTGCTGCGCAAGCCCCCGCTGCGCTCCGGCCTGATGGCCCTGTTGAGCCAGAACCTCATCCTGCTGGGGCTGTTCTTCACCATCCCGCTGTACCTGCAGGTGGTTCAGGGGTTCAACGCCTTCCAGACAGGGCTGCGGCTGCTCCCGGTGTCCGTCACCATGCTCGCCGCCTCCATGATCGCCTCCCGGCTGGGGCGGGCGGCCGGACCGCGCCGGGTGGTCCGGCTGGCCCTGCTGACCCTCACCGGCGCCATCGTGTGGCTGCTGGCCACCATCGACCCGGTCATCGACGACGCGCAGTTCGCCGGAGCCATGGCCGTCCTCGGAGTGGGCATGGGTCTGCTCGCCTCGCAGCTGGGCAACGTCGTCCAGTCCAGCGTGGGCGAGGAGGAACGCAGCGAGGCCGGCGGACTGCAGTTCACCGCCCAGAACCTCGGCTCCGCGCTGGGCACCGCGCTCATCGGATCGCTGCTCATCGGCGCACTGGCCCACGCCTTCACCAAGCAGGTGGACGAGAATCCGCAGCTCTCGCAGGAGGCCCGCAAGCAGACCGGTGTCGCCCTCGAAGCAGGGATCACGTTCGTGCCCACCGACCAGGTGCGTTCGGCGGCCGAACGCGCCGGGTTCCCGCCCTCCGAGGTCGACGCCGTCGCCGACTCGTACGCGTCGGCGCAGCTCGACGGCCTGAAGGCCGCGATCCTCGCCACCGGTGGCGTCACGCTCGCGAGCTTCCTGGTCACGACTCATCTGCCGACCCGGCCGTCCGGCCGTCCGAGGCAGCCCGAGACCGGCCCGCCCGCCGCCGACGCGACCGGCACGACCCGCTGACTTCCAGGGAGGTCGCGATGCCCGAGGCCGCACACGTCACGGCCCGAGCGCGCAGCGCCGAGCGCCGGGCGCGCGCCGACTACACAGGTGGCGTCTACGGATCCATGCTCGCCGCCTCGGTGATCGTCGGTGCCGGCTCCCTGGGCGAGTTCCCCCGTCTGGAACTGGTGTTGCTGCTCTTGCTCACCGGCGTGGCGTTCTGGATCGCGCATGTGCACGCCCAGTTGTTCGGGGCCCGTCTGGCGGAGCTCGGTCTCGACCGCCGGACCGTGCTGGGTGCGTGCCGTGACGAGTGGCCGATCGTCAAGGCCGCCGTCCCTCCTGCCGCCGCCCTCGCCGTCAGCCCCCTCCTGGGCCTCGACCTGTCGGGCTCCCTCTGGCTGGCCCTCGCGGTCGCCGTGGCGGGCCAGGTGGGCTGGTCGGCGGCCGCGGCACGACGGGCCGGCGCGTCCTGGCGCCTGGTGATCGCCACCGCCTCGGTGAACCTGCTGCTCGGACTGCTGATCATCGCGTTCAAGCTCTACCTGACGCATTGACGGCATTGACGCATTGCCGGCGTTGACGCGGGAAGCCGAGCCCCGGCGGGCATCGACGCAGGTGAAGCGCGTGCCGCGTGGCGTATCACCTCTACGGGGTGAGGCCGGACGGTCCGCCGAGGCGGAGGATCGCAGCGTAAGGCCGCAGCCCGCCTGTCCCAGGCCACCCGCGGGAGAGCAGCTCATGCGCTACGAGATCCGCGTCGACGGACACATGTCGGAGACGCTGACGAGTGCCTTTCCGGAGCTGGATCACGTGATGATGTCCGGACACACTGTCCTGTACGGCGCCGTCATCGACGAGGCACACCTGTACGGGCTGCTGGCCCGCTGCCGGTCGCTGGGGCTGCGGGTCCTGGAGATGCGCCAGCTGCCGGAGTGACACGGCGTTCTGCCGCGTACGACGATCGGCACGAACCAGCCGCGTACGGCGATCCCACGAGCAGCGGTTCACGAGCAGCGGTCCATGAGCGGCGGTCACAGGCTTTCCGCCCGGATCCTGCCGGACGCGACAGCGGCGCCGAGCGCCTCGAAGTCCCGCTCGTTCTGGTCGGCGTAGGCCTGGGCGAACTCGGCGAGCGCACGGTCGAAACGGTCGCTCCCGCCCAGGTAGGCGGCGATGGCCACCGGATCGCCCGAGCGGGCGTGGGCCCGCGCCAGACAGGCCCCGCACAACCGCGCGAACAGCCGGAGCATGCCGGGGTCCATGGTGTCCGGCCGCGCGATGCCCTTCCAGTCCTTGAGCTGGCGCACGTAGAAGTCGCGCTCGCGTCCGTCGAGGCCCACGACATGGGTCCAGCCCAGGAAGATGTCACTGGTCGTCTGGATCAGCCGCTGTCCGGCCACCACCCGGCGGCCCTGGTTGTCGTAGCGGTCGCCGCCGGTGTGGGCGGCGAGGACCGACTCCTGCGCCTCCTTGGCCTGCAGCAGCAGCGGGTCGGAGTCGTCCCTGCCGAGGAGGAGCACGATCCAGCAGCGCGTACCGACGCTCCCGACGCCCACCACCTTCCGGGCCATGTCGGCCAGGTGGTAGTGGCGCAGCAGGTGCCGGCGCTCGGACGACAGGGTCCGCTTGTACCCGTCCAGGACGATCTGGAGCTCCTTCTCCTCGTCGCCCTCGGAGGAGTCCGGCAGCAGGTCCCGGAACGGGGTGATCAGCGGCGGGTCCGGTGCGATCCGCCGGCCCTCGGCCGTGATCCGGGTGAGTTTCGCGAAGGCCTGGAGCTGGGTGCGCGTACGGGCTCGCGTCGTCGCCTCGGCGGTACGACGCCTGGTCTCCTTGTCCATCGACGAGGCCTGCAGTTCCCGTAGCCGGTCGGCGTCGTCCTGGGCGTACCAGATGTCCAGGGTGCCCATGCCGGCGAAGGTCCGCATCCGCTGCCGGTAGGCCCGCACACAGGCCCGTACCGCGCCGTTCTGTTCCTTGACCGAGAAACCGTTGGCCCGGCCGGCGATCGCGAAGCTGGCCGCCAGTCGCTTCACGTCCCATTCGAACGGTCCGGCGAGGGTCTCGTCGAAGTCGTTGATGTCGAAGACGAGATGACGCTCGGGCGAGGCCAGCAGCCGGAAGTTGAGCAGATGGGCGTCCCCGCAGAGCTGGGCCGTCAGGCCGGTGTTGGCGGCGGGTCCGAGGTCAGCCGCCATGATCGACGCCGCACCCCGGTAGAAGCGGAACGGGGATTCGAGCATGCGGCCGTAGCGGATGGGCACCAACTCGGGCAGCCGAGTGGCCGATTGACGCTCTATCACCTCGATGGGGTCGGGCCGTTCCCTCCCCGCCTCGAACCAGCCGTGGCACGAACGCGAGGCGCGCGTACGCGCGTCCCTTCCGTACGCGGCCCGCTCGGACGGTGTCAGGGACGCTGTGAATGCGCTCGGTACGGCCATGACTCACACCTCCTGTGCGCTGTTCTCGTGCCGAGGAGTCCTACTCCGGCGGTGGCTCCCGGCCCTGCCTCCGCAGACCCGCCCGGACCGCACCCGCGAGCACCCGGGCGGCGATGCCCACGAGCATCAGTCCGCCGACCATCTGAAGCATCGTCACCACACGTCCCGTCTGGGACCGGGCCACGATGTCGCCGAACCCGACGGTGGTGAACGTGGTCAGGGTGAAGTACAGCGCGTCGGTCCTGGTCAGCGGCTCGCTGAAGGAGCCCGGGGAGGAACGCTCCATCAGGTAGTACACGCCGGCGAACAGCACCAGATACATCGCCAGCGTGGCGGCCAGTGCCTCGACGGCCTTCAGACGGGGAGAGGGCGAGCGCACGATGGCCCGCACCTCCCACAGGAAGACCAGGACGACCACCAGCAGGCCGCAGGTGAGCAGCGCCGCTGTGCGAGCCGTGCCGCGCCCGTCCAGGGGCAGCAGGTAGTACGCGGTGACGAGACCCGCCGCGAGGCCCACGGCCCGCGCGACGGACACGGCCGTCTCCCGCCGCCCCGGACCCGGTCGTCTCCGGTACGCAGCCCGCTCGGACCGGGCGGACTCCGTCGGGGCGGCCTCGGGATCGCTCCGGCCGGCCGCTCGATCATTCATCTCGTGTCTCTTCGTCCCACGCGCCGCACGCCGGCGCGTGTCCTCCGGACCTCACCTCACCGCTCCGGCGGCCCCCACGGATCACCCGCCGGGGGTGACCCGGTGACCGGCGGCGGGAGGGAGGCTGGCCCTGCGATCCCCGTGCGCCGCCTCGTCGGCGGTCCGGGAGCGACCCTCTCGATCGTGCGAGGAGGAGCCATGACCGTGTCGCGTGATCCGGCACCGCACTCCGGACCGGCAGACATGCCCGACGGCTCGGACCGTGTGTCCGACGGACCGGCCCACATGCCCTACGGGGCAGCCTCCGTCCCCGCCGCCGACCCCGCGGCGGTGCTGGCGAAACTCGGGCGCTCCTGGACGTGGGTCCTGGGCTCCGCGATCGCCACGCTGGTGCCGGGCATCCTGATCCTGGTCTGGCCGGACGGGACCCTGCACGTGGTGGCGGTCCTCATCGGCCTGTATCTGCTCGTCACCGGGGCGTTCCGGTTCGTCGAGACCTTCGCCCGGGAGGACCACGGCGAACGGCTGCCCGGGCTGCTCCTCGCCGTGCTGTACGTCCTCGGCGGAGTGCTGTGCCTCAGGAACCCGCTGCAGACCATCGCCGCGCTCTCACTGATCGTCGGGATCGTCTGGGTGGTGTCCGGCATCCTCACCCTCTACACGGCCCTCGCCGCCCGGGACCTGCCCCACCGGGGCTTCGTCCTCGGCATCGCGGTGATCGGCATCGTGGCGGGGATCGTGGTCCTGGCCCTACCCTCCGAGTCCGCTCGCGCACTGACCCGGCTGCTCGGACTGTGGCTCGTCCTGCTCGGCCTGGCCGAGGTGGCCCTCGCCCTCGCCTGGCGCGCCGCACTCCGCAGGGCCGGCATCACGGGGCCGCACGACCCCGCCCGGACCACCTGAGCCCCCGCCCGGTCCGTCCGAGACCCGCTCGACGCGGCTGCGGACCGTTCGCGTACGTCCCGGGGCACCGTGCCCCGACGGATGGTGCGGCCCGCCGCCGAGAACGGCACGCCTCACCGAGGAGGAGCCATGGCCTCGGACAAGACCACCGGACCGTCCAGTTCCGGCGAACCGCCCCGCTCGGGCACGCACGCGGAGTCCGGTCACACCCTGACCGCCGAGGAACGCGCGGAGTACGAGCGGCTGCGCCGGGCAGCGGGCGCGCGCCACCGGCGCCTGCGCCGTGTCGTCGCCCCGGTGTTCCTGGTGCTCGCCCTCCTGCTCGCGCCGCTGGCCGTCGTCGCGGCCTGGGTCCACGACACCGTCACCGACACCGACCGGTACGTACAGACCGTCGCGCCGCTGGCGTCGGATCCGTCGATCCAGAAGGTCGCGACCGACCGGCTGACCAATCGTGTCGTGGCGAACGTGGACGTCGAGGCGGTGACGGCCGCGCTCACCAAGGCCCTCGCGGACACCGGAGCGTCACCCAGGGTGGTGGACGCGTCCGAGACCCTCACCGGACCGCTGCGCTCCGCGGTCCGGACCGTCGTGCACCGCAACGTCGACCGCGTGATCACCAGCGACGCCTTCCAGGAGGCCTGGGAGGGGTCCAACCGACGGGCCCACGCCGCGGTGCTGAACATGCTCACCGGAGAGCGGGAAGGCGCGCTCCGCGCCACGGGCGACACCGTCGAACTGGACATCGGGTCCGTGGTCGACCAGGTGCGGCAGCGCCTCGTCGACCAGGGCTTCGAGAAGGCCGCCGCCATCCCGGACTCCGACCGCACCGTCACGCTGTTCGAGACCGAACAACTGGGCAAGGCGCAGGACGGCATGCGACTGCTCGACATCGTCGGCGCATGGCTGCCCGTGCTGACCGTCGCCCTCGCCGCGCTCGCCGTGTGGACCGCTCCCGGACACCGGGTGATGCTGCTGGTCACGGCCCTCGGCATCGGCGTGATGATGGTGCTCCTGCTCGTCGTTGTGGCCGTCCTGCGGCGGGCCTACCTGGACGGGGTCCCACCGGCGGCGCTGCCCCCCGACGCCGCCGCGGCGATCTTCGACACCTTCGTCCGCTTCCTGCGCGACAGCACGCGCACGCTCCTCGTCGTGGCCCTGGTCACGGCTCTGAGCGCCTATCTGTACGGACCCGGGCGGGCGGCACGCGGCGTGCGGCGCCTGGCCCGGCGCGGCGCCACGGCCGCCGGGCAGGCGCTGAACCGCGCCGGGCTGCGCACCGGCAGCGTGGGACGCCGGCTGGCCGAGCACCGGTCGTGGGCGACCGGCATCACGATCGGGGCAGGGGTCCTGGCACTCGTGCTCTGGAACCACCCCACGGTCGGTGCCGTGGCACTCGTCCTTGCCGTGGTCCTGGTGGTGACGGCCCTCGTGGCGGTGCTCGCCGCAGCCTCCGCACCCGCTCCGGCCACCGACGAACCGGGACACGCGGTCCCGTGAGACGTGCCGGGCACCGCGTCCCGTCGGCCCTTTCCCTCACCCGCCTCGGGTGAGGACGCCCGGGCCTTGTCGTGTGCAGGCTGGAGGCGACAGACAACGGCCGGCGGTCGAACGCCGGGGACGGAGGAGAGACATGAGTGGGCCTACGTACCTCGCGTACGACTATCCCCTGCTGAGCGTCTTCTGGTCCATGCTGGTGTTCTTCCTGTGGATCATGTGGTTCGTCCTGCTCTTCCGGATCGTCGTCGACATCTTCCGCGACGACAGGATGAGCGGTTGGGCCAAGGCCGGCTGGCTGGTGTTCACCATCGTCCTGCCCTTCCTGGGTGTCTTCGTCTACGTGATCGCCCGTGGCAAGAACATGGGCCGTCGGGAGGCCGCGCAGGCGCGCGCACAGCAGGAGGCCTTCGCGAGCTACGTCCGGGAGACCGCCAAGAGCGGCGACGACAGGCCCAGCAGCGTCGACGAACTGGCCAAGCTGTCCGAGATCCGCGGCCGCGGCGACATCACGGACGAGGAGTTCCGCAGGGCGAAGGATCTGGTCCTGAGCGGCCACGGCCCGTCGGAACGGGCGGGCAGCACCGCCTCCGGCAGCTGACGGCACTCGCACTGGTCGGGGGACCCGCACGAGACTGAAACGAGGCAGCACGATGACCGCCACACACACCACGCACCACCCGCAGACGGCCAACCGGCCGTGGGCCGAGGGCCTGACGGTTTTCGCAGCCGTCATGCTCATGATCGCAGGCGTGCTCGACATCTTCCGGGGCATCATGGGGATCGCCGAGGACGACGTCTTCGTGACGACACGCGACTACGTCTTCGCGTACGACCTCACCGGCTGGGGCTGGATCCACCTCATCCTGGGCGCCGTCGCCGTGATCGTCAGCCTCGGACTCTTCCAAGCGTCGTTGTGGGCGCGCGTCGCCGGCGTCACCATCGCCGGGTTCATCATCATCGCCAACTTCCTGTCCCTGCCGTACTCCCCGGTCTGGTCGATCGTGATGATCGCCTTCTCCGGGTTCATCATCTGGGCGCTGTGCGTGGTCCGGAAGGACGACTCCGGCGAGTTCGGGCGCTCTTGAGTCCGGTGAGTCCGTGAGGGTCCAAAGCGTCATGAGCAGGCTCATATAGGCTGCATGCTCTGTCCGTTGCAGCCCGTACCACCTTCCCCAGGAGAGTCTCTCAGTGACCGTGGAGATCGCTCAGCCCGCACCGGCCGTCCAGTCCGCCGACGAGACAACCGGAGAGGCCTCGTCCGCGGACGAGGCCTTCTGGGAGGAGCCCGGAGCGTCGGACCACGGGGATGCGGCCGGCTCCGGGCTCGACATCGTGGCTCAGGGCACGTCGAGCGAAGTGGTGGCGCCGAGCGCGTCGAGCGAAGTGGTGGCGCCGAGCGCGTCGAACGACATCGCGCAGGACGCCCGTGACTTCGGGGCGTACGTCCGGGCCGGCGGCTGGTCCTTCGCACTGAAGGTCGCCCGCAGCGTGCGGCCCGGCGGGGAGGCCGCGGGGGAGACGCCGAAGATCTCCGCGAAGGACTTCGCCGAACTGGCCGGATGCTCGCCGGAGCGGGTCATGCGCTACTACAAGGCGTGGGACAAGGCGGCCGACGACGGTCTCGTCCCCTACTTCGAGGCGCTGGCCCCGGGCCAGGACGTGGAGCTGCCGGACTCCGACGTGTGGCACTCGTACTACGTCTCCCGTTCCAGCGCCTCCTCCGACCGCGGCACCGCGATCGCCGCGGCGGCCGAGGCCGAGGGCATCCGGCCGACCAAGGCCCTGGAGGTCGCCGAGAACCCCACCGCGCTGCGCGCCGCGATCCTCGCCGACCCCTCCACCGCCCAGGCGGCCCGGGCCGCGCTCCTGGACCGTGTCAAGGAAGACCCGGCCCTGCAGACCGAGTTGGCGCGCGACATCGCCCGTACCGACGATCTGAAGAAGGCGGTCGCCACCGAGACGCAGGCGGCCAGCCGCATCGGCTATGTCCGCCAGATCGTCGAGAACGGCCAGGTCAAGACCCCCGCCGGGCAGACGATCGACGCTCCTGCCGAACTCCGAGCCGAGGCCGAGCGCCACCTGTCCCTCATCGACGAACTCGACGAGGGCGAGGACACCGGCGAGTGGGCCACCGACGCCTACGACACGGTGAAGGACCTCGTCGCCCAGACCGTCCAGGCCAACCCCGAACTCCGCCTCCAGGAGCGCCGGACGAAGTTCTACAGCAGCCTGCAGAAGGCGACGAAGGTCTTCGAGGAGCTGACCTTCGACGACGTGGACGACCTCGACACCATCTACGAGGACGACATGCTCCAGCGACTGGAGGAACTCCAGGAGGCCGTCGGCACGTGCATCACGGCCCTGCGGAAGGCGGCGCCCACCAGCTGAGCGAGCGTCTCGCGACGGACATGCGGCCTCGGTGGCCGCCCCGACAAAGGGGCGGCCACCGAGGCCGCCTTCGTGCCGCAGGTGTGACCGTGCGGCCCGCGCTGTTCACCGACTCGGTCGAACGAGCCGTTCCTCCGGGATCACGGCCACGCCGAGGATCTCGATCATCGCCTCGGGCTGCCACAGGGCGGTGCAGCCGATACCCGCCATCGCCGGGTACACGGGCCCGGCGAGTTCGCGCCAGACCCTGCCGATCTCCTTGCCGTGTGCCTGGTAGTCGGGGATGTCGGTGAGGTAGATCGTCACGCTGACCAGGTCCTCCGGCAGGCCGCCCACCTCCCGGAGCGTCGTCAGGACGTTGCCGAACGCCTGGCGGAACTGCTCGACGATGCCCCCAGGAACGATCTTCATGTCGGCGTCCAGGGCCGTCTGCCCGCCGAGGTGCAGTGTGTTCCCCGCCAGGGTTCCGTGGGAGTAGCCACTGGGCGTCGGCAGGGCAGCCGGGTTCACGGGGATGTGCTTCATGCGGCCTCCGGTTCCAGGTCGGTCGCGGTCCGATCCGACGATCCGTACAGTGGCATGTATTGACAGTAAATGACGGTCGTGAAAAAAACGAGATAGCGCGAACGTGACTGAAGTCGTCCGAACCGAAGTCGTTTGAGCCGTCACGACTGAAACGGAGCCCCCTCCATGGAGCCCGACCTCAGCAAATACCGCCTTGAGGGCGACAACGCGATGTACCGGCTGCCCAGTGGGCTCGTCGCGCCCGTGGTGACCCGCGCCGGCTCCGAGAGCGCGAACACCGCCGACTCCGGCGGGGCCGTTCGGGTCTCGGGCGTCAGCGCCCAGCACACCCCGGCCCGGCGGCTCTGGTTCGGCAAGGTCAGCAACGAACCCGGCTACCGCTCGGTCACCCACCACCACGGCGAGGCGGAGACGGGCGGATACGTCCTGTCGGGGCGGGCCCGCATCTACTTCGGCGAGAAGTTCGAGGACTACGTCGACATGGGGGAGGGCGACTGGGTCTTCGTTCCGCCGTTCATGCCGCACATCGAGTGCAACCTGTCGCGCAACAAGCCGCTGACGTGGATGACCACCCGGACGCCGGAGAACATCGTCGTCAACCTGCCCGACATCGCGGACGCAGACCTGCGGGATTGGCTGGACCGATGACGAACGGGACACCATCCACCTCGGAGATCTTCACCGCCGCCGTCGCCCTGACACCGGCCGAGCCCGAGCACTTCGATCTCGCCTTCACCGCCGTCACCCAGCCCTGTCCATGGCCCAAGGCGTACGGCGGAGACCTTGTCGCCCAGGCCGCCGCCGCGGCCATGCGGTCGGTGACCGACGGCAAGTCCATGCACTCCATGCACAGTTACTTCCTGCGCCCGGCCGACATCGGGGCGAGCGTGCGCTACGAGGTGGAGGTGCTGCGCGACGGCCGCGGCTACAGCACCCGGCAGGTACGCGGCTACCAGAACGGCAAGACCCTCTACGTCTGCCTCGCCAACTTCGCCGCGGGGGAGCCCGGCCAGACCTTCGAGGCCGAACTCCCGGAGTTCGCCGAGGACTTGCCCGACCCGGAGGAACTGCCCAGCTCGGCGGCGTATCTGGCCGGGCTGAGCGGCGGTTCCATGACCGAGGAGTCGAAGGCCTACTGGTCCGGCGGCCGCGGCTTCGACATGCGCCACGTGCCCGGCCCGGTCTACCTCACCGTCGAGGGCAAGCAGGTCCCCCAACAGGCCGTGTGGCTCAAGCCGTTCGACCCGCTCAGGTCCGTCGAGGGGCTCACCGACGCCCAGCGGGACCTGGCCGCGCTGGCGTATGTCTGCGACTACACGATCCTGGAACCCGTTCTGCGCGTACTCGACCTGCCCTGGGCCAAACCCGGGCTCGTCACCGCCAGCCTCGACCACGCCATGTGGTTCCACCGCCCCGAACCCGTCGGCGACTGGCTTCTCTACCTCCAGGAAGCCGGCGCCGCCGACGCGGGCCGCGGTCTCGGCTCGGGTCGCTTCTTCACCCGCGACCACCGGCACCTGGCCACCGTCGTCCAGGAGGGCATGATCCGCCCCACCTGACCCGCCGCCTCCACCGGTGGGCTCCCGGAAGGACTCCCGTGTTGACTCCTCCGTCGTCTTCCCCGATATCCGCGCACCTGGACACCTTCACGCGCGATCACCTGCCTCCCGCGCACCTGCTGCCGACGATCGAGTTCAGCACACCTGAGCTGCGGTACCCGGACCGGCTCAACGCCGCCGCCGAACTCATCGACATCCCCGTTTCGACGTTCGGAGCCGACCGTCCGGCGCTGCGCACACCGGCCGGAGAGACCTGGTCCTACGGCGAGTTGCGGACCCGGGCCAACCAGGTCGCCCAGGTGCTCACCGAGGACCTGGGACTGGTCCCCGGACAGCGGGTACTGCTGCGGTCACCCAACAACCCCTGGGCAGTGGCGAGTTGGCTCGGCGTACTCAAGGCCGGGGGAGTGGTCGTCACCGTCATGGCCGCGCTGCGCGCCCGCGAGATCGCCCCGATCGTCGAGCGCACGCGCCCCTCCGTCGCGCTGGTGGACCAGCGGTTCGCCGAAGACGTGCACGCCGTCCGGGACGCCGGACCGTCGGCGCTGACGGTCGTGGAGTTCGGCGGCGACGGACCGGACGATCTCGTGGCCCTGGCCGGCGCCAAGTCCGGCGAGTTCACCACCGTGGACACCGCCGCCGACGACGTGGCACTCCTCGCGCCGACGTCCGGCAGCACAGGCGTCCCGAAGATCACCATGCACTTCCACCGCGACATCCTGTCCATCGACAACACCTTCGGCCGCCACGTGCTGCGCCTGCTCCCCGACGACCTGGTCGCCTGCAGCGCCCCCTTCGCCTTCACCTTCGGCCTCGGCATGCTCGTCGTCTTCCCACTGCGGGCCGGTGCCTGCGCACTGCTGACAGAGGTCGCCACGCCGCTCCAACTCGCCGAGTACGTCGATGAGTTGGGCGTCACCGTGCTCGCGACAGCCCCCACGGCGTACCAGGCGATCCTGCGGGAGGGGCAGGAACAGCGGCTCGCCGGGCTGCGCGTCGGGGTGTCCGCCGGTGAACACATACCCCAGGCCGTCTGGGAGCAGCTGAGGGACCGGCTCGGACTGCGGATCGTCGACGGAATAGGCGCCACCGAACTGCTGCACATCTTCCTCTCCGCCGCCGGTGACGACATCAGGCCCGGCGCCACCGGGAAGCCGGTGCCGGGCTACCGCGCCACCATCCTCGGCCTCGACGGCTCGGAGCTCGGCCCCGGCGAGCCGGGGCGGCTCGGCGTCATCGGCCCGGTCGGCTGCCGTTACCTCGACGACGAACGTCAGAAGGACTACACCGTGGACGGCTGGAACGTCACCGGCGACGTCTTCCACCGGGACGAGGACGGCTACTTCCACTACCACGCCCGCGGCGACAGCATGATCGTCTCCTCGGGCTACAACATCGGCGGGCCCGAGGTCGAGGCCGCCGTGGACACCCACCCCGATGTGCTGGAGTCCGCCGTGGTCGGGAAGTCCGATGCTCAACGCGGCTTCGTCGTCTGCGCGTTCGTCGTGCTCCGCGAGGGTGTGCAGGGCGATGCGGCCAAGGCCAGGGAGATCCAGGACCACGTCAAACAGGTCATCGCTCCCTACAAGTACCCGCGTGACGTGCGGTTCTGCGACGCGCTGCCCCGCAACGCCAGCGGCAAGCTGCAGCGGTTCGCACTCCGCAGGATCGTCGAGGACGAGCAGGCCGCCACGGCCGCCGTCGAGCAGTGAGAGGAACTCCCGTGAAGATCGCGATCGTTGGCGGTGGCCCCGGCGGCCTCTACTTCGCAGCTCTCATGAAGCAGCTCGACCCGGCCCACGAGATCACCGTCTGGGAGCGCAACGCCCCCGACGACACGTTCGGCTTCGGTGTCGTCTTCTCCGACGAGACGCTCGGCGGCATCGAGAACGCCGACCCGGAGTTCGCCGACGCCATGGCGCGGCGGTTCGCCCGCTGGACCGACATCGACATCCACTACCGGGGCCGCAGCCACACCGTCGGCGGTCAGGGCTTCGCCGCGATGAGCCGCAAGGACCTGCTCCGGCTTCTGCAGGAACGTTGCCGCAGGCTCGGTGTCTCCGTGCGCTACTCGACGCTCGCCCCTCCGGTGGACGACCTGAGTGCCTCGTACGACCTGGTGGTGGGGGCCGACGGTCTCAACTCCCAGGTCCGGGCTGCCCGCGCGGACGTCTTCCGCCCCTCGCTGGACCGGCGGCACAACAGATACATGTGGCTCGGCACGGACCGGGTCTTCGAGGCCTTCCAGTTCTTCGTCAGGCAGACGGAGTGGGGGACCATGCAGGTCCACGGTTACCCCTACTCCGAGTCGGGCTCCACCTTCATCGTCGAGATGCACGAGGACGTCTGGCGGCGGGCCGGCTTCGACGACACCGAGGAGACCGAGTTCCCGCCGGGCGCCTCCGACGAGCGGGCCGTGGAGCGCGTCCGCGGACTCTTCGCCGAGGAACTCGCCGGCCACCGGGTGTTCGCCAACAACTCGAAGTGGCTGGCCTTCACCACCGTACGCAACGAGCGCTGGCATCACGGCAACCTCGTCCTCGTCGGTGACGCCGCCCACACCGCGCACTTCTCGATCGGGTCGGGCACCAAGCTGGCCATGGAGGACTCCCTCGCCCTCGCCGCCTGTCTGCACGAACACCCGGACATCGAGAGGGCGTTGACGGCGTACGAGGCGGAGCGGCGACCCGTCGTCGAGTCCACGCAGCGGGCCGCGCAGGCCTCGCTGGAGTGGTTCGAGAACATCGGCATGTACGTCCACCAGGAGCCGACCCAGTTCTGCTTCAACCTGCTGACCCGCTCGCGCCGCATCACCTACGACAACCTCCGCACCCGCGACCAGGAGTTCGCCGACCGCGTCGACGCCGCCTTCGCCAAGTCACAGGGCCTGGACGAGATCACGCCGGCGATGTTCCAGCCGTTCCGGCTCGGGGAGCTGGAGCTGAAGAACCGGGTGATCGTGTCCCCGATGGACATGTACTCGGCCGTCGACGGCGTGCCCGGCGACTTCCATCTCGTCCACCTCGGCTCCAAGGCCATGGGCGGGGCCGGACTGGTGATGACGGAGATGGTCTGCGTCTCTCCCGACGCCCGCATCACCCCCGGCTGCACGGGGCTGTGGACCGAGGAACAGCGTGACTCCTGGGCGCGGATCGTGTCCTTCGTCCACGACCGCAGCACCGCCCGCATCGGCCTCCAGCTCGGCCACTCGGGCCGCAAGGGCTCCACCCGGCTGATGTGGGAGGGCATGGACGATCCGCTGCCGGACGGCAACTGGGAGACCGTCGGACCGTCACCACTGTCGTACGGCCCCGGGTCGGCCGTGCCGCGCGAGGTCACCCGCGCCGACATGGACCGGATCACCGCCGACTTCGTCGCGGCTGCGCGCCGTGGCGCCGGGGCGGGCTTCGACCTGCTCGAACTGCACTGCGCGCACGGCTACTTGCTGTCCTCCTTCCTCTCCCCGGTCGCCAACCACCGCACCGACGAGTACGGCGGTTCGCTGCAGAACCGGCTCCGGTTCCCCCTGGAGGTGTTCGACGCGGTCCGGGCCGTCTGGCCGGCCGAGCGGCCGATGATCGTGCGCATCTCCGCGACCGACTGGGTGCCGGACGGCAACACCGAGCACGACGCCGTCGGTATCGCCCGTGCCTTCGTCGCCCATGGCGCGGACGCCATCGACGTCTCCTCGGGACAGGTCACCAGGGACGAGGCCCCCGCGTACGGCCGCTCGTACCAGACGCCGTTCGCGGACCGGATCCGCCACGAGGTCACCGCCGCGACCGGCACCGCGGTCATCGCGGTCGGCGCGATCGCCTCCTACGACGACGTGAACTCGATCCTCCTGGCAGGCCGCGCCGACCTGTGCGCCCTCGGCCGCACCCACCTCTACGACCCGCACTGGACGCTGCACGCGGCGGCCGAGCAGGAGTACCGGGGCGCCGCGACCCAGTGGCCGGTCCAGTACGGGGCCGGCAGCCGCAAGCCGCCCACATCGCGCACCGACGCCGTACGCCCCCGCCTCTCGCTGCTGCGCGCCGACGACCCCGCCGGCCAGAACGTCCACCTGCGCTGGACCCCGCCCCGCGAGCCGGCGACGGTCACCTGAGCCGACGGGAGGGCACCTCTCCCAACCCATGCAGTGAGCCGTGCGGCGCAGCCGATGAGCGCGCCGCACGGCTCTCGTGCGTCAGGTCCGTGGGCCCGGGTTTCGGCGGGGGCGTTGCTCCGGACAGCGGAACGTCCCCCTCCTGCCGCACTGCGCCCTCGAAGATCACACGTTAATTTGGCCATGTTTTCACCGGATCATGCCTTTCGTCCTGCCCTCCTCGGCAGAGACGGAAGAGGCCCTGCGCCCGCGCGGGGACGAAGGGTGGACGATGGCCAAGACCTTGAACGACACGCTCGTCCCGGCCGAGCGGCACGGACCGACGCGGACCGCCCGCATCGGTCCACGCGCCGGAGGCCTGGCCTGGCCGGCAGCGGTGGCGGCCGCCTTCACGCTGGCCCAACTGGTGCTCGTACGCCCGGGGATGGGCCTCGGCTGGGACGAATCGGTGTACGTCAGTCAGGTCAGCGGCCACACCCCTGCGGCGTTCTTCAGTGCCCCGCGCGCCCGCGGTGTCCCGTTGCTGGTCGCGCCGATCGCCTCGTGGTCGTCGTCCACGGAGCTGCTGCGGGTCTATCTGGCCCTGCTGTCAGGGCTCGGCCTCTTCCTGGCGCTGCGTGCCTGGCGCGGACTCTTCCCCGCCCGGGTGCTCGGCGCCGGCGGTGCCCTGTTCGCGACGCTGTGGGTGACCTTGTTCTACGGTCCTCAGGCCATGCCCAACTACTGGGTCGCGATCGGTGCCCTGGCAGGTGTCGGCTACTTCCTGCGTGCCCAGGCCGATCCCGGCGACCGGGCGGCCCTGTGGGGCGTGGGCGCGAGCGCGGCGCTGATGGCGTGGATGCGGCCGACCGACGCCGTCTGGGTCACGCTTCCCCTGTTCGCCGTGTTGGTGTGCCTTCCTCGCTGGAGACGGCCGCGGCTGCCGGCGGCGCTGCTCGTGGGACTGGCGACCGGGGCGGCGGAGTGGGTCGTCGAGGCGTACGTGGGTTTCGGCGGCCTGAGTGAGCGGCTCGCCGACGCCTCCGGGATCCAGGGCGGCCTCGGCTGGAACATCGCCGTCCTGGACCAGCTGCGCACCCTGGGCGGACGCAGCCTGTGCCGCCCGTGCGCCGGATCGATTCCGGCCACACCGATGATCCTTTGGTGGTTCGTCCTGCCGCTGCTCGCCGCCGTCGGGCTGGCGGTCGCGGTCAGGGCCCGGCGTACCGCGGGCACCCTCCTGCCCCTGGTCTGTGCCACGACGGCGGGCATCCCGTATCTGTTCATGATCGGATACGCCGCACCGCGCTTCCTGCTCCCCTTCTACGCGCTGCTGGTCATTCCGGTCGCCGACGCGCTCGTGCACCTCGTCACCGCGTCGATCCGCAAACGGCGACCGGTGGCCGCGACCCTGGTGGCGCTCGGTCTCGCCGGGCACCTGGCGGTCCAGTACACGGTGCTGGACCATGCCGTGGACCGCACCACGGCCTCGCACCGCGACTGGGCCCGCACGGCGGCCGAGCTGCACCGGCTCGGCGTACGGCCGCCCTGTCTGCTGACCGGGCACCTGGCCATCCCGATCGCCTTCTACGCGGGCTGCCGCTCCGTCCAGACCCAGGGGCACAACGCCAACACCACTCCGGTGGACATCGTCGGGGCCGCGGAGCGGCTGCCGGTCGCCGCCCTCACGACGTCGAAGGGGCAGCCGCCCGAATTCGCCCGGACCTGGGAACGGCACCGCGTCGCCGGACTGCGCCTCCACGTCGCGCCCGCCGCGCGCTGAGCCCGCCGCGCACGGTCTCCGGCCGGACTGTGACGTACTTGTGCGGCCTCCTGTCCGGTCAGGTCCGATCAGGAGATATCTTGATGTCGAGCAATGTTGCAGACGTGGAGCGGAGCACCCGGTGACTGACTCGACCATCATCTATACGCACACTGACGAGGCCCCGGCCCTGGCGACCTATTCGTTCTTGCCGGTGGTCCAGGCGTACGCGTCGCAGGCCGGTGTCACTGTGGAAACCCGTGACATCTCGCTGGCCGGACGCATCATCGCCCTCTTCCCCGAGTTCCTTGAGGAGGGCCAGCGCATCGCCGACGCCCTCTCCGAGCTCGGTGACCAGGCCAAGACGCCCGAGGCCAACATCATCAAGCTGCCGAACGTCTCGGCGTCGATCCCGCAGCTGAAGGCCGCGGTCGCCGAGCTTCAGGCGCAGGGCTACGCGCTGCCCGCCTACCCGGACGACCCGAAGACCGACGAGGAGCGCGACATCCGCGCCCGCTACGACAAGGTCAAGGGCAGCGCCGTGAACCCGGTGCTGCGCGAGGGCAACTCCGACCGCCGCGCCCCCGCGTCGGTCAAGAACTACGCCAAGGCCCACCCGCACCGCATGGGCGCCTGGACCTCCGAGTCGAAGACCAACGTCGCGACCATGGGTGTCGACGACTTCCGGTCCACCGAGAAGTCCGCGGTGATCTCCGAGGCCGGCTCCCTGCGCATCGAGCTGGTCGGCGACGACGGCTCCACCACGGTCCTGCGCGAGTCCGTACCCGTCCTGGCGGGCGAGGTCGTCGACGCGTCCGTCATGCACGTCGCCGCGCTGCGCGAGTTCCTCACGGCGCAGATCGCCCGCGCCAAGGCCGACGACGTGCTGTTCTCCGTGCACCTCAAGGCCACGATGATGAAGGTCTCCGACCCGATCGTCTTCGGCCACGTGGTGCGCGCCTTCTTCCCGAAGACGTTCGCGAAGTACGGCGAGACGCTCGCCGCCGCCGGTCTGACCCCGAACGACGGTCTGGGCGGTATCTACAAGGGCCTGGAGTCCCTGCCCGAGGGTGACGAGATCAAGGCGTCCTTCGACGCCGAGCTCGCCGACGGCCCCGCGCTCGCCATGGTCGACTCCGACAAGGGCATCACCAACCTGCACGTCCCGTCCGACGTCATCGTCGACGCCTCCATGCCGGCGATGATCCGCACCTCCGGCCACATGTGGGGCCCGGACGGCGGGGAGGCCGACACTCTCGCGGTCCTCCCGGACAGCAGCTACTCCGGTGTCTATCAGGTCGTCATCGACGACTGCCGCGCCAACGGCGCCTTCGACCCGTCGACGATGGGCTCGGTCCCGAACGTCGGTCTGATGGCGCAGAAGGCCGAGGAGTACGGCAGCCACGACAAGACCTTCGAGGTCCCGACCACCGGCACGGTCCGCCTCGTCGACCAGGCCGGGAACGTCGTCCTGCAGCAGACCGTCTCCGCCGGCGACATCTTCCGCGCCTGCCAGACCAAGGACGACCCGATCAGGGACTGGGTCAAGCTCGCCGTCACCCGCGCCCGCGCGACCGGCGACCCGGCCGTGTTCTGGCTGGACGAGAGCCGCGCCCACGACGCGGTGCTCATCGAGAAGGTGAAGCAGTACCTGCCGGAGCACGACACCGAGGGCCTGGACATCCGGATCCTGGCCCCGGTCGAGGCGACCAAGCTCTCCGTGGAGCGCATCCGCCGCGGCGAGAACACCATCTCGGTCACCGGCAACGTCCTGCGTGACTACCTGACCGACCTGTTCCCGATCCTGGAGCTGGGCACCAGCGCCAAGATGCTCTCGGTCGTCCCGCTGATGAACGGCGGCGGCCTCTTCGAGACGGGCGCCGGCGGCTCCGCGCCGAAGCACGTGCAGCAGCTGGTCAAGGAGAACTACCTGCGCTGGGACAGCCTGGGCGAGTTCCTCGCGCTGGCCTCCAGCTTCGAGCACCTCGCGCAGACCACGGACAACGCGCGTGCCCAGGTCCTCGCGGACACGCTCGACCGCGCGACCGCCACGTTCCTGGAGAACGACAAGTCGCCGAGCCGTCGCCTCGGTGGCATCGACAACCGCGGCAGCCACTTCTACCTCGCCCTCTACTGGGCGCAGGAGCTGGCCAGGCAGACCGACGACGCGGCGCTCGCCAAGGCGTTCGCCCCGCTCGCCGAGACGCTGACCGCGCAGGAGCAGACGATCGTCGACGAACTGATCGCGGTGCAGGGTTCGCCGGCCGACATCGGCGGCTACTACCAGCCCGACCCGGCCAAGGCCGCGGCCGTGATGCGGCCGTCTGCGACGCTGAACGCGGCGCTCGCCACGTTGGCCTGAGCCGTAGCGCTCCGCTGGTGGCCCGTTGTCGTCTGCGGGTGCGTCGTGGCGGGTCGCGCAGTTCCCCGCGCCTCTAAAAAAGGGGCGCGGGGCCTGGACCGCAGATGGGCAGGTCGAAGATGACGGACTCCTCCGGCAGAGGATCAGGCAGCCGGCAGCTTCAGGTGGAGACGCACGGGCTCGACGTGATCGGTGATGCCGAGCGCAAGGGCACGCCCCGGACCCTGTTCTGGCCCTGGTTCGGCGCCAATGTGTCCATTCTGGGGCTGAGTTACGGGTCCTTCGCGCTCGGGTTCGGGATCTCGTTCTGGCAGGCGCTGGCCGCCGGGGTGATCGGGATCGTCTTCTCGTTCCTGCTCTGCGGGTTCGTCGCGGTGGCGGGCAAGCGCGGCTCCGCGCCGACGATGGTGCTCAGCCGGGCGGCCTACGGCGTACGGGGCAACCGGCTGCCGTCGGTCGTGTCCTGGATGCTCACCGTCGGCTGGGAGACCGTGCTCACGGCCCTGGCGACGATGGCCACCGCGACCGTCCTGGACCGGCTCGGCTGGGGCGGCGGTACCGCGACCAAGGTGGTCGCCCTGATCGTCGTCGGGGCGCTGGTCGTGGTCGGCGGAGTGATGGGCTTCGACCTGATCATGCGGCTGCAGACGGTGATCACGGTCGTCACCGGCGTCCTGACCGTTGTCTACATCGCACTCGTCGCCGACCACATCCACTGGTCGGCCGTCAGCGCCGTACCCGCCGGCTCCGCCCAGGAGTTCATCGGCGCGCTGGTCTTCATGATGACCGGCTTCGGACTCGGCTGGGTCAACGCCTCCGCGGACTACTCGCGCTACCTGCCGCGCGACTCCTCCGGCCGGGGCGTGGTCGGCTGGACCGCCTTCGGAGCCTCGGTGGCACCTCTGCTCCTGCTGGTCTTCGGCCTGCTGCTCGCCGGATCGTCCACCACGCTCAACACGGCCATCGCGGCCGACCCGATCGGCGCGCTGACCACGATCCTGCCCACCTGGTTCCTTATCCCCTTCGCCGCCGTGGCCGTACTCGGTCTCGTGGGCGGCGCGGTCCTCGACATCTACTCCTCCGGACTCGCCCTGCTCGCGGCGGGGCTGAGGGTGCCGCGCTATCTGGCGGCCCTGCTGGACGGCGTCCTGATGATCGCGGGCTCGATCTACATCGTCTTCCTCACGGACGACTTCCTGGGCCAGTTCATCGGCTTCCTCACCACACTCGGTGTGCCCGTCGCCGCCTGGTGCGGCGTGATGCTCGCCGACCTCGCGCTGCGGCGCCGCGACTACGACGAGGCGGACCTGTTCCGCACCCGAGGCCGCTACGGCGACGTCGAACCGCTCCCGCTGCTACTGACCCTCGCGGCCACCGCGATCGGCTGGGGCCTCGTCACCAACACTGCCGCCGGCTGGCTGGAGTGGCAGGGCTATCTGCTCGGTCCCCTGGGGCTCGGCGGCAAGGACGGCTCCTGGGCCTACGCCAACCTCGGCGTACTCGCCGCGCTCGCCCTCGGCTTCCTCGGCACCCTCGCACTCGGCCGCGGCCGGGTCCGTACGCAGGAGGCGCGGCCCCCGAGCCGACCGCTGGACGTGGAGGTGCCGGGCGCATGAGCCGACCGGGACCCGAAGGCCTGCTGGCCGTCATCGACATGCAGCGCGTCTTCGCCGAGCCGGACAGCCCCTGGGCCGCGCCCCGCTTCACCGAGGCAGCGGACGGGGTACGACGCCTGCTGCCGGCCTTCGCGGAACACGTCACCTTCACCCGGTTCCTGGCACCCGAGAAGCCCGCGGGCGCCTGGCGGGCGTACTACGAGCGGTGGCCCTTCGCGCTGCGGCCGCCACACGACCGTCTCTGGGAGCTGGTGGACGAACTGGCGCCCCACGCCCGGCACTTGGTGGACGCCCCGACCTTCGGAAAATGGACTCCGGAACTCGCCGAGCGGGTCGGTCCCGAGGGCCGTCTGGTGCTCGCAGGAGTCAGTACGGACTGCTGTGTGCTCTCCACCGCGCTGGCCGCCGCCGACGCCGGAGCCGAGGTGTGGGTGGCGGCCGACGCCTGCGCGGGCGCGGACGACGCATCGCACGTCAAGGCCCTGCAGATCATGGACCTGTACCGGCCGCTGATCCGGGTCGTCACCGTGGCCGAGGTGCTCGACCGGGTCGCGTGAGCACCTGGGCACCGGTCGCGCGGGCAGCTGAGCACCGCAGGCCCCATCAGCACCACCCCAGGCCCCGTCGGGCGAGGCGTACCATACCGGGTGGGGTATATACGTAGGGAGCGCTCCACATGGAACTGCAGATGGCGGCCGACGAGCTGAAGTCCGTGATCAACCGGCTCAAGCGGGCTCAGGGGCAGATCGCGGGCGTGATCAACATGATCGAACAGGGGCGTTCCTGCGAAGAGGTGGTCACCCAACTGGCGGCGGCTTCAAGGGCGTTGGACCGCGCCGGATTCGCCATCATCGCGACCGGGCTCCAGCACTGCATGACCGACGAGGGCGGCGAGCAGGATCTGGACCGCGACCAGATGCGGGCGCGCCTGGAGAAGCTCTTCCTGTCCCTCGCCTGACGCGTCCCGTCCGGAGGGCCGTCGTCAGAGGCGCCCCGCCCCCGTGTAGAGGTCAAGCTCCCCTTCGAGTTCGACGGCGATCACCGTCGCGTGGTCGTCCAGGTCGGTGGCCGCGGGCGCGTCGATCCAGGTCACCCCGGGAACGGTGTCGAGGCCGCCGGTGACGTGGTGGCCCAGTTCGGTGCCCGTACCGAGGACCGTGGCCCGCCGGACCGGGTTGCGCAGACCGCGGATCGAGACCGAGTCGCGCGGGGCGTCGAAGCACACCAGGTAGAGGGTGCGCCGGTCGGCGGACAGGGTGCTGGGGCCGTAGTGGTGCCCGGGAGGGAGCCCGGCGACCGTGCCGTACACGGCTTCGGAGTGCCGTGCGATCCACGCACCGAGGCCCTCCAGGCGTTCGATCTGCTCCTCGGGGATCGTCCCGTCCTCGCGGGGTCCGGCGCCCAGCAGCAGATTGCCGCCCATGCCGATCGTCTCGGTGAAGTACCGCACCAGCTGGCGCACCGACTTGAAGTCGCGGTCCTGCGGTCGGTAGCTCCACGAGTCGTTGATCGTGAGACACAGCTCCCACGGGCCGTCCGGGGCCCGCAGCGGGGTGCCCTGCTCCGGCGTGGCGTAGTCGCCGTAGCTGAGCATGCGGCCGTTGAGGATGGTGTCCGGGTTGCCGGAGAGGATCAGCTCGGCGAGATCGCCCATCCGCCACTGCTCCTCGGTGCGCTCCCACTCCCCGTCGAACCAGAGGACATCGGGCCGGAAGCGCTCGACGAGTTCGCCGACCTGGCCGTCGCGGTACGCGAGATAGCGCGCCCAGGCCGCCGGATCCTCCTTGCCGGGCTCGGCGTGCGAGTACTCGTTGGGCGGCACGATGACCGGCCCGGGATGCCGCTGACTCGCGTAGTCCGGGTGGTTCCAGTCGGAGTGCGAGTAGTAGAGGCCGACCTTGAGGTCCCGGGCGCGCAGCGCGTCGACGAAGCCGGTGACCAGGTCGCGCCCCGCCGGAGTGTCCCGCACCACGTCGAGGTTGCGGTGGTCGGTGTCCCAGAGAGCGACACCGTCGTGGTGCCGGGCGGTGAGCACCGCGTACCGCGCGCCCACGCGGGCGAACAACTCCGCCCAGGCGTCCGGGTCGTAGTGCGACGCGGTGAAGCCGTCGAGCTGTTTCATGTACTGCTCGTGCGTCATCTCGCCCGTGTAGAACGACCAGGACTCGGCGGCGCCGCCCACGGCGTAGATGCCGTAGTGGATGAAGATGCCCAGCTTGGCATCGGGAAACCAGGGTTGCATCGGCATGGCTCCACGCTAGGCGCGCGCCCGGTTCGACGCGTGGGCGACGGTCACCACTACTGGTCCGTTTTCACCCTGAGACCCGACTGCTGCGAGATCCCTCCACACACCACCGGATCACTCCCGAATGGAAACTACTTGGCGCTATCCGATGGGTACAGCAGGCGTCCGTGGCGTGTTCAATCACCTGTATCGCGTCACGTACGGACGGCCCCACACGTCAGGAGGCACCGTGATCGCCGCTCCCGAACCCGGTTTGACCGAACGCGAACTGATCGACCGAGCCGTCGCCCTGCGGCCCGCACTGCTCGAACGCCAGCCGGAGACCGAGCGGTTGACGCGCTATCCGAAAGACACGCACGACGACTTTCTGCAGGCCGGTTTCTACCGGATCCTGCAGCCGCGCCGCTACGGCGGATACGAGTTCGGCCTGCCGACCTTCTACCGCGTGGTCACCGAGATCGCCCGAGGCTGCCCCTCCACGGGCTGGGCGCTCTCCCTCACCGCCGCCCATGTCCTCCAGGTCGCGGCGCAGTTCGAGGAACGGGCACAGGACGAGATCTTCGGTGACGACGGGGAGTTCCGCGCCGCGTCCACCGTCATGCCGGTCGGCGTGGCCCGGCCGGACGGTGACGGGCATGTGGTCCTCGACGGCACCTGGCCGTACGCATCCGGCTCGCCGTACTCCACGCACTACGTCGGCCAGACCCTGCGCGCCCCGGAGAAGCCGGGCGACCCGCCCGGACCGCTGGTGCTGTTCGTCGCGCCGCGCTCCGTGTGGACGCTGCTCGACGACTGGCACGGCGTCCTCGGACTGCGCGGCAGCGGCTCCAACAGCATCCGCATGGAGCAGGCCCGCATCCCCGAGTACTTCACCCGGGAGGCGAGCCTGCTCGACCTGCCGGTGGAGGGCGGTACACCCGGATCGAAGCTGCACGGCAACGCGCTGTACGCGGGCCGCGCCCCCAGCTTCTTCCACGGGGAACTGGCCGCCATCATGGTCGGCACGGCCTACGCGGCCGCCGACGAGTACGCCCGGATCGTCGCCGAGCGGCCGCTGATCCTGGAACCCGACCGCACCCGGGCCGAACTCCACGACTATCAGCGCCACCTGGGCGAGGCGCTCGGTGCGATCCACACCGCCGAGGCGGCACTCCAGCGCAATGCCGAGGACTACATGGAGACCTGCCGTCGCAACGTCTCCGGGGAGGCGCCCTTCACCATCGCCGACGACAACCGTCTCGCGCTGGTCTTCCTCACGGCGGGCCGCATGGCCTGGGACGTCACGCAGAGCATCCTCTTCCGCACGGCGGGTTCCCGCCATGCCCGTGACGGCGAGCGGATGCAGCGCTACTTCCGGGACGCCTCCACATACTGGACGCACATCGGGCCCAGCATGGCCGAGCCGCTCGAGCGACGCGTCGGCTGCGACCGGCTCGGGCTGCCCTCCCACGACATCCCGCTGATTCCGTGAGCGTTCGGTGACGTCCACGTGAGACGTGCATGGCACATCCCACGACGGGTACGCGACCAGCCGCGCCCGGGTCGGCACCCGGCCCGGGCGGCCTGTTTTCGTTACTACGTCGGGATGTGCCATGGAGATTTCCTCGAACGACAACGTCACGGCGGAGGCCGAGCGAGCGCTTACCGTGCTGGCCGAGAACGCCGAGGACGGCGACGCCCTGGACACCCTGGCCGGCAGTGACGTGCTGGTCCCGGTGCCGGACGACGCCGATGACGAGGCGGCAGGTGATCCCTCCGTCGTTGCCCTGCCCGTCATCGAGCAGCCGGGCGGCGACCCGCTGGTTCCGGTGTTCACCTCCGAGGTGCGGATGGCCGAGCTGCTGCCGTCGGTGTCGCGCTACCGCCTGGTGCCGTTGGGCGCGCTTGCCGCGCAGTGGCCCACCAGCGATGTCTCGCTGAGCATCGACGCCAGTGCTCCGCACGGGCTGACGCTCAGCTCGCAGGGTGTACGCGCCCTGCTGGTACGGCCTCACGCCTGAGCCCTGGCCGGGCGTGCCTCGGGGCGCGGGATGCCTCTGGCTCCCGCGCCCCTGTTTCGTGTCCGGGTGCGAGTGAGTGGGGCTGGTCGCGCAGTTCCCCGCGCCCTTGAACGCAGGGCTGCGCCCTCACTCCTTCAGGGGCGCGAGTTCCTGCGCGGCCCGCGCCGTTTCACCGAGCTGCGTGATGTCCTGCCCGGCATCAGCCGCCGCACCCTGACCAGCCGGGTGCGCCAGTTCGAGGCCCACGACATCGTCATCGGCACCGCCTAGGCGGAGATCCCTCCGACTGATACTGGCACCGGTGCGCGCGCTCACGCCGGGTTGGCCAGCCTCTGCCGCAGGGCGTCGTTGTCGTCGTGGTGGACGACCTCGTCGAAGCGCAGCCGCAGCCCGTGCTTGGCCAGTAGGCCGGCCACGATGGCGTCGAGCTGTTCGCGGTGTTCCTTCGTGCGGGCCTGTACGTACGCCGCGCGCACCTCGTCGGGTTCATCGGCGAGGACCTGGTCCATGCGCTCGCGGATGTACCGCTTGAGGTTGATGTGCTCCATGAACACCTCGGTGATGCCAGCTTCGACGAGCTGACCGAGAAGGTGGTCCAGGAGTTCGGGCCGGGCGGCGAAGTGGGGCAGGAGCGGGCCGACGAAGGCGAAGGTGGGGATGCCGGCCTCGCGTAGTTCCGTGAGCGTGCGCAGGCGGCGGGAGGCGAGCGGGGCGCGTACCTCCAGCCAGCGGCCGACCTTGTCGTCCGCGGTGGTCACGGTCATGCCGACCTCTGCCCGAGGCAGGCCGGTGAGCAGGTCGATGTCACGGGTGACGACCGGCGACTTGGTCAGGATGCGGACCAGGCCCGGGTACTGAACCGTCTCCAGTTCGCGCAGGATGCCGCGGGTGAGCCGGTACTTCGTCTCGTGGCCCTGGTAGGGATCGGTGACCGAGCTGAGCAGCATCGTGCCCCGCCGCTTGTCCTCCGGCATCTTCGCCAGCTCCTTGCGGGCGAGCTCGACCGCGTTCGTCTTCACGTACAGGTAGTCGCCCCACTCCTTGGCCGACCGGCCGAACTGCCGCCCCGCGAAGGAGGCGAAGCAGTACGCGCAGCCCAGAACACACCCCGTGTAGGGGTTGATCACGTAGTCGTTCGACGGGGTCTTCGACTTCTGGATCAGGGTCTTCGCCTCGATCTCGACCGGTTCCATGACGGGCTTCCTCTCCGCTGTCGGCCGCCCGCGCCCGGGGCGGCCTCGTTCCTGTGCTGTGCGTGGGGCGAGGCGACTGGACGCCAAACCTGCATCACATGGAACAATAATCCCTGGAAGTTGATTCCATGGAATGTAAATGGTTTGCTGGGCGGACCGAGGCTGATCCGGGGCCCCGGGTGCCTGCTTCTGCAGGCAGGCCCTGTGAGCCGCTGCAGTGGAGCGCGGTCATCACCCTCCGGATCAAGCGCGCCCTGGAGAGTCGTCTTTGTCCCGACAAGGGGACGTTAGGAGTGAGCGTCATGACCGTGCCCGCCTTCAACTCGGTCGCCTGGTTCGAGTTCGGCACCGACCAGTCGGAGAAGGTCAAGGAGTTCTACGGTGAGCTCTTCGACTGGAAGTACGTCCTCAACACCAACACCCCGGGCGTCACCTATCACTCGGTGATGCCGCCCGGTGCCCAGCAGCCGGCGGGCGGCGTGTGGGAGTCCGAGGGCAGGTTCCCCAACTACGCGATCTTCTACGTCCTCGTCCAGGACGTCACCGCGACCGTCGAGCGCGCCGGCGAACTGGGCGCCGAGGTGGTCATGGAGCCGGTCTCCGACTCCGCGGGCTTCACCTTGGCCCGGCTGCGGGACACGGCCGGCAGCCACTTCGGCGTCTTCTCCGCACCCGCCCCCTGACCGGCCGCGCAGGCCTCCGCACGACACCCGCCGAGCGGCCTGTCCCACAGCACGGCCGACGGCCCTTCTCCTTCCGTCCCTTCCCCTGCCGGAGCCACCCGCAGGGACCGCGTCCCCACTGTTCCCCGACCGGGAGGCCCTCGATGTCCGGTACCAGCCCCACCAGCGAAAAGATCCCCGTCCACGTCTACGGCGGCCCGACCACCCTGATCGAGTACGGCGGGCTCAGGTTCGTCACCGACCCCACCTTCGACCCGCCGGGCGAGTACCCCATGCCCCTGCCCGGCGACCACAAGCTCGTCAAAACCGACCCGTCGCCCATCACCGCCGCCGACCTGGGCGGCATCGACGCCGTCCTGCTCTCCCACGACACACACGACGACAACCTCGACAACGCGGGCCGCGCCTTCCTGGCCGATGTCCCCGTCGTCTTCACCACCGAAAGCGGCGCCGGCCGCCTCGGAGGCAACGCGCAGGGGCTGGCCTTCTGGGAGACCGCCGAGCTCTGGCGGCCCGACGGCGGCACCGTGACGGTCACTGGCGTACCCGCGCGGCACGGCCCCGTCGGCTGCGAACCGGTCACCGGCGACGTCGTCGGCTTCATGCTCACCTCCGAAGGCCTGCCTCCGGTCTACGTCAGCGGCGACAACGCCGCGCTGGAGCACGTCAAGGAGATCGCCGGGAGGTTCGCTCCCGTCGACACCGCGATCCTCTTCCTCGGCGGCGCCCGCATGGCCTTCGCTTTCGACAACGCCCTGCTCACCCTCGACAGCGCCCAAGGCGCCGAGGCCGCGCAGATACTCGGCGCCCGCCGGGTCGTCCCCGCCCACTGCGACAGCTGGGCCCACTTCACGGAGGGCCGAAACGAGATCGAGGCCGCGTTCACCGCAGCCGGCCTCGCCGATCGCCTCGACTTCGCCCGATAGCCACCGCCTCGCGCAAGAACCCCAAGAACCCCAGGAACCCCAGGAACCCCAAGAACCCCAAGGAGTAAGCGACATGACCAGCTCGAACATCGACATCGCCCGTACCTACTTCCGGGCCGTCCAGACCGGAGACATGGCCGCTCTCGGCGAACTCCTCGACGCCGACATCGTCTGGCACCAGCCCGGCGCCAACCGGTTCTCCGGCGAACACAAGGGCCAGGGCGCCGTCTTCCAGATGCTCGGCAGCATGATGGAGGCCAGCCAGGGCACCTTCGCCATCGACAGGATCCACACCCTCATGGGCAACGGGGACCTGGTCACCGCCACCATCCACTTCACCGGCCGCCGCGACGACGCGTCGATGAGCATGGACGGCGTCGACCTCCTGCGCATCGAGAACGGCAAGATCACCGAGATGTGGCTCTTCTCCGCCGACCCGGCCGCCGAAGACACGTTCTGGGGCTAGAGCCCGTGGGTGTCCGGGGCCGCATCGACAAAGTCATCGCCTTCGCCGGTATCGCCGGCTGAATCGTGGGCTGATGGGCCGGGGCCGGGGGCTGTGTTCGTCCGGCCCCGGCCCATCAGCCCACGGGCACTGCCGAGCCGTCGGGGCTCACGATGCCGGTCGGCCCGGCTGCCTCGGCGCCCGCACAGCCGGCACCGGTGTCTGCGCGGCGGCCTTCCGCTGCGCGTCCAGGGCGCGCCCGGCCGCCCGCAGCGTGGCGAGGACCGCGGTCACCTCGCGTACCGACTCCTCGGGAATCACCGACCCGATCCGCAGTTCCAGCTCCTCCTCGAAGACCTTCAGAGCCCCGTCCACCAGCTTCTGCCCCTCAGGGGTGAGCTCGACGATCGAGGAACGGCGGTCGTTCGGATTGGCCCGCCGCGCACACAGGCCCGCCGTCTCCAGACGGTCGACGACCTTGCTCGTGCCGCCCACGGTGATCGAGAACTCCTCCGCGATGTCCTGGATCCGCCGCCCGGGCCGACGCAACAGCAGGTGCAGCACTTCGAACGAGGTCAGCGCCAAGTCGTACTCGGCTCGCAGCCGCCCCTCGATGCCGTCCCACAACTCGATCTCCAGTGAGACCAGCTCCCGGTACAGCAGCTTCAGGTCAGCGTCAGCCATCACTCATCTTCCGAAGAATTATCTTCCATAGACAGCTAATTGTAGGCGACAGCCATGGCCGAGCGCACGGAGCAACAGACCCCAGCCAGGGGAGCGGGGAACCGCGCGATCAGCCACACACAACCCGCAGCCGACCGCCGGTGATCAAAGGCTCTTGCCGGGGTTGAGGATCCCCCGGGGATCGAACGCCTCCTTGAGTCGCCGCTGCAGAGCGTGCGCCGCGGGCCCCAGCTCGTCCGCGACCCACTGCCGCTTCAGAACACCGACGCCGTGTTCTCCCGTGAGCGTCCCGCCGAGCCGCAGCGCCAGCGCGAAGATCTCGCCCGCCGCCTCCCACGCGGCGTCCGGGAGCCGGTCCAGGGACGGGTCCACGACGATGATCGGATGCAGGTTCCCGTCGGCCGCGTGCGCGATGGTGAAGATCGGCACGTCATGGCGTGCGGAAATGGCACGGATCGAACGAGCCGCCTCCGCGAGCCGCGAGCGCGGTACCGCGATGTCCTCGATCAGCGGCCGGCCCAGCCGTTCAAGGGCGGGCAGAGCCAGCCGGCGCGCGGCCAGCAGCGACTCGGCCTCCGCGGGATCGTCGGTCACCTCGACCGTCGTCGCCAGCGGCGTGAGCAGTCGCGCGACCACCTCCGCCTCCACCGCCGCACCCGCGCCGTCGCACTGGACGACCAGCAACGCCGCGCCCCGCTCACGCAGTTCGGGGTCGATGGCGTGCAGCACAGGCCCGTCGACCAGCTCTGCCAGCGCCGGTTCGACCCCGGCCCTGCCGATCGCGTACGACGCCTCGGCCGCGGCCTCGAAGGACGGGAAGTACGCGGCGAGAGTGGCCGTCGCCACGGGGACGGGCCGCAGCCGCAGTGTCGCAGAGGTGATCACCGCGAGGGTTCCCTCGGAGCCGGTGAGCAGGGCGGTCAAGTCGTAGCCGGTGACGCCCTTCACCGTACGGCGGCCGGTCCTGATCACCGTGCCGTCCGCGAGCACCGCCTCCAGACCGAGCACGCTGTCCCGCGTCACGCCGTACTTGGCGCAGCGCAGGCCGCCCGCGTTGGTCGCGATGTTCCCGCCGATCGTGGACAGGGCGGCACTCGCGGGGTCGGGCGCGTACCGCAGGCCGTGGGCGCTGGCCGCGCGGTCCAGCTCGGCCGTGATCACGCCCGGTTCGACGACCGCCAGCTGGTCGTCCGCCGACAGTTCGAGGACGCGGTTCATCCCGGACAGATCGAGGACCAGCACGCCCTCGCCCGCGGTCGCGCCGCCCGACAGACCGGTGCCCGCGCCACGCGGAACCACCGGCACACCCAGGGCATGCGCGTGCCGGAGGGTGACCGTCACGTCCTCGGTTCGCCGTGCGTGGACGACGGCCAGGGGACTGCCGTCGGACCGGGCACCGGAACGGTCGGTGGCGTGCGCGGCCAGCGTGCGCGGATCGGTGGCCAGCCGGTCGGGGGCCAGGTCACGGGCCAGCAGCCCGAGCAGCTCGGCGGCCTTCGTGGACTCAAGTGCGGTCGTCGCGGGAGCGGTCACAGGTCGAGTGCCTTCGTTCCGATGGCGAGCAGGGAGATGTCCTCCTGGGGCGCGTGCACGGGCGCGCACTGGATGTCACGGAAGTGCCGCTCCAGAGGATTGCCGCGGGCCAGTCCCGGATTGCCGAGCAGCCGCACGGCCAGCTCCACGGCCCGTACCGCGTGCCGGTCGGCCAGTACACGCGCGCCGAGGGCCTGCTCCGGCGAGTAGGCGGGGTCCTCGGCGTCGACCCGCGCGGCCCCGTCGAAGAGCAACTGCTCGGCGCCGGCGAGGAGCACCTCGATCTCCCCGGCCGTCCGCCGGAAGCGTTCGGTACGGGCCACCGGGTGACCGAGATTGGCGGGCACGCGCGCGTGCGCGAAGGTGTGGAAGAAGGCCTGCGCCGCACGCGCGACCCCCACATACAGGGCGGCGAGCGGGAGATGGAGCGATGCTCCGGCCCGGTTGTCCTGCTCGCTCGCGGGACCGTGCGGGCCGAGCCCGATGACATGCTCGTACGGGACCTCCACGTCCCGGAACGTCACGTCGTGGCTGCCGCTCGCCCGTAGCCCCAGCTGGTCCCACCGGTCGGTGATCTCGATGCCGGGCGAGCCGCCGGGCACCAGGAACGTGCCCACGCGCGGCTCCGGCTCATCGGTGGTCGCCCACACGAGGAACCAGTCCAGCCCCTCCGCCCCTGTCACGAACCGCTTGCGCCCGCCGACCGACCAGCCGTCCGCCGTGCGCCGGGCGACCGTCTCGGGCAGTCCGCCCCGCGCGGGGGAACCCAGATCGGGCTCCACGCGCGCGTGGTTGACGAGAACCGGCCGCTCCTCGGACTCCTTGAGCACACGCGCGTACAGCTCCTCGGGCCACGTCGGTCGTACGGCTTCCCGGGCGTGGGCGTTGAGGGTCATCGCCGTGATCAGGGCGACGGACGGATCGCCCCGGCCGAGCGTGTGCAGGATGCGCGCGGTCTCCTGGACCCGGGCTCCCCGGCCGCCGTACCGCTCCCCGACGGTCGCGGTGAGCAGCCCCGCCTCGTGCACCGCCCGGATCGAATCGGCGGGAAAGGCGCCCGACCGGTCGTATCCCACGGCGAGTTCGGCGAGGCGCGCGGTCAGGTCCGGGTTCACGTCCGGGCTCACGCGGGAGTTCACGGTCACAGGGCCTTCTCCAGATCGGTGTCGAGTGCGCGGCTCCAGAAGGACTCCACGTCCAGCTTCCCCTTCAGGGCGCCCAGTTCGGTGAAGGCGTCGGCGACCTTCTGCTGCGAGGCGATGGTGTCGTCGCCGACCGTCCTGGCCTGGGTCGGGCGCTGTGCCTGCGCGTCGCGGAAGTCCTTCTCCGCCTGCGCCAGGGGCTGGTGGGTGGCCTTGGCGACGACCTCGGCGAACTCGTGCTCGCGGCCGTCACGGATGTACGCGTACGACTTGGTGATCCGGGCGATCAGATCGGCCGCGGCGGCCCGTCGGCCGGGGCTCTTCAGGACGTTGTCGCGGGCCGACCAGAGGAAGTTGCCGGAGAGGACGTCCTTGCCCGAGCCGACCGTGACGGCGCCCTGCTGGTGGGCGGTGACGACCGATGTGCCGTAGGAGGCGAAGGCGTCGATGCCGCCGCCGTTCAGGGCGGCGAGCCCGTCGTTGGGCAGGAGCGGCTTGGCGTCGATGTCCGACCACTTCAGGCCCGCCCGCCGCAGCAGCTCGTACAGGAAGTAGTGGGCGGTGGTGTTCTGGACGTAGCCGACCTTCTCGCCCCTCAGACCCGCGATGTCCGTCACCTTGGAGCCTTTGGGGACGATGACCTCCTGGTTGAGCGTCGTGCCGCGCTGCACGGCGACGACCTTGAAGTTCGGGCTGCCGTCGGCGGCGGCGAAGACCGGTGGTATCTCGCTGGAGGAGGCCAGATCGAGCGCTCCGGCCCGGACGGCCTGGAGCTGCTGGTCACCGCCCTGGAACAGACTCCACTTCACCTTGTACGGGGTGTCGTCGAGGTGGGCGAACTTGAGCACGGCCTCCTCGTTCTTCCAACCGGTGGCGCCGACGGCGAGCGTCACCGAGGAGAGGTCGGAGGAGGACTCGGCCTCCGCGTCACCTCCGCAGGCCGTGGCGAACGGCAGCAGAAGCGCGAGCGCGGCGGTGGACGTGAGCAGGGTGCGACGGAACACGGAGTCTCCATGAGGGGGATCAATCCGGAAGGGGACGGGGGAGGGGTGGTCAGGCGGCCTGTTCCGCGGCAGCGCGGTGGGCGAGTTCCTGCCGGACCAGCGGCAGGACGTAACGGGCGTAGTCGATCGCGTCGTTGAGCGGGTCGTAGCCGCGGATCGACAGCAGGTCGCAGCCGATGTCGACGTAGTCGAGCAGCGCCTTCGCGACCGTCTCGGGGGAGCCGACCAGTGCGGTCGAGGCACCGGCCGCGTTGGTGGCGACCGCCGGGGCCGTCCACAGGCAGCGGTCGTGCACCTCGCCCCGCTCGGCGATGTCGAGCAACCGCTGCGAACCGACGTTGGCGGGGCGGCCGCTCGTCTTGTAGTGGCGCAGCAGCTCGGTGTTCTGCGCCTGGTCCTTCAGCACGCCCAGGGTGCGGTGCGCCTTCTCCCAGGCCAGCTCGTCGGTGGGCGCGATGATCGGGCGGAACGACACCCAGATACGGGGACGGGGGCGCCCGGCGGCGTCCGCGACCGCGTTCACGGCGGCGATCTGCTCGGCCGTCTCCTTCAGCGGCTCGCCCCACAGCCCGAAGATGTCGCCCTGCTGCCCGCCCACGCGGTACGCGTCCTGGGAGGACCCGCCGACCGAGATCGGGACCAGGCCGTTCACCGGCTTCACGTCCGAGTAGTAGCCCTCGAACCTGAAGTACGTGCCCTCGTGCGACACGGGTCCGTCGGCCTGCCACACCTTCCGCAGGATCTGGATGTACTCGTCCGACCGCTCGTACCGTTCCTTCTTGTCGAGGTAGTCGCCCTCGCGGTGCTGCTCCTCGTCACTGCCGCCGGAGATGATGTGCACGGTCAGCCGGCCGTCGCTGATCCGGTCGAGCGTGGCGAGGGCGCGTGCCGCGTGCGTCGGGAAGATCACGCCCGGCCGGTGCGCCAGGATCGGACGGACCCGCTCGGTGTGCGTGGCCACGAACTGGGCGATCTGGAAGGCGTCCGGCGAGGCCGAGTGGTAGGCGACCAGGGTGTGGTCGAAGCCGCCGTCGTCCAACGCCCGGGCGTACCTGCGCAGATGGTCGACATCGAGGCCGGTACGGCTCGCGGCGGCCGGACCGGACGCCCCGGAGTCGGTGTGCACGGCGCTGATGAACTCGACAGGCATGGTGAACTCCTTTGCTTGGCAGGCGACTTGAGAGCGCTTCGGTCGCTGCTTGAGAGCTGCTGCTTGAGGGCCGTTACCTGAGGACGGAGGCGTCTACTTGAGGACGGAGGCGTCGGAGGACTTCGCCACGTCGACGTTCGGGTCGAGGACACCGATGCCGTGCATCAGGTCGGCCACGTCCTGGACGGTCCCGTTCACCTCGGGAGTGACGGGCAGCACCTTGCTGTACGCGGCCGAGGCCAGGGTCTTCGCGATCGCGGGGTCGGCGCCGTTGCGCTCGACGATGGCGTCGGCGTACGCGTCCTGGTGGGTGCTGGTCCACTTCAGGGCCGTACCGAGCCGCTTCAGGAAGTCGCCGAGCGCGGCCTTCTTCGCCTTGTCCGCGAGCGTCCTCTCGGAGGCCCCGATGAAGCCGTAGCCGCTGATCCGCCCGTCCGCGCCGTCGACGAGCAGCCTGCCGCCCTGCTGGAGGCCGACCGCCTGGTAGACCCCGAAGGTGGCCCAGACCTCGACCTTCCCCGAGGAGAAGGCGGCCTGCGCGTCGGTCGGCAGCAGGTACTGCACCTTCACGTCGGAGTACTTGAGGCCGTTCTGCTGAAGCACGTTGGCGAGCAGGTACTCGGCGATGCTGCCCTTCGCGGAGGACACCACGACCTTCTTGCCCTTGAGGTCCTTGACGCTCTTCACGTCCGAGCCCTTGCGGACGACGATCCCGGTGTGATGCCCGTCGTTCTTCAGCGCGGCGACGTTCTTGAACCTCACCCCGCCGCTGAGCGCCTGGAGCGCGGGCAGGTCCGCGGAGTACGTGGTGTCGGCGGCGCCCGCCTGTACGGCCTGGAAGAGCGGGGCCGCACCCTCGAACTCGGCCCACTTCACCTTGTAGTCGGCCCCCTTCAGGGCCCCGGAACCGGCGAGGATCGTCTGGAGGGTCTTGGCCTGGTCGCCGATGGTCAGCGTGACCTCCGAGGAGCCGCCGGCCGAGTCCGCGGCGGAATCCCCTCCGCAGCCCGTCACCGTCAGCAGGGCGCTCAGACCGAGAGCGGCGGCGAGCGTACGGAAGATGGTGCGCTTCACGAGGGGTTCCCTTCGGGGGTACGGGAGTTGGGGACGTCGGAGGTACCGGTGTGGGTGACGCCGAGCCAGCCGAGCAGGCGGGCGCGGAGCGTGACGAACTCGGGGGCGGTCAGATCGCGGGGGCGTGGCAGCTCGACGGTGATCTCGTGGGCGATGCGCCCCTCGTCCATCACCAGCACCCGGTCGGCGAGCAGCAGCGCCTCCTCCACGTCATGCGTGACCAGGAGGATCGCGCAGCCGTGCCGCTCCCACAGCTCGGCGACGAGCTGCTGCACCTTGCCCCGGGTCAGTGCGTCCAACGCGCCGAACGGCTCGTCCAGGAGCAGGAGTTCGGGCTCGCGGACGAGGGCGCGGGCCAGCGAGACCCGCTGCGCCTGACCGCCGGAGAGCGTCTTGGGCCAGACGGTGGCCCGCTCGGCGATCCCGACCTCGTCCAGTGCCTTGTCGGCCAGCGCCCGGTCGGGCCGGCCGGGCAGCCCGAGTACGACATTGCGCCACACCTTCAGCCAGGGCAGCAGCCGCGGCGACTGGAACGCGGCGCTGCGCCGGGCGGGCACGGTCACCTCGCCGCCGATCTCGTCGTCGAGCCCGGCCAGGATGCGCAGCAGGGTCGACTTGCCGCAGCCGCTGTGGCCGAGCAGGGCCACGAACTCGCCCTCACGGATGTCGAGATCGAGCTCGTGCAGCACGGTGTTGCCGTCGAAGGCGCGGGACAGCCCCCGGATCTCGACACTGTTCTGCACTGCCGTCTCAGTCTTGGTCACGGTGTTCGCGGTCATGGTCACGCCTCGCCGTCGAAGGAGGCACGCCAGCTCAACAGGCGGCGCGAGAGGACGCGTACGGCGAAGTCGCAGGCCAGGCCGAGCAGCGCGTACACGGCGAGGCACAGCACGATGACGTCCGTACGGAAGTACTGCTGGGCGTTGCTCATCAGATAGCCGAGCCCGGCGTCGGCGTTGATCTGCTCGGCGAAGACGAGGGCGAGCCAGGCGGTGGAGAGGGCGTACCGGAGTCCCACGAGGGCACCGGGCAGCGCGCTCGGCAGGATGACGTACCGGATCAGACCGAGCCTGCCGAGCCCCATCATCCGTGCGGCTTCGACGAGTTGGGCGTCGGTGGAGCGGATGCCGCCGTAGATGTTGAAGTACAGCGGGTAGGTCACACCGAGGGCCACCAGTGCGATCTTCGGGGTCTCCTCGATGCCGAACCAGACGATGAACAACGGGATCAGACCGACCCACGGGATCGCCCGGAACATGCCCATGGAGGAGTCGATGACGTCCTCCCCGAGCCTGAACAGCCCGGCGAGCAGGGACAGCGACAGCGCGACCGTGCCTCCGATGAGGAAGCCGGTCGCCGCCCGGCGCCCGGACGCGGCGATGGCGTCGGGCAGTTCGCCGGTCTTCGTCAGCTCGACGGCCTGGCGTACGACATCCACGGGCGAGGCGAGCACGGACTCGGGGAGCACGCCGGTGGCGGAGCCCAGGAACCACAGGAGCACCAGTCCGACCGGTCCGGCGGCCCGGCGTACGGAACGGGGGACGGACAGGCGGCGGCGGGGGAGATGCGCCGTACCGCGGATGGTGACGCGGGCGGGTGAGGGCTCGGCGGGTGGTTCGGGCTTCTCCAGTACGGGGGCTGTCACCCCGATCTGTTTCGTCGGCATGGCGGTCTTCCTCTCGGGACGGCCGAAGGCGGTTCGGGACTGCTCGGTGCGCATCAGGACGGCAGGGAACCGGTCGCGGCCGGGCGGGCGGGATCGGCGGACCAGGCCGACCAGGAGCCGGGGAAGAGCGTCGCGTCGAACCCGGCGATCGCGAGGGCCGCGATCTGGTGGGCCGCGGTGACACTGGACCCGCAGTACACGCCGATCCCGGCCGCGTCACCGGCGCCGTGGTCCTCGAACCGTTTGCGCAGCACCTCGGGCGGCAGGAACGTCCCGTCGGCCGCGAGGTTCTCGCCGGTCGGAGCGGAGACAGCGCCCGGGATGTGACCCGCGCGAGGGTCGACCGGCTCCTGCTCGCCGCGATAGCGCTCCCCGGCGCGGGCGTCCAACAGCAGCCCCGTGACGGCCAGTTGAGCCGCGCCGTCCGCGTTTGTCACAGGCAGTCCGCCCGGCCGGAGGACGATGTCGTCCGGCTCCGGCGCATCGAGGTCCGGCCTCGGCGCATCCGTATCCGGCTTTGTCGCGCCCGGGCCCCGACTCCAGCGGCAGCCCCGCCGCCCGCCACGCGCCCAACGCCCCGTCCAGCAGGGTCACTTCCGGAACTCCGGCCCAGCGCAGCAGCCACCAGGCGCGGGCCGCTGCCGTGTTGCCCAGGTCGTCGTACACGACAACCGGCCGCCCCTCCTTGAGGCCCCAACTCCGCGCAGCCGCCTGCAGATCCGCGAGGTCCGGCAGTGGATGACGGCCGCCCTCCGGGCTCGGCGGACCGGCCAGTTCGCGGTCCAGGTCGACGTACACCGCCCCCGGAATGTGAGCGGCCGTGTAGTGGTCCCGGCCGTGCGGGTCGCCCAGCGCCCAGCGCACGTCGAGCAGTACGGGCGGCTGCCCGGAGTCGAGCAGCTCGCGCAGTTCCGCGACCGTCGTCGTCACCCGGGCGCTCATGCGAGGCCCTCCGCGATCGCGGGCAGCTCGGGGGAGAGGCGCAGCCGCTCCAGGAAGAGCACGACCGTGGCGGCGGCGGTGCGGTGCAGCGCGTCGTTGAGCACGTCGTGTCGGCCGCCGTTGAAGGTCACGGTCCGTACGCCGGCGTGTCCCTCGTACGCGCTGAGTGCATCGGCGAGCGGACTCACCGCGTCCTCGGCCCCGTGCAGGGCCAGCACCGGAACCCGTACGAGATCCAGGCGCGGCTCCGGCAGGTCCGGGGCCGTGTCCAGTGCCCCGCGCCGGAAGCCCGGGTCGTTCGTGAGGCGGGCCCGGTGCGTCGGGCAGGCGGTGCGTGCCTCGGCCTCGGCCTCCCAACTCCCGGACGTCCAGGGGGCGGTGGGCAGACCGGCCAGAATCAGCGCGTCGATCCCCGGGGTCTGTTCGGCGGCGAGCCGAGAGGCGTACAGGGCGCCCGTGTCCGAGCCGACCAGCACCTTCGGGCCGGGCAGGGACTCGTCGGCGAGGAGCTTGGCCGCCTCGTCGAGTACGGACGGATCGGCGGCCGGGTCACCGAGGGCACGCACGCGATAGGCGTCGAAGGCGAGACGGCGGCCGAACCGCTCGTACACACCACCGTGCTCGCCCCGGCCGGCCAGCACGATCAACGTGCCGCGGGCGGCGAGGCCTTCGGGTTCGTCCCAGGAGGTGGACAGCGAGGAGGGCATGAGGAAGCAACTCCCTTGTTCAGGGCAGGGGAAAGGAGGACCGCAGGAGCGAAAAGGGGAGGCGCGGCAGCCTGCCGACACGTGTCAGGGCAGGGGAGACACGATCAGTGGAGGCCGAGCGGGAACGCCGGTGACCGGCGGGGAATCAACGACAGCGCGCGCTGCACGCCACGCCGAAGTCGATGACTCGGCGCTGCGTCAGAAGGGCAGCGGAAGCGGTCGTGGGAACCATGGGTTCATCATGACCGGCCGGGGCGGATTCCGTCCAACGACGATTCCGCATCGAAATCGATCAGCTATCGCGATCGGTGCGGGAGGCGGGCTACGGTCGCCGTATGCCCCAACCTGTCCTGGACATCGTGGCCCTGCGCAGCCTGACCGCGATAGCCGACTGCGGCGGTTTCCACCGTGCGGCCCACTCCCTCGCCCTGAGTCAGTCCGCGGTCAGCCAGCATGTGCGCAGGCTGGAGAAGACGCTGGGGAGCCCGGTCGTCGAACGCGAGGGCCGGGGTACGCGGTTCACCCCGGAGGGACGGCTCCTCGTGGAGCAGGCCCGCCGCATCCTCGCCGTCCACGACGAGGCCGTGCGGGTACTGCTCGACACCGAGGGCGACACCGTCACCATCGGGTCCACCGAGCACGCCGCCGACCAGTTCCTGCCCCGGCTGACCGCGGCCGTCCAGGAGGTGCGGCCCGGCTGCCGGGTGCGCTTCCGCATCGACCGCTCGGCACGGCTCGTCGAGGCCGTGGAGCGCGGCAGCGTGGACGTCGCGGTGTATGTGACGGAGGCGGCGGCCACCGAGGGGACTCCGGTCGGCGGTCTCCCGCTGACCTGGCACGCCACTCCCGGCTGGACGCCGCCGACGGCGCCAGCCCCGGTCCCGCTGGTCGCCATCGAGGACCCGTGCGCGATCCGCCGCCGGGCCATCGCGACCCTCGCCGCGCACGGCGTCGCCGCCACGGTCGTCGGCGACGCCGGCTATCTCGCGGGGGTGCTCGACGTGGCGCGCACGGGCGTGGGCGTAGCGCTCCTGGCCGCGGTCGGGCCCGCGCCGGACGGACTGAGCCCGTACGACGGACTGCCGTCGGTCACACCGATCCCGATGAGCGCACTGGCCCGGCCGGGCGCAGACCCGGCGACGGTCGCGGCGGCGTTCGAGGCCGTACGGAACCTGCTGCGCCCGGCGGGCTGACTCGGTCCTCGCCGGGAGACGCGGCTCTTGGCGGGGTGCCTCAGTCCTTGGCCAGCATGCGGGCCAGTACGGCGCGCTGCAGCGGGCGTACCTCGCCGTGCAGGTCGCGGCCCTTGCCGGTGAGGGCCACCCAGACCCCGCGGCGGTCCTCCTGGCAGACGCTCCGCTCCACCAGGCCCTCCTTCTCCAGGCGGCCGATGAGGCGGGAGAGGGCGCTCTGGCTCAGATGGACCCGGTCGGCGATGTTCTGCACCCGGCACTGGTCGACCGGGCCCGAGCCGGTGCCTGTGCTCGACTGCGAGTCGGAGTCCGGGCCCGCGGTCGCCGTGCCCGACGCGAGGATGTCGAGCACCTCGAAGTCACTGGCGCCGAGGCCGTGCGGATGGAGCTCGCGGTCGATCTCGCACATGGTGCGCGCGTGCACCGACAGGATGTCCCGCCACTGGTCCTCGAGCCGGGGAGCGACCTTCTCTGCTGCCATATCCGCACGGTAACAGAGAAAGCGTTCATTGTTTACCATGCAACTAGTGCATTTGCATGGAGTTGCTCACCTTGCTCAGGACGCCTCCTGGATGAGACCGACGTCGTTGCCGTCCGCGTCCTTCACGGAGGCGATCAGCGTGCCGCCCCCGACGTCCTGGATGTCCTGGACCACCTCGGCGCCCGCGTCGACGAGACCGGCGAGGCTCGCCTTGATGTCGCCGACGTGCCAGTAGGGGACGGGCGCCGTCAGGCCCTTCGCGTGACCGTTGGGGTCGAGCCCGACCTCCGGCCCGCCGGGGGCCCGGAAGCCCACGTAGTACGCCTCGTCCACGTACGGCTCCACTCCCAGGAGTGTGCCGAACAGGGCCTTGGCCCGGGCGAGGTCCTTGACGGGATAGGTGATGGTCTTGAGGCCTTCGGCCATGACGGGCTCCTCGGTTGTCGTGATTTCCACCGGCGGTCGTCACCGGTTCGGACCGGTTTCTCGCCGGTGGAATCACGTTATGGCCGAGGGGCGGGAGCACGCTTCTCCGATCCTGACCGGTCGCCCCGGAGCGCGGATCGTCAGCCGGTGAAGATCTCCACGACCGACCAGACGGCGAGCCCGAGCATGCACAGCCCGCCGATCCGCTGCACGGTCTTCAGCGGTACGCGCTTGGCGATGAACCGCCCGGCCAGCAGCGCGAGCGCGGAGACCGACATGAGGGCGGCCGCGGAACCGACGGCCACGGACGCGACGCCGTTGGTGGCCGCGAGGTTGGCGGTCGTGATCTGCGTGAGATCGCCCCACTCGCTGATGAAGACGGCCATGAAGGCGGTCGTGTAGACGGGCCAGAAGCCGGTGACGGTCCGGCCGCCGGCGTCCTCCTCGTCGTCGTCCCCCGTGCCGCGCAGCAGCATGAAGGCGCCGAACGCGAAGAGCGCGGCCGAGACCGACTTGACCGTCCAGTCGGGCAGCAGACCGATGAGGCTTCCGGCGCCGACGGCGATCGCGACGTGCACGACGAACGCGGTGGACGTACCGAACCACACGTACAGCGGCCGCATACGGGTGCCCATGGCGAGCGACGCGAACATCGTCTTGTCCGGCAGCTCGGCGAGGAAGATCAGCCCGAAGGCGGTGAGGATCGCCAGTGGGTCGAGATGCATTCCGGGTGGCTTTCTGTAGGGACCGGGCCCCCGGATCTTCGCGAAGCGCCCTCGACCGGGGCGACGGGAGAACCGATCGGCCCGGCATGACGGGTGCGCCGCAAGGACTGCGGGCACATCGATGCCTGGCCGAAGGTCTCGTCCACCCGTGTGATCACACGGGCCCGGCCACCGGGAACCCGAGGGCTCCAGTGTGTCGACGACCGGTTCGCAGGACTACTCCCCTTCGCAGTCACTCAGTGTACAGGACACCCATACGACCTTCGCATGAGCGTGCGGGCGGGGGGTATGCGAAGAACACTCGACGCGGACGGGCAAGGGATGGTCCCGCCCGCGACTCACGAGCGGAACCCTCATGAACGGCTCACTTCACGAAACGACAAGCTCCGAAGACGCGTCAGAGGCGTCGGACACGTCCGATGTGATCCTGCGCGCTCTGAGCGTCCTGGCCCACAACGGCCTGGACGGCGACGCGCGGACCCGGCTGGCCGGCACCGAGGTGCTGGTGCCGGCCTCCGACACGGAGACCCGGAAACTGACCCTGCCGGTCATCGGCCGGGCCGTCCTCGTCTTCACGTCCGAGGAGCGCATGGCGCAGACCCTGCCGGACGTCCAGTGCTACCACCTCGTACCCCTGGGCATGATTCCGGCTCACTGGCCCGGGCGCGGCCTGGCACTCACCATCGACCCCGGTTCACCCGAGGCCGTGACGCTGTCGGCGGAGGGCGTGCACCTGTTGCTGGGCCCACCCCTGAAAGCCGCGTGAGTCACCCCGGTCTCAGGGGGCTCAGGTCGACTGACGTTTCACCAGTTCCGTCGGCAGGATCACCGCCGCCGGATCCTCCCCGCCGATCTGGGCGAGCAGCACCCGCACCATCTCGGCGCTGATCCGGTCGTACGGCTGCCGGATGGTCGTCAGCTGGGGGCGGGCGGCCAGGGCGGCCGAGGAGTCGTCGAAGCCGCCCACCGAGACGTCCTCCGGGACACGGCGACCGGCCCGCTCCAGGGAGGTGAGTACGCCCTGAGCCATCAGGTCGGACGCGACGAACACGGCGTCCACGTCCGGGCACTGGGCCAGGAGCCGTTCCGCGCCCGCCTCGCCGCTGGCCCGGCTGTAGTCACCGGACACGACGAGCCGTTCGTCGAACTCGATGCCCGCCTCGGCGAGCACCTCCCGGTAGCCCGCGAGCCGCTCCACACCGCCGGGTGTGTCCAGGGGACCGGTCACCACGCCGATACGGTGACGGCCGAGGGACACCAGGTGGCGCACCATGTCACGGGCGCCGTCCCGGTCGTCCGCGGCAACGTAACTCACCTTGGAGCCGACGCCGATCGGCTTGCCGCACATCACCAGCGGCACCCCCGCCTCGCGCAGCTGCTCGGCGACCGGGTCCCCGGAGTGGTTGGAGACCAGCAGCACCCCGTCGACATGGCCCGCCGTGATGTACCGCGTGATGCGGCGCCGCTCGTCCTCGGTGCCCGCGAGCATCAGCAGCAGCGGGATGTCGTGCGCCGCCAGTGCCTGCGTACAACCCCGCAGCAGGACATTGAAGTTGGGGTCCTCGAAGAACCTCTCCTGCGGCTCCGTGAGCAGGAAGCCGATCGAGTCCGAGCGTCCGGTGATCAGTGAGCGGGCGTGCCGGTTCACGACGTAACCCGTCCTGCGGATGGCGGCGTTGACCGCCTCCTGGGCCGTGGGACTCACGTAGTGCCCGCCGTTGAGCACGCGCGAGACGGTCCCTCGGGAGACTCCCGCCTCGCGCGCGACATCGTGAATCGTCGGCGGTTTGCGCCGGCCCCCCGATTGGCTCATGGTCACGACTTTACGGCTCCCGACAGCAGATCGAGGCTCCAGAACCGCTGGATGACCAGGAACAGCGCGATGAGCGGAACGACCGCGAGCAGCGCGCCGGTGATCACCAGTGTGTAGAGGGCCGGGGTGTTGGAGCCCTGTTCGAGCAGGGTGAACAGACCGAGGGTGATCGGGAACTTCTCGTCGTCGCTGAGCATGATGTACGGCAGCAGGAAGTTGTTCCACACCGCCACGAACTGGAAGAGGAACACCGTCACCAGTCCGGGCACCATCATCGGCAGCGCGATCCGTGTGAAGATCCTCAGCTCGCTCGCCCCGTCCACCCGCCCCGCCTCGACGACGTCGGCGGGCACGGCGGCGGCTGCGTAGATCCGCGCGAGATACACGCCGTACGGCGACAGGACGAGCGGCAGCAGGACGGACGCGTACGAGTCCGTGAGGTCCGCCTTGGCCATGAGCAGATACTGCGGGATCGCGAGGATCACCGGCGGCATCAGCACGCCCGCCATCAGGATGTTGAAGATGGTCTCGCGGCCGCGGAACCGGTAGATCGCGAGGGCGTAGCCGCTGAACGCCGAGACGACGGTCGACAGGAGGGCGCCCAGGCCCGCGTAGAGGGCGGAGTTGCCCATCCACTTCCAGTACAGGCCGTCGCGGTAGGCGTTCAGGTCCGAGACGTTGTCGGCGAAGCCCGTGCCCGGCAGGAACGTGAACGTCGAGAACAGCTCGCTGCCCGACTTGGTCGCCGCGATCACCACCCACGCCACCGGCAGCAGACAGTAGACCGCGCCGATCAGCAGCGTCACCGTGGGGACGAAGGCGATCCGGCGGCGCAGCGGCGGCCCCTGGGCGGTGCCGGGCGTCGTGCCCGCGGCGGGGGACGCCTTGCGGACGGCAAGAGAACTCACTGTGCTGCCTCCTGCTTGTTACGGGAGTTCGCGGCCCGCAGGAAGCCGAAGGACAGGACCAGCGTGACGATGGCGATGATCACCGCGGTCGCCGCCGCCGAGTAGATGTCACCCTTGCCGAAGGCGTCCTGGTACACCTTCATCAGCGGACTCCAGGTCGTGGACACGGAGTTGGTCAGCGGTTTGAGGGTGGTCGGCTCGCTGAACACCTGGAGCGTCGCGATGATCGAGAAGAAGAAGGTCAGCACCAGCGAGGGCGCCACCATCGGGATCTTGATCCTGATCGCGATCTGCAGCGGGGTGGCACCGTCCAGCTTCGCCGCCTCGTACACCTCTGCAGGGATGGACTGCAGCGCGGTGTAGATGACGATCATGTTGAAGCCGGTGCCGCCCCACACCGCGATGTTGGACAGCGCGAGGTACAGCGGCCCGCCGTCCAGCAGGTCCGGCTGCGGCATGCCCAGCCTGTCGAGGACGAAGTAGAAGGGGCTGACGTCCGGCAGGTACAGAAAGCCCCACAGCATCGCCGCGACGACACCCGGAATGGCGTACGGGAGGAAGATCGCGAGCCGGGTGACCGGCGCGAGGCGGACCCGGTCGGTGTCGAGCATCAGCGCGAAGAGCAGCGCGAGCCCGAGCATCACCGGCACCACGATGGCGCCGTAGCCGAGCACACGCAGCGCTCCGTCGAGCAGCTGGGAGTCGGTGAGGGAGTCGGTGTAGTTCTCCAGGCCCGCCCAGACCTCCTTGCGGGCGCCCGCGCCCAGGCCGAGGCCCTTGACCTGGACCTTGTGCAGGCTGAGCCACATCGCGTAGCCGATGGGCAGCGCGAAGAAGAGGGCGAACAGGATCGTCGCGGGGAGGAGGAAGGCGTACGGGGCCCCCTTGACCCCGTACGACCTCCGGCGTGCGCTCGTCACTCCGCGACCTCGAAGCCCTGCTTCTTGAGGTCGGCGACCGTGTCGCCCTGCATCGTCTTCAGCGCGGCGCCGAAGTCCGACTTGTTCTTGGCGGCGGAGCCGAACGCGTCCTTGAACGTGGTGTACGCGACGTTGACGTTCGGGCCCCAGGCGGAGGGCGCGGTGTTCTTGGCGATGTCGGCGGCCTGGGTGTAGAAGTCCTTCTGGTTCGAGAAGAAGGCCGGCGGCTCGGCGAACGCGTCACTGGTCTGCGCGGTCGTGGCGGCCGGGTAGATGCCGCCCTCCTTCGCGAGCGCGGTCAGCGCCTGGGGGTCCGTGTTCAGCCAGGCGGCGAACTTCGCGGCGGCCGACTTGTGCTTGGAGTCCGTGGTGACTGCCGTGGACGAACCGCCCCAGCTCCCCGTGACGTCGTCGCTCTGCGACCACTGCGGCAGCGGAGCCATCGCCCACTTGCCCTTGGTGTCGGGCGCGGCGGTGGTCAGGGTGCCGGGCGCCCAGACAGCGCTGACCCAGGCGATCTGCTTGCCGGTGTTGAGCGCCTTGTTCCAGGCCGGGGTGTACATCGGCTGGTTGTCGATCGCGCCCTCCTTGACGAGGCCGCCCCAGAAGTCGGCGACCTTCTGCGTCGCCGCGTCGTCGATGCCGACCTTCCACTTCTGGCCCTCTGTCGTCCACCACTTGGCGCCCGCCTGCTGGGCGAGACCGGCGAAGAGACCGGAGTCGTTGGCGGAGAAGGTGGTCAGGTCCGTGCCCGGCGACTTCTTCTTCAGCGCGCGGGCGGTCTCGGCGAACTGGTCCCAGGTCTGCGGGACTTCGAGGCCGTACTTCTTGAACAGGTCCTGGCGGTAGTAGAACATCATCGGCCCGGAGTCCTGCGGGATCGCGTACACCGCGTCCGAGCCCAGCGTGGTCTGCTGCCAGACGCCGTCGGCGAACTTGTCCTTCACGCCGTCCACGTCGCCGGCTATGTCGGCGAGCGCGTCATTGCTGACCAGGGTCGGCAGAGCCTGGTACTCGGCCTGGACCAGGTCCGGGGCCTTCTTGGCCTTGTGCGCGGTGAGGATCTTGGTGACCAGCGTGTCGCCCGACGCCTGCTTCTTGACCGTGACCTTGATCTGGTCCTTCTTGCCCTGGCCGTTGTTCCACAGGTCGGCGACCTTGTCCATGCCAGGCGTCCAGGACCAGTACGTCAGCGAGACCGGCCCCGAGTCGGCCTCGCTGTCGTTGTCGTCCGAGGAGCCGCAGGCGGCAAGTGCGGTGGCGCCGAGCGTGACGGCGACCGAGATGGTCACGAGGCGACGCAGCTTCGTGTGTGGCATGGATCTATCTCCCTGACCGTGGTCTCCGCCTGCTGCGGAGGCCTGCCCCTTTTTCTTGTGCGGCTCGCCTCCGGGGCGCTTCAGCCGGTGTCGAGAGCACGACCGTGCTCAGCCCTTCGGGCCTCCGCGCACTCGCGACCTCGACACCGGCGCGCCCCCCGGCTCACCCGTGCTGCTTCTGTGAGCGTTCACAGTAGAGAAACATCCAGGACACTTGTCAATGGTTGTTGCTGTGCGGTTATGTTGGCCTCGCGCCACTGGAGCTGTGTGTGCACGTTCCCAAATGATCGATCGACCGGGAGACATTCCATGCCGGAGACCACCCCCAAGGGCCTCACGAGGCTCGCCTTCGGTGGGGACTACAACCCCGAGCAGTGGCCGGAAACCGTCTGGCCCGAGGACGTCCGCCTGATGCGCGAGGCCGGCGTCACGATGGTCAGCGTCGGAATCTTCTCCTGGGCGCTGCTGGAGCCCGAGCCCGGGAAATACGACTTCGGCTGGCTCGACCGCCTGCTGGACCTGCTGCACGAGAACGGGATACGCGCCGACCTCGGTACACCGACGGTGGCGCCGCCCGCCTGGTTCTACCGCGAGCACCCCGAAGCCCTGCCCGTGGCCGCCGACGGCACCCGCTACGAGTTCGGCTCGCGCGGCGCCATCTGCCACAGCAACACCCACTACCGCTCGGCCGCCGCGAACATCACCACCCGGCTCGCCACCCGTTACGCCGAACACCCCGCGCTCGCGATGTGGCACGTCCACAACGAATACGGCGTCCCCGTCTCGGCCTGCTACTGCGACAGCTGCGCCGCGCACTTCCGCCGCTGGCTCGGCAAGACGTACGGCACGGTCGACGCGGTCAACGAGGCCTGGGGCACGGCCTTCTGGGGCCAGCGGTACGCGGACCTCGACCAGATCAACCCGCCCCGGGTGACCCCGACGGTCGGCAACCCGGCCCAGGCGCTCGACTACAAGCGGTTCGCCGACGACACCATGCGCGAGAACTTCGTCGCCGAGCGGGACATCCTGCACCGCCTCGCGCCCGGCATCCCGGTCACCACCAACTTCATGACCGCCCTCAGCCAGTGCGACTCCGTCGACTACTGGGCCTGGGGCCGCGAGGTCGACCTCGTCACCAACGACCACTACCTGATCACCGACGGCCGCCGTACGCATGTGAACCTCGCGATGGCCGCCGACCTCACCCGCTCCGTCGCGGGCGGCGCCCCCTGGCTGCTGCTCGAACACTCCACGTCGGGGGTCAACTGGCAGACCCGCAACCCGGCCAAGGCCCCCGGCCAGATGGCCCGCAACTCCCTCGCCCATGTGGCCCGCGGCTCCGACGGCGCGATGTTCTTCCAGTGGCGGCAGTCACGGCGCGGCGCGGAGAAGTTCCACTCGGCGATGCTGCCGCACGCGGGCACCGACTCCCGGGTGTGGCGCGAGGTCGTCGAACTCGGCGCGTCCGTCGACTCGTTGAGCGCCGTCCGCGGCACCCGCACCCAGGCCGACGCCGCCGTCCTGTGGGACTGGCACTCCTGGTGGGCGCAGAACCTCCAGTGGCGCCCCAGCGAGGACCACGACCCGCGCGAGCGCGCCGACGCCTTCTACGAGGCCCTCTACGACCGCCACCTCACCGTCGACTTCGCCCACCCCGAAGCCGACTTGTCGGCCTATCCCCTTGTCGTCGTGCCGGCCCTCTACCTGATGACCGAGGCCGCCGGGCAGAACCTGAAGGAGTACGTCGAGAACGGCGGCACCCTCGTCGTCTCGTACTTCTCCGGCATCGTCGACGAGCGCGACGCCGTGCACGAGGGCCCCTACCCCGGCCCGCTGCGGGACGTACTCGGCCTTACGGTCGAGGAGTTCTCTCCACTGCTCGCCGGCGACCAGGTCCGCATCACCGGACCCGACGGATCCGAACTCGCCGGGGACGTCTGGACCGAGTTCGTCGTGCCGCGCGGTGCCGAGACCGTGTGGACGTACGCCGACGGGCTCACCGAGGGGCATCCCGCCGTCACCCGGCACCGGCTCGGTGAGGGGTCTGCCTGGTACGTGTCCACGCGGTTGGCGGCCCAGGGGCTCGACGCGCTTGTCGGCTGGGCCGCCGACGACGCGCGGATCGCGCCTCGTGCCGGTCTGCCTCGGGATGTCGAAGTGGTGCGGCGGGTGGGGGAGTCGGGGACGTTCCTCTTCGCGATCAACCACTCCGGTGTCGACGCGAAGGTCGCGCTCGATGCGCACGGTACTGAGCTGCTCACCGGCGAACGGGCGGCGGGGCGCCTCGCGGTACCCGCGGGGGGCGTCCGGGTCGTGCGTCTAGACGGCTGACCCGCCCCAATGATTTCGCCCCCGCCGCCCCTACCCATTCCCGTCACTGCTCGGGGGCCGGCCCCCGAACCCCCGCTCCTCAAACGCCGGAGAGGCTGAATACTTCGCGTCCCGGGCCGACACTTCAGCCCGTCCGGCGTTTGAGGACGAGGCCGTCCAGGCCGACAAGGGGGGTCTGGGGGCGCAGCCCCCAGGGACGGGAACGGGAAGGGGCGGCGGGGGCGAAGAACCCCACCCCCCTCAGCCCCCTCCGGGGCACATCCACATCATCACGTCGAAGGGACGACGGACGACGATGTTCCATCCCAGACGCACACTCAGGGCCCTGCTGCTCCCGCTGGCCGCAGGCCTGGCACTCACCGCCCTGCCCGCGCAGAGCGCCCACGCCGCAAGCACCCTCACCAACGCGGGCTTCGAGTCGAACGGCACCGGCACCGCGACCCCGACCGGCTGGTCGACCTACTCAGCGGGCGGACAGACCGCGGCCTCCTTCACGGAGTCCGGTGGCCACGGCGGCAGCCACCGCCTGTCGCACTACTCGGCTTCCGCCTACAAGGTGGAGACGTACCAGTACCTCTCGGGCCTCACCAACGGCAACTACAAGCTCACCGCCTGGGTGCGCTCGGGCGGCGGCCAGAACTCCGCCTACCTCGCGCTGAAGAACTGCGGCGGTTCGGAACAGCGCACCGACATCCCGGTCTCGTCCAGCGGCTGGATACGGATCGTCACCCCCGTCGCCGTGACGAACAACCAGTGCACGATCAGCATCAACTCCGATGCGAAGGCGGGCAACTGGATCAACGTCGACGACCTGACGTTCACCTCCGGCACGGCGGGCCTGCCCATCAAGGGCTCCGACGTGTCGTCGCTCGCCAAGAGCGAGGCCAAGGGCGGCGTCTACAAGTACAGCTCCGGCACGACCGGTGACGCGCTCGCCATCCTCAAGTCCGCCGGGCAGAACTACGCCCGGCTCAAGGTGTGGGTGAACCCCGCCGACGGCTACAACAACAAGGCACGCGTCCTGGCGACGGCCAAGCGCGTCAAGGCGCAGGGCATGAAGCTCCTCGTCGACTTCCACTACTCGGACACCTGGGCCGACCCGGGTGCCCAGTCCAAGCCCGCCGCCTGGGCCGGACACTCCTACAGCCAGCTGAAGACCGACGTCTACAACCACACGTACGACGTCCTGAACGCGCTGAAGGCGCAGGGCACCACGGCCGACATGGTGCAGGTGGGCAACGAGATCAACGGCGGCATGCTCTGGAACGAGGGCTCCACCTCGAACTGGTCGCAGCTCGCCGGGCTGCTCAACTCCGGCTACGACGCGGTCAAGGCGGTCAACTCCGGCACGACCGTGGCGCTGCACCTCGCCAAGGGCGGCGATCTGGCGGGGACCCGCTGGTGGTTCGACAGCGCGGTGTCCAACGGTGTGAAGTTCGACGTCATCGGGCTGTCCTACTACGGCTACTGGCACGGCACGCTCGCCGACTTCCAGACGACCCTGGACGACGCGGCGGCCCGCTACGGCAAGCCGGTCTACCTCGCCGAGACGGCCTACCCCTTCCGTCTCGACAGCAAGGACTCGCACGAGAACATCATCGACCTCAGCAGCGAGCTGGTGTCCGGCTACCCGGCCTCGACCGCCGGCCAGACCCAGTGGATGAAGGACGTGGCGAGCATCGTGGAGGCCGTCCCGAACGGCCGCGGCCTCGGCATCTTCTACTGGGAGTCCACCTGGACCGCGGTCACCGGCAACGGCTGGGACCCGACGGACCCCTCCTCCGGCAACGGCTGGGAGAACCAGGCCCTGTTCGGCTACGACGACAGGGCACTGCCGGCGATGGCGTGGTTCAGCCACCGGTGACGACCTGAAGGCATGGTGTGGGGGTGACGGAAGCGGGACCCGCTTCCGTCACCCCCACACCCCCTGCCCTACTCCCGCCAGAACGGCTCGCGCAGCTTGAACTTCTGCAGCTTCCCCGTCGCCGTGCGGGGCAGCGACTCCACGAAGTCGATCCGCTTGGGCGTCTTGAATCCGGCCAGCCGCGTACGGCAGTGCGCGATCAACTCCTCTGCGGTGACGCCCGATCCGTCCGTCACGACGAGCGCGGTGACCAGCTCGCCCCACTTGGCGTCCGGAATCCCGATGACCGCGACCTCGCGCACCGCCGGATGCGAGGTGATCACGTCCTCCACCTCGATAGACGAGACGTTCTCGCCGCCCGAGATGATGACGTCCTTCTTGCGGTCGGAGATCACCAAGTAGCCCTCGTCGTCGAGGTATCCGCCGTCCCCGGTGTGGAACCAGCCGCCCTCCTGCGCCTTCGCGGTCTCCTCGGGCTGGTCCCAGTACCCGTCCAGGTTGTGGTTCGAGGCGGTCAACACCTCACCGTCGACGTCCACATCGACGCGTACGCCGAGCGCGGGCACTCCCGCCCGCCCGAGCCGCCGGGCGCGATCGGTGGGCTCCAGGTCGTCCCACTCCTCCCGGCCGCGGTTGACCGTGACGAGCGGCGAGGTCTCGGTCAGCCCGTAGATCTGGATGAACTCCCAGCCCAGTTCGCCCATCACCCGCTCGATCGTGCGGGTCGGCGGCGGCGCCCCCGCGCAGACGATACGCACCCGGTCGCGGCCGGGGATCTCGCCCTCCCAGTCGGCGGCCGCGTCGAGCACGGCGTTGAGCACGGCGGGCGCCGCGCACATCAGGGTGACGCCGTGCCGCTCGACGCGCCGCAGGATCTCGGCGCCGTCGACCTGACGGAGCACGATGTGCCGGCCGCCGACGCCCGTGACGCCGTACGGCATGCCCCAGCCGTTCGCGTGGAACATCGGGAGCGTGTGCAGATAGACGTCACGGTCGCTGATCGTGGTGTGCAGCCCGAACACGGCCGAGTTCAGCCACAGATTGCGGTGCGTGAGCTGAACTCCCTTGGGGCGGGCGGTCGTTCCGGACGTGTAGTTGACGCTGGCCGTCGCGCTCTCGTCCGGTGCGGCCCACTCCCGCGGTTCCGTGTCGCGCAGGAAGAGATCCTCGTCGTCGCCGAGGACGAACTTGTGCTTGACGTCGAGCGTGTCGAGCACGTCCGCACAGGACGCGTCCGCGTAGACCGCCGAGGCACCCGAGTGGCGGACGATGTAGTCGATCTCCGGCTGCGTCAGCCGGAAGTTCACCGGCACCAGGACGCGCCCCCAGCCGGAGACGCCGAAGAACGAGGTGAGCAGCCGCGCCGAGTTCTGCGAGATCACCGCGACCCTGCCGCCCACGGGTACGTCCAGTTGGTCGAGCTTGGCGGCCTGCGCGCGGGCGAGCGCCGCCAACTCCCGGTACGTGGGCTCGCCGAGGCTCGGCCCCGGCTGCTCCGGTTCGTCGACGACGGCGACGCGGTCCGGATAGACGTGGGCCGCACGGTCGAGGAAGTCACGGACGGTCAGCGGGTAGTACACGAGGGCACCTCCGGGTCGGTGATGCATACGTACCTACCCCGGCGTTGCGCAATGCCACCAGCGGCCACTACTGTCCGAAGTGCCTAATCAATTAGTTACCTAAGAGGTGGCAGATGAATCCCTTCCGCAAGGCGGTGGAGGACGGCGACCACGCGGCCGTCGTCGACCTGCTCGCCGAGGACGTCGTGTTCACCAGCCCCGTGGTGTTCAAGCCGTACGCCGGAAAGCCGATCACCGCGGCGATCCTGGGCGCGGTCATCGAGGTCTTCGAGGACTTCCACTACATCCGTGAGATCGCGAACCCGGACGGCCGCGACCTCGTCCTCGTCTTCGAGGCGCGGGTGGGCGACCGCGCACTCCAGGGCTGCGACATCCTGCACTTCGACGAGGACGGCCGCATCGACAGCCTCACGGTCATGGTCCGCCCCCTGTCGGCCGCCCAGGCGCTCCAGGCGGCGATGGCCGCCCGGTTCGAGGCCGTCGAGCGAGAGGCGTCAGGCGCGTCCTGACCTCAAGGGTTTAGCCTGATCTCCTGCCACGACCAGGAGACGCACGCCCATGCCCGCCCCCCATTCCGAGACGGTGGACGAACCCGCGGACCGCCCTGCGCCCGCCCGGCGGATCTCGGTCTGGCGGGGACAGGGGCCGGCCGTGGCGGCGGTCTCGGTGGGCGGCGCGCTCGGGGCCTCGGCGCGTTACGGGGCCTCGCTTCTGTGGCCCACGCACACGGGCGGCTTCCCGTGGACCACCTTCTGGGTCAACGTCGGCGGATGCTTCGTGATCGGCGCCTTCATGGTCGTGATCACCGAGGCGTGGGCGGCCCACCGGCTGGTGCGTCCCTTCTTCGGCACCGGAGTGCTCGGCGGATTCACCACCTTCTCGACGTACGCAGTCGACATCCAGAGACTCGTCGACACGGGCCGTCCCCAAACCGGCCTCGCCTATCTCGCCGCGACCCTGGTGGCGGCGCTCTCGGCGGTCTGGCTCGCGGCGACGGCCGTCCGCCGGGTCCTGGCGTGGCGGCGGCGCCGATGAGTACCACGGGCAGGGAGGCGGCGATCCGGTACGTCGGCCGGGAGGAGCCCGCCGGCGGACCCGGCGACACGGGCGGGAAGGGTAAGAAGTCGTTGTGAACTGGGTCTTGGTGATTCTCGGCGGCATGGTCGGTGCGCCGCTGCGCTATCTCACCGACCGTGCGGTGCAGTCCCGGCACGACACGGTCTTCCCCTGGGGCACCTTCACGGTGAACGTCGTCGGCTGTCTGATCCTGGGCACCCTCACCGGCGCGGCCGTGGCCGGGGCGGCCTCGTCGCACCTCCAACTGCTGCTCGGCACCGGGCTGTGCGGAGCGCTCACCACGTACTCGACGTTCTCGTACGAGACCCTGCGGCTGACCGAGGACGGGGCCCGTCTCTACGCCGCCGCCAACGTGATCGCGAGCGTCACCGTGGGACTCGGTGCCGCTTTTGCGGGCGTTTCGGTCGCCGAGGCTCTCTGGGCGTAGCCCCTGAGATCACACCTGGGCGTAGTAGGACTGGCTCCGCCGCGGTCGGCGTACGGCTGCCGATGTCCGAGCCGCGGCCGTCGCCCGCACGTCCGCCCACCAGAACTGGATCCCATGAGCACCATCTCCGTCGGTCAGGCCGTCGTCCTCGGAGCCGTCGAGGGGGTGACCGAGTTCCTCCCCGTCTCCTCCACCGGCCATCTCAAGATCACCGAGGGGCTCATGGGCATCCCCGTCGACGACAACGCCGTGGTCGGCTTCTCCGCGGTCATCCAGGTCGGTGCCATCGCCGCGGTGCTCGTCTACTTCTTCAAGGACATCGTGCGGATCGTCTCGGCCTGGTTCCGGGGCCTGCGGGACCGCGACGAGCGCCACCACCACGACTACAAGTTCGCCTGGTGGGTGATCTGCGCGACGATCCCGATCGTGGCCGTCGGCCTGGCCGCCGAACCGCTCATCGAAGGCCCCCTCGCCTCGCTGTGGGTGGTCGCCGGCTCCCTGATCGTCGGCAGCGGGGTGATGTGGGCGGCGGACCAGATGGGCCGGCACAAGCGCGGCGAGGACGACACCTCGTTCAAGGACGCGATGCTGGTGGGCAGTTCACAGATCCTGGCCCTGCTCTTCCCCGGCTTCTCCCGCTCCGGCGCCACCATGTCCACCGCCCTGATCCTCGACCTCGACCGCGTAGGCGCCACCCGCCTCTCCTTCTTCCTCGGCATCCCCGCCCTCACCGGCGCAGGCCTCTACGAACTCAAGGACGCCCTGGGCACGGGCACCGGCGCCCTCCCACTGGCGGTGGGGACAGCAGTGTCCTTCCTGGTGGCGTACGCCTCGATCGCGTGGCTGCTGAGGTTCGTGGCGAAGCATTCCTTCAACGCGTTCGTGATCTACCGGATCGTGGTCGGTCTGCTGCTGTTCGGTCTGCTGGGCGCCGGGGTCCTCTGATCGTCCGGGCGAGCGAGGCCCACGGGCCGGTCTCACGCCCCGGGCACGCCCTTGACAGTCACCTCCCGTTCCCCCCAGGATCACCCCCGTGAACCTGTCAGACAGCCAGACAGCTGGCTCGGTGCCGAGGCGCATCAGCGCCATGGAAGCGGTGCTCGGGCACCTTCGTGGTGCCATTGAGCGCGGTGAGTACGCCGTGGGGGACAAGCTGCCCTCCGAGGCGGAGCTGTGCCGGCGGCTGGAGGTCAGCCGGCCCGTGCTGCGGGAGGCGCTCCGGGCACTGCAGACGATGGGGCTGACCGTGTCCCGGACCGGCAAGGGCACGTTCGTCCTGTCCAACGGCCCCGTCGAGGACCCCACCTTCGGCGACTACGCGGCCAGCGACCTGCTGGAGGTCAGGCGGCACGTCGAGATCCCCGTCGCCGGTTACGCGGCGGCACGCCGTACCCCCGAGGACCTCGACCACCTGGCCCACCTGCTGGAGCGGATGGAGCGCGAGACCGACACCACCGCGTGGGTGGCCATGGACACGCTCTTCCATCTCGCCGTGGCGCAGGCCGCCCAGAACCCGGTCTTCCGCCGCGTGATCGAGGAGATCCGGGACGCGCTGGCCCGCCAGTCGGCGTTCCTCAACGAGCTCGGGGGCCGCCGCGAGCAGTCCAACCGCGAACACCGCGCCATCGTCGAGGCCCTGGTCGACGGCAGCGCACACGACGCGACCGAGGCCATGGCACACCACCTCGACCGCGTCGAGACGACCCTCACCGCGATCGTGCGCTCCGAGCACACGGACAGCGCGGACACCCCCACGGAAGGCGGACCAAAGGCGTGAGCGAGCAGTCCCTCGAAAAAGAGACAGGGCAGACACGGAAAGCCGCCGTTCATGTCGACGCCGGTGACGCGGGATACAGCAAGTCCCTGAAATCCCGGCACGTCAACATGATCGCCATCGGCGGGGCCATCGGCACCGGTCTCTTCCTCGGCGCCGGAGGCCGCCTCGCCGAGGCCGGCCCCTCGCTCTTCATCGCGTACGCCGTCTGCGGTGTCTTCGCCTTCCTGGTGGTCCGTGCCCTGGGCGAACTCGTCCTGTACCGGCCCTCGTCCGGCGCCTTCGTGTCCTACGCCCGCGAGTTCCTGGGCGAGAAGGGCGCGTACACCGCGGGCTGGATGTACTTCCTCAACTGGGCGACCACCGGCATCGCCGACATCACCGCGGTCGCCACCTACACCCACTACTGGGGGATGTTCTCCGACATCCCGCAGTGGGTGATCGCCCTGATCGCGCTCGCGGTCGTGCTGACCGTGAACCTCATCTCCGTGAAGATCTTCGGCGAGCTGGAGTTCTGGTTCGCGATCATCAAGGTCGGCGCGCTCGTCGCCTTCATGCTGATCGGCATCTTCCTGCTGGTCACCCAGAACCCCGTGGACGGGACCACCCCCGGCCCCTCGCTGATCACCGACAACGGCGGCCTCTTCCCCAACGGTCTCCTGCCGATGCTGCTGATCGTCCAGGGCGTCGTCTTCGCCTACGCCTCCGTCGAACTGGTCGGCGTCGCGGCGGGCGAGACCGAGAACCCCGAGAAGATCATGCCGAAGGCCATCAACTCGATCATGTGGCGCGTCGGTCTCTTCTACGTCGGCTCGGTGCTGCTGCTGTCGATGCTGCTGCCCTGGAACAAGTACACCTCCGGTGAGAGCCCGTTCGTCACCGTGCTCTCCAACATCGGCATCCCGGCCGCGGGCGGCGTGATGAACCTGGTCGTGATGACCGCCGCCATGTCCAGCCTCAACTCCGGCCTCTACTCGACCGGTCGCATCCTGCGCTCCATGTCGATGTCCGGCTCGGCGCCGAAGTTCACCTCCGTGATGAGCCGCAGCCAGGTCCCGTACGGCGGAATCCTGCTGACCAGCGGTATCTGTGTACTCGGCGTCGGACTCAACTTCGTCGTCCCCACCGACGCGTTCGAGATCGTGCTGAACTTCGCGGCGATCGGCATCCTCGCCACCTGGGGCATGATCATGATCTGCCACCTGCAGTTCTGGCGGAAAACAGAAGACGGCGAACTGGACCGCCCGAGCTACCGCCTCCCGGGCTCGCCCTGGACGGAACTCGTGACCCTCTTCTTCCTCGCCTCCGTACTGGTCCTCATGTACGCGGACGGAGGAGCGGGCCGCACCACGGTCCTCTGCCTGCCGCTGATCGTGGCGGCCCTGGTCGCCGGCTGGTACGGCGTGCGCCGCCGGGTCGAATCGATACGGAAGCCCGAGGTGGACGCATGACCCCCGGCACCCTCGCCGACTACGGGTGCTCCCTCGCTGCGGCGCCCTCCATCAGAGAACCGCTCCACGCACCCGTGGCCCATCTCGTACGCGGCGGAGTCATCGAAGGCATCCACTACGGGTCGGTGGTCGTGCTCGCCGCCGACGGGAGCGTGGAGCTGCAGATCGGTGACATCGAGGCGGCCTTCTACCCCCGCTCGGCCCTCAAGCCGGTGCAGGCCGTGGCGATGCTGCGGGCCGGGCTGCCGCTCGACGGCGACCTGCTCTCGCTGGCCGCCGCGAGCCACTCCGGTGAGGAACGTCATCTCGCCGGCACCCGACGGATCCTGGAGCTCGCCGGACTCGCCGAGGACCATCTGCGCAACGTCACCGACATGCCCTTCGACCCGGTCGTCCGAGAGGACTGGATCCGCGCCGGACGACTGCCGTCCCGGCTCGCGCAGAACTGCTCGGGCAAGCACGCCGCGATGCTCTACACCGCACACCTGAACGGCTGGTCGCTCGACGACTACCTCGACCCCGCGCATCCGCTCCAGCAGGCGATCGCGGAGATCGTCGAGGACCTGACCGGCCAGTCCATCGCCCAGGTCACGGTCGACGGCTGCGGCGCCCCGCTGTTCTCCGTCTCGCTGCACGGGCTCGCCCGCGCCGCCGCCCGGATCACGACGGCCCCGCCCGGCACCCCCGAGGCACGGGTCGCCGACGCGATGCGCGAGCACGCCGAGATGGCGTCCGGCACCGGCCGCGACGTCGCCGCGCTGATGCGGGCCGTACCGGGCCTTCTCACCAAGGACGGCTTCGAGGGCGTACAGGTCGCCGCGTTGCCGGACGGCCGGGCCGTCGCCGTGAAGATCGCGGACGGCGCCGACCGGGCCCGCGTACCGGTCACGGCCGCGGCACTCGCCCGCTGCGGTGTCGACCCGGCCGCCCTCACCGAGTTCGCCGGGGCGCCGCTCCTCGGCGGCGGCGCGGTGGTCGGAAGCATCCGTCCGGCACGGGCACTCGAGCCGCTCGCGGGGCCTCCGGCGCCCTGAGGGATCCAACGGATCCGCCGGACGTGCACAGCCTTGCCCCACCCTCTCCAGAAGGAAGAGCTGCACCGACATGACCGTCCGCAGTGAGCACGACCTGCTCGGCGACCGCGACGTCCCCGCCGAGGCGTACTGGGGGGTCCACTCCCTGCGCGCCAAGGAGAACTTCCCCATCACGGGGATGCCGATCTCCGCGTACCCGCACCTGATCGAGGCGCTCGCCGCCGTCAAGGAGGCCGCCGCCCGCGCCAACGAGGACCTCGGCCTGCTGGAGCCCCGGAAGGCGGCCGCGATCGTGGAGGCCTGCCGGGAGATCCGGGAGGGCAAGCTGCACGACCAGTTCGTCGTGGACGTCATCCAGGGCGGGGCCGGCACCTCGACCAACATGAACGCCAACGAGGTGGTCGCCAACCGGGCGTTGGAGCTGCTCGGCCACGCCAAGGGCGAGTACGAGTTCCTGCACCCGAACGAGGACGTCAACCTCGGGCAGTCGACCAACGACGTCTACCCGACGGCCGTCAAGGTCGCCACGGTGTTCGCGGTGCGCGAGCTGCTCAAGGCGATGGCCGTGCTGCAGGACGCCTTCGCGGCCAAGGCGTTGGAGTTCCGCGACGTCTTGAAGATGGGGCGTACGCAGCTGCAGGACGCCGTGCCGATGACGCTCGGGCAGGAGTTCTCCGCGTACGCGGTGATGCTGGACGAGGACCGGCTCCGGCTCGCCGAGGCCGTCGAGCTGATCCACGAGATCAACCTGGGTGCGACGGCGATCGGTACCGGTCTGAACGCGCCCGCCGGTTACGCCGAGGCGGCCCGCCGACACCTCGCGGACATCACCGGACTGCCGCTCGTGACGGCCGCGAACCTGGTCGAGGCGACCCAGGACTGCGGGGCGTTCGTCCAGATGTCCGGGGTGCTGAAGCGGATCGCGGTCAAGCTCTCCAAGAGCTGCAACGACCTGCGGCTGCTGTCGTCGGGGCCGCGGGCCGGGTTGAACGAGATCAACCTGCCGCCTGTGCAGGCCGGTTCGAGCATCATGCCCGGCAAGGTGAATCCGGTGATTCCCGAGGTCGTCAACCAGGTCGCCTTCGAGGTGATCGGCAACGACGTCACGATCACCATGGCGGCGGAGGCAGGGCAGCTGCAGCTGAACGCGTTCGAGCCGATCATTCTGCACTCCCTGTCCGAGAGCCTCACGCATCTGCGGGCTGCCTGCATGACGCTGGCCGAGCGGTGCGTCGCCGGGATCACGGCGAACACGGAGGCATTGCGAATGACAGTGGAAAACTCCATCGGCCTGGTCACCGCGCTGAACCCCCACATCGGCTACTCGGCGGCAACGGACATCGCGAAGGAGGCCCTCGCGACGGGCCGCGGCGTCGCCGAGCTGGTCCTGGAAAAGGGCCTCCTCCCGGCGGACCGCCTGGCGGCGCTGCTCCGCCCCGAGGTCTTGGCGGGCTCACAGACGGGCTGAGGAGCGTGGGGTTCGTCGGCGGGTCCGGGTAAATCGCGGCTGGTCGCGCAGTTCCTCGCGCCCCTAAAAGATTGCGCAGTTCCCCGCGCCCCTGGGTGAGCGGGGGTGTGGCCGTTCGTCGGCTGTCGGCCCGGTGGGGGCTTGGCGCGCAGTTCCCCGCGCCCCTGACGGGGCGCGGCCCCACCGGGCGGCAGCCGCCCTTCGGCGCAAGGGGTCGTGTCGGGGTTTCCGATCGCAGCACGACCTCCCGAGGGCGCCCAATGAACAGGGGGATGACACAGCTGCGATCGGATGCCCCGTCGCGGCCCCGACCCGACGACGAACGGCAGGCGCATCTTTTAGGGGCGCGAGGAACTGCGCGACAAGCCCCCACCCACCCGCACCCGCCCACGAAGAGCCACCACCCCACTCCACCCCCGCGAAGCGAACCGGAGTCACAATGGTGATCATGAGCTCGCCCCTGACCTTCCAGCCGGTCCTGCAGCGCATCGCCGCCGAGATCGCGGACGCCCCCGACCGCGGCCGCCCGGCCGACTACATCCCGGCGCTCGCGGCATGCGACCCGCACAGGTTCGGCATGGCGGTCGCGGAGCTGGACGGCACGGTGTACGGCGTCGGCGACTGGCGGCAGCCGTTCTCGGCGCAGTCCATCACCAAGGTCTTCACCCTCGCCCTGGACCTGGCAAGGGAGGGCGACGAACTCTGGGAACACGTCGGCCGCGAACCCTCCGGCAACCCCTTCAACTCCCTCGTACAGCTGGAGTACGAGAACGGCATCCCCCGCAACCCGTTCATCAACGCGGGCGCCCTCGTCGTCACCGACCGCCTCCACACCCGGACCGGCAACGCGGCAAACACGCTCCTCGACTTCCTGCGCGCGGAGAGCGGCAACGAACAGCTCGCCATCAACAAGGACGTCGCCGCCTCCGAGTCCACCCGCGGCGACCGCAACGCCGCACTGGGCCACTTCATGGCGTCGTACGGGAACATCGAGAACCCGGTCCCGGTCCTCCTGGACCAGTACTTCCACCAGTGTTCCATCGAGGCCTCCTGCGCCGACCTCGCCCTCGCCACCGGCTTCCTCGCCCGCCACGGCATCCGCGCCGACGGCACGCGCCTGCTGACCCAGAGCCAGGCCAAGCAGGTCAACGCGATCATGCTCACCTGCGGCACGTACGACGCGGCCGGCGACTTCGCCTACCGCGTGGGCCTGCCGGGCAAGAGCGGCGTAGGCGGCGGCATCATCGCCGTCGTCCCCGGTCGCTGCACGCTCTGCGTATGGAGCCCCGGCCTGGACGAGCGGGGCAACTCGGTGGCGGGAGTCACGGCCCTGGACCGCTTCACGACCCTCACGGGCGTGTCCGTGTTCTAGCCGGTTCGACGGGAACGTCCGACAGCGCCGAAGAGACGGCCGTCGTCCGGTAAGACGGCGGACATGCTGCGGCTGCCGCTCAGAGGGAGACGTGTCGCTTTCCGGCCACCCCGCGTTGACACGCTGACCGAGTGTTGGCCAAGGGTTTCTCCGTCGATCTGCGTCGCTGTCAGCTGCTCGGGCTCACGGGCTCGGTCGTCCTCGCGCTGGGAGGCGAGACGGCCGGAGCCCTGCCCGTAAGGGAGTTGCCTGCCCTGGCGTCCGGACGGGCGGCGCTCGGGCTGGTCGGCGTGTACTTCGGAGTGGTGCTGCTCATAGCGGCCTGGGGTCTGCTGGGGCGGGTGATCCGAGGCCCCGAGCCGCCGAGTCCGCGAGCCCTGCTCGCCGTACTCGCCGTGTGGGCCACGCCGTTGCTCCTCGCGCCGCCCCTGTTCAGCCGTGACGTCTACAGCTATCTCGCACAGGGCGCGATGGTCGACGCGCACATCGACGTCTACACACACGGCCCCGCCATACTCGGCGGACCGCTCGCGGACGAGGTCGCACCCGTGTGGCAGCGGACCGCGACACCGTACGGACCCGTCTTCCTCGCCGTCTCCTCCGCGCTGTCCGGACTGACCCGGGGCGAGGTGCCCGCCGGGCTGTTCGGCATGCGGGTCGTCGCGCTGCTCGGCGTGGCGCTGATGGCGGCCGCGCTGCCGAGACTGGCCAGGCACAGCGGCGCCGATCCGGCCGCCGCGCTGTGGCTCGGCGCGCTCAACCCGCTCGTGCTGCTGCACCTCGTCGCGGGAGCGCACAACGACGCCATCATGCTCGGCCTGCTGGGCGCGGGACTGGTGGCGGCACTCGGCCGGTGGCCCGTCCTGGGCGCCGTGCTCGTCACACTCGCCGCCCTCGTCAAGGTCCCTGCCCTGCTCGGCCTCGCGGCCGTCGTGGCCCTCCAGGTGCGGGCCGGCCGGAGCATGGCGAGAGCCATCGCCACGACCACGGTCGCCGCAGCGGCCACCACCGTCGCCGCGACGGCCGCCGCCGGTACGGGATACGGCTGGATCGGTGCCCTGAAGACACCCGTGTCGCCGGAGAACCTGTCGCCCACCAGCGTCCTCGGCCGTGCCACCGGTGCCCTTCTCCAAGGCTTGGGCAGCGATCTCGCTCCCTTCGCGCTGCCCGCCTGGCACGCCCTCGGCCTCGTGGCCACCGCCGTCGCCGTACTCGTCATATGGCTGCGCCGCCCCCGCCTCAGCCCCGTCTACGCGCTGGGCCTCAGCCTGGCGACGGTGGCCGTGCTCGGCCCGGCCATCCGCCCCTGGTACGCGCTGTGGGGGCTGTTCCTCATCGCCGCGGCAGCGCCCAGCACATCCGTACGCCACCGGGTCGCAGCCGTGACCGGGGCACTCGCGCTCGCGGTCCTGCCCAGCGGCGGTCCGCCGGATGCCGAGCAGCTGGCCCTGGCGGTGTCCGGCGGGATGCTCGCGCTGGTCGTGCTCTGGCAGGCCCACCAGACGACGACCGCACCCGTTCTGGGGCGGACCGCATGAGGCTGACCGGCACAGATCGCGGGCGGCTGCTGTTCGTGCTCGCCCTGGCAACCGCCGTGGCCGTCTTCACCGCGACCGTGCCGCTCCTGCGGGACTGGTTCGACCTGCGCGTCTACCACGGGGCCGTCGACGCCTGGATCCATCACGGCGGCAGCGTCTACGACTACCGGGTGCCGGGGACGGAGTACGGCTTCACGTATCCGCCGTTCGCCGCGGTCAGCATGCTGCCGATGGCGCTGCTCGGACTGCACGCCGCGATCGCCGCGGGGCTGCTGCTCAACCTCGCCGCGACGGCCTTCGTCCTGCACGTCCTGGCGGGGGAGAGGCTGCGCCGGCACGGCTGGTTCGGGCTCGCCGTCACGGTCTGTCTGCTCGCCCTTCTCGAACCGGTCCGCGACACCTTCAGCTTCGGCCAGGTCAACCTCGTGCTGCTGGCTCTCGTGCTCGGCGACGCCTGGCTGCTGTCGACCGGCCGTGAGCGATGGGCCGGCGTCGGGATCGGTCTCGCCGCCGCGATCAAGCTGACGCCCGCGATCTTCATCGTCCTGCTGCTGCTCGCCAGACGGCCGCGAGCCGCCGGGACCGCGGTGGGCGTCGCCGCGGCCGCCACCGCGCTCGCGGCCTGGGTCATGCCGGGCGCCTCCCGCTTCTACTGGACCGAGGCGGTCTGGGACACCACCCGCATCGGCCGCCTCGACTATGTCTCCAACCAGTCGCTGCAAGGCGTACTGGCCCGGCTCGCCGACCCCGCCGAACCGAGCCGCGCCGCCTGGGCGTTGGCGGCGCTGGCTGTCCTCGGCGTGTGGGCGTGGCGCGCGCGCCGGGCGCTGGCCGCGGACGACGTCCTCGGCGCCTTCGCCCTCACCGGGCTCGCCGCCTGTCTCCTCAGCCCGATCACCTGGGTGCATCACCTCGTCTGGCTGTTGCCGTCGCTCGCGATCCTGTTGGGGGAGGGGCTCAGACGCAGACGGCTGCTGTGGATCGCCGGGGGCCTGTACGTCCTGCTGTGCAGCAGTGTGGTGTGGCTGTGGTTCGACGACGCGTCCGGCATCGACGGGTTCGTCGGCAGCAACACATACGTGTGGATCACCCTCGGCCTGCTCCTGGGGCTGCCTGTCGGTCAGGCACGGGTGAACCGCCCGCCGTGGAGGCGCAAGGCCAGCGACACGGCACCCGCGCCCAGTCCGGCGGCGCCCGCGAGGGTCCCCGCCTCCGCCAGCCAGTCGGCCGAGCCGTCGTCGCCCGCCATGGCCGCGGGCACCGCCGCCGGGCCCGCCGTGGACACGCGGCGCGGCGGCAGGAGCGAGCCCACCGGTTCGACACGCCCGGCGGCCCCGAAGCCCCAGTCGAGCAGTGAGCGCGCCTCTTCGTACACGGCGAATCCGCCGCCCGCCTGAGGGTCCATCACGGTGACGACGAGGGTGCGCCCGTCCCGGCGCGCGGCGGCGACGAGCGTGTTGCCCGCCTGGGACGTGTAGCCGTTCTTGACGCCGACGAGCCCCCGGTAGGGCGCGACCCCGTCGGCGCCGGTGAGCAGCCGGTTGGTGTTCTGGATCTCGAACGACCAGCCGCCGGCCGGGAACTTGGCGCGGACGGTGGCGGCGTACCGCGCGAAGTCCGCGTTGCGCAGCCCGGCCCGTCCGAAGACGGCCAGGTCGTACGCGGACGACACCTGGCCCGGCGTGTCGTACCCGTCGGGCGAGACGACACGCGTGTCGCGGGCGCCCAGGGACTGGGCCTTGGCCTGCATCTGGGCGGCCGTGCTGCGCCAGCCGCCGTTCATCTCGGCCAGTACGTGCACGGCGTCGTTGCCGGAGTTCAGGAAGACACCCCGCCACAGGTCGGCGGCGCTGTAGGTACGCCCGGCGGCGATTCCGACCCGGCTGCTTCCGGGACCGACGCCCGCCAGTTCCTCCCCCGTGACGGTGTGCCGGACCGCCGGGGGCAGCACCGGCAGCACGGTCAGCGCGAAGAGGGTCTTCAACGTGCTGGCGGGCGGCAGCCTGAGATGGGCGTTGTGTGCCGCGAGCACCTCGCCGGTGCCGGCGTCGGCCACCAACCACGACCGCGCGGAGACGTCCTGAGGCACTCTGGGCGCCCCGGCCCGGGGCCGTACCTGGGTCCCGGGCCGGTCCAGCGTCGAGGGCCGCGCGGCGGCGGGTTTCGACGCGGAGACATGGGGAGTGGCCGGGGCGGCTCCGTCGTGGGCGGCGGCCGTTTTCGGCGCGAAGGCCAGCGCGCCCACCACACAGGCGGCGGAGCAGCAGACGGCCGCACGGGAAGGAAATCCGATTGTCATACCGCCAACCTAGGAACGCCCAGGTCACATACCCGGCTGCCCGGGCCGGGCGGCGCCATCGAGCACCCGGATGCCGCAGCGGCCCTGAACCTGCCCGGTCCGGGGCGGACCCGCGAGATCCATGTCTACTGGTCGGCGGGCACGGTCGGCTGGACCTGCTTCAGGAACGTCGCGTTGTCCGGGGTCCGGCGCAGCTTGTCCAGGAGCGTCTCCAGTCCGGCCTGTGCGTCCCCACGGGAGAGCAGGGCTCGTCGCAGGCCCCGTACGGTCCCCAACTCGGCGGCCGGGACGAGGAGTTCCTCGCGGCGGGTGCCGGACGGGGTGATGTCGACGGCGGGGAAGATCCGTCGGGACGCGAGGCCGCGGTCCAGCCGGAGTTCCATGTTGCCGGTGCTCTTGAGCTCCTCGAAGTAGTAGTCGTCGGCGCGGGAGCCGGTCTCCACGAGGGCGGTGGCGATGATGGTGAGCGAACCGGCCTCCTCGGTGAGACGCGCGGCCCCGAAGAACCGCTTGGGCCCGTGCAGCGCGGCCGCGTCGACACCGCCGCTGAGGGTGCGGCCACTGGTGGCGGCAGCGTTGTTGTGCGCCCGGCACAGCCGGGTGAGCGAGTCGAGGAGGATCACGACGTCCTGGCCGGCCTCGACCAGCCGCTTGGCGCGCTCCACGGCCAGCTCGGCGAGCGCGATGTGCTGCTTCGGGGCCTGGTCGAAGGTGGAGGCGAGCACCTCGCCCCGTACGGAACGGCGCATGTCGGTGACCTCCTCGGGCCGCTCGTCGAGGAGTACCACCATCAGATGGGCCTCGGGGTGGTTGCCGGCGACGGCGGCGGCCAGCTGCTGGAGCAGCACGGTCTTGCCGGTCTTGGGCGGGGCGACGATCAGGCCGCGCTGGCCCTTGCCGATCGGCGAGACCAGGTCGATGAGGCGGGTGGTCGCACCGCCCGCCGGGTGTTCGAGCCGCAGCCGCTCACGCGGGTGCAGCGGGGTCAGGTCATGGAAGTGCGGGCGGCCACGCAGTTCGGCTGCTGGTCGGCCGTTGACCCGCTGGACCTCGGTGAGGGCTCGCTGCTTGCCGCGTACGCCTTCGACGAGGTCGCCCTTGCGCAGTCCGTGTCGGCGGATCAGCGCGGAGGAGACCTGAAGGTCGGAGGGCCCGGGAAGCAGGCTCTGGGCGCGCAGGTGGCCCTGCCCGTTCGAGGTGATGTCGAGTACGCCGGTGGCCTGCTCCTGTGTGACGGGAGTGGGCGGGCGTTCGAGTGTGGTGGTCATGGTGGGTGTCCTTTCGCGGACGGTTCATGTGGTCATGAGGGATGGGGGAGAGGCCGGATCGGGGGCGGTGTGGACACACCCCGGCGGCGGAGACATCACCTCTCGTGCCGTGCCGCGTGCGGCGGAGGGGAAGCCCCTGGCCGGACACGTCGTATGAGTCGCACGACTCGCACGCGTTGTGGCTGTACGAGGAGAGGTGGTGCACAGAAGCTGCTTCACCGGTCGGAAGGGACGGGCTGATCAGCTGGATGAGAGGTACTTCAGCACCGGCGCCCGAGAAAGGGGCGTACACAAGTGCTGATGGCACTCTAGCACTACTCCCTCCGGCGAGGGCCGGATGGCCGGATCCCATGGCGTTGACACGGGAGAGGCCCCGCGTCACGGTGGTCGGCATGGCCGATGCCGGGATCGTCGAACGCGTAAGTGAACTGCGGCCGTTGATCCGGCGGAACGCGCTGCGGGCCGAGCGGGAACGGCGCGTGCCCGACGAGGTCGCCGCCGCGCTGACCGGCACCGGCATCCACCGGATGAACGTCCCGCGACGCTACGGCGGTTACCAGACTCCGCTGCGCACACAGGTCGACGCCTTCGCGGAGATCGCCGTCGAGTGCGGCTCCACGGCGTGGATGACACTGAGTCAGGCGGGGGTCTCGTACATCGCTGCGCTCTACCCCGACGAGGCGCAGGACGACTTCTTCACGGGTCCGAGCGGCCCCGACGCGAGGATCGGCGGCACGCTCGTCCCCGGCGCCACGGCGGTGCCGTACGACGGGGGCTATCGGGTGGACGGCGCCTCGGCCTTCGCGACCGGCTGTCACCACGCGGACTGGCATCTGCTCACGGCCGCGGTCACGCCCGCCGGCGGTTCGCCGCCGGAAGGGCCGCCCGAGATGGTGTGGGCCGCGGTGCCGATGTCCGAGCTGGAGATCCTGGACGACTGGCATGTCACGGGTCTCGCCGGTACTGGCAGCAACACCGTGGTGGCCCGGAACATTCCCGTCCCTGCTCATCGCGTGCTTCCGGTCGGCCCGATGCTGGCCGGGCAGATTCCGTCCAAGGCCAACGCGGACGACCCCTTCTACCGCATGCCCGTGCTTCTGCTGTTCTGCGCCTGGGCCGCGCCGGTGGCACTGGGCCTGGCCCGGGCGGCGATGACGGAGTTCGGCGAGCGCATCCACCGGCGTGGCATCACGTACACCTTCCACGAGCGGCAGAACGAGGCCACCGTCACCCATCTCCAGGCGGCCGAGGCGGAGATGAAGATCTCCGGTGCCGAGCTGGTGGCCGACCGGCTGACCGCCGAGATCGAGACCAAGGCGCGTGACGGTTCCGAGTACACCTTGGCGGAGCGGGCCAGGATCCGTGCCGAGAGCGGCTATCTGACCCGCCTCTGCAAGGAGGCCGTCGACCTGCTCGCCTCCGCCGCCGGTGCCTCCTCGCTCCAGCAGGAGGTGCCCATGCAGCGCATCGCCCGCGACATCAACGCCCTGTCCCTGCACTCCTTCGTCAACCCGGCCACCAACCTGGAGATCTACGGCCGTGTCCTGTCGGGAGTCGACCCGGGAACGCCCTTCTTGTGACGGTGACAGTGGCGGGGACGCACGGCGGCGAGGGCGACGGCAGCGACGACGATCGGGAGATTCGGTTGGACAGCACCCCTGCCATGAGCACCCCCGTCACGCCACCGCACCGGATGGACCCCGCAGGCGGCTGCCCGCACGCCGACAACGCGCGCCTCCTCGCACACGGCGCCGTCGCGTCGGTCGTCCTGCCCGGCGGTGTGGAGGGCATGGCGGTTCTCGGGCACGAGGCGCTCAAGGAGTTCCTCGCCCACCCCGAAGTCGCCAAGGACGCAGGCCACTTCACCGCGCTGCGGGAGGGACGGATAGCCAAGGGATGGCCCTTGACGACCTTCGCGACCGTGCGAGGGATGACGACCGCGGACGGCGACGACCACCGGCGGCTGCGCTCGTTGGTGAGCAAGGCGTTCACCGCCCGGCGGGTCGAACAACTGCGGCCCCGCATCGAGGAGTTGACGGACGGACTGCTCGACGACCTGCACCGTGCGGCTGAACAGGGCGGGGGAGTGGCCGACCTGCGCGAGCACTTCGCGCTGCCGCTGCCGATGGGTGTCATCGGGGAACTGCTCGGGGTCGACGCCGAGTACCGCGACCGGCTGCACCACCTCTCCAACCAGGTCGTCGCCACCGACATCCGGCCCGAGAAGGCCCTCGCGGCGAACAAGGAGCTGGTTGCCGTCCTGGGCGCGGTGGTCGCGGACCGTACCGAGCGGCCCGGCGACGACCTCACCAGCGCGCTGATCACCGCCCGTGACGAGGGCGGCGACCGGCTCACCCACGAGGAACTCATCGGCACCCTGGTCCTGATGATCATCGCCGGGCACGAGACCACGCTGAACCTCATCACCAACGCCGTACGCGCCCTGTGCGGCCACCGTGACCAGCTGGAGCGGGTCACGAAGGGTGAGGCGAGCTGGCCGGACGTGGTCGAGGAGACCCTGCGCTGGGACGCGCCCGTCAGCTACTTCCCCTTCCGCTATCCCGTGCGGGACCTGACGGTCGACGGAACCGTGATTCCGCAGGGCACGCCCGTCCTCTCCGGCTACTCGGCGGCGGGGCGCGACCGGGCCGCGCACGGGCCCGACGCCGACCGCTTCGACGTCACCAGGCCCGCCAGGCCCGGCACCACCCGGCATCTGTCCCTCGGCCACGGTGCCCACTACTGCCTCGGCGCCCCGCTGGCCCGTCTGGAGTCCACCATCGCCCTGGATCGGCTGTTCGCGCGCTTCCCCGGCCTCGACCTGGCCCTGCCCGAGGCGGACCTCGCCCGCCACTCCAGCTTCGTGGGCAACAGCGTCCGGGCGCTTCCCGTACGGGTGTCACCGAGGGTGTGAAGTCCGCTCGCCCGAATAATCATGGGGATGTGTCGATCCGGCGCCGGTCCGTTCGTCGGTGTGGTGCAGGGACACCGAAATCGCACGAACTGCGGGAATTCAGGAGGACCGGACATGAAGTACGTGATGTTCATCTGCACCCCCGTCGGCGGCGAGGAGCTCAGCCCCGAGGAGATCGCCGACGACCCCCGTTTCACCTCGTACATCGACGAGGTGCGCACCAGCGGCGTGGTGAAGGGCGGCGCGCGGCTGCGGCCGGCCACCGACGCCACCACCGTGCGCGTCCAGGGCGACGAAGTCCTGCTCAGCGACGGGCCGTTCGTGGAGTCCAAGGAGTATGTTGCCGGCTTCGACATCATCGAGGTCGCCGACCTCGACGAGGCCATCGCGCTGGCGTCCAGGCATCCCGCCGCGCTCGGCGGCGGTTCGGTGGAGGTGCGGCCGGTCTGGGAGTGAACGGGAACGAGCGGGCGGACGGCGTCGAGGAGGCCGTCGCCGCCGCCTTCCGGGAGGAATGGGGCCAGGTCGTCGCCACCCTGATCAGGGTGACCGGCGACTGGGACCTCGCCGAGGAGTGCGCGCAGGACGCCTTCGCCCAGGCCCTCGACCGGTGGCGGCGCGACGGAGTACCGCGCCGCCCCGGCGCCTGGCTGACCACGACCGCGCGCAACCGTGCCATGGACGTGCTGCGCCGCGAGGCGGTGGGTGCGGCGAAACTGCGGGAGGTGGCGGTGCTGGCGCGGGACGGGGAAGCGTTCGACCCGCACGACCCGGACTTCGACAACGACAGCGGGGTGACGGACGACCGGCTGCGGCTGCTTTTCACCTGCTGCCATCCCGCGCTGCCCATCGAGGCCCGGGTCGCCCTGACCCTGCGCACCCTCGCGGGGCTCACCACGCCCGAGATCGCCCGCGCCTTCCTCGTCCCCGAGGCGACGATGGCGCAACGCCTCGTGCGCGCCAAACGGAAGATCCGCAACGCCGGGATCCCGTACCGCGTACCGCCCGCGCATCTGCTGCCCGAGCGGACGACAGGAGTGCTGGGCGTGGTGTACCTGCTGTTCAACGAGGGGTACGCGGCCACGTCCGGCGCCGATCTCCTGCGGACGAACCTCTGCGCGGAGGCCGTCCGGCTCGCCAGGGTGCTGGCCCGGCTCATGCCCGACGAGCCCGAGGTCCTCGGCCTGCTCGCGCTCCTCCTGCTGCACGACGCCCGGCGGAACACGCGCGTGGACGCGGCAGGTGACCTGGTCACCCTGGACGACCAGGACCGTACGGCCTGGGACCGGGCGGAGGCCGAGGAGGGCGCCGCCCTGCTGGAGACGGCGCTGCGCCGCGGGCGGCCGGGGCCGTACCAGATCCAGGCCGCCATCGCGGCCTGCCATGTCACCGCCGCCACCGCCGAGGACACGGACTGGGCCGACATCGCCGCGCTGTACGGGGAGTTGGCGCGCCACGTGCCGTCCGCCGTCGTCCTGCTGAACCGCGCGGTGGCCGTCGGCATGTCCGAGAGCCCCGAGGCCGGTCTGGCCCTGGTGGCGGAGCTGGAGGAGGCGGGCGATCTGGCGGGGTACCACCTGCTGCCCGCCACCCGAGCGGACCTGCTGCGGCGCACGGGACGCATGGCGGAAGCGGCCGAGGCGTACGAGAAGGCACTGGAGCTGGTGGAGAACGACGCCGAGCGACGGTTTCTGGAGAAGCGGCTCGCGGAGTGTCGATCGGCGTAGGAACGGTTCGTCGGTGGGGCGAAAGCACCCGACGACACCGGAGGCTCCGATGACCGCCACCGTCCCCACCGGCCCAGCCGCCCCCATCCGGCGCGCCGACAAGCTCCTTGCCCTGCTGTCGCCGCGCCGTCGGCAGCCCATGTCCCACGCGGCGAAACCCTCGGCCGATCGCGGCCCGGGCGAGGGCCCTGACATCGGCCCGGCCGTCTGGCTCGCGGGCCTCCGGCTCGGGAGCTGAGCCATGGCCGCCGCCTTGCTCTGACGGCCGGACTACCCGCTCACGTCGAAGATCCCGAACCCGAAGCCCCGAGCCGTGACGGTGTCACCGTCGGTCGCGACACCGGATGCCTCCAGGGCTCGGCCGGGCCGGATGCCGTCGAGGCGGTAACTCGCCTGCCCCTGCTGGGGGTTGACGACCACGAGATACCGTCCGCCGCGGACGTACACGAACGGGTATCCGGCGTGAAGGATCTCCACCGAGCCGCCCGCCCCGAGTTCCGGGGTTGTCGTGCGGAGGGTGATGAGACGGCGTACGAGATGGAGGAGGGACGTGTCGTCGGCGCGCTGGGCGGCGACGGTGGGGCGGTCGGGGGCGGGGTCGACCGGGAGGTAGGGGTGGCCGGACGTCGAGAAGCCCGCGTTGGGTCCGTCGTCCCACTGCATGGGGGTGCGGGAACCCGCCCGGTTGTAGCGCGGGCCGAGCACGCTGCCCTCGGTGTCGGGGAGGTCCGGGATGTAGCGCATACCGATCTCGTCGCCGTAGTAGATGGCGGGGAGCGTGGGCCAGGTGAGCTGGAAGGCGAAGGCGGCGGGCAGCTGTTCGGCTGTGCGGGGGCCGCAGTTGAGGCGGGAGAAGTCGTGGTTGGCGGTGGGCAGGGAGATGAACCCGCTGTCGCCCAGGGCGGACGAAGCCCGCTGCCAGGCCTCGACGAAGGGACGGGGGGTGCCCTTGCCACTCGGGTCGAAGAAGCAGTCGAGCGGGTCCCAGGTGTCATTGACGGTGCCGGTGCCGTTGCTCCACAGCGAGCGCAGGGCCAGGCCGTCGGTGGGGCCGCCGAAGTGGAGGAAGAAGTCCGTGTGGAACCCCGCCGGGACCGACACCTCGGGCTCGCCCCACTCCGAGAGCAGTACCGCGTCCGGGTGTGTACGGTCCAGCCAGTGGCGCAACTCCGTCCAGATCCTGCTCGTCCCGGCCTTGTCCGGGTCGTCCTTGACGAGCGAGGCGGCCATGTCGACGCGGAAGCCCGAGAGGCCGAGGCTCAGCCAGTGGTCCATGACCGTACGCAGGGCCTCACGGTTGGCGCGCGGACCCTCCGCGTCCACCGGCTGCCGCCACGGCTCGGCCGAACTCTCGCGCACGTAACCGAAGTTGAGAGCGGGTTGGAAGTCGAAGAAGTTCGGCAGATACGCGCCGGGCCGGCTGCCCGGCGAGGCCACGAAGCCGTCCGGCCGCCCCTCCGGAGCCCAGATGTAGCGGTGGTCGTCCGGATCGTCCGCCGAGGCCCTGAACCACGGATGCTCGGCGGAGGTGTGCCCGGCGACCAGGTCGAGGAGCACGCGGATGCCGCGGCGGCGCGCCCGGTCGACGAGCTTCGCCAGGTCGTCGTTGGACCCATAGCGCGGAGCCACGTTCAGATAGTCGGCGACGTCGTACCCGGCGTCCCCGAACGGCGAGACGAAGCACGGGTTCAGCCAGACCGTGTTCACCCCCAGCCACGCCAGATGGTCGAGACGCTCGGCGATGCCGTCGAAGTCACCGATCCCGTCGCCGTTCGAGTCCGCGAACGACTGCGGATAGATCTGGTAGAACACGGCGTCGGCCAGCCAGGCGGGTGCGGGACGGAAGGAGTTCATAGGTGGAGGGTGGCAGCGCGACCGATGCACGGGAAAGTGGGCAGCGCCCCGAAGGGGCGCGGGGAACTGCGCGACAAGCCACAACGAACCCGCAGACGACCAACCGCACCCCAGTGGAACGCCTACGCTGAGCAGCCATGTTCACCCCGCAAGGTCCCACGTTCCGCGAACTCGCCGTACAGGCACTGTCGTCCGTCGAGCACGGCTACGACCTGCTCGCACCGAAGTTCGACCACACCCCCTTCCGTACGCCGGAATCGGTACTGCGGTCCGTCGCACGGGCGCTCAGGAGGATCGGTCCGTTCGAGAGCGGACTCGACCTGTGCTGCGGCACCGGCGCGGGCATGGACGTGTTGCGGACGGTGTGCCGGGAGCAGGTCACCGGCGTCGACATCAGCACCGGCATGCTCGCCGTGGCCCGGGAGCGGGCGGCGCGTCCCGGCGGGCCGCCGACCGTCTGGGTACGCGGTGACGCCCGGGCCCTGCCGTTCGGGCCGGCCTTCGATCTGGTGGTGAGCTTCGGGGCGTTCGGGCACTTCCTGCCCAGGGAGCTGCCGGGGCTGTTCGCGCAGGTCCACTCGGTGCTCAGGCCCGGCGGTCGATTCGCCTTCCCGATCGGTGCCCCCGCCCGCCCCGGCTCGCGCGGCTACTGGGCCCTGCTCGGCTTCGACGCGGCGATGCGCGTACGGAACGCCGTGTGGCGGCCCCCGTTCGTCATGTACTACCGGGAGTTCCGCCTCGACGACGTACGACGGGAACTCGCCCGCGCCGGTTTCTCGGTGGAGCTGTACGCCCTCCCCGAGTTCGGGCGCAGGAGTGACGGCAGCCCCCGCTGCCGGATGGTGGTGGCGACCAAGCGCGGGAGCGAGGAGTAGCCACGGCCGGGCACCCGGAGTGGCTATTCGAGCCCGGAAACCCGGAACACCGTCCGTGCCGTCTCCCGGTCGAGCCGTTCCGACAGTCGCCGTAGCTCCCTCGTACCGCAGACGAGCGAGCCGCCCGCCGCCGAGGCCCGCGCGCCCTCGTCCAGGAGCCGCCACAGCGCGGGGTTGGCGGCCAGGACCCGGGGATCGAACTCGACGCGGCCACCGAACTCGTCGCGCAGGACGAGGCGTTGGGCCACTCCGTCCGAGCGGCACACCGCCACGAGCCGGTCCGTGCACACGGACCGGTGCCCGAACAGGCCCTGGCACACGAGCTCGCCCTCACACGCGGACACGCGAGCGGGCAGCAGCACGGCGAACAGGACGAAGGCCAGCGCCGCCCACAGCAGGAACCGCAAAGGCGTGAGGCGCCCCGAACCCGCGTCGAACACCAGCAACAGCCCCAGCATCAGCACGGCACAGCCCACGGCCGAGCGCGCCTCACCCGCCCACGCGCGGTCGTGCACCCACGTGCCGTCGTCGTACGGCACATCGGGGAATCGACCGGACGCGGGCCCCTCGATACGTCGAGACATGGCGGCGACGGTAGGCACGCGCGTCACGCGGTGGGGGCGACTTGATGCATCGCTGACTTTCCGGCCGACGAAATTGACGCGTGTCGTACGGCCGCCGTCCGGAATGCAACCACCCGTCACCGCTGGTGGTTCTCCATTCGCCGGCGCAGGGGACGCCGGTCAGCGCCGGTTCAGGTCGCTGTCCTCCCGCGTCCTCGTGCCGGCCGGCTCGCCGCGGCGGACCGAGCCCGGTGCCCGGGCGGTGGGGCGGTCGGCGTGTGCCGAGGAGCTCAGCTGCCAGGGAACGCTGGTGACCATCACGCCGGGCGTGAACAGCAGACGGCTCTTCAGCCAGAGGGCGGACTGGTTGTGCAGCAGGTTCTCCCACCAGTGGCCGACGACGTACTCGGGGATGAACACCGCCACGACGTCCCGCGGGCTCTCTCTCCGCAGTGAGCGCACATACTCGACCACCGGCCGGGTCACCTCGCGATAGGGCGAGTCGATGACCTTGAGGGGCACGTCGATGCCGTACTCCTCCCAGCGCTCCCGCAGCGCGAGGGCCTCGTCGCGGTCCACCGACACCGTCAGCGCCTCCAGCCGGTCGGGCCGCAAGGCACGCGCGTACGACAGTGTCCGCAGGGTCGGCTTGTGCAGAGTTGAGACCAGCACGATGCCCAACACTCTTGAGGGCGGGACGAGTTCCTCACGGGGGTCCGTCACGGCGAGTTCCGCGGAGGTGGCGTCGTAGTGCCGGCGGATGCCCCGCATCATCACCCACAGCACGATCGCGGCGAGCACCGCCAGCCATGCGCCCTGGAGGAACTTCGTGGCGAGCACGATCACCAGGACGAGGCCGGTGACCACCGCGCCCAGCGCGTTGATCAGGCGCGCCGAGTGGCGGCGCCGCCGCAGCGCGGGGTCGGTCGTGGTGCGCAGCTCACGGTTCCAGTGCCGGACCATGCCCGTCTGCGACAGCGTGAACGAGGTGAACACGCCCAGGATGTAGAGGTGGATGAGGTTCGTGACGTTCGCCCGGAAGCCCCACAGCAGCAGACCGGCGACGAGCGCGAGGGCCACGATGCCGTTGGAGAAGGCGAGCCGGTCGCCGCGGTTGTGCAGCTGACGCGGCAGATAGCGATGCTGGGCGAGGATCGAGGAGAGCAGCGGGAAGCCGTTGAACGCGGTGTTCGCGGCGAGGACCAGCACCAGCGCGGTGGCCGCCTGGATGAAGTAGAAACCGACACTGTTCTCACCGCCGAACACGGCCGCCGCGATCTGCGCGATGACCGTGCGCTGCGTATGGCTCTCGCAGCTGCCGTCCAGGCCGGTGAGGCGGCACGCGTCATCGGTGATGCGTACCTTGGACACGATCGCGAGCGTCGTGACACCGACGAACATGACGATCGCGATGGCCCCCATCGCCACCATCGTGGCCGCCGCGTTCTGCGACTTGGGTCTGCGGAACGCCGGTACGCCGTTGGAGATCGCCTCCACACCCGTCAGTGCCGTACAGCCGGACGAGAAGGCCCGCAGCACCAGCATCAGCAGTGCCAGCCCGGCGAGATCCGCGTCCCCGGGTTCTGGTGTCACGCCGTACTTCGCGCTCTCGGCGACCGGCGCGTCACCGAGCAGATAGCGGACCAGACCGGTCGCGACCATGATCAGTACGCCGCCGATGAACAGATACGTCGGCGCCGCGAAGGCGTTCCCGGACTCGCGGGTGCCGCGCAGGTTCATGGCGGTCAGGACCGCGACGAAGCCCAGCGCCAACGGGACGCGGTACTCGGCCAGTTGGGGGATCGCCGAGATGATGTTGTCGACCCCCGAGGCGACGGAGACGGCCACCGTCATCACGTAGTCGACGAGCAGCGAGGCGGCCACCACCAGACCGGCCGACGGGCCGAGATTCGTGGAGACCACCTCGTACGAGCCGCCGCCGCTCGGGTAGGCGTACACCACCTGGCGGTACGAGAGCACCACCACCGTCATCAGCGACACGACCGCCACCGCGATCCACGGCGTGAAGTGCAGATACGCCAGCCCGCCGAGGGTGAGCACGAGCAGGATCTCCTGCGTCGCGTACGCCACCGACGACAGCGGGTCGGAGGCGAAGATCGGCAGGGCGAGCCGTTTGGGCAGCAGCGTCCCCTGGAGCTCTTCGCTGCGCCTGGCCCGGCCGATCACCAGGCGTTTCAGCAGACCGGTCACGTTGAACACGGCGCGAGCGTAAGCGCGGGAGCGGCCCGAATCCGGGGAGCCCTGCCCGGGAGGGCGTCAGGACGGCGTCAGGTTCGGCCAGATCCGTACGGATGGCGTAAGAGGCAGGGCCGGGACCGCCGGACCGTCTCTGTTGATCGCCCCGGCGGCCTCCTGGCCGAAAGTGCCCTGCGCTGCGAGCCCCCTCACGGTTCACCTGTCCTTCGTACGCTCCCCATCAGCCACGACGGGCCGTTGTCAGTGGCCCGCGCTAGTCTGCGCAGATCTGATTGTTTGGCCCGATCTGGGAGGTTTTCATGGCCTCGCGCCTCAATCCGTACATCAGCTTCGACGGTGACGCCCGGCAGGCGTTGGAGTTCTACAAGGAGGTCCTCGGCGGCACCTTGGCGCTGAACACCTTCGGGGAGTCCGGTATGACGGACAGCCCCGAAGCGGACAAGATCATGCACGGCATGCTGGAGACGCCGAGCGGTTTCACGCTGATGGGAGCCGACACCCCGCCGGGCATGGGGTACACCGCGGGCGGCAACTTCTCGGTGAGCCTCAGCGGCGACGACGAAGCCGAACTGCGCGGCTACTGGGAGAAGCTGTCCGCCGGCGGCACGGTGGCCGTCCCGCTCGAGAAGCAGATGTGGGGCGACGTGTTCGGCATGTGTACGGACCGGTTCGGCATCCCCTGGATGGTCAACATCAGCGAGGCACAGGGCTGAGCCGGCCACCCGCAGGAAAACGGGCCCTGACGCCCATCCCAGGTCCCGCCGACCCGACGGTCGGCGGGACCTCGCGGTGTCCGCCGTCGTGGCCGTGACCGGAGCCGGGCGGCTCGTGGAGCAGGGATGAGGGCTTCTCACCCACCAGAATCCCCTCGCGGAGTCTTCCCACCCTCTCGGTGTCCCCTCGCGTCAGTGTCCCGTCAGCCGACGGCGGTTCTCCGTCAGCATCCCGTCATGAAGCGCGTCAGCGGCCGAGGGAGCCGGGGGGAGAGGGCATACCTTCATGGCACGCCCCGGGTTCGCCTCCCCGCGCCGGGGCACCATCACGCCCCACCACCCGGATCCTCCAGGAGGCATCCCATGACAGACCTCGCGTGCGCCGAAGACCCGGAGCCCTCAGAACGGTTCCCGGCCGGACCCCTGTACGTACCCGTCCGGCCGGGACCAGCAGGATGCTCGACCCGGCTGTTCCGCACACCCCTCGGGGTCCGGACCGCCGTCGGCTTCACCAGCCGTGACCGGCTGACCGCCACCCTCGGCGACGGACAGGCCTGGATCCGGCTCGCCGAGCCCGTGCTCCGCGCCCTCACCGAACCGCTAGGCGTCACCACGGTCACCGTGGACCCCCAGCTCTCCGCACCCCTGGCCGGACCAGCGCCCCGCGCATGGGATCCGCGGGTCGCCGAGGTGCCGCGCGCGAGCGGGGCGACCGCCCGCGCCGTACGGGCCGTACGGGCCGTCTGAGGACGGAAAGGGAATCCGCGATGACCACTCTGCACGAGCCCGCCGTCACCTCCGGCGCCGACGACCTGTCGGTGTGGCCCGCCTCCACCGCCCGGCACGACCGGGGAGACCTCGCCGTCGGCGGCGTTTCCCTCGCCGAGATCGCCGACCGCTTCGGCACTCCCGTCTACATACTCGACGAGGGCGAGGTCCGTGCACGCTGCCGCACCTACCGGGACGCCTTCCCCGAGGCCGAAGTCCTCTACGCGGCCAAGGCGTTCCTGTGCCGTGCCATGGCCCACTGGGTCGAGGAGGAGGGCCTCGGTCTGGACGTGTGCTCCGCCGGTGAGCTGGAACTCGCCGTCACCACCGGCTTCCCGCCCCAGCGGATCGTGCTGCACGGCAACGCCAAGTCGCCGCACGACCTGGAGACCGCGCTGCGCCTGGGCATCGGACGCATCGTGATCGACAGCCCGTCGGAGATCGCGCGGCTCGCGGCGGCGGTCGGCCCCGGCGGACACCAGAAGGTGATGGTGCGGGTCGTCCCCGGCATCAGCGCCGGCGGCCACGAGAAGATCCGAACGGGCACGGACGACCAGAAGTTCGGCCTGACCCTCACTGACGGCCACGCCCAGCACACCATCGCCCGCATCCTCGACCAGCCCCAACTGGAACTCACCGGCCTGCACTGCCACTTGGGCTCGCAGATCACCAGCGTCAAGCCGTATCTCGCGGCCGTACGACGCATGGTGGGGCTGATGGCACGCCTGCGCGACGCCCACGGTGTCGTACTGCCCGAGCTGGACCTGGGCGGCGGTCACGGCATCGCCTACCGGCCGGGGGAGGAGGCACTCGACCTCACGACACTGGCCCGCAAGGTGCGCGCCGAACTCGTCGAGAGCTGCGCCGCCGCAGGGCTGCCGGTCCCGCGGCTGCTGATCGAGCCCGGGCGCGCCATCGCCGGACCGGCCGGTCTCGCGCTCTATCACGTGCTCGCGGTGAAGCGGACCGCCGAACACACCTTCGTGGCCGTGGACGGCGGGATGAGCGACAACCCGCGCCCCGCGCTGTACGGAGTGCGGTACTCGCCCCGGCTGATCGCACGCCGCTCCACCGCGGAGCCGGCCCCGGTGACCGTGGTCGGCCGGCACTGCGAGGCGGGCGACATCCTCGCCTCGGACGTCCGACTGCCCGGCGACGTGCACCCGGGCGACCTGCTGGCCGTGCCGGTGGCCGGTGCGTACCACCTCTCCATGGCCTCGGGCTACAACCTGGTCGGACGCCCGCCCGTGGTGGCCGTCGACCGCGGCCACGCCCGGCTCCTCGTCCGCCGGGAGTCGCTGGAGGACATCCGCAGCCGGGACGTCGGCCTGTAGGCGGGACCCACCTTCGGGCGAGTGACGGCCCGTCCCCGCCCGGAGGTGTCGGCCCCGGTCAGCGGCCCGGGGGCCCATACGCGGAGCGAACGGAATTCGGTGGCACACTGACCCGGTCACCGAAGGAGCCCGACCCGTGCCCATGATCAGCAACCTGAGCAGAGCGGTGCGCCGCGCCTACCGCCGCACCGTGGATCTCAGCCATCCCGCCCGTTCCCCGCTCGGCAGCGCGGTGGTGAACTGCGTGGTCTACCGCGAGGGCGGACGGCAGCCCGGCGACTGGGAACCGGACGAGGCGATCCGACGGGCCCGCAAGGGCAGGGGCGGCTTCGTCTGGATCGGACTGCACGAACCGACGAACGAGGAGTTCGCGGGCCTCGCCAAGCTCTTCGGTCTCCACCCGCTGGCCGTCGAGGACGCCGTGCACGCCCATCAGCGGCCGAAGGTGGAGCGGTACGACGACACGCTGTTCGCCGTCTTCAAGACCGTGCGCTACGTCGAGCACGAGCAGCTCACCGCGACCAGTGAGGTGGTGGACACCGGCGAGTTGATGGTCTTCATCGGCCGCGACTTCGTGATCACCATCCGGCACGGCAACCACGGCTCCCTGGGCCCACTCCGCGAAGCCCTGGAGAGCCTGCCGGACCAGCTCGCGAAAGGGCCCTCCGCCGTGCTGCACGCCATCGCGGACCATGTGGTCGACGACTATCTTGAGGTCACGGACGCCGTACAGCACGACATAGAGGCAGTCGAGACCGCCGTCTTCGCCGAGCACACCGCGCGTGGCGACGCCGGCCAGATCTACCAGCTCAAGCGGGAACTCCTGGAGCTCAAACGGGCCGTGGTCCCGCTGGCCCGCCCCCTGCAGATCCTCGCCCACGAGCCGCCGGCGGCCCTCTCCCCGGACATCCAGCCGTACTTCCGCGACGTCGCCGACCATCTCGCCCGCGCCACCGAGCAGATCAACGCCTTCGACGGGCTGCTCGACTCGATCCTCCAGGCCCACCTCGCGCAGGTCACCGTCGCCCAGAACGAGGACATGCGAAAAATCACGGCCTGGGCCGCCACCGTCGCCGTCCCCACCATGATCTGCGGCCTCTACGGCATGAACTTCGACCACATGCCCGAACTGCACTGGACGTACGGCTACCCCCTGGTCCTCGGCGTCATCGCCACCCTCTGCTTCGTCATCCACCGGGGCTTCAGGCGCAACGGCTGGCTCTGAACCGGGCCCGCTGAGCGGTCACGGCGGGCCCCGGCTCCCGAAGAACCTGCCTCAGCTCCTGATGAAGTCGACCAGGTCCGCGTTGAAGGCCTTCTCGAACTCACCGACCAGGCCGTGCGGAGCGCCCGGGTACACCTTGAGCGTGGCGTCCTTGACGAGCTGCGCCGACTTGTGGGCGGCCGCCGCGATGGGCACGATCTGGTCGTCGTCGCCGTGTGCGATCAGCGTGGGCACGTCGATGCGCCCCAGGTCCTCGGTGAAGTCCTGTTCGGAGAACTGCTCGACGCAGTCGTACGCGGCCTTCAGCCCGACCTGCATGCTCCACAGCCAGAACGAGCGGCGCAGTCCTTCCGAGACCGTGGCACCGGGCCGGTTGAAGCCGAAGAACGCCTCGCTGAGATCCCAGTAGAACTGCGAGCGGTCGGCCTCGACACCGGCCCGGATGCCGTCGAAGGCCTCCCGCGGGGTGCCCTCGGGGTTGGCGTCCGTCTTGAGCATCAGTGGTGGGACCGCTCCCAGCAGTACGACCTTGGCGACCCGCGCGGTGCCGTGGCGCCCGATGTAGCGGGTCACCTCGCCACCGCCGGTCGAGTGGCCGACCAGGACCACGTCGGTGAGTTCGAGTCCGTCGAGGAGCTCGGCCAGGTCGTCCGCGTACTGGTCCATGTGGTTGCCCTGCCACGGCTGCCCGGAGCGGCCGTGGCCGCGACGGTCGTGGGCGACGGCACGGAAGCCGTTGTCGGCGACCAGCCGGGCCTGTCCGTCCCAGGCGTCCGCGTTGAGGGGCCAGCCGTGACTGAAGACGACCGGCTGTCCGGTGCCCCAGTCCTTGTAGAAGATCTCGGTGCCGTCGCTGGTGGTGAAGGTTCCCACGGGGAGTGCCTTTCTCTTCGAACTTCCTGGATCTCTTCAGGTGGTCCGTACGCCGGGCGGTCGGACGAATCGCCGCACGAACGCGAGTGCCGTGTCGGCATCTCGATAATCTCCGAGATGCCCGGATTCCGCTGCTTCTTGCATGAGGCGTGGGCGATCGCTCAGGGCACGGTGTGGTCCCTCTAGCCCGAGACGATCAGTTGCGGTCCGCGCTCTCGGAGGCGACCTTCACCTCGGTCCACGGGGCGACGTCGACGTTGGGCCCGCACGGCATGCCTGCCATCTGTCGCGTGACTGCGTTCGCGGACCGTTGTCGTTCAGAGGTCCGTTGTCGTTCAGAGGTCCGGTTCGTCGAGTACGCCGTCCAGTGCGAGCCGGATCGCGGCCTCCGGGCTCAACTCCCGTCCCTCGCGCACCGCTTCGGCGAAGGCGCTGTCGCCGAGGGCCTTGCGGAGGTGGCGTGCGTACTCCCGGCGGAAGACGGTCGTTCCGGCGTCGCCGAGCTGGGGGAGTCCGGCCGCGTGCCAGAGGCGCGTGCCCACGCCCAGGAGGCGGGCGGCGCGTTCGGGCTCGCCGCGGGAGGCCTCCGCGGCGACCAGGAGGTCGGCCACGGCCGCGGCGCCGAGCCGGTCGTGGACGCGCCACTTGGCGGCCAGGGCCTCGCGGGCGGAGATCAGCGCGTCGTCCGGCCGTCCGAGCCCGATCCCGGCGAGGGCGACGAAGAAGTCGCCCCAGGCCCGCATCCACAGTTCACCGCGCTTCGCGCAGTCGGCGCGCAGCCGTTCGGCCACTGCCGCGCAGCGCTCGAACGCGCCCTGGCCTGCCAGGAGATACGCCTGCAGCGCCAGCGTGAGGAGCTGGAAGAACTCCGCTCCGCCGCCGACGCCAGGCCCCTGGGTGCTGCTGCCGTACAGCAGCGCGGACCGTGCCGACTCGCCGCGCACCGCGAGACTCGCCCCGGTCAACGGCAGTGCGGGAACGGGCAGTTGACGCTCTTCGGCGAGCCACACGTACGCCGCGCTCACCGACTCGGCGGCGTCCAGGTCGTCCGGCACCACGGTGACCAGGCGGTGTGCCCAGGTCGCCAGGGTGTGCTCGGGGCCGCCGTCGTGCGCCCGGCGCAGCGCGCGCTCCAGATGGCCGCGTCCCTCCTCGGCGAAGCCGCAGGCGAACCAGAAGTACCAGAGTGTGCCCGCGAGTTCGAGTGCCGTCTCGGGCTCCGGCGCCGTCAGGCACTCCTCCAGCGCGACCCGCAGGTTGGCGTGCTCCACACTCAGCCGCTCGGCCCACATCCGCTGGCCCGGGCCGAGCCACTCGGCCTGGCCCTGGCGCGCGATCCAGCGGAAGTAGTCGCGGTGACGGCCGCGTACGGTGTTCTGCTCGCCGAGGCCTTCGAGCCACTCGGCGCCGAAGGTGCGGACCGTGTCGAGCATGCGGTAGCGACCGGCCACACCGTCGCCCTCGCGCGTCACGATCGACTTCTCGGTGAGCGACGCGAGCAGCGCCAGGATCTCCTCGGCGTCCAACGGGCCGCCGTGGCAGACGAATTCGGCCGCCTCCACGTCCCAGCCGCCCGCGAACACGGAGAGGCGGGCCCACAGCAGCCGCTCCAGCGGAGTGCACAGCTCGTGGCTCCAGCCGATCGCCGTACGCAGCGTCTGGTGCCGGGCGAGCCGCGGCCGGGCGGGGGAGACGAGCAGGTCGAACCGGGAGTCGAGGCCCGCCAGGAGCCGGTCGAGGGCGAAGCCGCGCAGTCGCACCGCGGCCAGTTCCAGGGCCAGCGGGATCCCGTCGAGGCGGGCACAGACCGCCGCCACGTTCGCCCGGTTGGCGTCGGTCAGCGCGAACGACGGCACGGCGGCCGCGGCGCGGGCCGCGAACAGCGCCACCGCGTCGTCGCGCTCGCCGAGCGGCAGCGGCGTCACGGACAGCAGATGCTCGCCGGGCACCCCCAGTGGCTGCCGGCTGGTGGCCAGAACCCGTAACTCCGGTACATGCGCGAGGAGTTCCTGGACGACACGCGCGCACTCGTCCAGTACGTGATCGCAGGTGTCCAGGACGAGCAGCAGTGGCCTGTCGTCGAGATGCTCGTAGACAGCCTCGAGGAGCGGGCGCAGAGTCTGCTCGGTCAACCGGGTCGCCTCGGCCACGGCGTTCGTGAGGAGGGCGGGGTTCTTGAGGTCGGACAGTTCCACCAGCCACACCCCGCCGGGGAAGGCGGCCCTCGCGGTATGTGCGGCCCGCAGCGCCAGCCGTGACTTGCCGACCCCGCCGGGGCCGGTGAGGCTGACGAGCCGCGCGGTCCCCAACAGGGCGGAGATTTCGGCCAGTTCGGATCTGCGGCCGATGAAGGCGTTGGACTCGGCGGGGAGATTGCCGGTCCTGCCGTTGCGCACCGAGGCCACCATCGCTCCCCCTCACCCGACCGATGGCGGTCACCCTAACGCCCGGGAACGCCCGTGTCCGACCCCTGTCCGGGTGACCGGTAATAGGGCCCGCGCCCTCACGCCGGGGCCGTATTGGGCGTAGCGTGGATGCGTCCTGGCACGCCGAGTGGCGACCTTGGGAGGTGCGGGATGGACACCGTGCCCGCACCCAGAGCAGTCGGAGAGATGCGTGCCGGGGACCATCTGCTCCTGGGCTACGAAGCGGACGACGAGCGCGAGACCGTTGTTGCCGCGTTCCTCCTGGACGGGCTGGCCAGCGGCCACCGGGGGCTGGTGCTGGGCCCGGCCGATCTGCCTGCCGACCTCGCCCTCACGTTCCTGGAGTCCCGCGGCTGCGCCGTCGACGACGAACTCGCCGCCGGGCGGCTGACCGTGGACCCGCACCTCGCGACCCCCGACGGGCTGTGGGATCTCGACGAGGTGATCCGCCGCGAGACGCGCCGCGCGGTCGGTGACGGCTATCTCGGCCTGCGCGTCAGCATGGAGGTCATGCGCGGCCAGGCGGGCAAGGGCCTCAAGACGCTGCACGACAGCGAACTCCTCCTCGAACCCGTCTTCGCGTCCCTGCCGGTGCTCGGCATCTGCCAGTACGACCGCCGTGTCTTCGACGAGGGCGAGCTGGCCCCTCTCGACGGACTGCACAACGGCCGGGTCGCCGCCGACCTCGTCTGGCACGACGAACTGCTGTCCATCACCCGCACCTTCGCCCCGCCCGGTCTCGCGCTCGCCGGAGAGGTCGACGACACGAACGTGACCGCCCTGGCCCGCGCTCTGCACGCCGAGACGGCCCGTGCCCGCGCCCGCCCGGTGAACGGGCTGCGCACTCGCCTCGACATGCGCGGCCTGCGCTTCATCGATGTCGGTGCGCTGCGCCTGCTGGTCTTCGCGGGCGGCGCCCTGTCCACGTCCGGCGGCACCCTCGTCCTGTACGGCGTCGCCCCGCACATCCAGCGGCTGATGCGGGTCACCGGCTGGGACCGCGTACCCGGACTGCTCGTCGAGCAAGCGCACTTGTAAGCGGACTCGGGGGAGGGAGCTGCGCCGTGAGTCGTACGGGATTCGTCCACCAGGCGCTTTGTTACGGCTCGGACGACGAGTTCCTCGAAGGAACGCTCACCTTCGCCCGCGACGGCCTGGCGGACGGAGACACCGTCCTCGCCGTCGTCGCGTCCCACAACATCACCCTCCTCGACGAGGCGCTCGGCGATCGCTCCGACGAGGTCGAGTTCGTCGACGCGGACGACTGGTACGGCAGTCCGTCCCCCACCCTGGGCCGCTACAACGCCTACTGTGCCGCCCACGACACGGACGGGACCGGCCGCCCGCGCAGGGTCCGGGTCATCGGCGAGCCCGTCTGGTCGGCCCGTTCGGCCTTCGAGGTCCGCGAGTGGATGCGCTACGAGTCCCTGCTCAACACCGCCTTCGCGGGCACCGGGCACTGGATCCTCTGCCCGTACGACACCCGCGACCTCCCTGCCGCTATCGTCCGCTCGGCGGTCCGCACCCATCCCGAACTCGCCCTCGGGCCAAGGGAGTCGGCGTACTGCAGCCGCTACGTCGACCCGGTCGACTTCTCCGCCGAGTGCGACACGGCACGGCTCCCGGCGCTCCCCGCGGGAAGTGAGGACGTTCCCTTCGCGCGCGGCCGGTCGGCGCACGTGCGGCGCGCACTCTCCGCGTACGCCCGTGGTCTGGGGGTGCCCGAGCAGCTGACGCACGACATGGTGACCGCGGTGCACGAGGCGGTCGTCAACTCCATGCGCCACGGCGGTGGTCAGGGCGTTCTGCGGCTGCGCAGCGACTCCGCCTACGTGATCTGCGAGATCTCCGACACCGGCACGCCGACCGCGCCACCGCCCCCGCAGTTCCCGGGACATCTGCCACCCGACCCGCGCGCCGCGAGCGGCCACGGGATGTGGGTGGTGAGGCAGTTGAGCGACCTGACCACTCAGACGCTTGATCCCGCGGGCTCCGTCGTACGCCTGTACTTCAGGAGGAGCGCCGTCCTGTGACGGGCGCGGGACCGCCGGCCTGGGGCACGCTCGTCGGTGCCGTCAGGGTCGTGGGGCCGCCGGCAGTGTCGCGAGGCCGGCGCGCAGGAAGGCCATCGCCGCCTTGATGTCGGTCTCCTGGGGCCGGTGGCACACCTCGGCGACCACCGCTGCCGCCGCTGCCGCCGCCATGCGCGGGCCGAAGTCGTCGGGATCGGTGCCCTGTTCCTCGGCGAGGATTCGGGCGCCGTCCTGGATGACCTCCGCCAGACGGGCCCCGGCGACCGCGCGCAGCTGCGGATTGAGTTCGAGCATGTCGTCGGCGAGATCGTCCAGCTCGCCCCTGCTCGCGATCTCTTCGCGCAGCCAGTGCTCCAGCGCGTCCAGGATCGTCCAGCCCTCCTCCCGCCTGCGCAGCGCGCTGCCGAGCCGGACCGAGAAGGCGTCGAAATCCGACAGCGCCAGCTCCAGCTTGGACGGGAAATACAGCGTGACCGTACGGGGCGACACCTCCGCCGCCGCGGCGATGTCGGCGATCGTCGTGGCCTCGAACCCGCGGTCGGCGAACAGCTTGTAGGCGGCCCGGAGGATCGCCTCCCTGCGCCGCGCCTTGCTGCGTTCCCGTAGACCCTCACTCATCATGACCGCACTTTACCATCCATAGCTAATTTACAGCTGACTGTAAAAATGCGTTAGGGTGTAGCAATGCCGCGGTCCGATCGGGGACCTGCGTCGCGGACGAGGGAAGGAACACGGCATGGCGTCACGCCTGTACACCTGGGGGCAATGGGCGGTCCGCCGCCGTGGCCGGGTCATAGCCGTCTGGCTGCTGCTGCTCGCCGTGGTCGGCGGCCTCGGGGTCACCCTGCACGGCAAGGTGAGCAACGAGTTCTCCGTGCCGGGCATCGAGTCCCAGAAGGCGCAGGACCTGCTGGAGGAGAAGTTCCCGACAGCCGCGGGCGGGGTGGCCCGCGTGGTGTTCGCCGCTCCCGAGGACGGCAAGCTCACCGAGCCCAAGGCCGAGTCGGCCGTCGCCGCGAGCCTCAAGAAGGCCGCCGATGTGCCGGGAGTCGTGAACGTCTCCGATCCGGCCGGGTCCGGCACCGTCTCCGAGAACCGGCGGATCGGCTACGCGGACGTCCTGTTCCGTCAGTCGGCCGACGAAGTGCCCGAGACGTCGAAGGACGCCCTGTCGGAGGCGATGGCCCAGGCCCGGGACGCCGGTCTCGAGGTCGAGTTCGGCGGATCGGCCATGCAGCCGAAGACCGAGGTCGGCGGGCCCGCGGAGATCGTGGGCGTGATGATCGCCTTCGCCGTCCTGGCCCTCGCCCTCGGCTCACTGGTCGCGGCCGGACTTCCGCTGCTGACCGCCGTCGTGGGGGTGGCGATCGGCGTGCTCGGCGTCCAGTTCGTCTCCAGCTTCGTGGAGATGACCAGCACCGCCACCGTGCTCGCCCTCATGATCGGCCTCGCGGTCGGCATCGACTACGCCCTGTTCATCCTCTCCCGCCATCGTGAGCAGCTCGCCGATCCGGACACGGACGTCGAGGACTCGATCGCACGGGCCGTGGCCACCGCGGGCAGCGCGGTCGTCTTCGCCGGAGCGACCGTGATCATCGCGCTGGCCGCGCTGGCGGTCACCGGCATCCCGTTCCTCACGATCATGGGGCTGGCCGCCGCCGTGACGGTACTGCTTGCCGTGCTCATCGCCATCACTCTGGTCCCTGCCGTACTGGGTCTGTTCGGCGAGCGGCTGCGCCCGCGTGCCCGCCGCACGGAGCGCACCGAGCGCACCAAGCGGACCCCCGGATCCTGGGGTCTGGCCTGGGCCCGCGTCGTCACCCGCAAGCCGCTGATCGTGCTCCTCGTGGGCGTGATCGGGATGCTCGCACTCGCCCTGCCCGCCCGCGATCTGCGCCTTGGGCTGCCCAGCTACGCCTCACAGCCGGCCGACAGCACCCAGCACAAGAGCTACGACCTGCTGAGCGAGGGCTTCGGGCCCGGCTTCAACGCCACCCTCACCGCCGTTGTCGACACCGGCGGCATACCCGCCGCCGAGCGCACGGCGACGGTGGCGGACCTGCGTACGACCCTGGCCCGCGAGCCCGGCGTCGCCGCCGTCGCCTCGCCCGTGACCAACCCCGACTCCACCCTCGCCGTCGTCGCGGTCGTCCCCAGGACCGGCCCGGACGCCCAGGCGACGACCGATCTGGTGCACCGGCTGCGGGACAACGCGCCCGGCATCGCCCAGGCGGGCGGCACCCTCTACATAGCGGGCGCCACCGCCGCGGCCATCGATGTCGCGGGGAAACTCTCCGACGCCCTGCCCCTGTTCATCGCCATCATCGTGATCCTGGCGCTGATCCTGCTGACCGTCGCCTTCCGTTCGCTGCTGGTCCCGGTCAAGGCCGCCCTCGGATTCCTGCTGTCGGTCGCCGCGGCCCTGGGCGCCACCGTGTGGGTCTTCCAGAACGGCCATCTGAACGGCGTCCTCGACATCCCGTCGGCAGGACCGGTCACCAGCTTCCTGCCCGTGCTCCTGATCGGTGTCCTCTTCGGGCTGGCCATGGACTACGAGGTCTTCCTCGTCAGCCGCATGCGCGAGCACTACGAGCACACGGGCAGTGCGTCCGAGGCCATCACCCACGGATTGGCGCGCAGCGGCCGGGTGGTCAGTGCCGCCGCGCTGATCATGGTCGCGGTGTTCGGCGGCTTCGTCTTCAACCACGACCCGATCATCAAGTCCATCGGCTTCGCGCTCGCGTTCGGTGTCTTCATCGACGCCTTCGTGGTCCGTATGACCCTCGTCCCGGCCGCCATGGCCCTGCTCGGCCGCCGCGCCTGGGGCCTGCCCGGCTGGCTCGACCGCATTACCCCCGACGTCGACATCGAGGGCGCCAAACTCCCACAGCGCGCTACGCCGACGCGGGACGGTGAAGCCCATCAGGATCGCGAAGGCCACGAGGACCGCGAGGGCGGGGCCGACGGCGAACACCGTGAGGAGCGCGAGGCCGCCGTGCGCTGAGCCGAAGGCAGTTGGGACAATCGGCCGCGCCCGCCCAGGCGCCGAGGCGTGATGTACGCCCGGCTCCGAGGCGGGCGCGTCGCCGCAGAGCCCAGTCTCGCCCTGCCTTCAAAGGGCGGTGTAGAGGGCGTCGATGAGTGCCATCTTCCGTGGGTCGTCGGCGATGTGCGGGCCCATGCGGTTCATGACATAGCCCAGCGAGACGCCCGTCTCCGGGTCGGCGAGACCGCAGGAACCGCCGAAGCCGTCATGTCCGAAGGCCCTCGGATTCGGGCCGTACGAGCGGCCTGGGCCGCTGAGCCAGAGGCCCAGGCCGATCTCCGTCTCGCTCTCGAAGCCGGCCCCGAGGACCAGGTCACGGCACGCGCCCTGTCCCTCACGGACCCGCTCGGCGGCCTCCGCGGAGAGGACGTGCTGTGAGCCGTACGACCCCCGCCCGGCGAAGATCCCGTACAGCGCGGCAACCGCGCGGGCCGTGCCGTGTCCGTTGGCGGCCGGGATCTCCGCAGCCCGCCACGCCGCCGTGTTGGCCTCGGCGGCGCCCATCAGGGGATTGGCCAGGGCGGCCAGTGCCACCGGCGTCAACTGGCTGAAGATCGCGGCCTGTTCACTGGAGGAGGCGGCCGGAGGATGCACCAGCTCGGCCGCGCGCCCGGCCTTCTTCTCCGGCAGCCCGATGGTGAAGTCGATGCCGAGCGGCCCGGTCACCTCCCGCTCCAGGAAGGCGCCCGGCAGCAACCCCGTGACGCGTCGCACCACTTCACCGACCAGGAAGCCATACGTGAAGGCGTGGTAGCCCGAGGCCGTCCCCGGCTCCCACCAGGGCTCCGTCGCCGCGAGCCGCTTCGTGGTCAGCTCCCAGTCGAAGGCCTGCTCCAGCGAGTGCGGTTCGCGCAGCCCGGCCAGCCCCGCCCGGTGCGACAGCAGATGCCGTACGAGCACCGCCTCCTTGCCCGCCGCGGCGAACTCCGGCCAGTACGTGGCCACAGGCGCGTCCAGGTCGAGCAGCCCGCGGTCGGCCAGGATGTGCGCGCACAGTGCTGTCGGTCCCTTCGTGGTCGACCACACGTTGACCAGCGTGTCCCGCTCCCACGCGCGTGTCCGGGCCGCGTCCGCCCAGCCGCCCCACAGGTCGACCATGGTCTCGCCGTCCACCGTGACGGCCACGGCCGCGCCCAGTTCGTCGCGCTCCCGGAAGTTCTCCTCGAACGCGGCCCGCACCGCCTCGAAGCGCGTCTCGCACCGACCCTGAACCTGGGACATGGCTCCTCCGTCGTCCGCCGGGAACGCCGGGGTGCACGAGTACACCCCGGCCACCTGAACATACCGACTGGTCGGACCGGCCGGAAGGGTCTGGGCAACTCGCGCCCTTCAGGAGCGTGGGGCTGTTTCGATGTGCGGCTCCGCCGCGAGAGCGCGACCAGCCACAGCCGGTCCGCAGCCCTCCAACAGCCCGACACCCCTCTTCCCCTCCCCGAGGGGAGCCGGGGGCGTTCAGCCGAGAAACAGCGACCCCGCCGGCTCCTGATGCCCCGGCACGGAGTGCCAGTAGTCCCGCGCCTCCACGGCGAATCCCTCCGCGTCGAAGCGCACAAAGACACACCCGGCCAGCGTCGAGGCGCCCTCACCCTCCTCGGCGAGGACCCTGAACTCGGCGACAGCCACACCGTGTTCGCCGATCACAGGCGCCCCGAACCGCACATCGACAACCCGCTCGTCGGCGAACGACCAGCGAAGATACGCGGCGAGTTCGTCCCGCCCGCGATGCGGCTCGCGGAACGGCATCGACCGGTGGACGCACCCCTCGGCGTACAGGGCCAGCAGCGCGTCCACATCGTGCTCCGCCCAGGCCCGCTCCCACACCCGGACGAACCGCTCGGCCGCCTCGCGCGTCTCCACTCCTCCCGCCTCAGAAGCGCTGGGGCAGCCAGGCCAGCTTGACCGCCTCCTGGAACGGGCCGCCGCCCTCGTGGTCGTTGAAGTCGTACACCTCGATCGCCTTGTCGTCGTGCCCCCACGCGTTGAAGGCCGCGAAGACCGTCGACGGCGGGCAGGTCTGGTCCTCCAGCGCCGCCGAGAACAGGGCGGGCGCCCGGCCGCGCGCGGCGAAGTGGACACCGTCGAAGTAGGAGAGCGTGCGCAGGACCTGCTCGGTGCGGCCGCGGTGCGTCTTGAGGTAGTTGCCGACCTCCCGGTACGGGTCGCGGTCCGTGAGCGTCGTCGCGCGCGGGTAGTCGCACAGGAACGGCACGTCCGGCGCGACCGCCGAGAGGTCCGGCACCAGTCCGCCCACCGCGATGGAGATGCCGCCGCCCTGGCTCGAACCGACCACCGCGACGCGCTCGGAGTCGACGAACTCGTGCGAGCGTGCGGCCTCCACGGCCCGTACCCCGTCGGTGAACACCCGTCGGTAGTAGTAGTTCTCGGGAGCGTCGATGCCCCGCGTCATGAACCCGGGATACGCGGGCGCGCTGCCCACCGGGTCCGGCGTGTCACCGCCGCCGCCCCACGCGCCGCCCTGCCCCCGCGTGTCCATCACGAAGTGCGCGAAGCCCGCCGACGCCCACAGCAGATGCGTGTGCGAAAGGCCGCGTCCGCCGCCGTAGCCGATGTACTCGACGACCGTCGGCAACGGCGTGTTCGCCCAGGCAGGAAGCGTCAGCCAGCCCTTCACCGGGTGACCGCCGAACCCGGCGAACGTGACGTCGAAGACCTTCACGTTCTTCAGATGGGCCTCGACGGGTTCGAAGCGGGCGTCCAGACCGTGCTCGCGCGCCTCCTGCAGCGTCTTGCCCCAGAAGGCGTCGAAGTCCTCGGGCTCGACGGACGCGCTGCGATAGTTCCGGAGCTGATCGAGAGGAAGGTCGAACAAGGCCATGGAAGACCGCCTTTGCTACGAATAAGGGTGCGGATGATCACACCGTACGGGGGTGGCCGGAGGGCCGCCAGACCTCCTCCGCGGGCCGGCCCGTCCTGGCTACGATGCCGCCATGCCGCCTGCCGTGGACCTGCTGGTCAAGGACGCCGAACTGCTGGTAGTGGACGGGGAACGGGAGATCGCGGGCGGCTGGGTGGCCGTCGCGGACGGCCGGGTCGCCGCCGTCGGCGGTCCCGGGGCCGAACCGGAGGCCCGCTCGGAGCTGTCCGCGGCCGGCCGGATCGTCACCCCCGGACTGATCAACACGCACCACCACATCTACCAGAACCTCACCCGCTCCTACGCGCCCGCGGTGAACGGCTCCCTCTTCGACTGGCTCACCACGCTGTACCCGCTGTGGGCCGCGCTCGACGAGGAGGCGGTCTACGTGTCGGCGTACGTCGGCATGGCCGAACTGCTGATGGGCGGCTGCACGACCTCGTCCGACCACCTCTACGTCCATCCGCGCCCGCGCCTCGTGGACGCCGAGATCCGCGCCGCGCGGGACATCGGGTTCCGCTTCCACGCCACCCGCGGCTCGATGACCCGGTCCGTGGAGGACGGGGGACTGCCGCCGAGGAGCGTCACACAGACCGAGGACGAGGTCCTCGCCGACAGCGAGCGGCTGATCAAGGCCCACCACGATCCGCAACCGGGCGCGCTCGTCCGGGTTGCGCTCGCCCCCTGCTCGCCGTTCTCGGTCACCAAGGAACTGATGACTGCGACCGCGGAACTCGCCGAACGGTACGACGTACGACTGCACACGCATCTCGCCGAGGACCGCGACGAGGACACGTACTGCCTGGAGACGTACGGCTGCCGGCCCGTCGAGTACTTCGAGGACACGGGCTGGCTGAGCGACCGCAGCTGGGTCGCGCACTGCATCCACCCGAACGACGCCGAACTGCGGCGCCTCGCCGGGGCCGGGGTCGGGGTGGCGCACTGCCCCAGCTCCAACATGCTCATCGGCGGCGGCACCGCCCGCGTGCGGGAGATGCGCGAGCTGGGTCTGCCGGTCGGCATCGGCTGCGACGGCTCCGCCTCCACGGACCACGCCTCACTGTGGATGGAGACCCGCGGCGCCCTCCTGCTCGGCCGCTATCGGGGCGGGCCCGGCGCGATGACCGCCCGTGACGCCCTCGACATCGCGACCCGCGGCTCCGCCCAATGCCTGGGCCGAGCCGACGAGTTGGGGCATCTGAGGCCGGGCGCCTGCGCCGACCTCGTCGTCTGGGACCTGCACGAGGTCGCGCTCGCGGGCGCGCTGAGCGACCCCGTCGAGGCCTGGCTGCGCTGCGGGCCCGGCCGCGCCTGGACCACGGTGGTCGGCGGCCGTGTACTCGTCGACCGGGGCGAGCCGGTGCTGCCCGGGCTGCGTGACGCGCTGCGGGAGCACGGGCGCATGGCGCGGAGCATGCAGCGACTGGCCTGACGCCTCCCGACCACCCGGCGCCACCCACTGACCACGGCCACTGACCACGGCTCACGGAGCACCGGCGCGCGCGGATCCGCTCAGGTGCAGTGACGCCGCCACTCGGGCCCGGTGTACGCCCACTCCTGTTCCCACTCGGCGAGGCGATGGCGCGTGGCGACCCGTCGTACGACGGCGTAAGCGGCCACGACGCCGCCCGCGAACAGGCCCGCGGCGCAGGCGCCCACCGACAGCGTGTGCTGCCACACGGCGGTGCCGTCCGCGGGGGCGGGGACTACCCGGCCCCGGTCGTCCAGCCAGATGTACGCGCGGTCGCCGCTCCGGGTACCGGCGGGCACCCGGGCCTTGTCCGTACGCGGCGGCTCGCCCGGCTCGGCCCAGCGGACGGTCACCCGGTAGGTCGGCTGCCGTTCGCCCTCGGAGGTGGGCACCGCGGCGGGCGCGTGCTCGGTGACCTCGGCGGGGATCCGGTGACGTTCGGCGCGCTGCTCCTCGGCCGTGACCCGCGCTCCGTCGTACGCCCACCAGCCCGCGGCGATCCCGGCCAGCGGGCCGCCGACGCACAGCAGGACCGCGACGCACAGCGCGGTCCACGCCTCCACCACGTCCGAGCGGCGCCGCAGCGGATTGCGCCGCCACCGCCAGCCCCGCATCCGCGTCCGCATCTCCCGGCCTCCTCACCTCTCGACCGCGCTCGCCTCTCGCCTCTCGGCACTGCTCGTGACCGCTACCGCCTCTCGTCACACCCTCACCGGCGTACGCCGCTCACCTTTCCACCGTCCTCTCCGTCGGGCGTCTTCGCCAGCCGCCGACGACTGATCCGCGCCCGGTGTGGAACCCGCGTCGTGTCTGTGGCCGGGAAGTCGTGTGTGCGACCGGGCGGCGATCACCGCGAGGGCATCCGCGAGGCGCGCGAGAGGGGTACCCGCGAAACACACGGGCGAAAGGCAGGAGGCATGAGCTTCGAAAGGTACGAGCCATGAACAAGGACACCCGGACCGTCACCGTCGGCATCGACGGCTCCCGCGCGAGTCTCGACGCCGCCGACTGGGCGGCCCGCGAGGCCGAGCGACGCGGGGTCGCCCTGCGGCTGCTGCACGCCGGAGTCGAAGCCGCCGCACCCGCACGGCCCCCGGGTGGTGCGCCCGTCCGCACCACCCTCGACCGGGCCGCCGTCCAACTCTCCTACGGCCACCCGGCGTTGGACATCATCGCCCGCCGCACCGAGACGCCTGCCGTCCCGGCGCTGGTCGCCGCCGCCGCGGAGTCGGAGACCCTGGTCCTGGGCTCGCGGGGCTTCAGTGGCTTCGCCGGATTCCTGGTCGGCTCGGTCGCGCTCGCCGTGGCCGCGCGGGCCGAACGCCCGGTGGTGCTGGTGCGCGCGGGCGAACTCCCCGAGGACGAGCGGATGCCCGTCGCAGGGACCACCCCGCCGGCCCGGGCCCCGTATCTGCCGGTGGTCCTCGGTCTCGACCTCGCCCACCCCGCGGACGACCTCATCGGCCACGCCTTCGACACGGCCACAGTGCGCTCGGCGCCGCTGCACGTCGTGCACGCCTGGACGCCGTCCCCACGGCGGGGCTACCTCAACGGCGGGCGGACGCCCGGCGACACGGCCGAGCAGGAGGACGCCAAGTGCCGTTCCCTGGCGGTGACTCTGCAGCCGTGGCGCCACAAGTACCCGGAGACCGAGGTCACCGAGCGCGTGGCCCACGGGCACGCCGGGCACCATCTGCTGCAGGCTTCCGCCCGGGCGGGACTGCTGGTCATCGGCCGCCGGGCCTCGGCCGGCCCGGGCCTCGGCCGCGCGGCGCGTTCCCTGGTCCACCACTCCACGTGCCCGGTCGCCGTGGTGCCCCATCCCTGAAAGGGATCATCCCTGAGAGAGATCACGCCGACCGTGCGGCTGGGGGCGATCAGCCGAAGCGCTCGATCCGGATACGGTCCACCGGCTGGCCGGCGTCCACCAGCAGCCGCGAGGCATGTTCGGCGAACCCGTTCGAACCGCACACATAGGCCTCCCACCCACCTTCGGGTCGGTCGGCCAGGAGCGCCGCCACATGTGCGGCCGACACACGTCCCACGGGCACACCCTCCGGCCCGGTGCGCGTGAACACGGGGGTGGTCTCGGCGCCGTACTCCGACGCGTAGATCAGCTCCTCGGGGCTGCGAGCCGACACGAGCAGCCGCAGCGGCACCGACAGCCCCCGCGCGCGGTGGTGGCGGACCATCGACATCAGCGGTACGACGCCTGAGCCCGCGCCGACGAGCAGGGCGGGCCGGTCGCCCGGCCAGGCGAAGAAGCCGCTGAGCGGGCCGCGCACCTCCACCTCGTCACCGGGTTTGGCGACCGTGTGGAACCAGCCGGACACCTCACCGCCGTCGACATGGTCGAGGGTGAGTTCGATGTGCCCGGTGTCGTCGGGCGGCGAGGCGATCGAGTAGTGCCGCTGAGCGAGATAGCCGTCCTCCGCCCGAAGCCGCAGCATCAGGTGCTGGCCGGGCAGATGCCCCTCCCAGTCGGGAACGGCGAACCGGAAGGTCGCCGCGTGCGGGGTCTCCCGGCGGACCTCGGTGAGCGTGGCGCGCTGCCAGGTGGCCGCCGCGCGGTTGCTCACGGCGATCCGCCCCGGCACGGCGAAGCGGGTCGGCGGAGTGAAGCCCGCCGACGGCGTGGAGCCCGTGGCGGACATGAAGGTCGCGGACATGGAGGTCTCAGTCACCGGAGTAGCGCTGCTCTTCCCAGGGGTTGCCGCGGTGGTGGTAGCCGTTCTGCTCCCAGAAGCCCGGCTCGTCGTGGTCCAGGAGCCGCAGGCCCGCGATCCACTTGGCGCTCTTCCAGAAGTACAGATGCGGCACGATCAGCCGCGCCGGACCACCGTGCTCGGCGGGCAGCGGCCCGTCCCCGTAATCCCACACGATCCAGGCGCGCCCGCCGGTGAGATCGGCGAGGGGGAGGTTCGTGGTGTAACCGGTGTGCGAGTACGCGACGACGTGTGTGGCCTCCGGCGCCGGACGGACCTCGTCGAGAAACGCGTCGAGTGACACGCCCCCGAAGCGCACCCCGAACTTCGACCAGCTCGTCACGCAGTGGATGTCGCCCTCGTACGCGGACGGCGGCAGCGCGTGCGCCTCGTCCCAGGTCCAGGTGCGCGGTTCGGCGACCAGACCGTCGACGGTGAACGTCCACTCCTCGGGCGCCAGGTCCGGCGTGACCTCCGCGGACAGGACGGGCCAGTCGTCGCCCGCGTCGTACTGGCCGGGCGGCAGCCCGTCGTTGCGGACGCGCGGGCGCCCGGTGAAGCCTCGGGTGACGTTCATACGGGAGGTGCCTCCAGGCCTGCCGAACGGCGGCCCTTGATCGTTGCGTACGCCCTCCACGGTACCGGGCCCGCCGGGAAGCCCCGCCCCTGGACCGCCCCCGGATCATTGCGGCCGCGTGAACAGTCCGGTGGCCGGGGAATAGCAGCCCCGTGATCTTCCTTGCCGCTATTGCCCACCCCTGCGCGAAGGAGAGTGACGGAGCAATGCCCAAGGCGTACGTCTTCACCCGGTACGGCGGCCCCGAGACCGAAGCCCTCGTCGACCAGGACCGCCCGAGCCCCGGACCCGGCGAACTGCTGGTCGCCGTCCGGGCGGCGGGCGTGAACCCCGTCGACTCCAAGCAGCGCACCGGCTACCAGCGCCCCGGCCAGCAGCCGCGCGCGGTGCCCGCCGTGTTCGGCAACGAGGCCGCCGGAGTCGTCGAGGAGGTCGGCGAGGGCGTCACGGGCTTCGCGGTCGGGGACGAGGTCTTCGGCAACCCGGTCGCCGGGGCGTTCGCCGAGTACGTGCTGCTCCCCGTGGCGGTCACCGCGCACAAGCCCGCCGGGGTCTCGTTCACGGACGCCGCGGCCCTGCCCGTCGCGGCGGCGACCGCCTACGACGGAGTCCGCCAGCTGAACCTGCCGGCCGGCTCGACCCTGCTGGTCACGGGCGCGGGCGGCGGTGTGGGCGTCTCGGTGATCCAGATCGCCCGCGCCGACGGCGTGAACGTCATCGGTGTCGCGAGCGCGGGCAAGAAGGACCTGGTCGAGTCGCTCGGTGCCGTCCATGTGCCCTCGGGCCCGGACTTCGTCAGCGGTGTACGGGCCGTGGCGCCCGACGGCGTGGACGCCGTGTACGACGTGGTCGGCGGTGAGGTCCTCGAAGCCGCGTCCGAGCTGGTCGCGGACCGGACGAAGCTGATCACCGCGGGCGGCAAGGACATCGTGGCCCGGCTCGGCGGCTCGCCCGTCGCGCGGGCCCGTACCGCCGCGGTGCTCGACCAGGTGGTTCAGCTCGTGGCCGACGGCAAACTGGACCCCTTCGTGACGCAGACGTTCCCGCTCGAACGGGCCGGGGAGGCGCTGCGTACCGTCGAGGAGGGCCACACGCGCGGCAAGGTCGTGATCGAGGTCGCCATATGAGCGGGGCACGTCACCCGCTGGACAATCCGGCGCTGGGCTCGCTGACCGGCCCGCACGCCCACTTCGCCGAGCACCGCGGCCGCGTGCTGCGCTACCCCGTCGACGTGTCGCCCTGGCTGGCACTGCCCGACGAGCCGGACGCCGACGACTGGGCCGACCTCGCGGCACTCGTCGGCCCCGGCGAGGAGATAGGGCTCCCCGCCTTCGACGGCGGCATCCCGGACGGCTGGGACGTGACGTTCAGCCTGGACGGCGTACAACTCGTGGACGACGGCCTGGCCACCGCGCCGGAGCCGGAGGCCGTACGGCTCGGTCCCGCCGACGTACCGGAGATGCTGGACCTGGTCGAGCGCACCAGACCGGGCCCGTTCCTGCCGCGGACCGTCGAACTCGGCACGTATCTCGGGATTCGCCGGAACGGGGCCCTGATCGCCATGGCGGGGGAGCGGCTGCATCCACCGGGCTGGACCGAGATCAGCGCGGTCTGCACCGATCCGGACTTCCGCGGTGAGGGCCTCGCGACCCGGCTGACCCTGGCGGTCGCCCACGGCATACGCGCCCGGGGCGAGACCCCGTTCCTGCACGCCGCCGCCGACAACACCACCGCCATCCGGCTCTATGAGGCGATGGGCTTCCGGCTGCGGCGCAGGACGAGGTTCGTGGGGGCGCGGGTGCCCGAACCGCTCGGCGACCGGCAGACGTTGGGGGTCGCCTAGCGGCGGGGGAGGGCGTGGGGCCGCGGCGGGCTTGAAGGATGGTGGTGCGGCGGGCCTTGACACGTGACGGGTCGCGCCGCCTGCCCGCTCGCGCCTCCGCCGTGCCTCAGTCGCTCGCGGACGTGGCCTTGAAGGTCACGCCACCCACCGCCGCGTTGTACCGCAGCAGATACCCGGCGAACCGCTCCAGGTCCTCCTCCGGCCAGCCCGCGAGCCGCTCGCGGAACGCCACCCGGCGGCTCGCGGTCACCTGGGCGAGGATCTCCGTGCCGGCGGGGGTGAGGTGGAGCACCTGGACGCGCTGGTCCTGGGGATCGGCGCGGCGTTCGACCAGCCCTGCGCGTTCGAGGGCGGAGACCTGGCGGCTGACCGTGGACTTGTCCAGGGCGTAGTGCGCGGCCAGGTCGGTGGCCCGGCAGCCGCCGACGTCCTCCAGGTGGCCGAGCAGCGTGTACGAGACCAGGGACAGCTCGGGGTGCAGACGTCCCGCCGAGGCCCGGGCGCGGCGGGCGAAGGCCGTCAGCTCGTGGTGGATCGTCTCGATGGACACGTCGGCTGCGTTCACGGTTTCTTCCTTTCTCTTCTGGTTGCACCATACAACTAAGTGGTTGCCTAATGCAACTAGAGGTGCCTCGGGTGTGATGCGCGGAGGGCCTGGGACCGGGTCCCGGCCGGGGGTGGCGCCGTGTAATGTTGCCGTCCGGCTGCGGACCGCCCCAGCCGCGAACGGACCGAGGAGGTGAGCCCCATTACCGCTGTGTCAGCTCGGGTGCTCTCGCCTCAGGGCCTCACCGGCATCAGGTGACCTGGAGGGCGCCCTTCGGCTTCCCGAAAGGCTCTCGGCTTCCATGCCACCTTCTTACGCACAGGTCGTCACCGCGCTCCGCTCCGCAGGTTGTGTCTTCGCCGAGGACGAGGCGCGACTGATCCTCTCCACCGCACGCACACCCGCCGAACTCACCGTGATGGTGGACGGCCGGGTCGCGGGCCTGCCCCTCGAACACGTCCTGGGCTGGGCCGAGTTCAGAGGTCTGCGCATAGCAGTGGAACCCGGCGTCTTCGTGCCCCGCCGCCGAACGGAGTTCCTGGTCGAGCAGGCCGTCGCGCTCGCCCCCGAGGCCCCCGTCGTCGTGGACCTGTGCTGTGGCTCCGGTGCGGTGGGTGCGGCGCTCGCCGCCGCGCTTCCCGGCGTTGAGCTGCACGCCGCCGATGTCGATCCCGCCGCGGTGCGGTGCGCTCGGCGGAACGTGGGCCGGGGTGCTCATGTCCACGAGGGTGATCTCTTCGAGGCGTTGCCCCATGGCCTCCGTGGCCGCATCGGCATTCTGGCTGCCAATGTGCCGTACGTTCCCACCGGTGAGGTCGGGCTGCTGCCGCCGGAGGCCCGGGATCATGAACCTCTCGTGGCGCTCGACGGGGGTGGGGACGGGCTCGACGTCCTGCGTCGGGTCGCCGTGGAGGCGCCGCGGTGGCTGGCGCCCGGCGGGAGTCTCCTCGTCGAGACGAGTGAGCGCCAGACCGGCCTGGCCGTCGAGATATTCGCCGGTGCCGGACTGATCCCGAGGCTGGAGGTCTCGGAGGAGCTCTACGCGAACGTCGTGATCGGCGTGAAGGGTGGCTGAGGGTGCGGGACTGAGGCTGCGGGTCGTCCGTGGCTGGTCGCGCAGTTCCCCGCGCCCCTGACGGGCGAGGTGCTCGTCACATTGACCCCCCAATCCTTTTGCAACTAGTTGCAAAAGGATTGGCTCGTCGTCTACAAAGACATGACGACACCGCGTACGGAGGGGCCCATGAGCCGTTACCCGCATCTGCTGAACCCGCTCGACCTGGGCTTCACCACGTTGGCGAACCGCGTGCTCATGGGCTCCATGCACGTCGGCCTGGAAGAGGCCGAGCGCGGCTTCGAGCGCATGGCGGAGTTCTACGCCGCCCGGGCGCGCGGCGGCGTCGGCCTCATCGTCACCGGCGGCATCGCCCCCAACGAGGCGGGCCGCCCGTACGAGGGCGGGGCCAAGCTCACCACCGAGGCGGAGGCCGAGCAGCACACCGGGATCACCACCGCGGTGCACCGCGAGGGCGGGAAGATCGCGATGCAGATCCTCCACTTCGGGCGGTACGCCTACCATCAGGACCTGGTCGCCCCGAGCGCCCTCCAGGCGCCGATCAGCCCGTACCCGCCGCACGCGCTCACCGACGACGAGGTCGAGCGGACCATCGACGACTACGCCAGGGCGGCCCGTCTCGCGCGGCAGGCCGGCTACGACGGCGTCGAGATCATGGGCTCCGAGGGCTACCTCATCAACGAGTTCATCGCCGCCCAGACCAACAAACGCGAAGACCGCTGGGGTGGTTCCTACGAGAACCGCATGCGGTTCCCCGTCGAGATCGTCCGCCGGGTGCGGGAGGCGGTCGGCGAGGACTTCATCATCATCTACCGGCTGTCGATGCTGGATCTGGTCCCGGGCGGATCCTCGTTCGACGAGGTGATCACGCTCGCCAAGGCCGTCGAGGCGGCCGGGGCGACCATCATCAACACCGGTATCGGCTGGCACGAGGCCCGGATCCCCACCATCGCGACCTCGGTGCCGCGCGGCGCGTACGCCTGGGTGACCAAGAAAGTCATGGGTGCCGTGTCGATCCCGCTGGTGACGACGAACCGCATCAACACCCCTGATCTCGCAGAGCAGTTGCTCGCCGAGGGGTACGCCGACATGGTGTCGCTGGCCCGCCCGATGCTCGCCGACCCGGACTTCGTGGCCAAGGCGGAAGCCGGGCGCCCCGAGGCCATCAACACCTGCATCGGCTGCAACCAGGCCTGCCTCGACCACACGTTCAGCGGCAAGATCACGTCGTGCCTGGTGAACCCGCGGGCCTGCCACGAGACCGAGCTCGTCCTCTCACCGACCAGGCGGCGCAAGCAGGTTGCCGTGGTCGGCGCGGGCCCGGCCGGACTCGCCTGCGCGGTCAGCGCCGCCGAGCGAGGCCACGACGTCACCCTCTACGACGCCGCGCACGAAATCGGCGGCCAGCTCAACGTGGCCCGCCGGGTCCCCGGCAAGCAGGAGTTCGACGAGACGATCCGCTACTTCCGTACGCAGCTCGAACTGCACGGCGTGGACGTGCGGTTGAACACCCCCGTCACTGCCGAGGACGTCTCCGGGTACGACGAGGTCGTCGTCGCCACGGGGGTCAGCCCGCGCACCCCCGAGATTCCCGGTGTCGACCACCCCAGCGTCGTCGGCTACCTCGACGTGCTGCGCGACGGCGCGCCCGTCGGCGACCGTGTCGCGATCCTCGGCGCGGGCGGCATCGGCTTCGACGTCGCCGAGTACCTGACCGACGGCGGTGACAAGGCCAGCGAGGACCCGGCCACGTACTTCCGGCACTGGGGCGTCGACATGGACTACCGGGCGCCCGGCGGCCTCGGCACCCCGGATCGGCCCGCCCCGCCGCGTACCGTCCACCTCCTGCAGCGCAAGGCGTCGAAGGTCGGCGGGGGTCTCGGCAAGACCACCGGCTGGATCCACCGCACCGAACTCAAGCACCGCGGAGTCACCATGGTCCCGGGCGTCCAGTACGACCGTATCGACGACGCCGGCCTGCATGTCACCGTCGACGGCCGGGCCTCAGTCCTTCCGGTCGACACGATCGTGCTCTGCACGGGGCAGGAACCGCGCCGCGACCTGTACGAGGCGCTGCGCGCCGACGGCCGCAGCGTGCACCTCATCGGCGGTGCCGACGTGGCGGCCGAGCTGGACGCCAAGCGGGCCATCAAGCAGGGCACGGAGCTGGCGGCGGCACTGTAGGGGCCGTACGGACCGTCCCTAGGATGACTCCATGTCACTCCCGCACGCGATCCTCACCGCCCTGCTCGAGAAGCCGTCCTCGGGGCTTGAGCTGACCCGTCGCTTCGACAGGTCGATCGGCTACTTCTGGTCGGCGACGCATCAGCAGATCTATCGCGAGCTGGGAAAACTGGAGGCCGAGGGACACATCAGGGCCCTCCCCACGCAACAGCCGGCCCGGGGACAGAAGAAGCGGTACGAGGTCCTGCCCGCGGGCCGTGCCGAACTGGCCAGGTGGACCGCCGCGTCCCATGACCCGAAGCCACTGCGCGACACGATGCTGCTGCGGCTCCGGGCCGCGGCGGTGGTCGGCACGGAGGGCATCGAGGCGGACCTGCGGCGCCATCTCGACCTGCACCAGCGGCAGTTGGCGGAGTACGAGGAGATCCAGGAGCGCGACTTCCCGCCCGGCAGGGACGCGCCGCAGGACCGCCTTCAGCACCTCGTCCTGCGGGCCGGGATCGACCTGGAGACCTTCTGGACGCGCTGGCTGACGCACGCGCTGGAGGAGTTCGGACGGCTGCCCGCGGAAGATCCGGCGTCCTGACGGTCCGGATTTCGGATGGTCCGGATTCGGGTGATCGGCACTTCAGGTCGTCGGCACTTCAGGTGGTCGGCGGCGGCCCGGGCTGCCCGTCGAGACCGGGGTACCGGGCCGCCGCCGTGCTCACAGCCGGTGCGGCTTGGCGCGCCGGCGCAGGACCCAGACCGTGGCTCCGACTCCCGCCGCCACCAGGACGCCGCCCGCCGCGTAGGTGGCGGCACCGTAGTCCTTCGTACCGCCGCCCATCCCGCCCATGACCCCGCGCGACGGTGATGCCGACGATGTCGCAGTCGCAGTCGCAGAGATTGTGGGGCTGGAGACGGGGGAGACGGTGACGGACTGGGTGCCCGCCGTCGTGCCGTCGGCGCAGACCACGATGACGGTGTAGGTGCCGGTGGTGACGTTGGACCAGGCCGCGGCCTGGCTGGTGCTGGTCCCTGACAAGGTCGCCTGGCGCCCCTGCGCGAAGTTGGCCTGACCGCTGGAGAGCAGTGAGGCATTCCCCATGGAGCCGTTGGACCTGGTGGCACAGTCGGTGGTGGTCACCTGCACCGTCGTGCCACTGGTGGTCACATTGATGGCCGTGTTCACCGCGACCGCCTCCGTGGCGGTGAGGGTCAGCGGCAGCGCGGCGGCGGCCGCCACGGTCAGGCCGGAGCGGACGAGCATCTGGGTCATACGCATAGAACTGCCCTCCGACAGCACGGTTGGCGGTACATCCCATGCGCCGCCGAGGATTGGGAACGCCCGTGCGCCTTCGGACCGAGCCAATGCGAGGATCACCGGTTCCGCATGCGGGCCGGGACCGGGCAGGTGACGAATTCCTTCGTCCGGCCGACCGCCGGTGGCGTACCACCGGAGCGGCCCGCTACTTTCCGCGGGCCGTCACCAGGTCCGTCCGGCCGCCAGGATCCGTTCCCCGACGAGCGCGACATGCGGGTTGTCCGACACCCCCGGGCGCCGCACCAGATACGCGGTGTTGATCGGCGGGTCCTCCGGGTCCAGCAGGGTGATCAGCGTGCCGGAGGCCAGCTCGTCGAGGCACAGATAGCGGGGGAGCACCGAGATCCCGGCGCCCGCCACCACCGCCGCGAGGACGCCGCGCAGATCCGGCACCGTGATCGCCGCCTGCCCTGTCAGCCGTACGCCGAAGACGTGCCGCCAGTAGCGTCGCGCGATGGGCAGATCCTCGGCGTACGAGATCAGGGGTGCCCCGTGCAGCACGGCGGGCCCCTCGGCGGCGACCCGGTCCTGGCCGATCCGTTCGGCCCAGGCGGGCGCTGCCACGAGGACGAACTCCTCGTCGGCCAGCGGCACCGCGCTCAGTGTGCGGCCGCGCGGCCGTGACGTGGCGATCGCCAGGTCGAAGCGGCCGCCGCGCAGTCCCTCCAGCAGACCGTCGGTCAGCCCGGTGGTGACCCGCAGCCGCACCCCCTGCCCGGTCAGCGGGGCCAGCGCGGGCAGCACCCGTGTGCACAGCAGTTCCGCGGGACCCGCCACATGGACCGGCTCCGGCACCACGTCCGCACCGAACCCGCCGCGGTCCGTGACCGTCGCGAGCGCGTCCAGTGGCGCCGCGACCTGCGCGGCCAGCTCGTCGGCGACCGAGGTCGACACCACACCGCGCGGCCGCCGCTCGAACAGCTCACGCCCCAGCTGGTCCTCCAGGGACCGGATCTGCGTGGTCACTGTCGGCTGCGACAGCCCCAGCAGCCGCGCCGCCGCCGTGAACGAACCCGCCCGGTGCACGGCCAGGAAGGTCCGCAGCAGCGAGAGATCGAGCGGGGCGGCGGACGCGGCGGTGCCATTGGATTCCCTATGGGGCATACGGAGAATCCTAGGCTCCGTCTATGGCCGGAACCGCCTTCGGGCACCCGCCGCCTGCGCGGGTACGGCGCCGCCACACCCGCCGTACCACCTCACCGCCCCGCCCTACGGCCGTGCCGCTCCCGTCGTCACCGTCCGCTCCGCGGAGAAGCCGCTCCATGTTCCGTCGGGCAGCTTCGCCCTGATCCGCACCCGCTGGGTGACCCCGGCCTCCCGCCCCACGTAGAAGCTGTACGTCGCCTTGTCGCGCGGCGCCGTCCCGCCCCAGACGAGCGAGGTGGCGGGCTGCCGGTCGAGCTGGATCTGGTACTCGGTGATCACCCCGTCGATCGTCTCGGCGTTCGGCGGAACCCAGGAGAGGTCGAGGTAGTACGCCCCGTCGGTGCGATGCGTCGAGGCCCGGAAGCCGGTCGGCGCCAGGCCGGTGCCCGAGTCCGCATCCGTGCCCTTGCCGTCGTCGGAGCCGGCAGCCGTCGTGATCCGTACGGCCGAGCTCGCGGGCGAGACGTTGTCCGCAGCGTCCCGCGCCCGGACCGTGAAGGAGTACCGCGTGCCCGGCCGCAGCCCCGTGACCACGGTCGCCGTCTGTGCGCCGCCCACACTGTGGATCTTCGAGTCTCCCTGATAGATGTCGTACGAGGCCACGCCCCGGTTGTCCGTGGACCTGTCCCAGGACAACTGGGCGGCCCGGCTCCCGGCCGCCTTGCCGCGGGAACGCTGCGGGGCGCTCGGGGCCCGTCCGTCGGCGGCGGTCGCGGCCGGAGTGGTGGCCCGCACCCGCTCGCTGGGCGGTCCGAGCCGCCCGTCGGCGTCCCGCGCGCGTACGGAGAAGGCGTACATGGTCGACGGCTTGAGCCTGGTGATGTCGACCATGTGGTCCGAACCCGGTACTTCCTTCACCATCGTGGTGCCGCGATACACCTCGTAGTGGGCGACCTCGGGCTTCCCGGAGGCCCGGTTCCACATGACGTGCACGCTGGTGGAACTGCCCGCCGCCGCGGTGACGCCCGCCGGGGCCGCGGGCGGCCGGTCGTCCCCGCCCGGGCCCTCGCCGCCCCAGCCGCAGGACACCACCATGAGCAACGCGCCGCAGACCACCGCGGCTCGCAGGAGTACGCGTCGCACAGCCCTGCCCTCCCTCGACGGGAATGGTCCGGACCAATATGGCCTGGTGGGCGTGACCACATCAAGAGGGCCGTGTTCGCGATATCGACCGGACGTTACGTATGCTGATGCTCTTCGCGGCTGAACTCGCCCTTGTCGTAGGGAAGTTCATGCCCACGGTGCGGAACGCTGTCGTCGCTGATCCCGCGCCGGCGAGGGCGGCCGGGCGGCCGGAGCCGACATCGGCTCCGGCCGCCCGGCCCCCGACGAGACGTCACCGGACGTGCTCCGTACGGCCCCCCAACGGTGGCCACATGATCGAACCCCCACCAGATTGGGCTGAGTGTTCGTCAGTGCCCGCCCAGGAGAGGGTCTCTTATCGTGCGTGCCCAGTCGCTGACGCTGGCCGCGGCCGGCGCTGCCCTGCTCGCCCCCACCACGATCTCCGACGTCGCCCCGTTGCCCGATGCCGTGCACGAGCGCGCGGGGAACGCGGGCCCTCCGGGGAATGCCGGATCCGCAGGGGGTGTCCGGGCCGCCGACCTGCTGGCCGCGGTGCGCGACTGTGTGCCCGTCTCCCGCGGCCTCTACCGCACCGACAACGGTGCGCCCGCGGACATCCCCGTCTGCGGAAAGCGCGGCGCGGTCTTCTGGAAGGCCGACCTGGACATCGACTGCGACGGCCGGCCCGGCCCGTACTGCAACGAGAGCACCGACCCGCTCTTCGCCGACACCACCGCCTTCCAGCAGTCCGACGGGAACCAGCTCGACGCCGCGACCCTTCCGTACGTCGTCGTGCCCGCCGCGAGCCACATCTGGGACCACGACGAGCACGGAGTCCGCAGCGGTACGGTCGCCGCCGTGATCCACGGCGACCGTGTGCAGTACGCGGTCGTCGGCGACCTCGGCCCCGAGGGCCTCATCGGCGAGGCGTCGTACGCCACGGCCCGGGGCCTCGGCATCCGCCCCGACCCGCAGGGCGGCGGGGCAGCTTCCGGGGTCACGTACATCTTCTTCGAGGGCTCGAGCGCGTCTCCCATCGAGAACCCCCGGGCGGCCGTCGCCGAGGGCGAGCGACTGGCCCGGGAGTTCATCAGGCGGAACGCGAACCGCTGAGGGCGCCCGTCTCACACCTTCCGATAGCTGTACGCGTCCGCGGCGGCCGCCTCCACCGCCGCCAGGTCGGCTCCCGTGGACGCCGTGACGACCGCCGCCACCGCGCCCTCGACGAAGGGGGCGTCCACCAGACGGGTGCCCGCCGGGAGTTCGTCGCCCTCGGCCAACAGTGCCTTCACAGTGAGGACCGCGCTGCCGAGGTCGGTGAGTACGGCGACACCGGCGCCCCGGTCCACGGCTGCGGCGGCGGCCGAGATCAGCTCGGAGCTGGTGCCGAAGCCGCCGTCCTCGGTGCCACCCGCGGGTGCCACCGGAGCGGTCGTACCGCCGCCGGCGAGCCCCGTCGCCAGTTCGGCGACCGAGGCGGCCACGGCCGCGCTGTGCGAGACGAGCACGATGCCCACCAGTTTCCCGTTGCTTCCCGTCGCGCTCGGCACGTCACTCACCGGCCGCCTCCGCGAGCGCCGCGATCAGGAGGGCCGAGGAGGTGGCACCGGGATCCTGGTGTCCGATGCTGCGCTCGCCCAGGTAACTCGCCCGGCCCTTGCGGGCCTGCAACGGCGTGGTCGACAGGGCGCCCTCCTCGGCGGCCGCCCGTGCCGCGGCGAAGGACTCGCCGAGCGCGTCGACCGCGGGCACCAGTGTGTCGATCATGGTCTTGTCGCCGGGCGCGGCCCCGCCGAGCTGCATCACCGCGTCCACACCGGTGCGCAGCGCCTGCGCGAGCTCCTGCTCGTCGACCTCGGACGCGTCACCGAGCGCCTTGCCCGTGCGGCGCAGCAGCGTCCCGTACAGCGGCCCCGACGCGCCGCCCACCGTCGAGATCAACTGCCGTCCGGCGAGCATCAGGACGGCGCCGGGCGTGTCCGGCGCCTCCTTCTCCAACGTGGCCGACACGGCCCTGAAGCCGCGCTGAAGGTTGCTGCCGTGGTCGGCGTCGCCGATCGGCGAGTCGAGGGCGGTCAGCCGTTCCGCCTCTCGGTCCACGGACGCGGCGGTCGCCGTCATCCAACGGCGGAAGAAGTCGGCGTCGAGCACTGGATCTCCTTGCGTGGTAAAGGTGTTGACCGGGCGCACCGGCACGGGCCGGGGATCGCACCGGCACTGGCCGGGGGAGCGTCACATGCCCCAGCGCAGGCCCGCCGTACGCACCGGCGCGTCCCACAGCCGCAGCAGGTCCTCGTCGACCTGGCACAGGGTCACCGAGGCGCCGGCCATGTCGAGCGACGTGACGTAGTTGCCGACGAGAGTGCGCGCCACCGGGACCCCGCGCTCGGTCAGCACCCGCTGCACCTCCGCGTTGAACCCGTACAGCTCCAGGAGCGGTGTGGCGCCCATGCCGTTCACCAGGACCAGGACGGGGTTGCGGGGGCTCATGTCCTCCAGGATCGCGTTCACCGAGAAGTCGGCGATCTCCCGCGAGGTCATCATGGCCCGCCGCTCCCGGCCGGGCTCGCCGTGGATGCCGACGCCCAACTCCAGCTCCCCGGCCGGCAGATCGAAGGTGGGGCTGCCCTTGGCCGGAGTCGTGCAGGCGCTGAGCGCGACGCCGAAACTGCGCGAGTTCTCGTTGACCTGCCGGGCGAGTGCCTCCACCCGCTCCAGCGGCTGGCCCTCCTCGGCTGCCGCGCCCGCGATCTTCTCCACGAACAGCGTCGCGCCGGTGCCGCGGCGGCCGGCCGTGTAGAGGCTGTCGGTCACCGCCACGTCGTCGTTGACGAGGACCTTGGCGATCTGGATGCCCTCGTCCTCGGCCAGCTCCGCAGCCATGTCGAAGTTGAGCACGTCACCCGTGTAGTTCTTCACGATGAACAGCACACCGGCGCCGCTGTCCACGGCGGCCGCCGCCCGCACCATCTGGTCCGGCACCGGACTCGTGAACACCTCGCCGGGACAGGCCGCCGAAAGCATCCCGGGACCCACGAACCCGCCGTGCAGCGGCTCGTGCCCCGAACCACCACCCGAAACAAGCCCCACCTTCCCGGGCACCGGAGCATCCCGCCGTACGATCACCCGGTTCTCGACATCCACGGTCAGCTCGGGATGGGCGGCCGCCATGCCCCGCAGCGCGTCCGCGACAACGGTTTCCGCGACGTTGATGAGCATCTTCATGGGTACCTCCTGGTGAGCCGAACAGGCGACCATACTGCCTGTGTTCTTGCTGGTCGGAGTGAGCGCTTCTGTCGGAAGTATCGACCTTGTGGCAGCGAAGGTCACGTGCGCGGACGCTCCTGGGCGCGCCAGGGTTCTTGGGACTGTTCCGCCGGTTGCGCCGCGAGGCCAGCGACAACGAGGGAAGGGGACGCCTGTGTCTCTTGGCGATCTGCTGTGCGGGAACCCCCGGTTCGGAAGATGTTCTTGAAACGATGCCGCCCGTGCTGCCCCGTCGTCCTACTTCTGGCGCGAGGGTGGAGAGGTCAGCCAGAAGGCCAGGACCCAGAAGAGCGCCAGGATCGCCAGCCCGACCCATGCTCCGTACATCCCCTGGAACACCATGAGGAAGACAAGGAACACCGCGAACGGAACAGAGGCGACAAGCCACATTCTCAGCATTCTGTTGTTGTCGCCGGAGAACCTCTTCATCCCCGTATTCCCTTCAAGCAGGCCCGGGGAGCCGAGTGGCAACTCCCCGGTCCCAATGGTTCGGCCTCATCAATTCCAGTGTGTCCGCGGTCAGTTCGCCCGCGTAGTACCCGACACCCGCGCACACGGCGGGAGCCGCGGAAGCGGTGACGCCCGCGCTGGTCATGATCGCCCCACAGCCGAAGTCGGCCAACGTGCCCACCCCCCGGTGGGGTCGATGCGATTGACGGGGTCGCCTTCGGCGTAGCGGTAGGGGTTCTGTTCCTGGTCGGAGGGGTCGGGCTGGGTGATGTCCTTCTCCCGCAAGCCCGGCCGTAGCGCCCCGTGCGAGACGGGCGCTCGCTGCCGAAGCCAGGCCCCGATCCGCTCCCGCGCCGGGACAATCAGTGCTCTGTCCCCGGCCACATCCTGCTGATCAGCCGTGCCGACCACGCCGTGCCGGCCAGAAGGGCTTCGACGCCACCGGCCACTCGCTCGATCCGACGAAGGATGGCATCGACGCCCGTTTCCGGCGCTTGCCCGCTTGCCCCACAAGCGTCCTTTGCATGCGCACCGTTTCCGATGTGCTCCGGGTGCGGCGTCACCGGTTCGGACGCAGACTGGCCAGGTGAGCCGTACGCACGCACAACGCAACGAGAGCATGTCCGGTGCCGGACGCGCGGCCTCCCAGCCGCTGGCGCTCGCGGCGATGATGTTCGCGGTGGCGATGACGTTCATCGACCAGACGATCGTGTCTATCGCCGCGCCCGACATCGTCTCCGAACTCGGCCTGTCAGCCTCGGGAATGCAGTGGGTGGTCAACGCCTATCTGCTGTCCCTGGCCGCGTTCTTCGCCGTCGGCGGGCGCCTCGCCGACCTGTGGGGACCACGTCGAGTCGTCGTGGCAGGCACCCTGATCTTCGTCATCTCCTCCGCGCTGTGCGGCTGCGTACCCGACGGAGACTACGCACTGACATGGCTTGTCGCCTTCCGCGCAACTCAGGGGCTCGGAGCGGCGCTGCTCTTCCCCGCCGCGCTCGCGGTCGTCGTGGCGGTGTTCCCGATCGAGCGGCGGGGGCGCGCCCTGGCTCTGTTCTTCGGCCTCACCGGTGCGCTCACCGCAGTGGGACCGCTGCTCGGCGGCTGGCTGACCACCTGGACGTGGCGGGCCATCTTCTGGGTCAACGTTCCCGTCGCCGTCGTGGCCCTGATCCTCACCGCGCTCGCCCACATCTCCGACCGGCGACGCGACGAACCGCTGGACGTCAAGGGCGCTCTGCTGATCGCCGTCGGCATGGGCACGAGCGTGCTCGGCTTCCAGCAGGCGTCGGCCTGGGGCTGGGACAGCGTGGCCACATGGGCCTGCATCGTCGGGGGCCTCGCGGTTCTGTACGCCTTCTGCCGCTACGAACTGCGCACCCGCCACCCCCTGATCAACCTGTCGGTCTTCCGCGACCGAGCCTTCACAGTGGACTCGCTGGTGCTCTTCTTCGCCATGCTGGCGTTCGTCCCCGTGTTCTTCTTCGCCTCGGTCTACGCCCAGGTCTCTCTCAGCGCCTCGGCCAACCAGGCCGCCCTGTACCTGCTGTACTTCTTCGTGGGGTTCGCCATCGCCTCCCAGTGGGGCGGCCGCATCCTCGACAAGCGGGGCGCCCGCCCCGCGTTGAAGACCGGCTGCGTGGTGGGCGCCGTCGGGTTCGCGCTGTGGGCCGGCAAATTGACCGACCTGTCCATGCACGACCAGTGGCCGTACGTCGCGCTCGCCGGCGCGGGCATCGGTTTCATCCTCGCCCCTGCCTCGACGGACGCCGTCAACCGGGCGATCGACGCCTCCTACGGCGAAGTCACCGGCATCACCCAGACCGTCCGCAACTATGCGGCCAGCGTCGGACTTGCCCTCTTCGGCACCATGCTGACGCACACCATGACCGACAACGTCGTGGACACCCTCCAGGAGCGCGGAATACCGCCGGACCAGGTGGACTCCGTGGCCGGGGACGTGACGCAGTCGATCACGGGCCAGGCGGACGCCCGCACCCCCACCGGCGACGGCGCGGCCGCGACGACCATGCGCGATGCGATGTCCTCGATCCGCATGGACTTCGCCGAGGCCAACCAGTGGGTGTTCTACGGCATGGCCGTCGCACTCGGCATCGGCTTCCTCTGCGCACTGCGCCACCCGGGCGGCCAGGCGACCGCCGCGGCGGAGGAGACGCCCGCGCAGACCCCCGTACGCCATTGAGCACAACTGCCGTCGGCTTCAGTGGTCGGTCGGCGTGGGCGAGATCTGCTGCATGAGGCTGATCATGTCCGGGGCGACCCACTCCTCGGCGATCCGGTCGCCTTCGACGCGGTAGAGCTCGATGCTCCGGAAGCTGACCGGCCGGTCCGTCGCCGGGATTCCTTGGAAGGTGCCCCGGTGCGTTCCGCGGAAGTGGACCCGTACGGCCACCTTGTCGTCGGCGCCGAACATGTCCTCGACCTTGATCCGCAGGTCCGGGAAGCCGTCCCACATGGCCTGAGCCCCCAGCCGCCAGATCTGCGAACCGTGCAACGGGTCGGGCAGCCCGGGGACGTTGGCGATGAAGTTCTCCGTCAGCACCTCGGCACACGCGTCCAGATCGCCGCGCTCCAGCGCCTCGTAGGCCGTGTGCAGCAGGGCCAGGTTCTTCTCGGTGGTGGTGGTCGTCTCGGGCATCTCGGTGTCCTCTCCAAGGGGATCGCTCCGACGAGCGCGTCGATCGCTCCGGTCCGTACGGCTCCGAGTAGAAACCCTGCCGCTGCGTCAAGGTCAAGAAAGGCCCCCGAGGCCCCCGTGCAGGGCCCACGATCCGGCAAACGAAAAACGGCTTCGCCGAAGGCCGACCCACGCCCGTAGCATCCGTGCGTGCAACGCATCCTCGTCGCCGGCATCACCGGGGCCGGAAAAACCACCATGGCGCAAGCCCTCTCCGTCCGGCTCCAGTTGCCGTTCCACGAGATGGACTCGCTCATGTTCACCGGCCCCGACTGGACGGTCGACCCCGACTTTCACCAACAGGTCGCGAAGATCGCCGCCACCCCCGCCTGGATTTTCGACTCCTTCGGTTACCCCGAGGTCCGCGACCTGTTGTGGACCAGCGCCGACACCGTGATCTGGCTCGATTACCCCAGAGCCGTCGTCATGCCGCGCGTACTGCGCAGATCCCTGCGACGGACCCTGCTGCGCGAGCGGGTCTTCGGCGGCAATGTGGAGACCCTGTCCTCCTGGTTCGGCGGTGACCACCCCGCGTGGTCGTCCTGGACCCAACACGCGGCCCGCCGCGCCGAGATCAACCGCCGCACGACCGACCCACGCTTCGCGCCCCTGAACGTCATCCACCTGCGTTCCCCGCGAGAGGCGACCGCGTGGCTACGCGGTCGGCCTCACCCCACCTCTGGTTAGCCTCGCGGTCCTCGTGATGCGCCCGCATCTCCGGAGTCGGGCCGGACAGCCCTCTGCGAGATGACTCGGAGCGTGGCCGATTTGCCTCCGCTCTGGCCGACACGGTGACTGATGTGGCCGAGGAGGTACCTGTGGGGCAATTGTTTACGTCGTGTAAAGGCGCATGTCGCCCTCGTCCCCTGCCCGTTGGGGCGTGAACGGCAAGACCTCATTCCGGACAACTGTTTGGTCAGGCCATGACACTGGCGACCTTTCGGTGTGAAGATCTTCACGCCGCGCGGCACTCATCGCATGTTCTCCCCGGACGGCCGACACCGCCATCCGGTCTTCCCACACGGCTGCCATCGAGCGGCCGGAAGGAGCAGGAGTGCCGAGAACCTTACGTTCCCGCAGGTCCAGGCTGTCTCGTAGTTCCCGGCGCGTCACGGGAGGCGCGCTGGTCGTCGTGACCGCGCTTGTCGCCGCCGCGGTTGCTCCGGCGACCGGAGCGTCCGCCCAGCCGAACCAGGCCCCGGACCGGGCCCGGATCGCCGCGGAGCCCAGGGCGGGCGCGGCTCCCGTCCAGCTCACCCCCGCCCAGCGTGCCGCCCTTCTGAAGTCGGCCGCGAACTCCGCCAAGGCCACCGCCGGTTCCCTGAAGCTGGGCGCCAAGGAGAAGCTGCTGCCGAAGGACGTCATCAAGGACGCCGACGGCACCGTCCACACCCGTTACGAGCGCACCTTCGCCGGACTCCCCGTCCTCGGCGGTGACTTGGTGGTGCATCAGCGCGCGGCCGGCCGGACAGTCACCCGGGCGACCGACGCTCCGGTGTCCGTACCGACGACCGACGCCTCGGTCGCGGCGTCGACGGCGAAGAAGTCGGCGCTCGCCGCCACCAAGGCCGACGGCACCGAGAAGGTGCAGGCGGACGGTGCGCCGCGACTGGTCGTCTGGGCGGCCGACGGGGCGCCCGCCCTCGCCTGGGAGTCCGTGGTCACCGGCGTCGAGGACGACGGCTCCCCGCGCAAGGTGCATGTCGTCACCGACGCGAAGAGCGGCAAGAAGCTGCGGGAGTTCGAGACCGTCCACCCCGGCGTGGGCAAGGGCCAGTTCAACGGCGAGGTCAACCTCGGCAGCACACGCGACGGAGACGTCTTCGAACTGACCGACACACAGCGCGGCGGCCACAGGACGTACGACCTGGGCGGCGCCACGAGTGGCACCGGCACGCTCTTCACCGGCGCCGACGACATCTGGGGCGACGGCGACCCGGCCAACCGTGAGACCGCCGCCGCGGACGCCGCGTACGGCGCCCAGAAGACCTGGGACTTCTACCACGACCGGTTCGGCCGCAACGGCATAGCCAACGACGGTGTCGGCGCGTCCTCCCGGGTCCACTACGGGAACAACGTTGTCAACGCCTACTGGGACGACGACTGCTTCTGCATGCTCTACGGAGACGGCAAGGACAACGAGAACCCGCTGACCGCGCTCGATGTCGCCGCCCATGAGATGACCCACGGCGTCACCAGCGCCACGGCGGACCTGTACTACTACAACGGCGAGTCCGGCGGCCTGAACGAGGGCAGCAGCGACATCATGGCCGCCGCCGTGGAGTTCTTCACGAACAACCCGAACGACGTGCCCGACTACGAGGTCGGCGAGCGGATCGACATCAACGGCGACGGCACCCCGCTGCGCTACATGGACCAGCCCTCCAAGGACGGTTTGTCCCAGGACTACTGGTCCACCGAGACCGAAGGGCTCGACCCGCACTTCTCCTCCGGCGTGGCGAACCACTTCTTCTACCTCCTCGCCGAGGGCAGCGGAGAGAAGACCGTCAACGGCGTCGGCTACAACAGCCCGACCCACGACGGCGAGCCGGTCCCCGGCCTCGGCCTGCACAACGCGACGAACGTCTGGTACCGGGCGCTGACCACGTACATGACGTCCACCACCGACTTCGCGGGAGCCCGAGTCGCGACCCTCCAGGCCGCCGCCGACCTGTTCGGCCGGTCCAGCGAGGCATACGAGGCCGTCGGCAACACCTGGGCAGCGGTGAACGTCGGCCCGCGCTTCGTCAACCACGTCGCGCTGACGACGCCCGCCGGCCAGGAATCCGCGGTCGGCCAGCCTGCCACGCTGAAGGTCACGGCGGACACCAGCCGTCCGGGTGGCCTCACCTACGAGGCCACCGGCCTGCCCGACGGCCTGGCCATCGACCACGAGACCGGTCTGATCTCCGGAATCCCGGCGGAGACGGGGGAGTTCACCCCGACCGTGACGGTGAGCGCCGCGGACGGATCCGGGGCCGAGGCAGGCTTCACCTGGAGCGTCATCGCTTCCGGTGGCGACTTCTTCGTCAACCCGGGCAATGTGCGGATCCCCGACGCCGGCGATCCGGTCGATTCCCCGCTCATCGTGACCGGCCGCACCGGCAACGCCCCGAGCACCCTCCAGGTCTCGGTGGACATCGTCCACACCTACCGCGGCGACCTGGTGATCGATCTGGTCGGCCCCGGCGGCACCACGTACCGGCTGAAGGACGTCTCCGACGACGACGGCGACGACGTGCGCACGACGTACACCGTCGACGCCTCCGCCGAACCGGCCGACGGGACATGGAAGCTCCGCGTCCAGGACCGCTACTCGATCGACACCGGCTACATCGACAGCTGGAAGCTGACCTTCTGATCCACGCTCCCGGGTCTGTGGTGCCGGCGGGTACCGCAGACCCGGGAACAGGCGTCGGAGATGGGGCCCCTGGGGCGAAGCCGCCCACCAGGTCGGGCAGTTGCGGGCTTTACGGCCGGAGACGGCCTACCCCCGCCGGGCACCGCCGGGGACAATGAGTCGTTGGCCGGCTTCCACCGGGCCTCGTCGGTCACGCCGTGGCCGTGTCCCGACGCAGCCGCGAGCCATCACGTGTCCCCGACGGGACGTCGGGAGACAGACGCGCCCTTCGTAACCGCGCACGCACCAGCATCACGGCACGGAAGCACGGCACGCCCGGCGACCGGTCGGGCGCGCTTGAACCTGACCGACCGTCTTCGGGGAGATTCGGGTGATGAGAGCACGCGGTACCACCATCAGACGTTCGAGGCTTGCCGCCTCGGTGTTGAGCCTGCTCGTCGTGGCCGCCCTGGCGGTGTCCGGCACCAACGCGACCGCGGCGCCCACGGCCGACGCCGCACCGTCCGCCGCCTCGGTGTCCGGCGCGGCCTCGGCCGTCGAATCGCTCGGGATCGCCGGGACGACCTGGGCCGTGGACGAGCGCACCGGGAAGCTGCGGGTTCTCGCCGACTCCACGGTCGGGGACGCGGACCTGGCCACGCTCCGCCGGGCCACCGGGCAGTTCGCCGGTGCCACGACCCTCGTACGGGTCGACGGCCGGCTGCGCACCCTCCTGTCGGGTGGCGACGCCATCTACGCCTCCAGCTGGCGCTGCTCTGCCGGGGTCAACGTGCAGAGCGGCTCCACCTACTACTTCGTCACCGCCGGTCACTGCACCGACGGCATGCCCACCTGGTACACCAGTTCCGGCCTGACCACGGCGGTCGGCCCCACCACCGGCACGAGCTTCCCCGGCAACGACTTCGGCGTCGTCCGGTACACCAACCCGGCCGTGCCGCACCCGGGCACCATCGGAACCGTCGACGTCACCGGGACCGCGACCGCCTACGTCGGCCAGAGCGTCTGCCGTCGGGGAGCGACCACCGGTGTCCGCTGCGGCAGGGTCACCGCGCTCAACGCGACCGTCAACTACGGAGGCGGAGACATCGTCTACGGGCTGATCCAGACCAACATCTGCGCCGAGCCCGGCGACAGCGGCGGCCCGCTCTACGCAGGCGACAAGGTCATCGGCATCCTCTCCGGCGGCTCCGGCAACTGCACCTCGGGAGGGACCACCTTCTACCAGCCGATCCAGGAAGTGCTGAGCGCCTACGGCCTGACCGTCTACTGACGAGTCGTCGGACGGGCTCCGCGGCACCGTGGCAGGTGGAGTGCCAGGTATGTCACGCGGCCTCGGGCGGGCGAAGACCAGCCCGAGGCCGTTTCTCCACGACCCGCTTCGTCAACTGCCGCACACCTCTAGACATCCGATCTATTCCCCGGCGACGATGATCGCGCCCTCGACAGGTGTCGATGTGGCTGCGACCTCCTCTGCGATAGAGCCGATGAATGGGCCGGGAGACCTCACCGTGATCAATGAATCCCAACCGCAGCGACGAAGCATCCTCAAGTTCGGCGGTGCCTTCGCCCTTGCACCCCTGATCACTCAGCTGGCCGGCGGAATCCCTGCGGGACAGGCAGTTGCCGCAGGGACCGGCGCGCCGGCGGGCGTCCAGTGGCCGACCCTGTCGCGCAAGGCGCTGAAGTACTCCGTACCCGCCACGGACTGGCAGTCGCAGGCCCTGCCGATCGGCAACGGCCGACTCGGCGCGATGCTCTTCGCCGATCCCTACGAGGAGCGCATCCAGTTCAACGAGCAGAGTCTGTGGGGCGGGGTCAACAACTACGACAACGCTCTCGCCGGCAAGCCGGACAGTGACTTCGACACCGGCATGACCGGCTTCGGCTCGTACCGGAACTTCGGCGACGTCGTCGTCACCTTCGCTCCCCGCGCGAGACCGAAGGTCACGGCTCCGGGCGGACCGTACAACAGCTCCTCGTCGGAGGGCGTCGACAAGACGTACGACGGTGAATCGAGCACCAAGTGGTGCATCGATGGGCCTGGTTCGAAGGTGCAGTGGCAGGTCGAGCTCCCCGAACCCGTCGAGGTCGCGTCCTACCGTCTGACGAGCGCCAACGACGTGCCGGAGCGTGATCCGCAGGAGTGGAAGTTCTCCGGTTCGGCCGACGGCACCACCTGGACCACGCTGGACAGCCGCACGCTGGAGGCGCCCTTCGAGAGCCGTTTCCAGACGAAGGAGTTCACCTGCGCCGACACCGGGGCCTACCGCTTCCACCGGTTCGACTTCGTCCCCAAGTCAGGTGTCAGCCACTTCCAGTTGAGCGAGATCGGCCTGTCCGGTGTCGACCTCGGCGGAGGCGGTTCGATCTACCTGTCGTCGCCGAGCGGGCACTCCGAGGGATCCGGCGCCGGTACCAGTGCGGGATCCCGGGCCACGGACATCTCCAGGTCGGTGGACGGCGATCCGGCCACGGTCTGGCGGGCCGACGCCACCGCACCGACGGTCGTATGGCAGGCCGACCTGCCCCGCGCGGCCGCCGTCACCTCGTACGCGCTGACGGCCGCCCAGGACCGGCCGCGGGACGACCCCCGGCGATGGGTACTGGAGGCGTCGCAGGACGGGCGTGCCTGGACGACCCTCGACACGCAGAGTCCCGGCGCGCCGTTCGCCGACCGCGGCAAGACCCGGACCTACCGGATCACCAACACCGCGGCCTACCGCGCCTACCGGCTCACCCTGACCCCCGGCGCGTCCTCCAACGGCTTCCAGATCGCGGAGATCGCGCTGGAAGGCGCGGGCTTCGACACGCGCACGCAGCGGTCGGTCGTCGACTACCAGCGCAGCCTCGACTTCGTGAACGGCGTCCACGTCACCCGCTTCGGCGCGCCCGGACAGCGCGTTCTGCGAGAGGCCTTCGCCGGCCGGTCCGCGGACGTCATGGTCTTCCGGTACACGTCGGACGGCGCCCGGCAGCTCTCCGGAGCGGTCTCGCTGACGTCCGGACAGGACGAGGCCCCGACGACAGTCGACGCCGATGCCGGGCGGATCGCCTTCAGCGGTGTCATGGGCAACGGACTCAAGCACACGTGCACCGTCCGGGCCGTGCACACCGACGGCGACCTCCGCGCCGACGGGTCGGTGCTCCGGTTCAGCGGCTGCACGACCCTGACCCTGTTCCTCGACGCCCGAACCGACTACAAGCTCGACGCCGCCGCCGGCTGGCGCGGACCCGATCCGGCACCGATCGTCGCCAGGACGTTGGCCAAGGCGACCGCCCGGTCCTACAAGAAGCTGCGCGACGAGCACACCGCCGAGACGCGCGCCCTCATGAACCGTGTCTCGGTCGCCTGGGGCACCTCCGACGCCGCCGTCGTGGCTCTGCCGACCGACGCCCGGCTCGCGCACTACGCGGCGGGCGGCGAGGACCCGACACTCGAACAGGCCATGTTCGACTACGGCCGGTACCTGCTGATCAGTTCCTCCCGCCCGAACGGCCTGCCCGCCAACCTCCAGGGCCTCTGGAACGACAGCAACCAGCCGGCATGGGCCTCGGACTACCACACCAACATCAACATCCAGATGAACTACTGGGGAGCCGAGACGACGAACCTTCCGGAGAGCCATGAGGCGCTCGTCCGGTTCATCGAGCAGGTGGCGGTACCCAGCCGCGTGGCGACCCGCAACGCCTTCGGCAAGGACACACGCGGCTGGACCGCCCGCACCAGCCAGAGCATCTTCGGCGGCAACTCGTGGGAGTGGAACACCGTCGCGAGTGCCTGGTACGCCCAACACCTGTACGAACACTGGGCGTTCACCCAGGACCTGAACCACCTCCGCACCGTCGCCTACCCCATGATCAAGGAGATCTGCGAGTTCTGGGAGGACCACCTCAAGGAGCGCGAGGACGGACTCCTCGTCGCGCCGAACGGCTGGTCCCCCGAGCACGGGCCGCGCGAGGACGGCGTCATGTACGACCAGCAGATCATCTGGGACCTGTTCCAGAACTACCTCGACTGCGAGGCGGTGCTCAAGGCGGATCCCGCCTACCGGGCCAAGGTCACGGACATGCAGGCACGCCTCGCGCCGAACAAGATCGGCAAGTGGGGTCAACTGCAGGAGTGGCAGGAGGACATCGACAGCCCCACCGACATCCACCGCCACACCTCGCACCTCTTCGCGGTCTATCCGGGCCGCCAGATCACCCCGAGGACACCGGACTTCGCGGCAGCCGCCCTGGTCTCGCTCAAGGCGCGGTGCGGCGAGAAGGAAGGCGTCCCGTTCACGGCCGGGACGGTGTCGGGCGACAGCCGCCGCTCGTGGACCTGGCCCTGGCGGGCGGCCCTCTTCGCGCGTCTCGGTGACGGGCACCGCGCCCAGATCATGCTGCGCGGACTGTTGACGTACAACACGTTGCCCAACATGTTCGGCAACCACCCGCCCTTCCAGATGGACGGCAACTTCGGCATCACGGGCGCCGTGGCGGAGATGCTCCTGCAGAGCCACGACGGCGTGATCCACCTGCTGCCCGCCCTGCCGGACGGCTGGAAGGCCAAGGGGTCCTTCACCGGGCTCCGCGCGCGCGGTGGCTACGAGGTCAGCTGTGAGTGGCGGAACGGGAAGGTCACGTCGTACAGCATCGTGGCCGACCGGGCGCGGACCCGGGGGAATGTCACGGTGCGGATGAACGGCGTCGACAAGAAGGTGAAGCCGGCCAAGCACTGACGACTGCACCGGATCGTTGCCGCAGCAGCCAGGCCGACGGCCGTCCGCCGCCCTAGGAGGAGCGGCCCGGGTCGTCGGCCTGGCCGCTCTCCGAGCGCATGATGGTGTGGCCGGCCGGCTATCGCGGACTCGTCCCCGCCACCAATGAGTGCCCGGCGTCGTATGCCGCGCGCCGCCAGGTCAGGGGCTCATAGGTCCGGCCAGCGCGTCGAGGACCGGCCCTCCCGCCAGCCCGAGTCCGACGGAGACCGCTGTGGCCGCGTACGCGACGACGCGTGCCGTGCGGTCCCCCTCGGCGAGGCCCGGGGAAGCGCCGCGCGAGACCGCGGGCACGATCCAGCGCAGGTAATAGAAGAGGGACGCCACGGTGTTGACGGCGGCGAGGACGGCGAGCCATGCGTAACCACCGTCGAACACGGCGCTGAACGCCTGCAGTTTGCCGAGGAAGACCGCGGTGGGCGGGGTGCCGACGAGGCCCAGCAGACAGATGACCAGGCTCACCGCGAGGAGCGGGCGGTTCTTGGCGAGCCCCCGGTAGTCGTCCAGCGTGTGGGCACGGGGGAGGGCACAGACGACCGCGAACGCCCCGAGGTTGGTGACCGTGTAGGCCGCGAGGTAGTACAGGAACGCCTGCTGCGCGAGGTCCGAGCGGTCCACCACGGCCACCGGCATGAGCAGGTATCCGACCTGACTGATCGTCGAGTAGGCGAGCAGACGCTTCACGTCCTGCTGGAAGAACGCGCCGAGGTTGCCCAGCGTCATCGACGCGGCGGCGAGCACGGCGATCAGCGCCGGCCACGGCAACGGGCTGCCCGCGAAGACATCGTCACCGACACGGAAGAGCGCGGCGAGCGCCCCGATCTTGGGCAGCGTGGTGAGCAGCGCGGCGACCGGCGCGCTGCTGCCCTGCACGGCGTCCGGCACCCAGAAGTGAGCAGGGACGCCACCCGCCTTGAACAGCACACCCGCCAGCAGCCCGATCGCACCGACGGCGACCAGCGGCTCCGGGGCGTCGCGCAGCGCGTCACCCAGCACCGGATACAGGGTTGCGCGCCCGGCGGCGTAGAGGACGGTGACACCGGCCAGCAGGAGTACGCCGAGCAGGGCGCCGACCACGTAGTACTTGAGGGCGGCCTCGGTGCCCGGACCGTCCTTGCGGAACCCGGCGAGCGTGTACGCGGGGATGCTCGCCAGGAGATACGCGGCGGCGAAAAGCAGCAGGTCCTGGGTTCCGGCCATCATCAGCGCGCCCAGGGCGGCCAGTTGAACCAGGACGTAGAACTCGCTCTCCCGGGGATCGCCTCGCAGCGGGCGGAAGGAGACACCGAGGACGAGGAGCGTGCCGGCGAGTACGACGATCCGGGACGCGCCGGTCACGGGATCGACGGCGAAGGCCTCGCCGAAGGCCGTGGTGCCGGGCTCGGCGGCCGCCACCGACGCCGCGACGATCCCCGCCACGCACGCGACGGCCGCCAGCAGTCCGACGGCCCACTGCCGGGCGCGCGGCAGCCAGGAGCCGAGCAGCAGCCCGAGTACCGCCGAGGCCGCCAGCAGCACTTCGGGCAGCAGGTCGAGCGGGTTCTCGTTCATCTCGGTCATCGGGCGAGCAACTCCAGGACCGAGCGGGAGGCCGGTTCGACGACATCCAGCAGGAAGCGCGGTGCCACACCGAGGACGACGGCCAGGGCGAGCAGCGGAACGACGGCGAGGCTCTCGTGCCCCCGCATGTCGGCGAACGCCCGCGGTGTGCCCGGCGCGTCGGGCAGCCGCAACGGCCCCGTGAACACCTGGCGCAGAGCCCGCAGGAACAGCCCCGCCGTGAGGAGGATGCCGAGTACGGAGAGAGCTGTGGCCAGCGGCTGTGGCCCGAGACTGCCCGTGAAGATCTGGAACTCGGCGATGAAGCCGGAGAAGCCCGGAAGCCCGAGCGAGGCGAAGGCCGCGACGCCCGTCATGGCGGCGAACGCGGGCGCCACGGCGGCGAGTCCGGAGTAGGCGCCCATGTCATAGGTGCGCCCACGTTCGTGGAGCACCCCCGCGAGGAGGAACAGCGCGCCGGTCAGCAGCCCGTGGCTCACCATCTGGGTCACGGCTCCGGTGACGGCGAGGGAGCGTGCCTGCTCGGAGCTGTCCGCCGTCGCGGCGGCCGCACCGAGGGCCAGCACGATGTATCCCATGTGGTTCACGGACGTGTACGCGACCATCCGCTTGAAGTCGGTCTGCGCCAGCGCGACCAGCGCCCCGTGGAGGACCGAGACCACGCCGACGACGACCAGCACGAGGGCGTACTCGCGCCAGGCCTCCGGGAGGATCGGCATGGCGATGCGTACGAATCCGTACGTGCCCATCTTCAGCAGCACCCCGGCCAGGATCGCCGAGCCGGCCGCGGGCGCCTCGACATGGGCCGGCGGCAGCCATGTGTGGAAGGGCACGGTCGGGGTCTTCACCGCCAGACCGACCACGACGGCCAGCAGCACCAGGGCCCCGTGGACGGACCGCCCGGCGAGCGGGTTCTGCTCGGTCAGCTCGACCATGTCGAAGGTGTGCGGCGATGCGGCGAGGTACAGGCCGATGAAGCCGAGCAGCAGGGCGAGCGAACCGATGAACGTGTAGAGGAAGAACTTCAGCGCGGCACGGGCGGCCTGCCGGTGGCCCCATCCGGCGATGACGAAGTACATCGCCACGATGGACAGGTCGAAGAAGACGAAGAAGAGGATCAGGTCGAGGGCGACGAAGAGCCCGAGGCAGGTGGTCTGAAGGAAGAGGAACAGCGCCGCGAACTCGCGGATCCGGCGCTTCTCGCGCAGCGAGTAGAGCGCGCAGGCGAGAAACAGCAGACAGGTCAGGGCGAGCAGCGGAAGCGACAGGCCGTCGACGCCGACGTGGTAACTGACACCCGCGCCCGGAATCCAGCGGGCGCGCTCCTCGAACTGCATACCCCCGCCCGGCTCGTAGCCTGCCCACACCGTGATGACCAGGGCCAGTTCGACGGCCGACGCCGTCACCCAGACCGAGCGGAACACGGCCGGTGCCGTACGGCGGGGCAGGGCGAACAACAACAGTGCGACGGCCGTGGGCGCGAAGACGAGGGCGGTCAGCAAGCGGATCACCTCACGAGGACGAGGACGACGGCGAGGACAGTGAAGGCGGCGACGGCCTGGGCGAGGTACTGGTGAAGCTGTCCGCTCTGTGGGCGGCGGGCCCAGCGGCCGAGGGCGCGGGTTCCGGCGGCGACAGCGCCGACCGTCCCGTCGACGGCTCGTTCCACGACGTCGTTCGTCCAGCGGGCGAGCCGGAGGGTGGCGGAGGCCGACCCGTCGACGGCTCGGTCCAGCACCCGGTCGTCGAACGCCGCAGCGGCGTGCGCCAGCCGCATCGTGGGTGCGACCAGCAGGACATGAGCCGCGCGTTCGAGGCCCAGCCAGTCGGCGAACCCCGACTTCGCCCGCGCCGCCAAGGGCAGTGGGCGCGCACCCCAGCCCCAGGCGGCCGCGCCGGCCACGAGAGCCAGACCGGCGGAGAGAACGAACTCCCAGACATGTGGGGCGGGTTGACCCGAAGCGGCAAGGACACGGCTCACGCTGTCGCGCACCGGAGGGAAGGCAAGCGTCACCAGCGCCACGCATGCGAAGGCCGGCAGGACGAGAGACCACACGGCACCGGCCGGGATGAGCCGGGCATCGGGGCGTGCCACCGCCGGACGCCACACGAACCACAACGCCTTGGCGCTGTAGACCGCGGACAGGACGGCAGCGGCGAGGCCGGCCGCGTACAGCCACGGACTGCGCTCCGAGGCACCGGCCAGCAGTACGTCCTTGGCGGCCCAGAGCGAGAGCGGCGGAAGCCCGGCCAGGGAGAGCGCGGCCACGGTGAAGGCCGTGCCGACCGTACGGTCATGGCGCGCCGCGCCGAGCAGCGCGGGCAGTTGCTGGGTGCCCAGCGCGGTCAGCCAGGCGCCCGCCGCGAGAAACAGCAGACTCTTCGCCGCCGCGTGAGCGATGAGCTGCAGCGTGCCGCCGGTCGTGGCACCCGCCCCCGCTGCGAGGACCATGAAGCCGATCTGCGCACAACTCGACGCGGCCAGCAGCTGTTTGAGGTCGGTCTGCGCGACCGCGACGAACCCGAGGAGGACGGCCGTGGCCGCACCCGTCCAGGCAACCGCGTCGTCGCCCCAGCCGGAGGCGTCCAGTAGAGGTCCGGTCCGCAGCAGCAGGTACGCGCCCGCGACGACCATGGTCGCCGAGTGCAGCAGGGCGGAGACCGGACTCGGACCCCGCATCGCCTTCGACAACCAGAAACTGAAGGGGAGTTGGGCCGACTTGCCGAGTGCGGCGACGACCACGCCCGCGGTGATGAACGACAGCCACGGCTCCTCCGCCCGTGCGAGGCCGTCGAGAGAGAGCGACGCGTCCCGACCGCCGCTCGCCAGGGCCGCGCCCGCCGCCAGATAGAGACCGAGGTCCGCGGTGCGGGTCGTGAGGAACGCGGTGTCGGCCGCACGCGTACGCTCCGGGTCCCGCCACCAGTAGCCGATCAGCGCCCATGAGGAGGCACCCATGACCTCCCAGCCCATCAGCAGGACGGGGAGAGTGGCGGCGGTGACCGTGAGGAGCATGCTCCCGGCGAACAGCAGCATGAGCCCGAAGAACCGAGCCCGTGCCTCGCCCGTGCCGAACTCCGCCGCGCTGAAGAGGAGTACGACGAGAGTGACCGCGGTGACCGTGACCGCCAGCAGCCCCGACAGGCCGTCCACCGCGAGTCGCATCGGCAGACCGTCGAGGAACGGGGCCTGCGCACTCGGGTGCCGGAACGCCGTGGCGACGGCGAGCCCCAGCGCGGCGGCCGCGACGGCGAGGGCCACGCCCGGTGCCGAACGATCGGCCCGTCGCCCCACCACCAGGAGCAGCACACCGGCGCCGAGGGGCAGGGCGACCAGCGCCCACAGCAGAGCGCTCACTCCTTCAACTCCGCTGCCATGTCGGTCATGTCGATCTCCCGCGACCGGAACAGGGCGGTGACGACGGCGAACCCGATGGCCATCTCCAGGGCCATCGCCGTGACCGCCACCACGATCAGGACCTGCCCCTCGGCCGCCGCCGGAGCGATGTAGTGCCACGCCGCCGCGGCGGCCAGGATGACCCCGCCGAGCATCAGTTCAAGGCCCATCATCAGCATCACGATGGACTGCTGGGTCAGGGCGCCGAACAGACCGACGCAGAACAGCGCGGAGGCCAACAGCAGAAACAGTTCCAGACTCACCGGCCGACACCACCCCGTACGGGATCGTCCGCGTGCCCCGCCCGCAGGTCGTCGCCGAACCGGTCGTACCGTCCCCGGCGGGTGGCCAGCACCACGGTGGCGACGATCGTCGCGAACAGGGCCATGCCCAGGGTCATCATGGTGAGCATCTGCGGGCCCATGAGTGACATGCCGAGTTCCATGGTCGGATCGGCGGGTGCCTTCCCCCGGCGGGCCGGCCAGGGCGCGAGCAGGATCCCGGCGGCCAGCAGCGCGAACACCAGGACGCAGACGACGGCCGCGCCCTTCTTGTTGTGGATCATCGTCATCGGCATGAGCCCGGCCGGGTTCATCATGTACATCACCATGAAGACCGCCATGATGGCCATCTCGATCGTCATCATCAGCACGATGACGATGCCCAGGTAGTCCAGTCCCAGCAGGACGACCAGGCCGCCCACGCACAGCAGCGAGGCCAGCAGGGAGAACGTCGCCCGTGCCATGGAGTCGAAACGGAACACCATCACCGCGCCGACCACCGCAAGGACGGCCGGCACCCAGAAGACCGCGACATCCATCGCCGTACGTCACCTCGCTTCCGTCAGGGAACTCACCGGTTCAGCACCACCACGGCCACGACCAGCGCCTGCACGATCGCCAGCGGGGTCAGCACGACCCAGGCCAGCTCCAGATAGCGCTCCATACGTACGGTCGGAATCGCGCGCCGGACCCCTACCAGGAAGCCCAGGACAGCGGCCGTCTTGAGTACCGTCCAGGCCCAGCCCGGCAGCAGCGGCCCGTGACCGCCGCCCAGGAAGAGCGGCACACTGAACGCGGCGGCCACGACCAGCAGCAGCCACCGGCCACCGAGGAAGAGCACCCGGTCCGCGCCCGACAACTCGCCGCCCGCACCGCCCGCCACGTCACGCCCGGCGGGCTGGTCGAACGGCCCCCAGAACGCCATCGCCATGGCACTCAGCAGATAGATCCCGAAGGCCACCGGCATCCACACCACGAACCACAACCCGGCCTGGGCGCCCACGACTTCACCGACCCGAAGCGACTCGGCACCCAGCGCCGCCGTGGTGATGGCCAGCATGTGGGGCAGCTCGTACGCCAGCCCCTGCGCGAGGAAGCGGTAGCCGCCCATGAGCGAGAGCGTCGAGTTCGGCCCCCAGCCCGCCAGCCAGACCGCCGCCCATGCCAACGCCTCCATCGCGTTGAACCAGACGATCCCTTCCGGCAGATCACTCACCGGCCGGAAGCCGAGCGGAACTACGACCGCGGCAAGGACGGCGGCGACGGGAAGGAGACCGGCTCCGATCCGGGCCAGCGGCAGGTCCGACGCCCGGGTCCGCCGGGGCTGCTGGACAAGATGCCGGAGGACCTGGCGGCCGGGTTCCGCCGCGCGGACCATCGTCTCCCGCAGCGATCCGGGCCGCCCGCGCCGGGCCCCGGCCGCGAGCACGGCGTCGAACCCGGCCGTCACCAGGGCCGCCCCGACCAGCAGTGCGGGCAGCACGAGGACCGCCCACAGCGGAGTGCGCTCACCCATGGCGGTGGACCGTCCCGGGCGCGGGTACGTGAGTCGGCTCGTCGAGATCCGGATCCAGGCTCGCGACGATGATCCGCGCGCAGGCGAACTCGGTCCCGTCGAGCAGCCGGGGCAGACTGTCCAGCAGCGCCCTCGACGGAGGCACCGGTGTGTCGAGTCTCCCGCGAGGCCCGACGACCTCGGCGGCGTCCAGCGTTTCGGTGACATCGCAGGCCGCCGCACTCCGACCCACCGCGTCGAGCCACACGAGCATGCGGCTGTACGCGTCCCCGTCGGCGACCAGAGCCGGTCCTGTCACCCCACGGAGACGCGCGTCCTCGGCGGGCAGCACCCCGAGCCTTGTCGTGAGCCACCGCAGCGTCCGCGAGCGCTGGGCCCGACGGATCAACGGGCGTACGAGGGAGGTGAGTTCGGCGGCAGCGGCTCCGGCGAGGGCGCGATCCCGTACGAATCGGGTGCGTGCGGCCATGTCGTCCCAGCCGGCCACGGCGAAGAACCTGCCCAGGCTGTCGAGGTGGGCCGCGCACAGCCGTCGGGCCGCGTCGCCCTGCGAAACGTGCTCGCCACGGGAGGCGCGCAGCCATGGTTCGTCCCAGAAGGGTGGATGCGGGGCCCGGGAAGCGGTCACCGGTCCGACGGTGGCTTCCTGAACGATGTCTCCCTGGAGAGCCAGATGCAGGACGAGCCCCGCGGGCCAGTCGGCGAGTACGGGACCCAACGGCACGTGCAGGACGTCGAGCCGCAAACCGTCGCGGTCATCCGCCCGGTCCGCCATGGGCAGTCCCTCGACGAGGCCCATGTCGTGCCCAGCATGACCGTGATGCCCACCGTGCATGTCATGACCGCTGTGGTCCGAATGCGGATCGGTGCCACTGTCCTGTTGCTGCTCGTGTTGCTCGTGCTGCTCGCAGTGGGTGTGATGGGCCTCGTGTTCCCCGCGCGAAAGGTCCGCCAGCCCGCGCTCCAGAGCGTCGGCGACCCGCTCGGGATCCGTGATCCGCACGCGAGCCTTGGGCGCCGGAATGCCGTGCCACAGCCCCGCGACCCCGTCACCCTCGTCGCCCTCGCCGTCACGATCGCCGACGATGACCAATAGATCCGCCTCCACCGGCCCGCTCACACACGGCCAGCCGCGACGCGCCAACTCCGCTTCCACCGCGAGCCTTTGCCGCGTGGCGCCGGGGGAGACCGCGAGAAGGACGCCCGGCCGCGACACGGCCGCCCGCACGAGTGCGCGCCTCAGCTCCACCGGAACGCCCCCTCGCGCCAGGCGTACGCGACGCCCGCGAGCAGGATGCCCAGGAAGAGGAACATCTCGACGACCGCGCTGGTGCCGACGGCCGAGACGACCTTCGTCCACGGGTACATGAAGAGCATCTCCATGTCGAAGGCGAGGAAGACCATCGTGACGGGGTACCAGCGCACGTGGAACCGGGAGAGCGGGTGTTCCCGAGGTTCGAGACCGCCGCTGAACGGGCCGGTGTGCACGGGCTCGCGGACCGCCCGCAGGGCGACGGACAGGGCATGGAGGAGTACGACGGCCGCGACGATCAATACGAGGAGTACGAGTACCGGTTGCCAGCCCGTTGTCGACACAAGGGCCCCTTCCCGACGATCGCTCTCGGACGGTCACCACGGCAGGCAGCATGTCAGCAGCCCGGGGTGTAAGGAACGCACGACACCTGCCTCCGGTCAGTTCGCCGCGCGGAACGAGCGCAGGCGCAGGGAGTTGCCGACGACGAACACCGAGGAGAAGGCCATGGCCGCTCCGGCGATCATCGGGTTGAGCAGACCCGCTGCGGCGAGCGGCAGGGCGCCCACGTTGTAGGCGAAGGCCCAGAAGAGGTTGGACCGGATGGTGCCGAGGGTGCGACGGGCGAGGCGGATCGCGTCGGCCGCGGCGCGCAGATCGCCCCGTACGAGCGTCAGGTCGCCGGCCTCGATCGCGGCGTCCGTACCGGTGCCCATGGCCAGGCCCAGATCGGCCTGGGCGAGGGCGGCCGCGTCGTTGACGCCGTCGCCGACCATCGCGACGGAACGGCCTTCGTCCTGGAGCCGCCTGACGACGTCGACCTTGTCCTGCGGCAGCACCTCGGCGATGACGTCCTCGGGTGAGATGCCGACCTCGCGGGCGACCGACTCGGCCACGGCCCGGTTGTCGCCGGTCAGCAGGATCGGTGTCAGGCCGAGCGCACGCAGCCGCGTGATCGCCTCCGCACTGGTCTCCTTCACCGCGTCGGCGATTTCGAGGACGGCCCGTGCCTCGCCGTCCCAGGCGACGGCGACGGCGGTGCGTCCTGCTGCTTCGGCCTCGGCCTTCGCCCGGGTCAGTTCCTCGGGCAGTTCCATGGCCCACTCGGCGAGCAGCCGCTCACGGCCCACGAGAACCGCGTGACCGTCGACGACGCCCTGCACACCGAGACCGGGTACGTTCGCGAAGTCCTCGGGGGTGGGCAGCGAACCCAGCTTCTCAAGGGCCCCGTCGGCGACGGCGCGGGCGATCGGGTGCTCGGAGGAGTGCTCCAACGCGCCTGCCAGGAGCAGGACTTCGGCCTCGTCGGTGGTGTCGTCGGTGTGCACGGCCAGCAGGGTCATACGGCCGGTGGTCACGGTGCCGGTCTTGTCGAGCACGATGGTGTCCACCTGGCGGGTGGACTCCAGGACCTCGGGGCCCTTGATGAGGATGCCGAGCTGGGCGCCGCGGCCGGTGCCGACCATGAGCGCGGTCGGGGTGGCCAGACCGAGGGCGCACGGGCAGGCGATGATCAGTACGGCGACCGCGGCGGTGAAGGCGGCCGTCAGGCCTGACCCGTTGCCCAGCCAGAAGCCGAGGGTGCCCAGCGCCAGCGCGATCACGACCGGCACGAACACGGCGGAGATGCGGTCCGCGAGGCGCTGCGCGGCGGCCTTCCCGTTCTGCGCGTCCTCCACCAGCCTGGCCATCCGGGCGAGTTGGGTGTCGGCGCCGACCCGGGTGGCCTCGACGACCAGCCGGCCCCCGGCGTTGATCGTGGCGCCGGTGACGGAGTCGCCCGTGGAGACCTCCACCGGCACGGACTCACCGGTGAGCATCGAGGCGTCCACCGCCGACGAGCCCTCGACGACCGTCCCGTCCGTGGCGATCTTCTCGCCCGGGCGCACGAGGAAGCGGTCGCCGACCTTCAACTCGACGGTCGGGACGGTCTGTTCGCGGCCGTCGGGGCTCAGCAGGGTGACGTCCTTCGTGCCCAGTTCCAGCAGCGCCTTGAGCGCAGCGCCCGCCTTCCGCTTGGAGCGGGCCTCGAAGTACCGGCCGGCCAGGATGAAAGCGGTCACGCCGGCGGCTGCCTCCAGATAGATGTTCCCGGCGCCGTCGCCCCGGGCGATCGTCAGCTCGAAGGGATGCGTCATGCCGGGCGTGCCCGCGGTGCCGAAGAACAGGGCCCACAGCGACCACAGGAACGCGGCCGAGGTGCCCACGGAGATCAGCGTGTCCATGGTGGCCGCGCCGTGCCGCGCGTTGGTGAACGCGGCCTTGTGGAACGGCCAGGCGGCGTACGTCACGACCGGCGCCGCAAGTGTCAGGGACAGCCACTGCCAGTACTCGAACTGCAGGGCCGGGACCATGGCCATCGCGACGACGGGAACGGCCAGCACCACCGCGGTGATCAACCGCTCGCGCAGCGGCCGCAGTTCGTCGTCCGTGCCCGCAGATTCTTCATCGCTCTCGGGCCGGGTGCGTACGGGCGCAGGCTCGTGCGCGGTGTACCCGGTCTTCTCGACGGTGGCTATCAGATCCTGGACGGAGACGTCGCCGTCGTAGGCGACCTTGGCCTTCTCGGTGGCGTAGTTGACGGTGGCGGTGACCCCGTCCATGCGGTTGAGCTTCTTCTCGATACGCGCCGCGCACGAGGCGCAGGTCATGCCGCCGATGGCGAGCTCGACCTCGGCGCCGGTCGTCGTGGTGGTCATGGCTGCTCCTCGTACGGGATGGGTGGCCGGGAGCCTGCGGTGTGCGGGCCCGGGCCGGTGCGGGGGAGTGCCTGGGCTCAGGCCCGGCCGGTCAGCTCATAGCCGGCGTCGTCGACGACCTCGGCGATCAGCGTGTCGTCCGGCTCGGCGGTGGCGACGACGGTGACCCGCCCGGTGGCGAGGTCGACGTCGACCCCGGTCACGCCGTCCAGCTCGCCGATGACCTCGGTGAGCGTGGCCTTGCAGCGGCCGCACGTCATGCCGGACACGGCGTACGTCGTGGTGACGGCGACGCCCTCGGTGACCGTCGCGCGGTCGGTGGTGGCGGTCGAGCAGGAGCCGTCGGTGGAGCAGCAGGACGAGGACATGGGTTCCTCCTGATGAGTACAGTCGGTCGGTCACAGATACGGGGTGGGGGTATCCGTGTCGAAATCCTGTATACCCCTGTAGGGTATCTGACGCAAGCCGCGAAGCCGCCTTGACTTTATACCCCCTGGGGGTATGTTGAAGTGCATGGAGGGGCCTCGCCCCCGTCATCGGCCCCAGTCCCTCAGGAGATGGCCATGCATACCGGAGTGAAGATCACCGCGTTCGCCGCCGCACTCGCCGCGACCTTCGGCACCGCCTACGGCGTGGGGCAGGGCATCGATCCCGTCGTCGCGGACCGCGAGCCCGCGAGCCACGACACCCACGCCGAAGCGTCACCGGAGCCGGAAGGAGGCGGGGGCCACTCGGAGCACGAGTCCGCGCAGGAGGGCCAGTCGCTCCCGGCCGGCGGACTGCAGATCTCCGAGAACGGCTACACCCTCGACCTGAAGACCCCCCGAGTCCAAGCCGGGCAGAGCGCCGACCTGCGCTTCACCATCCAGGACGGGAAGGGCCGCGCGGTGACCTCGTACAAGCGCGAACACGAGAAGGAACTCCATCTCATCGTCGCCTCGCGTGACTTGGTCACCTATCGCCACCTGCACCCCGCGCGCGCCGCCGACGGCACCTGGAGCATCCCCGTCGAGCTGCCCCGGGCGGGCGGCTACCGGGTCTTCGCCGACTTCACCCCGGCGAAGAAGGGGGCCGAGAACCTCACCCTCGGCGCCGACCTCGCGGCCTCGGGCCCGTACGAGCCGAAGGTGCTGCCGGCGGCGAGCACGACGGCCAAGGTCGACGGATACGAGGTCAAGCTGGCGGGCGGCCTGCGACCGGGCGCGGCCGGCGAGCTGGAGCTGAACGTCTCCCGCGGCGGAAAGCCCGTCACCGACCTCCAGCCCTATCTCGGCGCCTACGGCCACCTGGTCGCCCTGCGCTCCGGCGACCTCGCGTACCTCCACGTCCACCCCAACGGCGAACCCGGCGACGGAAAGACCAAGTCCGGCCCCGGCATCTCGTTCACGGCCACCGCGCCGAGCCCGGGCTCGTACCGCCTGTTCCTCGACTTCAAGCACCAAGGCGTGGTCAGGACGGCCGCGTTCACTGTTCAGGCGGGTGAGGCGTCGGGTGGCGACGGCGATCACAGCGAGGCCGCCGAGGAGACTTCGGACGGCCACGGGCACTGAAGGGGACCGTCCGCTCTGAGTCGGATCGCCGAGCCCTACGTACTTAGCGGGTACGTAGGGCTCGGCGATCGGTGAGCCGGAGAACGGGCCCGGCTCCCCTGAAGGGTGGCGTCATGACGGGACCGCTTCTGGGCTGGACGTTGGTGGTGCTTGGCGTCGGCGTGGCCGGCGGCAACCTGCTTCGTATGGTTCTCGTCAGAGGCTGGGCCCGGTTCGAAGCGGCCGCCGAGGCCGTGATGGGCGGCGGGATGGCCGTGATGGCCGCGCCGCCGACAGCGGGCCACTACGGCACGCACAGCACCTGGTGGGCCGCGGTGTTCGGCGCCTTCTGTCTCGGAGGCGTGGCACTGTCCGTACGGCATGCTGCCCGGGGCGGTCTGCGGTACCTGCGTCACGGTGGGCACGTCGTGATCGGCAGTGCCGCCATGGTGCTCATGACGCTGGCCATGTCGGGCACCACGTCCTCACCCGCTCTCGCGCTGGCCGGTTCCTCCGGGCACGGAGGGATGGCAGGTATGCCGGGTATGGAGAGCGTGGGTGCCCACGGTCACGGGGGTGTGGCCGAGTTGGCCGGCTCCGCGGGAGGCGCGCTCGCCTGGCGTGTGGCCTTCTGGGCGTTGGCCGCGTACTTCGTGATCTTCATGGCTCTGGCCGTGCGCGCCCGCCTGCGGGGCAGGGGCGGGGAGCTGCCGGCCGTGGCCGACGGCACGCGGGTCCGCCACCGTCACGCCCGACGGAATCCCTCGGTGCTCTCCGTGCCGAACGCGCGCCTGGCCGGTCATGTCGGTATGGGCGGATCGATGGCGACGATGCTTCTGATGATGGCCGCCTGAGGACGGCCCCTGACGTCATGGCGTCTCCTGGACCGGGAGGCGCAACCGGAGTTCGTATCCGCCGTCCGCAGTGGGGCCGGACGTGACGGTGCCGCCGAGGAGTTCGGCCCGCTGGCGCAGGCCGACGAGGCCGTGGTGGGCGCCCGGCAGGGGAAGCGCGGGACGGGTGGGGGAGGCGTTGGTGACGGTGGCGTGGACGGTGTCGTCCGCGTGATGGACGTGGATGGCGGCGGTCGCCCCGGGAGCGTGCTTGCGTACGTTGGTCAGCGCTTCCTGGACCGTGCGGTAGACGGCGCGCTGAACGGTCGCCGGCAGGTCGTCGGGCAGGTCCGTGAGCAGTGCGGCCTCGATGCCGCTGGTGTCGACCAGCCGCTGGAGGTCCGCCAGGGAAGGCTGGGGAGTGAGCTCCGTGGGACGGCTTCCGGAGGCGCGCAATACGCCGACCATGTGCCGCAGCTCGTCCAGTGTCTGCACGCTGAGCCGCCGGATCGTGGCCGCCGCCTCCCTCGCCTCCGGGTCCCGGGTGCCCACCTGGAGCGCTCCCGCCCGTACGGCGATCAGGCTGACCTGATGGGAGACCACGTCGTGCATCTCCCGGGCGAGCTGCGCGCGTTCCTTCGCCAGCACGCTCTGGGCCAGCAACCGGCGTTCGTGCTCCCGTGCTTCGGATATCTCGGACAGCCGCAGGGACAGTTCGCGTCCGGTCTGGACGAGCTGGCCGAGGAAGACGGGAGCGGCTGCCGTCGCCAGGCTGTAGGTGACGGTGACCAGGTCGGAGGAGTCCGACACGTCGGAGAACTCGGGTGACGGCCACGACCACCAGGTGAGGTCGCAGGCCGCGCACGCCAGCGCGCAGAGGGCCAGCGGCACGCGACGACGGCTGAGGGAGGCGAGGGTGTACAGCGCGATCAGGGTGGCGAGTACGGCATCGCTGACCAGGGCTGCCGGCAGGGCGAGCAGAAAGGTCGACAGCGGCAGACGGCGACGGAGCAGGAGCGAGAAGGCGGCGAGCAGCGCGCAGGCCATGCGCAGCGGCTCTTCGCCGGCGTAGTGGATCCAGACGTCCAGCAGGCAGACCGCGACGAGCATGGCGTCCATGAGCGGGGCGGGCACGCGGCGGCGTCTCATCCGCGTTTCCGGTCCCGCGAGTCCCGCGAGGGGCTTCATCCGTCCTCCGGGTCCCGCGGCGCCCTGAGCAGACCAGCGCGTTCGGCGAGCAGAGCCGCCTGGACGCGGCTGCCCACCTCCAACTTGGCGAGGACGGCGCTCACATGGTCCTTGACCGTGCCGATGCTCAGATGCATCCGTGTCCCGATACCGGTGTTGGACAGTCCCTCGGCGATGAGGACGAGAACGGCACGCTCGCGTTCGGTCAGCCGGGCCACACAACGGGCGGCCGCCTCGTGGGGGCCGTTGTCCAGATACCCGTCGACCACGGTCCGGGTGACCCGGGACGACAGGACGACACCGCCGTCGGCCAAGCTGCGTACCAGCAGCGGCAGTTGCACGGGATCGGTGTCCTTGAGCAGGAACCCGGCCGCCCCGGAGCGCAGTGCCGTCGCCACGTACTCGTCCATGTCGAACGTCGTGAGCATGGCCACCGTGGGCGGCTGCGGAAACCGGCGCAGGTCGGCCAGTACCGTGAGCCCGTCCACGTCCGGCATCCGGATGTCCAGCAGCACGACGTCGGGACGCAACTCCCGCGCCGAGTGGACCGCCTGGCCGCCGGGCACCGCCGCCACGACCTCGATGCCGTCAGCGGAGTCGAGGATGTGCCGGAAACCCGTACGGATCAGAGCCTCGTCGTCGACCACCAGTACCCGGATCACCTGCGCTCCCTCGCCCAGGGGCCGCCGCTGGACTCCTACGACGCCCAGGAGCCTCCTGCGGTTCCTTCGCGTCGGCGCTCGCCGGGCGACGGGGGCGGCTCCGGCCGGTCGGCGGGGCAACTCCGGCCACCTGCCGGATGGGTCGGAGCCCGCACGCGCCCGATCCTGAAGCACATGACACACGACGCGCCATCGGTCTCAACGGCTATGTCCCCGGCGCCTGCCTCGGAACAAGGCAGCACTCCCACCACCGCTCCCGCGCCGTCGACGGGACGGCTGACAGGCATCGATCTGGCCCGCGGGCTCGCGGTCTTCGGCATGTACGCGGCCCATGTCGGCCCGGACCCGTCGGTGGGCGGGCCGCTGGGCTTCGTCCTGGAGCTGGCACGCGGGCGTTCCTCCGCGCTGTTCGCCCTGCTCGCCGGTTTCTCGCTCGTCCTCATCACCGGCCGCCCGCACCCCCGGACGGGTCGGGCAGGACGGCAGGCCGTGGGCAGGATCCTCATCCGCTGTGTGGTCCTGGTCGTGCTGGGCTTCGCCCTGACCGCGCTGGACACCGACGTCGACGTGATCCTCGCGTTCTACGGGCTGACCTTCCTCGCCGTGCTCCCGCTGTACCGGCTGCGGGTCCGGACGCTCGCGGTCATCGGCGCCGCGTGCGCGTTGGTCATGCCCCAAGTGCTGTACGTGGTCCGCCAGTCGATCGACAACGGGGACTGGGCCGACTCCGTCATCCGCTGGGATCCGCTGGCGCGGATCAGCGACACGGACGGTCTCGTCGAGCTGCTGTTCACCGGCGAGTACCCGGTGCTCACCTGGATGCCGTTCATGATCGTCGGCATGGTGGTGGCCCGGCTCGACCTGGGCCGGGCCGAGGTCCGTACCCGACTCGCCCTGGCCGGCGGCGGGTTGGCCGTGCTCGGTTACGGCGGCTCCTGGCTCGCCCTGCGCCTCGTCCCGCACGCGCACGCCTCCATCGCCGCGGCCACGGACGGAGACTCGGCCGCCTCGGCCTGGTGGTCCGACACCGTCGGCTACCTCACGGACGGCTCCCCGGCCGCCTGGCTGTTGGTGGCCGCGCCGCACAGCCAGACGACCTTCTCCATTCTCGGCAACACGGGCGTCGCGCTCCTCGTGGTGGCCGGGTGCGTCACCGTCACGGCCCGGATGCCCCGACTCACGCGGCTGGCCACGCCCGTCGCCGCGGTCGGCATGATCTCCCTGACCGCCTACGTCCTGCACATCCTCGCCATCCACGTGGTCGGCATGGAGGAGGAGACCGTCCCGGCCCTGGCCGCACTGTTCGTCTTCATCGCGACCGCCATGCTGCTGGCGACCGCCTGGACACGACGGTTCCGCCGCGGCCCTCTGGAATACCTGCTCCACTCCACCACGCGCGTCACCCGCCACATCAAGTGACGTGCAGATCAGCAGGGACGCCCTGCCGCCCTGCCACCCTGCCGCCCGGCCCGTCCGGGCGGCAGAGGCATGGGTGTTCAGAAGCGGAGGAGGGCGCTTGTCCGGTGAGTTGGCCGGACATCGGGCCCCCTCGACACGGGGTGATACCCCGGGTAGGTATGATCCCCTCGTATCCACTCCGGTGGCACCTGAGACGCAAGGGACCCATGGCCAGTGCCTGCGGCGAGGCGGTGAACCGCCTCGGACGGCTCGTCCGACCGCGATCGACGTCGCGGTTCGTCGGGCTGCTCGTGTGCGCGCTGCTGTTCGGTCTGGTCGGCATGCACGGTCTCGGGCCGGTTCCCGCGGGCCCCGGTCACGACCCGATGCCAATGGCCGCACCCATGAGCGTAGTGGCGTCGATGCCGGACGCCTGCGACCACGGTGAAGGCGGCTGCACGGGCCACGCCCAGCACGCGGATCCGACGTGCGCGTCCGCGGCGGTCGCCGGTTCGCCCGCGATGGTGCCGGTGCTGCTGCCCGACGTGGCGGCCTTCGCCGGAGTGCCACGGACCGGTTCCGCTCCGACCGGCAGCGGTCCCGACGGCGGCCGGGCGCCGCCCTCACTCTCCGAGCTCCAACTCCTGCGGATCTAGAGCGGCCCGCGAGGGCGTCGCACGCCACCCGGCGCGACGCCGCGCTCCGGCACGCCCTTCATCCCTCCCATCGCAGGAGTTCCACCATGACAGCGCATCGCGCACTCGTCCGCCGTACCGCACTCGCCGTCACCGCGGGAGCGGCCGCACTCGTCCTCGCCGCGTGTGGCAGCGACAGCGGCAGTGGAGGACATGACATGGGGTCCATGGAGTCCGACTCCAGCCCCACCGCGACCGCCTCGTCCAAGGCCGGCGGCCACAACGGCACGGACGTCGACTTCTCCAAGGAGATGATCCAGCACCACCGTCAGGCCGTCGACATGGCCGAACTGGCCGCGGACCGCGCCTCCTCGCAGGAGGTCAAGGACCTGGCCACGAAGGTCAAGGAAGCCCAGGACCCGGAGATCAAGACCATGTCCGGCTGGCTCACCTCGTGGGGCGAGGACGTTCCCGAGGAGATGTCCGCAGACATGGACCACGACATGTCGTCCGCCATGCCCGGCATGATGAGCGGCAAGGACATGGACAAGCTGGAGAATGCGTCCGGCGCCGAGTTCGACACGATGTTCCTGACCATGATGGTCGAGCACCACGAGGGCGCCGTCGAGATGGCCGAGACCGAGAAGGCCGACGGCGAGTACGGTCCCGCCAAGAAGCTCGCGGACGACGTCGTGACGGCCCAGACCGCCGAGATCAAGCAGATGAACAAGACGCTCGGCAAGAGCTGACGCCTCGTCAGAATGCGGTGGGCCGACGGGGCGTGGGCCTCGCCGGCCCACTCGGGCGGCAGGCCTCCCGCGCCCCGCCCGATCCTTTGGTGATCTCGCCGTTCGGAACGCAACCTTCGGTCGTGTACGGGTGAACGGCCGCCTGCGTTCACCCGTACCCCTTGTCGTACGCCTGGCCGCTCGTGCGGACGGGAACAGCCCGGATTCGGAGAGGTACGTGTCACAGCAGCCACAGCGAGGACGGACCGGCCGCACTTTCACCGCCCGCGGGGTGCGCCGCGCCGCCCTGATCGGCAGCCTGGCCCTTCTTCCCCTGGCCACGGCCTGCAGCGGCGGTGGCGACGACAAGGCCGATGGGGACGGCAAGCCGTCGACCGCTGCCATGGCCGCGGTCGTGGCACCGGCGAAGGTCGAGGTGATAGCCAACCTCACCGGCTGCAAGGTCAAGATCCGGACCGACGCGGACGAACTCCGCGAAGGGGTCTGCCACACCCCCGAGGGTGACTACCTCATCACGACCTTTCCCGAGGAGAAGTACAAGCTGACCTGGCTGGACAGCGCCGCCATCTACGGAGGCAAGTACCTTGTCGGTCCGCGCTGGGCCATCAGCGCGAAGCCGAAGATGCTCGGACCGCTGCGCAAGAAGGTCGGCGGCACCATCCAGGACCTGGAGGCCATGCACGCGACGCAGCCCTCCCCGAGTTCGTCGAAGTACGGACCGGCTCCGAGCTCGTCATAGCGGCGGTCCCGCACCCGGTCCCGTCACCGAACGCCCCCTCACGGCCGCGGCCGTGAGGGGGCGTTCGGTGGTGCCTGGGCTCACGGCTGTGTCCGGCAGGTAGAGAACGCGAACAGCGTGTCGGGCGTGTCGGGTTCCAGCTCGCCGACCCGCTCCAGGTGAGGCCCATGCATCCCCATGAGCACACCACCCGCCCGCCCCTGGGCCGGGCATTCCTCCTGGTGGTTCCGGACGATCCGCGCACGGGTACGCGGCGAAATCCGCTGACGCTGCGGCCCTCACCCTTGCCCGGTACGGGAGTTGGCCGGATGCGTTCTGCGCGAAGCGTTGACTAGAAAGCGCTTGCCCCTTACGTTTCCCGTTCAGTAGCGTGACCCGCCGCTGGCATCTCGTATATGAGATGCCAGATGCCGGAGGTGTTATGGCCTGGGGACGTGCACTCTCCAGGACGTTGCCGCGAGGCTCATGCGGGGACGCTGCGTTCGCAAGGCGATCCAAATGATGAACGTCGTTCACGTATCTGAAAAATGGACGCTCTCGAAGGGACGCACCCGCATGCGTACTCTCCCCCCACGTTCGCGCCCGAGGAGACTCGTCGTCTCCACGGTCGCGGCAGCCACTCTCGCCGTCACCGCCGCCGTCGCTCTGCCGCAGTCCGCTGGTGCCGCCGAAACCTCCCCCATCGGCTTCGGCGCCGGCACCACGGGCGGCGGCGGTGCGAGTGCCGTCACCGTCTCCACGCTCGCCGCGTTCAAGACGGCCGTCACCGGCAACACCGCCAAGGTCGTCCGAGTCAGTGGGCTGATCTCGCTCACCGGTCAGGTCGACATCGGGTCCAACACCACGGTTCTGGGCGTCGGTTCGTCGTCCGGCTTCACCGGCGGCGGGCTGCGGCTGAAAGAAGTGACGAACGTCGTCATCCGCAACCTCAACATCAGCAAGCCGCTCGCGCCCTCCGACGGCGTCACCGTGCAGAAGTCCACGAAGGTCTGGATCGACCACAACTCCTTCTCGGCGGACCGCAGCCACGACAAGGACTACTACGACGGGCTGCTCGACATCAATCACGGCTCCGACAACGTCACCGTGTCCTGGAACACCTTCAAGGACCACTTCAAGGGTTCGCTCGCCGGTCACAGCGACAACAACGCGAGCGAGGACACCGGTCACCTGAAGATCACGTACCACCACAACCACTTCAGTAACGTCTACTCGCGCATCCCCAGCCTGCGCTTCGGTACCGGCCACTTCTACGACAACTACGTCGAGGGTGCGGACACCGCCGTGCACTCGCGCATGGGCGCGCAGATGCTCGTCGAGAACAACGTCTTCCGTACGACGAAGATCGCGGTCACGACGAACCGCAGCAGCGACGTGGACGGCTACGCCAACCTGCGCGGCAACGACCTCGGGGGAGCCGCCACCGAGATCTCCCGCACAGGCACCTTCACCAGTCCGCCGTACAGCTACAGCGCCGAGCCCGCCTCCTCCGTAGTCGCCTCGGTGACGAGCGGCGCGGGCGCCGGAAAGCTCTGACCGACCCCCACAACCGGAAGAAGGCACAGGGACATGACTTCTCCAGCGACCCCGCGCGCCCGTCGGCGCGCGCTGACCGGCACCCTGACCGCACTCGGCCTTTCGTCTGTCATGATCACGACAGTCGGAGCGCCGCCGGCGAGTGCCGCCACCTGGCCGACGCCGTCCAGCAGTCAGCCCGTGAGTTCGACCATCTCCGTCTCGGGTGTCAGGGACGGCGGCATGGTGCGGTACTACGGCAGCGGCGACCTGGCCGGTGACGGCCAGGAGGAGGGCCAGGACCCGATCTTCAAGCTCGCGGCCGGCGCCACCCTCAAGAACGTCATCATCGGCGCGCCCGGCGCCGACGGCATCCACTGCGAGGGCAACTGCACCCTGCAGAACGTGTGGTGGGAGGACGTCGGCGAGGACGCCGCCACCTTCCGCGGCGGCTCGACGTACACCGTGACCGGCGGTGGCGCCAAGAAGGCGGCCGACAAGGTCTTCCAGCACAACGGGCCCGGCACCCTGAACATCTCCAACTTCGCCGTCAGCGAGTTCAAGACGCTGTACCGGTCATGCGGCGACTGCTCCACGCAGTACACGCGCAAGGTGAACCTCAGCAACATCGAGGTGACCGGCACGGGATCCACCGCGCGGCTCGTCGGCATCAACGTCAACCGCAACGACGTGGCGACCCTGCGGGGCATCACGATCCTGAACGACTCCAGCCGGAAGGTCATCCCCTGCCAGAAGTACAACAACAACAGCGCGGTCGGCACGGGCCCCGACAGCACCAACTGCCTGTACGCCGCCTCGGACATCACCTACAGGTAGGCCGACACGGGTGAGCCGACACAACGGGTGATCCGACACCGGTGAACCAGGGCCCGGCGGCCGGACGAACTTCCCTTCCCCCCCCACGGAGGTTCGCTCGGCCGTCGGGCGCGTGCACGTCACCGACCGGCGGACTGCCACTACGCCGCGAACTCCTTGGTGATGCGGTCCAGCATGAACGCCGAGGACTCGTGGGCCCGTTCCTCCCAGGCGAAGACGCAGGCGGTGGCCACCCCGTCGAAGTCCAGTTCGCGCAGGGTGCGGAAGAAGGCGTCCCAGTCGACCTCGCCCTGGCCGATGTCGAGGTGCTGGTGGATACGGGCGGTCGTGCCGGGCGGGTTGAGGATGTAGCGCAGACCTGAGGAGCCCTTGTGGTTGAAGGAGTCGGCGATGTGCACGTGCTGCAGCTTGTCCCCGGCGTAGCGCATCATCTTCGCGATGTCCGCCCCGACTTCGGTGGCCCCGGAGAGGTGGAAGGAGTGCGGGGCGCAGTAGAGGTAGTTCACCCAGGGCTTGTTGATCGCCCGTACGAGGTCGACCGCGGGGGTGTTCTCCTCGCAGAAGTCGTCCGGGTGGGCCTCCAGGTTGAGGGCGATGCCCTCGCGCTCGAAGATGGGCAGCAGTTCGTCCATCGAGTGCCAGAAGGCGGCCTCGCTCGCGGCGGCCTGCTCGGGGCGGCCGTTGAACTCCGAGTTCATCAGGGAGCATCCGAGGTCCGCGGTGATCTCGATCATGCGCTTCCAGTAGCGGACGGCGGCCTGTCGCTCGGCCTCGTCCGGCGACGACCACTTGTACAGCGGCAGCACGGAGGACAGCCTGACGCCGTGCGTGCGCAGGGAGTGCTTCAGCGAGGCGATGCGTTCGTCGTCGGCCCGCGGGTGCAGGAAGAAGGGCATGAAGTCGTCGCGGGGTGACAACTCGATGTGCTCATAGCCGAGTTCGGCGACCGTACGTACCATGTCGTCCATCGGCAGGGCGCGCAGCATGTACGGGTCGAGGGCGATCTTCATGCGGTGCCTCCGTAAAGGGCCGGGCGGGGCTTCATGTCGACGGTGACGACCGCGCCGCCGGAGTCCAGGGATTTCACGGCGGCGTCGGTGATGACGGTGGCGGCATAGCCGTCCCAGGCGGACGGCCCGGTGGGCTCGACGGCTGCCTCGACTGAGGCGATCCACTCGCGGAACTCGGTGTCGAAGGCGTCCACGAAGCGGCCCTTCCAGTCCTGCTGGACGGCGGTGCCGTGGCGCCCGGCGGCACGGACCCCGACGGCCGCCGGGTCGGGCAGCCGTACGAGGCCGTCCTCGCCGACGGTCTCGCACTGGATGTCGTAGCCGTACTGGCAGTTGACGAAGACCTCAAGGTCGACGCGGACGCCGCCGGCGGTCTCGAAGTACATGATCTGCGGATCCTTGAGGTGCGCGAACCGCTTGCTCGTGGCGCGCGGGGTGATGACCTGGGCGGAGACGATCTCGTCCTTCAGGAGCCAGCGCAGTACGTCGATCTCGTGCACGGCGGTGTCCTGCGCGGCCATGCGGGAGGTGTACGCCTCCGGGACAGTGGGGTTGCGGTGGGCGCAGTGCACGATAAGCGGAGTGCCGATGCCGCCGGCGGCGATCACCTCCTTCATCTGGCGGTAGCCCGCGTCGAAGCGGCGCATGAAGCCGACCTGGACCAGGCGACGGCCGTGGGCGCGCTCGGCCTCGACGACGCGCAGGCAGTCCTCGGCGGTGGTGGCCAGGGGCTTCTCGCAGAAGACGGGCTTGCCGGCGGCGACGGCGTTCAGGACGTGCTCGGCGTGGGTGGGACCCCACGAGGTGACGAGGACGGCGTCCACCTCGGGGGAGCCGATCAGGTCGGTACCCGTGGGGAGCGCGGTGGCACCGACGCGGGCGGCCACCTCGGCGGCGCGCTCCGCGTCGATGTCGGTCACGGCGGTGACGGCGGCCCCGGTGACGACCTCGGTGAGTCGTCGTATGTGGTCCTGGCCGATCATTCCGGCGCCGATGACACCTACGCGTACGGTCATGGTCGTTTCCTTCGAGGGGTCGTCTGAGGGCGGTGCGATGTCTTGCGGGAAGAGCCACTGTCGCGCTCTACTAGCGCGCTCTAGTCCGAGTACGATGACTGCTGTCCAAATGTCATGTCAATGGCTTGTTGCTGGGAGATTTCGCGAGCGCCGCCGAGGCGAGCGGCTCCGGAGGGTGGTTCACAGGTGGATGCGGCGGGCAGGCAGCGGCCCACGATGGCGGACGTCGCCGCGAAGGCGGGCGTGTCCAGGGCGCTCGTCTCGATCGTCTTCCGCGGCCGGCCGGGGGCGAGCCAGGAGACACGCGACCGGGTCCTGCGCGTCGCCGACGAGATCGGCTACCGCCCCGACAGCGCGGCCCGACTGCTGGCCCGCGGCCGCAGCCGCACACTCGGCGTGATGTTCACCGTGCACCAGGCCTTCCACACGGACCTCATCGAGGCGATTTACCCCGAGGCCGAACGCCTCGGCTACGACGTCCTGCTCTCCGCGTCAGCGCAGGGCCGCAGCGAGGCGAAGGCGGTCGAGGCCCTGCTCAGCCACCGCTGCGAGGCGCTGATCCTGCTGGGACCCGACGCGGAGGCCCCCTACCTCGACGCACTCGGACAGCATGCGGTGACCGTCTCGGTCAGCCGACGCGTCCCCCGCGCCCGAGTGGACTTCGTGCACTCGGCAGAGGCCAAGGGTGCACGACAGGCCATGGACCACCTCGTCGAGCTGGGCCATCGCCGGATCGTGCACATCGACGGAGGCCGTGGCCCCGGTTCGGTCGAACGCCGGCGTGCCTACCGGGCCGCGATGCGCCGCCATGGGCTGGAATCCGAGGTGCGGGTGATCCCCGGCGACCACACGGAACAGTCGGGTATCGACACCGGCCGCCTGCTCCTGGCCGAGCGCGACCGGGGACTGCCCCTGCCGACGGCCGTACTCGCGGGCAACGACCGCAGTGCGATGGGCCTGTTGATGTCCCTGACGCGGGCCGGCATCGACGTTCCCCACGACCTGTCCGTCGTCGGATACGACGACAGCCACCTCTCCCACCTGATGCCGATCGGCCTGACCACCGTGCGCCAGGACGCGGTCCTCATGGCGGAACACGCGGTGCGGTTCGCCGTGGAACGCCTGGAGAACCCGGAACTGGAGCCGCGGGAAGCGGTGTTGGACCCGAAACTCGTGGTGCGGGGGAGTAGCGGGCCTCCGCCGGAGAAGGGCACGACCGGTGGGCAGCCGCCGGGCGGGTGACCCGCGTACTTGAACCCACGCGTCAGGGAGTGGCAGCCGTTCTCACGGTTGAAGATCCGGGGCGCGACAGCCTGTTGCGTGGGGCGATCGACCTTGTGGGCGGTGTGGCTTCGAGCGGCGCGGAGGAGACCGCCTACCGGGAACTCACCGCCCCGGACGCCTGGGTCCGCCCCGAAGCCCGAAGCCCGAAGCCCGAAGCCCGAACCGCGTGACCGCCCAGCGACGTGAGCGAAGGCCTGAATCCTCGGCGGCCCGAGGAGCGAATCAATCGACGGTGACCACGACCTCGACCGGGTCGCACTCGGGTGCGGAGGCGAGGAGGCGGATCTTGCCGGGGCCGGTCGGACGGAGGACGGCCAGGGCGCGGCCTTCGTAGGTATGGCGTTCGGCGGCGTCGAAGCGTTCCTCTGTGGACGGGTCCGCACTGCCGAAGCCCAACAGGACGCCCGCACCGGAGACTTCGAGGCGCACCGGGCGGTCCGCCGCGGTGTGGAGGGTGCCGTCGGCGTCCGTCAGGGTGAGGGTGATGTACGCGAGGTCGCCGCCGTTCGCGGTGATGACCGAGCGGTCGGCCTCGGCGCGCAGTCCCACCGGGCCTGTCGTGGACCGCAGGGTGTGGCGGCCTGTTTCGGCACCGTCGCGGTAGGTGACGGCGAGTAGCTCACCGGGCTCGTACGTCGTGTCGAACTCGGTGCGGAAACGGTGGTCCTCGCCCACTGCTCGCCGCCCCAACGAGCTTCCGTTGACGATGAGTTCGACCTCGTCGGCGTCGCCGTAGACCTCGACCGTGACCGGTTCGCCCTCGAAGCCGGGCCAGGTCCAGGTGGCGACGGTGTCGCTCCATGCCCAGGGCGTTCCCGCGTACGTCTCGCCGTGGTGCTCCGGCCGCCGGACGGCCAGGTACGGCTGTGCGCGCAGGCCGAAGACGATCTCGCGGTAGTAGGACGCGGGGCGTCGGTGGCCGGTGATGTCGAGGTCGCCGCAGCCCGCGACCAGGTAGGGATAGGGGGCGGTGTGGGAGGGGCGGGGTGTGCCGGGGGTGAGGTACTGGGGGCGCCCGATGCCGACCTCCCCGAGGTAGTCCCAGCCGGTCCAGGTGAAGTCGCCTATGACATGGCCGTGTCGCTCGACCAGGCGCCAGTTGCCGTCGATGCGGGTGGGGAAGGTCTCGGTGCCGAGGATGATGCGGTGGGGGAACAGGTCGCGGTCCAGGGCGTAGCGGGCCTCTGCGTAGTTCATGCCGGCGACGTCGAGTACGGCGAAGGACTCGGCCGTCTTCTCCGTCACGAGGCCGGAGGCACTGATCGCGTTCATCATGTCGCCCGCGTCGGCCATGAGGGTGTTGATGCCCTTGTCCTCGGCCTCGCCCGCACCAGCGTCGGCCGTCTTCTCCGCCTCCTCCGCCTTCTTCTCCTGCGACTGCCGGGCCAGCGCGCCCAGTTCGGACATGACGGCCAGCATGCCGTTCACCGCGTTGGTGACGTAGCGGGAGTGGTCCGACTCGCGGACCTTCTCCGCGAGTTTGCGCCCCCATGTGGCTCCGACGGGCGAGCCGGTCTCGGGGATCTCGTTGCCGATCGAGTACATGATGACGCTGGGGTGGTTGAAGTCCTTGGCGACCATCGCCTCGATGTCGCGCTCCCACCACTCGGGGAAACTCAGGCTGTAGTCGAACTCGCTCTTGCCGGACGTCCACACGTCGAAGGCCTCGTCCACCACCAGCACGCCCAGGCGGTCGCACGCGTCCAGCATCGCCTTGCTCATGGGGTTGTGGGACATCCGGATCGCGTTGAACCCGGCCTCCTTGAGGAGCTGGACCCGGCGTTCCTCGGCGCGGGCGAAGGTCGCCGCGCCCAGCACCCCGTTGTCGTGGTGGATACAGGCACCGCGCAGCTTGACCGTCTCGCCGTTGATCCGCAGCCCCCGCTCGGGGTCGAGCCGCAGGGAACGGATACCGAAGGTGACAGCCTCGGCATCCACGTCTTCGTCCCCGTCCCGCAGGGCCACATCGGCGGCGTACAGGGCGGGGGAGTCCGGGCCCCACAGCAACGGGCCGCGTACGTAGAGGCGTTGGCGTACAACAGCGGGCTCGCCCGGCAGGACCGTGGCCTTCGAGACGTCGCTCGCGACGATGTTCCCGTCGGCATCGCGGATCTCCGTGACCACGTCGACCGTACGGATCGCGATCGAGTCGTTCTCGACCCGCGTCGCGACTTCGACCACCGCCCGCTCGTCGTCGATGTCCGGGGTGGTGACGCGGACCCCGTCGGGCGGGATCCGGACCACCTCGCCGACGAGCATCCACGTGTCGCGGTAGATGCCCGCGCCGGTGTACCAGCGCGAGTCGCGATGGGCGCGGGCCTCGACGCGGATCTCGTTGTCCTGGCCGAAGCGCAGGAATCGGTCGGCGTCGATGAAGAAGTGCGAGTACCCGAAGGGCCGTTGCCCGGCGTAGTCGCCGTTGATGAACACGACGGCATCGCGGTAGACGCCCTCGAACTCGAAGAGGATCCGCTTGCCCCGCTGCTCCTCGGGAACGGAGAAGGTCTTGCGGTACTCGTACGTCCCGCCGGGGAAGTACGCACCGGCACCGCCCTCCATCGTGACCTCGCCACCGGGGGCCGCGCGCTCCCGCTCGACCATCGCGTCGTGCGGCAGCGTCACAGGCCTGAAGGGAACCCGCGTGCCGGACAGTTCGGCGAAGGGATTGACCTTGGCGCGGGTCTGCCAGCCGTCGTTGAAGGACGTACGAATCATGTGTTCTCCGTGAGTTGTGGGGCCGGGCAGCGCTCCGGGGCCGATGCCTGCCCGCGAAGGCTTACGTCTCGTCCAGGACCGTCGAGGCCGCTCCGGCCGGCCGTGCACCCAGCCAGGCGCGGCTGCGCTCCAGCAACTCCCGGGCGACGCGCGTACCGGGAGCCCAGACCTCGAAGCCGTGGGGTGCGCCGGGAACGAGGTCGAAGGCGCAGTCGACGCCCGCGGCGCGCAGCCGTTCCGCGTAGGTGCGGCATTCGTCGGTGAACAGGTCGATGTCGCCCACGCCGATCCAGGCCGGCGGCAGCCCGCTCAGGTCGGTGCGTCGGGCCGCGACCGCGTAGTCGGGGGTGCGCGGGCCGCCTGGCCCGGCGCCGAGGTAGGCGCCCCAACCGGTCCGGTTGGCGGCGTTGTTCCACACCCGGTGCCGTACGCGGTCGAGTTCGCGGCGTGCGGCGGTGCGGTCGTCGAGCATCGGGGAGAACAGCCACTGCCCGACCGGCTGGGCCCCTCCTGCATCGTGCAGCCGCTGCGCCAGGCAGGCCGCCAGCCCCGCGCCGGCGCTGGCACCCCCGACGACGATGAGCTCCTGGTCGACCCCGAGGTCCCCGGCGGCCTGCTGCAACCACTGCCACGCGGCGAAGGTGTCGTCGAGGGCGGCCGGGAAGGGGTGCTCGGGGGCGAGGCGGTAGTTCGTCGAGACGACGACGATGCCGAGTTCGTGGGCCGTCGCGGAACAGAACGCGTCGTCCTGGACGACGTCGCCGATGACGTACCCACCACCGTGCACCCACAGCAGCGCCGCCCCCGAACCACCGCCGGCGGGCGAGTACACGCGTATGTCCTGCCCCTGGCCGATGTCTTTGACGTCTCTGACGTCGACGCCCTCGACCGGCTCGCCGAGCCCGCGCCGACGGACCAGGGCCCGCACGACGTGACGCCCCCACCTCCACCGGATGGGCAGCCGCGGCATCCGCGCCACGCTGCGACGCAGCTCCGGGTCGACCAGGTCGAGCTTCATGGGCGTATCTCCTCGAATCCGGTCCGGGGCACGCATCGCGCGTATGGTAAATCGTATTACCAGCCGCCTGCGGTACGGTATCCAGCGCATCCCGCACCGCACAAGCCCCAGACCAGACCGCATGCAGGAGGCCCGCCGCCGGCCTCCGTCCCGAGGAGCGAGTGAGTGAGCAGACCCGCGCGCGCGACGGCCAAGGACGTCGCCCGGGCCAGTGGCGTCTCACAGACCACGGTGAGTTTCGTCCTCAACGGAGCGGCCGGGCACGTCTCCCAGGAGACGCGGGAACGGGTGCGGCAGGCCGCTCGCGAACTCGGCTACGTCCCCAACGGCTCGGCGCAGGCGCTGCGCAAGGGGGCGTCCCGCATCGTCCTGCTCAACATCGAGGGAATCCCCACCGGCAGCAGCCTCGGCAGCTACATCCGGGGCCTCGACGCCGAGCTCGCGGCGCACCAGCACGTGCTCCTGGTGCTGCACGGCCACCTCTCCTCGCAGGCACTCTCCGACGTGGCCCAGGCCGTCTCCGCACGGGCCGTGATCGACCTGGGCGACGCCGGGCGTGCGGACGTGATCGCCACCGGCGCATCCCTCGACGTCTTTTCCGCGCAGGCCGATGTCCCGGTCCGGTACCTCGTCGACCGAGGCCACCGACACATCGCGAACGCCATGCCGGACACCCCGGAACTCCAGGCTCTCGCCGGTCTGCGCGAGCGCCTCATCCGGCAAGCCACTCGCACCGCGGGCCTGGCCGACTGCCCGGCACTGGTCCTGCCCGCCAGCCTCGGCGCGGCCGAGGACCGGCTAAGAGCCTTCCGTGCCGAACATCCGGAAGTGACCGCCGTCCTCGCCTACAACGACGACCTCGCACTCGTGACGCTCGCCGCGATGCGGAACTTGGGCCTGCGGGCACCGGAGGACCTGGCCGTCGTCGGATTCGACGACACCCCGCACGGAGCGCTGTTCTCACCCGCTCTGACCACCGTGCACATCGACGCGGAAGCCATCGGCCGAATCGCCGCACGCAGCGCACTTGGTCTGCCGGCGCCGGACACCACTCCGGAACCGGCCCGAGTGATCGTTCGGCAGTCGGCGTAGCCGACCACTTCGTGTGTCTTCGGGCGGCTCGTGGGTGGTGACTGCCGGCGAACACCGGGCCCGGTCCGGGCCCGGTGCCGGGCCGCGACCGGGTTCCGGCTGTTCAGCGACTTCACGGGACCGTCAGCCGACGTCGAAGAGATTCGGCAGTCGCAGACGGTACCGCGTGCGGTCGTGGCGTTTGAGCGCCTCGAGTTCCGGGGCCCGGTACAGCGGGGTGACGGTGCATCGTTCGGCGGCCGAACCGACCGTGTCCAGCAGGGCGTTGACGGCCTGCCGGGCCGAGGTGTTGGCGCCTTCCATGGTGGCCAGATCGATGGGCACGGCCACATAGTCGCCGGACAGGAAGAGGTTGGGGATCTTCGTGGCCGACTGCGGACGGTGGTGGAAGGTCCCCGTCGGATGGATGAGCAGCTGTTCCTCGTTGACCGGGTTCGGGGTGCCGAGTCCGTCCACGGCCGGATCGAGGAACCAGGAGTGCAGCACGGAGTCCTTGAGGACCGTACGGCCGGTGTCGTTGAGCGCCGCCTTCAACTGCGCCCACACCTCGCGGGCGACTTCGGCGCGGGTGCACTGCTTGGCCGTCTTGCCGTACAGGATGCCCGGCTGGTCCCACTCGGAGACGTCCACGGACAGACAGTCCGCGACCGTGCCGTCACCGAAGTCCTTGGGAAAGTCGTGGCCCGGCCAGTGCTGGGCCTGGGCGATCGCGGTGAGCGACCAGGGGGAGTCGATGAGGTCGAGGTGGCCGTGCAGGATCGGCGTACGTTCGGTCAGATAGAACTGGATGCCGGTCATCCAGTCCGTCTCCAGCCGGTCGCACTCGGCGAGTTGGGGATCGGCGGCGCGTACGGCGGAGTTCCAGGTGCGGCGGGCGTGCTCGACCGGCATGGCCGAGATGTAGTGGTCGGCGGTGACGGTCCTGCGGACACCGCCCGGGTCCTCCATGACGGCCCCGGCTATCCGGCCCGCGTCCAGGGTCAGGTCCCGTACGGTCCAGCCGACGTGGAACTCGACCCCCAGCGACTTCAGATACGTCACCCAGGGGTCGATCCAGGCCTCGTTGGTGGGCGCGTTGAGGATCCGGTCCAGTGGTCCGTCCGCGCCCCGCCCGAGGATGTTGAAGGCGAAGGCCTCCAGCAGGGTGGCGACCGTACGGGTACTGGCCTCCTCCGCCTTGGTGGCCACGATGTTGCGGGTGATGCCGATGGCGAGGATCCGCTGGTAGTCGTACGACATCCGTCCGGCCCGTACGAACTCCCACCACGGCATCTGCTCCCAGACGTCGTCGCGGCGTTCATCGCAGCTGGTGAGGAAGACGAGGAAGCGGTTGGCGAAGTAGAGGGCCTCGTGGAGGGGGAGGTTGAAAGCGGTGTCCAGGACCGAGGTGAGGGCGCGGCGGATCTCGTCGGGGGTGAGTTCGGCCGGGGTGTTGCCGGGCCAGGGAAGCGGGATCCGGATGTCCTCGCGGCCGCCCGACCGGGCGAACAGCATCTCCTTGGGGGCGACGAGGTTGTCGTGGACGCCGCCCGGGTTGCCGGGGAAAGGGATGCGCCGCATGGTGTCGGGCAGGTTGTGGTAAATGCCGGGGATGAAGCGGAAGCCGTGCTCCCCGGGCAGGGGTTCGCGGCCGCCCGTGGCGCTGTCCGGTACGTCCATGCTGCGGGCCTTGCCGCCCAGTGCCTTGCGCTCGTAGACCGTCACCCGGAAGCCACGCTCGGCGAGTTCGTGCGCGGCCGTGAGCCCGGCGACGCCCCCGCCCAGTACGGCCACGCTCTGTGGGGCGGCGCTGTTCTGGGCCGCGGCCCGCTGGGGAGTCGCCAGAGCGACCCCTCCGCCGGCGGCCGCGGCTGTGCCCAGGAACCCTCTGCGCGTGGTGCCGCCCATCGCTCCCCCTTACCGTCGGTAACTGTTGGCGCACGAGGATACGAGCGCCACACCGATCTCGGAAGGCGACCGACGAAGCCTGGATCACTTTGGCTTGATGCCGCATCACGCCGGCGGCACCGATGGTGTGCGGCGCAGGCATTCACGGCCCAGCGACGGCCGGCCGCATGGCGAAAGGCGGGGGCGTGCTGTGGTGGCTGACCGGTGTGGATAGGTGAAGGCCGCACCGAGGATGGCCAGGCTGTTGGGCAGGATCAGCGCGCCGCCGAGGCCGGCGACCAACTGTGCGGCGATCACCACGGCGGTGGTGCCGACGGTCGTGGGCCGGCAGCCCGGCCACCGGCGGCAGGGTGGACCGGTTGATCTGCGCCTTGGCGCCCAGGACTGACGCCTTGTCGAAGGAAGCGATGCGCGCCGCGAGTGGGGTGACCTCCCGGCGCCCCGGAACGCTGGTCAACTCCACGACGTATCTCCTGGTTGGACGGTTTCACGGCGTTGCTCAGCCGGCGAGGAAGGCTGTCACCTGGGCGGCGAAGTCCTTGGCGTGCTGGAAGAGGAAGGCATGGCCGGCGTCGCTGTACGCGACGAGCGTGGCGTCGGGGAGGTGCTGGACGGCGGTGTACGAGGCCAGCGCGGGGATCATCGAGTCCTGCATGCCGGTCGCGTACAGGACAGGCTGCTTGATGCTCTCCAGGTCCGCTCGCACCTGCTCGAAGGGAATCGCCGCGTCCTTCGCTATCGCGGCGATCTGGCCCATGGCCGCCGCCTCGGACACGTCGGCGAGCCCGGTGGCCAGCCGTGTGGCCACCCTGGCGAGGTGCGCGTACCCAGCGGCACGCCCGGTGTCCGTCTCGGGGAAGAACAGGAACACCAGGTCGTCCCCGGTGACTTCGGGCTTGGTCATGGTGGCCCGCACCTTGGGGTCCGGGTCGGGAGCGCCGGGCACCGTGCCTCCCGGGTTGGCGGCCGCCACGACCAGCCTGCGCACGAGATCGGGCCGCCGACGGGTGATGTCCTGCGCGACGGTGCCGCCCAGGGTCCAGCCGAGCAGGTCCACCTGCGGCAGCCCGAGGGCCTCGATGAACTCGACGGTGCCGTCCGCGAGTCCCTCGACCGAGTCGCGAGGGGTGCCGGTGGTGTAGCCGGTGCCGACGTTGTCGAACACGATCACGTCATGGCCGGCGGCGAGGTGGTCCAGGAACTCCGGGTCCCACCAGTCGAGGGTTCCGCGGACCCGGCCCAGCAGAACCAGTGGGACACCGCCGCGCGGGCCGATGCGCCGGTAGGTGAACGTCGCGGAGGGGCCGTCCACGGTGAGGTCCTCGGCCGCGTCTGCCAGATAGGTGCTCATGGCGGGCTTCGCTTTCCTGTCGATGTGTCGTGGGGGCTTGTGGGAGTGGTCAGGCGGGCAGGTGGTTGAGCTTGCGCAGCTGCTGGTCGAACACGCGGGAGGGAACCATGCGGCGCATGGTGCGGACACGCCCGGTCATCGCGCCGGCGGTGTAGCGCACCTTGGGCTTGGCGTCGGTCGCCGCCGCGACGATCTCCTTGGCGACGACGGCGGGGTCATCGCCGTCCTTGACCGCGCCGGCCATGTACTCCTCGAAGACGAGACGCTGCTTGGCGTAGACGTCCAGGGGCCGGTCTGGCCGCACGCTGGCCGCGTCGAACGCGGTGTTGGTCCAGGCGGGTTCGACGAGCAGGGACCGTACGCCGTACTCGCGGACCTCGTGATCGACGGACTCCGAGTAGCCCTCTACGGCGTGCTTGGAGGCGGCGTAGACCGCCATGTAGGGCTGCGGCATGAACCCGACGATGGACGAGATGTTGATGATCCGTCCGCTGCGCTGGGCGCGCATGTGCGGCAGGACGGCGTTCGTCATGCGGATGACGCCGAAGACGTTGATGTCGAAGAGGCCCTGCGCCTGCGCGGCCGAGCTCTCCTCGGCGGCGCCCGCCGAGCCGATGCCGGCGTTGTTGACCAGGACGTCGATCCGCCCGAACCTGTCGATCACCTCTGCGACCGCAGCCGTCACCGAATCGTCGCTGGTCACGTCGAGGTCGAGGAAGGTCACGCCCTTCACAGGGGTGATGTGCGCGGTGTTGCGGCTGGTGCCGACCACGTCGTAACCCGCTGCGGCCAGCGCGAGCGCGGCTGCCTTTCCGATGCCGGAGGACGCGCCCGTAACGAGGGCTACCGGTCGTGTTGTCGTCGCCATTTCGAACTCCTGACTCATGGGATCGCGTGTGCTTTTCCGCGGAGGGGACCGCTACCGGTGTCCCTCTATCGGTTTCATCAATGTATCAGGTATCTGCATAGTGGAAACATCTGAGCATCTAATGCTCATCTATCTGTATCGCCAACGTATCCTCTAGGTGAGGTCAAGAGGCGGCTGGACGCAGCCGGGCGGGGTCTCGTCGACGCACTGACGACTCGATGAAGCAGACCGCCCGACAGCGGGGTCGACGGCACGAATGAGCTGCCGTGACTGTGGGGGGCGGACATCCAGGCCGTCGTCGTGGCTACCAGGGCGACGCGACGGAGCTGCCAGGGGGCGGGCCGCACCGCCGAGCATTGGGCCGCTTCAGCGGCCTACTGGGCCCAGAACGCTCCGCGGTGGCTCAGCCGCAGTGGGCGCAGTGGTCTGCCGGTTGACGGCTCGGAGGGGATGCCGGAAGACCGGGGCTTGTCGAGGTCGAGCAGGACTGCGAGAAGCTGCGCGGGGTCAACCGGAGGAATTGGGCACGTTTGCCGTCGGTGATCCGGAATTCTGGGCGCACGGAGGAGTCCCGGTGCCGATGCCCGTCTCCGCCGCCGCTACGGGTGCGCGGTGAACCGCCCGTCGGGTCGCTCGTGCAGCCAGCCCGGTCGGCTGGCTAGGCATCATCACGCTCAGAGGTTCCAGTTGCAGCGCACGTCATCCGAAGACCCAGCTCGTCGCCGGCACCCGTTCATGGTGCACTGCGCTCAATGGGCCCGCTGGTGTCGTACCCCCCCCGCAGATGTCAGAGGACCTTGGCCAGGTTGGCGAGCGCGGACCGGTAGTCGGGGCCGACCGGACTGAGGACGGCGGTCGTGACACCTGACTCGAAGAGGTCTTGTACGCGGGCACGAACCTGGTCGGCGGTGCCCGTCAGGGCCAGCCGGTGCGCCCACTCCTCGGGTATCGCCTGAGCGAACTCCTGCGCGCTCTTGCTGGTGCGGCGCAGCGCGGCGAGCTCGTCATGGAAGCCGAGGGGGACGATGTGGGGTGCCCAGTCGGGATCGCCCAGGGGTTGCAGGGCGGGCCGTGCCGCGGAGAGGGCGGCGCGCGGGTCGTCGTCGACGACGGTGATGTTGTAGGCGGCGAGCCGGTGCGGGCGCCGCGGGTTGATGCTGCTGAGGGCTTGGCGGACGTACTCGGGTGACACCGGCTCGGCGAGCAGGGTTCCGTCGGCCACTTCGCCGGAGAGGGCGAGCGACTTGGGGCCGCGAACTCCGGCGAAGATGTCGGGGGCGCGCTCGGGCAGCACCGACGGGTCCAGGCGCAGTCCGTCGAGCTGGATGTAGCGGCCGTCCGTGTCGGTCGGCCGGCCTGCCAGCAGCGTCTTGAGCGTGTGGATGTACTCGCCCAGCAGCGTCAGAGGGCTGGCGGGCCAGGCTCCGACGCTGCGCATCCAGTCGGGCATGCCGTGACCGACCGCGATGTCGACGCGGCCGGGATGGAGCTGGGCGAGAGTGGCCACTTCCATCGCCGCGAAGGCGACATTGCGGGCCGCGGCGGGCAGAAGCCCGACGCCGACGCGGATCCGGCGGGTGCGGGCCAGCACAGTGGCGGCCTGGACGAGCCCGCCGCGATAACCGAGGTCTTCGACGACCCACAGGTCGTCGAAGCCGTAGTCGTCTGCTTCCTGCGCGAAGGCGATGACGTCGGCCTGGGGGATGTCGCGGGGGAGGAGGACGCCGATCGTGCCGGACGCTTCCTTCGGGCTCATGAGCGGTCTCCTTGGTGTTGTCCTGCGGGATGCGTGCCGGGTTGCGTGCGCAGGGACGGGTCCACCGCGACGGTGGTGCGGTCACGTGTATCGGCGGCGGGAGCGATGAGGATGGCGGCGGCCACGAACACCAGAACAACCACCATTGCCGAGCGCAGCCCGTAGTGGTCGCCCAGGAACCCGAGGGCGGGCGGCCCCACGAGGAAGGCCACGTAGCCGATGATGGCGACCAGCGAGACGCGGGCGGTCTGGTCGGGGCCCGAGTCGCCCGCCGCCGAGAGGGCCACAGGGAAACCGAGGGAGGCCCCGAGTCCCCAGAAAAGTACGGCTGTTGCCGCTACGACGGCGTTGTCGGAGAAGATGACCAGGATGAGTCCGACGGCACCGGAGACGGCGCTCGCGCGCACGACAGTGGCCCGCCCGAAACGACTGAGGAAGAAGCTGCCGCTGAAGCGCCCCAGGGTCATCGCCGCCGCGAACCCCACAAAGACGAGCGAGCCCATCGCGGCGTCAAGGCCGTGGCCGTCGACCATGAGCAGCGGAAGCCAGTCGTTGGCGGCGCCCTCGGCCAGCGCCATGGCCAGCACGATGGCGCCGATCAGCAGCAGCTTCCGGTCCTTCCACACCTGAGGCTTGGACTGTTGTGCCGGACCCGGCGTCGATTGCGCGGCGCTGATGCCGACACCGGCGGGAACGGCACGCAGGGCGTAGACCAGAATTCCTGTGGCGACCAGGGCGACCACGGCCAGATGCCAGTGGACGGGAAACGCGGCGGCGGTGGCCGCCATTCCGGCCGAACCCCCGACGACCGTGCCCAGGCTGAAGCAGCCGTGCAGCGTGGGCAGCACTGTGGTGCCGGTGATGCGCTCCACGTCGGCGCCGTCCACGTTGATCGCCACTTCGCCCCCGCCCATGCCCGCGCCGAACAGGCACAGTCCCGCGGTTACCAGGGGCGCGGACGGCACGGCGCTGCCCGCACCGATGACGACGGTGCCCGCGATGATCAGGGCAGTGCCGAGGGCGATGACCGGCCGGGTACCGAACCGGGACACGAAGCGGCCGGAACACAGAATGCCGATCATGGAACCGACGGACAGACCGAACAGGGTCAGGCCCATCTGCCCGGTGGACAAGCCCAGTTGGTCGCGGACATCCGGGGTGCGTGTGACCCAGGACGACATGGCGATGCCTGGAAGAAGGAACAGGAGGAACAAAGATTGACGGCGTCGGCGCACGGCGCGGTCTATCAAGGGGAACTCCGCTGGGTTCGGATGCTTCGATGGGCGATACGTCGGATCGTTTGCCGAGTATCTGCACACTCGGCAAGCGGTCGGCAAGAGAAGGCAGACGGCGACGGATCAGGGAGCCGTGTCATGGAACAGGACGCAGAAGCCACGTCAGGCGGCATCCGGCCCAGGCTGCTGTCCGCGATGCAGAGCCGGATTCCGCGCACCGCCGTAGCCATGGAAGAGGCGGCAAGTCGTTCCCCCTCGGAAGCCATCGGGCTACTGAGCCCCTGGCGGCAGTCTGGCGTACGCCGTTGTAACGGACCGTCCTGGGGCCGTGTGAGCCGATGCCGCCCTGACTACCGGTACCGTTCGGGCGCACCTGTCGAGTCGAGCGTCAAACGCCGGCGCTCCGTCTCGCCGGGTGCTCTGCGTGAGCGACGCAGGCGTGTCCGGGCCCGGCGACGCCGTCTAGCTCTCGTCACCAGTCGTCGCACCGACGTGGCGCGACCTTTGATCCGTGTCATTAACGTATCAGATAGAGCATTATGAGCAACGCTTGAGCATCAGTTATCGGGATACCCGTAGCGTTCACGTATCCTCTATGGGGGGATCGGGGTAGCGAACGAGGCAGGAGACAGACATGGGCCGAGCACTGCGGGCAGATGCCGAGCGCAGTGTGCGCGCGATTCTGGAGGCGGCTGAGCGGGTCCTCGCCGAGGACGCCGGCGCCTCCATGGAGCAGATCGCCGAGGCGGCGGGGCTGACGAGGATCACGGTGCACCGTCGGTTCGCGAACCGGCAAGCGCTGTTGGAGGCGCTCGCCGTCTCCGCGAAGCAGCAGCTCATCGACGCCATCGAGGAAGCCCGGCCCGACTCCGCTCCCGCGCTCGTGGCGCTGTACCGGGTGACCGCGAACGTGATGCGGGTCAAGAGCACCTGGCGCTACACCCTCAGCCACGCCACGGCCCACACCAGCGCAGCAGCCGCCCTCTGGGAGGAGATCAACGCCCACACCGTCGAACTCCTGAACCGGGCACAGGATGAGGGACTGCTCGCCCATGACGCGGACCTGGAGTGGACGCGGCAGGTGTACTACGCCCTCCTCAGCGAGGCCCTCAACAGGCCCGGCGCGGGCCAGGACCCTGCCGCACAGGACCCGGACGCACTGGCCACACTCATCATCGACACACTCCTGCACGGCGCGGGACCACGCGCCTGAGCGCAATGCTCGACAGGGCGCCGGACTCCGGGTGGCCGTCGACGCCGAAGCATGACAGTGGCACTCGCGCCTGGTGGCGTGCTCGGCCTTGACAGCCGGGCGGACGCACTGTGGGAGCACCTCGGTCGCTGCGCCCCGCACTCGGGGGTGGGCCCCGCGCACGGCAGGGCCACCTGCGGCAACGGCCGCAGGCGCCCGCAGCTGCCTGGGAGCCGACCCCTGACGGGGTGGCGGCCTCCGCTTACGCGGTCGAGGGACTCAGGCCCAGGCGGGCACCAGTATCGGTGGTCGCGTACGCTCGCGGACGTCCGAGAGAGCCGTCCTTGGCGGTGTGCACCATGAGGACGACGACCTTGCGGGCGCCGATGAGCACGGTGGGGATACCGCACAGCCCGAAGCCGCCCACCGCCGGCGAGGCCCCTTCCGGTATGTCGGCGACCGCATCGGCGGCCGAGGCCATGACCTTGTCCACGTTGTTTCATGCCTTTCTCCCGGTGCCGGACGCTGTATCGGGCACCGGGGTCTGCCGGAGGCGGGTTGTTCAGGGAGCGGAGCCTTCGGGCTCGGGAGAGCCGTCGCTCCGGGTCGATTCCAGCCGGTGCGGGGTCACTGCCTGCGGCGGGCGGATGGCACGGGCACCGGGGCGACGCCCTCGACGACGGTGTTGCTGATGGTGCCGATGCCCTCGACCGTCATGGTGACGATGTCGCCGGGGACGAGCGGCGGGGGTTCGAAGGTGCCGCCGCGGCCCCAGAGTTCGGCCAGGCAGCCGCCGTTGCCGCAGGTGCCGGAGCCCAGGACGTCGCCGGGGCGGATCCAGGTGCCGCGGGAGGCGTACGCCGCCATCTCCTCGAACGTCCAGGCCATGTTGGCCAGTCGGTCCTGGCCGACGGTCTCGCCGTTGACCTGGACGGTCAGGGCGAGGTCGAGGAACCCCTCCGGGTTGCGGTGGGGTTCGAGTTCGTCGGCGGTGACGAGCCAGGGGCCGAGGGTGGTTGCCGTGTCCTTGGCCTTGGCCGGGCCGAGTTTGACCCTCATCTCGCGGCCTTGCAGGTCGCGGGCGGACCAGTCGTTGAGGATCGTGTAGCCGAGGATGTGCTCGCGTGCCTGGTCGAGGGTCAGGTCCCGGCCGGGCTTGCCGATGACGGCGGCCACTTCGAGTTCGAAGTCGAAGCGTGCGCAACCCGGCGGCACCGGCACGTCGTCGTGGGCGCCGATCACCGAGTACGGGTTGGTGAAGTAGAACGCGGGGGCTTCGTACCACTCGTCGGGCACGGTGTCGCCGTATCCCTGGGCGATGCCCGCGACATGGCCTTCGAAGGTCATGTAGTCACGTACGGTCGGCGGTGGCAGCGGTGGCAGCAGCCGTACGTCGGCCAGGGGCAGCGGCAGGGAGCCGGTCAGGGCGCGTTCGCCCGCCCCGCGCAGGGGCTGCTCGCCCTCCATGACCAGATCCAGTAGTTCGACGGGGTGTTCGAGCGGGTGGACCTGGTCGCCGGCGACAACTCCCGGCTGCCGTTTCCCGTCGTGCACGAAGGTCGCGAACCTCATGCCGCGCTCCCCTCGGTCTCGGCCGACATCGTGCCGCTGCGCCCGAAGCCGACGAAGACGGCGGCGATCGCAGCGGCGGCCAGACAGGCGACGGCGGTGAGGATCAGTCCGTTGTTGTAGCCGCGGGCAAGTGCCTCCGTGGTGTACGGGGCGAGCTTGGCGCTGAGCGGACCGAGGTCGGCGGTGTGCAGCGCGAGCGGGCCGCCCTCGTGCAGGACGGCGGAGGCGATGCCGTGCTCCTTGGGGGTCAGGCCCGCGTCGGCGAGGCTGCCGGTGATCTGACGTGCGGCCATGCCGAGGGCGACGGCGCCGATGATGGCGGGGCCGAGGGTCTGGCCGAGGTCGCGGACCAGGCTGGTGGTGGCGCCCGCCATGCCGGTCAGCTTGGGCGGTACGACGTTCACGGCGGCGGCGGTGAGGGCGGCGACGACCAGACCGAAGCCGACACCGTTGAGCACCAGCGGCCCGAGCAGGGGGATCAGGCCGCTTTCGTGGATCGGCACCGCCCGCAGCCACAGTTGGGCTCCGGCCAGCGAGACGAACCCGGTGACGAGCATGGGGCCTGGGCCCACCCGGTGCAGCATCCGGACCAGCAGCGGCCAGATGAGCGGGGTGACGCCTTGGATGATCAGGAAGGGCACTGCGGCCTGGAAGGGGCCCTGGTGTTGGATGACGCCGAGTCGGATGCTCAGGTCGTACGCGCCGCCGAGGAAGCCGAACATGCCGATCACCGCCATCGCGGCCGACGCGGCGAAGGCCGGGATACGGAACAGCTCCAGGCGCAGCATCGGGGCCGCGCTGCGGCTCTCCACCAGCACGAACGCGACGATGAACACGGCGAAGGCGACGAAGGACGCGACGACGGGTGTCGAGCTCCAGCCGTCGGAGGGGCCCTGGATGATGCCGTACAGCAGGGTGAGCATGGCCACGGCGATGGCGATCTGGCCCGGCCAGTCGAGCGAGCGGCCCTCGGGGGCGCTGGACTCGGTGGCCAGCAGCCAGGCACCCACTGCGGTGATCACGGCGAGCACGCCGGTCACGCCGAACGCCCACTGGAAGGAGGCGTGTTCGACGATCCCGCCGGACATCAGCGGGGCGAGGAAGGCGCCGAGCGACAGGGCCGTGGTCCAGGAGGCCAGCCCCTTGGCCCGTGCGGCCGGGGTGGTCGTGACCGCGGTGATCATGGACAAGGAGGCGGGGAAGAGCGCGGCGGCTCCGATGCCGGAGATCGCCTGCCCGGTGATCAGCTGGGCTGCCGAGTCCGAGGTGGCGGACACCAGGTAGCCGACGGCGGACACCAGTGCCGCGCCCACCACCAGTTTCTTACGGCCGTACAGGTCGCCCACGACGCCGAAGGTCAGCGCGAGGACGGCGGCGGGCACCAGGAAGGCGTCACTGATCCAGGTCAGTTCTCCGCCGGACGCATGGAGGGTGCGCTGCATGACGCCGTTGATCGCGGCGGGCAGGACCAGTCCGATCTGGGCCAGGCAGACGGCCAGACAGCCGGCGATGATCGTGCGGGTGTGGCGTGCCGTGGCGGCCGGTGGGGTGTCGGACGACGACGGGGCGGCGGATGGGTCGTAGGCGGGGACGGAGACCATGTCTCCTCCTTGGCAGGGTTGGCGGGACGTGCGGCCCGAAGGGGGAATGCGGGGAGTTGGGCGCACCGGAGGGGGCGGTGCGCCGGTTGCGGAGGGCGGGGCCTCGGCAGGGCGAGCGGGGGAGCGTCGTCAGACGCGGGGGCAGAGCTCGGCCATGCAGCCGAACAGCCCGGGGCCGTCGAGTGGGGGCAGCGCGGGGTCGAGCTCCCGGTAGACGGTATGCACGTTGACGGCGAGGCGTTCGCTCTCGTGCAGGTCGGCGAAGCGGCCGAGGCGGATGTCGCGTGCCGCGTCCATGACCGGCATGCCGGTGGTGAACCGGGCGGTGGCCTGCTCATGGACGTATTCGAGGTAGTCGCGGATCTCACGGACCGTCTGTTTGGTGGTGACAGGGCCGTGGCCGGGTACGACGATGTCCGCGTCGAGGCCGAGCAACAGGTCGCAGGCGGCGAGCCAGCGGGTGAAGGGGCCGTGCCAGACGACCGGCGCCGCCCCGGCGAAGACGATGTCGCCGGTGTAGACCGTCCGGGCCTGCGGCACGTGCACGATCGTGTCCCCGGCGCTGTGCGCGGGGCCCACGTCGATGAGGCGGACCTCGGCGCCGCCGATGTCCAGGACGCTCTCGCCGTCGAAGATCCGGTTCGGCAGTGCGGGTTCGATGCCCGTGTAGTCGAAGCTGCCGAAGATCCGTCGCGCGAAGTGTCCGGCGGGACTGTCCATGCCGGTCAGCGCCAGCATCTCGGCCGGACCCACCTGGCGCATGTCCGCCACGGACCCGCGGGCCGCGATGATCTCGGCGTGGGCCACGAGCTGGTTGCCGAACCAGTGGTCGCCGTTGCCATGGGTGTTGACCACGGTGGCGATCGGCGCGGTGGCGGTCAGCGGCGTCAGCGCGTCGAGCATGGTCTCGGTCAGCCGCAGGTCGTAGAGGGTGTCGACGAGCAGTGACTCGCCCCGGCCGGTGATCAGTCCGGCGTTGCTCATGCCCCATCCGGCATCGCCCGCGATCCAGGCGTAACAGCCGTGTCCGAGTTCGACACAGCCTGTTCGGGATGCCACGGAAGCCACGTTGCCTCCTGTCTCGTCCCGCATCAGATAGCGAGACCTCAGTGTATTTTTGGACTGGAGTCCATCAATGGAGGACAATCTAAGAAGGCGGTATGGCGGCGTCAATACCCGTGTAGCCCTGTGCTGTACTGGAGGCCATGAAGATCCCGGAGGCAGGAGTCGAAGTCGTGCCCGCAGCGCCGCCCGTCGGACGCCGGGAACGCAAGCGACAGCAGGCGCGCGACCAGCTCTACGCCGCGGCGCTGCACTTGTTCGTCACCCAGGGGTACGAGGCGACGACCATGGACCAGATCGCCGAAACCGCCGACGTCGCCCGGGCCACCGTCTTCAACTACTTCTCACAGAAGGTCGGGTTCCTCGAGGAATGGGGAGTCCGTCGCCGCGCTCGCGTCAACGAGATCCTCGGCTCCCAGCGCGCCGAGGACCTGCCGGTCGGAGACCGGCTGCGCCGTTACCTGAAGGAGATGGCCGACCTCAACGTCGCCTCCCGCGCCGAGACCACCGTCCTGATGGACGCCTCCGCGCGGTATGGCAGCCTCCTTCAGGATCCGTCTCTGGAGATCGAACTCGCCAGGATCGTCGAACAGGGTCAGCAGCGCAGGGAGATCAGGGCGGACGTCGGCTGCGACCAGGCCGGACAACTGCTGGCCGCCTGCTACTTCACGACAATCCTGCGCTGGATCCGAGAAGAGCCGGCCCCCTTCGACCTCCACGAGCGACTCACAGGGGCGCTCGACATCATCCTGCCGGGGCTCCTCGTCGGCGAAGCGGCCTGACGCGGCACGTCACCTTCATCCAGCCGCTTGCACAGAGGTGAACCCACCCTTCAGCCGTCCTACGCCCTGGGCCTACTGGTGGGCCGCTGGGGCACGGCCTTCTTCGCCCTTGGCCGCCATCGTCTCGCGGTGGCCGGCGCCGAGGCGCTCTACACCGACATGAGGCACTTCGGCTCCCGGGGAGGTGCCGTTGCCTTCGTGGCGCTGAGCGTCGGCAGGTCAATCCGCTGCGCGCGAGTTCGAGACCCCTCTCCGGGCCGGGGTGACCGTCCGGCGCCGGTTCGAGTCCCACCCGCCCCACCTACGTAGGCTTCTGACCTTCGGATACGTTCCTTTTTTGGGTGTCGGCTCAACGGCCCGTACCGAAGACGGCCGAACTTCTCAAGGAGTCGCATCACGAGGCTGCGAGTCGTGGCCGCGAGGTACTACGAGGCGATGGTCCGCTACGGGGCAGGCGTTCTCGTGGCGGGCCTCCAGGGCCGGCATCATCAGGGCCGCTTCTCGGGTTGGGCGGGTGCCGAGGGTGAGGTCGGCGGGGTGGCCCTGATCGCGCAGCGGGGTCGTGATGCCGGGGTGGGTGCGGCCGTAGTGGGTGGCGTGGCAGGTTTCGTCGTGGTGGGAGAGGGCCCAGGTGGTGGGGGCACCGACCGTCGCCAGGTCGGTGATCGTGCGGGCGATGACCTCCCTCCGCTTGTCAGCCTCCCGGGCGCGGTTGAGGAAGTCGAAGTTGGGTGTGGCTCTGTGGGAGGGATGGCTCCGCCGGTGCACATCCGGCCAACGGCGCGAACGTATCGGAGGCGGATCAGTGGCTGAGCAGCCAGCCGATTCGGTCGTAGGCGAGGACCTGGTAGCCGACCATGATCACAAGGAGCCGGCGGGCCGCGCGGCGCAGGCCGGCGAAGTGCAGCGCGGCCACCGCGCCGAAGAACACAGTGAGTTCGAGGAGCAGGCGCACTGGTCCGGGGGTGTGGAAATCACTCTCGCCAGAACGGGACGGGTCATCCGGCACGGCGAAGGAACCCCACGCCCAGCCCACAGCCACGGGCAGTGCGACGACCAGCAGCCAGCGCCACGGAGAGGGGACCTTGCGCCAGGACCAGACGGCCAGGCAGAGCAGCGAGACCAACTCGAGCAGGAAGCGGATCGCGAGCATGGCGTCGTTGTTGGCGAGCGCCAGCGTGACGTTCACCAGGCCTCCGCATGTGCCTCAACCAGCATGTCATCGTCCCCCGTTGGTGCCGACTCGCGCGTGCTGACAGCCGTGGATCAGGTCACGTCGGGTGGGCTGAAGCATCCTTCCGCAACCGGGAGGCCCCGACAAGAGCCGACGACCTGAACGAGGCGGGGACTGTGGTCGGCCACAGCGATCCGCCGTACCAGAGCCTCCACTGCCGCGACTCGTGGGGACGGTTCCTGCGCTGGTGCATGTTCTCCGACCTGATGGACCTCGACGACGCCCGCCGGTACGTCGCCGACATGCTCGCCGGCATGGACGTCCGGTACGACCGGGGCGACGACCACCGGTTCGTCGGCACCCTGTGCCCGGACATGAAGGTGACGCTGGAGCGGTCCGACCCGGACGTCGTCACCGCGGTGACCCGGTCGGCGGACCTGCTGCGTGAGGGGCGTTGGGCTCCTGCTCGACCTCGTCGACCGCGCGGAGGTCCGCGACGCCGTGGCCGCGTGGATTGGACGGGTCGACACCGTCACCGCCCGCACGGACCGGGTGGACGTCGACGCGTTGCTCATCCGGCCCGACGGCTGTGTCGCCCGGGCCTTGCCCACCGGGCAGGACCTCGACGCCGCCACGCTGGTGCGTGCGCTGGGCACATGGTTCGGCCAACCGGCCTGAGCACCGTCTAACAGTCGTCTCAGGTTCGCTCGGTAGGAAGTAGGCGTCCAGATAAGCAATAGCAACCCGTATGTAGGAGGCTAGTGATGGCAGTCAACGCAGCGCCGTCCGGGGAAGCGCCGGCCGGTCGGTTGGCAGGCCGGTGGGTGCCATGGTTGGTGATTGGCTTGTGGCTGGTGCTGGCGGTGGGCATGGTGCCGCTGAGCGGAAAGTTGAGCTCGGTCACCACCGACAGTGCCGTGGACACCCTGCCGGCCAGTGCCGAGTCCACCAAGGTGGCGGCGCTGGACGACAAGCTCCCCGGTGGTGAGGACAACACGTTCGTCTTCGTGTACCACCGCGCCGGCGGCATGACCGACGCCGACCGCGCGACGGTCGAGCGCCACTACGACACCCTTACCAAGAAGTACCCGCCGAAGGGGACAGCGGCGGCCGGCGAGGACGACGAGGGCTCACCGATGAGCCGCTCCGCCGACCGCGAGGCGATGGTGTTCACCCTCGATGTGAACATGTCCTACGGCCCACCGGAGGACCTCGTCGGCCCGGTACGTGACGCCGCGAAGGACCGCCCCTCCGGCCTGGAACTCGACGTGACCGGCCCGGGCGCGATCGACGGCGACATGGATGCCGTCTTCGACGGCATCGACACGCAGGTCCTCCTCACCACCATGATCGTCGTCACGCTCCTGCTCATCATCACCTACCGCAGCCCGGTGTTGTGGATCATCCCGCTGCTGGCTGTCGGTGCGGCCGCACTGACCTCGATGGGCACCGTCTACCTGCTCGTCAAGGGCTTCAACATCGTGGTCAACGACCAGAACTCGGCGCTGCTGACGATCCTGGTGTTCGGCGTCGGCACGGACTACGCGCTGTTGCTCATCGCTCGATACCGGGAGGCACTGCACCACCATGAGAACGTCCGGGTCGCGATGGTCCACGCGCTACGCGGCGCGGCGCCGGCCATCATCGCGTCCGCGGCCACCGTGGTCGCCGGCCTGCTCTGCCTGCTCGTCGCGGACCTGAACAGCACCAGCGGGCTGGGCCCGATCGGTGCGGCCGGCATCCTGTGCGCGCTGGTGGCCATGCTGACGCTGTTCCCGGCGGTGCTCGTGGTGCTCGGCAGGCGGGTCTTCTGGCCGGCCATCCCGCGGTTCAGCACGGCCGTGCAGGAGAAGCCGGGGCTGTGGGGACGGCTCGGCACCGCCATCAACCGCCGCCGGTGGATGGCGACGCTCGGCTCGCTCGGAGTCCTCGGCGTGCTCGCCCTCGGGCTGGCGGGCAACACCGGCGCCCTGCGGGAGCAGGACCAGTTCCTGAACACGCCGGAGTCGGTCAACGGCTTCACCGTTCTCCGCGAGCACTTCCCGGAGTTCGGCGGCCAGCCGATGACGATCTTCACGCGGCCGGCGCACCAGGAGCGGGTGCTCGACGTCGTCAAGGACACTCGCGGTGTGGCCGAGGCCGTCCCGGAGCAGACCAGCGGTGGCTGGGCCACCATCTCCGTGACCCCGAAGGACGCGCCGGACACCACCGCGGAGTACGACACGATCAAGCGGGTACGCACCGCCGTGCACGCGGTGAGCGGGGCTGAGGCGATCGTCGGCGGGCCGAGTGCGGAGAACCTCGACACCGAGGTGACCACCGTGCGCGACGAGAAGCTGGTGATCCCGCTGGTGCTCATCGTCGTCCTGATCATCCTCGGGCTGCTGCTGCGCGCGATCCTGGCCCCGCTGGTCATGATGACCACCGTGGTCATCTCATTCGCCGCGGCCTTCGGCGGCAGCGTGTTCTTCTTCGACACGGTTCTCGGGTTCAAGGGCATCGACTCTTCGGTGCCGCTGCTGGCATTCCTGTTCCTGGTGGCGCTCGGCGTCGACTACAACATCTTCCTGGCCAGCCGGGCCCGGGAGGAGACCCTGCGTCTCGGCACCAGAGAGGGCATGCTCAAAGCCCTTTCGGCCACCGGTGGCGTCATCACCTCGGCAGGCCTGGTCCTGGCGGCCACGTTCGCGGTCCTCGCCACACTTCCGCTGGTGATGCTGGTCGAGGTCGGGTTCCTGGTCGCCTTCGGCGTGCTGCTCGATGCCCTGCTGGTGCGGTCGGTCCTGGTGCCCGCCCTCACCTTGCTGATCGGCCGGCGGATGTGGTGGCCGAGCCGGCTGTCCCATCCAGCGGCGGAGCTGCCGGACGGTCAACAGCCGCTCGCCGACGACAAGGAGCCCGCGCTGCAACGGTGAGGTGAGCGCGGCGGCACGGACGAGATCCGGGACGGGGCCCCAGGCCCGTCCCGGATTTTTCATGGGCCCGACGGCCGCCGCCCTTTGGTGCTGCGCCGCGCCGCCGGGGCTGGGGTCGGCGCATCGTGGTGTCCTGCCCCGGACGGTGAGCCGCGCGGGGCCATGCCCGAGGGCCGCCGTCCCTTGTCCTGCGCCGCGCCGCCGGGGCGGGTCAGCGCGCCGCGGTGTCCTCCCCGGCGGTGAGCCGCGCGATCGGGGCGGGCGGGGCCGCGGCCGGAAGGCCGACCCGAAGCAGCGCGCCACCGCGTGCGGAGCGGGCGACGGTGGCCCGGCCGCCGTGGGCGTCGACGACCCGCTGCACGATCGACAGCCCCAGACCGGATCCCGGCAACGCCCGCGCGCTGTCGGCACGGTAGAACCGGTCGAACACCCGCGGTACGTCGGCGGCGTCGATGCCCGGCCCGGCGTCGTCGACCTCGAGCACCGCCGACGCGCCCTCGGCACGGAGCCGGACCTGGACCGGCTGGTCCGCGGGGGACCACTTGCCGGCGTTGTCGATGAGGTTGAGCACCGCCCGCTCGAGCGCAGCGGGACGCCCGCTCACCCACACAGAGGTCACGTCGAGCGCGACCTCGATGTCGGGCACGCGGGAACGCGCCCGGGTCGCGGCGGCCACCACCACGTCGGCGAGGTCGAGCACCTCGGTGTTCTCGTCGCTGACGTCACCGCGCGCCAGGTCGGTCAGCTCGGCGGCAAGGGTGCTCAACTCGGCCACCTGGGCGCCGAGATCGTTGAGCAGCCGGGTCCGGCTCTCCGCCGGCAGTGCGCTGTCCAGGGTGCCGCGCCGATCGAGCCGGATCAGCAGCTCGGCGTTGAGGCGCAGGCTGGTGAGCGGGGTCTTGAGCTCGTGGGCGGCGTCCTCGGCGAGCAGCCGCTGGGCCCGCCGGGAGTCCCGGAGCGCGGCGAGCATGTCGTTGATCGACTGGATCAGCCGCCGGATCTCCCCACCGCCCTCGTCCGGGATGTCGGCGTCGAGATCCCGGGTGTGCGCGACACGTACCGCGGCGGCGGTCAGCCGGTCGATCGGTGCCAGCCCGGTCCGCGCCACGGTCCGCCCGACAAGGGCACCGCCGACCACGCAGAGCAGCCCGATCAGCAGCATGCCGAACCCGAACTGGTTGATCGGGCTGTCGTCGACGACGCGGGCCACCTGGACCGCGCCGTCGCCCGCCCGCAGCGTGTAGATGACGTAGCCCTCCTCGTCGCTGCCGTTCGACTCCAGCAGGTCGGCCGACGCGCCCTGCGCCACACGCCCGGCCTGCTCGCTGACCGGGGGCAGCGCGGGTTGGCCGGCCGGCGTCCGGACCGAGCCGTCGGGCAGGATGACCCGCACCAGCCGCCCGGATCCCGGATACGGCGGTAGCTGGACCTGCGCCAGACCTGCGCGCTCCGCGTTCGTCGCCAGGACGCGGGAGTCGGCGCGTAGCTGGTTATCGGCGGTGTCCCGCAGCTCCCAGTCCAGTAGCTCGCTGGCCACCTGGAAGGCCGCGAACACGCTGACCGCGATGGCCGTCGCCGCGATCACCGTCAGCCTGGCCCGCAGGGACCGCCGGCGCCACCATCGGGTCAGCCGGCGCGGTTCCCGGCCGGCGTGCCTGCTCACGGAGGAGTCTCCCGCAACGTGTATCCCAGGCCGCGCAGCGTGTAGATCAATCGCGGCTCACCCTCGGCCTCCATCTTGCGGCGCAGGTAGCTCACGTATACCTGGAGGTTGTTGGCGGTGGAGCTCATGCCGAAGCCCCAGATCGCCTCGAACAGCGCGTTGCGCGTCACGACCCGGGTCGCGTTGCGCACGAGGACCTGCAAGAGGGAGAACTCGGTCCGGGTCAGGCGCAGCGGCCGCGCGCCCCGCCACGCCTCGAACCTGTCGGGATCGAGCCGGACGTCGGCGAACGACAGGATGTGCGACTCCTCGTCGGTCGGCGTGCGCCGGCGCAGCAGGGCCCGCACCCGGGCCAGTAACTCCTCGGTGGCGAACGGCTTGGGCAGGTAGTCGTCGGCGCCCGCGTCCAGCCCCGCGACCCGGTCGGAGACCTGGTCACGGGCGGTCAGCATCAGCACCGGCAGATCCCGACCCGCGGCCCGCAACCGCCGGCAGGTCTCCAACCCGCCGAGGCGGGGCATCATCACGTCGAGGATCAGCAGGTCCAGCGTGTCACCGCCGGCCCCACCGACCCCGTCGAGCACGGCGAGACCGTTGGCGACGGTGCTGGTGTCGTAACCCTCGACCTGGAGCACCCGCTCCAGCGAATCCCGGATGGCCGCTTCATCATCCGCGATCATGATCCGCACGCCGGCCCGCCCCCTTCCAGTCGATGTTTTTGCCGCTCATTGTCTCCGATCAACCTGAGGACAGGATTAGAGCGTCGCTGGGGATCGCGCTCTTACGGACACCTAAGAAATGGAACCTACTACGAGCATCTGCCCCGCAGTTCGGAGTCGCGGGTGTACTGGGCGATGACCGCGGTGATACCGCGTCGGCTGACCGGGGCGACCACATCGGCCTGGCGCACCGCATGACCGGCGGGGAGCCGACGCTCGGCGCGGTGCCAGCGCGGCTGGAGGAGCGGGAACGCGAGATCACCGCACAGGCCGAGACGATGCGGGAACAGGTCGCGCAGCTGACCGCACAGCTCGACGAACCCGGCCGGGCCGCCGAGGAAGTCCGGCTCACACGCAAGACACTGCTGGGGCTGCCCGACCCCGGGCCGCCCGCGCCGCCGGCACCGAAGCTTCCGGCCTACCAGCAGATCATGGCGGTGTTCACCGCGGCCGGCCACCCGCTGCGGGCCCGGCAGATGTGCGAGGCCGTGGACCTGGCGGTCGCGCCCGACAACATCAACAACGTCCGCCTCAACCTCAAGCGGCCGGCCGGCTGCGGGATCATGATCGAGACCGAGCCAGGCCTGTTCACCCAGCCTCGGCCGTAGCCGACCGACGTCGCCACGACCTGCCCGCTCGTCCCGCACGAAACGAAGAGTCGGGCATCAGGTCTCACACCGCCCTCTGAAGGCATCTTGGCCAACGACATCGGTCGTAGAAGGCTCTGCCCCGACTGCTGGGGTGGAGCCATCGTGCGTTGGAAGGGGGATCCGCTGCGCGCGGGTTGCTGCGCGCGGGTTCGGGACCCCTTTCTGGGCTGGCACAACCGGCCCTGCGTCGGCCAAGCCTGTCCAGCCGGGACGCGTTCGGGACGCAAGGATAGGAACAGACCGACAAAGGCGAAGGGATGCCGACGCGGCATAACCCATCGGACCTGCAAAAACTTCATAGATGAGCATTGATCGGCAAGGTCCCCAAGTTCCTCAAAGGACTCGTAATCCGTCGGCCGTGGGTTCGAGTCCCACCCACCTCACCTGCGCATGCCTCTGACCTGCACAGATGTAGCGGTTCGCAGGCGTTGAACCTGGTGTGCGCGGCCTGTGCGACTGGCTGGACACCGTATTCGGGACGCTCGCAGGACGCAGGGAAACGGAATGGCTGCCTCGTAGTCCACTTGTCGGCGCTGCTCAGCGGTAGGCAGGGGGCGGCGAGGCGTGGTGGCAGACGGCTGGAGTCTGGACTCCCTTGCGAACGTCTTGGACGCAGTTCTTAGGGCAGAACATGTAGGCATCACCGTCGTCGCCGAATAGTTCGCGGCCGGCGTTGACGTAGTCGGTGAGCGCGGCCCAGATATCGGGGCACTGTGCAACATGCCAGGGCGCCAAGATCCCGGTAGCTTTCGGTGGCCGCCGTGGCGGGCCCGAGCGCGCGGTTCGGACATGCGAAGCCCCCAGCCCAGTGCTGCAATGGATTCAGCGGCAGCCTGTAACCGTATGCCGCGGCGAGCGGATGGCGAGGCCGGGACTGCGATCCACTCGGACCACGAGCGATGGACTCTCCCTGCTCGTCGATCTCGTCGACAACCGCCACCGCGGTATCCAATCGAGTGCCGTGGCAGCAGACGGGCCGCTGAGCGTGGCAGGACGAACAGCGGACCCACCAGCAGCAAGTCAGCCATGGCGCCCGCGCCGACACTCTCACCGTCCTCCGCCTCCGTGACGACATGGGCAGCAGGATCGAGCAGCTCAAACAGCTGGGCGAGCTGAGCCCAAGCGCGGCGTCGAAGGCCAGAATCTCCAGCTTCGGGCCTGTGTGACGACCGGAAAGGGAGCCTATGAGGGACCCGGATTCGCAGCCCGACGCGCCGGCCGGGAAGACACAACCCGAGGAGGCGGACCGGCTGCGTGAGTTGTTGCGCAGTCCCGGCTACCTCAAGGCGCTCGTGTTCTGTGCCCTCATCGGTGTTCCGGTGTCGCTGGTGGCCTTTTTCTTCCTCGTCGCGCTCCATCAGCTGAACCACCTCATGTGGGCGGATCTGCCGGAGGCTCTGGGCTGGGAGGCGCCGCCGTGGTGGTGGCCTCTGCCACTGCTGCTCGCCGCAGGCATTGCCGTCGGTCTTGTGGTCACCCACCTGCCCGGCGGCGGGGGCCACATCCCTGCGGGGGGACTGCACGCGGGCGGGGGCACGGCGCGAGCCCTGCCCGGTGTGATGCTCGCCGCTCTGGCCAGTCTTCCGCTTGGCGCGACCCTCGGCCCCGAGGCCCCGTTGATCGCTCTCGGCGGTGGCCTGGCGCTGCTTCTCAGCGAACTGGCCCGAGTCCCCGTTACCGCGCAGAGCACCGTTCTGCTGGGCACGGCCGGGGCCGCGGCGGCCGTTTCGGTGATCTTCGGAAGCCCGCTGATCGCGGCCGTGATGGTGATGGAAGTGGCGGGAGTGGGCGGCTCACGGCTCTTCGTCGTCATGCTGCCCGCGCTGTTGTCGAGCGGGGTCGGCGCCCTCGTGTTCACTGGGTTCGGCCGCTGGACCGGCCTGAAAGGCGACAGCCTGTCCATGAAGCTGGGCGTGCCCCTCCCGCGTCTCGACACGGGGGACGTGGTGTGGTCGGTACTCATGGCAGCGGCGATCGCTGTTGCTGTGCACCTGATCCTGGCTGGCGGGCGCTTCACCGCGCTGTTCGTCTCGAGACGTCCCCTGGCACATACAACCGCGTGTGCGCTGGCCGCCGGTGCCTGCGCCGCCGTGTATGCGCTCACCACCGGCCGGTCACCTGCGGACGTGGCCTCGTCGGGCCAGGCCACACTGAGCCGCTTGGCCGCCGATCCCCATGCCTGGGGAGTCGGCGCTCTGATCGCCGTTCTGCTCTGCACCGGCGTCGCGTACACCTTGTGCCTGGGCAGTCTGCGCGGAGGCCCGGTCTTTCCCACGCTGTTCCTGGGGGGTGCGGTGGGCGTACTGCTCGCACCTCTGCCGGGCCTGGGAGTCGTGCCGGGACTGGCCGTGGGCATGGCGGCGGCGGTGACCAGTGCCCTTCGCCTGCCGGTCAGCAGTGTGGTGCTCGTCGTCCTGCTGCTCGACAGCGTCGCCATGGTGCCCGTGATCATTCTGGCGTCCGTAGTGGCCTTCGTGACCACCCAGCTGCTTCCGCCCGGCCGTGCCGTTCCGGCAGTGGGTAAGCCCGCGGAACCGTCGACCGCGCAGTCCCCGGCCGTCGGCAAGGCCGACTCCGACGCCGGTTGAGATCGCGGCGGCGTCCGCGCGGATGACGAGGTCCTCTACCGGTGAGGCCGGGATCGGCCGCCGATACCCTGACGGTCGGGCCACTGTGCGACGGCTCGGCGGGCCGCGTCAGGGAACGCCCCGTCCACCGACTGGCGCAGGAGCTCCAACTGCGTTTCTACCGCCGGATGTTGCGCTGCCGGAAGGTTTTCGAGAAGGCCGTCGAGCAGGGCGCGCAGTCGTCGGCAGACCTGCATGGACGTTGCCCCGTAGTCACGGATCTCGGAGACGGCGAGCTGAAGGTAGTCCTCCCAGTCACGTCCGTGCAGGACGAGACGAGGCCGGCCACGGTCGTCCGCCATCACGTAGTGGTCCCGAAGTCGCGCGTTGCCGACCACGGTGAGGAACGACTCGATGTGATTGAGTACCTGAATAGCTGTCGTGGGGTCGTTGACAGCTGGGGAGAGGGCCCGGATGGCGATGTCCACGAGAATCCGAAGGGCGAAGGCGGGATCCTGTTCGATGGTGCGTTCGGCACCCAGGGCGATGAGACCGGTCATGTGCCGGGGATCTGGTGCGGACGTACCGCCGTGGACCTCGACGAGGACGGCGCCGGGAGGGACGTAGTCTCCGATGAGGTGGGGCACGACGAACGTGCAGTCGTGGCGCACCCCGGCGGCCACCAGGCCGGCCACGTCGAATGCCTGGATGGCTCCGCCGCGGGGCGAGCGGACGAACGACACCGGGTCGCGCCCCGTCACGGACTCACCGTCATTGGGTGCGGATGCGCTGACTTCCATGGCCCCGCGGGCGAAGACCCCTTCTCCCATGCGCCCGACGAGGTCGGCGATGGCCACCGGCCTGAGGTTGTGCGTGAACCGATTGAGATAGACGAGCAGGAGCAGAAGGCTGACTGCCACAGCCGCGCCGGCGAGGGTGACCCCGAGGTCTGGTACCGAGTTCGACTCGATGCTGCGCAGCAGGGAGAAAGCGAATGCGAAGGTCCCGGTGAAGGTGGCCAGGACGGTTTTCTGGAGCCGGTCTCTGTACCAGAGGCGCATATACCTCGCGGACAGTGCTCCGGTCGCCTGTTGGATGACAAGCACACCGATCGTCACGACGAAACCGAGCAGTGCCACCATCGCCCCGACGATGGAACTGAGCACACCGCTTGCTGTGGTAGCGGAGTAACGCCAGCCGCTCGGCGGCCAGTCCGCACCGTCGGCGCTGATGGCACATTCGGCGAGAATGACGCCCAGCGCCATCCCGAACAGTGGCGCGATCCACAAGCTGGCCTTTGTGTACTGTCGCAGTCGGAATACAGAGGCCCAGGACATCATGCTGCGCATGCCCGTACCTTTCCCTCGCGGCGGGCCGACGCTCCGGGGTACGGCAGCAGCATGGTGCGTCGTCGGCCGGGAGGGTCTTCGTTGCAGGTGTGTCCACCGTATGGCAATGAACCTACGCGCGCAGCGACGGCACCAGCGGTCCAGCCGCTGGATTCGTTCAGGAGGACCGACGGGACCTTCTTGCGTAGGCTGGACGGGTGAACCACTGCTACGAATCATCGTGCAGCGTTTCTGTCGTCCGGTCGACGCCCGATGAAAGAAATGGAGTTCGTCGGACCGGCCTGGAGTTCGCCCCCGGGTGAAAGCAGGCTCCTTATGAATGAATGCCCGCTGATCGAAAACCACGGCCTGATCGGTGATCTGCAGACGGCGGCCCTGGTGACCACTGACGGCACCATCGACTGGTTCTGCTGTCCGCGCTTCGATTCACCCAGTGTGTTCGGTGCTCTGCTGGACTGGGATAAAGGTGGGCACTTCACTGTCCGCCCTGCCGGCACGACGTTCGCGACGAAGCAGTTGTACTTTCCCCATACGGCCATTCTCGTCACCCGCTTCATGACGGAGTCCGGCACGGGCGAAGTCGTCGACTTCATGCCGGTGACCGGAGCCGTCGCCACAAACCGCCATCGCCTCGTCCGCATGCTGCGGTGCGTGCGTGGCAACATGACGTTCGAAGGGGACATCGCCCCCCGGTTCGACTATGGCCGCGCACCGCACGAACTGCGCATCACGGAGCACGGCGCGCTGTTCTCCTCAGAAGGACTTGAACTGGCCGTGCATGCCGTCCGTGAGCCGGAGGACGAGCGGCTGCTCAACCTGTTGTCAGGAGACAGGGATCTCCACTTCACCCTGCCTCTGCGGGCCGGCCAGCAGCGCGGCGTCGTCCTGGAGTCGTCGCCCGATGGGCCGCCCCATGAAATCCGCGTCGCGGAATTCCAGCAACTCTACGAGGAGACGATCCACTTCTGGCGGTCATGGCTCGCCCAGTCCCGCTACTCGGGCCGGTGGCGTGAGGCGGTGGAACGCTCGGCGGTGACGCTGAAGCTCATGACCTACGCGCCGAGCGGAGCCCTGGTCGCGGCCCCCACAGCGGGTCTGCCGGAGCAACTGGGCGGTGAGCGCAACTGGGACTACCGGTTCACCTGGATCCGGGATGCCTCCTTCTCGGTCTACGCCCTGCTGGGCCTGGGTTTCAAGGAAGAGGCGGCGGCGTTCATCAGCTGGCTGCGCGATCGTGTGAGGGAAGAGGCCGGGGGAAACACGGGACCGCTGAACATCATGTACCGGGTCGACGGCTCCTCCGACCTGGTGGAGGAGACTCTGGACCACTGGGCGGGGTACGAGGGGTCCGCTCCCGTGCGTATCGGCAACGGGGCCGCGAACCAGATGCAGTTGGACATCTATGGCGAGGCGCTGGACAGCATCTACTTCGCGCACCAGCACGGAATCCAGCTCGACATCAAGGGCTGGTCCGCACTGCACACGCTCCTCGACTGGCTGGTCGACCACTGGGACCAGCCCGGCGAGGGGCTGTGGGAGACACGCGGAGGGCGTAAGGACTTCACCTACGGCCGGGTGATGTCCTGGGTCGCCTTCGACCGTGCCTCGCGGCTTTCCTTGGCGAGCGGCCGTCCGGCGGCCCGTGGGCGCTGGGCGACCGAACGTGACCGCATCTACGAGCAGGTACTGACGCAGGGATGGGATCCGAAGCGGGAGGCTTTTGTGCAGCACTACGGCAGCGACGTCCTGGACTCGTCGCTGTTGCGGATGCCGACGGTGGGCTTCATCACTCCGGACGACCCGATGTGGACGTCCACGCTGGATGCGATGGACCACGAGCTGGTCAGTGACAGCCTGGTCTACCGCTACAACCCCGAAGCGTCGCCCGACGGACTGCGCGGCTCCGAAGGGACCTTCTCCCTGTGCACGTTCATGTACGTCGATGCCCTGGCACGGGCCGGGCGGACCGATCAGGCAAGGCTCGTGCTGGAGAAGATGCTCACGTACGCCAACCATCTGGGTTTGTACTCCGAGGAGATCGACCTGACAGGGCGACAGCTCGGCAATTTCCCGCAGGCTTTCACCCACCTTGCGCTGATCGACGCGGCGATCACCTTGGACGCGACGCTCAACCGGGCACGTGAGGGCGGGAGATAGCCCGGGCGGCAGCCCGTCGGGGCTCACTGTGGGGGAGGGGTGGGTCCGAGCAGTACGACGCTGTCGCCTTCTCGCGGCGTGACGGGCTCGTTGCCGGTCACCGGTTCGAGCCGGCGGTTGGCCCGGATCACGAAGAGCGTGTCGTGGTCGGCGGGCACCGGGGTGGAGGCGGGCTGGACCAGGAAGCGGGCTCCCGCCTCGTAACGCGCTGCCAGGGCGTGCCGGACGAGCGACCTGCCGAAGAGGATGGCACCGCCGGTGTAGGGAGCAACGACGCCGTGGCCCTCGTGCGGCGGGCCGACCCGGTAGACAGGGCCCTCGACGTTGTCCTGCATCACGACCGAGGCGAGCGCGTTGAAATCGTCGTCGTCGGTGGCCAGGAACACGGCGGTCACCCCTTCCAGACGTGCCCCGGGATTGGTGGCCGTGGCCAGCAGATCGCCCCTGGCCAGTTGGATTCCCGCATCCTTGATCCGTTGCCTCTCCTCGTCGAGCCCTGCCCACATCAGCACGTCGAGTCCGGCGGCGCGCAGGGCCCGTCCCATGTCGACCACCCATGGCTCGCCGCCCACCAGGAGGACGCGGGTGCCCGAGGGCTTGACGACGCCCAGCCGCCTGGCAACCGGGGCCGCGGTCAGCGCGTACAGCAGGACGGTTCCCACGATCACCAGGAAAGTGACCGGGAGGATCTTGGCGGCACCACTCTCCCCTCGGTCGACGAGGCCGGCGGAGAAGGCCGAGGCCGTGGCGGCGGCGACGATGCCGCGCGGATCCATCCACCCGATGAAAGTCCGTTCTCCCCGGGTCAGGCCCGAATGTGCCGTTGCGGCGAAGGCGACAAGGGGTCGCACCACCAGTACGAGGATCGCGATGAGGGCGAGGGCGGGGAGCAGTACGGGGACCAGGGAGGACGGGGTGACGGTGGTCGAGATGGAGACGAACAGCAGGCCGATGATCAGCTGGACCAGGGTCTCGAAGAAGGGCCGACGAGCGGGCATGTCGAAGCCGCGGATGTTGGTAACGGCCAGTCCCGTGACGATCGCGGCGATGAGTCCCGTGTCGTCCCGGACGATGTCACAACCGGCGGAAACAGCGATGACGGTCGCGAGCTGCGCCAGAGTGCCCAGCGTTTCCCCGAGCCGCAGGGTGCGCAGCGTCCACCACAGCACCGCCGCTCCCACTGCCCCGCCGATCAGACCGACCGCAAGGCTGATACCGAACTGGCCCAGCTGGTAGCCCCGGCCGATGTCGATCCGGTTGGACGACGCGACGGCGTGGAAGGTGAGAGCGCCGATGATGCCGCCGATCGGGTCGGTCAGCGTTCCTTCCCAGATGAGGATGCGTCGGACCTTGTCGTTCGGCCGCACGAAGTCGAGCAGCGGACCCACGACCGTCGGCCCCGAGACGACGAGGATCACGCCGAGCATCGCGGCCACCCGCAGCGGCATGTCGAACAAGGCGGGTGACACCGCGGCGGTGACCAGAAACGTCACCAGCACGCCGAACAGCAGCAGTCTGCCCACGATCCACCGCGTCCGACCGGTCAGGTTGCGCAGGTTGAGGCCCAGACCGGCGTCGTAGAGGATCACCGCCACGGCCAGGGACACCAGGGCGGAGAAGTTCGCCCCCATCAGCTTGTCGGGGTGGACGACATCGGTGAGGGCGCCGGCGGTGAATCCGGCGGGCAGCAGCAGGATCAGGGCGGGAACGCGCAGCTTGCTCGCCAGGATCTGTGAGCCGGTGGCGAGCACCACGGTCAGCGCGAGTCCAAGAAGGATCTGGTCGTCGGTCACAGCGCCTGCCCGCGAAAAGCTGCCCGATCGGATGGGACCGCGAGTCGGGGCATCAGGCGGTGCCTGCCGTGCCGTCACCGTCCGGGCTGTTTCCCCTGCGCAGGTCGGCGTCGGTGAGTGCTTCCAGTTCGCCGTGGGTGTCGAGCCAGTACAACAGGACGACAGCCGGCACGACGACCACCAGGGCCACCAGCGTGACGACCAGGAGCCAGGTCAGCGTGCCCGACGCGCCTGCCCCGTCGGCCACGGTCAGCGAGGTGGGGATGAGATAGGGACGCTGGGCCATGCCCCATGCGATGACACCGGAGGCGACGGCCCCGACGGCTGTGACGCGGGCCCAGTTGCCCGGTGTCCGCATCATCAGCCAGGCCGTGGCGAGCGCGGCCACGCCGGCGATGACGGCGAACACCAGCCCCGTTCCGTGGGTGAGCCCGTGCGAGACGTGAGGGGCGTCGTCAGCGAGGACGAGCAGGGTGATCACCGCGAGGACGGCCAGCACGACGAGACTGGCCAGCGCGCGCCGCCGGAAGTAGCTGATCAGATCGGAGGCTTCGAAACGGCGGGCGTCCCCGGTGAGGAAGACCGCGCCGAGGAAGGCCGTCGTCGTGATGGCCAGCAGCCCGATCATGAGCGAGGTGGGGTTGGACCACGCGTCTGCCGTTGCCTCGGTGCCGGCGGCCACCCGGCCGGAGGCGACTGCGCCGACGGCGACGCCGAGGAAGAACGGCGTCACGAGCGAGGACACGGCGAACACGGCTCCATAGAGGCGTCGGCCGACCAGCCGCCGGCTGGCCTTGCGGAAGGCGAAGCCGGCCCCACGCAGGACCAGGCCCACGGCCGCCAGCGCCAGAGGCAGCCACAACGCGGAGAACACGGTCTGGAAGAACGAAGGGAAGCCGGTCCACAAGATGACGAAGACGAAGATCAACCATACGTTGTTGACTTCCCACACGGGCGCCATGGCATGGTCGATGAGCCACCGCGGGCGCTTGCCGCGGTCCGCGCCCCCGGCGGTGAGGTCCCAGAAACCGGCCCCGTAGTCCGTGCCGCCCGCGCTGGCGTACGCGGTCACGGCGAGCAGCAGCACCACTGCGACGAGGTCGGCGGTCACGGTCGGCCGCCCTTGGACGGGGCGGTTCCGCCGTCGGTGGCGTTGCCGCCGGGAACAGGTACCCGCGGCCCGTAGGGGCCGTCCGCCTCCGGCGCGTGGGCCGGGTGCCAGGCTGCCTGCTGTTCGTCGGCGAGCCGCCAGCGGGTGCGCATCTTGAGCAGGACGCCGAGGAGCGAGCCGAAGACGAACAGGTACACCACGATCACCACTCCGAGCATGATCCACAGGGTGGTGGAACGGGTCGAGGTCACCGCCTCGGCGACCTTCATGTTCTGGTACACGATCCAGGGCTGGCGTCCCACCTCGGTGGCGATCCAGCCGCATTCGACCGCCACCACTGAGGCGAGACCCGCGCACGCCGCGCTGCGGTAGAACCACTTGGAGGCCGGAAGCCTGCGGTGCCGTAGCCAGACCAGGCCGTAGAGGAGAGCCAGCAGTACCAGGGCGGACCCGATGCCCACCATGATGTCGAAGGCCCAGTGAGCGATGGTCGCCTGCGTGGCCGTCGGCCGTTCGTCTGCCGGGACGGAGGTCAGCCCGACCACTTTGGTGTCCGGGCTGAAGCCGGCCAGGAAGGAGTCGAGCAGGGGGATCTTGATGCCGCCTGAGATGGATCCGTCAGGGTGCAGGCGGCCGAAGAGGTACTCCGGTACCCGGGTGTCGGTCTTCCAGACGATCTCCATCGCGGCGAACTTCACCGGCTGCTTGTGGAACACCGACCGGGCGATGGCGTCGCCCAGGACGAACTGCACGGGCGTGGCGATCGCGGCCATGGTGAACGGAACGGCGAAGCCGAGCCGGTGGTAGTGGTCGCGGCGCCCGCGCAGCCAGCCGACGGCGTAGACACCGGCCACCATGTATCCGGCCGTCAGCAGCATCGCCACGACGAAGTGCCAGTACTGCGGCCCGAACATCGGCGTGAAGATGGTCTTCCACACGTTCACGTCGACGGGATCGCCGTCGGCGTTCAGGGAGAAGCCCTGGGGCGTGTTCATCCAGGAGTTGGCTGCCAGGATGCCGAACGCCCCGAGCAGGGCGGTGACCGGCAGCGGCAGCCCGAGCAGGAAGTGCGTACGGGGCTTCAACCGGCGCCATCCGTACAGGTAGATGGCGATGAGCACGGCTTCGAGGAAGAACGCCCATGCCTCGACACCGAACCCGATGCCGAAGACGTCACCCCACCTGCCCATCAGGCCCGGCCAGAGCAGGCCGAACTCGAAGGAGAGCACCGTTCCGGTGATCACACCTACCGCGAACTGCACCGCCATGACGGCAGACCAGCGCCGCGCCAGCAGAAGGGCGGTGGCGTCGTTGCGGCGCAGCCCGAGGTAGTGCATGACCAAGGTGATCAGGGGGAGCGCCACGCCCAGGGGAACCAGGATGATGTGGGAGGCCAGGGTGAAGGCCATGAGTTCCCGGGCGGGCAGGAGTTGGGCTGGGGCTTCGGCCAGCAGCTGGACCGAGGGGTGCATGAGGGCCTTCACTGTCGGGGCGGCCGGCGGCGACGTACAGGAGAAGGTCAGCCGCCGGTGGCGAAGCCGGGGAAGAGGGTCATGCCGCCGTCGACGTAGAGCGTGGTGCCCACCACGTAGTCCATGAGGTCGGAGGCGAGTGCGACGACGGCGTGGGAGATGTCCTGAGGGTCGCCGATCCGCTTGTAGGGGATGAGCCGCAGCAGATCTTCGCGGGCCTCGGGTGTCTCCCAGGCGCTGCGGTTGATCGGCGTCCGGATGGCTCCGGGGGCAACCGCGTTGACCCGGATCTTGTACGGGGCGAGTTCCTGGGCGAGGGTCGCCATCATCATCTGCACGCCGCCCTTGGACGAGGCGTAGTTGACATGGCCCGACCAGGGGATGAGCTGGTGCACCGAGCTCATGCAGATGATCTTTCCGGCCGAGGAGGACACCTCTGGTACGACCCCGCGGCGCCGGAACTCCTTGGCCGCTTCCCTGGCGCACAGGAACTGGCCGGTGAGATTGACGTCGAGCACCTTCTGCCACTGCTCGAGGGTCATCTCGGTGAACGGCGCGTCGCGCTGCAGACCGGCGTTGGCGACCAGGATGTCGATCGTCCCGAACTCCTGGACCATCCGGTCCGTCATTGCCGTGACCTGGTCCTCCTGGGACACGTCCGCTTCGTACGCGGCCGCACGCACTCCGAACGAGGTGATCTCCTCGACCACTTCCTCGGCTGCGTCCCGGCCGGCCACGTAGTTCACGACCACATCGGCGCCGGCCCGGCCCAGCCCGATGGCTGTGGCTTTCCCGATACCCGAGTTGGCCCCGGTGACCAGTGCCTTCTGGCCCTTCAGAAGTTGAACCGGAATGACGCCCTGCGGTACTGATGCGGTGGAATCCACGATCCCCTGTCTCCTCGCTGCGCGGCTCCGGGGCCTGGCCGCACCCGGCCCGGCACAACGGTCAAGCAATCACCTGCCGCAGGACAGCGGGCGGTCGGGCCAGCCGCCGTTGGGCCGTCCGGCGGGACTTTTCGCCCGGTCGGACCAGCGGCACCGGACGTCAGTTCAGCCCAGGCGTTGCAAGAGGTGGTCGCCGACCCGCAGAGCGTTGGCGATGGCCGTCAGGGACGGGTTGACCGCACCGATGCTGGGGAAGAAGCTCGTGTCGACGACGTAGAGGTTGTCCAGGTCATGGGCCTTGCAATTGACGTCGAGGGCGGAAGCGGCCGGGTCGGTGCCGAAGCGTACGGTGCCCGCCTGATGGGCGGTGGCACCGATCGGCATGCCTTTGTGCAGGTAGATGCTGCGGGACAGCAGCCGGTGTTCGTGCATGCCCAAGTGACCGAGCATGCTTTGGAGTTTGTGCCTCAACCGCTTCAGACCTTCGACGTTGTTCTTCTCGTCGAGGGCGAGGTGGATGCGGGCGTCGCCGTCCACGGTGACCCGGTTGCCGGACAGCGGGAGGTCCTCGCCGCACAGCCAGAAGTCGACGGCATGATGTGCCAGCACCTCGAACGGCATGTCCGGGGCGACCGCGCCCGCCCACCGAGGGGCCTCGCCATGGATCTGCTCGGCGTCCGACTTGCCCAGCATCTGGATGCCGCCCAGCGGGAAGTCCCAGTCGTCCGCGCCGAGGTACCAGTCGTTCAGGGCCAGGGTCTTCTGGAACTGAGTGTCGTTGGGTTCCTTCGAAATGGCCATCAGAGCAAGGTTGTTGTGCCGCATGTAGAAGCGGCCGACGACGTCGGAGCTGTTCGCCAGCCCTGCGGGGTGGCGGTCGTTGGCCGAGCCGAGCAGCAGGGCCGCCGAGTTGACCGCGCCACAGGAGACGACCACGACGTCCGCCGCGAAACGGACTTCCGAGCCGTCCGTGAGTCGGCCGACGACCGCGTTGACAGTGCGCCCCGTCGGGTCCGTCTCCAGCCGGACGACGTGTGTATTGGTGATCATCTCGACGTTGGGGTGCCGCAGTGCCGGCTCCACGCAGATGACCTCGGCGTCGGACTTGGCGCGCACGAGGCAGGGAAAGCCGTCCACCCGGTTGCACCGGATACAGACGCTGGTGTGGGTGGCCCGTCCACTGCCGTCCTGGCTGAGATTGACTCCGATCGGCAGGTGGAAGGGGCGCATCCCCAGTTTCTCCAGGTCGTCGCTCAACTGCTGGATGCGCGGTTCGTGTTCCACGGGCGGATAGGCGTACTGCGCGCTCACCGGACCTTCGCCCGGGTCCTCGCCGTGCCGTCCGTGGACGAGGTAGAGGTGCTCGGCCTGGGTGTAGTAGGGCTCCAGGTCCTCGTACTGGATCGGCCAGGCCGGCGACATACCGCCGTGATGGCGGATTTCACCGAAGTCCTCGGGCCGCAGCCGGAAAAGGGCCGCCCCGTAGAACTTGGTGTTCCCGCCGACGTAGTAGTTGACCTCGGGCGGGAACTCATTGCCGTGCTGGTCGATCCAGAACTCCGGAGCCCGGTACTTCCCCTTCACGAACACGGCGGTGGAGTCCCAGTTGTCACGTTCACGCGGCAGGTGGTCGCCGCGTTCGATGAGGAGCACGCGCTTGCCGGAAGGAGCGAGCCGGTGGGCGAGCGTGCCGCCGCCGGCGCCGGTCCCGATGATGATGACGTCATAGTGGGGGGAGCCGCCCACGGCGACCACCGTCCTTGCGCTCGCGGCCCCGCCCTTGTGCCGGGGCCTGTCACTCCGCGGTGCGGAGGCCCTGCCGTCCCACCCACTCGAACGTATCCGTCCTTCCGGCGCACGGCGACCGGGGGCTTGGGCGCCTCCCTTCCGTGGTCACAGCACCGCGATCGGGTTCACGGGGGAGCCGGTGGCCGCAGTCAGCCGCAGCGGGGCGACCACACACAGGAAACTCCAGCGCCCCGCATCCGCGCAGGCCGGGGCTAGCTGCTCGAACTGGAGGTAGTCCATGAGGTGCACTCCCATGGCGTGCATGGCCAGGACATGGACAGGGAAGGCGACGTCCGCCACCGCACTGGGTGCGGTGTCGTTGTTGCCGTCGCTGCCCAGCACAGCAACCTTCCGGTCGGCCAGGAACTCCAGGGCGGTCGGGTGGAGCCCGGCCCGCGCCTGTGCCGCCTTCCACGGGCCGAGCTCCGCGCGACGGCGGCGATGGCCCACCCGGACGAGCAGCAGGTCCCCGGGACCGACCCGGACGCCCTGGGCCGCCTCGGCGGCCGTCAGGTCGCCCACGGTCACGTGGTCGCCCGGTTCGAGCCAGGGCACGCCGCGCAGCCGCGGGATGTCCAGCAGCACGCCGCGACCGACGATGCCGTCCCTGACCAGGTCCACGGAAAGAGAGCGGGCGCCCTGAGCCGTCACCGCGCTCGCGGGCACCCCGTTGTACAGCTCACCGTCGTACAGCACGTGGCAGAGCGCGTCGAGATGACTGTCCGCGTCCCCGTGCACGTTCATGGCGATGCGGTCGACGGCGAAGTGCAGTCCGTGCGTCACGGCGACACCCGCAGCGGGACCGGTCATCCGGTGAACCGCGGGCTCGGGGTTGTCGGGGCCGGGCTGGGTCTCCACCGGTGCGGCCAGCGACATCGTGCGCCCGGTCCGCGCCTCCGCGGCGGCTGCCGCGACACGTTGGGGCGTCAGGTGACGGAGTGCTCCGCGCGGATCGTCCGTCCTCGACGCGCCGCGCAGCCGCCTGTAGAGCGCCCGGAACTCCTCCGAGGTCATCGGCCGCGGAACGGCTGATGGCGTGCGCGAAGTCATGAAGACTCCCACGGTCTGAGTCCCCACCGCAGCACATGGCGGTCGCCCGGCTGCAGGACGGTGAGATCGGTACCGCTACGGAACGCGTCCGCCGGACATGACATGGCCTCCACCGCGACACCGCGGCGTCGGCGGCCGGGCTCGGCAAGCGTGTCGCCCGTGTACACCTGAACGTACCGAGTTCCTTCGCCGAGCCACAGATCGACACCTCGCAACCGGGAGGGATGTGCCAGCCGTACGAGCGCCCGGCCACGCGCGTCGCGGTCGAGTCCGGTGAAGGCGGTGTCCAGTCTGAGATCACCGATGGGGTGCTCGGTGCGGAAGTCGTACGCGGTGCCTTCGACGGGCTCCATGCCGGTCGGCAGGCCCCGATCATCAGTACGCAGCCGGTACTGGGCGGGAACAGTCAGCAGCGCGCTGTCGACCATGTCGGTGCCGACCGTCAGATACGGGTGCTGTCCCACCCCGTAAGGCGCGGGTCCGTCCCCGATGTTGGTGGCGGAAATGACGGCTTCGAGCCCGTCGGATCCCAGCCGGTACTCGGCGACGACGTCCAGGAGGAAGGGATAGCCCGGTTGCGGAAGCAGCGAAGTGCCCACCCTCACGGCTTCGTCACTGCGGGCAAGCAGGCGCCAGGCGGTCCAACGCACCAGTCCATGGATGGCGTTGCGCTTCTCCGGTTCGGTGAGCGGGAGTTGCCGCTCCGCTCCGTCGAATCGGTAGTGGCCGTCGCCGATCCGGTTGGGCCAGGGAACGAGAAGCTGGCCACGGCCTCCGGTGATGGGTGAGTCGGCCTCGAATCCGTCCAGCAGCGGCCGGCCGTCCACCTCGTAGTGGCGTAGGGCCGCACCGAGCTGGACCACGACGGCACGTTGCCCGCCGTAGCGCAGCTCCCAGTTCTCGCCCGTCGGGCTGGCGGACATAGGTTGCTCCTCGGACTGTGGGGCGTGGTATGCGGCCACCCCGGTCGGGACATCGCCTGCCGCGTGCTCCTGATGCAGCAACGACAGCACCGCGTCGACGATCGCCTCCGGCCGCTGGTCGATCTCCACCACCAGCGGATGCTCGTCGGCATCCGGTTCCTCGAGGTCCGCGAGCTGACTGTCCAGCATCCAGGCCGGGAAGAAGTGGCCCCGGCGCCTGGACAACCGTGAACGCAGCAGCTCGGGCGTGCCGTGCAGATAGACGAGCCGAGCCCCGGGTCGTCCGCCGAGGAGCCGGTCACGGTACGCCTTCTTGAGCGCGGAGCAGGTCACGATGGCCGGCCGGCGTGCTGCGGTCTCGTAGTCCATCCACGATCCGATGGCATCCAGCCACGGTGCCCGATCCGTATCGGTAAGGGCGTGACCGGCCGCCATCTTGGCGCGATTGTCCGGAGAGTGGAACTCGTCGGCGTCCCGGTGCGGCCAACCGAGCCGATCGGACAGGAGACGGGCCACGGTGGTCTTCCCGGACCCCGCCACTCCGATGACGAGCAGCAGGGGTGCCGACGGCCGGGTGGTCACGTCGCGGGCTGTCACAGCCGACGCACCGGACGTCAGCTCCTCCCGAGACCGGGAGCGGCGCAAAGGGCCCAGATGACGAAACCGTCGATGGTGAGGAGAACGAGAGCCCATACCGGGGCGTGGGGCAGCCACATGAAGTTGGCGATCATGCTGAGACCGGCCAGTGCCACACCGACGACCCTTGCCCAGGTGGCGCCCCTGAACAGGGCGAGCCCCGCGAAAAAGATCACGATCCCCATGACCAGATGAATCCATCCCCATCCGGCGAGGTCCAGCTCCCACACGTAGTTGCGGGTCGCCACGAACACATCGTCATCGGCGATGGCCGAGATGCCCGCCACCGCCATCATCAGACCACCGAAGACCATCAGGACCGCGGCAAAGACCAGCCAGCCGCTTCCGAAGCCGCTACGGGCCTCCCTACGCGTAGAACTCCCGGCAACATGACTCGCCATGGCACAAGCCTCCGTGTCGAGCGTTACGGTCCTGCGAGACAGGAACGGACACGTCCAATGTCCCTCAATCCGATCAACGGTGCACTTCGGCTGCCCTCAGACTCATCGGCACCTTCGTCCACACCCGGGCACCGATCTGGGCCATGTGCAGTACCCGGTGCGCGACAAGAGGATCCGCTTCACGGCATTGCAGGAAATACCCGCTTGTGCGGCGGAACAGAAATCCGCTGCGGACGGATTCGAGGCGTATTCGCGAGCTGGGACAACTACTCGGCACAGCCGGGTTGTTGGTGTCGAACGGTCGATTCGGGACGCGTTCGGGACGCAAGGATAGGAACAGACCGACAAAGGTGAAGGGATGCTGGCGTGGCATACCGACTCTGACCTGCAAAAACTTCATGGATGAGCATTGATCGGGAAGAGTCGCCAAGATCCTCAAAGGACTCATAATCCGTCGGCCGTGGATTCAGTCCGACCCGACTCGCTCGAGAGGCAACCAGCCACTTGGCGGCGCGTCAGGATGCCAGACGGCAAGGCGTACGCGGTGCCGGAACCGAGTTGTGATGACAGTGCTGGGTCGCCCAGACGGACAGTGCGATCGACGTCCGTGACGGGGCTGTGCCGCCCCAATCCAGTTACTCGCGATCCGGACGAAGTGCGAGGATGCATTTGTGGTGACAGATGCCGAGTGGACTCGGATTCGGAGGGGACTGCGCTTCGGGCAGGTTTTCGAGGGCACCGTCGTGAAGGTTCCTCGGCCTGGTGCGATCGGGATCTTCGTGGACATCGGACTGAGCGTCGGAGGCTTCGTCGACGTCCTGTTGCTTCCGGAACAGAGCGATGACTGGCCGACGGAAGGCACGGTTGCCGATTTCGAGATCTTGTGGGCCGATAGCCGCCAGCAGATCCGGCTGAAGCCGTCCGACTCTCGGTATCTGCGGAACAACTTCACAGACCTCATGGGACGTATCCGTCCCAACTGGTCGTCCGAGGTCGGCCAACCCGTTCCCGACCCCGGGCCTCCGACCCAAGGTGAGGTGCGGGCCGCGCTTCGATCCGACGGACTGCCGACCGACTCCCCGTGAGGTCCGGTGACGTTTCTGATCGTCGTGGCGGGAGCTGGTGCCGCATCAGGCGACGTTCGCCCTGGTTATGACCGGTGGTGTCAGCTCGTGCTGAGTGGTTCGGCTTGCTCGGTGTCGAGCTGGTGGTCGGCCCAGATGTAGCTTTCGGGAAGCAGGTCGGTGATGGAGACGGTCCGGAGGCGGTCGGCTGCCCCGACGATAACCCTCAGGGCCGGGAAGTACGGGAAGTAGTCGACAAGGACCTGGCGACACCGTCCACACGGGGGAACGACCCCCTGGTCGCGGTCGCCCACGGCGACGATCGTGTCCAGCTCGTGGGCCCCTGGGCGGCTGCCGTGCCGAGGAGAACCAACTCGGCGCAGGGGCCGCCGGTGAAGTGGTAGGCGTTCACCGCGGTGAGGATCCGGCCGTCCTGGGCACGGGCCGCGGCCGCCATGGTGTGGTTGTCGCCCCGGCATCGAGTGCGCGCGACGTGCGCCGCGGCCTGGATGAGTTCGTGGTCGACGTGATGGGTCTGCGTGGTCATCTTCTCTGCCTTCGTCAGGATCATCCGACGTTGACCCGCGTCACGATCGCGCGCAAGCGGATATCAGCTGTGTGCTTGTTCCGCGAGATGAAGTAGCGGCGGATCACGCTGTCCTCCTCCGTTTCAGGGCGATGCAAGCCTGCCTGGGGCGAGTCCCGTTGCCTCGGTGTGGCGTCGTCAACAGAGCCTGTCTGGCCGCTGCTGCTGGTGCGCGCCGGGCGTGGGCGGCCACTGCGGACCTCGACTGCCGTGGTCTGCCCGCCTGGCCGCAGGTTTCCCGTCCGATAGGCACCGTGCGGCAGGCGCGGATGGCACGCACGCTCCACATATGGGGGCTGACGAGGTGCCGCAGTTGGGCGGCAAGCAGAGGTTCACGTGCCTGTTCTGCGGACTGTCGCAGGATCGGGTGCCGACGCTGGAGCAGGACTGGGTGCTGTTGGAGCCGGGCGTGGATGTTCTGGCACACCTGGTGCCGGCCGAGTATCGGTGGATCGGGCTGTCGGACGGTCGGGTGACGGTGTACGCGGTGTGCCCTCCGGACAGCTCGCAGCGGTGCCGGATCGAGCATCGGCTGGCCTGTCCGGGGCAGCAACTGCCGGACTTGTGGCCTTGGTTGACGGCATTGCGGGGGGAGAACGCGCGCCGGGCCGAGCGGGAGGCGAACGCGGAGCCGCCTGTGCCGGTGGAGGTGGAGTTGCCGGACGTCGGGTAGTGACGATGCTCCGGGTCGGCCTGCACGGGGCCGTTCCAGGGGGTATCAGGACGCCCCCGCATCGGACTCCGGCGCGAGGGCGTTTCGCACATCAGGGCCGACTGCTCCCGGACGTTGCGGAGGATGTCGTGGCGGCCCAGCCCGTCGGCGTTGCCGGTGCACTGCAGTCATCCTGTGCAGACTCGGCAGGCAGGTTCGGAGCGGTCTCCGGGGCCGGCCCACCTCTACTGCAGTGCGTGGACCGCGGCTGAGAACACCGGGGGCATCCGGGATGCTGCGGGGACGATGAGGCGGGCGGTGCCAGGTCGGCGGCCGGCGGCCAGCAGGGCTCCGGTCAGCAGTCGGTGGCGCCGGGTCAGCCGGGTCCAGGCGCGCTCGTACGCGTCCGGTCGCCCGGCGGCCAGGCAGCGGACGGCGGCCCCGGCCGTCGCCAGTGCGAGGGCGATGCCCTCGCCGGTGAGGGCGTCCAGATAGCCCGCGGCGTCGCCGACGAGCAGGACCCGCCCGGCGGTTCTGCGCCGCACCCGCTGCCGCAGTGGTCCGGCGCCGCGTACCTCCGTCGCGGCCGTTCCGCGCAGCGACGCGGTGAGAGCGGGGAAGGCGGCCAGGTGCTCGTCGTACCCGCGACGGCTGCGGCTGAGGATCGCGACTCCCACCAGGTCGTCGGCGACCGGCGTCACATAGGCCTCGCCGTGCCGGGACCAGTGGACCTCCACGAAGTCCGTCCACGGTTCGACGCGGTAGTGGCGGCGCAGCCCGTAGCGGCCGTGGGGGCGGTTCGGCAGTTCCAGCCCCAGGCCGCGGCGCACCGGGGAGTGCAGGCCGTCGGCGGCGATCAGCCAACGGGCCGTGGTCCCGGCCGCGGTGACCGAGTCCGCGCTCTGGTGTACCGCGCCGACCTTGCCCGGCAGCATGCGCACGCCGAGGTCGAGCGCGCGCCGGTGCAGTGCGGAGTGCAGCGTCGTACGGCGGATCCCCAGCCCGCCGCGGCCGCGGAAGGACGCTTCGGCGAAGGTGGCGCCGTCCACGTAGCGGATGCCGCGCAGTTCGCGGCCACCGGCGTCGACGCCCAGTGCTCGCAGCGCGGCGACTCCGCCGGGCATGACGCCTTCTCCGCAGGCCTTGTCCACGGGCGAGGTCCGGGGTTCGACGACGACGGCCTCCAGACCGGCGAGCGCGGCGTGGATGGCGGCGGCCAGACCGGCTGGTCCGCCGCCGGCCACCAGTACGTCGATCACGCCGGAGCGGGTGTGGTCGAGGTGGTCGCGGTGGCGAGCGCCCGGTTCTCGCAGCGGATGCGTACGGAGAGCAGCGCGGCGTTGAGCACCGTGAACGCGGCTGCGGTGACCCACGCGGTGTGGACCAGGGGCAGCGCCACGCCTTCGGCGACGACGGCCACGTAGTTCGGGTGCCGCAGCCACCGCCAGCGGTAGGGGCCGCCGGTCACCAGTGGCAGGCCGGGGACAACGATCACCCGGGTGTTCCAGCGGGGTCCCAGGGTGTGGATGCACCACCACCGCAGCGCCTGGGAGGCCGCCAGCACGGCCACCATCGGCCAGGCCAGGGCGGGTACGAAGGGGCGGTCGGCCAGCCACACCTCGGCCGGGCAGGCGATCAGCAGGCCGGTGTGGAGGGCGACCATCGCCGGGTAGTGGCCCTGCCCGGTCACGGTCGCGCCGCGGGCGGCGCTCCACCGCTCGTTGCGGCGGGCGACGACGAGCTCGGCGACGCGCTCGCCGGCGACGGCCGCCACCAGGAGTCCGTACCAGATCATGTGTCCGATGTCCTTCGTGTTCTTCGTGGCCTTCGACGGTTCGAACTACCAGCGCAGCAGGACGAGTTCGCAGGCGAAGCCGGGGCCCATCGCCAGCAGTACACCCGGCGTGCCCGGCGGCGGGCGGCGTTCGGCCAGGGTGTCGCGCAGTACGTGGAGCACCGACGACGAGGAGAGGTTGCCCACGTCGGCCAGGTGACGCCAGGTCACATCGAGTGCCTCGTCAGGCAGGCCGAGGGCTTCGGTGACGGCCTGGAGGACCTTGGGGCCTCCCGGGTGGCACACCCAGGCGGTCACGTCCTTCGGCTTGATCCCGTGGTCGCCGAGGAACCCCTCGACGTCATCGGCGAGGTACTGGCGCACCACATCGGGGACCCGGGGGTCGAGGACGACCTTGAAGCCGGAGTCCTTGATGTCCCAGCCCATGACGCGCCCGGTGTCCGGATACAGGTGGCTGCGGGTGTCCACGATCGTCGGGCCGGCGCTCTCGTCCCGGCGGCCGGGGCGGGCGGGACGGCCCGGGCGGTTCGCGCCGCAGGCGACGACCGCGGCGGCGCCGTCGCCGAACAGCCCGGTGGCGACCAGGTTGGCCATGGAGGCGTCGTTGCGCTGGAAGGTGAGCGAGCACAGTTCGACCGACAGCAGCACCGCGACGTGGTCGGGCCGGCCCAGCAGGTAGTCGTGCATACGGGCCAGGCCGGCGGCGCCGCCGGCACAGCCCAGGCCGAACAGGGGCAGCCGTTTGACGTCCGGCCGCAGTCCGAGGCGGCCGGCCAGCCGGGCGTCGATCGAGGGGGTCGCGATGCCGGTGACGGAGGTGAAGATCAGCAGGTCCACGTCGGCTGCGGACAGACCGGCCATGTCCAGTGCGTCCCGGACGGCCTTGGTGCCCAGGTCGGTGGCAGCGGCGATGAAGACGTCGTTGGCGGCGCCGAATCCGTCCAGTTCCCCGTACCGTTCGAGCGGCAGCGTCATGTGTCGCGAGCGGACCTTCGCGCTGCGGTGCAGGCGGTCCAGGACCCGGCGGTCGGCGCCCTCGGGCAGACAGGTGCGGGCCACCATGTCGGTGATCTCGGACTGGGTGCGACGGTGCGGTGCGAGGGCACCGTGAACGGCGGCGATCCGCGTCATATGGTTCCCGTCCGGTTACCGGCTCTGGTGAGTTGCCACCCACTGTGGTGAGTTGCTCCCCACGTGTTCCCCGGCTCGGGACGTCGACACCATGAATCGCCCGTCCGGCCGTTCCTCCCGGGGGCGTGTGCTCCAGCCGGATGGGGCCCTGGCGCCTACGATCGGCCGGGTGGGCACTCCCGAGCAGTTTACGGGCGGCCCGGCCGCGAGTTGGGCCGGCCGGGTGGGCGGCCTGGCCGGATCATGTCACCCCGGGCCTGTCGTGGCGGTCACCGCGTTGATGGCTGCTCTGGCCGTCACCGCCGGTCAGAGCCTCGCGCGTTGCGTCCTGACCGCAGCAGCCGTGCTGACCGGGCAGCTGTCCGTCGGCTGGTGCAACGACGCGTTCGACGCGCGTCGGGACATCGCCGTCGGCCGCCGCGGCAAACCCGTCGCCGACGGCACGGTCGGTGTGACCGAGGTGTGGGTGGCCGCGTATGCAGCGCTGGCGCTGTGCGTGCCGCTCTCGTTCGCCTGCGGCCTGTGGGCGGGCGCCGTTCACCTGACGGGGGTGGCGGCGGCGTGGGCGTACGACCTGCGGCTCAAGGCGACTGCATGGTCCTGGGTGCCGTACGCGGTGGGTTTCGCCGCCCTCCCGGCGTTCGTGGCGCTGGGCCTGCCGGGACAGCCGTGGCCCGCATGGTGGGTCGTCACCGCCGGGGCGTTGCTGGGAGTCGGGGCCCATCTGGGGGACGTACTGCCGGACATCCGCGGGGATCTGGCGACGGGCGTACGGGGATGGCCGCACCGGCTGGGCCCGGACGGCGCGCGGCTGCTGCTGCCGGTGCCGCTGGTGGCCGCGTCCGCGGTGCTGGTGCTGGGGCCCGCCGGACCACCCGGCCGGTGGGGAGTGGCGGCGCTCGCGGTGGCCCTCCTGGTCGCGGTGGCAGGGACGGTGCTGGGACGGGTCCGGGAACGGGCGGCGTTCGCGGCAGCGGTCGCCGTGGCGGTGGTGGACGTGGCGCTACTGCTGCTGCGCGGTGACGGAATCGCCTGACCGCGCCGCCTCACCGACCTGCCCCACCGGCTCCGTTCTGCGGCGTCGTGGACGTGGTGCTCGGCCGGGTCGAGCGCGTGATCGCGGGAGCGTGACGCGGCTGGTGTGCGGCGGCATGTGGGGGGATCGCCGTATTCCGTCATACGGCGCGCTGCGCCTTCGAGGCCCGAGCGTTTGTGCCTCGTGTGTGCCTCACTCCTGGTCTTCCCGCGGCCATGGGGCCCGTGCCTGGTGCGTCAGGGATCCAGCTCCGCCGCCGTCGGTTCTCCGCGGGGGAGGACCAGTGCCCTCAGCACTGCAGGGCCCGGTGGTCTGTAGACCAGGCCGATGCTGCGCCATCCCCGCGACTGGAACCCGGCACAGGCCGCACGATGGGTCCGGTCCACGAGGGTCGCGCCCAGCAGGGCGCGGTGGTCGGTGAGCAGCCGCTCCTGCAGACGGTCGGCCAGGCCCTGGTGCCGCTCGGTTGGGCGGACAAGCATCCCGCGGATGGCGAAGACCCGTCCGGACGCGGTGAGTTGCTCGACGTCTTTCGGGAGCGTCCCCCGGAATCCGCTCCACCAGGAACCGTCACGCGGCACGGGGAATCCGTACGCGCACCCCACCAGGTCCGGTGCCTCAGCGGTCAGCATGGCGAACCCCGGTCGCCAGATGTCACGTGTGAGACGGCGCAGGAAGTTCTGCCGGCCGCGGTACTCCCGACCGGGCACTGTGGCGCAGGACTCCTCATACAGGTCCGCCAGATCCTCCTGAAGCCCCTCGGCCTGCCAGCGGTTGAGGCGGCGCAGGCTCAGGGGTGCCGTGCGCGTGGCGGGTGGCTGGTGGCCTGCCCTTATGGGTGATCGGGTCGGCCTGGGCGGGGCCGTCACAGCACACCGCCCAGGCGAGGGGGCCAGGCCGGGGCGACTCGGTGTGCGGCCTCGTACAGGGGAGGGAGCTGTGAGGGAGGCCGGCTTCCGGCGAGGGCGTCCGGGAGAGTGAGGAAGAGCGAGCCGGAGCCGGTGAGGGTGACGAGGCGTTCCAGCGCCGGGCTCGGGTGGAGTAGTCGTAAGGACCCTCCGGCCGCGGCGGTGTGCAGCAGGGAGTACAGGAAGGCGTTGAGGCCGCTGCAGTCGCAGAAGGTCACGCCGGTTACGTTGACGTCGATGGCGCGGATGCCGTCGTGCAGGCACCGTTCCAGTGACGCGCGCACCAGGGGTGCCGAGTTCAGGTCGATCTCGCCGGTCAGGGTGACCAGTGTCCGGTTGCCGGTGTCGTGCCGGTGGACGTTCAGAGCGGGTGGGATGCGCATGGGCAGGGTGCCTCGGTTCACGGGACCGTGCGGGACTTCGGGCACGGTCGTACTGTGGTGCGGGCAGGTGAAGGGCCGGTCCAGCAGCGGATGTTCAGGGGCGTAGGACTCAGCCGGTCCCTCGGGGATGCGCAGGTCGACCGGACGAACGATCCGCTCGCCGCAGGCATGTACACCAAGCAGCGCTGGTCCGCCGGGGTCTGGGGACGTCCGTACGCAGCATAGCCCTGGGGCCGGTCCCGCGGTTGGCCCGGGAGAGGGGTACCAGGATGTTTACACGGCGGTGATCGGGCGGCCCCGATACGTCCCGCTCTGGACACGGGTGGGCGGTGGCCCGCCGATCCGTGTGACAGGCTCGCAGTGCTGCCCACCGACGCGGTCAGCGATTCGGCTTCGTCGCCATGCCGGTTGTGTGAGCGCCGCCTCTGACAAGGGACCGGCGCTCGGCCGAGGGCGGGCGGCATCGGTGAGTGCCATGCGCGGCCGACAGCCACCGGCTGCGGTCACTGCTCGCAGATGAAACACCGTCAGCGGGGCAGCCGTCCCGTGTAGCGCAGGCACCACTGAAGGAGCCTTGCATGCCTCTGTCCTTCAACAAGGCCACTCGGACTTACCCGGGGTGCGCCTGAACATCAACAAGGGCCGGTCGGCCACCATCAGGAGCGGGAAGCACGCGCATCGCAGCGTCGACACGGGTGGGCAGCCTGCCGAGTCGGTCCACCTGCCCGGTGCGTCCTCTTGGCGGCGCACTCCCCGCCGGGGCCGCTGACCGTCCCCGGGCCCGGCGTCCGTGGTTTCCGAACAACCTGTGGGGCCTTGTCGAGTTCTCCGCAGGCGGTGCCGACGCACGCTCAACTGGTCCTGCAGAGCTCGTGCCTGGGCCGGTGCGCATCGGCCGATCTCGTCCGATGCGCACAGTTCCACCCTGCAGGAGGACGCTTCCACGCGACCGCGAATCGCTCCCATGACCTCCATCAAACCTCGCGTCAACCTCGCTGCGAGCGGGGACAAGTCCGGCCGTCACGCGGTGATCGCCGGGCACCGAAACTATCAAGGGATATTGATGGAGAACCTCATAGACGAAGAGGAACGGGCGCCCAAGCGCAAGGTGCTCGACCTGACTGTTGTGCAAGTAGTGGCGAGCGCACTCGCGACCGTGGTGGGCGCCGTGCTGGCATCCCTGCTGGGGGTGACCGGGACGATCATCGGCGCCGCTGTGGTCAGTACCAGCGCGACCACCGGCGCGGCGGTCTTCTCGCATGCGTTCCGACGCACGGGCGAGGGGATCCGTGGCCGGGTGCCGCCCGTAGGAGTACCGAGGACACCGGGCGAGGAGCGGGCGGAACACCGCGCGGACGCCCGGGCGGCGTTCGGCCTGTCGGCGGACGCTGCGGCCGCCGACCCGGCACCGCCTCACACGCCCCCCGAAACGCCCCCCGAAGATGAGTCGGTCACCACCTATCGGGGCGGCTCGGCCCGGGGGTCCATCGGCTGGAAGAAGTACGCCCTGGCGACGGGCCTGGTGTTCGCCCTGGCGATGGTCACGGTGACGGCGGTCGAGCTGATCATGGGCAAGCCTGTCGCGGCCGTGGTCAAGAACGAGCCGGGCAGGGGAACCTCGGTGGGCGGTGGCACGGCCGGTACCCCCGGTCCAGCCGACAGCGGCACACCGACCCCGGATGCGTCCAGTGGCACGGCGCCGCAGACGAGCATCTCTGCTTCGCCGGATAGGAGTTCGGCGCAGGAGACCAGTTCTGGTCCCAGTCCCAGCTCCAGCCCCACCTCCAGTTCCCGGGCCTCGGTCTCGTCCGTGCCGTCCAGCGGCGGTGCCGTGAGCAGTTCCGACGGCACCGCTGATGAGCGATGAGGAGCCGGTGCGGAATCTCTTGAATGCGGGCCTTCGCCGGCGGAGGGGGCGTCGCTTTGCAAGCGTTGAAGCGCCTCTTGTGTTGTGCCGGCGGTCGAGGCAGCGAATCCGGCGTGACACGCCGGATTCGCCCTTCCGGACGGTTGCGCGCGCGGGTGAACCAACGCATATTCGATATTAATACGGTCAGTGCGGCTCGGGTGTGCTCGTGCGTCGTATTGACCCGTCCCTTCTTGGGTCTTCATGCGTCGAATATCTTGATGTGGCGGCGTGATCATGGCGGGCATATATTCCGCTGTTGCTCGATCACGCTTGCACTGCCCGCAAGGTCAGCAAACGGGTTCGCTCCTGGTGAAGCGCCCAGGGCGATTTCCTTCGGTGATCCCGGGCGGGGGTCTGCGCGATCTTCTTGTGGTACGTGCCCGTTCGGCCGGTAGTGGCTGGCCGTCTCCCTGCAGAAGATCGTCCTGGGGAGGGCTCTGCCTGGCCGGCCGGGGCAGGAAATCAGTACCATCCAGCCCAATAAGTATTTCTATGCATTTCGCGACCCGCTTGCCGATTCCAGCAATTCCGCTCGAATGAAGCGCAGTCGCGATTCCTCTCCTGCGTAATATGCCAGCGACAGAAACAGGCGATTCCGTGCGACCGAGAACCGCCAGGCAGGCACCATCCCCTCACAGGAGTTGGCCCCTCGATGACGCTGAATATCCCTGAAGCGCCACTACGGCGCACCATGTCGGTGTGGATCGCCGCGGTAACGTCCGTGGCAATCGCCGCGGCCGTAATCGCGGTGACGCCGACACGCGCAAATGCCGTTGCCACCCCTGTGCCTCTGGGCACGGCAGCGAGTTACGGAGTGCTGGGTGGTGCGACGGTCACCAACACCGGCCCCACCATCGTCAACGGTCTCAACGTCGGCGTGAGCCCCGGGCCGGCCATCACCGGGTTCTTCGCCTCCGACGGAGGGCCCGGCATCGTGACCCCGCCCGGGGCTCTGCACACTACCGATGCCCACGCGGCCCAGGCCAAGGAGGACACGATTGCGGCGTACAACCAGGCCGCCGGACAGACTCAGACAGACGCGGTGTACAACGCTCCCCACGAGTACGGTGGCCAGACGCTGACGAAGGGCCTCTACAGGGCGGCCAGCTCCGCAGCGATCACCGGCACGCTCACCCTGGACGCCGAGGGCGACCCCAACGCCGTCTGGGTGTTCCAGATCGGTTCGACTCTGACGACGGCAGCCGACAACAGCACGGTGAGCCTCGTCAACGGTGCCTCGCCGTGCAACGTGTACTGGCAGGTCGGCAGCTCGGCCACGCTCGGTACCGACACCTCGTTCGTGGGCACCATCCTGGCCGACACCTCGATCAGCGCCACCACGGGAGCGACCATCAACGGCCGGCTGCTGGCCGATGCTGGCGGACGCGGTGACGGCGCTGTGACGCTGGACTCCAACAGGATCTTCCAGGGATCGTGCGGGACCGGCGGCACCACCGGCGGTCTGATCACGGGTGGTGTGATCGCCGGTGCCACGAGCGCCGGCACCTCGGGCAGCACCACGGTCGGTGTCATCGGCGGTGTGCCGACGGGCGGCGGAACCGGCGGAACCCCGGGCGGTCTTCTCGGCGGTGTCCTGACGTCCGGCGGTACCTCTGGTGGCGCTCTGGGCGGCCTCGTCGCGGGCGCCACTTCGGGTGGTGCCCCAGGCGGTGCCACAGGCGGTGCCCCGGGCGGCGCCACGGGTGGCGGCAACGGTGGCAACGGTGGCCACGGCGGCGCGACCGGTGGGAACGGCCACGACCATCACGGCGAGAAGCCCGGCAAGCCCGGTCACCACGACCACGGCGGGAAGCCCGATGATCACGGCAGGCCCGATGACCACGTTGATCACGGCAGGCCCGATGACCACGGTGATCACGGCAAGCCCGACGACCACGGTGATCACGGCGGGAAGCCCGATGACCACGGCAAGCCCGACAAGCACGATGGACATGGCGGCGATCACGGAGATCACGACCAGAAGTCTGCCTGACTCCATGTGAGCGGGCAGGACGGGCGGCGCGCGGCGGATCGTCATCGACTCCGTCGCGCGCCGTCGGTCGAATCTCAGGAGAAGCGGAGAAGCCGGAATGGAAAGGCCGGGTGGGGCCGTGCAAGGCGGCGTTGAAACGGTGGATGTCGACGAAGCGGACCGGCCCGGCGCCGGGCCGGCCCCGGACAAGGGCGGAAGACCCGTCGCGGCCCAAGGGATTTCGGGCCATCGGCCCCGCCCCGCGAAGGTCCTGAAGGCGGGAACGGGAGCCGCCGTGGTCCTGTGCCTGGCGACAGCCCTGGTCCATGTGCTCCTGGTGTTTCTGCACGTGGCACCCCAGAACCCCCTCTCTCAGCAGTACAGCCGTCAGGTCAACGCGTGGGTGCTCCCGCTGTTCGAACAGAACTGGCGGCTCTTCGCGCCGGATCCGGAATCGGTCAACCGGCAGATCTCGGCGAGGACCATGCACACCGCCCCGGACGGGAATGTGCAGGTGAGTGACTGGTTCGATCTGACGGGCGTGGACAACTCCGCGGTGAGGCACCAGGTCTTCCCCAGTCACACGGCGCAGAACATGCTGCGGCGGGCCTGGAGTTCGTACCTCGAGACCCACGGTGGCGACGATCAGCCTCGCTCGCAGCGGGCGCTGATGATCCAGCGGTACTTGACCAACATCGCGGCGGATCGCATCTCCGGCCACCGTGGCGGCACGTTCGAGTCCGTCCAGCTACGGGTGATCACCGTGCCCATCGCCGCGGCCGCCGCTCCTGCAGCAGCCGGCGGGTCCGGCTCGGCCACAGCCACGCCGACGCCTGCCGATACGCGGTATCTGCCCTGGTGGAAGGTTGACTCCCATGGAAACTGAGCAGACACGCTCGCCGCACGGGCGTCTCCCTGAAGCGACGGACGCAGGCGTGCTGCGCCGCGTACCGGATCGGATCGGATCGTTGCTCACCGTCCTGACCGAGCGGCCATTGTCCCTCTACGCCGCGGCGGTGCTGCGTATCGGCTACGGACTTCTCTATCTCGCCTTCCTGCTACGCGAGTTTCCGCACCGCAACGAGATCTGGGGCCCCGGATCACCGTGGACCCCCGAGCTGGCCGGGCAGCTCTTCGACCAGACGGGGTGGGCCAGCATCCTCACCCTGTCCGACAGCCGGCCGTACTTCGAGGCCTGCTACGTGGCAGCCCTCATCACGTCCGCCCTGTTCATGCTGGGCTGGCGGACCAGAGTGATGTCCGTACTCTTCGCCGTCGTGGTCGCGTCCTTCCACGCCAGAGCGATCTTCATGACCGACGGAGGGGACAACCTCATCCTCCTCATGGCCATGTACCTCGCCTTCACCGCGTGCGGTCGCCGCTGGTCCCTGGACGCGCGCAGGGCCCGGCTACGAGCCTCCGCGGAGACGACGAAGAGCAGCGCGGCGGGCCTGGACGCAGGTGAGCTCAGGCATCAACTGGGCGCATCTCGCCGGACTTTGACTGCAGTGCTCCACAACTGCGGCATGTTCGTCATCGCGGCCCAGGTCTGCTTTCTCTACGGGTCCGCGGGTCTCTACAAGGTGCAGGGCGGCTCCTGGGGCAACGGGACCGCCCTCCACTACGTCCTGAACCTCGACCTGTTCCGGCCCTGGCCCGAACTCTCACTCCTGGCCGACGAGCACGACGTACTGATCGCCATCGCCTGCTATCTGACGGTGCTGCTGCAGGTCGCGTTCCCGTTCGTCCTGTTCGGACGGCTCAAGTACCCGGTCCTGACCATGCTGTTGGGCATGCACCTGGGGATCGCGGTGCTCATGGGACTTCCTCTCTTCTCCGGCGCGATGATCGTGGCGGACGCCGTGTTCCTGCCCGACGGCTTCTACCGGAGCCTGGGACAGTTGTTTCGGCGCGTTGGGCGGTCGACCCATGTCAGGGAGGCGGCGGTCTCGCCCCGCGGAGAGTCGGTACTCGTGCCGCCGCAATCCGCATCGTCGAGTCACTGAGGGCCCTGAAGCCTGCGGGGTGGTGTTCACGTGACGTGACCACGCCGCCGCCGCGCCCGCGCCTCGTGAAGCCGACGATCCGGACGGCCAGCAGCACGGCACGCGGTCACGGGGACAGTGTCTGCGTTTCGCGGGATCAGGGCGAAGCGGAAGGTGGAAGGCCTCGCCCGGAGAGTCCCGGAGCGCTGTAGCGCCCCACGCCTGCCGTCAGTCAACGCTTGGCTCCCTTTCTTGCCAAGGTAGCCCCGGCGCCGGGGAGTTCTGGGAGCTGGACAGGGGCCGCTGGGGTGAACGGAGCCTCGACGGGGGCTTCGGCCGGCTCGATGGGCGGGGGCGGCAGGACATGGTCCTCCCACCAGGACAGGCCCAGCACGGTGGCGAGCAGGACGAAGGGAGCCGAAACCGGAACGATCAGCGCGTACATGTGTACCGCCTGTTGATGCGTGCGACGCGTCGGGCAGCGGATCGTTGCCCGTTCGGAGCGCATCGGGGCCGCGCCGGGGATCACAGGACGACGGACGCGTGCGGGAACGCCCTCGATCGTGACGCGGATGATTCCGGAACCGATGCGCAGGGTGCGCCCCCTGGGGAGCGCGCTGGCGGTGCGACGCTGCCGGGGGCCGGGGCGGCACGACGCACGCTAGCCCTCCCCGCATTTCCCGGATAGGTGTCAAGGAGCCATCCACGCCGGGCAGTACGCAGTCACGTCGCACGGTATCCGCAATCTTCGGCCAGGACTACGCTGGGCAATGAGGCCCCAGACCCCGGTGTCGATGCTGTGTCCCGCTCCCGGGGAGGCCCGCCGTGTTCGTCCTGCTACTCGTCCTCATCCTGGTCCTGTTCGGCCTCGGCTTCCTCGATCCCATCTGGTGGGTGGCCGCAGCGGTACTGGTCTTCGGTGCCGCCCGATACGGCCGCGATCACGGCGGGGGCCTCGGCCGCAACAACAGGTCCGATCTCGGGGACTACCGGGTCTATGAGCAGCGCCGGGATCGTCAGGACCGCTGGGACCGCCGCTACACCCGCCGGCACCGAGCGCGCTGGAGGCGCGAGGACCGGCGGGACCGCGAACGCCGCAGGTGACCCGTGAAGCGACCCAGCAGTCAGCGAATCCGGAACGGCTTCAGCCGGGACGGACACGTCGAGAGCCTGGAGAGGTACATGCCATGGAACGCACAAGCGTGATCCAAGAAGAGCGATGGGATCTGAAGGCCGAGATCTCGTGGGGGAACGTGCCGGTCAGCCAGGACGTCGTCGCGCTGCTCGCCGAGAACGATCAGCTGCGGCGGGCCATGTCCGGCCGTGTGGTGATCGACCAGGCGTGCGGCATGGTGATGGCGCTGACCCCCTGCCGCCGTGGTGCGGCCAGGAACCTGCTGGTGGATGTCTCACGACAGTGTGAACTCAAACTCCGGGAAGTGGCCGCGGCTCTGGTCGCCACCTCGGAGGGCAAGCCGCTGCCGGGGCAGATTCAGCGGGCGCTGCGCCGTGCGCTCCGGCGGCTGCATGCGGCAGACCTGCGATGAGGTTCACGCCGACCAGCCAAGTCCTTCGGTAGGGAGAGGCCATGATTCACGCAGCCGATGTCAGGGAGTGGCGCAACCTCGATGTCGTCGATACCGAGGCCCACAAGATCGGTGTCCTGGAAGCGGTCTATGTGGACACCACCACCGACGAGCCGGCCATGGCCACGGTGCGGACCGGTCTGCCCACCCGGCACCGTCTGGTGTTCGTCCCCCTTGAGGACGCGATCGTCGGGCCGGGCTACCTCAAGGTCGGCTACGTCAAGGCGCTGGTGAAACAGGCTCCTTCGATCGGCACCGACGACGTGCTGCCCGCCGAGCAGGAGGAAGCGATCTTCAAGCACTACGGACTGACCTACAAGCCCGGTGCGGCCGGCGAGCGGCAACTGGCGCGCCGCTGACCACCTATGGACAGGATGGCCGCGTTGTGAGGTACGCAGCATGCACCAAGTGACCACGCACCGCGAGGTACAGCCGCTGTCGACGGCTGGGACGTCGACGGGGGACGATGCCCTGGCTGTCGAGGTTCTCCAACTGCGCGCCAAGAATGAGCAGTTGAGCCAGGCGCTGGTGAGTCGTTCGGTGATCGACCAGGCACGCGGAATGGCGATGGTCCTGGCCCCGTGCTCCAGTGAGCGAGCCTGGGACCTGCTCGTGGACGTGTCGCAGCACTGCAACGTCAGACTCCGCGACGTGGCCGCGGCCCTGGTCGCAACCGCGAAGGGCCAGGAACTCCCGGAGGCGATACGGCGCGAGTGGCGTCGCGCATTGCGACGCCTTCACGCGGCGGAGCGGCGGTGACGGCTCAGAAGCAGAGAGACCGAACTGGGACCGAGGCCACTGGGTCTTGCGGCGCTCGGCTTCGGCTTCCCTGCCCTGGTGGTTCTGCGAAGCATCCGAGTCGCCCTGACCCGCTCGCCGTTGGCGCCGGTGTCCCGGGACCTACGCCTTGGGCGGGCGCGGGCCGGCGCTGGCGTAGTACGTGTTCCGTGCCTCCTGGACTCGGTCCCGTGCCGGGCCGTGTGCCGCGCCATCGAGATTCAGGGGCGGACACAGGCCGGAGATGAGTGCGGTCTCCAACGGGACGGGATCGGGGTGCTCGGCCCAGGTGAGAGTGAGATGGCGATGCATCCAGTCGGTGAGGCGCCGCTCGTCGTCGGGGATCAGGATCACGCGGTCGGTCCAGGTCGTCCGGTAGCCCTCGGTCGGCATGAGCAGTCCGGCCAGTGTGCGGCGCAGGGTGGATCCGCCGGAGTGCCTCAGATGGTTACCGGTGATCCGCGTGCGAAGCCGGGTGGCCTTGCCGAGATACAGCAACCGCCGCCCGGGGTCGCCCGAGTTGGCCGGTCCCGAGAACGTGGCAAGGACGCTCGGAGGCGCCCACCAGGCGTACAGACCCGAGGCTTTGGGCAGCGCGGTGCTCGCGGCGTCAAGAACTCGCGGCGTGGCAAGCAGGGCGGCCGTGACCTGACGAAGAGCGGCGTCATCGAGCATGGGCCGCACCCTAGGCGACGTACGGCAAGTGCGTTGTTGTTCTGCGGCGTTGAGCAGCATGAACGGCCGAGGAACCAGAGGTCCTGTCGGCCCGGGCGCATCACGCGTCGGCCTCGGCCGCCTCGTCGGGCAGCCAGTGCAGGGCGAACCAGAGTTCCATAGGAGACGTCCTCCCGGTCCGGCGGCATCACGCAGGACTGTCGGAATCATCCAATGGGCGGCTCCACATTGGACAGAACCGCCACTTCGGCGCCAGCGCGTACGCCGATACGGTCATGCCACTCCCAGGGTTCCCACGCTCCCAGGGCAACCCGGCCCGGCCCCGCACCGGAAAGAGAGTCACCGATGACCGAGCTGTCCCTGCGCCCCGACCGCACCACCGGCCCGATCGCGTCCGGTGAGGAACTGCGACTGCGCCGCGAACTCGCCGCGGTCTACCGTCTCGTGGCGCACTTCAGGATGACCGACCTGATCTTCACGCACATCTCCGTCCGGCTCCCCGGTCCGGAGCAGCACTTCCTGATCAACCCCTACGGCCTCCTCTTCGACGAGATCACCGCGTCGAACCTCGTGAAGATCGACCTGACCGGCCATCCCGTCGAGGAATCCGCTCACCCGGTCAACCCCGCCGGCTTCGTCATCCACAGCGCCATCCACGCCGCCCGGTCCGACGCCCACTGCGTCCTGCACACCCACACCAAGGCCGGCTGCGCCGTCGCGGCTCAGGAACACGGGCTGCTCCCGCTCAACCAGATCTCCATGGAGTTCTACGGCAGGCTCGGGTACCACGACTACGAAGGCGTCGCCCTCAACCTCGCCGAACAGCAGCGCCTCGTCGCCGACCTCGGGGGTCATCCCGCGATGATCCTGCGCAACCACGGCCTGCTCACCGTCGGTGAGACGCCCGCCCAGGCCTTCCTTCGCATGTACTACCTGGACAAGGCGTGCGAGATCCAGACCGCGGCCACTGCGGCGGGCACCGGGCTCGTCATCCCCAGCCCCGACGTCTGCGAACTGACCGCACGTCAACTCGCGGGCGAGGACGACAGCTCGGACCTCCAGGACGACAAGGCGTACGAGCTCGCCTGGTCGGCCCTGCTCCGACTGGTCGAGCGCATCGCCCCCGACTACAAGGACTGACCCGAAGGCGAGGGCGGGGACGGAGCGGTACGGGCGGATGCCGTCATCGCGGCACGCTGCGGGCGCGGTGATCGGCGGCCGCGCATCCCGACGCTCCAACGGCGAACCGTTCCGCTGCGCATTTCGTCTCCATGTTCGATACGGCACCTCACGTGAGATGCCTGGGGGTGCCATCGAGGCATATGGATCTCCAGGGAAAGGACTGCCAGAACGGTGTTAGTGAGCCACAGGAAGAGGACCGTCGGCTGGATCGCCGGAGGCGCGCTGGCGGCGACGCTCGCGGGTGTCACGGGGTGCTCCAGCGATTCGGACCCCGCCGCGGACAAGGAGCCGACCGCGAGCAGCTCGTCCGCGGCCGACGCGGAGAACGCGGGGAAGGGGAAGCAGAAGGACGGTTCGGCGGCGCAGCCCTCGGCGGGCGGCCAGTCCACAGCCGAAGGTGCCGTTGCCGCGTGGGTCACCGCGGTCATCAAGGGGCAGCCGAAGCAGGCGTGCCTGCTGATGGGGGAGCCGGCCACCGATTCGTCGCCCGCCCGAGCCGGTACCGCTGCGAGGTGCGACAGCGACGAGCCCGAGGTCCGGCAGATGCAGGACAACATCGGCGAGATGCGTACGTCGTTCATGCCCGAGCCGCCCACGGACAACCCGAAGGTGGAAGTCGCCACCGTCCAGGCCACCGGCGACAAGGCAGAGGTCCCCGCCGACAAGGTCACGGTCGAAGGGAAGACCCTCGACAAGATCATCCTGTCCCACTCCACCGGGGTGGAGGCAGGGCAGTTGGACGTCAGCATGGAGTCCACCAAGATCGACGACGCCTGGTACGTGACCAATCTCGATTTCAACATCGGCTAGTCCCGTGACCGGGAAGGCTGCCCGGTCGGGTGGTCAGGCCGCTGGTCACGGCGGTCTGCCACCCACGGCCCGTGCAGGCGCCCTCGGCATCTCGGCTTCTTCGGTTCGGCCGGCGAGCCGGGCCGAGTAGGAGTCCGGTGGGCGCGGCGGATCCGGCGGCGGCGTCGACCTGGCGAGTCAGGGGGGTTCGTCACCGGCCGCCGCGTCATGGCCGTGGACGGCCGGCGCCGACCACGGCGGGTTCGCCCCTGTTCACCAGCGAGGCGAGGTCCCTGTTGGAGCGCAGATCAGCGCAGGTCTGCTCGACGTGGATGCGGTCTCGGGGTGCCTGCGGGCTCAGGAGTCAGCCGGCGGCCGGCCGGAGGCAGGGGACGCGGGTGCTGTGGGGAATCAGGAGTCGGTCGGCGCGGACGGGGGTGTGGTGGGGATCGGCTTGTCGAGCATGGTGCACACTGCGGCGTTCACCAGGGCCTGGTTGGCGGCGGCAGTCTCAGGCTTCGCGATGCCGAAGATGGTCGTGGTGAAGACCGAGACCGTGCGCCGGCCGGTGGCGTCGGTGTAGTCCTCGCTGGAGTAGCCCGGGACCTGGCCGTTGTGGCCCCAGACAGTGCCACAAGGGGTGACCACCTTCTCCAGGCCGAGCCCGTAGCGGCGGTTGGGGATCTCGGCCTCCTCGGCGACGGTCGTCTTCATCTCCTTGAGCTGGGCGGGCGGCAGGAGCCTGCCGGACAGCAGTGCGCTGTCGAAGCGAGCCCAGTCCCGTGCGGTGGAGACCATGCCGCCGGCGGCCCACTGCGTGCTGGAGTTGATCCAGGTGGTGTCGACGTATCCCGCGGACCGGGCCGGGCCGGCGAACGCGGTACCGGCGGGCGCGTACGGGGGGAGCAGTGGGGCGATACGGTCGGCGTCCGGTTCGTAGCCGTGGGCCAGTGCGGGACTCTTTGCAGTGCCGGTGCCGGTGCCGGTGCCGGTGCCAATCTTGGTGTTGGGGCCCGTGGCCGTGCCCGTGCCGGTGGCCAGGTAGGTGTTCTTCAGGCGCAGCGGCTCTGCGATCCGCTGCTGGATCAGGTCGCCCAGGGTGTGTCCGGTCGCCTTCTCGGCGACGAGGCCGAGCGCGACGTAGTTGGTGTTGCTGTAGGTGTAGTCAGTGCCGGGCGCGAACAGCGGGTCGTGCCGGACTCCGGCGGCGATCAGCTCCCGGGGCGTCCACGCCCTGGAGTCCTGGCCGGTGAACGCCTTGAGCACGTCGGGGTCCTGTGTGTAGTTGAACAGGCCGCTGGTGTGGTTGAGCAGCATCCGCAGGGTGATCGCGGACCCGTTCGGGACGAGGCCGGGCAACCACTTCTCGACCGGGTCGGTCAGCTGGATCCGGTGTTCGGCGACCAGTTGGAGAACCACGGTGGCGACCATCGTCTTGGTGTTGGAGCCCATCCGGAACGCGTCGCTCGCGGCGAGCGTGTGGTCGGCCCTGGTCCAGGGCGCCTGCCGGGCGATCTCGATCACGTGCCCGTCGCCCTTGTCGACCCGTACGACAATGCCGGGAGCTCCGGCGTCCACGTCCTGCTGGGCGAGCTCTGCCAGTCGGGTCTCCTGGGCTGCCACCACGCCGGACCGTGCGGTGGTCGGGGTGCGGGCGGTGCCCTGCGCCGTGGCGGACGACTCGCAGGCCGTGAGCGTACCTGTCAGTGCCGTGGCCAGGGCCAGCATCAGGTATGCCCGCCGAGCGGGTCGCGGGTATGGGGTGTTGCGGGGCATGAGGTGTCCTCCTGGGCATTGGGGCATTGGGACATGGGGCATTGGGGCGTGGGCGGATCGAACGCGGGGTGTGAGGCGTGGGGCCCGGGACGACCGGGTCGTGCGAGGACCGCATCCCTGTGAGGTCTGCCGCACCACACTTTCCGACCGCTCCAGCCTCCCGGCCACGGGGACGAGGAACACGGGTGCTGGGCCCCTGCGATGGTGGACATAACCCCAGTGCGCGGACTCGGGGCGGCCGGTCATCATCAACTTCTGGCCCGTGATGGTGGCCTGGCGTCGGCCGGTCGGTCGACGCGGCACCCATGCACGAACGATGGACCGACGCACGACGCACGACGCACGACGCACGACGCACGACGCACGACGATCGGCCGACGCACGACGATGGAGCGCGATGACTTACTCCGGCGAGCGCCACTCTCCCCGTGGCACACGGCAGTTGGGGGAACGACCGGCGACCGGCGTCGCCCCGCGCTCCCGTCTCGCTCTGCGTGCCGGTCTCGCCCAGCGGGTGAGCCTGTTGGGCTGGTCGCTGGTACTGCTGCTCGGCGCGGTCCTGGGTTTCGGCCTGGCCACGCTCTGGATCACCTCGGTGTCGGTCGTCGCGCTCGGGGTCGGCATCCCGCTGGCCCTGCTCTCGACCGTCCTGGTGCGCTGGTTCGCCGACCTGCACCGCCAGTGGGCCGCCGACCGACTCGGTGAACCAGTGGCCCGGCCCTACTCGCCGACACCCGACGGCGGTTGGCCGGTACGGCTGTGGGCGATCCTGCGTGACCCGGCGACCTGGCGGGACTGGGCCTGGCTGGTGGCCAACTCGATCACCGGGTGGTTCACGTACGGGCTGTCGTTCCTGTTCTTCCTCTGCGGCGTCTTCTACCTGAGCTATCCGCTGCTGTACGAGCTGACCCCGCCTCAGGTGTTCCGCACGCCGCTGGGCAACGGCTTTCGTCTGGACAGCGTCCGGGATTCGTTTGCGCTGGTTCCTCTCGGCCCGGTGTTCCTCCTGCTCTGGTACACCACCGCCGTACGGCTGGCGAACCTCAACGCCCTGGTGATCCGCTCCCTGCTGGCGCCCACAGCGCAGGCACAACTACGGGCCCGCGTCGCGCAGTTGGCCGCCTCGCGGGCCGAGAGCGTGGACGCCCGGGCGGGCGAACTGCGCCGGATCGAACGGGACCTGCACGACGGCGCACAGGCCCGACTGGTGTCGCTCGGCATGAGCCTGGGACTGGCCGAACAACTCCTGCCCGACGATCCGCAGGCCGTCCAGCAGCTGCTGGCCGAGGCCCGCGCGTCGACGTCCACCGCGCTGGCCGAACTGCGGGACCTGGTACGCGGCATCCATCCGCCGGTGCTCGCGGACCGAGGCCTGGACGGCGCCCTGCAGGCCCTGGCCCTGGCCAACCCGATACCGACGACGGTGGTCACCCGCCTGCCCGGACGGTTGCCCGCGCCGGTCGAGTCCGCGGCCTACTTCGCCGTAGCCGAGGTACTGACCAACGCCATCAAGCACGCCCGGGCCCAACGCATCGAGATCGCCGTGGAGTTCACGCCCCACCCGGGCACGACGGCCGGGTTGTTGACGATGCGGGTGTCCGACGACGGCCACGGCGGAGCCCGTCCCGACGGCGGCACCGGCCTGAGGGGCATCGCGCGCCGCCTGGCGGCCTTCGACGGCACCCTGACCGCCGACAGTCCGCCCGGCGGACCCACCGAGATAAGGATGTCGCTGCCGTGCGCGTCGTCATAGCCGAGGACCTCGCCCTGCTCCGCGAGGGCCTGATCAGGATCTTCCACGCCAACGGCTTCGAGGTCGTCGACGCCGTCGACAACGGCCCTTCTCTGATCAGTGCGCTGACGACCCACCGGCCCGACGTGGCGGTCGTCGACGTGCGGCTGCCCCCGACCTTCACCGACGAGGGCCTGCGCGCCGCGATCGACGTACGCAAGCAGATCCCCGGCCTGCCCGTCGTGGTGCTCTCGCAGTACGTCGAGCAGCTGTACGCGAGGGAGTTGATGTCGGACCGCGCCGGGGCGGTGGGCTATCTGCTGAAGGACCGGGTCATGGCCGTCGGCCAGTTCGTCGCCAACGTCCGGCAGGTCGCCGCCGGCAGCACGGTCATGGATCCCGACGTGGTCGCCGCCCTCCTCACCCACCACTCGGCGGACCCCCTTCTGCTGGAGCTGACCCCGCGGGAGCACGAGGTGCTCTCGCTGATGGCCCAGGGCCGCTCCAACGCCGCCATCGCCGGCCGGATGTTCGTCAGCGAGAAGACCGTCAGCAAACACAGCTACAACATCTTCACCAAACTCGGACTCGAACCGTCCGAGGACGACAACCGCCGGATCCTGGCAGTCCTCGCCTATCTGGAAGGCTGAGCCGCCAGGCCCTGCATGACCGAGTGGCCAAGATCCGTACTGTGCACCAGTTTGCTGATCCCAATCCAGTTCGGCGTATTCATGGTGCCTGTCGTCTCGCGGTTCCGGTCGCCTCGCAGGCGAAGGTCAGGCCATGACAAACGCCTTGGCCGCCTATCCGTAGTCGGGCCGGACGGCGAGGAGACGGCCGAAAATGTGCAGCCGAGGAATTCGACGGCGGACAGGTCCGGTACGAGCGCTCCGCCAGCAGTTACGGATGCATGTCACAGCGGGGCAACAGAATCGCCGGAGCGGGCTGAAAGGCTTTGACGGGGGCACTCGGCTCTCTGCGGCACCGATGGGTGCCACTCCCCGAAGGAAAGAGAAAACCGTGTACATAGGTCTGGGTACCGTCGTCGTCATCATTGTCATCATCGCTGTCGTCATGATTCTGCGCCGCCGCTGACGCGTGCCCCTCGTGCCACACGATCAGCCTTGACCACAGCCCGCCCCGGATTCCCTTCCCCTGGATGCCCGGGCGGGCGTGGCCACGATCGGTGGAGGACAGTGGTGGTGCTGCGAGAACCGCGCGGCCTGCTCATTGCGTCGACCCGTGCACACGCCGTCGGCCTCACTGCGCACGACGACGGGCCGACCGCCCGTCATGTCATGGAGCGACCGGGGACGGTCAGGTCTGCTTCTCCATGCTGATGGCCTTACGGAGTTCCTCGCTCGCGGCTCCCGGTTCCTCCCGCCGGATCTCCAGCAACGCGGCGGCGATGGCGTCGAGTTTGCGCTGGATGGCGTGCTCGGCGCGCCGCTCGGAGTTCTTCAGCAGTGCCAGGAGCAGCAGTGACACGGCGGACATCGCCTCGCCCACCACCAGCAGCCACTGCGTGGGCAGCTTCAGCGCGTGCGCGGTGATCGCGGCGGCGACCAGAACGAGGCACACACCGAAGAAGGCGGGGGAGCTGGTGAAGTTCGAGGCGTGTTCCGCCAGCCTCGTGAACCGGCCCTGTCGGTCGCCGTCACGGTGGGCGGGGTGCTGAGGTGCCATGAGATCGCCGGCCGTTTTCACGAGGCCGGCCGGTCGGCGGGCGCGCCCAGGGACCAGCCGGAGACATCCCCGAGCCGTCCGCGCCACAGGGGAGCCGTCGTGGTCCCCGGCACGGACAGGAACGTGACGTCGATCAGGTGGATGAACGAGTGCAGTCCGTCGCCGGTATCCGGCTCCGTCTGTTTCAGGGCGGATCGGACGGTGTGCGCCAGATGTGCCATGTGGTCGGCGCGGTCCTGCGCTCCGGTGGCCGCCGACACCGTGGTCTCCCAACGGTCGGCCCACGTGCGGGACCCGACCAGACTGCCTGCGACGATCCCGCCGGGCGTGGTCAGACAGATCTTCAGGCTGGCATCGGGCTGCGCGTCGACCAGCCGCAGCAGGATCTCCAGATACGCGTCGACCGTCGGAGGGGCGGCGCCGTGTTCACTCACCACAAGTCCTTTCTGATACGTACTCCCGGGCCCAGGCGGACTTCGGGCCCTGTGACCAGGGGCTGTCGGGAGGGTGGGTGTCCGCCCGGCCACTGGTTCGGGTGAGACACGTGTGCCCGTTCACGTCGTCTGTATGTGACCGGCAGCGTCCTGGGCCGCCCGAAAAGCCTCGTGACCGACCACGAACGCGGCCCTCAAACCTGTTTGTCGGTTACGGGTTCTCCGTTGGTCCAAGTCGACTGAATCGGCTCGCTCGCACATCCGAAGAACAGATAGGGCTTCAGGGTATTTGAACGCATGACGGTTTGGATTCAGGGCACACGGTTTTCCGGAGTTCCGGAGGCGGCAAGCGAGGCCGCTGGTGCCGCTGGTATTTGAAGGCAGAGGTATTTCATGGCGGGGACGTCTGTTGTCCAGCGCCGGGGCGACGCCTCCGTCAGGCCTGGAGCCCGATCCCGCTCGCATTCCTGCACTGCGCGAACCCGGTGATGGTTACCGTCGAGAACGGTGGGCACTCGGGGCGAGAAGAATTCAAGAGGCAGCGGTCGCGATGACTTATTCGGCCGTGAAGCAATTGATGAAGGAGATGTATTCGTGAGTGCGGACATGTGGGGCTACCTGCCCGCCACCGGCTACACCGCCGGCAGCAGTCTGATCGGTTACAAGGTCGAGGCGACGGACGGGAGCATCGGCAAGGTCGACAAGCACTCCGACGACGTGGGAGCGTCCCACCTCGTGGTCGACACCGGGGTGTGGATCTTCGGCAAGCACGTCCTGATTCCTGCCGGCCTCGTCAGCGGCATCGACACGGCCGAGGAGAGGATCTACGTCGACCGGACCAAGGAGCAGATCAAGAACGCTCCCGAGTTCGACAAGGACAAGCACACCGGGGACGCGGGCTACCGCGAGGAGCTCGGTGGCTACTACGGCGGACACCGGGCGTGAGGCCTGGTTGTCCGAACGGCCTTCGCGGGTCATCGCCGGCAGAGGTTTCCGGCGATGGCCCACAGGGGGCGCGGGAGGTGGGGGTCCGCGAGGAGCACCCTTTCCGGTGGCGGTCATGCCTGTACAGGCGTTCCGCGGCCGGCCGGAGTCCGCTGCGGGAGGCCGGTGCAAGGGTATAGAAACTGACGACTCGTCAGGTTACGCTCCGCGCATGATTTCCACGGTGGTCTGGGGTACCGGAAATGTCGGCCGTGCGGCGATCCGTGCGGTCGACGCGCATCCGGCGCTCGATCTCACGGCGGTACTGGTCCACAGTCCCGGGAAGATCGGCCGTGACGCGGGTGAACTCGCGGGCCTGGACCGGGTTCTGGGTGTCGCGGCGACGGACGATGCCGCCGCGGTGCTGACAGCGGGGCCGGGGGCGGTTGTGTATGCGGCGTCGGGTGACATCCGGCCCGACGAGGCACTGACCGACATCGGCGCGGCGATCCGGGCGGGTGCGGTGGTCGTCACTCCGTCGCTGTATCCGCTCTACGACCAGCGCAACGCCCCGCCCGAGTTCCGCGACCCCGTGCTCGCGGCGATCGCGGGCGGTGGCGGGTCGCTGTTCGTGTCCGGTGTCGATCCGGGATGGGGCAATGACGTACTGCCCCTGCTGATGAGCGGACTCGGCACGGTCGTCGACGCCATCCGCTGTCAGGAGATCTTCGACTACTCCACGTACGAGCAGGAGGAGTCGGTCAGGCATCTGATCGGCATGGGCCATCCCATGGACTACCAGCCGCTGATGCTCGCACCGTCGATCCCGACCATGGTGTGGGGCGGTCAGATACGGCTGATGGCCAGGGCCCTCGGCGTCGAACTCGACGAGATCCGCGAGACCCTGCAGCGACGCGCGCTCGACACCACGGTGAGCACCCGGACCATGGGTGACTTCGAGGCCGGCACCCAGGGCGCCGTGCGGTTCGAGGTACAGGGCATCGTGAAGGGCGAACCCCGCCTGGTCATCGAGCACATCACCCGCATCCACCCGAGCTGCGCCCCGGACTGGCCGTCACCGCCCAACGGCGACGGAGCACACCGCGTGATCATCGAGGGCCGCCCGCGCATCGAGATCACCGTCGAGGCCACCGACGAGGGCGACAACCGCTCCGCCGGCGGGAACGCCACCGCTGTCGGCCGTCTCGTCGGAGCCATCGACTGGCTCGTGGACGCGGAGCCCGGACTCTACGACGCTCTCGACGTTCCGCTGCGCCCGGCGGTCGGCAGACTCGGCGCGCCTCCACCGATCGGAGCACCCGCGCCGATCGGAGCACTCGGAACCAAGTGACATCGACGCCGGCACCCCCTGTCGGCACCCCAAGGACGCGCCTGCGGCCCCGGCCGAGGCCGGGAACGTGGACGAAGGAGTCCCGGATGAACGTCGACATCCCCGAGGGCAAGGACCCGATCGAGTACGTGTGGGGCGACATGGTCCCCGGCATCGGGCCCGCCGCCGCGAACTTCTCACTGGCCGTCTACGCCCACACGACCCTGGGACTGCGCGAGTTCGAGGCCGCACGGCTTCGGATCGCGCAGATCAACGGCTGCCTCTTCTGCCTCGACTGGCGGACCGAACGGGACGGCCACAAGGTCGAGGACGACTTCCCCGACGCCGTCGAGCACTGGCGCACGACCGACGCCTTCGACGACCGCACCCGCCTGGCCGCCGAATACGCCGACCGCTACGCCCTGGACCACCACGGCCTCGACGAGGAGTTCTGGGACCGGATGACCACGCACTACAGCCAGACCGAGATCGTCGAACTGACCATGAGCCTCGGCTCCTGGCTCGCCTTCGGCCGACTCAACCGTGTCCTGGGACTCGATGCCATGTGCGTACTGCCGGGGCACTGAACCGGTCCGGGGCCGCCCGGCAGGGCCGGGCGGCCCCGATCTCGTCCCCCTCTCGTCCGCCTTCCGGGACGGGGTGCGTTCGTCTCCGCGCCGTGCACGCGCTCGGGTCGCCGCTACAGGTCCGCCGCGATGATCTTTTCGATGTTCCGTTCGGCGAGCGCCGTGATGGTGACGAACGGATTGACGCTGGTGTTGCCCGGGATCAGCGCGCCGTCGATGACGTACAGACCCGGATGTCCGTGCAGGCGGCCGTAGTTGTCCGTCGCCTTGTTGAGCACCGCGCCACCCAGGGGGTGGTACGTCAGGTGGTCGCCCCAGATCTTGTAGGCGCCGAAGAGGTCGGTGCGGTAGATCGTTCCCTCCTTGGCGTTGATCTTGTCGAAGATAGTCTTGGCCATGTCGATGGACGGCTGCTTCCAGGCGGTCTGCCAGTTGAGATCGACCTTTCCAGCCGACGCGTTCCACGAGAACTGGGCGCGGTTGGGGTTCTTGGTGATCGACAGATAGAACGAGGCGAAGGTCTCGATGCCGGTGGGCAGCGGGGCCACCTCGGCGAACGCGCCGCCCGCGGCCCAGTTGTCGATGCCGGAGCACGGGATGGACGACTGCAGGGCGCCGGTGGGGTCCCACAGGTGGTTGGCTCGGCCGCACATCACATTGCCGTTGTCGCCCCAGCCCTTTCCCACCTCGCTGTTGAGGCCCGGCAGCGCGCCCTTGGCCTTGAGCTCGACCAGCAGCTTGCTGGTGCCGACGCTGCCGGCCGCGAAGAACACCCGGTCCGCGGTGACGGTCTTGGTGGCCGTGGTGTTGCCGCCGGTGTCGAGCTGGTCGATGACGACCGTGTAGCGGCCGCCCGTCGCCGGAGCGACCGAAGTGACCTTGTGCAGCGGTGAGATGGCGACCCGGCCGGTCGCCCTGGCCCTGGCCAGATAGGTCTTCTGCAGGGACTTCTTGCCGTAGTTGTTGCCATAGAGAATCTCACCCGCGAGCGCGGACTTCGGTACGGTTCCGGCGGCCTCCTGCTCCATGTAGTCCCAGTCGTACACGTCGGGCACGAAGACGAAGGGGAAGCCCGAACGCTGGGCGTGCTTACGGCCGACCCGGGCGTACTGGTAGCAGTCGGCGGTCTCGAACCATGTCGGGTCGACCGTGCTGACTCCGAGGCCGGAGTTGGCGCGTGGGTAGTAGACGGAGTACATCTCGTCGGTGTTGACCGACGGCAGGACGGCGCCGAAGTTCTCCCGCCTCGGAGTGACCGCCATCCCTCCGTTGACCAGTGAGCCACCGCCTACGCCGCGGCCCTGGTAGACGATGATGCCGCCCATCTCCTCGGCGTCCAGGATCCCGGTGTGGCGAGGGACGTCCTTGTCGATGGGGAAGCCGAGGAAGTTGCTGAGCGGCTGCTTCGTCCTGGTGCGCAGCCAGTAGGAGCGGTAGTCGGGGCTCGTCGTGTTGGCGAAGATCTTGCCGTCCGACCCGGGAGTGTCCCAGGCCATGCCCATCTCGACCATGTGGACGTCGACACCCGCCTGAGCCAGGCGCAGAGCGGCCACGGAACCGCCGTAACCGGTGCCGATCACGAGGGCGGGCACATGCGTCCCCGGCTCGATGACGGCGGCTGCGGCTGTCGTGGCGGCATGTGCCGGCAGTACCTGACCGGCGAGTGCCGCCGACCCAAGAAGAGAACCAGTTCCAGTGATGAATCTTCGACGAGATACGCCTCTGAGGCGCGTCCCACGTGGGGAATCGTCGTTCATGCGCGGCTCCTCACTCTCCATAGAGTGAAACGGGTTCTAATACCACCCTCACGAGAAGTCACGCCATACCCTGAGGTAACTTACAAACGATCACAAATTGGGCATCACGTACAACACGAGATGACAGAGCATGACTGGAACACGCGTTGACACGGGAGGGTCGACCCTCGGTTGTCCCGCCGGAGCGGTCAGCTCAACAGCGGTCAATGCTCGACGCACACTGATTGTCAGGTGCGGAAGGCGTACTGCGAATCCGGCTCCGAGTGAGCTGTCCCGACCTGGTGCACGAAGGAAACGTGCACCAGGTTCAGCCGTCACCGGACGGAAGGGCAGGGGAACCCATGGCGCCGCAACTCGTCGGACGAGGTTGCCGCGCGGGTCAGAAGGGTGTCACCGCCACGAACGAACTGTCCTGGCGGAACAGGTCGGTGCCGTCCGACGGGGCGACGCGGAGCTGGTAGTTGTAGTGGCGCAGGTAGTAGCCGGGGTAGTTGTACGACTCCAGGCGTACGGAGGTGCCGGTGCGGGCGATGAAGGTGGCGTCCCTGGCGAACGTCGACGAGCCGTCGTTCGCGTCGAAGCGGGCCCGGAAGTCCCAGTGCCGCAGGTAGTTGCCGGCCGCGTTGCGGAACGAGTAGCCGTTCGCGTCGGCGAGGCCCGCCACGATCGTGAACGTGGACGCCTGCTTCTCCGCCGCCGTGCTGGAACTGGTCAGCACGGGCATGTTGAGCAGGGCGGACTGCTCCTGCCAGTAGCGGGTGGTGAAGTTGCCCGACCGGAGGTAGCGAGTGACGCCCGTCGGCAGGGTCACGCCACCGGACACCGTCTCCTTGACCACCGTGAAGTGGCGTGCCGTCCCCGAGATGCCCGGCAGTGTCTTCGGCGCGCTCCAGGTCGCGAAGGTGTCGTAGCTGTCGCTGTAGTAGTAGCTGCCGTCGCCGTACCCGTCGAAGAAGATCCGCCACGCGCCGTTGTCGAGCTGTATCAGCGCGGCCCCCTCCCGAGTGCCGCCCCAGCCCGCCCAGTTCCCGGTCCTGCTGATCGTGTACGGGCCGGCGAGCGCGGTGCTCGTGGCGTACTCGATGTACTTGGACGTCTCGTTCTTCGTGAAGGCGTGGTACGTCGAGCCGATCTTCACGATGAACGTGTCGATGTGGTTGGCGCCGATGCCGGACAGAGCAACCGGTGAACTCCACGCGGTGAGAGCGGAGTTGGTGGCCCTGAGCAGATACGGAGTGAAGATCCACTCGTCGCTGGTCACCGAGCAGGACACGATGACGTTCACGCTGCCGTTGCTGTCGATGAACCACTCCGGCGCCCAGGCGCGCGACAGGTTCGCGATCGGCACGGTGTAGTCGTACAGGAAGGTCCAGTTGCTGCGGTCCGAGCTGCGGGCGAAGCCGATGGTGGTGCTGGTGTCCTGCCAGGTGTGCGTGGTGTAGGTGATGTAGTAGTAGCCGTCCGTGTGCTTGAAGACGCTCGCGTCGCGGATGCGGCCCGCGGGCGGCGTGTACGCGGATGCCCTGAGGAGCCGGAAGTCCGTCGCGTCGTCGGACTGGTAGACGTTCACGGTGCCGTCGTTGCTGTTGAGGAACGGCACGATGGTGTAGCGGGTGGCCGATCCGCGGGGCGGCGCGGCCGCGGAGGCCGTGCCGAGCAGGCCGGGCAGCCCGCCCACGACGAGCGCCGAGGCCGGCAGGGCGGCCATCGCCCGCAACAGGCTTCGACGCGAGGGCGCGAAGGGGCGGGAGGCGCCGGTCGCGTCCGGGGCGGTGGCGGGTCTGTAGGGGTTGTCTGGCGTGATCATCTGCGGCTCTCCTCGTTCGGACTGTGCTGGTGCTGCTGGTTGCGCCAGTCCCGTGGGCCCCGGGGTCGTCCGTCCCGGGGCCCACGGGGTGGTTCAGAAGCGGGCCCCGATGGCTGTGCCGTTCTTCGGGACGAGCAGGTCCCGGGCGGGCGGAAGGGAGCCGTCGGACGAACGCGGTCCCGTGATGGTGCCCGTGTTCGTGCTCACGACCGACGAGTCGTTCCAAGTACCGCCCAGATCCCAGGAGTTGCCGGAGGACATGGTGCCGGAGCCGAGTGCCGCGGGCCGTGCGTCCGCGACGGACAGGTTGGCGGTCAGGACCGCTTTTCCGCCCGAGCCGTCGGCGTCGAAGCCCGTGCCGGTGTTACGGAACGTGGTGGTGCGACTGAGGGCGAGCGCGCCCGGATTGCCGTTGTCGGTGACTCCGTGCGCCGCGTTCCGAAACGCGAGCGAGTTGCGCAGGATGTGGGCCACCGCCGGCGCCGGGCTCCCGCCGCCCAGCTTGAAGCCGTTGCCGTCGCCCGCGAAGTCCGGGAAGTTCCACCGGTTGAAGCCGTTGCCGTACGCGATCGTGTTCTCGACGACGATCGGCGAGGTGAACTTCCAGGCGTCGTAGCCGTCGTCGACGTTGTTCCACAGCCTCGCGCCCCGAACGACGTTTCCGCTCCCGCTGCCTTCCTTGATGGCCAGTCCGTCCGCGCTCTCGCCGTTCTTGCGCGGGTCGCGATTGCCGTAACTGTCCAGGTTCAGGATCTGGTTGCCCGCGGAGGCGCCCTGGAGCTGGAAGCCGGACTCGTAGTTGTCGTGGGTGATGAGGCGGGAGAACACGTTGTTGTTGCAGCCGTCGCAGTAGTAGCCGTACGGCCCGTTGACGATCTCCAGACCGGAGACCTTCCAGTAGGAGGCCTCCTGGTGGATGGCCCCGCGCTCGGCGCGCGGGATGCTGCCGCCGACCGGTGTGTGGCTGGCCGGCAGCTGCTCGCCGTCGATGACGACGCGCTCGCCCTGGTAGGCGCCGAGGGAGATCGGCTGCGACGCCGTGCCCGAGGTGGTGATCGTGATGTTGTCGGTCAGGGCGTAAGTACCGCCCCGTACGAGGATGGTGTCGCCCGCCTTCGCCCTGTCGACGGCTTTCTGGACGGTCCGCAGCGGTTGGTCGAGGGTGCCGGCGGCGGAGTCGCTGCCGTTGACGGCCACGACGATGGTCGACGCCGCGGCTGCCGGGGCCGGTAGCACCATCGTCGCCAACACGGCACTCAACACTGTCCCTGTGAGCATGCCCGCGATGCGCACGAGGCCTCCTTGTCTGCCGATCCGAAGGTTGTCGCGGGTCAGTGGTCGCACACTCCCGGTTGGTTGCCGGGGTATGCGCACCCGCACGAACGGATCGAAATACCGAACGTAGTTCGGTAAACCGGTCAGAACGTAGAGTGCGGCCGTGACCACGTCAACAACTTCGACACGCCCAGCAACTTCTGGCCCCGCCGCGCGCTGCGAAGACGGGGTTTGGCGTGGCGATGCCCGGCTACCCGAACCGCGTGTCACTAACAGAGCAACAGGAACTCGTTCGTTTCCTCGAGGACCGGTTCGCCTGTGCGCAGGCCTGTACCGAGTGCGCACGGGTCTGCGCCCTGCACGCGAGCCTCGCCGAACTCGACGGCCCCGACGACCAACAGGAGTTGCGGCGCAAGGGCATCCTGTGCGCGGAGGTCTGCGACGCGACCTGCCGCGCCCTGGCCGAGCAGGTCACGCAGGCCGAGGCGGGGATGCGCGCTCAGGTGGAGTGGTGCCGTGCCGTCTGCCTGGAGACCGCCGAGGTCTTCGACCGGAACCCCGGCGCCGAGAAGGGCGCCGAGGCCTGCCGTGACTGCGCACGCGCCTGCACGGAGTTTCTCGCCCTCCTGAGGTGAGGTCTCGTGCGGCGAGTCCCGTGCACAGCTGACGTGTCCCGAGGAACCGTTCAGCCGGGCGCCCGCCGCGGTCTACCTCCCCCGAGCGCCCGCTGCGGCCTACCTCCCGAGCGCCCGCCCGACCCGCACATTCCAGCGCGAGGCCCGCCCGCTGAACTCCGTCACGACCAACGGCGGCACGTCGACGCGCCAGAACGCCGACTCCGGGGCACCCAGCGCCCGCACCACCCCGGCCCGTACGATCTCCGGCTCGACGACGGCGATGATTCGGACGGAGCCTGGCCCTGAAGCTGAAGCTGAAGCAGAAGTTGAAGCCGAGTCGGAGTCGGAGCCGGAAGCCCCGGAGCCAAGTCCGGAACCCGGATCCGCCACCGCCTCCAGCCACTTCGCGACGCGTTCGCACAGGCCGACCACCGACTCGCCGCCGTGCGGTGCGGACGACGGGTCCGCGAGCCAGCGTCCCACCGCCTCCGGTTCGTCGGTGCTCACCTCGGCCAGGGTCGCCCCGCGCCAGCGGCCCACGTCCAGGCCGGCCAGCTCCGGTTCGGTGACGGCGAGGGTGTCGAGCCCGAGGGCGGCGGCCGTCTCCCGGCAGCGAACGGTGGGCGAGACCAGGACCTGGTCGGCGGTCGGCAGCGAGCCCGCGGCCGCCTCGGCGAGTCGCAGCCCGGCCGGATCGACGGGGCATCCGTCGTCGAAACGCGCCTCCCGCAACGCCGCGCTCATCGCTGGTGAGATCAACATCACTCGGCTGGTCATCGGCCCGTCCTCGCGTTCCACACGTGCTCAACACCCCTGTCCGTACCGGGAATTGGGGGCGTGACCAGGGCACCGGCGCGCCCCCGGCATTCCGTGCGCCCTTGGCCGCGCCTCCGCTTCGCGGTACCTTCTCGTCGATATTGACGACGGTACGACGGAAGCCGGTGAGAATCCGGCACGGTCGCGCCACTGTAAGCCCCGCACAACCGCCTCCCACCAGGGGAGGCGGAGGTCGAGCAAGTCAGACCCGTGGCCGTCGTCCTGTGCACCACCGAGATGGGACGCGAGTTCCCCCAGGAGGTCCTGCCATGGCGCAGTCCGCCGTCGCTCAGCCGACCGTAACCACCCCCGACGTACCCGCAAAGCTGCCGATCGGCGCGATCGCTCCCTGGGCGGTCTTCCTCGGCATCCTCATGCTGGTGCTGCTCTACTTCGTCGGCGCCGAACAGGGTGCCACCTCCCTGGTCTCCGGCGAAGGCGTGCACGAGTGGGTGCACGACGCCCGCCACCTGCTCGGCTTCCCCTGCCACTGACGGCGACAAAGAACCGACAGGACAACAACCCAATGAACTCCGTCACCGTCAGAAATCTCCTGGTGCGCGGCATGCTCGCGGGGCTTGCCGCGGGTGTGCTCGCCCTGGTCGTCGCCTACTTCCTGGGCGAACCCCGGGTGGACGAGGCCATCGCGTTCGAGGAGGCCCACGCCCACGAACACGGCGGCGAGGAACTCGTCACCCGTGCCATGCAGTCCACCGGCGGCCTGTCCACCGGCGTCCTCGTCTACGGGGTCGCGTTCGGCGGCATCGCCGCTCTCGCGTACTGCTTCGCCCTCGGCAGGATCGGCCGCTTCGGGCCGCGCGCCAGCGCGCTGCTGATGGCGGGCGCCGGTCTGGTCGCGGTCTACCTGGTGCCGTTCCTCAAGTACCCGGCGAACCCGCCCGCCGTCGGCGACCCCGACACCCTCAACCAGCGCACCGCGCTGTTCCTTCTCATGATCGTGCTCAGCGTGCTGCTGGCCGTCGCCGCGGTGATCCTCGGCAAACGTCTCGCACCGCGCCTCGGCAACTGGAACGCCACCCTCGCGGCGGGCGCGTTCTTCGTCCTGGCCGTCGGCCTGGCGTACGCGTTCCTGCCCTCCTTCAACGAGGCGCCGGAGGGCTTCCCGGCCACCTTGCTGTGGCAGTACCGACTGGCGACCCTGGCCATCCAGGTGACCCTGTGGACCGCGTACGGCCTGGTCTTCGGGCTGCTCGCGGAGCGCGTGCTGGCTCCCGAGCCGGCGGGGGCCGAGGGCGAGAAGGCGGCCGAAGGGCGGGCAACTCCCGTCGCGCACTGATCCGTTCGCACACTGATCCGTTCACGCGTCGAAGGGCCCCTGGAGCACATTCCCGGGGCCCCTTCGCACGAGTGCGTCCGGTAGGCGCGTACGTCCAGGTGGGTACGTCACCGGCATTCCCAATTTCTGGAACACGTTCTACGGTGTGCGCCGTCAGGTCCGGGTGGCCGAACGAGCGGGCCAGTGGGAGCCAGGAGGCGCCGTGCATCTCGAATACACGCCGGAGCAGCAGCGGTTGCGCACCGAACTACGCGCCTACTTCGCCGAGTTGGTCCCCGACGACGTGTACGCCCGCTACGGCGACCCGGCGGCGCAGAAGCGCTTCTATCGCGAGACCATCCGCCGACTCGGCTCCGACGGCTGGCTCGGCGTGGGCTGGCCGAAGGAGTACGGCGGGCGCGGTCTGACCCCGATGGAACAGTTCATCTTCTTCGACGAGGCCGCTCAGGCAGGCGTTCCGTTGCCGCTGATGGCGCTCAACACGGTCGGGCCGACGATCATGCAGTTCGGTACCGACGAGCAGAAGGGGTACTTCCTGCCGAAGATCCTCTCCGGCGAGCTCGACTTCGCGATCGGCTACAGCGAGCCCGACGCGGGCACGGACCTGGCCGCCCTGAAGACGAAGGCGGTGAGGGAGGGCGACGAGGACACCGGCCACTACACGGTCGACGGCCAGAAGATCTGGACGACGAACGGCGACACCGCCGACTGGGTCTGGCTCGCCGTCCGCACCGACCCCGACGCCCCGCCGCACAAGGGCATCACGATGCTTCTCGTGCCGACCTCCGACCCCGGCTACTCCTGCACGATCATCAACACGCTCGCTTCGCACGACACCACCGCGAGCTACTACGAGAACATCCGCGTCCCCGCGTCACGACGGGTCGGCCAGGAGAACAAGGGCTGGCGGCTGATCACCAACCAGCTCAACCACGAGCGGGTCACTCTCGCCGCGCACGGCACCATGGCCATCCGCGCCCTGCACGACGTACAGCGCTGGGCCATGGAGACCAAGCTCGCGGACGGCCGCCGCGTCGTCGATCTCCCCTGGGTACGCCGCCGCCTCGCCCAGACCCACACGAAGCTCGACGCGATGAAGCTCCTCAACTGGCAGATGGTGAACGCCGTCCAGGAGGGCACGCTCACTCCGCAGGACGCCTCCGCCGTCAAGGTGTACGGCTCCGAGGCCCGGCGGGACGCCTACGCCTGGCTCATGGAGGTCGTAGCCGTGGCCGGTGTCCTCAAGGAGGGCTCCGCGGGCGCCGTGCTCCACGGCGAACTCGAACGCGGCTACCGCTCTGCCGTGATCTTCACCTTCGGCGGCGGCAACAACGAGATCCAGCGGGAAATCATCTCGTGGATCGGTCTGGGTATGCCGAGGGTGCGGCGTTAGCCTGACGGTGTGGATGTGGACCACATCGGCGACCCGGGACTTTACGGCCCATCGTCCGTCGCCTGGCAGCTGCATGCCGACCCCATGATGTGGGTCGCCGGAGTCCGTGCGCTCTACCTCCAGGCACTGCATCCGCGCGCGGTGCGCGGCGTCATGCAGAACTCCGACTTCCGCAAGGACGCGTGGGGCCGGCTGATGCGCACGGCCCACTTCGTCGGCACCACCACGTACGGGACGAAGGAGGCCGCTGAGAAGGCCGGTGCGCGGGTGCGGAAGATTCACACGATGCTCACGGCGACCGACCCCGACACGGGGGAGACGTACCGGATCGACGAGCCCGGGCTGCTGCTCTGGGTCCACTGCGCCGAGGTCGACTCCTGTCTGCACATCATGCGCCGCTCCGGTTTCCATCTGACGGACGCGCAGGCCGACCGCTACATCGACGAACACCGCGTCAGCGCACGCCTGGTGGGCCTCGATCCCGCCGAAGTGCCCTCCGACCAGGCAGAACTGGCCGAGTACTTCGAAAAGACACGCCCTGAACTGGCCGTGGGACCGGAGGCGCGGGACGTGGACGACTTCCTGCGGCGGCCGCCCACCCATCCACTGCTGGTCCCGGCGCGCGCGTTGGTGTGGCGGCGGGTGGCGCAGCTGGCGTACGCCTCACTGCCGCCGTACGCCCATGAGTTGTACGGAAGATCCGTACGGTCGCCCGGCACGGTGACGAGGCAACTGCGACTCACCGGCACCGTGTTGCGCTGTGTTCCCGCACGTCTACGCCGGCAACTGCCGCCCAAACACATTATCCGCGCCATGTCACGGCTCGGCCCCGGCTCGCGCCCGGCCCCGTACAAAGTCGGACGATAGCTCGCCATACTGGACGGGCCAGGGGAGGGCGGGGTCGAGCGACGGGGGCGATCGCAGCAGATGGGGGACACCAGGCTGATCCAGGGCCGGTACCGGTTGCTCGACCTGATCGGTCGAGGGGGGATGGGAGAGGTGTGGCGTGCCCGGGACGAGTCCCTGGGCAGACAGGTCGCCGTCAAGTGCCTCAAACCGTTGGGCCAGCACCACGACAACTCGTTCACGCGTGTGCTGCGGGAGCGGTTTCGCCGAGAGGCGCGGGTGGCCGCGGCCCTCCAGCACCGTGGGGTGACCGTCGTCCACGACTTCGGTGAGTCGGACGGCGTGCTCTATCTGGTGATGGAGCTGCTGGACGGGCGCAATCTCAGTCAGCTCCTCGAGGACAACAAACACCATCCGCTGCCCGTCGCCGACATAGTGGAGATCGGCGAACAGGCGGCCGCCGCCCTCGCGTACACCCACCAACAGGGCATCGTGCACCGGGATCTGAAGCCCGCGAACATCATGCGGCTCGGCGACGGCACGGTGAAGATCTGCGACTTCGGCATCGCCCGCCTCGGGCACGACATCGGCTTCACCTCCAGACTCACCGGTACCGGCATCGCCATGGGCACCCCGCACTACATGTCGCCGGAGCAGATCGGCGGCGACCACGTCGACCACCGCAGCGACCTCTACTCCTTCGGCTGCGTTCTGTACGAGATCGCCACCGGGGCGCCGCCGTTCGACCTCGACGACGCGTGGGCGGTCCTCGTCGGCCACCGGGACACGACCCCCGAGCCGCCGCGCCGCCATCGCGCCGAGCTCCCCGAGTTCCTGGACCGGATCATCCTGGACCTGCTGGCCAAGGAGCCCGAGCAGCGGCCGCACGACGCCCGTGAGCTGGGCCGCCGCATCGGCGCGGGCCGCACCGCGTCGGCGTACGTACCGACCGTGGTGTCGCCCCCGGTGCGGACCGCTACGCCGGAGCGGCCTGCCGCCCGCGAGGAGCGGCTGCCCTCCTGGACCCGCGGTATGACCACCGGCCACAAGGCGACCGGCGCGGGCCTGCGCACCACACCGCCCGATGCCGCCGCGGGCCTCACCGGTGACTGGATCGCCCGCACCGACACACGCGGCACCCAGGAGCCGGGTCCCGCCGAACGGCCCACCCCGTCACCGGAGTTGGTCACCACCCTCACCGGCCGGCACAACGCGGGACTGAGCCTGGGGCGGCTGGGCCGCTGGGCCGAGGCGGGCGAGGTGCACCGCGCGGTCGCCGCCGAACGCGAACACGCGCTCGGCCCCGACCACCCCGACACGCTGGCCAGCCGCTACGAGGTCGGCTTCACCCTCAGCCGCACCGGCCGCCCCGCCGACGCGCTGCGCGAATACGGGCACGTGGCCCAGACCAGGGAGCACGTGTTCGGCCCCGACCACCCGGACACCCTCGCCGCCCGCCAGGAAATGGCCTATGTGCTGGGCCAGTTGGGCCGCCACTTCGAAGCACACCAGGTCTACACGGCAGTGCTGGCGGCCCGGGAACGCGCCATGGGGCCCGAACACCCCGACACCCTGCGCTGCCGTCACAACCTCGCCTTCAACCTCAGCAGACTCGGGCGTCTGGAGGACTCGTACCGGATGGCGAGCGAGGTGGCGGCGGCCCGCGCCCGGGTGCTCGGCGCGAACCATCCCGACACACTCGTCACACGGTACGAAGTGGCGTACGCGCTCGGGCAGTTGGGCCGTTGGCCGGAAGCACTGCAGACGTACCAGGAGGTCGCCGAGGCGCGGGCGCAGGCGCTCGGCCCCGACCATCCCGACACGCTCGCCGCGCGCTACGAGGTCGGCATCAGCCTCGGCCGGCTCGGGCGCAGCGCCCAGGCGCTGGAGCTGTACCGCGGCCTGATCGACGACCGCACCCGCGTCCACGGGCCCGCCCATCCCGAGACCCTGCGCGCCCGGCACGGGCTCGGTGTCAACCTCGGTCGGCTCGGCCGCTGGGAGGAGGCGCTGGCGGAGTCCCGTGACGTGTGCGCGATCCGCGAGCGCGTGCTCGGTCCCGACCACCCGGACACCCTGGTCAGCCGTCGCGAGGTCGCCGTCGGGCTCGGCTGGCTCGGTCGATGGTCTGACGCGCTCACGGAGTACCGCCAGGTGGCCGCCGCGCGCGAGCGGGTGCTGGGCGGCGACCATCCCGACGCGCTGGCCAGCCGCAACGACGAAGCGCACTGTCTGGAGCAGCTGGGGCGTGGTGCGGAGGCGGTGGAGTTGTATCGGAGGGTGGCGGCTTTGCGTCAGCGGTGACGCTCCGCTGGGGTGCGCGGATTCGAGACCGGGGCTCCGCCCCGGGCCCCGGTCGTTGTTCGGCTGCGGGCCGGGTGGGGCTGGTCGCGCAGTTCCCCGCGCCCCCTACGGGGCGCCTGCTACTCGGCCAGCTGCCGCGCACCCCTGGCTGACCTAGATCATCGCGTGTTACCAAGAAGCATGGCTGCATTCGAGGGACACCGGGAGCAGGACGTCGTCATTGTCGGCGGGGGCCACAACGGTCTGGTTGCCGCTGCCTATCTGGCCCGGGCCGGGAAGTCCGTGCTGGTTCTGGAGCGGCTGGGGGTCACCGGCGGGGCGGCCGTGTCCACCAGGCCGTTCGCCGGTGTCGACGCCCGGCTGTCGCGGTACTCGTACCTGGTCAGCCTGCTGCCCCGGAAGATCGTGCGGGACCTCGGCCTGGACTTCCGGGTCCGCGGTCGTACCGTGTCCTCGTACACCCCCACCGAGCGTGACGGACGGCCGACCGGACTGCTCGTCGGGGGCGGCGAACGGCGCACCCGGGAAGCCTTCGCCAAGCTGACCGGGTCCGCCCGTGAGTACCAGGCCTGGCAGCGCTTCTACGGGATGACCGGCCGCGTCGCCAAGAAGGTGTTCCCCACCCTCACCGAACCGCTGCCCACACGCGACGAACTGCGCGGCCGCATCGACGACGACGAGGCCTGGCGCATCCTCTTCGAGGAGCCGCTAGGGGTGACCGTCGAGGACAGCTTCAGCGACGATCTCGTCCGTGGCGTCGTTCTCACCGACGCGCTCATCGGGACCTTCGCCGACGCCCACGACCCGTCCCTGCGGCAGAACCGCTGCTTCCTCTACCACGTGATCGGCGGCGGGACGGGAGCCTGGGACGTGCCGGTCGGCGGCATGGGGGCGCTCACCGACGCCATCGCCGGAGCAGCGCGCGCCGCGGGCGCGGTCGTCGCCACGGGCCACGAGGCGGTCCGGGTGGAGACCGACGGACGGGCCGCCGAGGTCACCTACCGGACCGCGGACGGCGAGCGGACGGTCTCGGCACGGCACGTCCTCGTCAACGCCTCCCCGCAGGAGCTCGCCCGGCTCACCGGCGACGAGCCGTCCGCCCCGGCCGAGGGCGCCCAGCTCAAGGTGAACATGCTGCTGAAGCGACTGCCCCGGCTGCGCGACTCGTCCGTCGATCCGCGCGAGGCCTTCTCCGGGACCTTCCACATCGCCGAGGGATACGAGCAGTTGGCGACCGCACACGCGCAGGCCGCCTCCGGTGTGCTGCCCGAGGCGCCGCCCTCCGAGATCTACTGCCACTCGCTCACCGATCCGACGATCCTCGGCCCGGACCTGGTGCAGCAGGGCTGTCACACGCTCACGCTCTTCGGCCTGCACGCACCCGCCCGGCTCTTCGCCCACGACAACGACGGCGTACGCGAGGAACTGCTCAAGTCGACGCTCGCGCAACTGGACGCGCACCTCGTCGAACCGCTCGCCGACTGCCTGGCGACCGACGCGGACGGACGCCCCTGCATCGAGGCCAAGACACCGCTCGACCTGGAGCGCGACCTGCGGCTGCCCGGCGGCAACATCTTCCACCGCGACCTCGCCTTCCCCTACGCGCAGGAGGGCACGGGCCGCTGGGGCGTGGAGACCGCACACGCGAACGTCCTGCTGTGCGGCGCTGGCGCGGTGCGCGGCGGCGGGGTGAGCGGAGTGCCGGGACACAACGCGGCGATGGCGGTGCTGGAGGAGTCTCCGTGACCGCCAAGTAGCGCCCGGCGACGGCTCGTTCACGCTGTCGCTGTCGCTGTCGCTGTCGCTGTCGCTGTCGCTGTCGCTGTCGCTGTCGTCGGCGGCGCCGGTCAGTCCTTGGCCGCCGTCCAGCCCAGCGCTTCGATCCGTGCCGCGTCCGCGGGCCTGGCCTCGTCGAACACGACCTGGTCGCTGTCCGCGACCCGTTGCGCGTCCACGTACGCGCCTCGGCCGACGTAGAGCCGGTCCGTCGTGTAGCGCCAGCGCACGACGAGTTGCCGGGCCTCGGGGAGATCCGCGGAGAGCCGGTGCCAGGCCCGGCCCGACCAGCCGGTGACGGAACCGGCGGGATGGGACTGCGCGGACTCGCCGTGCCGGACGGTGGTGAACGGCACCGGCTGCCACGTCGTGCCGCCGTCCGTCGAGGACTCCAGGAAGAGGACGTCCGCCTGGGGCTCGGTGTCCCACCACAGGGCGCACCGCAGGCGGCCCCCCGCGCCGAGATCCAGTGCGGGCAGCGTCAGCGTGGCGGACGTGGCGGTCGCCATGCCGGAGAACCAGGCCGTACGTCCTCGCGGGGGCCGCACCGGTACGGCGCGGGCCAGATTGTTGGCGGCGGCCACCCGGGGAGCTGAACCCGACCGCCAACCACGCACGGGGTGAACGGAGTTGCCGAGCACGATGAGGAACGAGTCGGTCGTCGGGTCGAGGACGAGCGAAGTGCCGGTGAAGCCCGTGTGGCCCGCGGTGCGCGGTGTGGCCATCGCGCCCATGTACCAGTGCTGGTAGAGCTCGAAGCCGAGGCCGTGCTCGTCACCCGGGAACGCGGTGTTGAAGTCGGTGAACATCAACTCCACGGACTCGGGCTCCAGGATGCGCGCCCTGCCGTACACACCGCCGTTGAGCAGCGCCCGGCCGAGGACCGCCAGGTCCCACGCGGTGGAGAAGACCCCGGCGTGGCCCGCCACACCGCCGAGGCTGTACGCGTTCTCGTCGTGTACCTCGCCCCAGACGAGGCCGCGGTCGAGCCCCGACCACGGTTTGCGGGCGTCCTCGGTGGCGGCGGTCTTCGGCTTCCAGGAGGCGGGCGGGTTGAAGCGGGTGCGGCGCATCCCGAGCGGAGCGGTGATCTCGCTTCGCAGCAGCGCGTCCAGGGCGCGACCGGTGATCTTCTCCAGGACGAGCTGGAGCGAGATCAGATTGAGGTCCGAGTAGAGGTACTTGGTGCCCGGCGGGTTGAGGGGCGCTTCTTTCCAGATGAGCTGGAGCTTCTCCTCGTACGTCGGTGCGCTGTAGAGCGGGATCCAGGCGCGGAACCCCGAGGTGTGGGTGAGCAGTTGACGGATCGTGATGTCCTGCTTGCCCGCGCCGCCGAAGTCCGGGAGGTACGAGGCGACCTTCCCCTCCAGCTCCAGCGCGCCGCGCTCGATCTGCTGCACGGCGAGGATCGACGTGAACAGCTTCGACACCGAGGCGAGGTCGAAGACCGTGTCCTGCGCCATCGCGATCTGCTGGCCGGCGGGGAACTCGACGGCGGTGTCGGTCTTCTCGTCGTACGCCGAGTAGCGCACCGCCTTGCCGATCGGATGGTGCAGCGCGACCGTGCCGCCGCGCCCGGCGAGCAGCACGGCGCCCGCGTACCAGGGGTACTTGGGGGAGGGGCCGAGGAACGCCTCGGCGTCGGTGACGAGTTGACGCAGATGGGCGGGGAGCAGTCCGGCGCGTTCGGCGGAGCCGTGCCGCAGGGTCGGGCGGCCGTGAGCGTCGCCGTTGCTCTCGGCGGCGTCGGGTGCCGCCGACGCGGCGTGGAGGGGCGCGAGGATCAGCGCGCCGCCCAACGCCGTCAAACCCCGGCCCAGTTGACGCCGGGTCGGCCCGCCGCCCGCTCTGTCCGTCATCGAGGAGCCTTCCGTTGAGACGGTGTGCCGCTGTGGCCGCCTGAAAGTATCTTTCCGAGTTCGCTGTGCTCGGTGAAACTTTTGTGTCAGACGGGGGGCGTGTCAACGGTGCCGTCCGGACCGGTCCCGGTTCGGGAAAATCCATGGAAACTGACGGCCCATCAGAAAAGGTCTTCCTTCGTCCGGAGGACTGCGGCATCCTGCGCCCATGCAGACGGAGCTGAGCAAGAAACTGGGAGTCGAGCACGCCCTCTTCGGCTTCACGCCGTTCCCCGCCGTCGCCGCTGCCATCAGCCGGGCCGGCGGGTTCGGCGTGCTCGGTGCGGTCCGCTACACCGCCCCCGACGACCTCAAACGCGACCTCGACTGGATCGAGGCGCACGTCGACGGTATGCCGTACGGACTGGACGTCGTCATGCCGGCCAAGAAGGTCGAGGGCGTGACCGAGGCGGACGTGGAGGCGATGATCCCCGAGGGGCACCGCCAGTACGTCAAGGACACCCTGGCCAAGTACGGCGTGCCCGAACTGGCCGAGGGCGAGGCGTCCGGCTGGCGCATCACCGGCTGGATGGAACAGGTCGCCCGCAACCAACTTGACGTCGCCTTCGACTATCCGATCAAGCTGCTGGCCAACGCGCTCGGGTCACCGCCCGCCGATGTCATCGAGCGCGCCCACGACCAGAACGTGCTCGTCGCCGCGCTCGCGGGCAGCGCCCGGCACGCGCGCAAGCACGCGGAGGCGGGCATCGACATCGTCGTCGCGCAGGGCTACGAGGCCGGCGGCCACACCGGTGACATCGCCTCGATGGTCCTGACGCCCGAAGTCGTCGAGGCCGTCGCCCCGTTGCCCGTGCTCGCGGCGGGCGGCATCGGCAGCGGACAGCAGATGGCCGCCGCGCTCACTCTCGGCGCCCAGGGTGTGTGGCTCGGCTCCATATGGCTGACCGTCACGGAGGCCGACATGCACTCACGCGCGCTGACCCGGAAGCTGCTCGCCGCCGGGTCGGGCGACACGGTCCGCTCACGCGCGCTGACCGGGAAACCCGCACGCCAGCTGCGTACCGAATGGACCGACGCCTGGGACGACCCCAACGGACCCGGCACGCTCCCCATGCCCCTGCAGGGGCTGCTGGTCGCCGACGCGGTCTCGCGGATCCAGCGGCACGAGGTCGAACCGCTGCTCGGGACACCCGTGGGACAGATCGTCGGGCGGATGAACAGCGAACGCAGCGTCCAGGAAGTCGTCGACGACCTCACCCGCGACTTCGAGAAGGCCGTCGACCGACTCAACCGCATCGCCGGAAGGAGCCACGAGTGAGCCAGCCCCCCAACGGCTTCTGGGCCCAGGCCACCGCCGACCCCGAGCGCACCGTGCTCATCGCGACCGACGGCGAGGAGTGGACCGCCGGACGCCTGCACGCCGAGACCAACCGGCTGGTGCACGGACTGCGCGCCGCCGGGCTCGAACGCGGCGACGCCTTCGCCGTCGTGCTGCCCAACGGCGTCGAGTTCCTCACCGCGTACCTGGCCGCCTCACAGGCCGGCTTCTATCTCGTGCCCGTCAACCACCACCTCGTCGGCCCCGAGATCGCCTGGATCGTCTCCGACTCCGGCGCCAAGGTGCTGATCGCCCACGAGCGGTTCGCCGACGCCGCACGCCACGCGGCCGACGAGGCGAAGCTCCCCGAGGACCGGCGGTACGCGGTCGGCGCGGTCGAGGGCTTCCGGGCGTACGCCGAACTCCTCGACGGGCAGCCCGAGTCGGTCCCTGAGGACCGCACGCTCGGCTGGGTCATGAACTACACATCGGGGACCACGGGCCGCCCGCGCGGCATCCGGCGCCCCCTGCCCGGCAAGCTCCCCGAGGAGACATACCTCGGCGGCTTCCTCGGCATCTTCGGCATCAAGCCGTTCGACGACAACGTGCATCTGGTGTGCTCGCCGCTGTACCACACGGCGGTCCTCCAGTTCGCGGGCGCGTCCCTGCACATCGGGCATCGGCTGGTGCTGATGGACAAGTGGACGCCCGAGGAGATGCTGCGGCTCATCGACGCCCACCGGTGCACGCATACTCATATGGTCCCAACCCAGTTCCACCGCCTGCTGGCGTTGCCGGACCGCACAAGGGCGGCCTACGACGTGTCGTCCATGCGGCACGCCATCCATGGCGCCGCCCCGTGCCCGGACCACGTGAAACGGGCGATGATCGACTGGTGGGGCCACAGTGTCGAGGAGTACTACGCGGCCAGTGAGGGCGGCGGTGCCTTCGCGACCGCCGAGGACTGGCTGAAGAAGCCCGGCACGGTCGGCAAGGCCTGGCCCATCAGCGAACTGGCCGTCTTCGACGACGACGGAAACAGGCTGCCGCCCGGTGAACTGGGCACCGTCTACATGAAGATGAGCACGGGCGGATTCTCGTACCACAAGGACGAGAGCAAGACGAAGAAGAACCGCATCGGGGACTTCTTCACCGTCGGTGACCTGGGGTATCTCGACGAGGACGGTTATCTCTTCCTCCGCGACCGCAAGATCGACATGATCATCTCGGGCGGGGTCAACATCTACCCCGCCGAGATCGAGGCCGCCCTGCTCACCCACCCCGCCATCGCCGACGCCGCCGCCTTCGGGATTCCGCACGACGACTGGGGCGAGGCGGTCAAGGCCGTCGTCGAGCCGGCCCCCGGCTTCGAGGCGGGCGAGGCCCTGGCCGCGGCGATCCTGGAGCACTGCGAGCAGCAACTGGCCGGATACAAGCGGCCCAGGAGCGTCGACTTCATCGAGACGATGCCGCGCGATCCCAACGGGAAGCTGTACAAGCGGCGACTGCGGGATCCGTACTGGGAGGGGCGGACCCGTCCCGTGTGAGGTCAGGATCCGACGGACACATCGCCCTGGACCTCCGCTCGGTCCGGGGCGATGGGACGTGCAGTGCGACGTGCGCTGTGATGTGCATCGGGCGGACTCGTGGGACGTACCTGAGGCTTCTTGGGGTGCACGTGCGGCACAGGCGCCCGGCGCGACGGCTCGACGCGGCGTGCCAGCTTCCGGCCCCACGCCTGGCCCGGAGCCTCGATGTACCGGTAGGTCAGCGCGCACAGCGGCAGCAGCACGGCGAAGAACGCCACCACGAGTACGGGATTGTCCCGCGGCCACCGGCCGATCGTGCCGTCACTCACCGCCAGCAGCACCGGATGCAGCAGATACACCGAGTAACTGATCATTCCCAGCCATACCAGCCAGCGCGGTATCCGCCGGTGGCGCAACGCCAGCGCGACACCGAAGGTGAGCACGGCGAGCAGGAACGCCACGATCCAGCCCTGCCGGGTGAAGGGGGCCTCGTCGCTGTTCCAGTACGCGCTGGACACGGCGCAGGCGATCACCACCGCGGCCGTGCAGGCCGCCCACCACCAGCTGCTCCGACCGTGCTCGGCCCGGTGGACGGCGGTGCCCAGGAACATCACGGCGAGGATGATCAGGCCTTCCCACAAGGGAACCGTGCCGTTGAACGGGACCAGGACGAGCGCCAGCACTCCACCCAGCACACCGCCGAACACGCGAAGCGCGGGTGATCCGGCGCTCGCACAGCAGATCGCGACCGCCAGGGCGCCAGTGGCGAGCCCGATCAGCGGGCCGGTGCCGACCAGGTCGGACAGAGCGGAATCCGGCAGCGTGACCCCTGCCGCCACGCTCACGGCGGCGAGCACGGCCAGGGTGACGGCGACCGCCGCCGACCGCTGGTGCATATGCACAGAGAAGAGCGCGACGACCAGCAGATAGAACGCCATCTCGTACGAGAGCGTCCACAGGACGAGCAGAACACTTGGCGTCCCCAGCAGCTCTTGAAGCAGACCGGCATGGGCGACGGTCGCCGTGGCCGTGCTCTGGTGGCCGAAGTCGCGCATGTCCGCGAGGCCCAGGAGGTTGATCGCGAGGACGGCGGCGACGGCAGTCGCCCAGAGCGGGTACATGCGGAACACCCGCCCGATCCAGAACGTCCGGACACAGCCCCGGCGCTCCAGCGAGGCGGGGATGATGTAGCCGCTGACCAGGAAGAACACCAGGATTCCGTACCGGCCGGTGTTGAACTGCGGCATCAGTTCCTGCCGGAAGTCCGCCATGAAGGAGTACGACGCGTGCTCGAACACCACGACGAGTGCCGCGATGCCACGCAACGCGTCCAGCCAGGCCAGCCGCAGTGGACCGGCCGCTGTCCGAGGTGCGGGTAGTGGATCGGATACGGAGGGTGACCGTTCCAGGGTCGGAGGCCGGATTGAGGGCCTGATGTCCATAACAGCCATTACGCGCCCTTTGTCGCCTATGGTCAACGACGACTCGGGGCCGGTGTGCATGCGTGTGGTCCCGCCCCATATGGGGCGGGACCACATATGCCCTGCCTACTCGCGCACCCGCACCACCTTCAGCGCGGGCGAGGAGAGGATGTCCTTCTCGCAGAAGCGGGACGTCACCCACTTCTCACGCGAGAACAGCCGCGTCTGGTCGGCGAAGTGGTCCGAGTTCGGATTCGACGACTGGGAGTACGTGAGGAGCGTCCGGGCCACCGGGCAGCCGCTGCCGTCCCAGCCGACCGCCTGGATGTGGCTCGAACCCGTGCTGACCTCCGTGTATCCGCCCGCTGCCGCGTTCCACACCGACTCGATCTTGTTCCACACGCCGAGCGACTCGGTGCCGCCCGGAACCGGGATGCGCCGACCATCGCGTACGACGAACTGGTTCGCCCCGAGTTTCGCGTCCAGGGCGATCCCCGCCGTACGCAGTTCGGTCACGGCGTCGGCGAGGACCCTGGCGAAGCCCGGCGCGTCCGTGTTCAGGGTGTTCGGGGTGCGAACCGGGTCAGCCGCCGAGAACGGCACCTTCCACAGTTGCGCACCCGGCACCGCCCTGATCAGCTTCCGCCAGAACCGGTCGAAGAGCAGCGCACCCCTGCTGTCGGTGTCCATGGAGCGGTCCCACGCCTTGAGCGCGCCGCAGGCCTCCGTGACGTCAACCTCCTTGCCGTCGCTCCCCGTTGCCGTGCCTCCCGGGAGAGCGGCGCACGCGCGGGCGGCGGCGTCCGCCGCGAGATCACCCGCGGGCACCCGGTTCGTGAACTGCAGGCGCTGGAGGTCCTTCACGGTCAGGTCACCGCGTCCGGCCATGGCAGCCACGTCCTCGATCGCGCCACGGGTGCGCATCGAGCGCTGGGTGCCGACCGTGCCGAAGATCCGCTCGTAACCCGTCAGCGGCCGGTCGGCGTTGGCCAGCCATGCGCTGTCGTTGGAGTTCTCCGCGTACGGCGCGTCCTTCAGCGTCGGCATCCGTGCGGGCCCGAAGATCCCCGGCTGTACGGCGTCGGTGTCGCTGCCGAGTGCGCAGTCGCCGCGCGAGCCGTCGAGGACCGCGACACCCGCGGCCGGATACGTGGTCTTGCCGAGCGCGGTCGAGCAGCGGGTCGCCAACTCGTTCGTGACCCGGGGCAGTACCTGCGACTGGGTGAACAGGGAGTGACCCGAGGAGTCGGCCGCGATGGTGTTCACCCAGGGCAGGCCCTGGTTCCGGGCGAGCGATCCGAGGACGTCGGCGGTGCTGCGCGCCTTGCCGAAGCCGAGGGAGGTGTCGGCGAAGCGCAGGTTCGCCGCGTTCGGGTCGTTGAGCGCGTACGCCGTGGTCGTGGTCCAGGGCAGTGGCAGTTCGCCGTCGGGGGAGGAGAGCACCGGGCCGTAGCGGGTCCACCACTGCGATCGGGTCACCGGCGTGCCGTCCTTGACCGCGACGGTCACGGTTCGCTCGGTCATCCGCTCGGGTGTGCCGTCGACCAGGTAGGCCGTCGGATCGCCCGGAACGAGTGTGAGCTGATGGATGGTGAAGGGGACACCGGTCGAGACGGTGTGGCTCCACGCCACACGCGCGTTGTACCCGATGGAGATCGTCGGTGTGCCGAGCAGCGAGCCGCCCGCGACGTTCAGCTCGCCCGGGATCGTCTGCTGCGCCTGCCAGAACCGGCGCCCGCCGTGCCACGGATAGTGCGGGTTGCCCAGCAGCAGACCACGGCCGTTCGCCGTCGTACTGCCGTCGAAGGCGACCGCGTTGGATCCCATGGAGCTGTCGGGCAGCAGATCGCGCACGGCACGGACCAGGCTCTCGGCGTCCGGGGTGCGGGCGGCCCGGGTGGCGGAGCCGGTCGGCGGCCGCGCGGTGGTGATGTCGTCGACGGTGCCTCCCTGACCGCCGAGCACGGACAGGGCGTACATACGGGTGGCCACGTCGAGTGCGGTGACCGGCCGCACCCAGGTGGCGCCCTTGCAGGCCGGGTCGTCGATCCGCTTCTGCCTCAGCCAGGCGTTGTAGCCGGCCGCCCAGCCGCGCATCAGGTCCTTCACCTGACGGCTCGGCCCTCGGGGTGCCGGCCGGTCCAGCAGTTTCTGCACGGTGCCGGCGTCCCGCACCCCGCGGAAGTACAGGTCGCTGGAGAGGTTCTCGCCGGCCGACGAGAGGGAGCCGTCCGGCGCCGCGGCGGGGCCGAAGACGCGGGAGCGCTCGCCGCGAACGGTCACGAAGCCGTCGGCGAGCACACACACCTGGTCGGCGGCCTGCGCCCAGCCGGTGCCGAAGCCGAGATTCGCGTAGTCCTTCGCGACGACGTGTGGAAGGCCGTACTCGGTATAGCGGACGACGGCGGACAGACCACCGTGCGCGGGGCGTTCCTGACGGTCCTGGCTCTGAGCCGTGGCGGCCGGCAGTGCGGCCGAGGCGGTGGCCAGGGCGACGGCCGTGACGACGAGCCGTCTCAGACGGGTACGCATCGTGCCTCCCAACATCATTGAGGGAAGGGGCGGTTGAGCGTGACAAAGGTGTACGCCGTACAGGCGCTTGGGTCCTGACCTCCTGGGACGGGACTTGACCCCGCTCGCGGAACGGAACGAGGATCACGTGTCATGACGCCTGGACACGGCAGCACGGTTGACGGGGTGCTGCGCCGCAGTGCCCGACGTACCCCCGAGCGCACAGCGGTCACCTACCGCGACCGCTCCTGGACATACGCCGAACTCGACGAGGCCGTCTCGCGCGCGGCCCAGGTGCTGATCTCCTCGGGCCTGACCCCCGGCGACCGCGTCGGCGCCTACGGCCACAACTCGGACGCGTACCTCATCGGCTTCCTGGCCTGCGCCCGGGCCGGGCTCGTCCACGTACCGGTCAACCAGAACCTGACGGGCGACGACCTCTCGTACATCGTCGGCCAGTCCGGGAGCACGCTCGTCCTCGCCGACCCCGGCCTCACGGACCGGCTCCCCGACGGCGTACGGGTGGTGCCGCTGCGCGACGCCGACGACTCGTTGCTCGCACGGCTGGAATCGACAGCCCCGTACGACGGTCCCGAGCCGCGTACCGAGGATCTGGTGCAGCTGCTCTACACCTCCGGTACGACGGCCCTCCCAAAGGGCGCGATGATGACGCACCGCGCGCTCGTGCACGAGTACCTGAGCGCGATCACCGCCCTCGACCTGAGTGCGGGCGACCTGCCCGTGCACTCGCTGCCGCTCTACCACTCGGCGCAGATGCACGTGTTCCTGCTGCCGTATCTCGCGGTCGGGGCGCAGAACATCATCCTCGACGCACCCGACGCCGAGCAGCTCTTCGACCTGATCGAGGCCGGCCGTGCGGACAGTCTCTTCGCGCCGCCCACCGTGTGGATCGGCCTGTCGAACCGCCCCGACTTCGCGACCCGTGACCTGAGCGGGCTGCGCAAGGCGTACTACGGGGCGTCGATCATGCCGGTGCCCGTCCTCGAACGGCTGCGGGAACGGCTCCCCAAGCTGGCCTTCTACAACTGTTTCGGCCAGAGCGAGATCGGCCCGCTGTCCATGGTCCTCGCGCCGAACGAGCACAGGAAGGCGCGCCTGGACTCCTGCGGACGTCCGGTGCTGTTCGTGGACGCGAGAGTGGTCGACGAGAACGGCAAGGACGTGCCCGACGGCACGTCCGGTGAAGTCGTCTACCGGTCACCGCAGTTGTGCGAGGGCTACTGGGACAAGCCCGAGGAGACGGCCGAGGCCTTCCGGGACGGCTGGTTCCACTCCGGCGATCTGGTGGTGCGGGACGCCCAGGGATACTTCACCGTCGTCGACCGGGTGAAGGACGTCATCAACTCCGGGGGCGTCCTGGTCGCTTCACGGCAGGTCGAGGACGCGCTCTACACGCATCCCGAGGTGGCCGAGGTCGCGGTGATCGGGCTGCCGGACGACCGCTGGATCGAGGCCGTGACCGCGGTGGTCGTGCCTCGTGGCACGGTCACCGAGGACGAACTGGTCGCCCACGCGCGCGAGAACCTCGCTCATTTCAAGGCGCCGAAGCGGGTGGTGTTCGTGGACGAACTGCCCCGTAACGCCAGTGGGAAGATCCTCAAGCGGGAGCTGAGGGACCGGTTGGGAGAGGCTTGACCTTGGGCCGGGCGCGACGGCCGCACTCCCGGTGGTTGAATCCGTGGTGGTCGGATCCTCGGTCGGTGAACTGAATCCGCCGGTGAGCCGTACCAGTAACGGCGGCCCGACTACCCGAGCCTGGCCCGCCGCATCACCACCGGGTTTCGCACGGAAGGACCTTCGGGTTGTCGCGCACCACGAACTCTCGCCAGCTGCCGGACATGGACCGGACAACCCCGGAGCCCGAAGTGACGCCGGAGGCTTCTCCGGCGGACACGCCCGACGACACCCGGCTCGACACCCCTGTCGAAGAGGAACCCGCGGTCGGCATCGCCGTGGCTTCTGACAAGACCTCCGAGGCGGAGGGGAAAACCGAGGCGGAGGGGAAAGCAGCCTCCGAAGAAGCTCCTGTGGCTGAGGAGAGCAAGGTCTCGGAGGGGACCCCTGCCGTTGACTCGGACGGGACTCCCGCTGTTGAGGAGGACGCGGCTTCGGAGGAGGCTGCGGCGGTCGAGAAGAACGCGGCTTCCGAAAAGACCTCCGCAGTCGAGAACAGCGCGGCCTCCGAAGAGACCCCCGCGGTCGAGAACAGCGCGGCCGCCGAGAAGGACCCCGTAGTCGAGGGGAGTACCGCCTCCGACGAGGACACCTCCGCGAGCGACCGCCCCGCCGAGACCCCGGACGAGCCCGCCGCCCCGCGCAAGTGGCGGGAGCGGCACGCCGTCGCCGCGCGCAACGTGGGATGGACCGTCACGGGCCTGTCCCTCCTGCTCGTCTGCTTCGCGCTCCTCATGCCGACCTCCGCCCCCAAGTTCACGCCCGGCGTGTTCCTGCGCATCCCGGTGGAGGCGGTCCTTGGCGCAGCCGTCCTCATCGTCCTGCCGCGCAGGCCACGGATCGTGGTGGCGATCCTCTCCGGCGCGATCCTCGGACTGCTGACCGTTCTGAACCTCCTTGACGTCGGCTTCAACATGTTCCTCGGCCGGGGCTTCAACGTGGTCCTCGACTGGGTCCTGTTCGACGACGCGCAGTCGTACCTCAAGGACACGATGGGCAACGGCGGCGCGATCGGCGCCGTGATCGCGGTCGTGGCCCTCGTCCTCATCGTGCTGGTCCTGATGACCCTGGCGGTGCTCCGCGTGAGCAACGTCATGACCCGCAACCGCGACGCGGCCAGCCGCATCACCCTGGTGGTCGGGACCGCCTGGGTCACCTGCGCGGCGCTCGGCCTGCAGCTGTCCGGCCCGGGTATCGCGGCCAGGACCACGGTCGCCCGCGTCGAGGACCGCGTGAACCGGGTGCAGGCGACCCTCAAGGACGAGGCGGCGTTCGCCAAGGAGGCGAAGAAGGACTCCTTCGGCGGTACCCCGGGCGCCCAGCTGCTCACCGATCTGCGCGGCAAGGACGTCATGATCGCTTTCATCGAGAGCTACGGCCGCAGCGCGATCGAGGACGAGGCCACCGCCGCGGGCGTCGACGCGACGCTCACGGCCAAGAACGAGGCGCTGACCAAGGCCGGCTACTCCGCCAAGAGCGGCTGGCTCACCTCGGCGACGTACGGCGGCAGCAGTTGGCTCGGCCACTCGACCTTCCTGTCGGGCCTGTGGATCAACAACCAGAACCGCTATCGCACCGTCACCGCGGGCGAGCACCTGACCCTCACCGGCGCCTTCCAGCGCACCGGCGCCTGGCGGACCGTGGGCGTCATGCCGGGCGTCCAGAAGAACTGGCCGGAGGGCAAGTTCTACGGCCTCGACAATGTCTACGACTCCCGGGAACTCGGCTACGAGGGCCCGAAGTTCAGCTGGTCGACCATGCCCGACCAGTACGCCCTGAGCGCCTTCGAGCGCCTTGAGCACGGCAAGAAGCGCGACAAACCGCTGATGTCGGAGATCATCCTGACCTCCAGCCACCAGCCCTGGGCCCCGATCCCCAAGATGATCCCCTGGGACCAGGTCGGCGACGGCTCGGTCTACGAGGGCATCGAGAAGGCGGGCAAGGACCCCGCGGACGTGTTCTACGACTCCAAGAAGGTCAAGGAGGAGTACGGCAAGTCCATCCAGTACTCGGTGAACTCCCTCATCGACTACGTGGTGAAGTACGGCAGCAAGAACACCGTCCTCGTGTTCCTGGGCGACCACCAGCCGCTGGCCAGCGTCAGCGGCAGCAACGCCAGCCGGGACGTGCCCGTCTCGATCGTCGCCCACGACAAGTCCGTACTCGACAAGATCGACGACTGGGGCTGGACGGACGGCATCAAGCCCGACAAGTCGGCACCGGTATGGAGGATGGACTCCTTCCGCGACCGCTTCCTGACGGCGTACGGCTCGACGCCCGCCAAGCGATAGGGACGTCGCGGTCTGCACCGGCTCCGCGGTCCGGGGCCGGTGCGGACGGCAGGCCTAGCGCGGGCGCAGGTCCATGATCCGCTTGATCTTCCCCACCGACCGTTCCAGCGACTCGGGTTCGACGATCTCGACGGCGACCGAGACGCCGATGCCGTCCTTCACGGCCGCCGTGATGGCACGCGCGGCCGCGTCGCGGATCTCGGGCGTGGCACCGGCCCGGGCCTCGGCGCGCACGGTGAGCGCGTCGAGGCGGCCCTCACGGGTCAGCCGCAGCTGGAAATGCGGGGCGACGCCCGGTGTGCGCAGGACGATCTCCTCGATCTGGGTGGGGAAGAGGTTCACGCCGCGCAGGATGACCATGTCGTCACTGCGCCCGGTGATCTTCTGCATCCGGCGGAAGACCCGGGCGGTACCGGGCAGCAGCCGTGTGAGGTCCCGGGTCCGGTAGCGGATCACGGGCATGGCCTCCTTGGTGAGCGAGGTGAAGACCAGCTCGCCCTCCTCGCCGTCCGGCAGCGATTCGCCGGTGATCGGGTCGACGACCTCCGGGTAGAAGTGGTCCTCCCAGACGTGCAGTCCGTCCTTCGTCTCGACGCACTCCTGGGCGACTCCCGGGCCGATCACCTCCGACAGGCCGTATATGTCGACCGCGTCGATCGCGAAGCGTTCCTCGATCTCCCGGCGCATCTCCTCGGTCCAGGGCTCGGCGCCGAAGACACCCACCCGGAGCGAGGTGTGCCGCGGATCGACGCCCTGCCGCTCGAACTCGTCGAGGAGCGTCAGCATGTAGGAGGGCGTCACCATGATGATCCCGGGCTTCAGATCCTGGATCAGCTGCACCTGGCGGGCGGTCATGCCGCCGGATGCCGGAATGACCGTACAACCGAGCCGTTCTGCGCCGTAGTGGGCGCCGAGCCCACCGGTGAACAGCCCGTAGCCGTACGCCACATGCACCGTGTCACCGGGCCGGGCGCCGGCCGCGCGGAGCGAGCGGGCCACCATGTCCGACCACATGGAAAGGTCGTTCTCGGTGTAGCCGACCACCGTGGGCCGCCCGGTGGTACCGCTCGACGCGTGGATGCGGCGGATACGGTCCCGCGGCACGGCGAACATCCCGTACGGATAGTTCTCGCGCAGGTCCGCCTTCGTGGTGAACGGGAAGCGGGCCAGATCGGCGAGCGAGTGGCAGTCCTCGGGCCGGAGCCCCGCCTTGTCGAAGGAGTCCTGGTAGAAGGGCACGTTGTCGTACGCGTGCCGCAGCGATGCCCTCAGCCGTTCCAGCTGGAGTGCGCGCAGGCCCTCCGCGTCGAGCCGCTCGCCCTCGTCCAGCAGGTCCGTCGAATCCGCCATGGGGCCGCTCCCTCACCAAACGATCCATTACGGGCGACCGATCATTCGGTCGCTCTGCTCCGGATCAGTAATTCAGGGGTACGGACGGTCGTCAAGACATGGGGCGGCCACAGGGGAGGGGCGGGTCCCTTGCGCGGCGGTACGGCGGAGGAAGCGGCCGCCGTACCGCCCTGCTGCTTTCGGCAGGTCTAGTGAGCGGCCTCCGCCGCCACCGAGCGTGCCCACCGGTAGTCGGCCTTGCCGCTCGGGGAGCGCTGGATGGAGTCCGTGATCACCAGCTGGCGTGGGATCTTGTAGCCCGCGAGATGGGTGCGGCAGTGGATCTGGATGTCGTCCAGGGACGGCTGCCCGGCGCCGGTGCGCAGCTGCACCACGGCCGCCACGTGGTTGCCCCACTTCTCGTCGGGTACTCCGGCGACCAGGGCGTCGTACACATCGGGATGCGACTTGAGCGCCTGCTCGACCTCCTCCGGATACACCTTCTCGCCGCCGGTGTTGATGCACTGCGAACCGCGCCCGAGGACCGTGACGACACCCTCCTCGTCGACGGTCGCCATGTCGCCGAGCAGCACCCACCGGGCGCCGTCCTTCTCGAAGAAGGTCTCGGCGGTCTTCTTGGGGTCGTTGTAGTAGCCGAGGGGCACATGGCCGCGCTGGGCCACGCGACCCACCTCGCCGACGGGGACCGGCTCGTACGTCGCCGGATCCACCACCTGCGTACGGGAGTTGACGCGAATCCGGAACCCGCGGTCGGGGCCCGAGTCCTCCGTCGCCGTGCCGTTGAAGCCGGACTCGGAGGAACCGAAGTTGTTGAGCAGCATCACGTTCGGAATGAGCGCCTGGAACTGCGCGCGCACCGTCTCCGACATGATCGCGCCGGAGGAGGAGACGCTGAACATGGACGAGGTGTCGGTGCCCTTCATGGGCCCGTTCAGCGCGTCGATGAGGGGCCGCAGCATCGCGTCACCGACCAGCGACATGCTGGTGACCTTCTCCTTCTCAATGGTCCGCAGCACCTCCTCGGGCACGAACTTGCGGTGGATCACGATGCGCTGGCCGAAGTTGAAGCCGATGAAGGCGGTGAGGGTCGAGGTGCCGTGCATCAGTGGTGGCGTGGGGAAGAAGGTGATCCCCTCGCCGCCGGCCGCGACCCGCTCGGCGAGTTCCTCAGGCGTCTTCACCGGCTCGCCGGTCGGAGCGCCACCGCCCAACCCCGAGAAGAACAGGTCCTCCTGACGCCACATCACGCCCTTGGGCATTCCGGTCGTGCCACCGGTGTAGATGATGAACTGGTCGTCGGGGGAGCGGGGCGGGAAGCCGCGCTCGGACGATCCGGAGGCCTCGATGTCGGCGAAGTCCACCGTCGGCAGTGAGGGTGCGTCCGGGGCGGGGGCGCCGACCCGCACGAGATGCCGCAGCGCCGAGGCGCGTGGCAGTGCCGCCGCGACCCGTTCGGTGAACTCCGTGTCGAAGACCAGTGCCGCCAGATCCGCGTCCCGGTAGAGGTAGACCAACTCCTCTTCCACGTATCGGTAGTTGACGTTGACCGGCACGACCCTCGCCTTGAGGCAGCCGAGGACGGTCTGGAGATACTCGATGCCGTTGTAGAGATGCAGCCCGAGATGCTCACCAGGGCGTATGCCGCTGTCGATCAGGTGGTGGGCGACGCGGTTGGCCGCCGCGTCCAGTTCTGCATAGGTGAGCCGGCGCTCCGCACCCGTACCGGGGTGGTCGATGTAGACGAGCGCCTCGCGGTCGGGGACCACGTCGACGACCGACTCGAACAGGTCGGCAAGGTTGTACTCCACCGCTCCTCCTGACGCCGGCAAGCTTCGACGAATGGACGTGCGTCATCGCTTCGCCGGTCATCAGAGCAAAGCCCGGCACAACTGTGAAGGGTCCGCGCAGAAGAAATCTGACTGACTGTCAGAAAACCCTTGAACTGGCCCCTCCGCTCCTGCAACCTGTTCTCGTTCCTGAGACGGGAGGACGGCAATGGGTGGGACGGAACACCTCACCGTGCAGCGCGAAGGCGCCACACTGGTGCTCACGCTCAACAGGCCCGAGGCCAAGAACGCGCTCTCGCTGCCGATGCTGGTCGGTCTGTACGACGGCTGGGTCGAGGCCGACGCGGACGACGCCATCCGCTCGATCATCCTCACCGGCGCGGGTGGCGCGTTCTGTGCCGGCATGGACCTCAAGGCCCTCGCGGGCAAGGGGATGGAGGGCCAGCAGTACCGGGACCGCCTCAAGGCCGACCCCGATCTGCACTGGAAGGCGATGCTGCGGCACCACCGGCCCCGCAAACCCGTGATCTCCGCGGTCGAGGGCCACTGTGTCGCCGGCGGGACGGAGATCCTCCAGGGGACCGACATCCGGGTCGCGGGGGAGTCCGCCACGTTCGGGCTCTTCGAGGTGAAGCGCGGTCTGTTCCCGATCGGTGGTTCGACGGTCCGCCTCCAGCGGCAGATTCCGCGGACGCACGCGCTGGAGATGCTGCTCACCGGCCGTGCCTATTCGGCGCGGGAGGCCGCCGGCATCGGTCTGATCGGGCATGTCGTCCCCGACGGGACGGCCCTGGAGAAGGCCCTCGCCATCGCCGGGCAGATCAACGCCTGTGGGCCGCTCGCCGTCGAGGCCGTCAAGGCGTCCGTGTACGAGACCGCCGAGATGAGCGAGTCGGACGGGCTTGCCGCCGAGCTGAAGCGGGGGTGGCCGGTCTTCGACACGGCCGATGCGAAGGAGGGTTCGCGGGCCTTCGCGGAGCGGCGTCCGCCGGTTTATCGGCGGGAGTGAGTTCTGCCGGATGCCGGTCCGAGGCTGCGGGTCCGTTGTGGCTGGTCGCGCAGTTCCCCGCGCCCCTGACGGGGCGCAGCCCCCTGCTCTGTGAGGAGACCCCGTGCCCGAAGTCCTCAAAGCACCCCTGGTTGTCGAATTCCCCTTCACCCGATCCCTCGGGCCCGTCCAGAGTGCGTTTCTCACCGGGCTGCGGGAGCGGGTCGTGCTCGGGGTGCGGACCCGCGACGGGCGGACGCTGGTGCCGCCCGTCGAGTACGACCCCGTCACCTCCGACGATCTCGACGAGCTGGTCGAGGTCGCGTCCACCGGGACCGTCACCACGTGGGCCTGGAACCACGAACCCCGCCGGGGCCAGCCGCTGGACACGCCGTTCGCCTGGGTCCTGGTGCAACTGGACGGCTCCGACACCGGCCTGCTGCACGTGCTCGACGTTCCGGGCCCCGACGCCGTACACACCGGGATGCGGGTCCGCGTCCGGTGGGCAGAGGAACGTTCGGGGGCCATCACGGACATCGCCTGCTTCGAACCCCACGACGGTGCCGGCGCCGAACTCACCGGCAGTGACGGGCGGTTCGAGGACATGGTGACCGGCATAGTGGCGCCCGCCCGCCTCGACTACACCTACTCGCCCGGCCGCGCCCAGTCCGGCTACATCAACGCGCTCTCCGACCGGCGGGCCGTCGGTGAGCGCTGCCCGTCCTGCCGCAAGGTGTACGTCCCGCCGAGGGGTGCGTGCCCCACATGTGGTGTGGCCACATCGGAACAGGTGGAAGTAGGGCCGCGCGGCACACTCACCACGTACTGCATCGTCAACATCAAAGCGAAGAACCTCGACATCGAAGTGCCCTACGTCTACGGGCACATCGCCCTGGACGGCGCCGACCTCGCACTGCACGGACGCATCGGCGGAATCCCCTACGACCAGGTGCGCATGGGCCTGCGCGTCGAGCCGGTGTGGACGGACGGGGGCCGCTACCCCGACCACTACCGCCCCACCGGCGAACCCGACGCGGACTACGACACGTACAAGGAGCTGGTGTAGATGCCCGCGCCGAGGCCGCTGAGGGACATCGCCGTCGTCGCCTTCGCCCAGACCGACCATCTGCGCACCACCGACGAGCTCTCCGAGGTGGAGATGCTCATGCCCGTCCTGCACGAGGTCCTGGACCGGACCGGGCTCAAGACCAGCGACATCGGCTTCACCTGCTCCGGCTCCTCCGACTATCTCGCCGGCCGCGCCTTCTCCTTCACGATGGCACTCGACGGTGTCGGCGCCTGGCCGCCGATCTCCGAGTCGCACGTGGAGATGGACGGGGCGTGGGCGCTGTACGAGGCCTGGACGAAACTCCTCACCGGCGAGGCCGACACCGCGCTCGTGTACGCGTACGGCAAGTCGTCACCCGGCTCCGTGCGCGACGTACTGACCCGGCAACTGGACCCGTACTACGTGGCACCCCTGTGGCCGGACTCCATAGCCCTGGCCGCTCTGCAGGCACAGGCCCTCATCGACGCGGGCGACACGGACGAGCCCGCGCTCGCCGCCGTCGCCGACCGCAGCCGTGCCTCTGCCGCGGACAACTCCCATGCGCAGCTGAGGGGTTCGGTGCCGCGGGGCGACTACGCCGTACGTCCTCTCCGTACCGGCGACTGCCCTCCCATCGGTGACGGAGCGGCCGCGGTGATCCTCGCCGCGGGGGAGCGGGCCCGTGAACTGTGCGAGCGGCCCGCCTGGATCCGGGGCATCGACCACCGCATCGAGGCACACGGCCTCGGCGTGCGGGACCTGACCGACTCGCCCTCCTCGCGACTGGCGGCGGAACGGGCCGGGGCCTTCGAACAGCCCGTCGACACCGCCGAGTTGCACGCCCCGTTCAGCTCCCAGGAGGTCGTGCTGCGCAAGGCCCTGCGGCTGGACGACAGTGTCGACGTCAACCCGTCCGGGGGGCCGCTCGCCGCCAACCCCATCATGGCCGCGGGGCTCATCCGCATCGGCGAGGCGGCCGCCCGGATCCATCGCGGCGACTCCGACCGGGCGTTGGCGCACGCCACTTCGGGTCCGTGTCTGCAACAGAACCTGGTCGCCGTACTGGAGGGAGACCCGCGATGAGCAAGGAGCCCGTGGCCGTCGTCGGGATCGGCCAGACCAAGCACGTCGCGGCCCGAAGGGACGTGTCGATCGCGGGACTTGTCCGCGAGGCCGCCCAACGCGCTCTCGCGGACGCCGAGTTGACGTGGGCGGACATCGACGCCGTCGTCATCGGCAAGGCGCCCGACTTCTTCGAGGGCGTCATGATGCCCGAGCTCTACCTCGCCGACGCCCTCGGCGCGGTGGGCAAACCGATGCTCCGCGTCCACACCGCGGGCTCGGTCGGCGGATCCACCGCGCTCGTCGCGTCGAACCTCGTCGCGGGCCGCGTCCACGGCACCGTACTGACCCTCGCCTTCGAGAAGCAGTCCGAGTCGAACGCCATGTGGGGCCTGTCCCTGCCGATCCCCTTCCAACAACCCCTGCTCGCCGGCGCGGGCGGCTTCTTCGCCCCGCACGTACGCGCCTACATGCGACGCACCGGCGCCCCCGACGGGGTCGGCTCTCTCGTCGCCTACAAGGACCGCCGCAACGCGCTCAAGAACCCCTACGCGCATCTCCACGAGCACGACATCACGCTGGAGAAGGTCCAGGCCTCGCCCATGCTCTGGGACCCGATCCGCTACTCGGAGACCTGTCCTTCCTCCGACGGCGCGTGCGCGATGATCCTCACCGACCGTGCCGGAGCGGCCCGTTCGCCGCGCCCGCCCGCCTGGATGCACGGCGGCGCGATGCGCAGCGAGCCGACGCTCTTCGCGGGCAAGGACTTCGTCTCGCCGCAGGCCGGCAAGGACTGCGCGGCCGACGTCTACCGGCAGGCCGGCATCGCCGACCCCCGCCGCGACATCGACGCGGTGGAGATGTACGTCCCGTTCTCCTGGTACGAGCCCATGTGGCTGGAGAACCTGGGCTTCGCCGCGGAGGGCGAGGGGTGGAAACTCACCGAATCCGGGGTCACGGAACTCGACGGGGACCTGCCGGTGAACATGTCGGGCGGGGTGCTGTCCACCAACCCGATCGGGGCCTCCGGGATGATCCGGTTCGCGGAAGCCGCACTTCAGGTGCGTGGACAGGCCGGAGAGCACCAGGTCGACGGTGCCCGCCGGGTCCTCGGACACGCCTATGGCGGCGGGTCCCAGTTCTTCTCGATGTGGCTGGTCGGAGCCACACCGCCCACCTCTTGAGGCTGTCCCCCTCACGTGGCCTGTGCGGGGCAGTGACCGAAAGCTAGGCTGGCCGCGGACGACGAACCGGGAGGAGCACGGACGTGGCCGAGAGCACCATCCAGCAGCACCCGCTCGCGGGCTGGGACAAGCCGGAGCTTGACCTCAGCAGCGCCGACTGGCATTCCAGCAGCCGAGGACAGGGGGATGTCCAGATCGCCTTCGTCGAAGGCTTCATCGCGATGCGCAACAGTGGCCGCCCGGAAAGCCCCTCCTTGATCTTCACGCCCGCGGAATGGGGCGCGTTCGTTTCGGGGGCGCGGGAGGGGGAGTTCGACCTCACGTGAGAGGACGTGGGGGAGCCTGACCCGACGAGAGGGGCGTATTTCTTCCCCTGTCCGGGCCACGCGATCTTCGGCCGTTTCCCGGGGCGGGGCCTGAGCGAGGTCGGCCCCGGGAAACCGAGGTCGCCGACGGGCCTTTCGCGGGCAGCCGGCCCGGTCAGGGCCGTACGCCTGCCGCCGTCTCGTCAAGGCTGTGCGGCAGCCGTCCCCTTCAGGGCCACAGCAACTGCTTGACCCAGCCCTCCCCGGAGCGCACGTACGCCAGCCTCGTATGCCGTCGCTCCTTGTCGCCCTGCCAGAACTCGACGGACTCGGGTCGCACCGAGAGCAGCCTCCAGCCGGGCGCCACGAGATCCGGCTCGGCCTCCAGGCGGGCCAGCGACTCCTTCACCGCCGCGTCGCGCTCGGCGAGGTCCGCGAGGGGCCCCGACTGACGGCCGAGCAGAGCCTCCGCGCGGGCACCGGCACTGCGTGCCAGGAAGTCGGCCGCACTGTCCTCGGGGCTCTCCGGCGCGACCGGTCCACGCACCCGGATCTGCCGTGCGAGGGGCGACCAGTAGAAGGTGAGCGCCGCGTAGGGCCGCTCCGCCAGATTTCGGGCCTTGACGCTGCCGCTGTCCGACGCGAACTGCCATCCGTCCGGACCGAGCCCCTTGAGGATCAGTGTCCGCGCCGTGGGATTCCCGTCGGCACCGGCCGTGGAGAGCGTCATGGCGTGCGGCTCGCGCACCCCGGCGTCCACGGCCGCCAGCAGCCATTCGGCGAACAGCTCCGTCGGCGTGTCCGGCGCCTCGGACGGGTCGAACGCGGGCAGCTCCCCCGCGAACACCTCAAGACCGCGCAGCAGTTGACGCAGATCCTCCACCGGCAAACTCCCCGCTCGCACGCTCATGGACGCGCTCGGGCGCCAAGGGGTGCGCACGTGCGCTAATGGATGCGGTTGACCGTATCATTAGCCCATGAACGTCTCGATCGGCGCGGACGCACACCTCGCCCTGGATCTCGCCCTCACCATCCGCCACGACGGCCATGGCGGAGTCGCCGACGACCTCGCCACCGCGGAGGGGCTCACCGCTTGGGTGCGCGAGCGTCCGGAAACCGGCGCCCACGGCTTCGAGGCCGACGACACGGACCTCGCTGCCGTACGGGACGTGCGCGCCGCCGTGCGTGCCCTGTTCGCCCGCGCCGTGCACCCCGGTGAGCCGAGCCCGGCCGACGCCGCCCGGCTCATGCCCGTACGGGACGCCGTCGAGCGGCTCAACTCCCGTGCTGCCCTGGCCCCGACGGTTCCCGTACTGTCGTGGACGGAAGGTGCCGACCCCGTCGTACGTCAGGAACCCACGGACGGCGACGCCGAGCTCACCGCGACCCTCGCCCGCGCGGCCATCGCCTTCCTCGCGAGCCCCGACCGACAGCGCCTGCGCGCCTGCCACGCGCCGCGCTGTGTGCGCTACTTCCTCAAGGACCACCCCCGCCAGGAATGGTGCAAGCCCTCGTGCGGCAACCGTGCCCGTGTGGCCCGCCACCACGAACGACACAAGAAAACGGCATAGCCTCCGGGTATGAGCGGTCCTGGCGGCAAGAGCGCGGAACGTGACCTCGGTCGACTGCTGAGCGGTATGGCACCCGCCCTGCATCCCGGCCGCTTCGTCTTCACCACTGTCCCGGGCGCCACGGCGCCCCCAGGACTCTCGCCGGTCGTGACCGTCGTCGAGGACGAGGGCCTCACCCTCGTCGTCGAACAGGAGGACGCCGACGCCGCACGTCTGACGTACGACTACGTGGCCGGCTGGATCACCCTGCGCATCCACTCCGCCCTGGACGCCGTCGGCCTCACCGCCGCCGTCGCCCAGGCGCTGGCCGAAGCGGGCCTGAGCTGCAACGTCGTCGCGGGCTACCACCACGATCACCTCTTCGTGCCGCACGAACGTGCCGCCGAGGCCGTGGCCCTTCTGGAACACCTGGCCGACCGCGCCGGTCAGTAACGGTCGAACGGGTCCACGCCACTGGCTCCGGGCGTACGCTGAGGTGCCTGTAGGTCACGGAGCGCACCGTCTCCCCGCGCCGGTCGCACCACCGTGGCAGGGGGTGCGGCATGGGTCAGCGCGGCATGTGGAGCAGAAGGACGCTCTTCGAGCGCGAGAGCGAACTCGCGGCTGTGGACGAGGCGTTGGAAGAGGTCACCGGACTGGAAACGGACGGCGGACGTACGCGTTCGGACGGCACCGGGCCTCGTCGAGATGTCACCGGCCCTCGTGGGGACGACACCGGCCCTCGTGGGGACGGCATCGGCCCAGGTCGGGACGCCACCGAACCGTACGACCGGCCCCGCGGCGGGCTGCTCGCCTTCGCCGGTCGCGCCGGAATCGGCAAGACCACACTTCTCGCCGAAGTGCGCCGTCGCGCCACCGCCAAGGGCTGCACGGTGCTGTCCGCGCGCGGCGGCGACCAGGAGCAGAGCGTCGCCTTCCACGTCGCGCGCCAGCTCCTGCAGCCCCAGCTCGCGGGCGTCCCGGAGGCCGAACTCCGTGCCTCGCTGGGCAGTTGGTACGCCATCGTCGGACCCGCTCTCGGCCTGTGCGCCCCCGCCGAGGGCGCACCGCCCGACCAGCAGGGCCTGCGCGACGGCCTCGACTGGGTGCTCACGCACCTCGCGGTCCGGCGTGCCCCGATGGTGCTGGTCCTCGACGACGCGCACTGGGCCGACGCCGAGTCACTGCAGTGGCTCGCCGCGTTCGCACCCCGCGCCGAGGAACTGCCCCTGCTGCTCGTCGTCGCCTACCGGCCCGACGAACTCCCGGACCACGCCGAGCCGTTCAGGGGCCTGCCCGGCCGGGCAGGCGGACGCCCCCTCGACCTGGAACCGCTGAGCGCGGTCGCCGTCGCCCATCTGGTGCGCGAGACCCTAGGCACGCAGGCGGACGACGCGTTCTGCCGCGAATGCTGGGCCGTGACCGCGGGCAACCCGTTCGAGGCCGTCGAACTCACCGCGAAGGTACGCGACCGCGGTCTGACCCCCACCGAGGACGGGGCGCATCTCCTGCGCGACCTGGCCGCCGCGGTCAAGGGCAGCGGACTCGTCGCCCGCCTCGAACGCCTCGGCACCTCCACCGTCCGCTTCGCCTGGGCCTGTGCCGTCCTCGGCACCGAGATCCCTCCGACGCTGGCCGCGGCCGTGGCGGGCCTCGGCTCGGAGGAGGCCGCCGACGCGGCGGACGCCCTGCGCGGCGCCCGTATCCTCACCGGCGCCGACACCCTGGAATTCGTCCACCCGCTCATCGCCACCGCCGTCTACCGGGCCATTCCCCGGGGAGTACGGGTGGCCCTGCACGGCCAGGCCGCCTGGTGCGTCGTCGACGCCGGCCTCGGTTCCGCCGCCGCTGCCCGGCATCTCATGGAGACCCACCCCGACGGTGACGTCTGGGTCGTCCAGCAGCTGCGTGCCGCCGCCCGGGAGACCCTGCGCGCCGGAGCCCCGGACGCGGCCCGCCGTCACCTCGCCCGCGCGCTGCGCGAACCCCCGCCCGGCGGGGAACGGGCCGCCGTGCTGTACGAACTCGGCAGCGCCTCCCTGCTCACCGAACCCGCGACCACCGTCAACCACCTGCGGGCCGCGCTCGAAGAGCCCATCGCCGACCCGGAACTGCGGCACAACATCGTCTACCGGCTCTCCCAGGTCCTCGCCCACAGCGACCGCCTCGGCGAGGCCTCCGACACCCTCTCCCGCGAGATCAAGGTGACCGGCGACGCCCGCGTACGGCTGCGCATGCAGTCCGAGCAGTTCATGTGGGACGCCTTCCGCGCCGACGAGCCCGACTCACCGGCCCGCTCCCGCCGCCTCGCCCGGCTCGCCGACCGGCTGACCGGCCGCGATCTCACCGAGCGCTATGTGATCGGGCTGCGCGCCTGGGACGCCACCCTGCGCGGCGAGCCCGCCCACATCGCGATCCACCACGCCGAACGCGCCCTCGCCGGCGGCTTCGGCTGGGCCGAGGCGGACCGCGGCTTCGAGGTCCCCGTCCTCGTCGCCCTCACCTTCATGTACGCGGACCGGCCCGGGCGCACCGAAGAACTCTTCGCCGCCGGGATCGCCGACTTCGAACGGCAGGGCTGGCGCGGGGCCCACCTGTCCTTCGGCTACACCCTCCTCGGGTACCTGCGCTTCCGCCGCGGCCGTCTCGCCGAGGCCGAGGACTTCGTGCGCGCGGGGCTCCGGCTGGCCGAACGCGTCGGGCCCGGCACGCCCGCCCACTGGTATGCGGTCGGCACGCTCATCGAGATCCTGCTCGCCCGCGGCCGGATCACCGAGGCCACCCGGACCGCCGAGGAGTACGCCTTCGGGGAACCGTTCCCCGCCGCCGTCGTCTTCCCCGACGCCCAGACCGTGCACGGGGAGCTGCTGCTGGCCAGGGGGCTGACGAAGGACGCGGCCGTCGAACTCGCCGCGGCCGGGCGTCGCCTCGACCCGCGCGGCATGCGGAATCCGTCCTGGTGTCCCTGGCAGCTGCACCTCGCCCGCGCGGAGAGTCACGATGCCCCGGAGCGGGCGGTGACCACGGCGTTCGAGGCCGTGGGCCGGGCCCGGCTGTTCGGTGCGCCGTCGGCGATCGGGCAGGCGCTGCGTGCCGCGGCCGACGTCTCCTCGGGCTCGACCCGGGTGAAACTCCTCGAAGAGTCCGTCGGCCATCTGGAACGCTCGCCGGCCGCGTACGAACTGGCCTGCGCCCTTGTCTCCCTCGGCACGGAGCTGCGGCGCTCGGGCCGCCCGAAGGAAGCCGCCGAGCACCTCTACCGGGGGCTGGAGGCGGCGGTGCAGTGCGGCGCCGACGGGCTTGTCGAGGCCGCCCGCGACGAGCTGGCCGCCGCGGGGTTGCGGCCGCGCCGTCTCCACAGCACCGAGACGGACACGCTCACCGCCCGCGAGCGCGCGGCCGCGGCACTCACCGTGCGCGGTCGCACCCTGTCCGGTATCGCCGAGGAGCTGCACACCGAGGAGCCGACGGTGGTGCGACTGCTGTCGGCGGTGTACCGGAAGGTGGGCACGGACCGGGCGGGGCTGGGGGCGGCGTTGAGGGCTGCCGAGGTTGAGGCCGGGGGAGAGGGAACGGCAGTGAAGGGCTAGTCAACGGGCGTGGGCCCATAGGCATGGGCATACGGGCGGTGCGCCTACCGGTGTGGGCCTACACGTGTGGGGCAACGGGCGTGGGCCTACGAGCGTGGGCCCACAGGCGGAGGCAAAGCCAACGCTTGTTGGCAAACGCTCGGTGGTGTGCGCCGGGGCCGGGGCAACGAGCGTTGGCAAACAGCCGATGACGGAAACGGCTCGAAGTCGCCAAGCGACGGTCAACACCTGTTGGTGGACCGGCCCCAGTCAACGCGTGATGGCCAACGTTCGCTGGCCAACGGCCGTCGACCCCACGCCCGTCCACCCCTCGGGGCACGTACCATTGCGGCATGTCCTTCCTCCGCCGCCGCAGCGCCACTCCCGCCGGGCCTGAATTCGACGTTCTGGCCATGGACCCGGGCGACTGGCCCGGCAATCTCGGCGCGGGCCTGCTGCCCGCGCCCGATGGAAGCTGCCAGGGTGTGTTCCTGCGCTACGACCTGTTCGGCGGCCGCGGCCCCGCGATGATCATCGGCAATCTGCCGGAGGGCTCACCGGCCCGGGACGTCGCCGAGGGAGAGGTCCCGTTCGAGGTCGCGCAGCTGCTGCTGGCGCTGGAGAACGAGGAAGAGGTCACGGTCGTCGGAGCCGAGGACATGCCGGTGATGCAGGGCGACAACCTCCTCATCGTGCGTCGCCTCAAGCTCTCCGAGACTCGGATCTCCTGCGTCCAGTTCGACCGCAGCGACAACGTCCTGGTGACGATCGCCGCCTGGGACCGCCCCATCACCGACGACCTGTACGCGCTCCTCAAGCCCCTGCCCGCGGAACTCTTCCAGCAGGGCTGACCCCGCCGTCCGCAGCGAACCACTGCCGGACGGCGGGACGACGTTCAGGGCGATCGCCGGGCGGAGACAGGCCTGGGGCGGGTGCGAAGCCCTAGCCCGGCACCTCCTCACCCCCGACCGATTCGGTGTCCACGCTGTCCAGGAAGTGGAACCCGGGCCGTGGGTGCATGAGGAAGTCGTGGTGGGAGATGTTCCACGCGTAGGCGCCCGCCAGTGCGAACGCCACGCGGTCTCCCGCCCTCAGCCCCGGTGCCCGGACGTTCCTGGCCAGGACGTCCTTCGGAGTGCACAACTGGCCCGTGAGCGTGATGAGTTCGCGTCTTGCTGCCGGCCGCGGCCAGGGATGTGGCCAGTCCTCCACCGCAAGCGTGGTGCAGGGCTGGTCGTGCCCCTTGGTCGCCGGAGTGCGCATATGGTGCGTGCCACCGCGCACCACGGCGAACTCCTCGCCGTGACTCTGCTTCACGTCCAGCACCTCGGTGGCGTACCAGCCGCAGTACGCGGTCAGCGCCCGCCCCGGCTCGATACGCAACGTCAGATCCGGGTACCGGCAGGCGAGTTCGGCGAGCCCTTCGCCGTAGGTGACCCAGTCGAAGCGGCCCTCGGGAGCGGCGTAGTCGACCGTCATCCCCCCGCCGACGTTCACCTCTGCGAGCCGTACCCCGTGCCGTTCGGCCAGTTCCACGGCCCAGTTCACGATGGACGAGGCCACCGCGAGCTGCTCCGGAGCCCGGAGCCCACTGGCCAAGTGGGCGTGAACGCCCCGGAGTTCGAGGTGCGGATACGTGCCGTCGGTGAGCAGACGGACCACCGCGTCCGCCTCGGACGGGTCGAGGCCGAAGGGTGTGGGACGGCCGCCCATCGCCAGCGAACTCGCGGCCAACGAGCCGGATGCCACAGGGAGGTTGAAGCGCGGAAGGACCGCGACCGAGGTGTCGGGCGCGACCTGCCGGGCCAGTTCGGCCAGCATGTGCAGCTCGTACTCGCTCTCCACATGAAAACGCTCCACGCCCCGTTCCAGCGCGGTCGTGATCTCGGCGGGCGTCTTGCCCGGACCGCCGAAGGCCAGCGGGCGGCCCGGAACAGCCTTGGCGACATGGGCGAGTTCGCCGCCCGACGCGACCTCGTAGCCGTCCACGTACGGACCCAGCGCGGCCAGGATCTCCGGCTCCGGGTTGGCCTTGGCCGCGTAGTAGAGCTCGACCCGCTCGGGCAGGGCGGCCCGCACGTTCGCGGCGTGGTCGCGCAGCGCCGCCAAGTCGTAGACGTAGGCCGGGAGTTCGCCGGAGGGCAGGGAGAGCAGCCGATCCCGTACGGCTGCGGTGGGGATGGTCATCGAGTACTCCCGGTCGTGTGGCGCAGGATGTCCTCGCCGAGCGGAGAGGGCAGACGGACGTATCCGGCCTCGCGGTCGGCCTTGCGCTCCCAGCGGGTGAGCAGGTTCGCCTTGGCGGGCAGCGGCACTCCGGCGAGCAGCGCGGCCAGCGGCGGCGGGCAGCCGTACCGGTCGGCGTACGTCCGGAGGGTGAGGCGAACCTCCGCCCACAGCGCGGCCTCGGCATGGGGGTGCAGGTCGGCGAGCGCGGCGAGCAGCTCCGCGACGTGGTTCACGAGCAGGCAGTAGACGACCCGGTCCCAGCCGCGCTGCGCGTCGTACGTCATCGGGCCCGCGACCTCGGGCGGCAGCGAGGCGAGGGTCTCGGCGTGATGCTCGGGCACGAGCTTGGTGCCCTCCAGGTCGCGGAAGAGGACCTGGGCGGGCATGCCGTCGCCGTCGACGCAGATCAGCACGTTCTGCAGATGGGGTTCCAGCACCAGACCGTGGTCGAAGTAGGCGGCGAGCACCGGCGGTACGAGCAGCCTGAGGTAGGCCGACCACCAGTCGAGCGCGGCCCGTGGACCGGCGCCGTCGAGGAGGCGGGAGACGTGCGCGGGACTCGTCGGGTACTCGTCCGCGACGGCCGCCGCGAGCAGCGGGGTGGTGCCGGGCAGGAGGTGCCGGGTCAGGCCCTCGCGGACGATGACGCCGAAGCCTTCGAGCAGTTCGCGGTCCGGGGTGCCGTCCGGGCCGGGCAGGGCGAGGCTGCGGTACGCGGGCTCGCGGAGCACCGCGCTGCCGGGGAAGCGCTCGGCCAGGTCGGCCAGGGCCGGACCCAGGACACGGGTGAGCGCGACGGCGCCGGACAGCTCGTAACTCGCGTTCTTGCGCAGGCAGTTGGTGATCCGGACGTTCAGGCTGAACTTCAGGAACGACTCGCCGTCGTACAGCGTCCGCACGGATGCGGTGGCGGCGAAGGGCCTGCCGCCCGGGCCGAGGTCGAGGACGTCCCCGCGCCCGAGGGCCGCGCGCAGCGTCGGGTGCTCGCGGAGCATCGCGTACTGCCAGGGGTGCGCGGGCAGCAGCCGGTAGCCGTCGGGCACGTCGGCACCGTCCGTTCCGTCCCGCCGGCCAGCCCGGTCCCGCCGGTCGATCGCGTCCAGGGCGCCGGGTTCCGCGGTCTCCTCGGCGATCAGGTGTTCGCGCACGACCAGGTGGCGCAGGGGGAAGGTCGCGCCGGCCTCCGGCGAGTAGGCGAGCCAGGAGTCCGCGTCCCCGGTGCGCGCCTTGGGCGTGGGGTGGAACCGGTGCCCGAACAGCAGCGCCTGCTCGGACACGAGGTAGGCGGCGACGGGCGAAGCCGGCGGCACCGAGGCCGTCCCCGCCCGTACGGGGGTCGCGCTCGGGTCGGCCCCCGCCCGTACCGGGATCGCGCTCGGGTCGGTCCCGGCCTGCACGGGGAGAGCACTCGGGCCGTTCCCGGTGCGTACGGCGAGAGAGGCGGCGATGGTTCGGTGGCTGGAGTCGACCTGTTCCAGGAACTCCTCGTTGCGCACACCGGTACGCAGGGACAACTCGTCCTGCGTGTACTCGGCCAGCCGTCGCCAGCCGACCACGTTCCAGTCGCCGTCGGCCGTCTGTTCGCTCACCGGGCCGGCGAAGCGGTGCGCGCCGAGCAGCGACGTACGGCGCAGGCCGACCCGCAGCAGCACACCGCGGCGGGGGAGCCGCAGCAGCAGATGGCCGTCGGTGAAGGCGGTCTGGCGCTCGGGCGCCGACACCTCGCGCAGCAGACAGTTGAGGAGCGTGTGCGCCACGGCCTCGTCGGGGGACGGGAGTTCGGCCTGCGCGGTGGGAGCGGCGGTGGAGGTGGGGGTGCTACCGAGCGACTCGGTCAGCGAGGGCATGTGTGGCTCCAGCGGGTGCAAAGAGAGCGGAGGATGGTCGCGCATACGGTGATCAGTGCGACGGCCGCGCCGGTCAGTAAGGGTGCGGTCGGGCCGTAGCGGGCGCTGCCCGCCGCCGCGGCCACGCCGGCGGCGACCGCGCCGGCCTTGGAGAAGAACTCCAGCGAGCCGAACAGCCCACCGGGGGAACGGCCCTTGACGCAGTCGGCGGCCAGCACCGACAGACACACCAGGCCGAGCGTCAGCCCCACGCCGAGGATCAGCCGTACGCCGATCAGGGTGGCGAGGGAGTCGGCCACGCTGTGTGCGGCCAGTCCGATCGCGACGCAGATGAAGCCGATCGCGATCCCGGCCCGGGGACGGTCCCGGAAGGCGGTGTGTACGGGCATGGCGGTTATCAGGTAACAGAGGTGGGGGAGCGCGAACAGCACGCCGGACAGCGTCGGTGACGCGCCGGGTATTCGCTCCTCGACCAGCGAGATGAGGTACGGGAAGGAGATGACGGTGGAGAAGACGAAGGTGAACTCAAGCGCGTACAGGGAGCGCAGGGCCGCCGCCGGGACGGGCTCGGCAGTCCCAGTCACCTCCGTCAAGTCGGCCTCCTCCGCCTGTGGTTCGGGCAGGGCGGCGAGCAACAGGGCGGCGGCCAGTGGGAGAAGGGCGAGCAGCGCGTACTGGCGATGGGGTGACAGCCAGGACGACAGGGAGCCGACGACGATCGGGGCGACGACCAGGGCCGCCCGCGCGCTGCCGTGCATCAGCGTGAGCGCCCTGGACAGGTGGGGCCCTTCCAGCGCGGCGCCGAGGTAGCCGTTGGACGCCGCGAACGTGCCGCCGAGGATGCCCTGCAACACCAGCGCCGCGGTGAACGTGCCGAGCGAATCGGCCCACCCCGCGAGCAGGAACGCGACGGCGAGCCCCAACTGGGCCCGCAGCAACAGCCGTTTTCGACCGAAGCGGTCCGCGAGCCGGCCCCACAGGGGAGCGCCCAGCGCGCCGAACACGGTGGGCACGACATACAGCAGACCCGCCCAGCGAGCCGTCCGGTCGCCGAGCTCCGGCAGGATCTCGGTGAGGAAGGGCGGCAGTCCCAGTGCCGCGAACGAGGCCACGAAGTAGCAGCCCGCGACGGCGTGCACGTGCCGGGGGCCGAACCCGGGGCGGGGCATCCGCAGGACCTCGGCGGTCATGCCGAAGCCCCGGTGTGCAGAAGGTAGTTGGGGCCGGTCGTGTAGTGCTTGTTGATGTCCGCAGCCCCCGAACGTTCCTTGGTGAGCAGGGTTCCCGCGGTGACCATCGCCTTGACGGGCAGGCGGGGCGAGTCCAGCACCTGGGCCCGCAGTACGGCACCGGGCTCGCCCGTTCCTGTCCCCAGCCGCTCGATCGATTCGGCGAGCCGGTTGCGTACGAGTCGCAGCAGTACCGGAAGCGGAGCGCGACCGTGCCGGGCGAGCCCGAACGCGTAGGCGCCCGCGCACAGATGGACCGTGATGGTGGTGAACAGGTCGACGACCGGCCGGTCGCTCTCGCCGAAGGTCCGGGCGTCGACGAAGTCATGCGGCCCGGGAGCCTTGTCACCCGACAGTGGGCCCAACCGCTCGCGCAGCCGTGCCGCGTTGATTCGTGGACCGTCGTTGTCCTTCAACAGCAGCCGCAGCCGCGTGCTGCCGTCGGCTCGCCGGTCGAGGACGAGCGAGATGTTCTGCTGGTGCGACTCCAGCGCGATCCCGTAGCCGAACAGCGTGGTCTGCCAGTCGAAGAGCAGGGTGAGCCAGGCGTCCAGCAGGGCGAGTGCCTCGCCGCCGTAGAAGCGGTCGGCCAGGTGGTCGACGACCAGCCGGCCGCCGGGTGCCTCGGCGAGCAGCGCGGCCATCGGCACGACCACGGAGTCCTGGAGACCGGCGGGGTAGCGCCGGAACAGCGCGGCGAGCAGTTCATGCCCGGCGTGCGCGTACACGGTCTCGTCTGCGTGCAGGATCGTCTCCCGGAAGCGGGGCTCGCGGGCGACGACACGCTCGATCAGACGCTGGCCCGCGGCTCCGTCGACGAGTGTCCCGGGCTTGATGGTCCGCCTGTTGCGCAGCCCCAACGTGGCCGTGGCCAAGGGGAGTTTGACATGCAGCAGCGGGTCGGCGGACAGGGCTACGGTACGCATCGACAGGGTCGGCACGGCTTCTGGGTGAGCGCGGTCGGCGAGCACCGCGCGGTCCGCCAGACCGGTGGCACGCAGGGCCCTTTCCAGCGGGGCGCCGACGGTCAACGGGTGTACGGGCAGGGCCACATGCGTACGGTCGAGCTCCCCAAGCCCGAGCAGCGCGGGCGTGGGCCAGCGGTCCGGAACCGTGCCGCTGACCGACTCCCGGGGTACGGCGAGCCAGCGCAGCGCAAGGCGGGGATGGAACTCCGGCGCGTACGCCCGCAGTTGAGACTCGGTGAGCCCGGAGCGGCCGCGTGCCGTGGGGTAGACGGGATGATCGTGGTGGGCGGCGAGAGTGTCGAACGCCAGCCCGGCCGTCAGCCCGGTCCAGTCGGCCGGGTCAGCACCATGAAGGTCCGTCAGCCGCTCGGTGACGTCTGACCGGGCCGAGGAGTGCAGCCGCATGGTGGCCAGCGTCTGACGGCACTCCTCCGCGAAGGCGTCGAACCCGTCCTGGTCGACGGGGTCGGCCAGGACGCGCAGCGCGCCGAGGACCTTGTCGCATGTCTCGTACGGGACAGGCGAGGCTCCCTCGGATTCCCCGACGAGCAGCGGCAGTCGGGCCGCCAACTCGCACTGGAACCCGTCCTCGACGACGGGCAGCAGGAGGAACCCCCCTTGTCCGTCGGCCCGTTGCAGCCAGGCGCCGTCCGTCCGATGTACGAGTGTGCTGTGTGTGCGCAGGCCGACGACGTCCTCACGCAGCAGAGCGCTGAGCACCCGGATCACCAACTCGCTCCGGGCGGCGTCCTCCGGATGCGCGCCGTACCCGCCGCCGGTGTCGCCAGTCTCGCCTGTGCCGCCTGTGCCGCCTGTGCCGAATGTGTCGCCGGCCGTCGCGGTCGGGGCCGTCACGGCTGGATCTCCCACCGCTGCTCGGCCAGGAACTCGGCCACCGCCTTGTCCACGGCCTCCTGGTCGGTTCCCATCGCCCGCAGCACGCCCAGGTAGTCGCGATTGGTGCGATACACCTCCTGCCGCTCGCCGACCTCCCGGAGCGGACGGTAGGTCAACCGCACTCCATCGACGACCAGTTCCGCGGCAGCGGGGGCGGCGGTCAGCGTCCCGGCGCTCTCGGCGCAGGGGTACTCCAGGCGTGCCGCGCCGTCACGACGTGCGCCCAGGTCCGCGGGCAGGCGCTCACCCAGATGCGTACGCAGGATGTGCTCGAAGAGCGGGATCTCCAGCAGGCGGGCCAGCAGCAGATCGCACTGGTCGCCGATGGCGCGGTAGTTGACCTCGATGATCCGCGCCCGGCCCTCGTGGACCACGAACTCGGTGTGGCAGGCGCCGAATCCCACGCCGAGCGCGTCGAGTTGGGCCAGCACCTGGTCGACGACCGGTGCGGGGTGGGCCGCGACGAACGTCAGCCCCTCCTCGATGAAGTACGGCGGTGGTGACACCCTGGTGTGGAAACCGCCCAGGACGTGGCGGACATGGCCGTCGCCGAGCGTCTCCAGGGTGTACAGCTCGCCGGGCAGGTACTCCTCGACGACCAGAGCGGCCCCCGGGCGACGGCTCCGGATCTCCGTGCAGCGCGCCACCAGTTCCTCGGGACCGTCCACGAGTACGACGTCCTCGCTGGCCACGCCCTCGCGCGGCTTGACGACACACGGGTACGGGAGGTCGAGCGCGGTCAGGCCGGCGAGATCGGTGACTTCGGTCGACCACACGGTGTCCGCGCCGACGGAGGTGAGATGACGACGCATCTCGGCCTTGTCCTTGGTGCGCAGCGTGACCCACCAGTCCTTGCCGGACAGGCCGAAGTAGTCGGCGGCCAGGGCGGCCTGGGTCTGCAGATGGTCGCTGTTGGTGAAGACCGCGTCGGGGCGGTGATGAGTCGATATGCGGGTGACGACGGCACGGAAGTCGCGTACGTCGCACTCCAGGATCTCGATCTCCGGACACACGTTCCGGTGGGCGTCCGGCTGGTCGGTGAGGAGCGTGATGTCCAGGCCGAGCCGTGCCGCGGCGGGCAGAAATCCTTCGGTGACGGAGTCGGTCGGGTTGAGGGCCAGTAGATACATACGCATGCGAGAGAGCAACTTCCGCTCGTGGGTGGGGGGTGAGGGGCGGGCCCCGGGACGGCGGGCCCGCCCCCTGCGGCGGGAGCTACTTCTTCGGGAGCTCCACGCCGGTGGCCTTCGCCACGTCCGCGAGCATCTGTTCGGCGGCCTGGACTCCGATGCCGGACATCCAGGTCTCGTCCGGCACCTCGAAGACCTTGTCGTTCTTGACGGCGGCGAGGTCCTTCCAGACCGGGTTGGAGACGACGTCCTTCTTCTGGGTCTTGTCCTCGGCGTCGGCGGCGGTGACGAAGATCAGGTCGGCGTCCGCCTGGTCGATCTGCTCGGGGCTGACGTCCTTCATCGTGACCTCCGGGTCGTCGGAGATCTGCGTCTTCGGGCGCTGGAGGCCGATGTCGTTCAGGACGACGCCGCTGTAGGAGTTGGACTGGTAGAGGCGGGTGGGCCCGGCGATGAATCGCACGACGGACGCGGTCGGTGCGGTGCCGCCGTCCTTCTTCTTGATGGCCTCACCGAGCGCCTTGGCCCGCGTCTCGTACTCCTTGAGCTTCGCGGCCGCCTCGGTCTCCAGACCGAGCGCCTCGGCGTGGACCTTCAGGTTCTCCTTCCAGACACCGCCGGTGGTCTCGGTGAAGACGGTCGGGGCGATGGCGCTCAGCTTGTCGTAGACCTTCTCGTGCCGGACCTTGGAGGACAGGATCAGGTCGGGCCTGAGCGAGGCGATCAGTTCGAGGTTCGGCTCAAGGAGCGGACCCACATCCTTCGTGCCGTCCAACTCGCCCTTCAGGTACGCCGGGAAGCCGCCCTCGGTCTTGAAGTGCGGGGCGACCGCGCCGACCGGGTCGATGCCCAGCAGGGTGACGTCGTCGAGCTCACCGGTGTCGAGCACGACCACGCGCTTCGGCTGGGCGGGGATCTTGACGTCGCCCATCACGGTCTTGAGGGTGCGCGGGAACGCGGCGCCGTCCGCGGCGGGCTTCGCCGCGCTGCTCGTGCCGGACGAGTCGTCGCTGCCGCAGGCGGCCAGCACGGCGGTTCCGAGCACGACGGCGAGCAGCAGCGAGAGGAGCCTGCCGATTCCGCGCAGGGGAGATCGCTTGAGCATGGGGGGTTCGTCCTTCTTGTAGGTGTGCCTCACGGGTGCGCGGACGACCAGGTGTGGTCCGTACACACGCCATGAGCGGTGGCGCGGGTGTGCGCGGTGGGTCAGGCGGTCGTGGCGGCGTGCCGTATCGCGCTGCTCCTGGGGACGACCAGCGGTGTGCCGGTCTCCGGGTCGGGGATGACGCGGCAGTCCACGTCGAACACGGATCTGACCAGCTCCGCGTCGAGCACGTCGGCCGGTGGGCCGGCGGCGGCGAGGCGGCCGTCCTTGAGGACCACCATGTGGTCCGCGTAGCGGGCGGCCTGTCCGAGGTCGTGCAGCACCATCACCACGGTGCGGCCGGCCTCGGCGTGCAGGGCGGCGACCAGGTCGAGGACGTCCAGCTGGTGCCGCAGATCGAGGAAGGTGGTCGGCTCGTCGAGCAGCAGCAGTTCGGTGTCCTGGGCGAGTGCCAGCGCGATCCAGGCGCGCTGCCGTTGACCGCCGGAGAGCTGGTCCACGGGCTGGTCGCGCAGCCCGGCGGTACCGGTGCGTTCCAGCGCCTCCTCCACCGCCTTCTGGTCGGCCGTCGACCAGGGGCTGAGCAGCCGTTGATGGGGATAGCGGCCCAGTCGTACGAGCGCTTCGACGGTGATTGCCTCCGGGGTGACCGGCTGCTGCGGAAGCAGGCCCATCCGGCGGGCGAGCGTCCGCGCGGAGAGCCGGTGGATGTCGGCGCCGTCCAGGGCCACGGTTCCGGCGGCCGGCGCGAGCAGCCGGCTCAGACCGCGCAACAGGGTGGACTTGCCACAGGCGTTGGGGCCGACGATCGCGGTGACCGAGCCGCCGGGGAGCGTCAGGTCGAGGCCGCCGACCACGAGCCGGTCGCCGTAGCGCAGGTCCAGCCCCTGCGTGGACAGTTGGTTGGTCGTGCTCATGCGTGGCTCCTGTGGACGGGCTTGCTCTGACGGAACATCAGCACCAGCAGCAAGGGGGCGCCGAGGGTGGCGGTGACCGCTCCGACCGGCAGGCCGTTCACCGGCACGAGGTGCTGCACCACGAGGTCGGAGGCGAGCAGCAGTACGGCTCCGGTGAGGGAACCCAGCGCCAGGGTGGCGGCGGTCGGCGGGCCGGTGACGAACCGCACGATGTGCGGCACGGCCAGCGCCACGAAGGTCACGGGACCGGCGAGCGCGGCGGCCAGTGAGGCCAACGTGACCGCCAGGAAGAGGAATTGGAGCCGTGCGGTGGAGGTGTTGAGCCCCAGCGCTCCTGCCGATTCGTCGCCCAGGTCGAGCACGGCCAGCCTTCGGTGCAGGACGAGGGCGACGGCCAGCACGAGCACCATGGCGGCGCCCGCGCCCCACACCTCGGCCCACGTGCGCCCGTACACCGAGCCGGTGGTCCACTGCAGTGCCGAGCCGGCCAGCTCGGCCGGGAAACGCACGATCATCAGGTTCACCGCGGCGGCCAGACCCGCCTGGACCGCGAGCCCGGTGAGCACGAGCCGGGCGACGGCGAGCCCGGAGCGCCACGCGAAGACCCCGAGGAGCAGGGCTGCCACCAGGCCGCCGGCCAGCGCGCCGACCGGGATCAGCGTCTGTGAGGCACCGGCCGCGAGCAGCGCGACCGCGCCGAGTGACGCACCCCCTGTCACACCCATGACATCGGGGGAGGCCAGGGGATTGCGGAACAACCGTTGCAGAACGCACCCGGCCGCGCCGAGTCCGGCACCGGCGACGATGGCGGCGACCGCCCGCGGAGCGCGGAACTCGCGCACCACGAGTACATCACCCGGGTCACCGGCGCCGACCAGCGCCCGCAGCGCGGTGGCCGCGGGGATCCGCATCTCGCCCGTCGCCAGAGAGACGGTCAGCAGTACGAAGAGGGCGGCGAGACCGCAGACGCCGAACACCAGGACACGCCTGCGCGTCCGGGACGCGGCGCGTCCTGCGAGGGCCGTGTACGTAAGGGTCATCGGGCCACCTTCCGGGCCAGGAGCGCCAGCAGCGGCGCGCCCAGGAACGCGGTCACGATGCCGACTTCGAGCTCGGAAGGGCGTACGACCAGCCGTCCCAGGACATCGGCGGCGAGCAGCAGCAGCGGACCCGCGACCAGGCAGCCGGGTACCAACAGCCGGTGGTCACTGCCGAGCAGCGGGCGTACGAGATGGGGCGCGGCGAGGCCGATGAAGGCGACGGGCCCGGCCACGGCGACCGCCGACCCGGCGAGCAGGACGACGGCGATGCCCCCGGCCAGCCGGATCCGTGCCACCGGCACACCCAGCGCCTGGGCCGAATCGTCGCCCAGCGCAAGGGCGTTGAGGGCGGGCGAGACGGCCAGCGCGAGGAGCAGACCGAGCACGAGCGTCGGCAGAACGGGCCAGAGCACGTCGAGCGTGCGACCGGCGAGCGATCCGGCCAGCCAGAAGCGGGCCTCGTCCAGGGTGCGCTGACTGGCCAGCATCACCGCGGACGTCCAGGACAGCAGCACGAGTTGGAGCACGGTGCCGCCGAGCGCGAGCCGTACGGGATCGATGTCACCGGCCCGTCGCGCCAGCGCCTGGGCGAACACCGCGGCGCCCGCCGCACCCGCGAACGCGAACCACATGTACTCGGCAGGGCTGTTGAGGTGCAGCACGAAGATGGCGACGACGACCGCGAAGCCCGCACCGGCGTTGATGCCGAGGGTCGTCGGCGAGGCCAGTGGATTGCGCGTGATCCCTTGCGCGACCGCCCCGGCGACCCCGAGCGCGGCACCCACCGCCAGCCCGATGACGGTACGCGGCAGCCGCAGTCCCGTCACCACGAGCGCGTCGCGTCCACGGGCGTCGCCGAACAGCGCGTCGGCCACGGTCGACAGGGGCACGGAGCGGGCTCCGAGGGCAAGGCTCAGGGCGGCGCAGAGCGCGAGGGCTCCGACGCCGAGGAGGAACACGGGTATGTGCCGCAGGGCACGCGGGGGCACACCCGTAGGTGCGGCCCGTTGGGTCACAGTCACGGTACGTGAGCTTAGGTTAGGCATGCTTTACTTTTCAACCAGCTGTGGAGGGGCTGTGACGTGCGCCTCCCTTGATCGTTGCTTCAGGGAGTGCGGTCACGCGCTACTGTCGGCGATCTCTATACTAAGGTAAGCCTTACCTGCTTTGCTCGCTTCGCCCTCATGCACAGGAGTACCGATGACCGTGGCCGTGGAGACTCTGTCGACCGGTGCGGCCACGTCCGTGTCCCGTCTGCTCGCGGACACGTACCGGCAACTGGGCGAGGTGTGCGAGGCGTTGACCGTGCGAGTCGCCGACCCGGGTCAGGCGGTCACCCGAATGGGCGTCAGTGGCGCGGAGTTGACGAAGGATCAGGAGGCCATGGAGGCCTTCCTCCTGGCCGAGACCGCCCGCATCCAGGACCGCTACGACCACACTCCGCGCCGGGACGTCGCCGCCTCGCGAGCCCTTCACGACTACGCGTGGTCCGTCGGGCTGCTGATGAGCGGCGTCTGGTACCTCACGGGCCGGGTGCCGCGTATCCACCCCGAAGACGTACGGCTCGACCTGACGACCGGCGTGTTCGAGGTCAGCCCCCGCGCGGATCTGACCTGCCTCCCGGGCGACCCGGCCGCCGCGCTCCCCGGCGCCCTGACTGCCCCTCACGAGGAGGCCCTGCGTGCCGAGTTGAGGGTGGCCGTCGCCGATCACATGGAACCGCTGCTCTCCGCGATCGCCCCGCACATCCGGCGCGGCCCGCGCGCCCTGTGGGGCATGGTCACCGACGACCTCGTCTCCGGCATCTGGTACCTCGGGCGCATGCTCGGCCAGGAGCTCGACGCCGTCCGGGCGGCCACCGCGCTCCTGCCCTCGGCCGTCGCCCCCTTCCCCGGCGGAGCCGACTTCCGCCACCTCACCGGCAGCGACGGCCGACAGCACCCGACCCGCACCCGCATGGGCTGCTGCCTCTACTACACGATCCGCCCCGCCGAGGCCTGTGCCACCTGCCCCCGCACCTGCGACGCCGAACGGCTGCGCCGGATCGAGGGCTGAGCCCGGTCACGCACCCGGCTCCATCCACGCCCGCCCCCGTCACGAGGTGGCCGTCCGCAGCACGTCGGCCCGCGATACCCGAGCCGCACGGCGGGCGCCCGCGTTCCGTCCCGCGTACGGTGGCTTGAGGCGGCGGGCACATGTCTCACGACAGGAGACGCGCGATGAGCGGCGAACCCACCTTCTTCGAAATCGGCGTGGCCGACCCCGAGCGGGGCCGCGCCTTCTACGGATCCCTCCTCGGCTGGACCTTCGAACCCGGCACGTCCGAAGGCGGAGGCTTCGCCATCACCACCGACGGAGTGCCGGGCGGAATGCACGGCGGCGACGCCGGAGCCTCCCCCTATCTCTTCTTCCGGGTGGACGACCTCGACGCCGCCGTCGCCCGGGTCCGTGAACTGGGCGGCACGGTGGAGGACCTGGGCGACGGCGGCGACAGCGAGGAGTCGGCCGCCCGGTTCGGCCGCTTCAAGCTGTGCCGCGACGACCAGGGCTCCGCCTTCGGACTCCACGAACCGCCGAAGTGACTCGCTACGAGGCCGACGGCACCACCCGTACGTCGGCGGCACGTACGTACGCCACCCGGTGCCCGAACTGGATCTCGTAGTACATGTCCTTGCCGCGCACCACCCGGTGCGGTGTCGTGTCGAAGGTCGGCGCGTAGAAGTACTCGCCCGGCACCTTGTCGCCCGCCGAGTACTTCTGCCCCTTCAGCAGCTTGTACGGCAGGGGCGAGACGTCCTGGACGGGCACGCCCGCCGGATAGGCCGCCTTCTCCGGGTACGCGCGTCCGTACACCGGGATCTCGGCCGGCCCGGCCTTCGGTGTCACGACGGGGCCGGTCGCGTTCACCGCTGTCGGCTGCTTCGCCGGGTTCTTGAACCAGGCCTTCTGACCGAGGTACCAGATCGCGGTCCAGTCGCCGTCGCGCCCGGCGACCGCGTACCGCTGGCCCGTGGAGACACGCGAACCCACGTCGTTCACATCGATCGTGGAGTCCTCGCCCTTGGGCCGCAGACCGATGTCCTTGACGAGCGGCGCGTCCGAGCGCGGCTGGGTGTGCAGCCGTACGGCGCTGGAACCGTGCGCCGCGCACGGCTCGCCCTTGGTGACGCAACCCGTGAACTTCGGCTTGTGCTTGCCGAATTGGGGCAGCACGGTCACGAGCCCGCCCTTCGATCCCGGGGCGGCGTGCAGCGGCTTGCCGAGCAGGGTGAAGTAGTGCTGCCAGTCCCAGTACGGGCCCGGGTCCGTGTGCATCCCTGGGATGTTCGCCGTCGTCGTTCCCGGCACGGTGTCGTGGCCGAGGATGTGCTGCCGGTCCAGCGGGATGCCGTACTTCTTCGCCAGATATGTCACCAGCCGCGCCGACGACCGGTACATCGCCTCCGTGTACCAGGCGTCCGGTGCCGCGAGGAACCCCTCGTGCTCCAGGCCGATCGACTTGGCGTTCACGTACCAGTTGCCCGCGTGCCAGGCGACGTCCTTGGCCTTCACATGCTGGGCGATGTGCCCGTCGGTGGAGCGCAGGGTGTACTGCCACGACACATAGGTGGGGTCCTGCACCATGTTGAGGACGCCTTCCCAGGCGCCCTCCGTGTCGTGGACGACGATGTACTTGATGCTCTGGGACTTGGGGCGGTTGCCGAGATCGTGGTTGCCGTAGTCGCCGTCGCCGAACTCCTCGTACGGCGCCGGGATCCACTCGCAGGACACGGTCGCCGGGCACTCGGTGCCGGCCGCGCGGGCCGCCCGCAGTCCCGCCTTGTCCAACTGCCGGGTGACGGACCGCAGTTCAGGCTGTGCCGCGAGTGCGACCTGCTGGCCCTCGTCCGTCGTACGGTGTCCTCCCCGGCGGATCACGTCGAAGACGTCGTCGGCGTACGTCGCCGCCGTCGCCGTGTCGTCGGCGCCCGAGTAGCGTGCCACCGCCCCGTACCAGTCGGCCGCGTCGTCGCTCAGCGGCTCGCCGAGCTGCTTCTGGGCGGCGGCCAGCAGCGCGGCACCGCCGGCCACATTGGCGGCCGCGTCCGTACGCAGCCGCTCCGCGGGGATGCCGGTGAGTTCGGCCGCCTTCGTCAGCGTCTTGAGACGGGCGGGGAGCCGGGTGTTCTCCGGGACCTTGGTCCGGGGGAGCAGCGGCGCGCGTGAGCCGTCGCCGCGCGCGTCCTCCGTACCCTCGCTGTGGTGCGGTGCCACCGTGCGGGCGATCGCGGTGCGGGCGTCGGTCAGGTGCATGGGACCGTAGCCACCGGTGACGCTCGGGGCTCCGCCGTGCGCGTCCCAGCGGGACTGCAGGTAGGAGACGGCCAGGAGCACGTTCCGCGGTACGTGGTACTGGGCGGCCGCGTCCGTGAACGCGCTCTGCAGACGCGCGGAGGACGCCTGGGCGCCGCCGCCGGACGGGGCGGCGCCGAGCAGTGGCAGCAGCAGGGCCGCCGAGGCGAGGGCACCGGCCGTCCTGCGTGCGCGTCTGTGCCCGATGGAGGGGCTGGAGTCGGTGGGGGATCCTCGCAAAGCAGGCCTCCTGGGACGATCGGTCGCGATGGTGCGTGCGGGGCCGGGCGTGCGTCAGTGGTACCGACTCCCCGACGATCCGTCAATCATGCCCAGAGACGGTCGATTTCCCATGTCAGCGGCGGGTGTCGCGGGTTTCGCGGCGACTGCGGCCCGGCCTGCGGGGCGTCAGTGGAGTGGACCTGTGGCCTGTTCGGGTGAACGTTCCTCAGCGGAGGGGCGTCGGGCGCGCGTGGCTGCCCGACACTACGTTCGACATGACGAAGGTCCGCGATGCGCCCTGTCGCAGGCGCACCGCGGACCACCATCCCCGTCAGCGAGTGCCGACCGCCGCTCGGACGGCCCTGCGGGCCATCTGGCAGTCGTCGTGCAGCCGCCTCAACAGCAGCCGTTGTTCCTCGCCGGACGGCGCAGCACCCGGGTGGGCCGGTCCCGGTGCCGCCGGGGTCGTCTCGTGCATCGACCGCTGCACGGCCGTCTCGTACGTACGGATCTCCCTGGTGACGACGAGCATGAGGTTCACCAGGAACGCGTCGCGCGCCGCCGGTCCCGCCGACTGCGCGAGCTGACTGATCTGCCGCCGGGCGACGGGCGCGTCCCCGAGGACCGCCCACAGCGTCGCCAGGTCGTACCCCGGCAGATACCAGCCCGCATGCTCCCAGTCCACCAGCACTGGACCGGCCGGTGACAGGAGAATGTTGGACAGGAGAGCGTCGCCGTGGCAGAACTGGCCCATGCCCTGGCGGCCCGCCGAGTGCGCGATGCCGTGCACCAGCTTCTGCAGATCGCCCATGTCCCGGTCGGTGAGCAACCCCAGCTCGTGATACCGGGAGATCCGGGCCGCGTAGTCCAGCGGGGCGTCGAACGTCCCCGCCGGCGGCCGCCACGCGTTGAGCCGGCAGATCGCGCCGAGCGCCGCTCTGACGTCCGCGCGCGGCGGGGACTCCGCCGGGTGCCGCTGCAGCGCCGCCACCCGTCCCGGCATCCGCTCGATCACCAGTGTGCAGTTGTCCGGGTCCGCCGCGATCAGGCGCGGCACCCGCACCGGGGGCCGGTGCCGCACGAACGAGCGGTACGCCGCTATTTCATGACGGATCCGCTCGGTCCACACCGGGGAGTGGTCCAGTAAACACTTGGCGACGGCGGTGCTGCGCCCTGTCGTGCCGACAAGGAGCACGGAGCGGCCGCTGCGGCGCAGCACCTGCACCGGAGAGAACTCCGGACAGATCCGGTGCACCGACGCGATCGCCGTGCGCAGCTGCGCCCCCTGGGGGCCGGACAAGTCGAGTCTCCCGCTGAGCGGTTGGGTGCCGAGCCCCGGCACGCGCCGTGACCGACCGGCACCGAGCACGGGAGCCGCCCCCGGACGTGCGGGGTCGAGGTATGGGCCGCTGCCGACCGGGCGGGCGTGCAGTGACCGGGGCGGAGCGGACACGGAGGACGATGCTGCGTACATGGGCGAAACAGATCCCTTCGTGTGCCTGCGAGTTGCTGCGCTACCCGCCCCGGCCGCCCTGGTGCACCCTGGGGAGTGTTCCTTCGGCAACCGGGTCGGGGTGGCGCTTTCCTACCTGACACCCGATGCCCAGTGGCACACCATCTGGCGTGCCCTGGCGAACCCTGGCGAATAGTCGCTCAGCAACTGACAGACGGTTAGTGTCAACTCAGCCGAGAACCTGGGGGCTTGACGTGAGCGGACAACCCAACACCCGCCTTTCGGACCTGTTCGGCCTGGCCGGCTGGTCCAAGGGGGAACTCGCGAGGATGGTCAACCGGCAGGCGGCGGCCATGGGCCACCCCCAGCTGGCGACGGACACCTCAAGGGTGCGGCGGTGGATCGACATGGGAGAGATCCCGCGCGATCCGGTGCCGCGGGTGCTGGCAGCACTGTTCACCGAGCGTCTCGGCCGTGTCGTGACCATCGAGGATCTCGGTCTGGTCCGGCACGGGCGCACGGGGAAACGGCCGGGCGGCGGGAGTGTGGAACATCCCGACGGCATGCCGTGGGCGCCCGAGCGGACTGCCGCGGTCCTCACCGAATTCACGGGAATGGACCTCATGCTCAACCGACGCGGCTTGGTGGGCGCGGGCGCCGCGCTCGCCGCCGGATCCGCAATCAGCAGCGCCATGCAGGACTGGCTGCACTCCGATCCGGCCCTCGCGGCCGACGCCCCTGACATCGACAATCCCCTGCACGCCGACCCCGCTGGGTTCGACCGCTACGAGGCCGCCCCCATCGGGTCGCAGGAGATCGAGGAACTGGAGCGCTCGGTCGAGGTGTTCCGGGCCTGGGACGCGGCCCGCGGGGGCGGACTGCAACGCAAGGCTGTCGTGGGACAGCTCAACGAAGTGGGAGGCATGCTCTCCTACCGACACCCCGACCATCTGCAGCGGCGCCTGTGGGGCGTCGCCGCCAACCTCGCCGTCCTCGCGGGCTGGATGTCGCACGACGTCGGCCTGGAGCCCACGGCTCAGAAGTACTTCATCATCGCCGCGCACGCGGCCCGAGAAGGCGGTGACCGGCCCCGCGCGGGCGAGGCGCTCTCCCGAGCCGCCCGCCAGATGGTGCACCTGGGCCGGCCCGACGACGCGCTCGACCTCATGAAGCTCGCCAAGTCGGGATCGGGCGACGAGGTCCTGCCGCGCACCCAGGCCATGCTCTACACCATCGAGGCCTGGGCACAGGCGTCGCTGGGCAAGGGCCAGGCCATGCGGCGCACTCTGGGGGAGGCGGAGGACCTCTTCGTCTCGGACAAGGGTGACGTGCCGCCGCCGAGCTGGATGCAGCTGTTCGACGAGGCCGACATGCACGGGATGCAGGCGCTCGCCTACCGGACGCTCGCGGAGCACGACCCGTCCGCGGCCGCCGTCGCACAGAGCCACGCCAAGGAAGCCCTGGAGCTGCGGGAGAAGGGCCGGGACCGGTCGAAGATCTTCGACCACATCTCGCTCGCGTCCGCCTGCTTCATCGCCGACGACCCCGAACAGGCCGACCGGTACGCACGCCTGGCCCTGACGTCGATGGGTTCGAACTCCTCCCACCGCACCTGGGACCGGCTGCGTGAGATGTACCGGCTGACGGGGCAGTACTCCAGCTATCCGAAGATCAACGAACTGCGTGAGGAGATCAAACTGGCGCTGCCCAAGGGCTCGTTGAAGGCCAAGGGCGGCAACAGCGCACGGGCATAGGGGGCCTGTCCCGCTGTACGTCCCTGCCGGGAGTCACGTCGGGTGTCCACCGAGGTCGGGTGGCGCTCGTGTCAGGTGGCAACCCTGGCGATCAGTACGCAGGCGTCGTCCTCGCGCTCCGTCTCGCCGAACTCCTCCACGACCATCCGTACGCAGTCCTGTGCGGTGCGCGCCTCGCCGAAGCGGGGGGCCAGGTCGAGAAGACGGCTGACGGTCGTGGTGTCGCCCCCGCTCTCGGCCTCGCTCGAGTCGTGGGACCCCCATGACTGGGACTCGGGGGACATCCATCGCCGCGGAACCAGTCCGTCGGTGTGCAGGAGGAGCAGGTCGCCCGGTTCGAGTGTCTCTTCGGCCTGTCCGTAGACGGCGCCGGAGGTGGCGCCGAGCAGGACGCCGTCCGGCGGCGAGAGCATGCGCCCCGTCCCGTTGCGGAACAGCAGTGGGGCGGGGTGTCCTGCCTGTGCCCAGGTGAGTGTGCGGCTCTCGGGCCGGTAGCGGCAGCACACCGCGCTGCCCAGGGCCGGCTGGACCGAGGCGTCGAGTAACTGGTTGAGCCACGCCATGAGCTGTCCGGGCTCGGTACCCGCCACGGCCATACCGCGCAGGGCGCCGATCATCATCGCCATGCCCGAGGTGACGGTCACACCGCGGCCGGTGAGGTCACCGACGCTCAACAGCGTTTCCCCAGTGGGGAGTTCGAGTGCGTCGTACCAGTCGCCGCCGATGAGTTCGCTCGTCGAGGACGGCAGATAGCGGGCGGCCAGGTCCAGCGTCTCGGGTCCCTGGCGCGGGAGCCGCAGGGAACCGCGCCACGGTGGCAGCACGGCCTCCTGCAGTTCGACCGCGAGCCGGCGCTCGGTCTGTGCGAAGTGCCGTTGGTGCTGCAGGGAGTCACGGGTCTCGCTGACGGTCCGCTGGCTGCGGCGCAGCTCGCTGACGTCACGCAGAACCGCCCACATCGAGGCGGTGCTGCCGTCCGTGTCGAGCACGGGCTCGCCCATCATGTGCACGGTCCGTACGTCGCCGTCGGGCCGGACGACGCGGAACTCGCCGTCGATCGGCTTGGCGTCGATGAGGCAGTCCGTGACCATCGCCGTCAGCCTCGGCCGGTCCTGGTCCAACACCACGGAGGGCAGCTCGTCGAGGGTGAGCGGGGGAGCGGCGGGGTCACGGCCGAGGATCTGGTAAAGCTCGCCGGACCAACTCGCCTCGTCCGTCAGCAGGTTCCACTCGGCGCTGCCGACGCGGCTGAGCAGTGAGCCGTGCGGGGGCGCGGCCGGCACGGCTCGTACCGTGGGTGCCGCCGCCTCGTGCTCGACGGGAACGGCCGACGGGCCGTCCCTCAGCTGCGCCAAGTGCTCGTCGAGGTCGCTGAGTTGATGCATCGCCAGATCACACAGGGCGCGCTGCCAGCGTCCCTCCGGGTCCGTGCCGTCGGCCGGCGCGTCGCGCCGTACGGCGTCCACCTCGCCCCGCAGTCGGCGCGTCTGGGAAATGAGCGCGTCGACCGAGCCGCGCGGGGGCGGCTGGGCGGCTGGGTGGTCCGCCGAGAGATGGGACGGCATGACGTACTCCGATACAGGCACGGTACGACCAAGGCTGAAGGAAGGACCGGTTACGACTGTCGCACAGCCTGCGACGCGCTGTAAGGGATTTGGCAACACACGACTCGGTGGTGCCTCTGGCATATGTCGCAGTCCTCGCGGACGGTGCGGGCGGGACGAATTCGGTGCTCGGTCCGGTCGGTCAAGTCGTAGACAGGGTAGGCGAGTTGATGGAGTGGCAGCAGTGGATGCGGCTCACTCAATCGTGTGTTCGGCGAGTGTGTGTGCGGTGCTCGGTCCAGGTTTCGCGGCGTCGGCACCGCTGGGTCTTGGGTCAGTACCGCTGGGCCTTGACCAGTTTCGGTGTCAGTGCCGGCTCGGCGGGCTTGCGGCTGATGGCGAGCGGCTGGGCGCGCTCACCAGGGTCGAGGTCCTCGGCGCCCACGAATCTGGTCTCCACCGTCTTGCCGGAGGAGTCGAGGAAGTCGACCTGCACGGCGTACGAGGCCTGCGTGTCGGTCTTGTTGGTGATGCTCACTACGACGGCGAGCAGGCCGCCGGTCTCGGCCCTGGGCTTGCCGGTCATGGAGACGTCGGACATCGCGTTGCCCTGGCCGTCGACGTCCTTGAGCTCACTCTCCGCCGCCTCGTTGGCCCGGGCGACCTCCGCCGACACGGACGCCTCGAAGGAGGACGCCGCGGCCGAGGCGGAGGAAGCCGCCGCGGAGGCCGCGGCGCGCGCGGACTCGATGGCCGACTCGTTGACGGAAGGGGCCGTACCGGAGAAGGACGCCGTATCGGGAGGGGACGGCCGCTCACTGAAGGACGGGTCGGAACCGCCGGAGTCGCTGTCGGTGCCGCACGCCGCGAGTGTGCTCGTGGCCGCGGCGATCGCCGCCAGTGCGACGGCGGCCGAACGAGTCCTGCCCGGCCGGCGGGGGCCACGGGGCGACGGTGTGTTCATCGCATGCTGTCCTTGCTGTCGGCGGCTGGCCGATCACTGCTGGATCGGTCGACGAAATGAACCTTATGCCGGAAATTTCGGCGAGGCATTCCGGAGCGGCCGGGCCTCGGCCACTCGCCCGCCACCCGCTCTGCGGCTCCCCCTCCGGACGACGAGCACGCGTACGACCGGCTCTACGGCCAGGTGCTGGTCAACTCCGAATCGGGCCGACTCGTCGCGGTCAGTAGCGCAGCACTCCCGCGATGCCCTCGGCGTCGCCCAGTGTGCCGTCCGGGACGAAGCGGACCTGCGCGCCGGTGTCCAGGCACTGTTCGACGATCTCGTCCACGATGTCTTCGCGGGCGTCCAGATCGTCGGTGTCGGCCGGGACGAGATGGTCGCCGCCGTCGTCGCGCACGGTCACGCGGTAGTTCTCCTCGACGGCCAGCAGTCGGACCCGGCCTGCGGTCGCGTTCTGCCAGACCTCGTCGACGCCTGCCGCGAACGCCCGTCGGCCCTTGGCCGTTTCGAGTTCCCGCGCCACGGTGTCGGCACTCTTGCGGTCCTCGGCCGTGACCAGGGGGCTGACCGCCTGCCACACGGTGTCGGCGCTCGCATGAGCGAGGCCGCCGTGCGCGACGTGGACGGCGTCCTTGGTGACGGTGCCGACCTCGTCGAGGAGGGAGAGTGCGGCCTGCTCGCCGGTGACGTACACCGGTCGCGGGTCGCCGCGCAGGACGCCGGTGAGGGCGGTGTCGCCGTCCCGCAGGAAGTGGCGGGTCCGCTCGTCGCGGAAGGTGCTCGGCAGATCGCCGACGCGTTCCTTGCGCTCGGCGTCAGGGTCCTCCAGGCTCCGCGTCAGCGGGAATCCGCCCTCCTCGGACTCGACGACATGCCCTCCGCCGCCGCTCCACAGGGAGATCCGGTCCGCGGAGACGGCCAGTACCCAGAACGGGCGCTCGGCGGCCTGCGCGGCGACGAGATTGCGGGTCAGGAAGGTGTCCGACAGGACGACGCGCTCCGGCACGGTCCGGGCCAGCGACCACACCTGGTGCTCCCCGGGGGCGGCGAAGATCGCGAGGCCGTCCTCGGAGTGGGCCAGATCGACCTCCGCGAGCGCCTGTTCCAGCTGCCCGACGACATCGATCCGCAGTTCACGGGTGACCGCGGGGTCGGATTCCAGCTGCTTCTTCGCCTCGGCCAGGACATTGCGCAGCCGGACGGGATCCTGTGCCTTGTCCGGCTCGCGGCGATGGGTGGGAGTGAGCACCGACACGGCCGGATAGGGCCGCGGGCGGCGCAGCTCGGTAAGTGTGGTGGGGCTCAGAACATGCTCCATAAATGCACCATATGACCGAATGGCCGAACGGGCATGCCGAGGAATCGGACCGGGTAAACAGGGCGATCGGTCGTTGATGTCACTTGTTGATGTCACAGGGCAGCCGCATCGGGCCCTGTGAAGTCCTCGACCTGCCGCTCTCACTCCTCCGCGCCGCACGAACTCCCGTCGGCCGGCAGTGAGCCGTACAGCAGGAAGTCGTCGACCTTCCGGTGCACGCACTTGGAGGACCCGTACCCGGTGTGGCCCGCGCCCTTGTTGTCGAGGACGACCGCCGACGAGCCGAGCCGTGCCGCGGTCTCCGTGGTCCAGCGGTACGGGGTCGCGGGGTCGCCGCGGGTGCCGACGAGGAGCAGCTTCGGGGTGTCGACGTCGCGGACCTTCTCACGGATGTAGGTGGTGCCCTTCGGGCGGCCGTAACACATCAGGACCTGGGTGAGCCGGTACTCGCCGAAGACCGGTGACGCCTCCTCGTACTCGGCGCGCAACCGGTCGATGTTCTCGGTGATCTGGTCGGCGGTGGGCCGGTCGGGGTCGTCGGCGCAGTTGACGGCCATCAGCGCGGCCGGGAGGTTGTCGACCGGGATGTCGCCCTCGTCGACCAGGCCCCCCTCCCCGTCCTCGGCGAGCCCGCCGTCGCCAGGAACCGTGATGCCGCCGGGCAGCGAGACACCGCCGCCGGCGAATCGCATGATGCCCCTGGTGTCGCCGTCCTGGACCAGCGAGGTCAGTGCCTGCGAGAGGACAGGCCACAGCTCCTTGCTGTAGAGGGCCTGAACGATGGCGCCCACCAGATCCTGGCCCGAGAACGGTTCCCCGAAGTCCCCCGGCACCGGGTTCTCGTCAAGCGATTCGACGAGCCGGACCACGTCCTGCCGGGCGGTGCGGGTGTCCTGGCCGAACGCGCAGTTGATGTCCTCGGTGCACCAGCCGAGAAAGTCCTCAAGTGCTGTCTGCTGGCCCTTCGCGCCGACGATGCCCTGTTCGCTCAGTGGTTCGGTGAGGGTGTCCACGCCGTCGAGCACCAACCGGCCCGTCTTCTCGGGGAACTGGGCCGCGTACACGGCGCCCAGCCGCGTTCCGTACGAGAAACCGAGGTAGTTGAGCTTCTTGTCGCCGAGGGCCTGGCGCAGCACGTCGAGGTCGCGCGAGGCGTTGACCGTGCCTATGTGGGGCAGCACGGGCCCGGAGTGCTCGGCGCACTCGTCGGCGGCCCTGCGCAGTATGTCGAGAGCGGCCCGCGGGTCGTCGCTGTCGTCCGCGTCGGGATCCGTCTCGTCCGGGGCCTCGCCCATCCCCTCGCCACAGCTGACCGGGGAGCTTCTGCCGACGCCGCGCGGGTCGAAGGTCACCACGTCATAACCGTCGGTCAGGCCCATGAAGTCCTCGCCGCCCGCGGAGAGTTCGCTGACTCCGGGACCACCGGGGCCACCGAAGTTCAGCACCACCGAACCCCTGGACTTCCCTGTCGACCGGAAACGGGCCAGGGCGAGGTCGAGTGTCCCGTCGGCGGGTTTCGCGTAGTTGACCGGGACGGTCACCTTCCCGCACTGCAGGCCCTCGGGCAGGCCGTCGCCCTCGCAGGCGGACCACTTGATCCGCTGGTCGTAGAAGTGGGACAGATCGGGACGGTCGGTGTCCGCCGCGGCCACCGCCGGCAGCCCCGCTCCCAGCAGGGCCAGCGTCACGGCGCCGGTGAACGCGCGGCGTTGATGCGTGGACAGCATGAAGGCCTCCCGGGACGCCCCGGCGCGCAGCCGGGGATTCCCCCTCGATCACGATAAGGGGGCACCCCCGGGCACGCCTCCCGGCGGGCGGACCTGCGCCTATGGCCCTGGCCTGCACGCCGCGCGCCCCACGGCGCGGCGTCACGGCATCGCGCCGGACAGTTCGACTGGGGCACCGCCCGTTGGGGTGAAAAATCGGCAACCCACTAACCCGCATCGCCCACCGGCGTTTTATCCGGTGCGGGTGAGTGCCCGCGACCATGTCTGGAAGGCAGGGAACCTATGAAACGGGTTGCCCGAAATGGTTTGATCATCGCGGCCGCCGCCTCCGGCGCCGTGGCCGTGACGATGCCGGTGTACGCGGACTCCGCGGCGGACGGCGGCACGGCCCACTCGCCGGGGGTGATCTCCGGCAACACCATTCAGCTCCCGGTGCACGTTCCGGTGAACGCGTGCGGGAACACGGTGAACGTGGTCGGACTCCTCAACCCCGCAGCGGGCAACCGCTGCGCCAACGAGGGCGGCCACAGCAAGGGCGGCGACGGCAAGGGCGGCGGTGCCCATGAGGGTTCCGCCGGTGCGGTCGCCGGGGGAGGGGCGAAGGATTCACCGGGTGTGATCTCCGGCAACGGCGTGCAACTCCCGATCCAGCTCCCCGTGAACGTCACCGGCAACTCGGTGAGCGTCGTCGGCATCGGCAACCCCGCCGTCGGCAACGAGTCCACGAACACGTCCCGGGAGCGGCCGCACCACCCGGACAAGCCGGTGTCGCCCCCCGCCCCGAAGCCGGTGGAGCCGCCGAAGAAGCCGGAGCGGCCGGCGAAGCCGGAGGTGGAGCCGGAGGCGCCGCGGGCCGTGCCGCAGGAGCCCGGAGCGTCCCTCGCCCAGACCGGCACGGACCTGATGGGTCCGACGGTCGCGGCCAGCGCCGCGCTGATGCTGGGCGGCGCCGCGCTGTACCGGCGCTTCCGGACGGCTGTCGTGCCCCGGTCCGGGCACGCGGGTGCGGGTGGGCCGGAGTCCGCGGACGGCTCCTGACCCGAGCCTGCGCTCGGTCCGCCGAGCTCGCGGCCGGTCGTGGGCCCGAGCCGGCGACCGTACGTCGACCTGGACCGCGGTCGCCCACTAGGACCGGGCGGACCGGGCCCGCGGACGTGGTCCCGGTCGTGGACGGACCCGCACCCACGGTCGTCCGCGAACCGCCCCCTCGGCAGTGCGCTGAATCGTCCCACGGCAGAACACCGCGTCGATTCCCAGTCGAGTGACACCTCCGAGGACGGAAGACCCCACCGGGCACACCAACCGGTGGGGTCTCCCTCTGCCGGCGCCCGCAGGCCTCTCATGCCCGGTACGTTCCTCTTGCCCGGGACCACCCCTCACGGCCCGGCGCTCAGGGACCGGCCGGGGCCACGTCGTCGCGCAGCACGCTGTACCGCACCGCGTCCCGCCACCGCCCATCGCGGAACCCCGCACTCCGCAGCACGCCCTCGCGTGTGAACCCCGTCTTCTCCAGGGCTCGTTGCTCGGCGATGTTCTCCACCTCGGTGTCCGCCTCGATCCGGACCACCTGCGTGTGCGCGAACAGGTACTCGACCAGCAGCCGCTGCGCCCGCGTACCCACCCCCTTGCCACGGGCCTCCCGCAGCAGCGCGATCCCCATGTTCCAGTAGTACGAAGTGCGTGTGGCCACGACCTTGCGCCAGGCCACGAACCCCACCGCCTCACCGTCGAGCACCACGATCAGATGGCCCGCCTCGTCCGTGATCAGACCGGTCTCGGCCCACTGCCGACGCCAGCGGCCGGTGTCCCACCAGCCGTACCACTGGAAGGGCGAGGCCTCCTCGGGTTCGGTCAGGAACCGCTCCATCACGGTCAGGTCGTCCTCGCCCACCGGGCGCAGTGTCACATGATCCATGAACGGCAACCCTAGGCGTGGCCGCCGGACCTGTACCACTGCCTGCGAAGGACACTGGCTCATTGCCGCGCCACGCACCGAGGACATCGGGAAGGATGCTGCGCGGTGCGGCCGACCACCGCACTCCGCTTGCCGTGTTCCCCCCTCTCCGACCCCCTTCCGACAATGGAGCGCACAGATGACCTCTCCGAGCCCCGAAGGCATCGTCGTCACGCAGGCCTCGCTCGACGACTGGCCGGTGATCAAGGGGTGGGCGGCGGACGAGGGGTGGGATCCCGGGGAGTCGGACGGCGCGTGTTTCTTCACCCAGGATCCCGAGGGGTTCTTCCTCGGCAGGATCGACGGGGAGCCGGTCTCCGCGATCTCCGTCGTCAACTACGGTGCCGACTACGCGTTCCTGGGCTGCTATCTCGTACGCCCCGATCTGCGGGGCCGCGGCTACGGCCTCACCACCTGGAAGACGGCCCTCGCCCACGCGGGCGGCCGGACCATCGGGCTCGACGGCGTGGTCGCCCAGCAGGGCAACTACCGCCAGTCGGGGTTCGAACTCGCCTACAAGACCTTTCGGTTCGGAGGCGTCCCGGCCGCGGGGGAGTCGGAAGGAAGCGGCGTCCGCGTCGCCGAGGCGGCGGACCTCGACGCGATCACGGCCTACGACAGCGTCTGTTACCCCGCCGACCGGGCGCGCTTCGTCGAGCACTGGCTCACCGGGCCCGGGCACCGTGCCCTGGTCCGAATCGTCGACGGGCGGCTCACCGGCTACAGCGTGATCCGGCCCGCGCTCAGCTCGCTGCGCATCGGACCGTTGTTCGCCGACACCGCCGAGGACGCCCGCGCCCTCTTCGCCGCCATGGCCGCCGAGGCCGACGGCCGCCCGGTCTCCGTCGACATCCCCGAGACGAGTGCGGCGGGCGTCGCCCTGGCCGAGCAGCACGGTCTGACTCCGTCGTTCGAGACGGCCCGGATGTACACCGGGCCCGTCCGCCCGCACGCCACGGACCGGGTCTACGGGGTCACGACCCTCGAACTGGGCTAGCCGGACGGGCGTCTGCCGGCCGTCGGGGTCTCGCCGCGGTGGCTGAACATCCATGCCATGCGGGGCTCCACGACGAACCGGAACACGGAGCGGACCGGGCCCGAGCACAGCACCGTGATGAGCCCCACGGCGGCGGCCGTGACGGCCAGTTCGCCCAGCGGGGTACGCACCCATGCGTGGTCGTACCAGTCCCAGAAGCGGGACGCCTTGATGACGAAGCCGTGCAGCAGATAGCCGTACATCGTCCCGGCGCCCAGAGCGGTGCACCACAGGTGCCGGCCCGGTATCCAGGCCAGGAAGCAGGCGGTCAGGACGAGCGCGAGACAGAACAGCGCAGGAGTGGTGAACAGCCCCGCCCAGGCCGGCGCGCCCTGGCCCGTGACGCTGCCCCGGTGGTAGAACCATCCGGCGCTGAACCAGGGCGCCACCGCGTACGCCGCACCGAGTGCCAACGCGACCACCGGCAGCGCGAGCAGCCGTACGTGCCAGGTGCGCAGCCGCTCGAAGTGCTCGGCGCGCAGCGTCAGTCCGAGCACGAAGAACGGCAGGAATCCCAATGTCCGCTGGATCGAGATGTCCCCGCCCAGGTCGGGTGAGACGGCGGCCAGCACGGCGAAACCCAGCGCGATCGGAACCGGGTGGCGCAGCGCCAGCCAGATCGGGGTCGTCAGCCGCCAGATGAACAGCGCGACCAGGAACCACATCACATACCAGGGATCGAGCAGGCTGAACGGATAGCCCGGATCGTCCTGCGCCCAGCGGTAGAAGAGCGTGTAGGCGGTCTCGAAGACGAAGTACGGCACGACGACGGTCGTCAGCAGCCGGCGCACCCGACCCGGCGCCATGTCGAAACTCCGGGAGAAATAGCCGGAGATGAGCGCGAACGCCGGCATGTGGAAGGCGTACACGGTCAGATACGCCGCCGTCGCGGCTCTGCTGCCGTGGGTCAGCGGCTCCCACGCGTGGCCGCAGGCCACCAGCACGATGGTGAGGTACTTCGCGTTGTCGAAGTACGGGTCCCTGCGGGCGGACGTCGGCTTGGCCCGTTTTTCCGGTAGGCGTTCCCGCAGAGCTACGGGCGCATGGGCTGATAAGTCTTGCGACACCACATCTCCTGGCCTCGGGGCGGGGGAACCGATCCGTCCCGCCTGCCCCCTCTCGTACGGCTCAGTCGTCGCGTACGTTCGCGCGCCGCGCGGACAATCGTTCGAAAGTGGCCACCATGGCGCCCGGCAGCCGGTCCGGCTCGGCGTCTGTCAGGGCGACGGCGGTCTCGTAGCAGGCCTGGCAGACGGCGGCGGCGAGCACGGCCGTCTCCCGGTCGGATCCGTGGCGTTCCAGCACGTCGATCGCCGCGGCCGCGTACGCGCGCTGCTTCAGCAGGCTGCGGGCGAGCAGCGCGGGATCCCCGTTGATCAGGCGCTCGCGTTCGGCGAGCCACGTGGTGTGTTCGGCGATGCTCCCCACCAGTGCGCTCAGGCCCGCGCGGCCCACGTCCAGTGCGCGGTCGAGCGAGTCGCCGATGGGAGCGAGGGCGGCGGCAGCGTCGTCGACGGCGGAGACGAACGCCTCGCGGTGCTGCTCTTCGTCCGCGAAGAGCACTTCCTGCTTGTCGGTGAAGTAGCGGAAGAAGGTCGTCCGGCCGACTTCGGCGCGGCGGGCGATGTCGGTGACCGTGACCGCCTCGAAGCCGTGCTCGACGAAGAGCTCCATGGCCGCGTCGATCAGGGCGCCACGGGTCCGCAGCCGCTTGCGCTCCCGGAGAGGGATCTCGTCGTCGCTGCTCAGCGGCTTGCCGTTGTCCATGGGGCCAGGGTATCGGGCCACGGGGTACCCGATCCATAACGGTATCGAGTACCGTTTGGTATCGAGAACCGATTTACCTGCGGGCGGATCGATTCTCCGTCTGCTCGTGCCCCACCCCCTCTCACACGGCCGGAGCAAGCCATGACTGCCATCCCCTCTCCCGGAACCGTCCTCCTCACCGGCGCGGGCCGCGGCCTCGGACGCGCCACCGCCCTGACGCTCCTGCGCGACCGCCCCGACCTCCATCTCCTCGTCGCCGTCCGCTCGGATCCGGACGGACTCGCGGCGCGGCTCGCCGCCGAGAGCGGCTCACCGCGGGTGCGCGGTGTCGCCTGCGACCTGGGCTCACTCGACTCCGTACGCCAAGCGGCCGACTCCATAAGGGAGTTGGTCGACTCCGGGGAACTCCCGCCGCTGCGTGCCGTGGTGGCGAACGCGGGCACGCAGGCCGTCACCGCCACGGATCGGACGGCCGACGGCTTCGAAGTCACCTTCGGCACCAACGTGCTCGGGCACCATCTGCTGATCCGGCGGCTTCAGGACCGGCTGACGGCGCCGGGGCGCGTCGTCCTCGTCGGCAGCGGCACGCATTTCGGGGACTTCCGGCACACGTGGGGGCTGACTCCGCCGCCGCGCAGTGCTTCGGTCGCCGAGCTGGCGCTGCCCTGGACGACCCCGGACGCCGGCACCGTCAGGGCCGGCCGGTCCGCGTACGCGGCGAGCAAGCTGGCCACCGTGCACCTCGCCCACGAGCTGGACCGTCACACCCCCGAGGGCATCGGCGTCTACACCTTCGACCCCGGTCTGATGCCGGGCACCGGCCTCGCCCGTGAGGCGGGACCGCTGGACCGCCTCGCCTGGAACAGCCTGCTGCACCTCACCCGCGTCCATCCGAGCTCGACCAACCCGCGCGCGTCCGGCCGCAAACTGGCCGAGGCCGCCGTCGGGGTGCCGGTCGCCCCGTCCGGGAGTTATCTCGACCGCGGCCGTCCCGTCCGGTCCTCGCCCGCGTCGTACGACCCCGCCCGTGAGAGCGAGCTCTGGGAGGAACTGGAACGGCTGGTCGCCGCCAAGAGGGCCTATCCCTCCGCGTGATGGAACCGCCGGTGCAGGGCCCGCACCTCGTCGGCCAGCTCCGGGATCGGCCCCTCGACGAGCACCGCTGGTGCCACTTCCTGGATCGGCAGTGGTCGGACCGGGGGAGCGGGGACGCCCAACTCCCCGAGCCAGGACGACAGTTGCTCGGACGACGCCACGTACACGATGCGGCCCAGACCCACCCAGCCGTGTGCCGCCGCGCACATCGGGCAGTGCTCGCCGGACGTGTAGACGGTCGCAGCGGCCCTCTCCTCCGGCGTCAGATGCGCCGCCGACCAGCGAGCCAGCTCGAATTCCGGGTGGCGGGTCCGGTCTCCGGAAGCCACCCGGTTGTGGTCCTCGGCCAGGACCGTGCCGTCCGCACCCGCCAGTACCGACCCGAACGGCTCGTCACCGGAGTCCAGCGCCTCGGTCGCGAGCTCCACACAGCGGCGCAGATGCTTCAGCTCGGATTCACTCACCATGCCGTACCCGCCCTCCTGTTGACCTTGGACCGACCGTACTCAACTCCGTGCGGCGCCGCGAGGGAAAGGCGTGCCGGCGCCCCGCGGCCACGATCGTGAGCGTCACCGTGACCAGCAGAAATGTCGTCCAGGGGAGGGCGTCCGCGCCCGAGCCCTCAAGGATCAGACCGCCGGTGAGGGAACCGGCCGCGATGCCCGCGTTGTAGACCGTGGTCTGCAGCGAGGTGGCCACGTCGGCGTTGGCGGGACCGGAGGCGTCGACCAGCGCGGTCTGGATGAGCGTCGGCGCGCCGCCGAACGCCATGCCCCACAGCGCGACTGCGACCAGGAGCACGGCCCCATGGCCGGCGTACGTGCCCAGCGTGAGCATCGCGGCCGCGAGCAGAGCGAGCGCAGCCAGCAGGGTGCGGCGCGGATACCGGTCGATCAACACCCCGGTGAGCCAGATCCCGACGACGGTCGCGGCGCCGAAGACCAGCAGCACCGGCCCCGTACGGCCGAAGCCCGCGTTCTCCGAGAACGGTGCCACGTACGTGTACATCACCTGGTGGCCGACGAGCAGCGTCAGCGTGACGGACAGGACCGTGCCGATGCCGGGCAGCGCGGCGACGCGGGGCAACGGCACGCGCTCGCCCCGCGCCTCACCGGGAAAGCCCGGCACCCGGCGTCGTATCCACACCACGAGCAGCACGGCGAGCAGCGCCGGCGACGCGAAGGCCGCACGCCAGCCCAGTGCGTCGGCCAGCGCCGTGCCCGCGGGAAGCCCCAGGGAGAGCGCGAGCGTGATGCCCGCCAGCACGATCGCGATGGCCCGGCCGCGCCGCTCCGCGGGCACCATACGGGCGGCGTACCCGACGAGCATCGCCCACAGCGTGCCGCCCATGGCCCCGGCGACGAGCCGTGCCGCGAACGTCAGCCCGTACGAGGACGACAGCGCGGTGACGGCGTTGGCGGCCGCGAAACCGAGCAGCGCGCCGATGAGGACGGGTCGCCGCGGCAGCCCGCGCAGCGCGGCGGTGAGGGGGATCGCGGCGAGGAACGACGCGACCGCGTAGCCGGTCACCAGGAAGCCCACCCGTGCCTCGGAGACTCCGAGATCCGGTGCCATCCGCGGCAGCAGACCTGCCGGAAGGAGCTCCGTCAGTACGGCGGTGAAGGCGGCCGCGGACAGGGCGAGCAGCCCCGAGAGGGGCAGTCCGGGCTCGGTGGACGTGGGCCTCGATGTGGGCGTGCCGGGTCCTCCGGCGATCGGTGCGGTCGTCATACGGCCCATGCTGAAACGTTCACATCAGTGTGAGGGCAAGTCCGCCGGGCGGCCGAGGCGGGGCGGGCTACTCCCGGGGAGGTAGGGGCGACAGCTCCACGCGTACGACGACAGGGCGGGAGCGCCTTCCGAGGATGGTGACAACCATCTGGAAGGAGCCACCCGTGCGCTCTGCCCCGCCCTCTCGCCTTCGTTCCCTGACCGTGCTGACGGCTGTCCTGTTACCGGCGCTCGCACTGTCGGGCACCTCGGCCGGCGCGACGCCCGACGGCCACTGGCACAAACCCGTGCGGCTGTCCGGAGCGAGTCCGTTCGCCGGCTGCGCGCCCGGAGCGCTCGACGGCAAGATGGCAGACGGCGCCATCGAGCCGCAGCTCGCCGCCGACCCGGGCGACCCCCGTCGTATCGCGGCGGTGTGGCCGCAGGACCGCCAGCGCGGCGTCGTGCTGGCCGTCACGCGTGACGGCGGAACGTCCTGGAAACGCACCGTCGTTCCACACCTGACCCGATGCTCGGGAGGCCGCTACGACTACGTCGACGAACCCGCCGTGACGTTCACCGCGGACGGTGCGCTGCTGGTCACCGGCGGTCTCGCCATGGCCGACGGCTCCGCCAGTGCGAGCTTGTCGATACGTTCCGACGTCGGCGGCCGGACCTGGACACGGCCCGCCGTGGTCATCGAGGAGACCGATCCGGCGCGGGGCGGCGTCGCCTCCGGCCCGGCGGTCGCGGACCCGCGAGATCCGGACGCGCTGTACGTCGTCACCCCGCGCTTCCCGGCGGCCGAGCGGACCCGCAACGACGCCTGGATCAGCCGCAGCACCGACGGCGGACGCAGTTGGCGGCCGCCCACCCTGGTGGTGGACGCCGGCGACCGTCAGCTCGTCTCCGGCCACCGGCTGACCGTGCTCGACGACGGCACGCTGGTGGACGTCCACACCCTGGTCCGTTTCGGCGAGGGTCCGATCACTGGCCGGCTCACCCTTCAGGCCGTACGGTCCACCGACGGCGGCCGGACCTGGTCCGCGCCCGTGAAGGTTGCCGACCTGCGCACCAAGTTCCTGTTCCAGGACCCCGAATCCGGTGAACAGGTCTCGCACACCACCAGCCTGCTCTCCGACACGGCCGTCGACCGCCGCACCGGGCGCATCCACGTGGCCTGGCAGGACTCGCGGTTCACCGACGGCGCCGTCGACTCCGTGGCCATGGCCGCCTCCGACGACGGTGGCCGCACCTGGTCCGCGCCGGTGAAGGTGAACCGCACGCCGACCGGCATCCCGCAGCCCAACCAGCAGGCCTTCACCGTCGCCTTGGCGGTCGACGACGACGGCACGGTCGCCGTCTCCCACTCCGACTTCCGGCACAACGACTCGGGTGAGGCGCTGCTGACGGACCGTTGGCTGGTGCGCTGCCGACCGCAGTCCGCCGACTGTACGAGCGATGCGGCGACCTGGCGGGAGACCCGGCTGACCCCGACGTCGTTCGACATGCGCCGGGCGCCGAGGATCCCCGACGAGGCCAGCCCGCGCGGCTACTTCCTGGGCGAGCGCATGGGGTTGGTCGCCACCGGGCGCGGGTTCACCGCGGCATGGGCCGTACCGGACGCCCCGGGCAGGGCTGCCGTGCACGCCTCCACGTCTTGACGGGAGTAACAGCCGTCTCTATCGTCACGACCGCTCATTCGTAAATCCCGCCGAAACTTTCGGGATCGCCCTTCCGTGGCCCGGCCTCCCCAGTCGGAGGCCGGGCCACGGTGGCACGCCAGGGGCGCGAGGAGCTGCGCGACAAGCCACAACGCACCGGCAGCCGACGTCCAACGCACGACACCCGCCCACCTCTTCCTCCGGACGACGAGGAGCCGCACGTGAAACACCTGACTGTCCGCCAGAGACTCTCCGCCTTACTCACCGGAGCCCTCCTGCTGGGAGCCGCCCTCGCGCCTTCAGCCCCGGCCTCCGCACAGGCACCCGCACCGACGACCTGGACGGGCACCTGGGCCACCGCCCCCACCACCGTCCCCAAGACGGACACCACGACCTTCCACGACCAGACGATCCGCCAGATCGTGCACACCAGCATCGCCGGAACCGCCCTGCGCATCCGCCTCTCGAACGAGTTCGGCAAGCAGCCGCTGAAGATCGGCGAGGTACGCATAGCCCGCCGCGCGCCAGGCACGGACGAGCCGACCATCGACCCCGCCACGGACCGCAGGCTGACCTTCTCGGGCAAGTCCTCGGTCTCGATCCCCGCAGGAGCGCCCGCCCTCAGCGACCCCGTCACGCTCCGCGTGCCCGCGCGTTCCGATCTCGTCGTGAGCCTCCACCTCCCCGAGAGCACACCGGGATCGACGGTCAACTCCTTCGCCGCGCAGCGCAGTTACATCGCGGCGGGCAACGTCACGGGCGACACCAAGATCGAGCCCCAGTCCGTAACCGAGCGCTGGTACTTCCTGACCGGCGTGAGCGTACGAGCCACCTCCACAGGGCCCTCCGGCACCGGCAAGGCATCGGCCGCGGTCGCCCTCGGGGACTCCATCACGGCCGACACCACCCTCGGCACCAACCACCGCTGGACCGACTATCTCGCCCAGCGTCTCCAAGGCCCCGGCGGCCCCCGCCACCCCGTCGGCGTCCTCAACAAGGGCATCAGCGGCAACCGGCTGCTCCATGACCCCAACCCGCCGGCCGGCCACCCCGCGGAGGCGTACGCCGCGTACTTCGGTGAGAGCGGACTCAAACGCTTCGACCGCGACGTGGCCGCCCAGCCAGGAGTCCGCCATGTCCTCGTCCTGCTCGGCGTGAACGACCTGGGCCATCCCGGCAACATCGCCCCGCTCTCCGAGAAGGTGAACGGACAGGACCTGATCGACGGCCACCGGCAGCTCATCGCCCGCGCCCACGAGCGCGGACTGCGGATCTACGGAGCCACGATCACGCCGTTCAAGAACGACACACTCGGCTTCTACACGCCCGAGAACGCGGCGGCGCGCCAGACCTTCAACCACTGGCTGCGCACGAGCGGCGAGTACGACGGTGTGATCGACTTCGACGCCGCGCTGCGCGACCCGGCCGATCCCGAGCGGCTCCTCGCCGCCTACGACAGCGGCGACCACCTGCACACCAACGACGCGGGCCGGGAGGCGATGGCACGGGCGGTGCCGCTGCGCTTCTTCAAGTGACCCAGAGGGTCACTCCGGCCCGGCTCCCGCCGGGCGTCAGGCCGGGGTGACCGCCTTCACCGGCAGCGCAGCGTGGCGTCCGAATCCCGCCAGCATCCGTGATCGGGACACCTCAGTATGAGGAGTGGAACGAAAGCGTATGAAAGGGAGGCCACGATGACCGCCTGCACGACGTTCGACAGCCCGCTGGGCGAACTGCTACTGGTCGGTGAAGAGACCCCGGACGGCGTCACGTTGACATCGCTGTCCATGCCGGGGCAGCGGAACGCCCCTGCCGAGAAGCCCGGTCGGCGGAGTGACCCCGACCGTTTCGAGGCCGTCGCCCGGCAGCTGACCGCCTACTTCGCCGGTGAACTCACCGAGTTCGACATCGAGTTCACCGAGGGCGGCACGGACTTCCAGCAGCGGGTGTGGCGCGCGCTGGAGGAGATTCCGTACGGCACGTCGACCACGTACGGCGCGCTCGCCGAGCGGCTCGGTGTGCCCCGGGACCGGATCCAGGCGCTGGGCGCGGCGATCGGAGCGAACCCCCTGCTGCTGGTGCGCCCGTGCCACCGGGTGATCGGCGCGGACGGCACCATGCGCGGCTACGCCGGCGGCGTGGAGCGCAAGGTCCGGCTCCTCACCCACGAGGGCGTTCTGCAGCCCACCCTCCTCTGACCTCCGAGGCACCTCTCACCATGAACCACACCACATACCCGGCGGCCCGGGTCGCGGAACAGGACTGGGCCGCCCTGACCGGCGAACTCGACGAGCACGGCAACGCGCTCACCGGACAGCTCCTCACCCCCGGACAGTGCCACGAGCTCGCCGCCCTGTACGACGAGGACGGCCGATTCCGCTCGACCATCGACATGGCCCGCCATCGCTTCGGCTCCGGCCAGTACCGCTATTTCACACATGAACTGCCTGATGTCGTAAGGGAGTTGCGCGAGGCGTTCTACCCGCGGCTGCTGCCCGTCGCACGCGACTGGGCCGAGAGGCTGGGCCAACCCGCGCCGTGGCCCGACACGTTGGGGGAGTGGGTGGAGCGGTGCCACGCGGCCGGACAGTCCAAGTCCGCCCAGATCCTGCTGCGTTACGGTCCGGGCGACTGGAACGCCCTGCACCGGGACGTGTTCGGCGACCTGCTCTTCCCGCTCCAGGTCGTGATCGGCCTCGACGCCCCGGGAGCCGACTTCACGGGCGGCGAGTTCATCATGACCGAGCAGCGCCCGCGCGCCCAGTCCAGGGGATCGTCCACGACCCTGCCCCAGGGCCACGGCCTGATCTTCACCACCCGCGACCGGCCCGTGGCGTCCAGGCGGGGTTGGTCCATCGGCCCCATGCGGCACGGGGTGAGCACGGTCCGCTCCGGGCGGCGACGCACACTCGGGCTGGTCTTCCACGACGCCAAATGATCACCCGGTCGCCAGTCGGGACACCCACTCGCCCGAAACTCCGTTGCCCGCCCGTCCCGCGGATGCTGGAGTGGCGTGATGGATCACGCAGCGGTACTGACACTGTTCGACCGGGACATGCGCGAGGGCGCGCGCCCCTTCGGCCTCGACTCCGTGGTGGAGCGCGTCGGACGGGTGGTGCGGCACGTCGGACCCGAGAAGGGCTGGAACGGGGTGCTCTGGTCGGACCTCTCCGAGGCCGACGCGGACGCGGCGATCGCCGAGCAGGTGCGCCATTTCACGGGCCTGGGCCGGGAGTTCGAGTGGAAGCTGTACGGGCACGACCGGCCCGTCGACCTGGGCCGACGATTGCGTGCGGCCGGTTTCACGGCCGAACCCGAGGAGACGCTGGTGATCGCCGAGGTCGGCGAGCTGGACCTCGACGTCCGGCCGCCGCAGGGCATCGAGCTGCGGACCGTCACCGACGCCGCGGGTGTGGACCTCATGGCCGACGTCCATGAGCAGGCCTTCCCCGGCGCGGACAACTCCCGGTTCCGCCACCTGCTGCTCACCCAGCTGGCCGAAGAGCCGGACACCGTGGTCGCCGTCGTGGCCCTCGCCGATGGCGTGCCGGTGAGCTCGGCCCGCATGGAACTCATCTCCGGCACACAGTTCGCGGGACTGTGGGGCGGCGGCACCGCAGAGGCCTGGCGCGGCCGCGGCATCTACCGCGCCCTGGTCGCCCACCGCGCACGAATCGCCGCCGACCGCGGCTACCGCTACCTCCAGGTCGACGCCTCCGACGACAGCCGCCCCATCCTCGAACGACTCGGCTTCGCCCGACTGACGACGACCACGCCGTACGTGTACGCGGCCTCGTAGCCGACAGGAGCCATGGGCCGGTGCCATGCCTACCCGGCCCTGCTCACCGCGTCGCTCGGGCCCGCTCGCCCAACTGCACGGGCCCGCCCACCCCAACGCACGGGTGTGACGACGCCGTCTCACAGATCGAGCTGGTACTCCACCGCCCTGTGCGTGGGCAGGTAGCCGAGCGTGTCGTTGATGCCGCGCATGTGCGCGTTGCTGTCCGCCGTGTCCGTGAGCAGGCCGCCGAGTTCCGGGTGGTGTTCGCGGGCCTGACGGATGGACTGCGCCTTCATCCACAGGCCGAGACCGTGGCCTCGGTGTTCGGGCAGCACGCCGGTCCCGTAGTGCTGTGCGTCTCCCCGGCCGTCGCCGGGAACGACGAGCTCGGAGAAGCCGACGACCGACCCGTCCGCGGTGTCCACCACGGCGACGGTGTGCAGCAGTTCGCCCCGCTTGGCGATGGCCTCGGCGGCGGAGATCACCCGGTCCACGTCCCAGACGACCGTGCCGTAGTCGGTGCCGTCCATCGGCATGTCGTCCATGGCCCGGCGCGAGTGGGCGAAGGTAAGGGCCAGTTCGGGCGGTACCGTGCCCTCCCAGTGGACCAACCGGTAGCCCTCATGGGGCTGTTCGACGATCCCGTCGATGCGGTGGAGGTCGGCGTCGGCCAGAGGGAGCCGGGCGTACGTCAGCGCGAGCACCCTGCGGAAGCCGCGCGCCGCCAGAAAGAGGTCGCCGGGGGAACCGGCCTCGGCCTGGGCGAGAACGGAGCGGCGCCCCTCGTCCCGTGCCGCCGCGACGGCCGCGTCCAGGAGACCGCCGCCGACACCGCACCGGCGCTCCGCCCGGTGCACGGCGATCTCCAACTCGGCGAGATGCTCCTGCCCTTCCTTGGTGAACAGCCGCAGGAAGGCGGATCCGACCGGCGCCCCCTCGTCGTCGGAAGCGAGCCACGCCAGACGGCGGCTCGACGCGCTGGGCTGGGGATCGGTGAGCGCGGTGATGCGGTGCGGCAAGGTGTCTCCGTCACGGTTGGAGGTGCGGTGCGGGCTACGGGGGGAAACCCGCAGACGCTAGCCGTGACGGAGAACGACCTGCAACAGCTTTTCCCACGGTGACGCGCCATGCGGCCGACGGCGGACACCTCGTGGGGGGCCGGCGTGCGGTGCGCCGCGATCCGTCGTGGTCAGCGGCGCCCTGCCTTCGACCGGTCCAGGGCCGCGACACCGAGCGCCGCGAGTCCGATCTGGATCAGCCACTCGACCCAGTCCACCCCGTTGGTGTCGGACACGTCGAACGCGTTGGCCAGCGCCGACCCGATGAGCGCGGCCACGATGCCGACCGCGATCGTCCACAGAATGCCGATGCGCTGACGACCCGGAACAACGAGCCGGCCCAGCACACCGATGATGATGCCGATCACGATGGCACTGATGATGCCCGAGATCTCCATCTCAGCCCCTCTTCGCCCCTCTTCGTCATACTCCTTACCTCTACAAGTGCCCCGTCGGCGTGAGTGCAGTCCGGGCGGTTTCCCTCAGCCGACGCCGTTACCGGTCCAGCCGGTGACTCCCAGCACCTCGCGCGCGATGTCGATCACCTCGCGGTCGTCCGTGACCACCCGAACAGTGTCCGCGGGGGCACGTTCCTCCAGCAGCCTGGCCTTGTGCGTGCTGCCCCGCAGCTCCTGTTCCAGCTCGGAGCCCAGCTCGCGCCCCTTCAGCCGCTTGGCGGCGGTGGCGTCGGAAGCGGTGAGGAGGACCCGTACGAGCCGTACGTCCTCGCCCATCGCCCGCTCGAACATGCCCGCGGCCTCGGTCAGCACGCTCACGGTGTTCGTATAGATGAGGCGGCGGTGGCCGAGTTCGGCGAAGTTCCCCCACACCGCCGCCAGATTGCGTTCGGTGATCCCTGCCCGGTGCGGATCGTCCTCCGGTGCCGGGTGCACCTGCCCCATGAAGTCGCCCTCCAGCACGGCGTGGGCGACCTGCGCCCGCCGCAGCCGGGCCGAGACCTCCCAGCCCACTGTCGACTTGCCGACACCAGCGCGTCCACCGATGAGCAGAACCTCCGCATGATCCATGGGAGCAGCCTGCCAGCCGGGGACGGGCTCCGGCGATCGAGAATCGCCCGGAGAGTTACGTGGCGCCGCCGGTGAGGCTCCACGTCCGCAGGGTGATCTGCCGGCCACGTGATGTCCGCAGGACGGGTTCGTCGTCGGTGAGCGTGAAGCCGGTGGACCGGGCGACGGCGATGCTGGCCGCGTTGCCCTCCTCGATGCACAGCACCACGCGCCGCGCTCCCGTGTGGCGCACGGCGTACTCGGAGAGGAGGCGGACGGCCCGGGAGGCAAGCCCCCGGCCCCGGTGGGCGGCTCCCACGCCGTAGGCGATCTCGACGTCCCGCTCGTCGGCCTTGCTGCGGAACAGCAGCACCTCGCCCTGGGGCAGGACCCCGTCCGTGGTGATCGCGAGCTGCACCTTGCGTCCCTGCGCCCGCGCCTCCTGGGCCTCGGTGAGATAGACCTGCGCCGCCATCGTGTCGAACGGCGAGGCCACCGGGGTCCAGCGGGCGATCTCCGGATCGTCGTACACCTCGACCAGGGCGGGGATGTCCTCCTCGGACCATTCGCGCAGGTGAATACCCTCTCCTTCGAGCCGCAGGTACGGAGGCGGGGCGAGCGTCAGCGGGCTGTCCATGAGGCGATCCTGCCTCGCGCGCGGACGGACGGCCAAGGGCGCGTGAGTGTCGATCACCGCACGACGGAGCGCCCCAGATCGGCGAGTCCCTGGTCGGGAGCGGTCGCGCGGCGCACGGCCTCGCGGATCACCGACACGGGATCGTCCTGGTGGTAGATCCTCTCCGACCGCTCGATGCCGTCCAGGAACTCCTGGTAGCGCACCGCGTACGCGAGATGCGCGAGCGGTTCTGCGACGGCCAGGGCTCGGGCCGGATCGCTGCCCGGCACCTGCTCCAGCCACGCGTCCGCCCAGACACGGGCGGCCGCCGTTCGTACCGCCTCGGGAAGGAAGGCGTGCACGCGCAGCGCGTCCAGGACCGGATTGCCCCAGTGCGCGTCGGCGAAGTCGACGACCACCGGCGGCCCGCCGTCGCTGCGCCAGTTGCCGGGGTGGAAGTCGCCGTGCACGACCGTGTCCGGCAGGCCGCACTCGTCCAGCAGACGCCAACGGTCCGTCAACTCCCGTGCCACGTCCAGCTCCTGGGTGGTCAGCTCGCCGGAGACAGGGCCGTCGAGCAACTCCCGGACCCGCTCGGCGATGACGGACGTACGACGGTCCGGCAGGCTCGCGGGCCGTTCCTCCGGCCGTACGGCGAGGGCCGCCTGCGCCGCGACGAAGCGTCGCACTCCGGAGGCGGCGGTGTCCGCCGACGCCTGCCAGCAGTCCTCGCCGGGGATGTGCTCCATCAGGAGGCGCCCGCCGACGGAGCCCAGGACGGTTGGGACCAGCCCCGGATCGACGCGGGCGAACGCGGTGATGACCTCCGCCTCGTCCGCGGCGAAGTGCGGAGTGGCCTTGAGCCAGGCCGGGCCCCGGTCGGTCGGCAGCCGGAAAAGCCCGGCCAGGTTCCATGTGCGGCGCTGCTCCACCGGCCCGGTCACCGGCCGACCCGCCGCGGCCAGCGTGCGCGTCGACCAGTCGAGCAGCTCCCGGAGTCCGCCGATCCGCGCCCAGGGCGCCCGCAGTGGGTCGGTGCCGTACAACAACCCTGGATCCGCCGGGAGTTGGAGCAGTACCCCCGGGCGCTCCAGCGCCTCGACGTGGTACGTCACATGGCCGTCGCGCCCGCCCTCCCCGCCGTCCACGGACAGTAGGCGGACCACCAACACCCGCACGCCGAGCGCCTGTTGCAGGCGCTGAACGACCGGCTCGACCTCGGACCACCACGGCACGTCGACGGAGAAGGGGCCGACGGCGCCGAGAAAGTCCTCACCCGACGTCACCCACGCACTGAAAGTTCGGCTCACCGCGACAGTCTGAGCGAGCCGCCCGCCTGCGGCCAGCGAATATCGCCGGGGTACCTCGGATGGCAGACGGTCCCGGAGGTTTGACATGCAGGTAATTGCCTGCATAACGTTGAGTGTGCGATCGGACGAGGAACCAGAGCCGGAGGGCGGACCAGTGCCGGGCAAGGACGCGGAGACGGACAAGGTCTTCAAGGCCCTGGCCGACGGGACGCGCAGACGGCTGCTCGACAGGCTGCACGAGCACAGCGGACAGACGCTGGGGGAGCTGTGCGAGCACATCGACATGACCCGCCAGTCGGTCACCCAGCACCTGGGCGTCCTGGAGGCGGCCAACCTGGTCAGCACGGTGCGGCGGGGGCGGGAAAAGCTGCACTACCTCAACCCCGTACCGCTCCACGAGATCCAGGAGCGCTGGATCGACAAGTTCGAGCGCCCGCGCCTGCGCGCGCTGAGCGCGGTCAAACGACGAGCCGAGGAAGACATGAGCGACAAGCCGACATTCGTGTACGTCACCTACATCGCCAGCACACCCGAGAAGGTCTGGGACGCGCTCACCGACGCCGACCTGACCGCCTCGTACTGGGGTCACAGCAACGTCTCCGAGGACTGGCGCCCAGGTTCTCGGTGGGAGCATCGGCGCATCGACGGATCGGGTATCGCCGACGTGGTCGGCACCGTCGTGGAGAGCGAGCGGCCCACCCGGCTGGTGGCGACCTGGGCCTCACCCGAGGACGAGGGCCAGGAGGACAAGTACTCCAGGGTCACCTACGACATCCGGCCGCACGGCGGGATCGTCCGGCTCACCGTCACGCACGAGGACCTCGCCGACGAGACCGCGGTCAAGGAGGTGTCCGCCGGCTGGCCCGCCGTCCTGGCCAACCTGAAGTCGCTCCTGGAGACGGGCAGCCCACTGCCGCAGGAACCGTGGCTGGTGCCGTAGTACCGAAGTGCCGGCCGGCCCGGCATGCGTCGGCCGGTCCGCGGCGTCAACGCGCGGACCGGCCGACGGTCCTCATCGGCGCAGACGTCCTGCTACGTCTGTGATGTGTTCTTCGCGGACGTGGCCGCGCATATGAACCCCAGCACCACGGCGAGCACGCCGATGATGATGTTGTTGAGCACGACGCCCGCGTCGGGGCTCTCGCCGACGATCCACGGCGAGATGATCATCCACGTACCCATCGCGCACATGGCCCAGCTCAGGCCGTACATCCGGGTCGGGGTGGTGGTGAATCCGAGGGCCAGAACGCCTATCGCGATGCCCATGATGAGGTTGTGCGTCACGAGTGCGGGTTGGCTTGTCGTGTAGTGGAGTATCCACGGGGAGGTGGCGCAGTACAGACCGAGCAGGAACACCGGTCCGTCCACGAGCGCCACATCGCGACCACCGAGCATGCGGGCGTAGCGATCCCGCATTTCGGATACATCAGGGTGGCTGCCTATGTCACCTCTGGTGTTCGAGACGTTGGCCATGACTCGACTCCTTTGTCTCTGCAGGCCTGACCGCTACTGTGCGGTATGCGGTAGACGCCGCGTATGTACATTCTGCTCTTATTTCTTCTTTATGTGTAGAGGTGGGCGGGTCGGAGGGGGCAGGAGATGCGTAGTCCGCACGCAGACAGCGACGCAGCCGGTACAGCCCGCGTCGGGCGTGGCTCTTGACCGTCCCCAGCGGCCAGCCCGTGCGCTGGGCGATCTGGGCCTGGGTGAGGTCCTCGTAGAACGTCAGACGCAGGACTCGTTGCTGGGCGGAGGGCAGCCTGGCCATCTCCCGCCGGATCAGGATCCGGTCGAGGACCGCTTCGGGCTGCTCGTCCGCATGATCGGTGAGTACCAGGACGGATCCCGCCCGGGCGATGAGCTCCGCCTGACGCGTCCGGGTCGCCAGGGCGTCGGCGATCCTGCGTCTGGTGATGCCCACGATCCAGGCCGCGACCGCGCCGCGTTCGGGCCGGTAACCGTGACGGCCGCGCCACACCCCCAGGAAGACCTGCTGGGTGACGTCCTCCGCCTCCCTCGCGTCGCCCAGCGCGCGCCACGCGAGGGTGTGGACCAGCGCGGACCACCTGCGGTGGGCGACGGCCAGGCAGGCCTCGTCGCCGTCGGCCAAGCCGCGGGCCAACTCCTCGTCGGTGAGCGGCCCCTTGCCGGTGAGCGACTCCTTCGAAGGGACCCGGGAGGGGGTGTCCCCCTCCGCTGTGACCGCCGACCGTTCGGGCGTCGCATGTCCGTTCATGACCATGGCTCCTCACGTCGTGCCCCGGTGCGGCCATCGTCGGAGCCGGGCCGTGAGGTGATCAATGCGCATCGATTCTGCGTCGTATAGTCGGCCCATGTACGAGCCGACGGGCGGGACGAACCGCCCGGACGACACCTCTCCGGAGGCGGTCGAGGCGGCCGATACGGGCTTGACGACCGGGGCAGTGGCCCGCCGGTTCGGGGTGTCGCCGACCACGCTGCGCTCGTGGGACCGCCGCTACGGCCTGGGCCCCGCCGTCCGCGCCGACGGACGCCACCGCCGCTGGACGACCCGGGACGTCGCGATGCTGGAGGCGATGTGCAGGCTGACCTCCGCCGGGGTCCCGCCCGCCGAGGCGGCACGCGCCGCCAGGCAAGGAGCGGCCGAGGAAAGGGCCGTCAACGCGGAGGCTCCGAAAGCTCCGAAAGAGGGGGTCGCCGGAGAGAAGGCCGTCGAGGAGACGAGCGGCTCGCCCTCGCCCGACCGGACTGCCCACGAGCGCCCACCCGCTGACGACGACCGGCCGCCCACGGCGGGCCTGCCGCTCCCCGGCGACGTCCGCAAGGAGTGCCGTGGCCTTGCCCGGGCCGCTGTCCGGCTCGACGCCCCTGCCGTGGACAGCCGGTTGACCTCGGCCGTCGAGCGGTACGGCCTCACGGTCGCCTGGCAGGACGTGATGGTTCCGACGCTCCACGCCGTCGGCCGCAGATGGGAGTCGTCCGGCGACCGGTATGTAGAGGTCGAGCACCTGCTGTCCTGGCACATCTCCACCACGCTCCGACGTGTCACCCCGTCCCTGCGGCCGGGTACGCCGGAGACCGCCGCGGGGCCGGTGGTCCTGGCCTGCGTACCCGGCGAGCAGCACAGCCTGCCGCTGGAGGCGCTGAACGCCGGACTCGCCGAACACGGCCTGCCCACCCGGATGTTCGGCGCGGCCGTGCCCGCGGAGGCACTCACCGCCGCGGTACGGCGGCTGGGGCCCTCGGCCGTCGTCCTGTGGGCCCAGGCACGCTCCACGGCGAGCATCCCCCTGGCCCGCCACCTGGCTGCCACGCACTGGGGCGTGAAGGGCGCACGCAGACATCCGACGGTCGTACTGGGAGGCCCTGGATGGGCAGGGCGGTCGGCGCAGGGCATGTTCCGGCCGCCGAGCCTGCACGACGCACTGGCCGTCCTCGCGGCTCGTTACGAGAACAGCGTCCCGGGACCGGTGGACTGACGGACCGGCGGGTCCTCAGGCCCGACCGCGAGCATGCCTGAAACGGGCCAGCCCGTCGGCGAGTTCGACGATCGGGCCGGGATAGTCGTAGGCGGCGCGTTCGAGGCCCTTGAGTTTCCACGGCTCGTGCACGGCGGCCCCGTCGAGCCCTTCCAGTTCGGGCACCCAGCGCCTGACGTACGTACCGTCCGGGTCGTACCGCTTGCCTTGGAGAACCGGGTTGAGGATCCGGTTGGGCCGTGTGTCGGTGCCGGTTCCCGCCACCCACTGCCAGTTGAGCTGGTTGTTCGCGATGTCGCCGTCCACCAGCAGTTCGAGGAAGTGACGGGCGCCGATCCGCCAGTCGACGTACAGCGTCTTCGTGAGGAAGCTCGCGGCCAGCAGGCGTCCCCGGTTGTGCATCCAGCCCTCGTACAGCAGTTGGCGCATGGCCGCGTCGACGACGGGATAGCCGGTCCGACCCTCCTTCCAGGCATCGATCTCCTGCGCGGCCGACTTCTCCGACCGCCACAGATCGCGCCGGGTGCGGTAGTCCGCTGTGGAGGAGTCCGGCCGTGCGGCCAGCACCTGATGGTGGAAGTCCCGCCACGCGAGCTGCCGTACGAACGCCTCGGCGCCCGGCCCGTCCGCCTTCCGCGCCCGGTGGACCAGCTCGACGGGGGACAGCGTGCCGAAGTGCAGGTGCGGGGAGAGGCGCGAGGTGGCGTCCCCGGGAAGGTCGTCGTGGCGGTCCTCGTACGAACCGATCCCGGCCCGCAGCCAGGCCGTCAGTCGTTTCCTGCCCTCCGTCTCGCCGCCCGTTGCCAGCCCTTCCGACAACCCGGACAGATCCCCGCGCCCAGGGAGTGCTTCCGAACCGATGCCCTCAGGTACGCGCACGGTGCGGGGTGCGCCGAGCACGTTGCGCGGGTGCTGCCGCGCCCAGTGCCGGAAGTACGGCGTGAAGACGGCGAAGTGGTCCGAGGCGGCCGGGGTCACGGTCCCCGGTGCCAGCGCGGTGATCACCGTGTCGTGGACGTGCAGCCGGCGCCCCTCCGACTCCAGGGCGGTGCGCAGCCGTTCCTCTCGCCGGTGGGCGTAGGCGCTCGCCCCGGCCGCCATGTGCACCTCGTCGGCGTCCGTCTCCGTGACCACCCTGCACACCTGGTCGACGACATCGCCGGACCGGAACACGAGGCGGCCGCCGCGCTCACACAGTCCCGCGTCGAGATCCCGCAGACAGTCGGCGAGAAACGCCAGCCGGTTGGGCGCGGCGAATCCGGCCTCGTCGACGGCCCGGTCACGGACGAACAGGGGCACCACCGCGCCGGAGCCGTCGAGCGCCGCACGGAGCGGCGGATGATCGTGCAGGCGCAGGTCGGAGGTGAACAGGACGACCGAGACGTTCATTTCTTGACTCCGGAATTCCGGTACGGGACGAGATGGGAGGGGCACGGGAGAGGCGGGGTGGGGCGGGAAGGTGCGACGGGCGTCGGGCACCGGGCATCAGCCACCAGGTGTGCCGAGCCGCGCCGCAGCGGGCTCCGTCCTGGCCGCGGTCCGTGCGATGTTGCGGGCCATGCCGCCGAACACGACCGCGTGGAACGGCGACACGCTCCACCAGTAGGCGTGGCCGAGCAGCCCGTGCGGATGGAAGAGGGCGCGCTGGCGATAGCGGACGCCGCCGCTCTCGTCCGTGTCGACGCGCATCTCCAGCCACGCGAGGCCCGGCAGCCGCATCTCGGCGCGCAGCCGCAGCAAATGCCCTCGTTCGATCTCCTCGACGCGCCAGAAGTCGAGCGAGTCGCCGACCCGCAGCCGTGCCGCGTCGCGGCGTCCTCGGCGCAGGCCCACCCCGCCGACCAGCCGGTCCAGCCAACCGCGCACGGCCCAGGCGAGGGGAAAGGAGTACCAGCCGTTGTCACCGCCGATGCCCTCGATCACCCGCCACAGGGCCTCGGGCGGGGCGTCGACCGTCAGCTCGCGCAGGTCCGTGTACAGGCTGCCGCCCGCCCAGTCGGGATCGGTGGGCAGGGGGTCACTCGGGACACCCGGCACCGAGGCGGACGACCAGCGCGTGGCGACCCGCGCCTCCCGGACGCGTCGCAGGGCCAGCCGCACCGACTCCTCGAAGCCGATCGGACCGCCAGGCGGGTCGGGCACATGCCGGGCGATGTCGTGCTCGCGGCAGACGACCTCGTGGCGCAGCGACTCGGTGAGCGGGCGGGCGATGGAACTCGGCACAGGCGTGACCAGCCCGACCCAGTGGCTGGAGAGCCCGGGCGTCAGGACCGGCACCGGCACGATCAGCCGGCGCGGCAGGCCCGCGACCGCCGCGTATCTGACCATCATCTCGCGGTACGTCAGGATCTCCGGGCCGCCGATGTCGAAGGCCCGGCTGACGTCGTCCGGCATCCGCGCGGCGCCCACCAGCGTGCGCAGCACATCCCGTACGGCGATGGGCTGGATCCGCGTGTGGACCCAGCTCGGAGTGACCATCACGGGCAGTCGCTCGGTGAGGTAGCGCAGCATCTCGAAGGAGGCCGAACCCGAGCCGATGATGACCGCCGCGCGCAGCACGGTCGTCGGCACACCGGAGTCCAGCAGGACGCGGCCGACCTCGGCCCGGGACCGCAGATGCGGCGACAGTTCCCTCTCCGGCACCCCGGCGGGGGTGAGTCCGCCCAGGTAGACGATCCGGCGTACGCCCGCAGCCCGGGCCCGTTCCCCGAAGGTGCGCGCCGCCCTGCGGTCGGTCTCCTCGAAGCCCTTGCCCGTGCCGAGCGCGTGCACCAGGTAGTACGCGACGTCGATGTCCCGCATCGCCGCAGCGACGGATTCGGGGTCGGTGACGTCGCCGCGCACCACCTCGACGTCGCCCGCCCACTCATGGTCGCGGAGGGCGCCGGGGGAGCGGGCCATGCAGCGCACCCGGTGGCCCGCGGCGAGGAGCTCGGGGACGAGCCGGCCGCCGATGTATCCCGTCGCGCCCGTCACCAGGCACCGCAGCCCGCCGTCGGAGACGTCACCGCTCATGAGTTCTCAGCCTTCCGTGTCGGTGTCCCCCTCCCGATCACTTCCCTGTTGAAGGCCCCCATGGATGCGCCGACCGGGCCACTGCGGCCATCCGGGTCGCGGACGCCGGCACATGTCTGCGCAGATCGGGGGCAGACGAGGTGCAGGAGAGAGTCGTCGGTCGATGCTGGAGGTGGCTGCTGTCATGGGCGCGAAGGTGCTGGAGCGGTTTCCCGCGGGAGCCCCGCGTGGATCGTGGCCCGCGGAGGAGTACGCGGCGCTGCGTCGCGCCGAGGGCGAGCCTGCGGCGGTCGTGATGGACCTCGAGTCGGACGCCTTCCTCGTGGTGGTCCCGGCGCTCGACGAGGACTGATCCCGCACGGGCAGGTGCCGCCCCGGGCGAGCCCGGCCGGCGCCGCGTCACGGCCGCCCGGTCACCGTTCCCCCGAGTAGCGCGGCCCGGCGCACGAAGGCCTCGTGCAGATCGTGGGCGGCCCGCGGTACCGAGTCGGCCTTGCGCCGCTGCAGCATCAACAGCACCCGCGTGGAGTCGTCGGCCAGCGGTCGGCAGACGATCGAGCCCTGCCGTTCCAGCGGATCGTCGATCACGCTGAAGTCGGGCAGCACCGTGGCCCCCAGCCCTTCCGCCACCATCAGCTTGCCCATCTCGGCGCCGTCGGTGGAGTAGGAGAAGGACGGCTCACGGTCGCCCAGCAGCCGGTGGACGTAACGGTGCATCACATAGCCGGAGCGCATCGCGATGAGCGGTTCGGCGAGCAGGTCGGACACGGACACCACCGGGAGCGACGCGAGCGGACTGTCCGGCCGCACGCACACCACCGGCCGCCCGCGCAGCAGCTCCGTGGAGTCGAAGTCGGCGGCCACGTCGTCACCCTCCAGGTGGTTCACCAGACCGAGGTCGAAGCCGCCCTCCAGCAGGGTCCGGTGGATCTCCGACTGCTGAGCGCCGACGACCTCCACCTGTGTCGCCGGATGCGTGGCGCGGAACTCCCGGACGGCCGGAATGAGCAGCGGCACGGTCGCAGCGTTCACCGTGCCGACGCGCACCATGCGGCTGATGCGGTGCTGCTCGCCCGCGGCGCCCCGCAGCCGGTCCACCGCGTCGAGGACGTTGATGATGTGCGGCAGCAGCTCCCGCCCCTCCGCGCTCATCTTCGCTCCGGACCGCTTGCGCTCCAGGAGGTCGACCCCGAGTTCACGCTCCAGATTCCGCACGGTCTCGCTCAACGCGGGCTGGGACAGGTGGAGTTCCTCGGCGGCCCGGCGCAATGAGCCGAGCCGGGTGACGGCCGTGATGTATTCCAGCTGCTCTATTCGCACCCCAGCAGAATGTGGTGCGCGCACCGCCCTGTTCAAGGGCTGCCCTGTCACGCCTTCGTGAAATTCGCCGGTCCGCGATGCGAGACCGATCGGGTATTCCTTGACGGTCAGGACCGACGGCTGCCACGATCGAGAACATGATGATGCGACTGGACCTCACGCGGCGACGCCATGTCGACCTTGCGCGTGTCTCCAGCGCCGCCTGTTGCTCCGCGGCCTGATCCACCGGATCCGCCGCGCCTTTCACCCCCTCTTCTTCCGACGCCCACGGCTGCCGTAAAGCCGTGAGTCGCTTTCCGCCGCCCGAATTCGGCAACGCACCTCACTGTCGCCGAATTCGGCCTGCCTGAATTCCCCCCGCAACAGGAGTTCCGCATGCCTGCAGAGAACCTTTCCGCAGACCCCGTCCGCTTCGCCTACTGGGTCCCCAACGTCAGCGGCGGCCTGGTCACCAGCAAGATCGAGCAGCGCACCGACTGGGGCTACGAGTACAACCGCGAACTCGCCGTCCTCGCCGAGAACAACGGCTTCGACTACGCCCTCAGTCAGGTCCGCTACATGGCCAGCTACGGCGCCGAGTTCCAGCACGAGTCGACCAGCTTCAGTCTCGCCCTGCTGCTCGCCACCCAACGCCTGAAGGTCATCGCCGCCGTCCACCCCGGCCTCTGGCACCCGGGCGTCCTCGCCAAACTCGGCGCCACCGCCGACCACTTGTCGAACGGCCGCTTCGCCGTCAACGTCGTATCCGGCTGGTTCAAGGGCGAGTTCACCGCCCTCGGCGAGCCCTGGCTGGAGCACGACGAGCGCTACCGCCGCTCCGAGGAGTTCATCCAGGCCCTGCGCCAGATCTGGACCGAGGACCACACCGAACTCGCCGGTGACTTCTACCGGTTGCGCGACTTCTCCCTCAAGCCCAAGCCCCTCAACACCGTCGAGCGCCCGCACCCGGAGATCTTCCAGGGCGGCAACTCGACCGCCGCCCGCGCGATGGCCGGCCGGGTCTCCGACTGGTACTTCTCCAACGGCAAGGACTTCGACGGCGTCACCGAGCAGATCAACGACGTCCGCAAGTCCGCCGCCGAAGTCGGGCGCAGGGCACCGAAGTTCGGCCTCAACGGCTTCCTGATCGCCCGCGACACCGAGGCCGAGGCCCGCGAGACCCTCCGCGAGATCGTCGCCCACGCCGACCGCGATGCCGTCGAGGGATTCGGCGCCGCCGTGAAGCAGGCCGGACAGTCCGCCGCGGACGGCAAGGGCATGTGGCAGGACTCCTCCTTCGAGGACCTCGTCCAGTACAACGACGGCTTCCGTACGGGGCTCATCGGCACCCCGGAACAGATCGCCGAGCGGATCGTCGCGTACAAGCGCCTCGGCGTCGACCTCCTGCTTCTCGGCTTCCTCCACTACCACGAGGAGGTCGAGTACTTCGGCCGCCGAGTGCTGCCCCTCGTACGCGAGCTGGAAGCCCAACTCCCGGACACTGAACCCGAGTCCGCCTCCGTCCACGCGTGAGCGCCCGCTCCTTCCGCACCGCACCGCGAGAGAGGTCCCCAGCATGAGCACCGCCACGCCCGCCGACTGGCAGACCCGCCCCACCCCCGAGACCCCCCAGGACTGGATCACCCGCGCCACCGAGGTCGCGGCCGTCCTCGCCACCGACGCCGCCGAACGCGACCGCGCGGGCGCCACCCCGTACGCCGAGGTCCGGCTGCTGAAGGACGCCGGCCTCGTCACCCTGCTCGGACCCACGGAACACGGCGGCGGAGGCCAGGACTGGCCGACCGCCTACCGCGTCGTCCGCGAGATCGCCAAGGCCGACGGCTCCATCGGTCAGCTCCTCGGCTACCACTACCTGTGGAACTGGGCCGCCCGCCTGGTCGGCACCCGCGAGCAGTGGGAGCACGTCGAGGCCGAGGCCGCCCGGGGCCAGTGGTTCTTCGGCGGGGCCGTCAACCCGCGCGACAAGGACGTCGTCGTGACCGAGGACGGCGACGACCTCGTCTACACCGGACGCAAGTCGTTCTCCACCGGCAGCAAGGTCTCCGACGTCACCGTCCTGGAAGGCGTCCTCGAAGGCACCGACCAGCACGTCTTCGCCATCGTGCCGTCCGACAGCGCCGGCCTGACCTTCCACGACGACTGGGACAACATCGGCCAGCGGCTCACCGAGAGCGGCGGCGTCACCCTCGACGGCGTCCGCACGCCGTGGGCCTCCGCCGCGGGCTACGTCGACAAGGAGTTCCGGCCCCGGATCTACAACACCCTGAACGTCCCCACCATCCAGCTGGTCTTCGTCAGCTTCTACCTCGGCATCGCGGGCGGTGCCCTGGAGACGGCTGCCGCCTACACCCGTACGAAAACCCGGTCGTGGCTGCACGGCGGCCACGAGCGAGCGGTCGACGAACCGTACGTCATCGACGTCTACGGAGATCTGACCGCGAAGCTCTGGGCCGTCGAGGCTCTCGCCGACGCCGTCGCCGCCGAGGGCCAGAAACTGCACGACGACCCGGACGCCGTGACCGAGCAGGCTCGCGGCGACTTCGAGGTCCGGGTGGCCGCCGTCAAGGCGCGTGCCACCGATGTCGCCCTGGAGATCAGCAACCGCATCTTCGAGGTGACCGGGGCCCGCTCCACCGCCACCGCCGAAGGCCTCGACCGCTTCTGGCGCAACGTCCGCACCCACACCCTCCACGACCCCGTCGCCTACAAGCGGCGCGAGGTCGGCCGCTGGCTCCTCGAGGGCGAACTGCCCGAACCCACCTGGTACTCCTGACCGCTCATTCCGGGGCGCCTCCCGCACGGAGGCGCCCCTCGTCCCGAAAGAGGACCCATGGCCACCGTCCTGTCCGTCTCCGGCAGCCCCTCCGCCTCCTCCCGCACCAACCGACTCCTGCGCCACCTGGACAACCGGCTGGCCGCACAGGGGCACGAGGTGATCCCGCTCGACGTCCGTACGATCCCCGCCGAGGCCCTGCTCGGCGCCGACTTCAGGCATCCGGCGATCGTCGAGGCCACCGCGCTCTTCGACCGCGCCGACGGAATCGTCATCGGCACCCCCGTCTACAAGGCCGCCTACTCCGGCGTCCTCAAGGCACTGCTCGACCTGCTCCCGCAGTACGCCCTCACCGGCAAGACCGTGCTGCCCCTGGCGACCGGGGGAACCACCGCACATGTGCTGGCCATCGACTACGCCCTGCGTCCGGTGCTCAGCTCCATGGGCGCCCGGCACATCGTCCAGGGCTGGTTCACCCTCGACAAGGACATCGCGGTGGGCGAGGACGGGGGACTCACGGTGGCACCCCCGGCCGCCGAGGCACTGACCCAGGTGCTCGACCAGTTCTCCGAGGCACTGGGCCGTACGCCGATCCTGGCCGCGGCGGGCTGACCGTGTCCGCGCAAGTCTCCGCCCGGACCTCCGCGCATACCTTCGTGCGGGGCGCCGCCAAGCTCATCGCCGACGATGCCGAGGCCCTGACCGTCGCAGCCGCACTGGCCGACGAGTTCCGGGCCGAGGCCTCCCGGCGGGACGCCGAACGCAGCCTGCCCCGTGAGGAGTTGGACCGGCTCTCCGACTCCGGCCTGCTCGCCGTCACCGTACCCGCCGAGCACGGTGGTGCCGACGTACGGCAGGAGACCCTCGCCGAGATCTTCCGGCTCCTCGCCTCGGCCGACGCCAGCCTCGCCCAGATCCCGCAGAGCCATTTCGTGTACGTCAATGTGATTCGCCGTCAGGGAACCCCGGAACAGCGGACGTTCTTCTTCGGCGAGGTGCTGGCCGGGCGCCGTTTCGGCAACGCCCAGTCGGAGGCCGGCACGAAGCACGTCCAGGACATCCGCACCCGACTGGAGCCGGCCCCGGACGGTTCGTACGTCCTCACCGGCGTCAAGCACTACTCCACGGGCGCCCTCTTCGCCGACTGGATCCCCGTTCTCGCCCGCGCCGAGGACGACAACCTGCACGTCGCGTACGTACCCCGGGACGCCGAAGGCCTCACGGTCGTCGACGACTGGGACGGCATGGGCCAGCGCACCACCGCCAGCGGCACCGTCAGGCTCGACGCCGTGCCCGTGCCCGCCGACCGGGTCCTCCCGCACCACCTCACCTTCCAGGGCCCCCAACTCCACGGCGCGGTGGCCCAGTTGCTGCACGCCGCCATCGACGCCGGGATCGCTGCGGGCGCACTCGCCGAGGCCGCGGAGTTCGTCCGCACGAAGAGCCGACCATGGTTCGAGAGCGGTGCCGAGACCGCCGCCGAGGATCCGCTGCTCATACAGCGCTTCGGGGAGCTGGCCATTCAGGTGCGGGCCACCGAAGCTCTGCTCGGCGCGGCGGCCCGGGCGGTCGACACGGCCCGTGCCGACCTCACGGAGGCCACGGCGGCCGAGGCGTCCATCGCCGTGGCCGTCGCGAAGGCGCACGCCGCGAGCACCGCGGTCGAGGTGTCGGGCGCGCTCTTCGAGGTGTCCGGCACCCGGTCCGCCCTCAACTCCCTCAACCTGCACCGGCATTGGCGCGACGCCCGCACCCACACACTGCACGACCCGGCCCGCTGGAAGATCCAGCACATCGGCCGGTACGTACTGAACGGCACGCCGCCTCCACGGCACGGACTCCTCTGAGACCGAACGCCTCTGACACCGGACTCCTCCGAGACCGGAAAAGCCGCCCACAGCACCCCGCTGTCCACGGCACCCACCAGCCACCCGCCCCGATCGGAGAACGGACCCGTGTCCCTCACCTTCCACTGGTTCCTGCCCACCAACGGCGACAGCCGCCATGTCGTCGGCGGCGGCCACGGCACCCCGGCCACGGTGTCCGGCCGGGACCGTCCGCCGACGGTCGCCTATCTCAGCCAGATCGCCCGCGCCGCCGAGGACCTGGGCTTCGTCGGCGCGCTCACGCCCACCGGCGCCTGGTGCGAGGACGCCTGGCTGACCACCGCGATGGTCAGCCAGAACACCGAGCGGCTGAAGTTCCTGGTCGCCTTCCGGCCGGGCTTCGTCTCCCCGACGCTCGCCGCGCAGATGGCGTCCACCTTCCAGCGGCAGTCCGGCGGACGGCTCCTCCTCAACGTCGTCACCGGCGGCGAGAGCCACGAGCAGCGCGCCTACGGCGACTTCCTCGACAAGGAAGCCCGCTACCGCCGTACCGGCGAGTTCCTGCAGATCGTCCGGGACCTGTGGGAGGGCAAGACCGTCGACCTGTCCGGCGAGTTCCTCCAGGTCGAGGACGCCAGGCTCGCCCGCGTCCCCGACCCGGTTCCCGAGGTCTACTTCGGCGGATCCTCGCCCATCGCGGGCGAGGTCGCGGCCAAGCACGTGGACGTGTACCTCACCTGGGGCGAGCCACCCGCGCAGGTCGCCGAGAAGATCGCGTGGGTGCGTGCGCTGGCGGCGAAGGAGGGGCGCAGTGTCCGGTTCGGCATCCGGCTGCACGTCATCACCCGTGACACCTCCGAGCAGGCCTGGGCGGAGGCGGACCGGCTGCTGGCCGGTTTCGACCCGGAGACCGTGAAGTCCGTACAGGCCGGTCTCGCCCGCAGTGAGTCCGAGGGCCAGCAGCGGATGCTCGCCCTGCACGGCGGCGGCAACCGCGACGGCCTGGAGATCCATCCCAATCTCTGGGCCGGCATCGGTCTGGTGCGCGGAGGCGCGGGCACAGCCCTGGTCGGCAGCCACGACGAGGTCGCCGAACGGATCAAGGAGTACCAGGCCATCGGCATCGAGGAGTTCGTCCTCTCCGGCTATCCGCACCTGGAGGAGGCGTACTGGTTCGGCGAGGGTGTCCTGCCCCGACTGGCGGCGCAGGGCCTGTGGCGACACCCGTTCGCCGAGCGTCCGGCCCCCGCGGCGCAGGTGCCGTTCGCGAGCTGAGGATCCGGGGGCGCAGTCGTCACCCGGCGCCGCGGAACGCCCCCGCACCCGTCCCTGCCCCGCGGAAAATGGCTGTACGCGGCCACCTCCCGGGTGATGACCTTGTGCGAGCCACCCGGCTCGCACAAGGGAACTCACTCAGGTAAGGGGGACGGCTGTGACGACCTCGAACATCCTGCTGTCCGGCATCGTCGGCTCCACCGCCTACGGTCTTGCACACGAGGGCTCGGACGTGGACCGCCTCGGCATGTTCGCCGCCCCCACCGACGACCTCCACGGCCTGCACCCGCCGAAGGAATCCCACGTCACGACCAAGCCCGACAGCACGCTCCACGAAGCTGCCAAGTGGTGCCGACTCGCCCTGCGAGGCAATCCGACGGTCACCGAACTGGTGTGGCTGCCCGACGAGTTGTACGAGGTCCGCACCCCGCTGGGTGACGAACTCATCGGCATCCGCACCACGTTGCTGTCCGCGAAGCGCGTCCGCGACGCCTATCTCGGGTACGCCACCCAGCAGTTCAAGCGCCTCTACGACCGAGGCGACAGTTCCTTCTCCGCGGACACCCGCAAGCGCACGGCCAAGCACGCCCGACATCTGCGCCGCCTGTGCCACCAGGGCTTCGAGCTGTACGCCACCGGCCGTGTGAGCATCCGCGTCGAGAACCCGGAGGAGTACCACCGCTTCGGCGAACAGGTGGCAGCCGACGCCATGGCCGCGCTGCCCCTGCTCAAGCGGTACGAGGCGGCTTTCGACGAGACCCGGAGCGCCCTGCCGGACCAGCCCGACGAGGCGCCCGTCGAGGCGTGGCTGCGCCGGGTCCGGGCCCACTACTACACACCCGAGGGCGCGCCGGGGCGGTGACCGAAAAAATCTCCCGCGGATGTCGTGGCGTGTGTCGATCCGGCGGTTCCCCCTTCGTGTAGTCAGTGAGAGACCACCAAGGAGGACACGTCATGAAGCACTACCTGTTGAGCGTGATGCAGCCGGTGGGGGAGCCGCCCGCGCCCGAGGTCCTGGAAGGGATCATGCACGACCTCGATGTCTTCCACGCCGAGCTGAAGGAGGCCGGCGCCTGGGTGTTCGCCGGGGGTCTGCACGGGCCCGAGACGGCCACCGTGCTGCGGGCCGACAAGGGGGACGTACTGATCACCGACGGCCCGTACACCGAGAGCAAGGAGTACCTCGGCGGGATCTGCCTCATCAAGGCACCCGACCTCGACGCGGCGCTCGAATGGGGCCGCAAGGCGACTGTGGCGACCACGCTCCCCATCGAGGTGCGGCCCTTCATGGGCGAGGCCGATGACCGAGGGCCGAGGAGTGAGTACTGAGGGCTGAGAACCGATGACCGCGAAGGCCGCCATCGAGGCCGTCTTCCGCGCGGAATACGGCCGTGCGGTCGCCGTCCTCGTCCGCTTCCTCGGCGACATCGACCTCGCCGAGGAAGCGGTCCAGGACGCGTTCGCCACGGCGGTGCGGAAGTGGCCCGAGACGGGGATCCCGCCGAGCCCGGCCGGGTGGATCATCACCACCGCCCGGAACCGGGCCGTCGACCGGCTGCGCCGCGAGTCCACGCGTGAGGCGCGGCACACCGAGGCGGCCCAGCTGTACGCCCGCGACGCACCGCCCGAGGAGGGCCCCGTGCGCGACGACCGGCTCCGCCTGATCTTCACCTGCTGCCACCCCGCGCTCGCCACCCAGGCCCAGGTCGCTCTGACCCTGCGGCTGCTCGGCGGCCTCACCACCGCCCAGATCGCCCGTGCTTTCCTGGTCCCCGAGTCCACGATGGCCCAGCGCCTGGTCAGGGCCAAGGCCAAGATCCGCGACGCCCGGATCCCCTACCGCGTCCCGCGGGACGCCGACCTCCCGGACCGGGTCAGGGGTGTGCTGGCCGTCGTCTACCTCATCTTCAACGAGGGATACGGCGGCCGGGAGGACCTATGCGCGGAGGCCGTACGCCTCGGCCGCGTCCTCGCCGAGCTGATGCCGGACGAGCCGGAGGTCCTCGGGCTGCTCGCGCTGATGCTCCTGATCGAGGCGCGTCGTCCCGCCCGGGAGACCTCCGACGGAGACCTGGTCCTCCTCTCCGACCAGGACCGCTCCCGGTGGGACCGTGATCTGATCGCCGAGGGGCAGTCCCTCGTACGCCGCTGCCTGCGCCGCGACCAGCCCGGCGCGTACCAGATCCAGGCTGCGATCAACGCCGTCCACAGCGACGCGGCCACCGCGGACGCCACCGACTGGGGCCAGATCCTCGCGCTCTACGATCAGTTGATGGTCCGCGCCCCGAGCCCGGTCGTCGCCCTCAACCGCGCGGTGGCGGTCGCCGAGACCGAGGGCCCGCGCACCGCCCTCGCCCTCGTCGACGCCCTCGAACTCGACGGCTACCACGCCTTCCACGCCGTACGAGCCGACCTGCTGCGGCGCATCGGGCGGCCGACGGAAGCGGCAGCGGCGTGCGAGGCCGCCATCGCACTCACCGAGAACCCGGCCGAGCGCGCCCACCTGGAGCGCCGCAGGACGGAACTCCAGGTGGGGTGAATGCGGAGTGAACCGCTACACGCTCAGCGCCTCCCGCACCGACCGCTCGGCCTCCTGTCCGCCCTCGCCGAACGACGTGACCCGGCCGGCCTCCAGGACGTAGTACCGCTGCGCCGCCCGCATCGCGAAGCCGACGTGCTGTTCGACGAGGAGCACCGAGAGTCCGCCACGGGCGGCCAGCGCGAGGATCGTCTCCTCGATCTCGGCCACGACCGAGGGCTGGATGCCCTCGGTCGGCTCGTCGAGCAGGAGTATCCGAGGCTCCGTCACCAGGGCCCGGGCGATGGCCAGTTGCTGCCGCTGGCCGCCGGAGAGCAACCCGGCCCGTCGCCCCGACAGAGTCCTCAGCGCGGGGAACAGGTCCAGTGCCTCGTCGATCGCGGCCCTGCCGCGCCTGCGGCCGTCCGCGACCAGTTGGAGGTTCTCCGCCGTCGTGAGATGAGGGAAGGCCTGCTGGCCCTGTGGCACGTACGCCATGCCGCGTGCCACGCGTTCATGGGGCTTGCGACGGCCGATGTCCTCGCCGTCGAGACGGATCGCCCCGCTCGACGGGGTGAGCAGCCCCACGGCCGCCCGCAGCAGCGTGCTCTTGCCCGCGCCGTTGTGCCCGAGCACCGCGGCGACGCCGTCGTCCGGCACCTCCACGGAGACTCCGTGCAGGACGAGACTGCGGTGGTAGCCGACCCGGATGTCGTCGATCTCCAGCTTCATGTCCGCCTCACGCCTCCTGTACGGCCGCGCTCTTCGCGGCGCCATCCGCGGGCTCGGGCTCCTCCGGCAGGATCAACTCGGCGTCCTGGACGGCCGCGTGCCCGAGGTACACCTCCTGCACCTTGGGATCGGCCTGCACCTCGGCCACCGTCCCCTCGCTCAGCACCCTGCCCGCGTGCAGCACACTGACGCTGCGCGCGAAGGACCGCATGAAGTCCATGTCGTGCTCGATGACGACCACGGTCCGCTCCTCGCTGATGCGCTCCAACAGCTCACCCGTGGCCTGCCGTTCGTCGTGGCTCATCCCGGCGACCGGCTCGTCGAGCAGTAGCAGCCGAACGTCCTGCACGAGCAGCATGCCGATCTCCAGCCACTGCTTCTGCCCGTGGGCGAGCGTCCCGGCGGGGGAGTCGGCCAGCTCCGCGAGCCCGACCGTCTCCAGCGCACGTGCGACGGGCTCCGGCACGCCCTTGCGGCGCCGCAGCATCGTCAGCATGCCTCGCCCGGCACCGGCCGCGATGTCCAGGTTCTGAAGGACCGTCAACTCCTCGAAGACGGTGGCCGTTTGGAACGTACGGCCGATCCCCGACCGGGCGATGGTGTGCACGCTCCGCCCCAGCAGTTCCGTGCCGCCGAAGAGCACGGAGCCCTCGGCCTTCACGAGACCCGTGACGGCGTCGACGAGCGTGGTCTTGCCCGCGCCGTTGGGTCCGATCAGGAAGCGGAGATCGCCCGGCCGCACGTCGAGATCCACACCGTCCACCGCGGTGAACCCGTCGAAGGACACGTGCAGTCGGCGTATCTCAAGGCCCGAGAGTTCACTCATGCTGCTTCTCCAAGAGGAAGGGCGGGCGTCTTCTCCGTGGTCCCGTCGCCGGCCGAGTCTCCGGTCGCGCGTGACGACCTGCGCCGCCGTACGATCCCCACCAGCGAGGCGAGACCGCCCGGCAGGAACGCCAGGGCCACGATGAACAGCAGCCCCTGGAAGTACGTCCAGGCCGCCGGGAACTCCTCCGACAGCGCCGTCTTCGCCCAGGCCACCCCGACCGCGCCGAGCACCGCGCCCACCAGGCTCGCCCGGCCGCCGACGGCGGCACCGATGACGAACTCGATCGACGGCACGATGCCGATCATCGCGGGGGAGATGATGCCGACCGCCGGCACGAACAGCGCGCCCGCGAGCCCGGCCATACCGGCCGCCACGACGTACGCGACGAGCTTCACGTTCGCGGGGTTGTACCCGAGGAAGCGCACCCGCTCCTCCGAGTCCCGTACGGCGACGAGGAGTTCGCCGTAGCGGCTGTGGATCAGCTGCCGGGCAAGGGCGATCAGCAGCAACAGTGCCGCGGCGATGATGAAGTACACCATCCGCTGGTTGACCGGGTCGTTGAGGTCGTAGCCGAAGAAGCCCTGGATGTCGGTGAGTCCGTTGGTGCCGCCGGTCGTTGCCTGCTGGCCGATCAGCCAGATCGCGAAGGCCGCGGCGAGCGCCTGGCTGAGGATCGCGAAGTACGCGCCCTTCACCCGGCGGCGGAAGATGAACGAGCCGAGGATCGCGGCGACGGCCATCGGCAGCAGCACGGTCGCGGCGAGCGCGAAGAGCGGATTCTCGAACGGCCGCCACCACCAGGGGAGTTCGGTGGCCGTGCCGTACAGCTGCATGAAGTCGGGAAGGTTGCCCGGACCCGCGTCGGCGATCTTCAGATGCATCGCCATGGCGTAGCCGCCGAGCCCGAAGAACACACCCTGCCCGAGCGTGAGCAGTCCACCGCGGCCCCAGGCCAGACAGATGCCGACAGCGACCATCGCGGTGCACAGGTACTTGGCGAGCAGCCCGAGCCGGAAGTCCGAGAGTGCCAGCGGGGCTACGGCGAACAGGGCGACGGCAGCCGCGGCGAATCCGCCCCAGGCACGCGCCGACCGGCCTTTGAACAGGGGCAGCAGGGTCATACCAGACTCCTCGTACGCAGCGTGTACAGCCCCTGGGGCCGCCACTGGAGGAACGCGACGATGGCCACGAGGACGAGCACCTTCGCGACGCTGACGGTGGTGGAGTATTCGAGGACGGACTGCAGGACACCGAGGACGAAGGCGACGATGACCGTCCCCTTGAGCTGTCCGATGCCGCCGACCACGATCACCAGGAACGCGTCGATGATGATGTTGGTGCCCATCGTGGGACCGATCGGGCCGACCAGCGTCAGCGCGACACCGGCCACACCCGCGAGCCCCGACCCGATGAAGAAGGCGGTCCGGTCGACCCGTGAGGTGGAGATGCCGGACACCTCGGCGAGATCCCGGTTCTGCACGACCCCGCGGATCCGCCGGCCGAGCGGAGTCAGCCGCAGCGTCAGGGACAGCGCGACCACGGCCGCGATCGCCAACCCCAGAATGAACAGACGGCTGTTGGCGAAGGTCAGCGGATCGTCGCCGCCGATCACGGTGATGTTCCCGGTGAGGAGATCGGGTGCGCGGGTCTGCACGTTCGGCGCGCCGAAGATGTCCCGGGCCGCCTGCTGGAGCATCAGCGAGACACCCCAGGTGACGAGCAGGGTGTCGAGCGGCCGCAGATACAGACGGCGGATGAGCACCCACTCGAGGAGCGCGCCGAGTGCGCCGGCGACCAGGAAGGCGACAGGCAGCGCGACGAGCAGCGAGAGGCCGGCACTGGAGATGGACTTCTGGAGTACGTACGTGGTGTAGGCGCCGGCCATGATGAACTCGCCGTGGGCCATGTTGATGACGTTCATCTGGCCGAAGGTGAGCGAGAGACCGAGCGCGATGAGCAGCAGGACGGCACCGATGCTGATGCCGGTGAAGGTCTGACCGAGGATCACGGTCATACGGCGGCTCCGGGGAGGCGGGACGCGGGGCCGGCCCTCTCTTCGGAAGGCCGGCCCGCACGTGACGGTCGGTCAGGAGAGGCCGGAGGCCCAGGGGTAGCCCTTCAGATACGGGTCCGGCTTGATCGCCTTGCCGGAGTCCCACACCTGCTCGATCAGCCCGTCGGTGCCGATCTTCCCGATCCGGGCGGTCTTGTAGATGTGCTGGCTCGCGCCGTCCACGGTGACCTCGCCCTCGGGAGCGTCGAAGGTGATACCGTCCGAGGCCGCCTTCACCTTCTCCGGGTCGAAGGACTTGGCCTTCTCGACCATCGCCTTCCACAGGTAGACCGAGGTGTACGCGGCCTCCATCGGGTCACTGGTCGGCTTGTCCTGGCCGTACTTGGCCTTGTACGCCTTCACGAACTTGGTGTTCGCCTCGCCCGCGGTCGTCTGGTAGTAGTTCCAGGCCGTCAACTGGCCCGCCAGGTACTGCGATCCGATCGACTTGACCTCTTCCTCGGCGATCGACACCGAGACCACCGGCATGCTCTTGGCGGTCAGATCGGCCGACTTGTACTCCTTGAAGAAGGCCACGTTCGAGTCGCCGTTGAGGGTGTTGAAGACCGCGTCGGCCTTCGACGCCTTCACCTTGTTGGCGATGGTGCTGAACTCGGTGGAACCCAGCGGCGCGTAGTCCTCGCCGAGCACCTTCATGCCATTGGCCTTCGCGTACGCCTTGATGATCTTGTTGGCGGTGCGCGGGAAGACGTAGTCGCTGCCGACGAGGTAAATGCTCTTCTCGCCCTGGCTCTTGAGGTAGTCGAGCGCCGGGACGATCTGCTGGTTGGTGGTGGCACCCGTGTAGAAGATGTACGGGGACTCCTCAAGTCCCTCGTACTGCACGGGATAGAACAGCAGTGACTTGTTCTTCTCGAAGACGGGCTTCACGGCCTTGCGGCTCGCGGAGGTCCAGCAGCCGAAGGTGGCCGCGACCCGGTCCTCCTTGATGAGCTTGTTCGCCTTCTCCGCGAACGTCGGCCAGTCGGAGGCGCCGTCCTCGCTGATCGGCCTGACCTTCTTGCCGAGCACTCCGCCCGAGGCGTTGATCTCGTCGATCGCCAGCTTCAGCGAGTCGCGTACGGTCACCTCGCTGATCGCCATGGTGCCGGAGAGCGAGTTGAGCAGGCCCACCTTGACCGTGTCGCCGCTCGTGTCGGCCTTGGCGGCCGCGTCGGACGAGCCGCCCGCGGCGTCGGTCTTGGCGCCGCACGCGGAGAGCACGACGACGGCGGTGAGCGCGGCGGCGCCCGCCATCACCCGGCGTCGGGAAGGACCGGACCCCTTGAAACTCTTGAAACGACTGGAACCGCTGGAACCGCTGGAACCGCTGGACAAAAGAACCCCCTCGGGCTGGGAGGACGACCTCCTCCTGAAGTGCGGTCCACAGCCTCAAGTCACCCTGTTTCCACGGTGTTTCGCGGTACTTTCCCGGCGGTATCTTCCGGCTCTCATCGGGAAACAAAAAATGCCCGGGGCGGAATTCTTCGCATGAATTCACAGTTCGCCCGAGGCATTCTAATTACTTCCTGCGGGAAGTATCTTCGCGAAAGCGCGGACATGTCAAGGCCTGGTTTCGTGAAGATCCAGCTGGGCCACGACGTCGAAGTCCACGCCGTCCGCCCGTGCCAGGTAGATGCGCTGGCGCACGTGGCTGCCGCGCAGATGGAGCAGCCCGCGCGGCCCCTCGTACGAGACGGTGTCCGCCGCCGCGCCGATCGCGGTGACATCGAGGGTCCTGGCCCGGTCGATGAGCGCGGCGAGCAGCAGGACTCCCTCGTAACACGATTCGCCGAGGCTGCCGAGGACCGGTGCCTCGACTCCGTACCGTCCGGCGTACTGTCCGTGGAAGTCGAGGGTGTCCTGATTGGCGAGGGAGGCGAAGAACCCGGCCGTGCTGTAGAGGCCGGCGGTGGCCGTGGGGCCGCTCGCCATCAGCATGTTCTCGTCCATCAGGGTGCTGAGCCGAAGACACCGCTCGTCGAGGCCGGACGCGGCGAACGCCCGGTTGAACCTGACCGCGTCGCTGCCCACGAGCAGCATCAGCACGGCGTCCGCCTCCGACCGCTCGATCCGCCGCAGCACCCCGTCGAAGTCGTGCGTGCCCAGCGGCAGATACGCCTCCGCGCAGATACCGCCGCCCGACTCGCGCGCGTAGCGGTGTGCCGCCCGGGCCGTACGGAGGGGCCACACATAGTCGTTGCCCACGACGAACCACCGGCGCACCCGGTGCTCACGGGCCAACAGCCGCATGGCGGGCCGCAGTTGGTCGTTCGGGGTCTCGCTCGTCAGGAACACCCCGGCCGTGTCCTCGCCGCCCTCGTACAGCGCCGTATACACGTACGGCACGCGGTGGGCGATCCGCGGTGCCAGCTTCTGGCGTACGGAGGAGATGTGCCACCCCGTGACGCCCTGCACGATGCCGAGCTCGACCAGCGCCTCGACGTTCTCGGCGATGCGGTGCGGCTCGGCCCCGCCGTCGACCGGCAGCAGCCGCAGCTCCTTGCCGAGCACCCCGCCCGAGCGGTTGACCTCCTCCGCGGCGAGCCGCGCGCACAACTCGCACGTGGGCCCGAAGATCCCCGCGGCTCCCTGCATGGGAAAGACCAGCGCCACGCTGACGACCGAGTCGTCGGCCGTGAACCAGTCGAGCGGAGGCGGGTCGAGCCGGACCATGGAGGCATGATTCCGGGAACGCCCGGTGAACTCCAATCCGTCTCGGGGTACGGTCCGCGCCCGCGGCGCCGGAGATCTGCGCCCGACCGGTGTGCGGCGGCCGGGCCCCGACATGCGGTGCGCGCGTGCGGCGGCAGATGTGGGAGATCCTTGTGGGAAGCGGGACTTGTACGATGTGCTGACCCCCGGGAGCGAGGAGAAGGATGCCGACCCCACCTCCGCGTCGGTCTCAGGACCTCATGCACCTCTTGACGCGGGCCGAACGACTGGCGGCGCGCCGGCTCCAGGCCGCCCTGGACGAACACGGCTGCTCGCTCGACGCCTGGCGTGTGCTCTCCCTGCTCGCCGACGGTGAGGGCCACCCGATGGCGGCGGTCGCCGAAGCGGCCTTCCTGCCGCCCCCGACCCTCACCAAACTGGTCGACCAGCTCGTCGACCAGAACCTCGTCTACCGACGCGTCGACCCCCTGGACCGGCGTCGCATCCTCGCCCACCTCACCCCGCGCGGCGAGGACCACTGGCGGCGCGTCGACCGCGAGGTCCGCGCCCAGTGGCCCGTCCTGAGCGACGGCGACGACGAACTGCTGCGGGGGCTGCTGAACCGGCTCGCGGACACGCTCGACGGAGCGACGGCCGAGTCCTCGGTGTAGGCGGAAAAGGGTTCCGTCGGCCGGCCGACGTTCTCGTCGTGCGTGGCCGTTGCGCCCTCGGTGTGATCTGTGACGCTCATGGCCACTTGCTTCGCGTGGTGCGGAATCATGATGCCGTATAAATGGTTGGCATATACATCGAGCTTGCCGCTCGACCCCACCGCACGCGGGCCACCGGCCCGCTCCGACCAGCGAGGCACCGTGAACCAGCCCACCCCCGAGCAGCCCGCCGACGTCGTGGCCCGGCTGCGCGCCACCTTCCGCTCCGGCCGCACCAAGCCCGTCGTATGGCGCACCACCCAGCTGCGGCGCCTGCGCGAGCTGCTCACCGTGCACGGCGAGGACCTGGCCGCGGCCCTCCACGCCGACCTGGGCAAGAGCTCCACCGAGGCGTTCCGCACCGAGATCAACTTCGTGGTGCGGGAGATCGACCACACGCTGGAGCACCTCGACGAGTGGCTGTGCCCCGAGTCCGCCCCCGTCCCCGCCCACCTCGGCGAGGACGCCACCGCCTGGACGCGGTACGACCCGCTCGGTGTCGTCCTGGTCATCGCCCCCTGGAACTACCCGGCGCAACTCCTGCTCGCGCCGATGCTCGGTGCGCTCGCCGCCGGCAACGCGGTCGTCGTAAAGCCCAGTGAGCTGGCTCCGGCCACCTCGGCCTTCATCGCCCGGTTCCTGCCGGAGTACCTGGACCCCGCCGCGGTCGCCGTCGTCGAGGGTGGCATCCCCGAGACCACGGCCCTGCTGGCGGAGCGCTTCGACCACATCTTCTACACCGGCAACGGCACCGTCGGCCGCATCGTCATGACCGCCGCCGCCCAGCACCTCACCCCGGTCACCCTCGAACTCGGCGGCAAGTCCCCGGCGTTCGTCGACCGGGACGCAGACCTGTCCATCGTCGCCGACCGCCTGGCCCGCGGCAAGTTCCTCAACGCCGGGCAGACCTGCGTCGCGCCCGACTACGTACTCACCGACCCGGAGACGGCCCGAGCCCTGGAACCGGCTCTGGCCAAGGCCGTCGAGGGCCTGTACGGAACCGACGCCGCCGCCTCCACCGAGTACGGCCGAATCGTCAACGAGCGGCACTTCGACCGCCTCAGTGGACTGCTCGACTCCGGCCGTGTCGTGGTCGGCGGTGACAGCGACCGCGCCACCAAGTACATCGCGCCGACCGTTCTGGCCGACGTCGACCCGAGCTCGCCGGTCATGGGCGAGGAGATCTTCGGCCCGGTCCTGCCGATCGTGACCGTGGCAGGGCTGGACGAGGCCGTCGAGTTCATCAACGACCGTGACAAGCCCCTGGCTCTGTACGTCTTCACCGAGTCCGACGTCACCCGCGAGCGACTCGCCGCCGAAACGTCCTCCGGCGGACTCGGCTTCGGCCTGCCGCTCGCCCATCTCACCGTCTCCGACCTGCCGTTCGGCGGCGTCGGCGAGAGCGGCATGGGCAACTACCACGGCCGCTACTCCATCGAGACGTTCAGCCACCGCAAGGCGGTGCTGGAGAAGCCGCTGAGCTGAACCGGAGCGGCCGCGGGGCGGGTTGACTGGTCTACACCTTTGACTGGTCCAGACCAAGGGAGTTGAGTGTGCCTCCACACCCCCCACCACGGCCGCCCCGTACGCCGTGGCCGGTCACACCGGCCTGCGCGCACAAGGTTCCGCTTCGCTCTGCCCGCGTACGGGCGCGGCCGTGCTCCGCCAAGGAGTTGGTCCTGTGTCGAGGCGTCGTATCTCCGCGTTCGTTGCCGCGCTCATGCTCGCAAGCGCCGCGCCGGTGCTCCTGCCGGCGTCGAGCGCGTCCGCGGCGGCCTGTTCGAGCTACCCGAGCTGGGTGGCCGGCAAGTCCTACGTCACCGGCAACATCGTCCGCTACACCGACGGCAAGGCCTACATAGCCGAGCACGACAACCCGGGCTACGACCCCACCATCAGCACCTGGTACTGGGAGCCGTACGCCTGTGACGGAGGCACCAACCCCTCCGGCTTCGTCGTGAGCGAGGCGCAGTTCAACCAGATGTTCCCGAGCCGGAACTCCTTCTACACGTACAGCGGGCTGAAGGCTGCGATGAGCGCCTATCCGGCGTTCGCGAACACCGGCAGTGACACGGTGAAGAAGCAGGAGGCCGCGGCTTTCCTCGCCAACGTCAGCCACGAGACCGGCGGTCTCGTCCACATCGTCGAGCAGAACACCGCGAACTACCCCCACTACTGCGACTGGGGCCAGCCGTACGGCTGCCCGGCCGGCCAGGCCGCGTACTACGGCCGCGGACCGATCCAGCTCAGCTGGAACTTCAACTACAAGGCCGCCGGTGACGCGCTGGGCATCGACCTCCTGGGCAACCCCTGGCTCGTGCAGAACGACGCCGCCGTGGCCTGGAAGACCGGCCTCTGGTACTGGAACACCCAGAACGGCCCCGGCACCATGACCGGCCACAACGCCATGGTCAACGGTGCGGGCTTCGGCCAGACCATCCGCAGCATCAACGGCTCCCTTGAGTGCGACGGCAAGAACCCCGCCCAGGTGCAGAGCCGGGTGAACAACTACCAGCGGTTCACCCAGATCCTCGGCACGACGCCGGGCAACAACCTGTACTGCTGAGGTACCGCCCGGGTACCCCGGGCGGCCGTGGGGCGGCGGCTCGATGTCGCCGCCCTGTCCGGCCGGTCCAGGCTATTGACCGGTACATACCAAGCCGATTGAGTGTCCCGCGCAGACCCCCCATTTCCCGGCTGCCGCTTCCGGCGCCGTCGCGCTGCTGAAAGGGACCCCGACCGACATGCGGATGCATCGCCCCCTGCTCGCCCTCACCGCCGCCGGAGCGGCACTCACCTCCGTCCTGACCGCCCCCGCCCACTCGGCGGCGGTCCCGACGGGAGGAGTGTTCTACGTGCAGAGCGCGGTCACCGGCCTGAACGCCGCCGACAGCGGGGGAGCGGTCGTCCAGCGCAACCCCAAGGGCAACGAGGACCGGCAGCAGTGGACGCTCCGGTCGAGCGGCGCGTCGTACGTGCTGGAGAGCACCGACACGGCGGGCAGCTGCCTCGGCCGCTCCGGCGGTCAGGCGAGAACCGTGGCCTGTACGAGCGGCGACGCCCCGTGGGAGATCACGGCGACGGGAACCGACCAGTACCGGCTCAAAGTCCCGGGCGCCGACCAGTACCTGACGGTCGCCGCGAAGCCGTCCGGCTCCAACTACCCCGCCCAACTGGCCCTGGGCGCCGCGGGGAACCAGGCCTCCTGGTACCTCACTCCCACGACGTCCCCGACTTCCCCGATGCCGTCCCCGGACCAACGCACCCTGGACCAGGTCACGTTCCTCACGTCCCACAACGCCTACGCGAACGGCGTCGACGGCGGATTCGCGCCACCCTTCATCAACCTCGTCCCGAACCAGAGCCGGGGAATCAACCAACAACTCACCGACGGCGTACGCGGGTTCATGCTGGACATCCACCAGACCTCAGACGGCGCGATCCTCTGCCACAACAGCTGCACCCTCGTCAGTCGGCCCGTCGCGCTGTGGGTGGACATCCAGCGCATGGTCGACTACCTGAAGGCGAACCCGAACGAGTTCGTCACCGTCTTCCTGGAGGACTACGTCGACCCGGGCGTCCTGCGCAGCGAACTGGCCCGCGTGAACGGCCTGTCCGACGTGTTGTACCGCCCCGACCAGACCGGTGTCCGCACCAACGGCTGGCCGAAGATGTCGGAACTCATCGCGGCCAACGACCGCCTCCTCATCTTCACCGACCACAGCCGCTCCGCCGACCAGTCCGCCGGCCTCACCCGCGACAGCTTCGGAGTGATGTACCAGCGTGAGTGGACCGTGGAGAACTACTGGTCGATGGGCTCGGGTCTCGGCAGCTCCAACTGGTCCTGCTACAGCCGCTGGTACGACGCCAACACGAACGTTCCCCTCACCGCCACGGCGCCGCCGTTCCGGCCGCTCTTCGTCATGAACCACTTCCGTGACGCCGCGATCGCCTCCACGGCCACCACCGACAACACCAAACTCACCGACAGGGCCCAGCGCTTCTGCCAGCCCGCCGCCCGCAAGAAGCCCAACTTCCTCGCCGTGGACCGGTACGACCTCGGGAACCCGGCGGCCGCGGTGTCGACGCTGAACGGCTACACGTACTGACGCTTCTCGCCGAGTGGGCCCGTCGCCGCGTTCGCGTAGCGGCGGGCCAGGTGCGCGAAGGCGTCCTTCAGCTCAGCCGGGCCGACGACCTCGATGTCGGCGTCGAACCTGCCGATGTCCGCGGCCAGACCGGGCCACGACCACGAGCCCAGGACCAGTCGGCAGCGGTCGGGGCCGAGCTCCTCGACGACTCCGTCCCGGGAGTAGCGGGACACCTCGGCGGCGGGGAGACGGAGGATCACCTCGCCGCGGCAGGGCCAGTCGACCGAGCCGTCGGAGCCGCGGAACCGGCCGGCCACGAAGGCGGCCACATCCCCGCCGGGCAGCTCGCGCGGTGTGAACCGGGGCCCTGTCGGGACGCGCGGGGTGATCCGGTCGGCGCGGAAGGTGCGCCAGTCCTCGCGGTCGAGGTCCCAGGCGACGAGGTACCAGCGCCCGCCCCAGGTGACGAGGTGGTGGGGCTGCACCCGGCGCGGTGCGGTCATGGCGGGATCGTCGTCGCCGGCTCCCGGTGGGGAGGCGTAGTCGAAGCGCAGCACCTCGCGCGCGTGGACGGCGGCGCCGAGTGCCATGAGTACGCCACTGCTGACCTGCGACTCCGGGCCGGTCGCGGACCGTCCGACGGCGGTGACCTGGAGCATGTCGATCCGGTGGCGCAGCCGTGCGGGCATGACCTGCCGGACGGTGGTCAGCGCACGCGCCGCGGCCTCCTCGATGCCGGCGCCGGTGGTCGTGGCGATCCGGAGTGCGACGGCGAGCGCGACGGCCTGCTCGTCGTCGAACAGCAGCGGCGGCAGGTCGGATCCGGCGTCGAGACGGTACCCACCCTCGGGCCCCTTGAAGGCCACGATGGGATAGCCCAGCTCGCGCAGACGGTCGACATCGCGCCGCACGGTACGCGGACTGATGTCCAGCCGCTCCGCCAGCAGCGCCCCCGGCCAGTCCCGGCGCGCCTGGAGCAGCGAGAGCAGTGACAGCAGTCGGGCTGATGTCTTCGGCATGACACCCATACTGCCCCGAGAAGAGGACACTCCCTGTCCGCTTCTGCTGCGACCGTCGTTCTCGTACCGAAAGACGAGAACGAGGCAGAAGGACCGATCACTGTGACCGCCATGACCACGCCCCCTTCCACCCCCGACGCCGAGCGGGCCGACCTGATCGCCGCGCTCGCGACCGCGCGGGAAGCCCTGACCAACACCGTGCGCGGGCTCAGCGACGAGCAGGCCGGTGAGCGCCCGACCGTCAGCGCGCTGTGCCTGGGCGGGCTGATCAAGCACGTCGCTTCCATCGAGGAGGGATGGATGCGCTTCGTGGTCGACGGCCCGTCGGCGATGAGCTACGACCTGCCCGACGGCGTCACCTGGGCCGACTTCGCGGCCGGCACCGCACGCGAGTTCCCACAGTGGATGATCGACCACCAGAACGACTTCCTGATGCTGCCCGGCGAGACGCTGGCCGGAATCGTAGAGCGCTACGAGCAGGTCGCCGCCCACAGCGAGAAGATCATCGCCTCCGTGCCCGACCTCTCGGCGGCACATCCGCTGCCGGAGGCGCCCTGGCACGAGCCGGGAGCCGTGCGCAGTGTGCGCCGGGTGCTGGCGCACGTCATCGCCGAGACCGCCCAGCACGCCGGGCACGCGGACATCCTGCGCGAGACGCTCGACGGGAAGAAGTCGACCTGACACCGATGGATCCCGACCGGGTCGGGCCCCGCCCCGACCCGGTCCCGACCTCGGAATCCTGCACACACTCGAAGGGAAAATGCTCACCATGAGGTTCGGACAGACCGCGGGGGCGACCGGATGACCGTTCTCGACACCCGGGCACTCAACCGGGCAACGCTGGCACGGCAGTTGCTGCTCGACCGCGCCGACATGCCGGTGCTCGACGCCGTCGCGCACCTCGGCGGTCTGCAAGCGCAGGAACCGCAGGAACCGTTCGTCGGGCTCTGGTCACGGCTGCGCGCGTTCGACCCGGCGGTGCTCTCGGACCTCCTGACCGCGCGGAGTGTGGTGCGCACCCACCTCATGCGCCGCACCGTCCACCTCGTCACCGCCGACGACGTCCTGGCCTGGCGGGCCCGCCACGACGCCATGCTGCGCCAACGGGTACTCGGGGTCTACCGGAGCGAACTCGCCGGAGTGGATCTCGACGAACTCGCGGCGGCGGGCCGGGCCGTCATGGCCGACGGCGAGCCCCGCTCGATGAGCGAACTGGCGCGGGCACTCGCCGACCGCTGGCCGAAGCCGGGGCCGCGGCCACTGGGCGAACTACTGGTCGCCGCCCTCATCCCGATGGTGCAACTGCCACCGCGCGGACTGTGGCGCACACGGGCGGGAGTGCGCAATCTCCCACTCGCCTCCTGGCTCGGTCGTGAGATCGACCCGTCGGCCCCGGACGGCTCCGATCCCGTGGGCCAGGCGCTGGTGCGGCGGTATCTGGCCGCGTTCGGCCCCGCCGCCTCTGCCGACCTGCGCGCCTGGAGCGGCCTCGCCGGCCTGCCGGCGGCGATCACCGCCGTACGGGAGGAACTGGTGACCTTCCGCGACGAGCGAGGCCGGGAACTGCTGGACCTTCCCGACGCACCGCGACCCGACCCCGACACACCCGCCCCGGCGCGGTTCCTGCCGGCGTTCGACAACGCGATCCTCGGTTACCACGACCGCGGCCGGATCATCGACGACGCCCATCGCGGGCTGTCGGTCGCCGGCGCTCGCGTGGTCCTGGTCGACGGCCGGGTCGCCGCGACCTGGACCGTGGAGGCGGACACCGTGCTGGTCACCCCGCTGCGCCGCCTCTCCCGGGCCGACCGCACCGACGTGGCCGAGCAGGGGCGGGAGTTGGCCGCGTTCCTCTCCGACAACGAGAGCCACCGTGTACGGATCGTCGCGTCCGCCTGAGCAGCGATCCACCCGTGAGTGACGCGGGTCCGTCCGCGACCCGCGTCACGGCACCGTCGTACCGCCGCTCCGGTCAGCCCAGTTGCGCGTGCAGGAAGTCCACCGTGCTCCGCCAGGCCAGGGCCGACGACTCGGGCTCGTGGACCTCGGGGCGGCCGTCGTTGAAGAAGGCGTGGTCGGCGGGGTAGACGCGGAAGTCCGGAGTGATGCCCGACTGCTCGCGGATCGTGTCGCGGAGCGGGGCGAGGGAGTCGACGGGAATGGCCGAGTCGCGTTCGCCGTAGTGGCCGAGGATCTGCGCCTTGAGGCCGGAGAAGTCGGGGGTCTCGCCCTGGATGACACCGTAGAAAGGGACGGCGGCGTGGACACGCGGGTCGGTGGCGGCCTGGTAGAGGACGAAACCACCGCCCATGCAGAAGCCGACCGAGCCGACGGTCTCGGAGGTGACCTCGGGCATCGCCAGCAGATGGTCGACGGCGCCGGAGAGCAGCTCGACGCCGCGCGCCACGGGCAGGTCCTGCATCATGCGGAACGCCTCGGCGCTGTCATGGGCGACATTGCCGCCGTACAGGTCGGGAGCCAGCGCCACGAAACCCTCCTTCGCCAGGCGCTCGGTGACGTCCGCGATGTGGTCGGTGAGGCCCCACCACTCCTGGATCACGATGACGCCGGGCCCCTGTCCGGAGGGCGGCAGAGCCAGATAACCGTGCGCGGTGGTGCCGCCGCTCGGGAAGGTGACGTTCTGGTGGGCGGGGGCCCCGGTCGACCTGGGCGTCTCGGACATGGTGTGTCACTCCTGTCGCTTGATCTTGACTCCAGCATGCAGGAGGCGGGTACGGCGGTGGCACGCGGCCCCCTGCCCGGGCGGGCATCGCAGGTCACCGTCCGAAGCCGGCCCGCACGACCACTCCCGCCGATGCCGTATCCTCGCGTGTTACGTATAACCCTCCTCGTGTCCTGTCCCTTCGCTCCCCGAGAGGCTCCGATGAAACGCGTCGCCCTGGTCACCCTCGTCGTCGACGACTACGACGAGGCGATCCGCTTCTACACCGAGGTCCTCGGATTCCGGCTCGCCGAGGACACCCCGCGACCCGACGGATCCCGCTGGGTCGTCGTGGAGCCGGACACCGGCGCACACGGCACCGGGCTCCTGCTCGCCCGGGCCAAGGACGAGGCACAGCGCGCCCGGGTCGGCGACCAGACAGGCGGCCGCGTCGGCTTCTTCCTGCACACCGACGACTTCGCCCGCGACCACGCACGGATGACCGCGGCGGGCGTGACCTTCCTGGAGGAGCCGCGACACGAGACGTACGGCTCGGTCGTCGTCTTCCAGGACCTGTACGGAAACCGGTGGGACCTGCTGCAGCCCGCCGCATCCGACCCGCGACCCGCCGCACCCGACGAAACCGCCCAGTGACCATCACTCCCCACCCATCGACAACCTGCCGAGGAAACACCGCATGACCGCGTCCCGTATCGACACCATCCGCAGGCTCCCCAAGGCCGTCCTGCACGACCACCTCGACGGCGGCCTGCGCCCCACCACGCTCGTCGAACTCGCCGACGCGGTCGGCCACACGCTCCCCACCACCGACCCGGACGAGCTGGCCGCCTGGTACTACGAGGCGGCCAACTCCGGCGACCTGGTCCGCTACATAGCCACCTTCGAGCACACCCTCGCCGTGATGCAGACCCGCGAGGGCCTGCTGCGGACCGCCGAGGAGTACGTGCTGGACCTGGCCGAGGACGGTGTCGTCTACGGCGAGGTGCGCTACGCCCCCGAGCTGCTGGTCAACGGCGGGCTGGCCCTCTCCGAGGTCGTCGAGACCGTGCAGGAGGGCCTGGCCGCCGGTATGGCCAAGGCGGCGGCCCAGGGCACGCCGGTCCGCGTCGGCACGCTGCTGTGCGGGATGCGCATGTTCGACCGCGTCCGCGAGGCCGCCGACCTGGCCGTGGCCTTCCGGGACGCAGGCGTCGTCGGCTTCGACATCGCGGGCGCCGAGGACGGCTTCCCGCCCGCCGACCACCTCGCCGCCTTCGAGCACCTGCGCGTCGAGAACGTCCCGTTCACCATCCACGCCGGCGAGGCCCACGGCCTGCCCAGCATCCACCAGGCCCTCCAGGTCTGCGGCGCCCAGCGCATCGGCCACGGCGTCCGCATCACCGAGGACATCGTGGACGGCAAGCTCGGCCGTGTCGCGAGCTGGGTGCGCGACCGCCGCGTCGCCCTGGAGATGTGCCCCACCTCCAACCTCCAGACGGGCGCGGCCACTTCCATCGCCGACCACCCGATCACGCACCTGCGCGACCTGGGCTTCCGCGTCACCCTCAACACCGACAACCGGCTGGTCTCCGGCACGACCATGACCCGCGAGATGTCCCTGCTCGTCGACGAGGCGGGCTGGACCCTCGACGACTTGCGCACGGTCACGGTCAACGCCCTGAAGAGCGCGTTCATCCCGTTCGACGAGCGGGCCACCCTCATCCGGGACGTCGTCCTGCCGGGCTACGAGCTCTGAGCGCACCGAGGCCGGCCGGACCGCTCAGCGGCCGCGGCCGGCCTCTCACGTGCTCTCACGCGTCGGGCACCCAGCTCCCGTGGAAGCCCAGCGGCACCCGCCCCGGCAGATGGACCCGGGCCACCGGCTCACCCGTGAAGTCCTGGGCGGACAGGATCAGCAGATCGGCGGCGCCCCGGTCGGGGTTGTGGACGTACGCCAGCGTGTAGCCGTCGTCCTCGGCCGCCCTCGCGTCCGTCGGGTCCGAGGCCACGAACACCGCCTCGCCCACCGCCGCGTTCCGGGGCAGCCGGTGCACCTGCGAGGTGCCGCGCAGCAGGTCCTGCTTGACCAGCTCGCTGCTGAAGGCCCGGTCGGGCGGGTTCCCGTCGGCCGTCACATACGCCAGCGACATCTCGGCGGCGGCCGTCGTGTAGCCGTACCGGTGCCTGCGCGCGACCAACGCCTCGTTGACGCGCGGGAACTCCTGCGGCCTGTCGTCCAGGACCTTGGTGCGTACGCGGCCACGGTCGCGGTCGATGGTCCAGCGGTGCAGCCGGACGGTCCCGGCCCCGTAGGGCCCGCCGGAGCCACGCCCCGCGACGAGGAAGGGCGCCGGATAGGCCGTGAAGTCGACGACCACGGACGACCCCTCGTCGTACGCGTTGAGGGTGTGCGAGTAGTACGTCGGTTCCACCTCGAACCAGCGGACCCGCCCGCCGGAGCGCGGCATGATGCCGACCCGGGAGGGGTGCCGCTCGTTCCACACGTACGGCACCAGGTCGCCCCGCTCTGCGCCCGCCGGGTCGAAGGTGACCGGCATGTCGAAGATGACGACGTACTTCTCGGTGAGTGCGAAGTCGTGGATCATCGGGCTGTCCGAGACCGGGATCCTGGTGGTCCGGACGACCCGCCCCGCGGCGTTCACCACCAGGTGCCGGATGTGGTTCCAGGTCGGGTAGTACGTCATCGCGTGCAGCTCGCCCGACTCCGCGTCGAGCTTGGTGTGCGCCGTGAACGCGCCTTCCAGCGTGCCGCGGAAGTCGTACGTGCCCACCGTGTTGAGCTCGTAGTCGAGTTCGTACGGCAGAGGGCCGCTCTCCTGGAGGGCCAGGACCCGTCCGCGGTGCCCGATGACGTGGGTGTTGCACGGGAAGTCGTCCGGCGGCACCGGTCCCGGGTAGGGCTCGCCGAGCTTCTCGGCGACGCGGGAGGAGCGGACCCAGCGGTTGCGGTACCACTCGGCGCGGCCGTCCCGCAGCCGGACGCCGTGCACCATGCCGTCGCCCAGCATCCAGTGGTGCGCCCGCGGGTCCTCCAGGCCGAGGACGTTCGGCCCGTTCCTGAGGTAGCGGCCGTTCAGCTCGCGCGGGATCCGTCCGGTGACGGGGAGGCCGAAGGCGGTCAGTTCCTCGGTGACCGGGGCGAACGCCCCCTCCAGGAACGGGAAGTGGCGCCCCTTCGCGGTGGCGGGAGCACCCGCCGCGAGTCCTCCCGTCACCCCCACGAGTCCGCCCGCCGCCGCGATGGCCGCCGCCCCGCGCAGTACGTTCCGTCGGCTGTGCTCAGTCATCTCCGCACTCCCGTGCCGCAGTTGTCGTGATCGATGTGCACGAGTCTGCGGCGGGGGACCGGGCCAGGTCAGGAGTGTTGGAGCCCTTCATGGGGTGGTGCCAGACCCCCTGTTTCGAGCAGCGACATCAGGGCGCGGGCGGCCGGACTGGTCGCCTCCGGAGGCGGCAGCATCGCCACGGTCTCGTACGGCGTCTCGGTGTCGGCCTTGAGGGGGAGCGCGGGCAGGGCCCGTCGCTTGTGGGCGAAGTGGCGCGGTACGACGGCGATGCCGAGGCCCTCCTCGACGAGGTCGAGGAGGCTGTGCACGTCGTTGACCTCAAGGGCGACCGTGCGGTGCACGCCAGCCGCCGCGAAGGCCGCGTCGGTCGTGCGGCGCGGACCCCAGTCGGGGTGGAAGTCGACGAAGGACTCGCCGCCGAGTTCTTCCGGGGTGACGGGCCCTCCGGTCGACAGCCGGTGCGAGGGGTGGCAGAGCACGGTCATCGGCTCGCCGGTCAGGGGCAGACAGCGGAGCTGTTCCGTGTCGGCGCGGGTCGTCACGGCGAAGGCCAGGTCCAGGCGGCCGGCGGCGACGTCCTCGGCGAGCGCCCCCGAGCCGGCCTGCCGCAGCCGGATCTCCACGTCCGGATGCTGCCTGCGGAACGCGGCCAGCAACTGTGCGACCGGCACCCCGGCGATGCACTGCTCGGTGCCCAGCGAGAGCGTGCCGCGCAGCACGCCCTGTACGGCGGCCACGGCGTCCTGGGCAGCGCGGACCTGCGCGAGGATCCGCTCGGCCTCGGTCAGCAGGGCCCGGCCGGCCTCGGTGAGCGTGACGCGGCGGGTCGTGCGGACGAACAGCGGGGCCCGCAGCTCCCGCTCCAGTGCGCGGATCGATGCCGACAGACCGGACTGTGACACCATCAGGCGTTCCGCTGCCCGGGTGAAGTGCTGGTCCTCGGCGACAGCGACGAAGTGCTGCAGGTGGCGCAATTCCATGATTGAGAAGCGTATCCGCTGAATCCCATCCGATTCTCCTGTTGGACCGCTGTCCAGCGGGCAGGCGAGAGTGGACACCGGTCCACTCCGTACCGACCCCTCTGGAGACGCGTTGTACACCGCACACACCGACCGTTACGCGGACATGCCCTACCGGCGCACGGGACGCAGCGGCCTGAAACTCCCCGCGCTCTCCCTCGGCCTGTGGCACAACTTCGGCCCCGACCGGCCCGTGGACACCCAGCGCGCGATCCTGCGCCGGGCGTTCGACCTGGGCGTCAGCCACTTCGACCTGGCCAACAACTACGGGCCCCCGCCCGGCGCCGCCGAGTCGGCGCTCGGTGAGGCGCTCAAGGCGGACTTCGCCCCGTACCGCGACGAGCTGGTCATCTCCACCAAGGCCGGATACCTGATGTGGCCGGGCCCGTACGGCGAATGGGGCTCCCGCAAGTACCTGCTGTCCTCGCTCGACCAGAGCCTGGGCCGGATGGGCCTCGACTACGTCGACATCTTCTACTCCCACCGCCCCGACCCGGAGACTCCCCTGGAGGAGACGATGGGCGCGCTGCACTCGGCGGTGCAGCAGGGCAAGGCGCTGTACGTCGGTGTCTCCAACTACTCGCCGGAGCAGACCCGCGAGGCCGCCCGCATCCTGGGCGAGCTGGGCACCCCGCTCCTCATCCACCAGCCGCGCTACTCGATGCTCGACCGGCGCCCCGAGGAGCAGGGGCTCCTGGACACCCTCGACGAGCTGAAGGTGGGCTCCATCGCCTACTCGCCGCTGGAGCAGGGCCTGCTCACCGGCCGCTACCTCGACGGCATCCCGGAGGGCTCGCGGGCCGCGAGCGACAGCCCCTTCCTGAGCGCCGACACGGTGACCGACGACCTCGTCGGCCACCTGCGCGCCCTGGACGACATCGCCAAGACCCGCGGCCAGTCCCTGGCCCAGATGGCGCTGGCCTGGGTACTGCGCGGCGGCCGGGTCACCTCCGCCCTGATCGGCGCCAGCAGCCCGCAGCAGCTGGAGGACAGCGTGGCCGCCACGGGCAACCTGGACTTCTCGGACGACGAGCTCACCCGCATCGACGAGATCGTGCAGCGGGCAGCCAAGGCCTGAGTACCAGAGGTGTAGGTACCGGGTCCGGCCCCCGAGCCCTGAGCGAGGGGGTCAGTCCGTGACCCGTTGCTCCAGGCGCACGGTCACCGTGTCCCCGGCCTCCTTTCCGATCGCCTTGCGGACGTCGGCCTTCACGGGAAGCTTGTGGGTGCCGTCGCCGAGGGCCATGAACGAACTCCGGAAGGGATGGCCGTCGATCGTCCCGCGGACCTTGACCAGGCCGCGCGTGCCGAAGAATCCGACGGACTCCGGCCAGACGAGATAGGTCCAGCCGCCCTTCTCGGGGCTTTTCCGAAGTTCCGCGGTGAATTGCTGGTCCAATTCGATGCCCGTACTCATGATGTCCTCCGCTGTCCCGGTGGTCTTTCCTGCCTGGTGGTCTCTCCTGTATGAGACCGCCGGGCGCGGTAAAACTCATCGCGGCAGCCGTGTCACGCCCCGGCGGGCACCCGGTCCAGGAATCCGTGCACGCTCCGTATCCGCCCGTCGTCGCCCAGGGTGATCACGTCGAAGCCGGCGACCGGCGCCGAGCCGTCCGTGAGTGCGACCAGTTCCCAGCTGAAGCGGGCGAGGTCGTGGTGGCCGTCCACGGCACCGGTGAGCCGGAACTCGAACCCGGGGAACTGCTGGTGGGCCGCGGCGATCACGGCCGCGATCCCGTCGTGCCCGCGGACGTCGGCCAGCGGATCGGTGTACGTGCCGTCCGCGGTCCAGGCGGCGGTCACGGCCTTCGCCAGGGCCTCCTCCCCGCCCGCGTTCCAGGCCTCGAAGTAACGGGCGACGGCGGTTTCGTAGCGGTCCTGGTTCGCGGACATGGGAGATCAGCCTCCATCGAGGTCGTACGTGCTCGTACGTACTGGTCAGGGACCGGATCGGACGTTGTCGGGATCCGGTACCGCAACCATGCCGGGCGTCGTCGGACCCGTCGATTACCCCTCGGGTAATGCCCGCGGACACCTCTCCTGTGATGCCTCGGAGGGCCGTGATCTCCCCGGCCGTGTCATTTCGGCCAGTCACTGTCGTGAATATGCCAGGAGACTGGCTGGAATGGCATGGTGACAGTGTGTCAGGAGTGGCGATACTTGAATGCTAGGGCTATTCACAGCCCTCGGAACGGCTCGGGAATCGCCAGGGGATCACCCGGCGGACCGACCGAAGAACAGCGCCATCGTGCACCACCAGCGAGCCGCAGGAAAGAGAGGCCGGACCGGCAGCAAGCGGATGCAATGGGGGAGCGATCGTGCACGACGAATTCCTTTGCCATGTCACCGCGTACGGAGTGTGCGGAGGCATGTGGGTCGGTGTACCGCTCGGCACCTACCGGGCGCCCACTCTGGCGCTGGCCATGTGGTGGTTACGGGACCGGGCGTCATGGATGGCCGAACGCCTCGATCCGAACCCCGACGCCCCGTACTTCCCGCCGAACTCGATGATGCCCGTCTCGGCCACGGCCCCCGACGTGCCCGGCGTGCTGCGCGCGTGGTGCGGCGACATCTTTCAACAGGAGCTGGCCGCCGAGGAACTGGCCGCGGGGCATCTGGTCCGCATCGCCACGAGTGACGACACCACCGAGTACGAACTGCTCGCGGAGTCCGTCGACGCCCTGCGTATGCAGCGCACCCTCCCCTTCCTGTCCATGCCGGCCGCCTGATCCCCGATCCCGGCGGAACCGCTCGGGCACAGCCCCGCCGAACGGGCGCAGCAGGCGCACATCTGGACGAATAGCTAGAATTCAGGCATGGGAGAGCGTTCAGCGGCGCCCGAACTCGTCCTCGAAACCGAGACGGGGTCCACGGTGATGACCCCGAACCACGACTATCACGTCGGCCGTGACCCGCTGAGCGACATCGTCATCGATGACGCCCGGGTCTCCTGGCACCACGCGGTCCTGCGGCCCAATGCCGATCACTGGACCCTGTGGGACGAGAACAGCACGAACGGCACGTACGCCGACGGCCGCCGCGTCCACGAGTGGGACGTCGGCCCCGGCAGCGTCATCCGCTTCGGCAACCCCTCCGACGGCCCGTCCGCCGTGCTCGCCGACCGGCCCCCGCCCGCCCCCGAGCGCCCCTCCTCGGTCTCCCTGCCCGCCGCGACCGGCACCTTCCGGCAGCCCACGACGGTCCGCCCGCTGCCCGCCCGCATGGTCGGCATCGGCCGCGGCGACGACAACGACCTGGTCGTCGACGACCTGATCGTGTCCAGGCGCCACGCGGAGCTGCGCGCGCTGCCGGACGGGACGTACGAGATCGTCGACCTGGGCAGCCACAACGGAACGTTCCTCAACGGGCAGCCCGTCACCCGCGCCCGCATCGACGAGGGCGACATCGTAGGCATCGGCCACTCGGCGTTCTGCCTGGTCGGCGACCAACTTCAGGAATACGTCGACACGGGTGAGGTGTCGCTCGACGTGCAGGACCTGTCGGTCACCGTCGACAAGGGCCGCAAGACGCTCCTCGACCGGGTCTCCTTCCCCGTCGGCGAGAAGTGCCTGCTCGCCGTCGTCGGGCCCAGCGGCGCCGGAAAGTCCACGCTGCTCAACGCCCTGACCGGCCAGCGCCCCGCCGACCGGGGCACGGTCCTGTACGACGGCCGCGACCTGTACCGCGACTACGCCGAGCTGCGCCAGCGCATCGGCCTCGTACCTCAGGACGACATCCTGCACGCCCAGCTGACCGTACGACGTGCCCTCACCTATGCCGCCCAGCTGCGCTTCCCGCAGGACACCGCCAAGGACGAGCGCCGGGCCCGGGTCGACGAGGTCGTCCGGGAACTGGGCCTGGAACAGCGCGTCGGGCAGCCCATCCACAGCCTCTCCGGCGGCCAGCGCAAGCGCGTCAGTGTGGCCCTGGAACTGCTCACCAAGCCCTCGCTGCTCTTCCTCGACGAGCCGACCTCCGGCCTCGACCCCGGTATGGACCGCTCCGTGATGCACATGCTGCGCGGCCTCGCCGACGACGGGCGGACCGTCATCGTGGTCACCCACAGTGTCCTCAGCCTCGATGTCTGCGACCGGCTGCTCGTGCTCGCGCCCGGCGGCAAGGTCGCCTACTACGGGCCGCCCGACGAGACCCTCGCCTTCTTCGGCTACGAACAGTGGCCCGAGGCGTTCGAGGCCTTCGAGCGGGACCGCGAACGGGACTGGGCCGGCGACTACCTGACATCGCTCCAGCACCGGCAGTACATCGTCAACTCCACCGCCCAGCCGCACATGGGCCAGGCCGACCCGACACCGGGCACGGTTTCCCGACCGCCCAAGGCGCAGAGCTGGGGCTCCCAGCTGGGCACGCTCGTGCGCCGGTACGCGGCCGCGCTCAGCGCCGACCGGACGTTCCTCGCCATCATGATCGCCCTGCCGTTCGTCATGGGCGCCATGGCCCGGGCCCTGGCCGGCAGCAAGCTGACGCAGGAGACGGCGATGAACGCGCTGCTCATCCTCTGCGTCGGCGGAGTCCTCACCGGCGCGGCCAACGCCGTGCGCGAACTGGTCAAGGAACGGGTGATCTACCAGCGAGAACGGGCCGTCGGCCTGTCCAGATCGGCGTACCTGATGTCCAAGGTCGTCGTCCTCGGCACGATCACCGTCCTCCAGGCCGTCGTCCTGACCCTGGTGGCGCTGCTCGGCGTCGACCTGAACGCGCCGGGCGGCGAGGGCGTGCTCATGTCGCCCCTCGTCGAGATCACGGTCGCCGTCGCCCTGCTCTCCTTCACCGCGATGATGCTCGGCCTCCTCGTCTCCGCCATGGTGCGGAAGGAGGAGGTCACGATGCCCCTGCTCGTGCTCCTCGCCATCGTCCAGGTCGTGTTCTGCGGCGCACTGCTGAAGCTCGACGGCGTCCCCGGCATCGAGCAGCTGTCGTGGCTGGTGCCGTCCCGGTGGGCGCTCGGCGCCATGGCGGGCACCATCGGCCTGGCCCGGCTCGTCCCGGGCGACCTGACCGCCGACCCGCTGTTCAAGCACTCGGTGGGCGTGTGGCTGCTCAACATGGGCATGCTCGTCGTCCTCTCGGCCGTCTTCGGCTATCTGGTCGCCCGGCTGCTGAGGCGGCACGAACCCGAAGTCATGCGGAAGTAGCCCGCAGGAAGCAGGCGCGATGACGACGACCGAGGACTTCCGCCCCACCCACGTGGTCCCGCAGGACGGCCTGCCGGCGTGGGAGGCCCCGGACCCGACCCGGCCCACCGTGCCGTTCGACGCCCTCCTGCCGGTCCGGCTCGTCGAGCGGCGCGGTGACTGGGGGCACGTCCTGTGCGCCAACGGCTGGTCGGCGTGGGTCGACGGCCGCCTGCTGCTCGCCGTGCCGCAGGAGCCGCCCGCCGCCGGACAGCCCCTCGCCCGCACCGCCGACCCGCGCCCCCTGCTCGCCCGCGTCGAGGAGACGGTCGGCCGCTACCGGCAGACGGTCGAGGAACTGGCGGCCGGACGCCTCGACGGGGAGGAGTTCCACGGCCGTACGCAGGGCATGCGGGTCGGGATCGTCGTCGACGGGGAGGCCGTGTGGCTGTACGAGGCCGAGCACGAGCGGTGGGTGTACTGCGACGGCAACCGGCTGAGCACGTACGCGACACCGAAGCCGGTCGAGGACGGACCGGGGCCCCATGACGAGGCAGGCCCCGAACCGCCTGCCGCGGCCCGCCCCGAGCCGCCCGCTTCGGGAGATCCCGAGCCCACTCAGGTCGTGCCGGGTGACCCCGAGCCCACTCAGGTCGTGCCGGGCATCGGGCCGGAACCGACGAAGGTCGTGGGGAACACGGGGCCGGAACCAACACGGGTCGTGGGCGACACAGGTCCGGAACCGCCCGAGCCCGGGGAAGACCGCGGCCACGCCCCCACCCGGTTCGTCACGGGCGACGGTGACGGCTGATGCCGCACGACACGAGCCTGCACTCGGGGCGGCCCTCGGACCTGATCGGCAAGCAGATCGCCGGCTACCGGATCGAGCGCGAGGTCGGCCGCGGCGGCATGGCCGTCGTCTACCGCGCCAAGGACCTGCGCCTGGACCGCACGGTCGCCCTGAAACTGCTCGCCCCGGAACTGGCCCGCAACGACACCTTCCGCAAACGCTTCACGCACGAGTCGCGGGTGGCCGCCGCGATCGACCACCCGCACATCGTGCCGGTCTTCGAGGCGGGCGAGACCGACGGCGTCCTCTACATCGCCATGCGGTACGTCGCCGGTCGCGACCTGCGTCATCTCCTGGACCGCGAGGGCCCGTTGGCGATCGCGGACGCCACCCGCATCGCCATCCAGGTGGCGTCCGCTCTCGACGCCGCCCACGACCACGGCCTGGTCCACCGGGACGTGAAACCGGGCAACATCCTGGTCGCGGCGGGCACGGACAGCGACCATCCCGAGCACGTCTACCTCACCGACTTCGGCCTCACGAAGAAGTCGCTGTCGCTGACCGGGTTCACGACCGTCGGCCAGTTCGTCGGCACGCTCGACTATGTGGCGCCCGAGCAGATCTCCGGACGTCCTGTCGACGGCCGCTGTGACGTCTACAGCCTCGCCTGCGTGGTCCACGAGACCGTGACGGGCCGTCCGCCCTTCCAACGGGACGACGACATGGCGCTGTTGTGGGCCCACCAGTACGACCAGCCGCCGACGCTGACCTCGCAGCGGCCCGACCTCGCCGCGCCGGTCGACGAGGTCATGGCGAAGGCCCTGGCCAAGAGTCCCGACGACCGGTACGAGTCGTGTCTTTCCTTTGTCACCGCGTTGCGTGCGGCGGCTACGGGCGTGGTGGCCGCCGGTCATGCGCCCACGCAGGTGGATATGCATGTCGTGGACGGGCCTCGGCGTCCGGGGCCGCCGCCCGAGCCGCCGGGGTGGGCCCGGCCCGTGTTTCCAGGTTCGGCGGGGTGAGGGTCTGCTTGGACCGGTGGGTTCGTGCGGGTTGCAGCGAGCCGGTCGCGCAGTTCCCCGCGCCCCTGACGGGGCACCGATGTCAGACCTTGCTGAGCAGCAAGTGAGCCTGCGGGAAGTCGCGTGTGGCATCCGGCGGGGCTACTTGTCGTAGCCGGGCCGTCTCGGTGAAGCCCGTCTCGCTCAGCAGGGCGGCGACGCGGTCGGGGGACCAGTGGTAGGCGAGTGCCACCTTGTGGTCGAAGGACTCGGCGAGCTCCGAGGGGTCGTCGTGGGCCTGGAAGGCGAGCAGCAGGCGGCCGCCGGGTGCGAGGACTCGGTGGAACTCGGCGAATACCCTCGGCAGCTGCTCCGGTGGGGTGTGGATGATCGAGTAGCGGGCGAGGGCACCTCCGAGGCTGCCGTCCGCCAGGTCCAGGGCGGTCATCGAACCCACCTCGAAACGCAGCTCCGGATGGGCCGCCCGGGCGATCGCGATCATCTCCGGCGACAGGTCGACGCCGGACGCGTCCAGGCCGAACGAATGGAGTAAGGCGGTCACATGGCCTGGTCCGCAGCCGAGGTCGGCGACCGGACCGCCGCCGTCCGCCCGCACGAGCTCGGCGAACGCCATGAGCATGGCCCGGTCCAGTGGATGCTCCTCCAGACCGTTGGCGAAGGCCTCGGCATAGAGGGCGGCCATGGAGTCGTAGCCCGTTCGGGTGGTGCGCAGGAAGTCTGGTTCGATCATGGGTGCGTACCGTAGTACGCCCCACTGACATCAGGCCTTCGGGTTCTCCACCTTGCCGTGGTGGCGCACGCGCGAGGCGAGCAGTGCGCCCACGAAGCCCGTGACCAGCCCCCAGAGCAGGGCGAAGCCGATCGCTCCCCACAGCTGTGGCCGTAGGAAGAGTTCGCCGGACAGGCCGCCGCCGACGTCGCCGATACCGAGCAGCGACAAGCCGTAGTGCGCGTCGATACGGCCGATGAGGCAGACCGTGAGCACCGTCAGGGCGAGCGCCACCGCCATGTGCACGGCATGCTGCCAGGCCCTCGTCCGGGCCGGTGAGCGTTTGGCCATCAGGAACGCGACGGCCAGCAGCAGGACGGCGTCGACGACCACGAGCCACCACACCCTGCCGTCCTGTTCGGCGAGCGTGCGCAGGTTGAGGGTCGAGAGGTCGGGCGTCCGCAGCACGCTGTCCAGCACGCGCGGCATGGGCAGCCCGAAGGGCCCCTCGACGCGTCCCTCCCAGGACGCGCCGAGACCGATCGTGAAAGCCAGCCAGACGAGGTTCGGCAGCCCGAGGAGGACCACGGCGAGCGTCTCCGGAGCACGACCGCGTGTCACCGCCACCACCAGCGCGATGATCACGCCCAGGGCCACGAAGGCGAGCAGCAGCACGACCATGGCGTACGCGGCCGGCCGTACCGACTCCTGGAAGCGCAGCAGCCGGGGAGGGAGCGGGGCCCTGGGCGAGACGAGCAGCGCGATGACGAGGACGCCCGCCAGCCACAGCAGGCCGAAGGCCAGCGTCACCGGCACGTCCGCCTTGAAGCCGACCCGGGGCGAGGACGCCCCGAAGACGTCACCGATGTCGGAGAGTGTGCCCTCGCCGAGCGAGATCGCGAAGGTCTGGCGGGCCGACAACGCCAGGGCGGCCAGGGCGAGAAGCCACAGGACGGCGATCCGGCCGGCCCAGCCGGCCAGTTCGGGGGCACCGGCGACAGCCCGGTGCCGCAGTGGCCGGAGGAATCCGGCGGCGACGACCAGGACTCCGGTGAGGGTGACCGACAGGGGAGTGACCGCCAGCCCCGCCTTGGTCTCGGCGATCGCTCCGGCGTCCCCCGTCAGCTCGATCGAGCCGCCGACCGCCACCACCACGGTGGCCGCGACGACCCGGGGAAACGCGCCGTCCGGCAGGTCGGCGGCCCCGGCCGCCCACAGGCCGAGCGCCGCGACCACGATCATGGCGATCAGCCCGGCCAGGACCGTCACCAGGGCGTGGATCCAGCCGTGGCGGGCCACTGCCTGGTCAGGGGCTGTCTGGAGGCTCACCCTGCCCACGCTAAGCAGGCCTTCGGCGGCGCGCCCGCCGAGAGGGGCCGACCGCGTCGGCTTGCGAGCGGTACGGGACCGGAGCACACAATGGGCTCGTTGTGGAAGAAAGCGGCATGAAACATAAGAAGTGCCGCGGGATCCCTACGCCGGGAAGAAGAGCTCGTGAGCGTCGAACCGCCGTCGTCCGGCCGCCCCACAGGACCGCCCTCCGGCCCCTTGTCGGGGCCGACCCAGCCGAGTCCCACGCCACCTCCGGGTGACCACGGCCCCTCGGGGCCGTCGGGTCCTTCGGGCGGCGGATCGGGGGGCGGTCCTTCCGGTCCCTCAGGCCCGTCGGGCCCGTCCAGCGGCGGTCCAGGCGGTCCCGGAGGTCCGTCCGGTCCTGACGAGCCGGGTCAGGGCCACGGAAAGGGCCCCGACCGGGCCTGGTGGCGGTCGGCCCCACGCGTCGCCGTCATCGCCGCCACGATCGTCGTCGCCGTCACGCTGGTCGTCGTATTCACCCGTTCGGACGGCGGCACCTCGGGTGCGGGCGGCGGCGAGGTCTTCCTCCAGGCCGCGGGCAAGTCGGGTCCCGACCCGTTCACCGAGTCGACCGCGGAGGAGAGCTCCGCCCCGCCCGTGACGCCCTCGCCGACGGAGACCGCCGAGTCCGGCAACGTGACGCGGGGCGTGGAGGGTTCGGCGCCCGGCCTCTACGGCGGTACGCGCAAGGTGGCCAGCTGCGACGTCGAGAAGCAGATCTCCGCGCTCAAGCAGGCCCCGGCCAAGAACCAGGCGTTCGCCTCGGTCCTGGGCCTCCAGCCCTCCGGCGTGCCCGCGTATCTGCGCTCGCTCACCCCCGTACAGCTGCGGATGGACACCCGCGTCACCAACCACGGCTACCGCGACGGCAAGGCCACCAGCTACCAGGCGGTCCTGCAGGCCGGCACCGCCGTCCTCGTCGACGACCGCGGTGTGCCGCGGGTGCGGTGCGCGTGCGGCAACCCGCTGCTGCCGCCGGTCGCGCTGAAGTCCACGCCCAAGCGGACCGGTGACTCGTGGCCGTCGTACCGGGCGTCGAACGTCGTGGTCGTCGCGCCCGCGACCCAGGTCATCAACGTCTTCGTGATCTACGACCCCGACAGCGGCGACTGGTTCAAGCGGCACAAGGGCGACACCGGGGACAAGGACCAGAAGACGGACCCGCCGACGGACCGGCCCTCTCCGTCCGAGAGTTCGCTGTCGCCGAGTTCCGCCTCACCGTGCGTGTCCGTGCCTCCCGGTGAGACCGCGCCGCCCAACGGTTCGGCGAGCCCCTGCCCGGAGACGTCCTCGGCAACACCCTCTTCGCCGTCCCCGGAGACCGAGTCGCCCTCGTCCGAGCCCCCGTCGGCGGAGACCTCCGACTCGGCGCCCGACTCGGCATCGGCCGACATCACGACGGAGTCCGCCTCCGGCAACAGTGCCCCGGAGTCGGCCGTGACCTCCCCGGGGCTCTGAGAGCCGGTCCGCTCCGGCGGACTACTCGTCGATCGCCGCGCCGAAGGCCGCGCCCAGGTGCGGCGCGCCGAGGGTGTCGGCGCCGTACGTCCACGAACCCGCGGCCGTGATGCCGCCCGCGCCGGCCGACATCACCCAGACGAACCCGTCACCGGCGTTCTCGCCGGGCGCCGAGGCCAGCAGTCCGAAGCGGCCGTCCTTGTTGGGGTCGGTGAGACGGACCTGGCCGCCCCACTTGTCGCCCTTCTCGGGGACGCCGGACACGTCCGCGGAGTCCTGGTCCCAGGACTTCGCGCCCGTAGCGGTCAGTCCGGCGGCCGCGCCGCGCAGCACCCACACCGCGCCCGCGTCGGCGACCGTGCCGATGTCCTCACCGGCCGCGCCGATCGCCACGTCCGCAAACCCGTCGCCGTCCGTGTCCGCGACGGAGAGGTCCGTGCCCCAGCCGTCCCCGCGCTCGGCGGTACCGGGGACGCCGGGGGAGTCCTGCGTCCACCACTGGACCTCGTCCGCGGGCCCGTTCTCGCCGCCGTAGCGCACGCCGACCAGACCGCCGGTGAGCGTCTCGCCGCCGTCGTCGGGGGAGTTCGGCTCGCCGGTCACCAGGTCGTCGTAGCCGTCGTTGTTGATGTCCCCGGAGGCGGCTTCCGTGCCACCGCGTACATCCCGCTCGTACTTGAGCCCGTCGGCGTTTCCGGACAGGTACGTGGACCAGCCGTGGCCGGACTCGTCGCCGACCGTCACGCCCGAGACGACCAGGTCGGCGTATCCGTTGTCGTCGTAGTCGCCCGTGGTCAGCGACTTGGGCAGGATGTGGCGCTGCTGGGCCCGTGCGGAGAGCGGGGTCGACGACCGCTCTTGGAGTTCCTTCCGTGAGCTGGGTGCGGCGGTGCCGTAGCTGAACAGCTCCAGGTCGTAGTGGTCGAGCACGACGAGCAGGTCGCCCGGCGTCTCGTCCGTGAAGTGCGCCGCGGCGAGCCCGACGCCGAACCGCTCGCCCGCTGTGGGCTCCTCGGTCTCCAGCCAGTCGCTTGCGGCCCCGGCGAGCCCCGCCTTCGAGCCCCACAGAATCGCCGCGCCACCCGCGTCGGCGAGGGTCCCGATGTCCTCGCCGGGGATGCCGACGATCGCGTCGTCGTACCCGTCACCGTCCAGGTCACCGGTCGCGACCGCCTTGCCGAACGCGTCCCCCGCCTCGGCGGCGCCCGCGACACCGGCCGTGGACTGGCTGAACCGCGCGACGTCGCTCGTCCCGATGCCCCTCGACGAGCCGTACTGCACGGTCACGAGACCGGCACCCTTCTTGCCGCTGACGGTCGCCCCGGGCGCACCCACCAGCACGTCCTCGTACCCGTCGCCGTTGAAGTCGCTGTTGCGGTCGTCGGCGTGCGTCCCGCCCGGTGTTCCGGCGTACGCGGACGGGGCGGCGGCGATCCCCAGACCAGCCACGAGAAGAAATGACGCCGCGGCCAGAGCGGCGGAACGGTTCTTGCGCATGAATTCGGCTCCTGACGAAAAGGACGGCCGGGCAGCGCGGGGGTGTCCGGAAAGGGCCCGTTCCTTATCCGGCGCACTGTTTGACACCGGATGGTGCCCAAGGGTTGTACGGGATTTTCCACAGGCGGATGCTCGCGCGTAGCGCGGACTCTCCGACCCGGACGACCCGGACGACGCGTCGGTCAGTGGTCCCCCCGCCGCCGCACCAGGATCAGCTCGTGCAGGTATCGCTTCGTGACGCTGCCTCCGTGGCGGGTGTCGATCAGCTCACGGATGCCGTCCAACAGGCCCTTGCGGGCGGCCGGTTCCAGCGCGCGGTGGTTCGAGTACGTCAGCAGGAGGTCGGTGTAGGCCTGGGTGGTGTACGTGATCTCCTGTGGGTACCGGAGCGACGTGACCCGGCCGAGCACCTCGAACTCCCTTGTGTCCGTGGCTGTTTCGGCGTCGGTCGACTGCCGCAGGCCGGGCGGCGTGGCCGGATCCCAGCGTTCGTAGCAGTCCTGTACCTCGACGAAGAAGTCACGGCTGCCGCCCGCCGTGTGGTGCGTGGTGACGAGGGCCAGCGTCCCGTCCGGGCCAAGCGCGTCCGCCACCTTGGTGAGTCGCGTCGCGGGGTCGAGCCAGTGGAACGACGTCGCGGCCACCATCAGGTCGAACGGCTCCCGGGGCAGCGGCCATTGCTCGAAATCAGCCACCTCGACGTGCGCCCGAGGGAAGGCCCGCAGGTTGCGCCGCGCCACCGCGGCCATCGACGGACCCAGCTCCACGGCGGTGACGTGACAGCCCAACCCGGCGAGGGGCACGGTCATCTGGCCGGTTCCGGGGCCGAATTCGAGGACCCGGCTGTCCGCGTCGAGGCCCACGTGTGCGGCCAACGCCCGGACCAGGGCGGGTGGATAGGAGGGTCGCGCCCGGTCGTACAGTTCGGCATCCTCGTCGAAGATGCCACGCAGTGAACGGGTCATGCGGCGCCGCCGACCCGAACGCTCCGCTCGCCTCCGTCACTTCGGTCCTTCCGCAGCTCACGGAAGAACGCCCGGACGTCCCCGACGAGCAGATCCGGCTCCTCCATCGCCGCGAAGTGCCCGCCCCGGTCGAACTCCGTCCACCGCACGATGTTCTCCGTGCGGTCCGCGACGTGCCGCAGCGGGATGAAGTTGTCCTGGGGGAAGACGGCGAGCGCGGTGGGTGCCGTCGACGGCTGCACGGGTTCGCCCCAACCGTCCGCGTGAGCCCGCTCGTAGTAGATCCGCGCGGACGAACCGGCCGTCCCGGTCAGCCAGTACAGCATCACGTTCGTGAGCAGCTGGTCCCGGTCCACGGCGTCCTCGGGACTGTCGTTCGAGTCCGTCCACTCCTTGAACTTCTCGACGATCCAGGCGAGTTGGCCGACCGGCGAGTCGGTGAGCGCGTAGGAGAGTGTCTGCGGCCGGGTCATCTGGACGGCGGCGTACCCCAGTCGCTCGCGGGTCCACTCCTCGTTGCGCCGCCACGAGGCGAGTGTGTTCTGACGCTCCCGCGGGCTCAGCGCGGACAGCTCCTCGGGAGTCGGCTCGGCGCTCGCGTGGGCGCCCGGCAGGAGGTTCAGATGGACGCCGGTCACCCGGTCGGGGAAGGCACGGCCGAGCTCGCGGGAGATCCCCGCTCCCCAGTCGCCGCCCTGCGCGCCGAAGTGCCGGTAGCCGAGCCGGTCCATCAGCTCGGCGAACGCGGCGCCGACCCGCCTGAGCTCCCAGCCCGTGTCCCGCGTGGGCCCCGACAGACCGAACCCCGGAATGCTCGGCACCACCACATGGAAGGCGTCGGCCGGGTCACCGCCGTGGGCGCGCGGATCGGTCAGCGGCCCGACCACGTCGAGGAACTCGACGAGCGAGCCCGGCCAGCCGTGGGTGATGATCAGTGGCGTCGCGTCCGGTTCGGGTGAGCGGATGTGCGCGAAGTGGACGTTCGTCCCGTCGATCGTCGTCGTGAACTGGGGCCACTCGTTGAGCCGTGCCTCGGCCGCCCGCCAGTCGTACGTGTGCCGCCAGTACCGCACGAGCTCCTTCAGATAGTCGCGCGGCACCCCGTACTCCCAGCCCACGCCCGGCAATTCGTCCGGCCAGCGGGTGAGGTCGAGGCGCGCGTGCAGATCGTCGAGGTCGGACTGGGGGATGTCGAGGACGAAAGGCCGGATCGTGTCGTCGTGCGGGGAGGTCATGGCGGGCCATGCTAGTTCGGCACCGGCATCCGGGCGCGTGAATAAAAGCCGTGGTCACCGGCCGGTCGGGCGGTCGGGCGGGGAGGCCGCCGGGTTCGCCGAGCGGGCCGACCGCCTGTCCTCGTCGCGACGGCCGCGCCGACTCCCGCGGCATGGCCGTGCCGGCCTTTCCGTGCCAGGGCCGCCCGTGTGGAGGCCGCCCGCGACGGCCGGGCGCCGGCCCCCGGAGTCACCCACCCGGACCGGCTTTCCGGGCCACCGATGAGTTTTCGCACGAGGATCCGTCTACACAGGTGACAGCGTTCCCGCCTCAGGAGGTACCCATGACCACCGACGGATTCACCACGTGCCTTTGGTTCGACGGCCAGGCCGAGGAGGCCGCGAACTTCTACGTCTCGGTCTTCAAGAACTCCCGCATCGGCACGATCCTCCGCTACAGCGAGGTAGGGCACGGCGAGCCCGGGACCGTACTGACCGTCGAGTTCGAGGCCAACGGCCAGAAGTTCTACGCCCTCAACGGCGGCCCGCAGTTCAAGTTCAACGAGGCCATCTCCTTCGAGATCCGCTGTGACGACCAGGCCGAGGTGGACCATTACTGGAAGACGCTGACAGAGGGCGGCGGCGAGGAGGGTCCCTGCGGCTGGCTGAAGGACAGGTTCGGCGTCTCCTGGCAGGTCACCCCTGCCCGGCTGGTCGAGATGATCAGCGACCCGGACCAGCAGAAGGCGGATCGAGCCATGCAGGCGATGCTCAAGATGGGCAAGATCGACGTCGCCGAACTGGAGAAGGCCTACGCGGGCGAGTGAGGCGACCGGCACGGCGGCCGGCCACCTCCTCGTGACCCACCGGCTCAGGCGAGCTGGCCGCTGTGCAGTGCGGTGTACACACCCCCGCGCTCCAGCAACTCCTCGTGCGACCCGATTTCCCGTACGGCACCGTCCCCCATCACCACGATCCGGTCCGCACCCCGGATCGTCGACAGCCGGTGCGCCACCACGAAGGTGGTGCGCCCGCGCATGAGCCGGGCCAGTGCCTGCTGCACGAGCGCCTCCGACCGCGTGTCCAGCGCGGACGTCGCCTCGTCCAGGATGAGCACCCGCGGATTGCGGATGAGTGCCCGCGCGATGGCCAGCCGCTGCCGCTGTCCGCCCGAGAGCCGCGCCCCGTGCTCGCCCACCACGGTGTCGAGCCCGCGCGGCAGCCGGTCGACGAACTCCAGCGCGTTGGCGTCCCGCAGTGCCGCACGCACGGTCGCCTCGTCGGCGTCCGCGTCGTCCATGCCGTACGCCACGTTCTCCCGCACGGTCCCGTCGAACAGGATCGACTCCTGCGGCACGACCGACACGAAACGCCGGTACGTCCGCAGGTCCAGCGTGTTCATGTCGGCCCCGTCCAGCAGCATCCGGCCCGAGGTCGGCCGGATGAACCCGATGACGAGACTGAGCACCGTGGACTTCCCGGCGCCCGAGGCGCCGACGAGCGCGATGGTCTCGCCCGGCGCGACGGACAGGTCGAAGTCCCGTACGGCGGGGCGGCCGGCGTCCTCGTACGCGAAGCCCACGCCCTCGAACTCCACGGCACCGCGCAGCGAGTCGAGCCGCGCCTTGCCCTCGTTGTCCTCCAGCTCGGGTGCCTGGAGCACCTCGCCGACGGACCGCACGGACTCCAGGCCCTTGGTGATGACCGGAGCCAGGCCCGCCAGGGTGGTCGTGGAGTTGGTCAGCGTGGTGAGGAACGCGCTGAGCATGACGACGTCACCGGGGGAGACGCCCCAGACGCCGTAGTACGAGACCAGCGCCGCCGCGGTCAGGAAGAGCACCCCGATCACGTTCAGGAACACCCAGGCCAGCGAGGCGAAGCGTCCGTTGAGCAGGTCCAGGCGCAGCCCGGAGTTGAGCACCTTCCTCAGCGTGCCGTCCATGCGCCGCAGGGCCTTGCCCTCCAGACCGTGGGCGCGGGTGACGGGGATCAGCCGGGTCATCTCGGTCACCCGTGAGGACAGATGCTCGACCTCGTGGCGGAAGTCCTCGTTGTGCGTGCGCAGCCGGGTCCGCAGCCGCGCGACGAGCAGCGCCGCCACGGGGACCACGAGCAGGAACACGGGTACGAACTCGGGAGTGCGGATCGCGATGATGACGAGCCCGCCCGTGAGCACGGTGACCGCACCGAGCCCGGTCTCGGCGGTCTGCTGCGCCATCTGCTCGACCGTCTCCACGTCCCGCACGACCTTGACCTGGAGGACGCCCGCGCTGACGCGTGAGTGGTAGCCGATGGAGAGCTGCTGCATGCGTGTGCACAGGGATGATCTGAGGGCCGTGCCCATGCGGCGCACGCTGCCGTACAGGAGCCGTACGTACAGCAGGTGCAGGGGCATGTTGATCAGCAGGATGAAGAGGATGAATCCGGCGCTCAGCCACAGCCGGCCGACCGGTCCGTGCTGGACGACCGTGTCGATGATGGACGCCGTGACCAGGGGCAGCAGCCAGATCGGGCTGTGCTTGACCGTGAACACGGCGAACGCGGCGGTGATCCGCCAGCGGTCGGCGCGGAACAGGTAGACGAGGGTGCGGACGGGGTGCTCGCCGCGATAGCGGTGGTCGAGCGGTTTCTCCCACGAGGCCATGGTGGCCTTCCCTCCCCAGGGAGTGGCGGATGTGGCAAGCGCTTTCTTCCCTTGCCCTCATCACCTACACCCGGCGCGGCCGGGCTTCCCCAGGCCGCGTAACGGCTCGGTTTCCCCGGTTAATTTCCGCGTTCCGAGGGTTGGCGCGGAGCTGTCGGCTGGTTATCGTTCACGCACTTCACTCAATCGTTCCGCTGAACGAATAGCGAGAAGGACGGTCGGTCCATGCCCGACATCCACCACCCAGGACGGCGCTCCGTCCTCGCCGCGGCCACGGCGGGCGCCGCGTCGCTCGGTGCGTCCTGGCTGCTCACCGGCTGCACGGGCGCCTCGGCCGCTCCCGCGCTGCCCACGGACGCGAAGGGGGGTACCCCCGACCGCGGCGGCACCCTCCGTATCGCCCGGCCGCCCGCCTCCGACGCCGAGACCCTCGACCCGGCGAGCGCCCTGTCCGCGTACGAGTACCTGGGCGCCCTCTACAACCGCCTCGTCCGCGTCGGCGCCAACGGCGGCCTGGTCCCCGACCTCGCCGAGTCCTGGGAACCGGACGCCAAGGCGCGCACCTGGACCTTCCGCATCCGCACGGGCGTCACCTTCCACGACGGACGGAAACTCACCTCCGCCGACGCCGCGTACACCCTGCGCCACATCCTCGCCAAGGAGACCGCGTCCCCGCAGGCGGCCGTCCTCGCTCCGCTCATCGACCCCGGGAAGCTGCGCACTCCCGACGCCCGCACGCTCGTCGTGCCGCTCAAGACCCCCAACGCGGAGTTCCCGAGCCTCCTCACCCACTACAACTGCTATGTCATCCCCGACGGCAGCGCCCGCGGCATCGGCCGCACGGGCATCGGCACCGGCCCCTTCAAACTGGAGTCGTTCACGCCCGCGGGCCCCGGACGGATCACCGCGTACGAGGAGCACTGGGGCGGCCGCCCGGTCCTGGACGCCATCGACTTCTACTCCGTCGCCGACATGTCCGCCCGCTCCAACGCCCTGCTGGCCGGGCAGGTCGACCTCCTCTCGCAGACCAACCTCGACTTCGCGACCGCCCGCGTCGTCGCCGCCTCCGACCGCGCCACGATCGCCCGCGTCGAGAACGCCCAGTGGTACGTGCTGCCGATGCTGACGACCGAGAAGCCCTTCACCGACGTACGCGTCCGCCAGGCGATGAAGCTCGCATACGACCCCGAGCACGTCGTGAAGGTCGCGCTGCAGGGCGCGGGCACGGCCGGCTGGGACAACCCCGTGCCGCCGAGCGACCCCGCCCACATCACCGCGCACCCGGAGCACGACCCGGAACAGGCCCGGCACCTGCTGAAGAAGGCAGGTCACGAGGGCCTCACCGTCGACCTCTACACGTCCTCGTACGACCCGGTCTTCACGCCCATGGCACTCGCCTACCAGGACTCGGCCCGGCGGGCCGGGATCCGGATCCGGGTGAAGACGGCCTCGGCGGACTCGTACTACACGCAGATCTGGATGAAGAAGCCGCTCATGGCCACCTACTGGTACACCGGCAGGCCCGTCGACCAGCTCTTCACCCAGGTCTTCCGCAGCGGCTCCTCGTACAACGAGACCGCCTGGTCCGACAAGAAGTTCGACGCGTTGCTCGACCGGGCCCGGCAGGAGACCGACGACGAGCGGCGGCGCGAACTGTACGGCGAGGCGCAGACCTTCGTCGTCGAGAAGGGCGGGGCGATGACCCCGATGTTCGCCGACCGACTCGTCGGCATCTCGCGCAAGGTACGCGGATACGCCGAGCACGGCTTCGAGTTCGACTACCTCGGCATCGGTCTGAAGGGGGCCTGAGCATGTTCTCCTTCGTAGCCCGCAGAGCGGGCGCCGCCATCGGCACGCTGTTCCTCTCCTCCGTCCTCGTCTTCCTCGCCGTACAGGCCCTGCCCGGAGACGTCGCCACCCAGGTCCTCGGCAAGGACGCGACCCCGGACGCCGTCTCCGCCCTCCGCGAGAAACTGAAACTCGACCAGCCCGCCTGGGAGCGGTACATCGACTGGATCGGCGGGGCCCTGCACGGCGACTTCGGCCTCTCCCTCGTGTCCGGCAAGGCGGTCGGCGGCGAAGTCGGCCTGTACCTCGGCAACTCCGCGCTCATCGCCCTGGTGACCGTCCTCTTCGCCGTCACCGGCTCGATCGTCCTCGGCATCCTCGCCGGCCTGTACCGCGACCGCTGGCCGGACCATCTGATCTCCACGGTCAGCCTGATCGGGATGAGCGTCCCCGAGTTCGTCGTCGCCACCGTCCTGGTGCTCTGCTTCTCGGTCGCCCTGCCGTGGTTCCCCGCGGTCGTCCTGTACGGCCCCGAGGCGAGCGTCGGCCAACTCATGCCCGCCGTATGGCTTCCAGCCCTCGCGCTCGCCGTCGTCATGGCCGCGTACATCGTCCGGATGGCCCGCACCTCCGTCATCGACGTCATGGCGAGCGAGTACGTCACCACGGCCCGGCTCAAGGGCCTGTCGACCTGGCGGGTCGTCACCCAGCACGCGCTGCCCAGCGCCCTGCTTCCGACGCTGCACGTCATCGCGCTGAACGTCGCCTGGCTGGCCGGTGGGGTCGCGGTCGTCGAGAACGTCTTCAACTATCCGGGCATCGGCAAGCTGATGCTCGCCTCGGTGCAGAACCGGGACCTGCCCGTCATCCAGGCCATCGCACTGATCAGCGCGGTCGTGTACGTCGTCTGCAACCTCGCCGCCGACCTCGGCGCCATGGCCCTCAACCCCAAGCTCCGTACGCGCGGGAGGACCCGATGACCACCCTCGACACCCCGGCGCCGGCACCCGCCGTTCCCGTGGCACCACCCTCCGCCGTGGCCCGGGCCTGGCGAACGCTGCGTTCCTCGCGGGCGGCCACCATCGGCCTCGCGATCGTCGCCGTCCACGTCCTGGTCGCACTCCTCGCACCGGTCCTCACCTCGTACGACCCCATCGCCAACAACGCCGACCAGGCGCTGCTCGGACCGAGCGGGGAACACTGGGCAGGGACCGACCAGTACGGCCGTGACGTACTGGCACGCGTCCTGTACGGCGGCCGGTACGCCATCGGCGTCTCCGTCGCCGCGACGCTCGTGACGCTGCTGATCGGCACGGTCGTGGGATGCGCCGCGGCCCTGCGCGGCGGCTGGTTCGACGACGTGCTGGGCCGGGTCCTCGACGCCGTCCTCTCCGTGCCGCCGGTCCTGGCGCTGCTGGTCATCGTCACCGCGCTGGGCACGGGCCCCGCGGTCATCGTCCTCGCGATCGCCGTCGTGTACGTCCCACAGGTCGTACGCGTCGTGCGCGGCGCCGCGCTGGCGGTCGTGCCCAACGACTACGTCACCGCGGCGCGGGCCAGGGGCGAGTCCACGTGGGCGATCCTCCGACGCGAGGTCCTGCCGAACATCACCGACGTCGTCTGCGTCGAGTTTGCCATGCGGGCCTCCTGGGTCGTACTGCTGATCTCCTCGCTGTCCTTCCTCGGCTTCGGCGCCGATCCGCCCACCCCGGACTGGGGTCTGATGGTCGCCGAGAACCGCACCGCCATCACCGTCGTGCCGATGGCGAGCCTCGCACCGATCATCGCCCTCGCCACATTCGTGGTGGGGCTCAACCTCGCGGCCGACGGCCTGTCCAAGGCGTGGGGCGTCGACCGGACAAGGGAGGGGTCCTGATGACCGCGATCGTCTCCGTCACCGAGTTGTCGGTGGCCTATCGCTCGGGCGGACGCGATGTGCCCGTCGTGCGTGAAGTCTCCCTCGACGTGCTGCCCGGGCAGACCCACGCCCTGGTCGGCGAGTCGGGCAGTGGCAAGTCGACCGTCGCGGCGACACTGCTGGGGCACCTCCGGCACGGGTCGCGGGTCACGGGCGGTTCGGTGTGGGTCGACGGGGCCGACGTGTTCGCCCTGCCCGCAAGGGAGTTGAGGCGCCTGCGGGGCGGGACCGTGGCCATGGTCGCGCAGAACGCGGGCCAAGCGCTCACCCCCTCCATGCGGATCGGACGGCAGATCGCGGAGGTGGGGGGCGACGTTCCCGTCGTGGATCTCCTCGAACAGGTCCGGCTGCCCCGCCCCGCCGAACTCGCCCGCCGCTACCCGCACGAGCTCTCCGGCGGCCAGCAGCAGCGCGTCGCCATCGCCATGGCCATCGCCGCCCGCCCGAAGGTCCTCGTCCTCGACGAACCGACGACCGGGCTCGACGTCATCACCCAGCGCGGTGTCCTCGACCTGATCGGAGCGCTCCGCGACGAACTCGGCCTCGCCGCCGTGCTGGTGAGCCACGACCTCGGCGTCGTGGCCCACATGGCCGACGAGGTGACCGTGTTGCGGTCCGGGCGAGTCGTGGAGGCCGCGCCCACCGCTGTGTTGTTCACCGCGCCCCAGGACCCGTACACCAGACGGCTGTTGGCGAGTGTGCCTCGGCTCGACGACGAGGGGCTCGCGCTGGTGGGGGCGGCGGGGGAGCGGGAGGTACGGCCGAGGGCCGTCGTGTCCGGCGACGCGCCCGTCGCCGTCTGCGCACGGGACGTCACGATCGACTACGGGTCCGCGCGTGCCGTGGACGGTGTCTCCTTCGACGTCCGGCGCGGTGAAGTCCTCGCCCTCGTGGGGGAGTCGGGCAGCGGCAAGTCCACGCTCGCCTGGACCCTCGCGGGGCTGCGGACCCCGTCCGGCGGCACGATGACCCATGAGTCGGGCGGTGAGAAGACGGGGGACCACGGGTCGGGCGACCTCGCCCGGCCCGCCGGGAAACGGCCGTTGTCGCTCCGGCGGCGGGTTCAGCTCGTGTTCCAGAACGCCGACACGTCGTTGAATCCGCGTCGCTCGGTGGGTGACGCGGTGCGGCGGCCGTTGCGGTTCTTCGGCACGGCGGGTTCGCGGGCGGAGGCCGCCGTGCGGGCTCGGCAGCTCATCTCCGACGTGCGTCTCGATCCCGCTCTCGCCGAGCGGTTGCCCGCGCAGCTCTCCGGTGGCCAGCGGCAGCGGATCGGGATCGCGCGGGCGCTCGCCGGTGAGCCGGATGTGCTGATCGCGGACGAGATCACCACGGCGTTGGACGTGTCCGTCCAGGCCGATGTGCTGCGGCTGCTCGACGATCTGCGGCGGGAGCGGGAGTTGGCCTGCCTGTTCATCAGCCATGACCTGGCGGTCGTGCGAGGGCTTGCCGACCGGGTGGTTGTGCTGCGGCACGGGGTTGTGGTGGAGGAGGGGCCCACGGAGGCCGTGTTCTCCGCGCCCGGGCATCCGTACACCCGGCAGTTGATGGCCGCCGTGCTCGAGCCTTCGCCGGGGGCGGGGTCTGTTGTCGACGGTGTCGAGGACTGGGCTGACGCCGCGGAGCCGGACGATCTGTGGATCGACCGGGGGGACGGGCATCGGGTTCGGCGGTGGGAGGGGGTGGGCTAGGGGATTTCGCCTCCGCCGCCCTTACCCGTCCCCGTCACTACTCGGGGGCGCAGCCCCCAGAAGGGACGGGAACGGGTAGGGGCGGCGGGGGCGAGAACCCTCCTCAACCCGCCGCTCGCCGCAAGCGATACGCACAAGGAGACCCGTGAAATACCGCGAGCACTTCGACCGGCAGGTCACGCGTGAGGACGTCTGGATCCCCACCCGGGACGGGCGCACGCACCTGCACGCCCGAATCTGGCGCCCGACCGACGCCGAGGCAGAACCCGTGCCCGCCCTCCTCGAATACCTCCCGTACCGCAAGACCGACTGGACCGCCCCCCGCGACGCCCAACGCCACCCCTGGTACGCCGGCCACGGCTACGCGTCCGTACGCGTGGACATCCGAGGCCACGGGGACAGTGAGGGAACCCCCGGCGACGAGTACGACGCACAGGAACTCGCGGACGGCGTGGACGTCGTCAACTGGCTTGCCGAGCAGCCCTGGTGCACCGGCAAGGTCGGCATGTTCGGCATCTCGTGGGGCGGTTTCAACTCCCTCCAGATCGCCGCCCTCGCCCCCGAACCGCTGAAGGCGATCGTCACGGTCTGTTCGACGGACGACCGGTACGACAACGACGTGCACTACACGGGCGGCGCCGTCCTCGGCATCGACATGCTCGCCTGGGCGGGCACGATGCTGGCGTTCGCGGCCCGCCCGCCGGACCCGACGAGCGTCGGGAAGGACCGCTGGCTGCCGATGTGGCGCGAGCGCCTCGAAGCGCTCGACCCCTTCCTGCACACCTGGCTGGCACACCAGCAACGCGACGACTACTGGCGGCACGGCAGCGTCTGCGAGGACTACACGGCGATCGACGCGGCGGTCCTGGCCGTCGGCGGCTGGAACGACCCCTACCGCGACACCGTGCTGCGGCTCGTGGAACACCTGCCGGACGACCGCGTACGGGGGATTGTCGGGCCCTGGTCGCATCAGTATCCGGACCGCGGCCTGCCGCCCGGTCCGGCGATCGGGTTCCTCCAGGAGACTCTGCGCTGGTGGGACCAGCACCTGAAGGGCGAGGACACCGGCGTCATGCGCGAGCCCAAACTCCGCGCCTGGCTGAACGACCCGGTCCCGCCCGCCACTTCGTACGACGAGATGCCCGGACGATGGGTGGGTGACGTGAACTGGCCCTCGCCGTCCGTCAGTTGGGACGAGCGGTCGCTCGGGGACACCGCCGCCCCCGTCCTCGTACGCTCGCCGCAGCACACCGGTCTCGATGCAGGCCGCTTCTTCCCGTTCGGCAACGCGAGCGATCTGCCGCCCGACCAGCGGGAGGAGGACGGCCGTTCGGTCTGCTTCGACTCCGTGCCGCTGGACGGGAGGGTGGAGATCCTGGGGCGCCCGCGCGTCCGGCTCCGTCTGGACAGCGCGACACCGCGCGCCCACGTCATCGCCCGCGTGTGCGACGTCGCGCCCGACGGCTCGTCCACACTCGTCACCCGTGGCGTTCTCAACCTGCTGAGCAGGCATGGGCGCGACCGTGCCGTGGAGTGGACCCCGGGCACGTACGAGACCGTGGAGTTCGAGCTCAACGGCATCGGGTACGCCTTCCCGCCCGGCCACCGCATCAGGGTCGCCGTCTCGGACACGTACTGGCCCTGGGTGTGGCCGCACGGCGAGCGCGGCCGGCTGACAGTGCTTCCCGCCGACAGCGCGCTGCTCCTGCCCGTACGCGATCCCGCGTCGGATGACGACGAGGGCCGGGCGCCCATTCGTTTCGAGGAACCCGAGCAGGCCCCGCCGCTGCCCGTCACCCATGAGCGGCCCACCGAGGCGACACCGGAGCGGCTGGTGACGTACGACGTGGCGAAGGGCGAGTGGACACTGGAGGTCGATCCCAACTACGGCGGATCGCGGATCTATCCGGACGGGCTGCGCTACGAGGAGAGCGCACGCGAGACGTACCGGATACGGGCCGACGATCCGCTGTCGGCGCGGGCCGTCTCCGAGTGGACGATCCGGCTGAGGCGCGGCGACGACTGGGACGCTGAGATCATGACGCGTACGGAGCTGCGGGCCACGGCCACGGAGTTCATCATGGACAGTCGCATGGAGACACGGGCGGACGGAGAGACAGTGGTCAAGCGCGCATGGCACCGCACCATCCCGAGGACGTCGGCGTGAAGGCCGCGAAGACGCCCCGCCGTGCCGTCGCCGCCGCCGACCGCACCCGCCAGCCCACCGAGGTCCGCCGCCGGCTCATCGTGGAGGCGGCCGTACCGCTCATCGCGGAGCGCGGGTACGCGTCCGTGGGGGTGCGGGACGTCGCCGCCGCGGCCGGGGTGTCGGTGGGTACGGTCACCTACCACTTCGGCAGCGTGCAGGAGATCCTCTCCGAAGCGATGGTGATGCACATCGAGCGCTACTACGCGGCGCTGAACGAGGCCGCCGAGCAGGCCGCCGGCAGCGGTGAGGCGCTGCGGCTGCTGATCGACGCGCTGTTCACGGAGGACACCGACCGGCACTGGCGCATGTGGTTCGACTACTGGAGCGCGGGTGACCGGGACCAGGACCCCGAGCAGGCCTTCGCGAGCGGCCAGGCCAAGCGGTACGAGGACTGGCACAGCCAGATCCGCGCCCTGGTCGAACGGGGCGTCGCCGACGGGGAGTTCGTCTGCGCGGACCCGGCCGGCTTCACCGTCCGCTTCGCCGCCCTCTCCGACGGACTGGCCCTCCAGCGGCTGCGCCAGTCGCCCGAACTGAGCACGGAGGACGCCCGTCGGCATCTGTACCGGCTGGTCGAGTCCGAGCTCCGGACGGGCGGCCAGTAGCGCTTCGTGAGTTCCTGACTCCGGTTCGCGTCGGGAGGTGCGGCCGCAGGTCAGTTCAGCTGTGCGGCCACGGCACCGGTGATCGCCCGGGTGATGCGCAGGATGCCGGGGGAGCGGACCGGGCAGGGCTTGGGTGTCGAGGTGGTCGGTGCCATGCAGAAGTGCAGGTAGTCGTCGTCGCGGTGCAGGGCGGTCCGGCTGCTGCCCGGCTGGGTGCAGTACGGCGTGTGCTCGCGTTCGTACGCGGTGCACGGCAGGTACTGGGTCCAGGTGTAGCGGGCCGAGGCCGGGCTCACCGCCTTGCCGGCGTCCGCGAGCAGGTCCCCGGAGGCGGCGGCCTGCCGTTCGTAGATCGTGTTGACGCGGCGGACGCGGTCGGGCGTCATGGGGTCCGGGCCCTGGAGCACCCAGACGACCTTCGGCCGGTCCCCGCCCGCCGCGCCCGCGATCTGGTCGGTCAGCCGCCGCGCGTCGGCGGTGTAGCGCGCGAAGTACTTGTCCCGTGCCTTGTCGTAGGCGATGCCGTCCATGCACGGCGTGTAGTCCCACGCGTTGCCCCAGAACTGCAGCACCACGAAGTCCGGCCGCAGCGTACGCACCAGCGCGGCGGCCTTGTCCTTCGGCGGGACGAGGGAGTCCTCGCCCGTGCCCTCCAGGTAGTCGCAGAGGGTGGTGCCCGAGTAGGGGGCGCTGGTGTAGCGCGCCTTCAACTCGTCGCGCATCAGGCCGCCGAGGACCTTCTGGTTCTCCATGGCGAGGGAGTCGCCGAGGTAGAGGACGGTGGGGCGGGCGCGGTGTGAGGGCGCACTGGCCCCGGTGCCGGTCTTGGCCTCGCCGGCGGTCTCGGCGTCGGACTCGGCTTCGGGGGTGGCGGCCGGCCGCTGATGCGTGGTCGAGGATGCCTTGGGCGCCGAGGGGACGGATGCCGCGGACTCGGGTCCGGACGAGGGGTCCCCGCACGCGCCGAGCAGCAGTAACCCGGCCAGCACCCCGACCATCCACGGCTTGCGCATACGGCAACTCCCGCCCTGGCCACCGAAAACGGCCCCCAGACAAGCACAGCGGGACGCAAGGGGGAAGAGCGGTTCAGGCCTCGGCCCGCCTGGAAGCGGACCGGACCTCATCACCGTAGCTCTGCTTAACGTTAGGTGTAGAACTCTTCACTTGTGCTGAGGTGATGGTGTCGGGCACGGTTGTGGATCATGCAGCCCAACTCCCCATGGCGGACGGCCGACTTCAGGACGCTCTTCAGTGCCACCGCGCTCAGCCAGCTCGGTACGAACGTCAGCTATGTCGCGGTCCCGCTGATCGCCGTGGCCGAACTCGACGCGAGCCCCGGCCAGGTCGGCGCCCTGGCCACGTTGAGCACGCTCGCGTTCCTGGTCATCGGCCTGCCCGCCGGAGCCTGGGTGGACCGGATGCGCCATCGCAGGGTGCTGATCGTTGCCGACCTGGCTCGGGCCGCGCTGTTCGCCTCCGTCCCGCTGGCCTGGTGGCTGGACGCGCTCACGCTCGGCCAGTTGTACGCGGTGGTGCTGCTGAACGGCTGCGCCACCGTCTTCTTCGACGTCGGCTCGCAGAGCACCCTGCCCGGACTCGTCGGCCGCGACGCCCTCGTGCAGGCCAACGCCGCCATGATGAGCCTCATGGCGGTGAGCAACGTGGCCGGCCGGAGCGCGGGCGGCGCGCTCGTCCAGTTCCTCACGGCACCGGTGGCCGTTCTCTGCACGGCCGCGAGCCATCTCGCCTCCGCACTCCAGCTCACCCGGGTCCGCCCCGATCAGGCGCCGCCCCCACCGGGCCGGACGGTCGGACTGCGCACACAGATCGGCGAGGGGGTCCGCCATGTCCTCGGCAACGCGGAGCTCCGTGCCCTCGCGCTCACCGCCGCCCTCACCAACCTGGGCTCGCAGATCATCAACACCATGCTCCCCGTGCTGTTCGTGCGTGAACTCGGCCTGCCCGCAAGCGCTTTGGGCCTGTACTGGGCGGCGGGAGGCATCGGCCTCCTGCTCGGCGCCCGCTGTGCCCGCCCCCTCGCCGGGCGCCTCGGATACGGCCGCACCCTCGGCGTCATGGGCCTGTGCCTCGCGCCCGCCGGACTGCTCGTCCCGCTCATCGACCGCGGGCCGTGGCTGTGGCTCGCGGGCGCCGGGGGAGTACTCGTCCTGTTCAAGACGGGCGTGGACAACGTGCTCGGAGTGAGTCTGCGCCAGCGGATGACCGCGGACGCGCTCCTCGGGCGCATGAACGCGACGTTCAGGTTCGTCCTCACCGGCGCCCTCGCCATCGGCGCGGCGATGGCGGGGCTGATCGGTGAACTGGCCGGTGTACGCGCGACGTTGTGGGTCGGAGCCGGGCTGCTCGCAACGGCCTTCCTGCCGGTGTTCCTCTCGCCGGTCCGTGGACGCCGCGAACTGCCCCACGAACAGCCCCTCAGGACAGCGGCCGTTACAAAGCGCTGACCGCACGCTCCACGGCATCCGCCACCCGGTCTGTGTCGGCCTCTGTCGTACGCCAGTTGCTGAACGCGGCCCGCAACGCGTGCGTCCCCTCGTAGAAGGTCGGCGTCATGAACGCCTCGCCGGATTCGGCGACGGCCCGGCCGAGCGCGTGCACCCGTTCCCGGGTGGGGTCCCCGTCGAGCGTGAAGCAGACGACGTTCAGGCGGACCGGCGCGAGCAGCCGCAGGCCCGGTGCGTCCGTGATCCGGTCGCCGAGGCGCCGGGCGAGCGCGACGTTCCGCTCGACGATCTCCCGGTGTCCTTCGCGACCGTACGCGGCGAGTGAGAACCAGGCCGGGAGCGCGCGCAGCCGACGTGAGTTCTCGGGTGTGAGGTGGACGAAGTCGGGCTCGCCGGTGGGCAGTCCGAGATACGGCGACGCGTTGTGGAAGACCCGCACCTGGAGGTCGCGGTGGCGGGTGAACTGCACGGCCGCGTCGTAGGGGACGTTGAGCCATTTGTGCAGGTCGACGCAGACCGAGTCGGCGGCGTCGAGGCCGTCGGTCAGATGGGCGTGTTCGGGGGACAGCGCGGCGAAACCGCCGAAGGCGGCGTCCACGTGCAGCCAGAAGTCGTACCGCTCCTTGAGCTCGGCGATCGCCCGCAGATCGTCGAAGTCGACCGTGTTCACGGTCCCGGCATTGGCCACGACGACGGCCGGGCGCCCGTCCAGGTCGTCGAGCGCCTCGGCCAGCCGCGCCACGTCGACGGCTTCCCGGCCACCGGGCAGCACCGGCACCGTACGCAGCCGGTCGCGGCCGATGCCCAGGACGGACAGGGCCTTGGGGATGCTGGAGTGCGGGCTGCCGGACAGCACGTCGACCGGTCCGAGCGCGGCAACACCCGCCTCGGACACGGGAACCCCCAGACGCTCGCCCAGCCACTCCCGCGCGAGGGCCAGCCCGACGGTGTTCGAGACGGTCGCACCTGTCACGAAAGCGCCGCTGTGCGCCTCGCTCAGCCCGAAGAACTCCCGCAGCCAGCCCACCGTCTCGTGCTCCAGAGCGGTCGCCGACGAGTCGCCCGTGCCGGTGGCGTTCTGGTCGTACGCGCTGGTCAGCCAGTCCCCGGTGAGCGCGGCCGGGGTCGCACCCCCGGTCACGAAGCCGAGAAAGCGAGGGCCCGCGGAGGCGGAGAACCCCGGCGCCCACCGTTCGGCGAACCGCGCGAGCGCACCCTCCGCGCCCCCGCCCCCGGCCGGCAGCGGTTCGGCGTCCGGAGCTTTGCCCAGATGAGCCACGGGCCGTGCGTCGAGCCCCGACACCTCACGGGCGGCGAAGTCACGGGCGGACTGGAGGAGTTCGGGGAGCCGGGAGAGGTCGTCGGCGAGTACGCGGTCCATGAGCGGCAGCGTAGGCGGGCGGCCGCACGGAAATCCCGGTCCAGTCGGGGGAAACTGGCCCTATCCGGGAGGGCGTCGCCGCCGCGCTCGATGATCCCGGTCGGACCCCGCCGACGTGGCGGAATTCCCCTCGTCCGCCTCTTGTCACCGCGAACGTCGCGGTACGCCCCGCTGCCGGGCGCCCCGGTCGGGCGGCGCCAGGATCTTCTCCGCCGCGGCGATGAACTGTCTGCGGGCGTCGATGAGGTCACTGTCCGCCTGACCGTTCTGCACGAGGCGGTCGTCGAGATCCAGCCGCATGCGCCAGACGTCCGCCTGCCGGAGGGCCGCCGCATGGACGGTGTCGGCCAGCTCGCCCATCGGCGCGGGGCCGGTGATGGCGACGTTCGTGGCCGCCCGGCTCAGCTCGCCCAGGGCGGCCATGGTCGGCTCCCACAACCCCCGATGCTCGTCCTCACTCCGCCATTCGAGCGCCACGCGAGCTTCGATGACGGCGTTGATGCCCTGCCGGAACGCCTCGCACTCGTCGAGCACGGTGGCGAAGGCGGCGCGTCGCTCGTCACGCAGACGGTGCCGGACCTGGAAGGTCTCCTGCTCCTGTGCCTGCCGACGTGAGGACCTGGCATGGAGAAGCGGTCCGGTCAGCCCGGCGGCCAGGGTTCCCCCTATGCCCAGGGCGGTCGCCCAGATGACCGTGTTGGCTTGGTCCATGGCGCACATCATGCCGCCGCCACACCCGTCAATGGCTGAACTTGACCGATTGATACGGCAGTTGGGTCCCTGCGGCGTCGGCCCCGCACATGGCGCCATGGGAGTCGGCGACCGGAAAGGGCTGGCGACAGCCCCTGTGGGCGTCAGCCCGACGGGGTGCCACGGACCGGGTGTGGTACCCGCCACAGAGAGCCGGGTGCGACGCCCGTACGGGAAGACGCCCGACTGCGACCGTCACGAATCGTCCCGGCGCCACCCTTCGGCGCGAAGGTCGCACAAGGCCGACGCCAACGCCCAGCAGCGGCCCGACGTAACGGCGCCGCCTCCCGTCGTCGTCCGTACCGACCTCCCGGCTACTCACTCTCAAGTACTCCACGGCGTGGAATGTCATCGTTTCGTCTCAGCCTGGCCGGCCCTACAACCGACGTCCCCCGGCGAGGGTCTAGCTGGCAGAGATTCACCGGATCGAAAGAGAAGGGCCTGATCATGGGGGACATACGCAGACGGGCAGCCGTCGTACTGGGGGTCACCGGACTGGTGGCGCCGCTGGCCGTCGCGCTGGGCGCGGCTCCGGCCCAGGCGGCGAGCTGCACCACACAGACCGGCCCGTACCAGAAGAAGGTCGAGAAGTTCCTCGGCCGGCCGGTGGACGGCAGGCAGTCGGCCGCCGACTGCAAGGCGATCAAGGCCTTCCAGACCAAGCACGGCATCACCCCGAACATCGGCTACGCCGGCTCCGTCACCTGGGGCGTGATGGACCTGATGACCAAGCAGAAGGCCGTCGGGAAGAAGCCCAACAAGGACGGCAAGTGCCCGGTCAACAAGGGCCGTATCGCCTGTGTGAACCTCACGCTCCAGCTCAGCTGGATCCAGGACGGCAACACCCTCGTGTACGGTCCGGTGCCGGTCCGCACGGGCCGCAACGGCTACGAGACCCGCACCGGTCTGAAGAAGATCTACTGGCGGAACATCGACCACGTCTCGACCATCTACGACGTGCCCATGCCCTACAGCCAGTTCTTCGACGGCGGCCAGGCCTTCCACTCGGTCGGCGTGAGCATGTGGAACCCGCCCGGCTCGCACGGCTGCGTCAACATGACGAAGACGGACGCCAAGAAGTACTGGTCGCTCCTGAAGAAGAACGACGACGTCTACGTGTACGGCCGCAAGCCGGGCACCTGACCGGGCCGGTCCGGCCGCTCCTGAGAACGACCGGACCGAGCACAAACGTCACGCCTCGGGCGCGTCCCCGAAGTCCGGGATCTCCAGCCTCGCCCCACCCTGCCGCGCCGAGTCGTGCGCGACGATACCCGGCAGGGTGTAGCGGGCGGCCACCCACGCGTTCACCGACGGCAGTGTGCGCGTGTTCACCGCGGTGACGAAGTCGTCCACCAGGAAGTGGTGGCTCCCCTCGTGCCCGTTGTGCAGGTTGTCGAACTCCCGGGGCAGCCGCGCCCGGTCGTGCACCGGCGCCGAACCGGAGGTGAAGGCGGCCCGCAGATCCGGCGCGATGTGCTGGAGGGACGGGTCGTCCGGAGACATGGTGGGCTTGGGCTCAAGGAGCTCGCTGATGTCCTTCACCCCCTTCTTGTCCTGCCAGAAGGCCACCGTCGCCAGCTGCTCCATGCTCGCGTCCGTCCCGAAGAACCGGAAACGCGACTCCCGGATGTGCGAGGGATAGCCCACCCGCCGGAACTCGTTCGTACGGAACGAGCCGCCGCCCGCGACCTCGAACAGCGCGGTCGCGTTCGAGAAGTCGTTGCCGAACTGGCTGACGTCCTCGTCGAAGACCCCGTCCCCGCGATCGTCCCTGACCCCGATCGCGGACACACTCACGGCATGCGTCTGCCAGGCGCCGAGGACTCCGCCCACCGAGTGGGTGGGGTAGAGCAGCGGGGGATAGCTGGCGGTCGCCTTCCAGTTCTCGCCGCCGCTGTACTGGTAGGCCTCGTAGAACCCGAGGTCCATGTCGTGCACATAGTCGCCCTCGGCGTAGAAGAGCCGCCCGAACGCGCCGTCGGCGATCTGGTTGCGGGCGTGCACGGTCGCCGGGTTGTACTGGCTGGTCTCACCCATCATGTACGTCAGGCCGGTGGCCCGTACCGCGTCGATGATCGCCGCGATCTCCTCGCGGGTGATCGCCATGGGCACCGCCGAGTAGACGTGCTTGCCGGCGTTCAGGCCCTGGAGCACCAGCGGGCCGTGGGTCCAGCGCTGGGTGAAGATCGCGACGGCGTCGATCGCGTCAGACTCCAGCATCGCCTCGTACGAGGGGAAGGTTCCCGTCAGGCCTTCGGCGGCGGCCATTTGCTCCGCTCGCTCGGGCAGGAGGTCCGTGACGTGGACCTCGCCGACGCCCGGGTGGGCAAGAAACAGCTTCGCGAACTGGCCGGAGAACTGGCCGGCGCCGACGATGCCGAGGGAGAACGTCATGGAGTGTGTGCCTTTCGCTGTCCGAGTCACTGTCCGGGGTTTCACTGTCCGAGGATGAAGTTGATCTGGTCGTTGGTCTTGGTGAGGCCGCTCACCGGGGCGTTGTTTGCGAATACGTCCTGCATCGCGGGGCGCATCAGGGAGTACACGTCAGCCGCGTAGTCCGTGATCGGGAAGGAGAAGGTCCTGGAGTCCTTCTTGTCGGTGACCGGTTCGGTGAAGGCGGACACGTCGATGCCCTTCTTCTTGTAAGCGGCCACCGCGGCCTGCGTTCCTTCCGGGGTCGCGGGGAAGACGATGCCGTAGCCGCCGACGGTCTTCTGGCACTCGTTGGACGCCAGGTACCGCACCCACTTCTTCGCGCCCGCCTTGTTGTGGGCGTTCTTGGTGATGGAGTCGGCGAGGCCGTTCATCATGGTGGCCCGCTTGCCGCTCGGGCCGGTCGGCGTGGGGGCGGTGCCGACGTCGAGGCCCTTGGTGTCGTAGTAGGTGGAGATCATCCAGGCGCCGTCGAAGGAGGTCGCCGCGTTGCCGGCGGCGACCTGGGCGTTGGCCGGGTTGGCGCCGTCGGTGTAGTTGGTGAAGGGCGCGAGGTAGCCCTTCTTCGCGAGGCCGAAGTACCAGTCGACCACCGACTGGAAGGTCTTGTCGTTGTACTGGTACTCGGTGCCCCAGCGCGTCTTGTTCGTGTAGTCCCAGCCTGCCGAGCCGGTGAACGGGCTCCAGGTGGTCTGCCCGTCGCTGTCGCCCGCGCCGCCGGTGGCGAGCCCGTAGACCTTGACGTTGTTCTTGTCGAAGCCCTCTTCGTCGCCGCGCTTGCCCTTCTTGTCGATGGTCAGGTGCGCGATGGTCTTCTCGAAGGTGCCGCCGTCCTTCGTGTTCCAGGAGAGGCCGTTGAGTTCCTCCGCGGAGAGCCCGGCCTCCTTGACCATCTTCTTGTTGTACATGAGGGCGACCGTGTCCCAGTCCTTCGGGGCGCCGTAGCGGTGGCCGTCCTGGCCGGTCCAGTTGGCGGCAAGTCCTGGCTGGTAGGCGGAGTTGTCGATACCCAGGTCGTCCAGTGGTTCGAGCACGTTCAGGTCGGCGAACTGGCCGAACTTCTGGATGTGGTCGGTGAACACGTCAGGCTCGGTGCCCGCGATGAAGCTCGCGGTGAGCTTGGTCCAGTAGTCGGCCCAGCCCATCTGGGTGATCTTCACCTTCAGGCCCGGGTTCTGCTTCTCGAAGCCCTTGGCACAGGCCTGGTAGGCGGGCATCTGGTTGGCGTCCCACAGCCAGTACGTCACCGTGTTCGAGCCCGCTCCGGCAGCCCCGCCCTTCGCGCAGCCCGTCGCCAGGGACAGCGCGAGCACCCCGGTCAGTGCCACGACCGTACGTGTACGAATTCGCATGTCCGTCCCCTTACTTGATGCCGGTGAAGCTGATGCTGCTGACGATGCGGCGCGCGAAGAAGCCGAAGAGCACGAGCATCGGGAGCGCGGCGATGAGCGTGGCCGCCATCAGGCCGGACCAGTCGTAGCCGGTCTGCGGGGTCTGTGCCCGGAAGATGGCCAGGGCCACGGTGAGCACGCGCGAGCTGTCGCTGTAGGAGACCATCAGCGGCCAGAAGTAGTCGTTCCAGGAGGTGATGTACGTCAGCACGCCCAGCGTGAGGATGGGGGTGGACGCCATCGGCAGCATCACGCGGTAAAAGATCCTGATCTTCCCGGCCCCGTCGAGCAGGGCCGCCTCCTCGACCTCCCGGGGCACGTTCATGAAGAACTGCCGCATGAAGAACACCGCGAACGGGGTCATGAACATCGTCGGCAGGGAGATGCCCAACAGGGAGTCGACCAGGCCGAGTTGCTTGATGAGCACGAAGTTCGGCAGCAGCGTGAAGATCGTGGGCACCATCAGTCCGGCCAGGAACAGTCCGAACACCTTGTCCCGGCCGCGCCACCGCAGCCGTGCGAAGGCGTACGCGGCCATGGCGGAGAAGAGGATCTGGAAGACGGTGATCAGGGTGGACACGATCGTCGAGTTGATCAGATAGCGCCAGAACTTGAGCCCGCCGCCCGAGCCGCCCTGGGCGATCGCCTCCTCGGCGGACTGCAGGCCCAGGGCCCGTTCGAAACCGCCGGTCGTCAGGTCCACGGGCAGGGGATCGCCGGGGTGGGCCGCGAGCGCCGTGTTCGAGGAGAGCGCGGTGCGCAGGATCCAGTAGAACGGCAGCAGGGTGATGAGCACCATCGCGGCCATCACCGTCCAGGCCACGACCTTCCCGGGGGTGATCCTTGGGCGCTGTGTGCGCCGTACCTTCGTCGTCGTTGCCGTCACGGCAGTCATGTCGGTCGCTCCCTTCTTCAGCCGAGGTCGGTCTGGCCGGCCCGGGTGAGCCGGTACTGGACAAAGGTGATCGCGCTCAGCACGACGAGCAGGGCCACGGACATCGCCGACGCGTAGCCGAACTGGAAGCGGCCGAAGGCGGCGCCGTAGATGTAGTACTGGAGGACGTTGGTCGCGTTCGCCGGACCGCCCGCGGTGGTCACCGCGACCGTGTCGAACACCTGGAACGAACCGATCACCGTCATGATCAGGACCACCGCGAGGACCGGCCGCAGCAGCGGCATGGTGATCCGCCAGAACATCCGCCACTCGCTCGCGCCGTCCACCTTGGCGGCCTCGTACATGTCGTTCGGGATGGCCTGGAGCCCGGCGAAGAGCAGCAGAGCGGTGTAGCCGACATGCCGCCAGACGTTGATCAGGGCGATCGTGGGAATCGCCCAGGTCTCGTCCGCGAGGAACGGGATGCGGTCGAAGCCGAGCCCGGCGATGATCTCGTTGCCGATGCCGAGCTGGGTGTCGAGCATCCAGAGCCAGACGATGCCGGCGACGACGTTCGACATGAGATACGGCGTGAGAACGATCCCGCGGAGCACCGCCGACTGGGTCAGCCGCTGAAGCAGCACGGCTATGGCGAGCGCCGAGACCGTCTGGAGGCCGATGTTGATGAAGACGTACTCGACGGTGACCGTCAACGAGTCCCAGAAGATGGGGTCCTTGACCATGCGGACGTAGTTGTCGAGGCCCACCCACTCCGCCGGGGTCAGCAGATTGAAGCGGGTGAAGCTCAGATAGATTCCCCGCAGCGTCGGCCACAGCAGGAAGACCAGGAAGCCCAGCATGGCCGGAGCGATGAACAGGGCCGCCAGGGCGCCGTCACCACGTCCGCCACCGTCACGGTCTCGTTTCTCGCGGGTTCTCGGCTTCGGCTGTGTCCCCTCGACGTCGCGCAATGGCAGACGCGACGGAGGGCTGGAGGCGACGGTCATCAGGAGACTCCCTCGTCTGCGGCTCGTCCTCGGGCCCCACTTACTTTTGGGCCGAAAGAATCCAGCCGTCAAGAGGTGTGCGCACATCTTTTCCTGAAGACGTTCGACGACATAGGGTGGTGTCATTACTTCTGCGTCGAAAGAAACAATGTGGGGGTTCGGTCATGACCGCACGTGCCGCCAGCTGGCTGCCGCTCAGTCCCGGTGAGCGTGCCGTCGCCATCGAGGTGCTCACGCACGGCCCTCTGTCGCGCAGCGACATCGCCCGTCGGCTCGACCTCTCCGCGGGCAGCCTCACCCGGCTGACGAAGCCGCTCATCGAGTCGGGTCTGCTGATCGAGGTCGCCGAGGGCACCTCGCTCCCCGAGGTGCGCCAGGGCCGCCCGTCCCAGCCTCTCGACATCGTCGCCGAGTCCCGCACCTTCGCCGGGTTCAAGATCACCCAGGACATGGTGTACGGCGTCGTCACCACCCTGAAGAGCGACATAGTCGCCCGCCGTGACCTGCCCCTCACCAGCCATGACCCGGCCCATGTCGTGGACGTGCTGCGGGAGCTGACCGACTCGTTCGCACGCGACTTCCCCGGCCTCGCCGGCATCGGCATCGGCCTGGGCGGCCGGGCCTCGGACCGGTCCGTCGTCGAGGAGTCGGCCTTTCTCGGCTGGCGCGACGTCCCCCTGGCCCGGCTCGTCGAGGAGCGCACCGGGCTGCCCGTCGTCGTCGACAACGACGTCGCCGCGCTCGTCGAGGCCGAGCGGTGGTTCGGCGCCGGCCGGGGCCTGGAGCGCTTCGCGGTGCTCACGATCGGCGCGGGTATCGGCTACGGGCTGGTGAGCGGCGGCCGACGGGTCGCGACCGCCGAGGACGGGCTGGGTGTCGGTCGCTTCTGGATCGTGGACTCCAACGGCCCGCTCACCCCCGACGGCGAGCGAGGCAGCGCCATCTCCCTGCTGACCATCCCCAGCATCCGCTACCAGATCCGGGCCGCCACCGGCCGCGACATCACGTACGACGAGATCCTCGCCCTGGCCGCCGAGGGCGAGCCCATGGCGGCCCGTGTCATCGGGGAGGCGGCCCGCGCCCTGGGCACCCTCGTCGCGCAGATCGCCAACTTCGCCATCCCCCAGAAGATCGTCCTGGCCGGCGAGGGCGTGGGCCTGGTCGACGTGGCGGGACCGGCCGTCGAGGAGGCCATCCTCGCCAACCGCCACCCGCATGCGGAGCCGGTCAATCTGGAGACCAAGGTGTCCGACTTCCACGACTGGGCGCGGGGCGGCGCCGTACTGGCGATCCAGGTGCTCGTCCTCGGCGCGGGGGCGGCCTGACCTGGCTGTGGAATGTCTACCCGACAAGGTCATTGGATGCCTACCGGACATGGCCATGGAATGGCTACCGGTAAGTAGTCCTGCTGACAGTGACTCCTCACATGGTCTTCACGCCAGGCCCCGTATGATTCACGGCATGTCCACCACTCACCGACGTGCATCGGTCGCGCCGAAGCGATCGGCCGCCGAGGTCAACGAGGAGATCCGAGCCCTGTGGCTGCGGAGCGGTGGGACGCTGAGCGGCGAGCAGCGGCGGGAGTACCAGCGGCTCGTCCTGGAGTGGGCGGCCGCCTCTCCGCGCGCCCACTCGCCCACGGATTCCGCCCACTCGCACACCGACTCGTCGAAGGCAGCCTGACCGGGCGACCCACCTCCCTGGCGCCTGGCATCAGCCCTTCATCGCCCCCTGGAGCAGCCCCGCGATGAAGCTGCGCTGGAAGATCACGAAGAGGATCAGGATCGGCAGCATCACGATGATCGTCCCCGCCGCCAGTGTGGGGATGTCCGTGCTGTTCTGACCGACGAAGAAGCCGAGGCCCGCGGGCGCCGTGTGCTTGGTCGTGTCCTGGATGAGCACCAGCACCAGCAGGAACTGGTTCCACGACCACATGAAGACCAGCAGCCCGAGCGTCATCAGGGACGGCCTCGCCAGCGGAAGCAGAATCCTCAGCAGGATCGTCGCCGACGAGGCACCGTCGATACGGGCGGCCTCCACCAGCGACGGCGGGGTCGACTGGAAGTGGGTGCGCATCCAGAACACGCTGAACGGCATGAACAGCGCGATCTCCACCAGGATCACACCCAGGTACGAGTTGGTCAGACCGAGACCCCGCAGGTCGAAGTAGAGCGGGACCACGATCAGTTCGACCGGGATGGTGAGCCCGGCGATGAAGAAGGCCGCGACCGCGTTGCCGCCCGGGAGCTTCATCGTGCCGAGTGCGTAGCCCGCCAGCGCCGCCAGGACCAGGGAGGCGGGGACCACACCGACCGCGATGGTGAGGCTGTGCTGGATCAGGTCGGAGAACCCGGCCACCGACCACGCCTGCTCGTAGTTGTCCCAGCTCCACCGCTCCGGCCAGGTCAGTCCCACCACCGGCGTGCCCGCGGGCTGCAGTGAGGCGAGGAAGACACTGAGGAACGGGATCACGACGGCGATCGCCATGACCGTCAGCAGCGTGTAACCCGACCAGCGTTCCGAGCGAGTGGCGGTGTTCATGACTCCGACCTCGACAGACGGTTGATGAGGTAGACGATCCCGAGTATCAGACAGCCGAGGACCACGGCCAGGGCCGCGGCGAGCCCCACCTTGCCCTCGGAGAACGCCAGCCGGTACACGAGCAGGCCCGGGACCGTCGTCTGCTCACCGGGGCCGCCGTTCGTCGTCACGTACACGATGTCGAAGCTGGCGAGCGCGGCCACCGTGGTCACGGTCATGGCCACGGCGAGTTCGCCGCGCAGGTGGGGCAGGGTGATGGAGACGAACTCCCGGATGGGCCCTGCCCCGTCGATCCGGGCGGCCTCGTACAGGCTGGGATCGACCTTCTGTACGCCACTGAGGAAGAGCATCATGCACAGGCCGCTCAGCACCCAGGTGCCGACGAGGCCCACGGCGATCAGCGCGGCGCCGAAGTCGCCCAGCCACGCCCGTGTCACACCGTCCAGCCCGACCGCGCGGAACGTCTGGTTCACCAGCCCGTCGTCCCCGTACAGCCAGCGCCAGGTCACACCGACGGCGACCAGCGGGACGACCTGCGGCAGCATGAACAGGAAGCGGTACGCCCCCATGCCCGGCCGCCGGAAACGGGCCAGCAGACCGGTCATCGCAAGGCCGACCACGATGGGAATGAAGGAGAAGAACACCACCAGTACCAGGGCGTTGAGCACGGACCGGCGCAGGATGGGGTCCTGGAGGATCTCCTGGTAGTTGCCGAGGCCGACCCAGTCGCCCAGTGTCACCCCGTCCCACTCGAACAGCGAGAGATACGCCGTGTGCAGGGCGGGCAGCACCGCGAAGCAGAAGTAGACGGCGAACGCGGGCAGCACGTACACATAGCCGCGATACGAGCTGCGCCTGCGAGGGCCCTGGGATCGGACCCGGACCTCCGTCGACCGGACCCGGACGTCCGGGGGCTGTTGGACCGGCGGCCTACTCGGCATGGTGTTCCTCCCACTCGTCCTGAAGTGAGTCGAGGTAGTCCGAGGGATCTATGCGGTTCGCGATGAGTTTCTGGACGCCGGAGCGCAGCCGGTCGAGCATGGCGGGCGCGGCGAAGTCGGGGAACGTCGTGATCCCGTCGTCCGCGACGGCCCTGCGGTGGCCCTCGGCGATGTCGGCGAGTACGCCTTCAGGCTTCTTCACGGCGTCGGGGTTGGGCGGCATGAAGCCGTTGTCGCTGATGATCTGGCCGGCTTCAGGAGTGGTGAGGAAGTCGAGGAACGCGCCTGCCGCCTCGGGGTGTTCGGTCCTGGACGAGACGGCGTAGGAGACGCTGAAGCCCGAGGCCACGGTGGGGGAGGAGGCCTGTTCGCCCGGCATCGGGAAGAAACCGACGTTGTCTCCCATGACGGTCGCCAACTGCCCGGCCGCCCAGTTGCCGTTGACGAGGAAGACACTGTCGCCCTTGGCGAACTGGGCGGTGGAGTCGACCTGCGCGGTGCCGTTCGCCGAGTCGTTGTAGTAGCCCTTGCGGCCCCAGTCGATGACGAGCTTGCTGGCCGTGACCGCTGCCTGCGTCTCGATGGTGGCGCCCTTGGTGCCGTTGACCCAGTCCCAGTAGTCGTCCGTCGGCATCAGCTGGTTGAGGAGCGCGGCCCACAGGTGCAGGCCGCCGGAGTCGAGCGCGCCGACGCCGAGCGGCGTCAGGTCCGCGTCCTCGGCCGCGGCCAGCTGGTTCTCGAACTCCGCCACCGTCTTGGGCGGACCGTCGATCCCGGCCTTCTTCGCGAGCTCCTTGTTGTAGTAGATGCCGGTCATCGACAGACCGGCCGGGACCCCGAAAAGGGCACGCCCTCCGGTGGCCTCACTGGTCTGACCCGCCGTCAACTGGTCGAGGCTGACCGGGGGAATGGCCCTGTCCCAGCCGTACGCCTCCCGATAGGGGGCCAGGTCGAGGATGTGGCCGTCCGCCGCGAGATCGGTCATCCCGACCGCGTACTGCGCGATGTCGGGGGCGGTGTCGGACGTCATGGTGAGTTTCAGGTTCTGGACGTAGTCCGAGAACGTCTTGTACTGCGGCTCGACACTGATGTTCGGGTGCCCCTTCTCGAACGCGGCGATCAGCGCGTCGACCATCAACGGGGCGTCGGCGAACTGCAGGCGCAGGGTGATGTCCCCGTCCGGCACGGCGGTCGAGGACGGCACACTGCGCGGACCCGGCACCGCGGCCGCGCTCCCGGGGGTCAGGGCGTCGCAGGCGGTGAGCGGCAACACGAGGGCGGCGGCACAGACCGTCGCTGCGACGCGGCGGCGCACCCGGTGCGTCCTCTCCATCATCGGCCTCCTTGCGTAATCTCAGCGTCTCGGTGTGCGGATCGGTGCGTCAGCCCCGCGGACAGCGGTCCTTGACCTTCTCCAGCAGGGCGCTGTTGTGGCGCTCGGCGTCCCCGCCGGTGTTCTGGCTGACGATCAACGGCGGTGTCTGGCCGTGCAGTTCGATGAGCAGCTCGGCTGCCCGGCAGGTCAGGGCGTTGACGATCGCCGCCCCGACGACGGTCGACAGGGCGCCCACGGTGAGGTCGCCCAGGGGCACCACCGCGTCACCCGGGCGGCCGTGCGTGTCGATGACGATGTCGGCCACGTCGAGCAGACGCCGCCCGTCGACATGCCGCGACTCGGCGCCCATCGAGTGGGCCCGGCTGGTGACGGCGACGACCGTCGCCCCCAACGCTCGGACGCCAAGGGCGAATTCGACCGGGACGGCGTTGATGCCGGAGTTGGAGACGACGACCACCACCTCGCCGTCCCGGATGTCCGCCGTGCTCAGGATCGCCGCCGCGTAGCCGCTGACGCGCTCGGCCGCGCCCGCGTGCCGTGGGGTCGCGGGGGAGAGTGCCGGGTCGGCGATCACGTTGACCGGCGCGAGGCCGCCCGCGCGCAACAGGGGCTCGATCGCGACGAGTTGAGAGTGGCCGCTGCCGAAGTAGTGGACGACACCTCCGGCGGCGATGCTGTCCGCGATGGCACCGGCGGCGCGCTCGATCGAGGGCCGCTCGGCGGTGGCCAGCGCGGTGAGGTTCTCCTGGAGAGCGGCGAAGTAGGCGAGATCGGCGTTCATCGTGTCGAGACCACCTGGGGTGTCGAGCGGGAGCCGTTTGCACGGCTGCGGGGCCGTCTGCGTGGCTGTGGACCGTACCAGAGGGCCGTGCGACTGCCCAGCCCTCCGGACAAGTGTGCTGTCATAACAGCTTTGTTCCTTGACCGCCCCGCACACCAGCCCTAACCTGAGCCGCATGTGGTACGGACCACAGGCATTGGAGAATGAGACCGCCCGACAACTTCTCCAGCGGCTCCTCGGGGACAGGGCCGCGGAGTTCACCGCCGACGTCGTGCCCGTAGGGGACGGGCACGACGTCGGCAGGCCCGACTGGTTCGAGGTCGACGCCGGACCGGGCGGTGTGGCGCTGCGTGGGTCGAGCGGCGTCGCGGTCGCCTCGGCGCTGCGCTGGTATCTGCGGACCGTCTGCCGGACGCAGATCACCTGGGACGCCCCCGTGCCCCGGCTGCCTGGCCGCCTGCCCCGCACCGGCACGGCCGCCCGGACGACCTCCCCCTACCTCCACCGCTACCACTTCAACGTCTGCACCTTCGGCTACACCACGGCGTTCTGGGACTGGGCGCGCTGGGAGCGCCACATCGACTGGATGGCGCTGCACGGCGTGACCACACCACTGGCGATGACCGGCGCGGAGGCCGCCTGGCAACAAGCCCTTCTGCGCACCGGCCTGGACGACGAGACCGCCCGGCGGTTCCTCGGCGGCCCGGCCTACCTTCCGTGGAACTGGCTCGCCTCGCTCGACAGTTGGTGCGGACCACTGCCGCAGAGCTGGATCGACGGCCACGTGGACCTGGGCCGCCGCATCCTGGACCGGGAACGCGCGCTCGGCATGCGCCCGGTCCTCCAGGGCTTCTCCGGCCATGTGCCCCGCGAACTGATCGCCGACCGGAGTGCCGGCTCGACGACCCTTCCGTGGTGGGACTTCGAGGTCGGAGTACTGGACCCGCGCGACCCGCTGTTCGAGGAGTTCGGCACGGCGCTGCTGACCGAGCAGACCCGCCTCTTCGGCACCGACCACCTCTACGCGGCCGACCCGTTCATCGAGACGATTCCGCCGGTGACCGACCCCGCCGACATCGCCCGGGTCGCGCGGGCCGTGCACGGCGCCATGACCGCGGTGGACGACGAGGCCACCTGGGTGCTCCAGGCATGGCCCTTCTCCTACCGCTCCGACTACTGGACGCGGGACCGGACCCGGGCCTTCCTCGACGCCATCCCGGACGACCGCATGCTGATCCTGGACCTGTGGGCCGAGCACAAGCCGGTCTGGCGGCAGACCGACGGCTACCGGGGCAAGCCGTGGGTGTGGTGCATGCTCCACAGCCTGGGCGGACGGCCCGGGCTCTACGGGAAACTGGACGAGATCGCCGCCGGCGCCGCCGAGGCGAGCGCCGACGCCCGCGGCGGTTCGCTCTCCGGAGTCGGCGCCGGCATGGAGGCCTTCGGCGGCGACCCGGTCCTGTACGAGATGCTGGCCGACGTCGCCTGGAACGGCTCGGTCAAGGACGTACGAGCGTGGCTGGAGAACTGGGCGGAGGCCCGGTACGGACGCCGAACCCCCGGCCTGCTGCGCGCCTGGGAACTGCTGCACGAAACCGTGTACGACGCGGACGGCCCCGGACCACCGGGCTCCGTCGTCGTCTGCCGGCCCACGTTGTCGGGCGACCTGCGCCCGGAGCTTCCGGTGCATCTGGCGGCGCCGGCCTCGCCATCCGTGCCACCTGGTCTGGCCGAGGCGTGGACGCTCCTGGCCGGCGAGGCGACGGAGGAGGACAGCGCCGGGCCGCTCGGCCGGGACCTGTGCGACGTCACCGCACAGGTGCTCACCCACGTGGCCTGCGACCAGCAGCGACGGGCGGCGGACGCTGCCCTGGCACGCGACGCCGACCGCTTCCGGGCCGCCGCCACCGAACTGCTCACCACCATCGAGGACCTGGACGCACTGCTGGCCACCCGCCCCGAGTACCGCCTGGACACCTGGCTCGCCGAAGCCGGCAGCTGGGCGTCCACCCCCGCCGAGGCCGAGCTGTACGAGGCCAACGCGCGGCGCGTCCTCACGGTCTGGGGACACTCCCGCAGCGAGCTGCACGACTACTCGGGCAGGCACTGGGCCGGCCTGGTCCGTTCGTTCTACCTCCCGCGCTGGCGACGCTGGTACGAGCACATCGCCCGGGCAATGGAGACCGGATCCCCTTACCGGGCCCAGGAGTTCGAGGCGTCCCTGATCGAATGGGAGGAGCGCTGGACCGCCGGACGGAGCGAGAACGCGACCCCCCGCCCGGACGCCGGCGAGGCGACCCCGGACGTAGTGCGTACGCTGATGCCCCGTTACCGCGCCTCTCGGGGCTAGCGGACACGTGCGAACGGCGGAGTGATTGTGACGCTCAAGGACAGGCGCAGGGACGACGGCCCGGGGACGGAGTCCTACAAGCACGAGGCGCTGCGGCGGCTGCTCCAGGCCGACATCGCCCGGATGCGGCCCGACGAGGCACTGCCCACCGAACGGCAGCTCGCCGAGCGGTACGACGTCAGCAGAGCGACCGCCCGGCGCGCCCTCCAGGCGCTGCGCGAGGACGGCCTCATCCGCAGTGTCCGCGGCGTGGGCACCTTCGTCTCGCACCCTCAGATCACCAAGACGTCGACGCTCACCTCGTTCTCCGAGGACCTGCGCTCGCGCGGCTACCACCCCAGCGCCGAACTGCTCGCCGCGGAGGTGGTCGAGGCGGACCTGCACCATGCCACGGCCCTCGGTGTCGACCCCGGCACCGCCCTGCACCGCATCGAACGACTTCGCCTCGGCGACGACTTCCCCATCTGCCTGGAGACCGTCTACCTCTCCGCCGAACGCTTCCCGAGCCTCGACGAGTCACTCCTCAAGGGCTCGCTGTCGGAAGCACTGCAGAACACCCACGGCGTCCGGGTGGTCCGGGCGACCCAGCAGATCCGGGCGGTGAACGTGACCGGCCGCCAGGCCCGCCTCCTCGGCGTCAAGGAGGGCTCCGCCGCCCTGCTCGTACGACGCACGGCGTTCGACGACACGGGGCATGTCGTGGAGTACGGCGAGTCGTTGTGCCGTGGCGATCTGTACGAGTTCTCGCTGGTGGTGACGAAGTAGCCCCTCCTCGCTCCGAGTGCGCCGCCGCCGCTCTGCTGTCGGCGAATCTGCTGCGGGCCGAGATTCCTTCCGCGAGGCCGTCGTCCGGCCGAGGGTGGTGACACCGCGGCGATCGTGGCCGCGCCACCAGAAGGAGGAGCGATGGCACCATTCAGCAGCGCCCTGCAACCCAGGGCCGAGGAGGGGGACACCCCGCCGTCCCGGTTCGACGACCATCTCGCCGCCCAACTCCTCAACCAGCGCATCGTGTTCCTCGGCACGCAGGTCGACGAGGTCTCCGCGAACCGGGTCTGCGCACAGCTGCTCCTGCTCTCCGCGGAGGACTCGCGCACCGACATCGGCCTCTACATCAACAGCCCGGGCGGCTCGGTGCACGCGGGCCTGGCGATCTACGACACGATGCGCCTCATCCCGAACGACGTGTCGACGCTGGCGATGGGATTCGCCGCGAGCATGGGGCAGTTCCTGCTCACCGTCGGCACCCCGGGCAAGCGCTACTCGCTCCCGAACGCGCGGATCATGATGCACCAGCCCTCGGCCGGCATCGGCGGCACCACCGCCGACATCGCCATCCAGGCCGAGAACCTCCAGTTCACCAAGGAGAGCATCGAGCGGATCACCGCCGAACACACCGGCCAGAGCGTGGAGACGATCGCCCGCGACGGCGACCGCGACCGCTGGTTCACGGCCGAACAGGCGAAGGAGTACGGCATGGTCGACCGGGTCGTCGAGGCCCTCGACGACGTCCGCCCGGCCTCCTCGAAGCGACGGATGGGACTCTGACATGAGCCAGTACACGATCCCGAACGTGGTCGAGCGCACCCCGCAGGGCGAGCGCGCGTACGACATCTACAGCCGGCTGCTGTCCGAGCGGATCATCTTCCTCGGCACCGAGATCGACGACGGCGTCGCCAACGTCGTCATCGCGCAACTGCTCCACCTGGAGTCGTCCGCTCCCGAACGGGAGATCGCGATCTACCTCAACTCGCCCGGCGGATCGTTCACCTCACTCATGGCGATCTACGACACGATGGGCTACGTCGGCGCGCCCATCTCGACGTTCTGCGTCGGCCAGGCCGCCTCGACCGCCGCGGTGCTCTTGGCCGGGGGAGACCCCGGCCGGCGCTTCATCCTGGAACACGCGCGGGTGCTGCTGGGCCAGCCCGCGAGCGGCGGTGCGCGGGGCACGGTGTCCGACCTGAGCCTGCAGGCCAAGGAGATGATCCGCATCCGCTCCCAGGTCGAGGAGGTCCTGTCCCTGCACACCCACCACCCCGTCGAGACCCTGCGCGCCGACATGGACCGCGACAAGGTCTTCACCGCGCGGGAGGCGGTGGCGTACGGGCTGGCGGACGAGGTGCTCAGCCGACGGCTGGTGCCCGCGGCGGCCTGACGATGTCGCTGTCGCCGCCGCAGAGCCTCAGCGGGCCCGGGGCCTCAGGCGGCAAGCCGGATGTCGCCCAGCCGGGACCGCGCCTCGGTACGCCGGGGCGCGGTGCGGGACCCGGACCTGAGGGGCTGGGACGTCAGGGGCCGGGTCCTGAGGGGCTGGGCCGGTCGCGCGAGCCGGCCGTGTGCCAGGGCGAGCAGATCGGCGAGGCCGAGCCCGAGCGCGTGCGCGGCGGCCGCGAGGACCTCGGACGAGGCCTCCTTGCGGCCCCGCTCCAGCTCCGAGAGGTACGGCATCGAGATCCTGGCCGCCTCGGCCACGTCCTTGAGTGTCCGCTCCTGGGCGAGCCGCTCACGCCGCAGCACGTCACCCACGACGTCACGCCACAAGGGCTCCTTGGGCGCCGGCTCCTCCGGCTTCACCGGCGCGGCCGGTACGGGTCGCAGGGGAATGACACGGGCTTCGTCGGACGCGTGGCTGCTCACCTCTCCACCCTAGAAAGCGGCGCGCAATTCGGGGAGGTCATGACGTTCTGCCCTCGGCGAAGCCCGGTCCCTCACCGCTCCGGGAGCCGCTGTCGCCACCGGGCCCGTAGCGGCTGCCACCGAGGGCTCTCGCGCCCCCACGGTTCGGGAAGGTCCGCCGCGCCTACTCCCGCCCGCGTCCTGGGGGTTCAGTGGGCGTGCGGCTCGTCGCGGTGCACCGGGCCGTGCGGGGCCTCGCAGTGCGAGCCGTCGTCGTAGGCGGCCCCGGTGCGGACCTCCAGGACCTCGGCCGGGACGTGGTCGACCTGCAGGGTGGTGTGGCTGATCTCGTGGTCGCTCTGCAGGATCTTCTCCAGGTCCCGGCGCACCGTGTGGCAGTCAGCGACCGGCTCGACCAGGACGTGCGCGGACAGCGCGGGCTGGCCCGACGTGATGGTCCACACGTGCAGGTCGTGCACCTCGGAGACCGAGGGGTGCGCGACCAACTGGTCACCGATGCCGTCCGGATCGAGATGCGCGGGCGCCGCCTCCAGGAAGATCCGCCCCGACTCCCGTACGAGTCCGTAGCCCGCCTTGAACATGAGGGCCACCACGACCAGCGTGGCGATGGCGTCGGCCCGCGCGAAGCCCGTCAGGAGCACGATGAGACCGGCGATCGCGGTACCGATGAACGCGAACAGGTCGTTGAGTATGTGCTGGTAGGCGCCCTCGACGTTGAGCGAGGAGCGGTTGGCCTTCGAGATGCACCAGGCCGCCGCGATGTTCACCACGATGCCCGCCAGGGCCGTGCCGAACACCAGCCCGCCCTCCACCTCGGGCGGGTCGATCAGCCGCCGTACCGCCTCGTACGCCAGCCAGGTGCCGAGCAGCAGCAGCGTGAGCCCGTTCGCCTGGGCGGAGAGGATCTCGGCGCGCTTGAGGCCGTACGTGAAGCCTCCGCGGGCCGGCCGTGCGGCCAGCCGCATCGCGATGAGTGCCAGCACGATGGAGACGGCGTCGGTCAGCATGTGCGCCGCGTCGGAGATCAGGGCGAGCGACTGGGCGAGGATGCCGATGACGACCTCGGCCGCCATGAACGTGGTGATCAGTGTCAGCGCGATCGCGAGCCAGCGGCGGTCCGCGTCCGCCGACACACCGTGCGAGTGCCCCGCGTGCCCGTCCGACCCGTGGTGGTCGTGGTGCGCGCTGGTCATGTGTGTCCCCCTCGATGCGGTGTCCGACCTCCGCAGTGAAGCGCACCTCGCGGAGATCGGCAAAGGCTGCACCGGTGACCGTTGTCATCATCGTTAACAGGCCTCTGACCTGCGGCGAAGAATTCCCGGCGGGTCGGGTCAGGCGCCGAAGAGCTGTGTCCAGTACGTACCCGCCGAGCCGCCGCCCGCGAAGCCGACGCCTATGTGGGTGAAGTCCGGCTTGAGGATGTTGGCGCGGTGGCCGGGGCTGTCCATCCAGCCCTGTACGACCTCGGCGGCGGAGCGCTGGCCGCAGGCGATGTTCTCGCCGATGGTGCGGCGGGTGCTGCCGGCGGCCGCGGCCCGGTGCCAGGGTTCGCTGCCGTCGGGGGAGGTGTGGGAGTAGAACGCGCGGGCCACCATGTCCGCGCTGTGCGCCTGCGCCGCATTCGTGAGCAGGGCGTCCACGGCCAGCGGTCGCAGACCGGCCCGGGTCCGCTCGGAGTTGGTGAGCGCCACGACCTCCGCGGCCGTCTGCGCCAGCCCGCCGGGGGTGAGGGGCCGGGCCCACAGCGCCGTCCAGTAGAGGGTGCCGGAGCGGCTGTCGGGCACGTACGCCACACCGGCCTCGGTGAACGCCGGGTCGTGGATCGTGCGTCGGGACTGCTCTCCGGACAGGCAGTACTCCACGAACCCCGCGGCGTCGCGCGGGCCGGAGACCAGGTGCTCGCCGACCGTGAGATACGCGTAGCCGCTCGAGGTGAGGCGCTGGTAGACCGAGAGCCCGTCCGCGCCCTCGGAGCCCAGGCTGCCCCGCGCGGCCATGCCCGCGGCGTGCGTGTGTGCCGCGGTGGTGAGGCGGGCGTCGAGGGACACGGGTGGGGCGCCGACGGCGGCGCGCGCGGAGTTCACGAGACGGAGGAAGCCGTCGGGGGCGGGAGCGGAGGCAGGGGAGCCACCAGTCGAGGGGGTTCCGGTGTTCCCGACCGGAGCGCGGCCGTTGCCTCCGCCCGGCGTGCGACCCGTGGTCCCGGCCGGGGCACGGCCGGAACCACGGAGGCGTCCGAGCCCGGTACGCGCGGCGTTGAGGGCCGTCGCGACACCGGCGCCCCTGGAACCCGGGGCCCCGGAGCTCCCTGGAGCTGCACCGCCGCCCGCCCCCGCGTCGGCGTCCTCGCTCACCACGACCCCGAAGTCCCGTGCTATCCCGGCCAGTCCGTCCGCGTACCCCTGGCCCAGGGCGCGCAGCTTCCACGTGGTCCCGCGGCGGTAGATCTCGGCGAGCAGCAGGACGGTCTCCTGCTGGGGGCGGGTCGGCGTGAAGCGGGCGAGCACACCGCCGCCCGGTCCGGTCACGCGCAGGGTCGGAGCGGGGAGCCGGCCCAGGGCGGTGCCGGGCTCGGCGGGGCTGACGACGACGGTGACGCGACTCGCCCCGGTCCGCAGCGCGGGCGGGTCCACGGTGAGCTTCTCGCCCTGCAGCCGCGCACCGGGCGCGGTCGGCTGGTTGTAGAACACGAAGTCGCCGTCGCCGCGCACCTTGCCGCTGTCGTCGGTGATGAGCGCGGACACATCGAACGGGCCGGGCACATGAAGGGTCAGGGTGCCGCCGGGCAGGGGCAGATTGCCGCCGGGAACCAACTCGCTCATCGTGCCGCCTGTCGGGGTGCTGGTCACTGTGCCCGCCCCGTGGGGCGCTGCACGGACAACGTTCCACGGGTGCGCGGGGGTTCCTGAGCCCCGAACCCCGGCTCTGTCAGCCTGCCGCCCGTGCCAGCAGGCCGGACAGCAGGACCTCGAGCGACTCGCGCAGGGCCGTGGTGAAGTCGAGGCGCAGGACCGCCAGTTCGGGGTCGGACTCGTACACCGCGAGCACGGCGGGCGACGGGTGCGCGTGCGGCCAGGCGGCCGTGACCACCATGAGCGCGCCGGCGATGAACCGTACGGCGTCCCGCTCGTCGAGTTCGGGTACATGGGTGCGGACCTGCTGCGCCAGGGCGAAGACGTTTCCGATGGAGGAGCGCTTGTACCGGGCGGCGACCTCCGTCGACACGTTCCGTTCCAGGACCGCGGCCTGCGCGCTGATCAGGTCGCACAGCACCGGACGCTCGGCGAGGGCGTCCGTCAGCGCCGCGGCCACCCGGTCGGCCCGCTCGGTCACCGGGGCCTCGGCGTCGACGGCCTCGGGGAGCGCGGTGTCGAGGTGCTCCAGCACCTCCTGCGACGCGGTGCTGAGCAGCTCCAGAAGGACGGCCTCGCGGGACTCGAAGTAGCGCAGCACGTTCGACTTCGCGAGCCCCACCCGGCGGCTCAGTTCGTTGAGGCTCACCTGCGCCACGGGCATCTCGCCGAGCATCGCGGCCGTGGTGTCCAGGATCGCCTTGCGGCGCACGGCGCGCTGCTCCTCGCTGCGGGCGCGCTGGAAGGTGTTTGCCATGGACGCAGTCTACAGACCTACGGTCTGTTGTTATCGGACCGGCGGTCTGCTAGCTTGAAATGCAACAGACCACCGGTCTCCTATATCTGGGAGTGCCGTGCGAACACCGAAGGAGTCATCGTGGCCACCTCATATGTCGTCCCTGACCAGACCGGGAAACTCGCCGTCGTCACCGGCGCCAACAGCGGCACGGGCAAGGAGACCGCGCGCCGCCTGGCGGAGGCCGGCGCCCGTGTCGTCCTGGCCGTGCGGACCGTCGCCAAGGGTGAGCAGGCCCGCGCCGAGATCCTGGCCCGGCACCCGCACGCACAGCTGGAGGTCCGGCGCGTCGACCTGGCGGACCTGGCCTCCGTCGAGGCGTTCGCCGATGGGATCCTGGCCGACGGCACCCCGCTCGACCTACTCGTGAACAACGCCGGTGTGATGGCTCCGCCCGCCCGGATGACCACCGCCGACGGCTTCGAACTCCAGATGGGCAGCAACTACCTCGGCCCGTTCGCCCTCACGGTCCGGCTGCTGCCCGCCCTGCTCGCCGCACCGGCGCCCCGCGTGGCGACCATGAGCAGCGGCGTCTCGAACTTCGGCCGTATCGCCTTCGACGACCTCCAGTGGGAGAGCCGCCGCTACAGCCCCATGCTGTCGTACGCCCAGTCCAAGCTCGCCGACCTGATGATGACCCGGCAGCTTTCCGCCATCGCCGCCGAGCGCGGCTGGAACCTGCTGAGCACGGCCGCGCACCCCGGCTACACCGTGACCAACCTCCAGACCGCAGGGGCGAGCCTCGGAAGCGACAAGCCGAAGCGCGCGCGGTTCACCTCGGTCGGCATCCTGCCCAAGCAGCAGGTCGAGGAGGGCACCGAACCGCTGCTGTACGCCGCCACGAGTCCCGAGGCGGCGGCGGGCGCCTACTACGGCCCGGGTGGCAGGTTCGGACTGGTCGGCCCGACCGCCGCCGCCCGCATCACGCGTCGCGCCCTCGACGCGGAGGCGAACCGACGCCTGTGGACCGAGTCCGAACGCCTCACCGGAGTCGCCCTCACCGTGGCCGTCGCCTGAACGGACCCGCAGCACGGGGGCGGCGTCCGAAGAAGCCTGGACCGGGTGCCAGACTGCCCCCATGGATGAGCGCGTATTCGGCAGGTCAGGACAGCAGGCATCGGTCGTGGGACTCGGCACATGGCAACTCGGTGCCGACTGGGGCGACGTGGACGACAAGGAAGCCCTCGCGGTCCTGGAGGCCGCCGCCGAGTCGGGCGTGACGTTCTTCGACACGGCCGACGTGTACGGGGACGGGCGCAGCGAGGAGACCATCGCCACCTTCGTGCAGAGCAGGCCCGACCTGCATGTGCTGGTCGCGACCAAGATGGGCCGGCGGGTCGACCAGGTCCCCGAGAACTACGTACTCGACAACTTCCGTGCCTGGAACGACCGTTCGCGCCGCAACCTCGGCGTCGACCGCATCGACCTGGTGCAGCTGCACTGCCCGCCGACCCCCGTCTACTCGTCGGACGAGGTGTTCGACGCCCTCGACACCCTGGTCGAGGAGGAGCGGATCGCCGCGTACGGCGTGAGCGTCGAGACCTGTGACGAGGCACTGACCGCGATCGCCCGGCCGGGTGTGGCCAGCGTCCAGATCATCCTCAACCCGTTCCGTATGAAGCCCCTTCAGCGGGTCCTGCCCGCCGCGCGGGAGGCCGGCGTCGGCATCATCGCCCGTGTGCCCCTCGCCTCCGGGCTGCTCTCCGGCAAGTACACGAAGGACACGGTCTTCGCGGAGAACGACCACCGTACGTTCAACCGCCACGGTGAGGCCTTCGACCAGGGCGAGACCTTCTCCGGCGTCGACTACGCCACCGGGGTCGAGGCGGCCGCCGAGTTCTCCGCGCTCGCCCCGGAGGGCGTCACCCCGGCCCAGCTGGCGCTGGCCTGGATCGTCCAGCAGCCCGGTGTGACCACGGTCATCCCCGGTGCCCGCTCGCCCGAGCAGGCCCGCGCGAACGCGGCAGCCGGCAAGCTGTCGCCGCTGTCCACGGAGACGCTGGCCGCGATCTCCGACCTGTACGAGCGGCGGATCAAGGAGCAGGTGGAAGGTCGCTGGTGATTGTCGGCTGCGGGCCGGTGGGGGCTTGTCGCGCAGTTCCCCGCACCCCTGAAAGCCAAGGCCTGCGGGTCCCCGCGCCCTGAAAGGGGCGCGGGGAACTGCGCCTCGGCCACGGACGGCCCGCAGCCTCAGAACTACCGTTCGCCCCCTGCGGGGAACCCCTGGGCCCGGGCCACCACGATCACCACCGGAATCAGCAGCAAGAGCACGCTCAGCGGGAGCGAACCCGTGCCGAGGCGGTCGAGAAGGACGCCCCCGGCCACCCCTCCGCCGGCCATCGCCGCGTTCCACAGGGTGACGAGCGCGGCCTGCGCGGCGTCCGCCGAGTCGCCGCCCGCGTCGGTCACGGCCGTCTGCAACAGGGTGGGGGCGCCTCCCCAGCCGAGCCCCCACAGCGCCACCGCGGCGTAGACGAGTGCGGGGCTGTCGGCAGGCACGGCCAGGAGCGCGGCCGCCACGGCGACGAGCAGCGCGCTCGCGAACGTCAGGGCGCGCAGGCGCCGGTCGATGCGCGCACCCACGAACCAGATGCCGGCCAGGGACGAGACGCCGAACACCAGCAGCACCAGATCCGTCGAACCGCCCATGCCCAGCCGGTCCAGGAACGTGGCGATGTACGTGTAAAGGATCGTGTGGGCCAGCACGAAGACCAGCGTGACGAACAGGACCGGTGTCACCCCCGGAATTGTCAGGACCCTCAACATGGGGACCCGGCCCGCCCGTTGCGGCCGACCCGGCTGGTCCGCAACGCCCGCCGCGATCCAGCCGAGCAGGGCGACCGCGAGCACGGTCATCAGCGCGAACGTCACCCGCCAGCCGAGCACTTCGCCGAGGAAGGTCCCCGCGGGCACGCCGAGCGACAGCGCGACCGGTATGCCCGTCATCACGATCGCGATCGCCCTGCCCTGCAGATGGACGGGTGCCAGTCGGCGGGCGTACCCGGCGAGCAGCGCCCAGGCCAGGCCCGCGGCCACACCGGCGACGAACCGGGCCACCATGGTGAGGGAGTAGTCGGTGGAGACGGCGGTCACCGTGTTGGCGGCGGCGAACCCCGCCATGGCCGTGAGCAGCAGCCGCTTGCGCCGCCATCCCGCGGTGGCCGCGGACAGGGGGATCGCGGTGAGTGCGGTCCCGATCGCGTAGACGGTGACCGACTGACCCATCGCGGACTCACCGACGCCGAGGTCGGCACTCATCGCGGGCAGCACGCCCGCGGGCAGTGTCTCGGTGAGGCTCGTGACGAAGACGGCCGTGGCCAGGGCGAGGAGCGCGGCGAGAGGGAGCCCGCGGGTCTCGACTCCCTCGGCCGGCTCGGAGGAACCGGTCGGATCTGTGGTGTGGGTGCTCATGCGGCGTATGCTCGAACCCTCACATTGATGTGAAGGTCAAGCGGCGAAGTGCGAGGTCGGTCGGATGCGGATCGGGGAGCTGTCGGAGCGCACCGGCATCCCGCGGCGGTTGCTGCGCTACTACGAGGAGCAGGGCCTGATCACGCCCGAGCGCTGCGAGAACGGCTACCGCTCCTACGACGAACGCCTCGTGGACCGCGTCCAGCAGATCCGAGGACTGCTGGACGCCGGACTGCCGACCCGGATCATCAAGCAGATCCTGCCCTGCCTCGACGGGCCCGGCACCATCCACTTCCCCGATCCGACCCCCGAGATGCTGACCACGCTGGAGCTCGAACTCGACCGCATGACCCGGCGCATCGACTGCCTCGCCCGCAACAGGGACGCGATCGCCGCGTACCTCGAAGTGGTACGCGGCGACGGTCGGTCCGTAGGGGCCTGATCGGTTCAGGCGGCCCGTTCCCGGGCCCGCTGGGCCGCCTCGCGCACGGAACCGCGGTGCACGGGACCGTGACCGGGCAGCAGGACGTCACCCGAGAGCGCCTCGAAGGCGTCCAGCGAGGACAGCGCCCCGGGGAGGTCCCGGTGGAACATGGTCGGCAGTAACTGCGGGCCGCTCGTGCGTGAGGTGGGGTGTCCGCTCACCAGCCCGTCGCCCGATATGACGATCCCCGCGTCCGGCAGATGAAAGGCACAGTGGCCGGCCGTGTGGCCGGGGGTGTGCACGGGAACGGGGCGGCCGGGCAGGTCGAGAGCGCCCTCGCCGGGGAACGGCCGTGGCTCGGTGACCGGGACATGGGCGGTGCCGCCGGAGCGCAGCGCGTGCACGGCCCACGGCACCACGCCGGGCCGCCAGGCGTTCTGCAGCACCCTGCCGATGGTGACCTGGTGGAGGAAGTCCCGGCGCGCGTGCGGGACTTCGGCCTCGTGCGCGTAGACAGGCGTGCCGTACGTACGGCCGAGGTACTCCGCCGAGCCGATGTGGTCGTTGTGGGCGTGCGTGACGAGTACGGCCGCGACGGCCTCGGGCGAACTGCCCACGGCCGACAGGGAGGCGAGGACGCTCTCGCGGTCTCCGGGGTAGCCCGTGTCCACGAGGGTGACGGCGTCCCCCTCCGTGAGAATCACCCAGTTGGTGTTGCTGCCGTGTACCAGATGGATGCCATCGGCGACTTGCTGGATGTCTGCCTGCATGATCGTCCCGAACCTAGAGGTCCCCGCCTGACGGGACTCAGCCAAGCAGATCCGCGGGCACCTCAGCGCAGTGGGTCGGCCGAAGCGCGCATCGACCGCAGCGCCAGGAGCAGTACACCGATGTCGTCGAAATAGGCGGGGTCGGGCATGAGATCGGTCGGCAGCACGACATAGGCGACCGCTCCCCAGAAGACCCAGCGAGGGCCGGTCGGAAGACCGGCTCGACGGAGGTCCCGCCGGGTACGGACCAGCCGCACCAGCAGCACGACCGCCGCCCCGAGAGCCACCGCCAGCACGGCCGCGACGGCGAGAACCAGAATCCACGTGTTGGTGTCCATCAGCCCTTCCCCGACTCGTCCGGTGCTCCTCTTCGGATGCCCAGGTTCGCCCGGTTCACCACCGGCGAGCCGGTCCGACACGCGGCGCGGGACGTCGGCATGCCCTCGGCCACCCCCTACTCTGTGCTGTCGATTGATCACCTTGAGCGAACAGTGGGGTGTGCGTGTGAAGATCGCCTGCGTCGGCGGTGGGCCCGCCGGTCTGTACTTCTCGATCCTGATGAAGCTTCAGGACCCGGACCACGACATCACGGTCCATGAACGGAACCCGGCCGGTTCGACCTACGGATGGGGGGTGACGTACTGGGGGAGTCTCCTCGACAAACTGCACGAGGGGGATCCGGAGTCGGCGCGCGTCGTCGAGGAGAACTCGGTCCGCTGGAGCGACGGGGTCGCGCACGTCGGTGACCGTACGACGACGCACCACGGCGACGAGGGATTCGGCATCGGCCGCCGGCAACTGCTGGACCTCCTCGCCGAGCGCGCCCGGTCCCTGGGCGTACACGTCGAGTACGAGCACGAGATCGCCGACGGTGACCGACTGCCCGACGCCGACCTGGTCGTCGCCTGCGACGGTGTCCACAGCGGGGTGCGCGAGCGGCACGCCGACCGCTTCGGTACGGAGGTCGGGCTCGGCCGGAACAAGTACATCTGGCTGGGCACCACGAAGGTCTTCGACGCTTTCACGTTCGCCTTCGTGGAGACACCGCACGGCTGGATCTGGTGCTACGCCTACGGGTTCAGCGCGGACCACAGCACCTGTGTCGTCGAATGCTCCCCGGAAACCTGGACGGGCCTCGGCCTCGACCGGGCCGACGAGACGGAGGGCCTCGTCCGTCTGGAAGAGCTCTTCGTCAAACTTCTGGACGGGCACCGGCTGATCGGCCGGGCGAACACCGGCGGCAGCGCGCAGTGGCTGAACTTCCGCACCCTCACCAACCGCGCCTGGTCCCACGGCAACGTCGTCCTGCTGGGCGACGCCGCCCACACCACGCACTACTCCATCGGCGCGGGCACCACCCTCGCCCTGGAGGACGCCATCGCACTCGCGGGCTCCCTGCGCGCGGAGCCCGAACTCACCCCCGCCCTCGTCGCGTACGAGAAGGAACGCAAGTCCGAGCTGCTCTCCGTGCAGAGCGCGGCCCGGCACAGCGCCCAGTGGTACGAGAGCCTGCCGCGCTACATCGGCCTGCCTCCGGCGCAGATGTTCGCGCTCCTGGGCCAACGGCACTCCCCGCTGCTGCCGTACGTACCCCCGCAGCTCTACTACCGGATCGACCGGGCGGCAGGGCAGCTCGAAACGCTGCGCAGACTCAAGCGCTGGCTCGGTCCGAAGGTCGCGCGGACCCTGCACGCCAAGCGAGGCTGACGCCTCGTCAACATCCCACCCTTTTGGCGAGAATGGCGGTGTTGCTCACGCGCCGGGAGATGCGCGAGCGTTCTGGGTCATGGACCGTGACCGGAGCAACGCCGCCTTCACCCCTGCCTTCGCTCTCTCCCTCTCCCGTCGTCAACTCCTCGCGGCCGCGGGCGCCGCCGGTGCCGTCACCGCCATGGGTGTCGCGCCGGCCGCCGCGCAGCCGCTCGGTGAGCTCTCGCTGTCCTTCACGGCGGCCACCAACGGCTCGGCGACCCTCGCGCCCGGCGGGGACCGGCTGATCGCCGAGGTCCAGAACGTGCTGTGGTCCCTCCCGCGCACCGGCGGGAAAGCCGTACCGCTCACCCCCGCCGACCTCGAACCGAACCGTCCCGTGCACGCCCCCGACGGCAAGCTCATCGCCTTCTGCGCCTACCGGGGCGGCGGCTTCCACATCTGGACGATGCGGCCCGACGGCTCGGACGTACAACAGCGCACCGACGGGCCCTGGGACGACCGCGGCCCCGCCTGGTCGCCCGACGGCAACAGGATCGCCTTCGCCTCCGAGCGCGGCGGCGACCAGGTCACCGGCAGCCCGTACCGCATCCATGTACTGGACCTGCGCACCGGTGACATCGCCCTTGTGACCGGTCTGCCGGGCCAGGAGGGTCCGTCGCAGGACGGGGCTTGGGAGGACTTCGACCCCACCTGGTCGCCGGACGGGAAGCGGATTCTCTTCGTCCGGGCGACGGGCGTCACCACCGCCAACGGCCTCGGACTCGACGCCAGGACCGTCGCCGCCGTCCCCGCCGGGGGCGCGGGCCCGGTCGTCGTGGAGCACACCGAGACCGCGACCGCCCAGATCATGACCCCCGCCCTCGCGGCCGACGGACGTCGCCTGGCGTATCTGCGGACCACCGCGGCACCCAACGGCTCGTGCACGCTCGTCGTCGACGGCGAACCCGTCGCGGTCGCCGGGGACATCGCAGCGGTGCCGCCCCGCTGGACGCCGGAGGGCGAGCTGCTGCTCACCGTGGACGGCCGTTTCACCGTCGTGCGACCGGAGAAGCCGGCGGAGGCGGACGCGATCCCCTTCGAGGGCGTACTGCCCGTGGACCGGCCGCGTTACAAGGTCAAGGAGTACGACCTGGGGCAGGCGGGACGGACGCGGCCGGTGCGGGGGATTCACCTGCCCGCGCTCTCGCCCGACGGGCGACAGATCGCCTTCGCGGCGCTCAACTCCCTGTGGCTCGGGGAGCGTTCGGGCGGCCGACCGCCGAAGCGGCTGCGTCGTGCGGAGCCCACCACCTACCTGCTGGGCCCCTCCTGGGCGCGCGACGGACGTTCACTCCTGTACGCGGACGACCGCGACGGGCTGCTCGGCGTGTACCGGCGAGATCTGGCCACCGGCGAGGAGACCGCGCTCGCCACCGGCGGCCGGGTGCATCCGGCGCTCTCGCCCGACGGGAAACGGCTCGCCTGCCTCGACATGAGCGGGCGGCTCGTCGTCCGGGACCTCGCGGCCGGTACGGAACGGGTGCTGGCGACGCCGCTCGGCGCGGGCGGTCTGCCCGGCCGGCCCAGCTGGTCGCCCGACGGCCGCTACCTCGCCCTCTGCGACCGCAACCGCCTCAACCTCCGCTTCCGCGAGGGCTACAACCTCGTCCGCGTCGTCGACGCCACGACCGGTACGGACCGACTGCACGCGGTCGCGTCGCATGTCTCGCTCTCCGACCGGTACGACTCGGGACCCGTCTGGTCGCCCGACGGGCGCTGGATGGCGGTGATCGTCGAGTCCGCGCTGTGCCTGCTGCCCGTCGCACCCGACGGCACCCCGCGCGGCGCCCTGCGTACCCTCACGACCGAACCGGCCGACCATCCGTCCTGGTCGGGTGACTCGAAGACCCTGCTGTACCTGTCCGGTACCCGGCTGCGACTCATCGGCGTCGACGGCGGTCCGGCCCGTACCGTCCGTGTGCCGCTCGACCAGCGCAGACCCGCACCCGCCGACACGGTGGTGCACGCCGGTCAGCTGTGGGACGGCACCGGCGAGTCCGTGCGGGACGACGTCGACATCGTCGTACGCGGCGGACGGGTCACCGCCGTCGAACCGCACCGCCGACGCACGGCTCTCCGCCTGATCGACGCCTCCGAGCGGACCGTGGTGCCCGGGCTGTGGGACACGCACACCCACCCGTGGCAGGTCACCTACGGCGGCCGGCAGACCGTCGGCCAGCTCACGTACGGCATCACGACCGCCGTGTCCCTCGGCGGGTTCGCCTATGAACAGGCCCGGATCCGCGAGGCGGTGACGGCAGGTCAGCTTGCCGGACCCCGGCTGCTGACCACCGGCGAACTGCTCGACGGCTCCCGGGTCGCGTACAGCATGGGACGCGCCCACCGGACCAGGGACGGGCTGCGGCGCTCACTGGAACGGGGCGCGGCGCTCGACTGGGACTTCGTCAAGACCTATGTACGGGCGCCGAGCTGGGTCATGGAGGAGGCGGCCCGGTTCGGACACGAGCGGCTCGGCGTGCGCTCGGGCAGCCATCTGCTCTCGCCCGGCGTGCAGTTGGGCCAGGACCTGACGACCCATCTGCAGGCCACCCAGCGCTACGAGTCCGGACACGCCATCACCGCGTCCGGGCGCGCCTACCAGGACCTGCTGGAGATCTACACGGCGCGAGGCGTCAACTTCGGCCTGATCGCCACGCCGTTCACCTCCGCGCCGCTCCTCGGCGCGGACCCCGGGCTCGCAGACGACCCCCGGGTCACCGCCGTGATGCCACCCTGGGACGCCGCTCTGGTCCGGCAGGGAGCGGGAGTGCCGCCGACCCCGGCCCAACTCGCCACGCTGCGCACGGAGACGGACGTCTACCGGCGGATCCTGGCCGCCGGAGGCATCGTCGCCCTCGGCACCGACCAGCCGCTCGTCGCCGTGGGCCTCTCCCTCCACATCGGCCTGCGCGCGCTGCACCGGGGCGGCCTGTCCCCGGCAGCGGCCCTGCGCACCGTGACCGTGCTGCCCGCCCGGCTCTTCGGCGTCGACGACGACCTCGGCACGGTCGAGCCCGGCAAACTCGCCGACCTGACCGTCGTGGACGGCGACCCGTTCGAGGACTTCGACACGCTCGTACGAACCGTCTCCGTACTCCGGGGCGGGGTGCCGTACACGACCGACGACCTCGTCGCCGCGTACGAGCCGGTCCCCGAACGCGCGGCCCGACGCGCGGCGGGCGAGGACGACTGGCTGGACGTGGGACGCCTCATGCGACGGGACGGGTGCTGCGACCCGGGCCTCTGAGTGGCACGGCGGGCCCGCCCGTGCCTTGAGGCCGAGGGCGGGCCCGCGCTGTCGTCACGCTGCGGCGGTCAGGCCGTGTCGAAGGTGTAGTGCCTCGTGTGGTCCAGCAGATCGGCGGGCGTGGAGTCGTTCCACGGCTTCATCGTCTCGCCGCGGTCGACGACGTCCGGTGTGCCCGCGAGGGGCAGATAGCCGGAGTCCGGGTGTCTGCGCTGCCACTCGGCCCACAGCTTGTCCACGTACGCGTGGTGCAGCCAGAAGACCGGGTCGTTCGGGGAGACGCCGGTGGCCATCTGCCCGCCCACCCACACATGGACACGGTTGTGGAGGTTGACGCCCCGCCACCCCTCCAGGTGGTTGCGGAAGCCGTCGGACGCGCTGTTCCACGGCGCCATGTCGTAGGTGGACATGGCGAGTACGGACTCGACGTCGGCGGGGGTGGGCAGTTGCCGGCCGCTGCCGCCGAGCGAGCGGCGCAGGTATGTGCGCGTGTCGACGCGTACGGATATGGGCCAGTTGCCGGTGGACGCGGCGAACGGACCGTCCGTCACCCGTCCGTCGACGGAGCGGCCCGTGCCGCCGAGGAAGTCCGGCCCCCACAGGGAGGCCCGGGTCGTGCGGTCGGCGCTCCAGTCCCAGTACGGCAGCGCCACCGAGGCGTCCACCGACTGCAGCGCCCGCTCGAACTCCAGGAGGAATCTGCGGTGCCAGGGCAGGAAGGAGGGCGAACGGTGACCGACTCGTTCGCCGTTGTCCGTGTCCCCGAGGATGAACGCGTTGTGGGTCGTGACGAAGGTGTCGTACCGGCCGGTGCGCTTCAGCTCGATCAGCGCGGCGACCAGCCTGCGCTTCTCGTCGGCGGTCAGGACCGACTGGTTCTTGCGTACGGTCATTGCGGGTGAACTCCGTTGCTGTGTAGGTCAGTTGAACGGGACGAGGGGAGCGCCCCGGAGCTCTTCCACGGCGGCACGGGCCGCCGCGCGAGGGCTCGCTACCGGGTCGTAGTGGCTCACGACGCTGATCCAGGTCCCGTCGGCGTTGCGCATCACGTGCAGCTCGACGCCGTCCACGAACACCGCGTAACCGGCGCCGTGATGATGGCCGCCGCCGGTCGGCCGGCCCTGTATTCGACGGCCCCGGTAGACCTCGTCGAAGTCGAACGGTGCGGGGGCGGGCCCGCCGTGGTGGTCCGCGGCGGAGGCCGGCGAAGGGGAGAGTGCGGTGAACGTGCCGACGGTGACGGCCAGTCCGGCCGCGCTCCGCAGAGCGCGGCGGCGAGTGGGATCGGGCATGCGGAGACGTCCTTGTACTCGGTCCGGCGGTATGGGCTGTCGCATATGCCGCCGGAATTGGACCAATTGACGATTCGTATGCCTATCGGACCCTTGGGGGAGCGAGGAAACCGCGGCGACCGGGTTGGCTGTGATCCGGACAATTGACTACATGTCATGCAAGGTTGAACAAGGGTGATCTTGCTGCGGTGCGGGCTCGCGGAGGCCCGTGCCAGGGAACTTCGCGTCGCAGGGCGGCCCGTGGCGATGATCTTGCGGTTTCCCGTACATCCCGTGGTGTCGATCACGCCCGGAAACTGACGTGAATGCCCCCGTCGGTCCGCCTACGATCCGTGCCGTGACCGACCACCTGCCCCAGCTCGACCAGGTCCTCCACGTGGTGCACGACGTGCTCGGTCCGGAGGTCGCAGGCGTCTGTCTGCACGGCTCGGCCGTTCTCGGCGGCCTGCGGCCCGACAGCGACCTGGACGTGCTCGTCGTCGCGCGACGACGCACGACGGAACGCGACCGACGGCGCCTGCTCCATGGGCTGCTCGGGATCTCCGGCCGCGGTGCTCGGAGCGGAGCGTCGGCCCGGCCGGTCGAACTGGTCGTCGTCGCCCAGGGGGACGTCCGGCCCTGGCGGTATCCGCCGCGCTGCGAGTTCCTCTACGGCGAGTGGCTGCGCGAGGAGTTCGAGCGGGGAGAGGTGCCCGCCCCGGCGGTCATGCCGGATCTGGCGCCGCTGATCACGATGGCACTCCTCGGGGACACCCCGCTCTTCGGGCCGTCGCCCGCGCGGCTCCTGGACGCCGTGCCGCACGAGGACCTCCGGCGCGCGATCGTCGCCGGGGTGCCGGAACTGCTGACCGACCTCGCGTCGGACACCCGCAACGTCCTGCTGACCCTCGCCCGCGTCTGGACGACCCTCGCGACCGGCACCGTCACCTCCAAGGACGCGGCGGCCTCCTGGGCGCTCGACCGCCTCCCGGACCGGCGCCGGTCCGTACTGGCTCGTGCGCGGACCCTCTATCTCGAGGGCCGGGGCAGCCTCGCGGACCCCGCCGATTCCGTGGAACCCGGGAGCGAGTCGTGGGACGGTGAGATGCTGGAGGTCCGTGCGCACGTCGATCTTGTTGTCCGCGCGATCGAGCAACTAGCCGTGCAGGACCGGCGCTAGGAACCGGATCGTCCACATAACGCCACAAGTGGCGATCGCCCTGGCCAGACCGATCGTGCGCCGTCGCAACTAATGTGATGAAACAGCGCCACAGGGGGCGTACGCCGGGATACGCTCCCCGCGCACCCACGTTCGAGTCCGCGCCCGTGGGGGCCGGTCATCCCCGGCCTGGTCGTGTGCGGGTTCAACGGAGCCCAAACGCGAGAGACATACCGTCCGGTCTGACGCTCCACCCCTCACCGCGACCCGGTGAGACCAGCCGATCCCGGAAGGCTCCACGCGCCCGGGCACCGGCCAGCCTCGGCGTCCGCCACCGGTACGTACGCGTAGTACGAGCCCTTCCGGTGCGGCGCCCCGAACCCCCTTGTCAAGGCAGCCTCGGCGCGACCTCGGCACCGATACGACGCACAACGGCCTCCGCCCTGGAACCGTGCGCTACGGACGTCTCCCTCACGATCTGCCGTTCCGGCCGGGCGTGGACGACGGCCGGCGGCCGCCCGGCGCACATGCGGCCGCCGAGTCCCACCGACTGCCTGTCACCCAGTGAGGAACAATGAGCATGCGCGCCCGCACCACCGTAGCTGCGGCCATATCCACGGTCCTGACCCTCTCTCTCGCCTCATGCGGTGAGGGTTCCGACGCCGGCAGCGGTGACGGGACCGCATCCGTGGGCATCGCCATGCCCACGAAGACGTCGCAGCGGTGGATCGACGACGGTCGGAACATGGTCGACGAGCTCAAGGGGTTCGGATACAACACCACCTTGAAGTACGCCGACAACGACCCGAAGAACCAGGTCGCGCAGGTGGAAGCCATGATCGACGACGGCGTGGACGCCCTGGTCATCGCCTCGGTCGACGGGCGCGCCTTCACCAAGGTTCTGGGCAAGGCGAAGGACGCCAACATCCCGGTGATCTCCTACGACCGGCTGATCCTCGGCAGCGACGCCGTCAACTACTACGCCTCCTTCGACAACGTGAAGGTCGGCTCGCAGCAGGCCGACTTCATTGTGGAGTCGCTGGGTCTCGTGAACGGCAGCGGCAAGGGCCCGTTCACCATCGAACTCTTCGCGGGCTCGCCCGACGACAACAACACGCGCTACTTCTACGACGCCTCGATGGAAGTGCTGGAGCCATACATCCAGAACGGCGACCTGATCGTCAGATCCGGGGAGACCGAACTCGATCAGGTGACCACCCTCCGCTGGGACGGCCCCACGGCGGAGAAGCGCATGAACAAGATTCTCGACTCGAAGTACAACGGCCAGACCATCGACGCGGTCCTGTCGCCGTACGACGGAATGTCCATCGGCATCCTCAACGCGCTGAAGGAGCACGGGTACGGAGGCGCGGGCAAGCCGCTGCCCATCGTCACCGGCCAGGACGCCGAGGCGCCCTCCATCAAGTCGATCGTGGAGGGCGAGCAGACCCAGACCGTCTACAAGGACACCCGCGAGCTGGCACTGGTCACCTCGTACATGGTCAACTCCGTCGTCCACGACAAGAAGCCGGCGGTCAACGACACCAGGACGTACGACAACGGGAAGAAGGTCGTGCCCGCGTACCTCCTGGAGCCGGTGAGCGTCGACAAGGGCAACTACGAGCAGGTGCTCATCGACTCGGGCTACATGAAGAAGAGCGACCTGAAGTGAACCGTGAACGCCTGTGGGGCGGGGAGAGATCTCCCCGCCCCACAGGCGTTCGTGTGAAGGCTGCCGGTCCGCGTCAGTTGACGAAGACCACCGGGCTGTCGGCCTGCGTCGTGTCGGTGACCGGGGCGTACTTGGCGGTGAAATAGCCGTTGCTGAAGCACAGCGACGAGCCGGAGAACTTCGTGAACTGCTGCTTGCTGAACGAGATGCTGTTGTCGGCGTTGTCGGCCGTGCCGGACAGGCTGGGCGCCCGGTAGACACAGGTGATGCTGCCAAGGAGTGTCCGCAGCACGACGGTTGTCTGGATGGATGAGCCGTCGGCCGGTGTGATGGTGACCGAGCCGTCGGAGCCCACGGCCGAGGTGTAGGGCAGGTTGTCGACCTTGATGCTGGTGACGCCGAGCACGCCGACGACATTGCTGGTGCAACTGCTGCTGTCGAAGGTGTGCTCGGTGACCGACTCGGTGGCCGTACCGGGCGCCGTCGGGTTGTCGACGACCGTGGCGACGAACTTCGACGACGTGCAGGAGAGGCCACTCGTGCCGGTGCTGCTGGAGTAGAGCGTGGCGCTGGTGCCGGCGGCCAGCGAGGAGTTGAGCACGGCTCCGGCCGCGACGGCCGTGCCGCCCGCGCCGCCGGTGGTCAGGACCGAACCGTCGGCCGCGGAGGCCGGTCCGGCCGCCGAGAGGGCGAGCGCCGTGACGGCGGCGGCCAGTGCGAGGGAAGTCCGAGTACGCATGCGGGTGCCTCATTCCGAGAGTGGGGTGGGGAGCTGGGCCGCCACCGGCCCGTCGCGCCTTCTCCGTACGCGACGGACCGGCGGTGGCTGCCGGGAGATTGGCCGGAGGCGTCGACGGACGGCCTCCGGCGCGGGACCGGCGGTAGGGCGACCGGGCGCGGCCCAGGAGGGGGGAAAGCGACCGTGCCGGTGCCATGGAGGAGTGGATGCGGACCGCACGTGCGGTCGGCCGGCCGTGTGTCGGGTCTGTCGACCACGTGACCGGCCTGCCGACCGTGTGACGGGATGGAGCCCGGGAGTCGACGTGCGCCGCAGGACGGATCCGGCGCCACGGATCCGTGCTAACCAGGGAGAGTTGTAGACCTGAGTGATGTTCAACGTCAAGGTCCGGCAAGGAAGTTGACTAAGATTCAATGTCCGCGCGCAGTAGGGCAGTTGACGTTGGGTCGGGCGGTGAGGGACAGCCCTCCACGGCTCCGTCACATCTCCGACTTCCTTTTTCCACAAGGTGCTTGACCCTCGTCACTTACCGGGGGTAACTTCCGTCGCGGTTACTGCTGCGTAACGAGAAAGCCCTTGCGCCCACCGGGATGTGCGAGGAGGCGTACGCCGTAGGCGCTGTCCGCGCCAGGACAACGTGCCACTGAAGCCCTACCCGCACTGATACATGCCCCTGGGAGCAGAAAATGGCCTCGTCCTCGGACGCCACCTCGTCAGCCGGTTCCACCCCCGAGCCCTCCGAAGTGTCGGAAAGCGGTTCCATCTCGGAGAACCCCGAAGGCTCCGAGAGACGCGGGCGGGTCCGTCTGCGCCGCGCCGCGGTGATGGCGGTGCCTGCCACCGCGGTCGCGGCCGGCCTGATGATCCTGACCGCCCAGGGGGCCCTGGGTGTGCAGTTCGCCATCTCCGGTATGCCGTTCACCGTCACCGCGACCAACCTCGACGGCGAGGGCTTCGCACAGTTCGGCGGTCTCGACCAGATGGCCCCGGGCAGTCCGAACGAGGGCGACACCGGCGGCCAGGTCCTGGTGGTCGTCTCCGCGATCAAGAAGGCGACTCTCACCAAGCTCTGCCAGAGCGTCGACCTCGGCGGCACGAACCTGCTCATCAGGGCCGGCGAGGGGAAGACACCGGTGTCCGCGGTCAACCTCACCACGGACTCCACCGAACTGTCGGGTGACGCGGCCTTCGACAACATCGAGATCGGCAACGACGCCAGCACGCTCGACAAGTCCCACACTCGGGGCCCGAAGGGCGTCTTCAGCCAGCAGGCCGACACCGTCCACATCGGCAACCTGCGGCAGACCAACTACGCCACCACGGCCGCGGTGTTCAAGCTTCCCGGTCTGAAGCTGAGCTTCAGCGACAAGGGCTGCTGATGGTCGCCTTCCGGCGCTGGCGTGCGGCCCGTCCCTTCTGGGGCGGGCTGTTGCTCGCCCTGGGCGGGGCGGAGATCCTGGTCACGGAGAAGGCATCACTGAAGGTCGTCATGCACATCGGCATGCAGGGCCTGGCCGGCTACCTCCTGCCGACCCTGATGCTGATTCTCGGCCTGCTGATCCTCTTCAACCCCGCCCAGCGTCTCTTCTACTCGATCCTGGGCGCTCTGCTCTCCCTGGGGACCTGGGTCACCTCGAACCTGGGCGGCTTCTTCATCGGGCTCGTCCTCGGCATCGTCGGGAGCTGCCTGGCCTTCGGCTGGCTGCCCGACCAGGAACCGAGGCGCGCCCGCTCGTGGCGGCGTCGCCGGCAGGAGCCGGTGCCTCATCCGTAGTGCGTAGGGGCGCCGTGGCAGGCGGCGCCCCTACGGAGGGTCACTGCACACCGTGCGGGCGGAACTGGACGCTGATCCGGGGACCCGCCGCCCGAGCGCTCTTGGGGATCGCGTGTTCCCAGGTGCGCTGGCAGGAGCCGCCCATCACGATCAGGTCGCCGTGCCCGAGAGGGCGCCGCACCGGAGTGCCGCCCCGCCTGGGCCGTAGCAGCAGGTCGCGCGGAGCGCCCACGGAGAGGATGGCGACCATCGTGTCCTCGCGAGCGCCCCGGCCGATCCGGTCCCCGTGCCAGGCCACGCTGTCCCGGCCGTCCCGGTAGAAGCAGAGCCCGGCGGTGGTGAACGGTTCCCCCAGCTCGTCGGCGTAGTGCGCGGACAGGGCGTCCCGGGCCTCGTCCAGGACGGGGTCCGGCAGTGCGTCGTCGGCGCGGTAGAACGCGAGCAGCCGCGGTACGTCCACCATGTGCTCGTACATCTGCCGACGCTCGGCCCGCCAGGGCACCTCGTCGGCCAGTCGCGCGAACAGCGCGTCCGCCCCGCGCAGCCAGCCCGGCAGCAGATCGATCCACGCCCCGTCGCCGAGCACGGTCCGGCGCAGCCCGTCGAGCGGGCCGAGGCGGACCTCGTCGGTCTGGTCGAACAGTGAACCCTGGAGGTGCGTGGACATGCTTCCAGGTTACCCATAGATTCGAATGTGTGTGCTATCCAGGTTCGTGGCCATGAAAAGCGCGGAAGCCTGTCGAATGCGCCGGGTCCTGATCGACGTAAGGGTGAAGACAGCACTTCCACGACTCAGGAGCACCCATCGTGACCGTAACCGCGGACATGGCCATCTCCCTCGACGGCTACATCGCCGGCACCGACGTCACCATCGACAACCCCGGAGGCGACGGCGCCGAACCGCTCTTCGAGTGGATCCACAACCTGGCGAGCTGGCGAGAGCGCCAGGGCATGACCGGCGGGGAGGAGAACCGCGACTCCGAGCTGATGCGCGAGTGGTTCGACGCCACCGGAGCGGTGGTCATGGGCCGGATGATGTACGACACCGGCGAGGAGTTCTGGGGCGACAACCCACCGTTCCGGACCCCGGTCTTCGTGCTCACCAACCGCCCCAGGCCGACCCTCGTCAAGGAGGGCGGCACCACCTTCACGTTCGTCACCGACGGCATCCACAGCGCGCTCGACCAGGCGAAGGCCGCCGCGGGGGACAGGAACGTCGACATCTCGGGCGGGGCGAGCACGGTGCAGCAGTACCTCAGGGAGGGCCTCATCGACGAGCTGCAGCTGCACGTGGTGCCCGCGCTCCTCGGAGAGGGACTGAGGCTCTTCGAGGGACCGGGCGCCGGGCGACGCCTTGAGCCCGTCAGCGTGATCGGCACGCCCCTGGCCAACCACCTCAAGTACCGCTTCGTGAAGTGACCCGGCGCGGGCAGGCGGCTCCTGGCAGCCCTCCGGCCAACTGACGCACTCGGAGTGCCCAACTGGCAGTCGGACACTGTGTAGTTGAGCAGCCCGTCCGGTGTACTTCATCGCGGGAGGCGGACCGGCCGACGCCGGCATACTCGAGGAGTTCCCGCACGGCAGCGAGCTGGGCTCCGTGTGGTGGAAGACCTGGGCGGGATGACGGTGGACGGCCCAGTGCGGATGGGCGGCTTCCCCTGGGTCTGGAACGCGGACGAGGCGCATTCCACCCCGGCTTGCAGGGCTCCAAGTTGCCTTCCCAGGTACCGGAATTGAGGGCCTCAGGGGCGCACGGAAAGGGGTCGTGCGCGGCTTCGGCGGGCCTTCGGGCGCGTTTCGGGCATGGTGCGCGGACCCCGGGTCAACCGCTTCCGGGCACGCCTTCACCGGCCCGTCCGCGGCCTCGGTGCAACTGCTCTGACCTGGTGTTTTCATGGATTACGCCTAGGCTGGGGTGGTCTGCCGGACACGATGGGAGGGGTCTTTGTGAGTGCGGAGGGTACGGGGTACGACGCAGCCCGGATCGAGGTGCTGGAGGGGCCGGAAGCCGTTCGGAAGCGGCCCGGGATGTGGGTCGGCTCGACCGGCGAACGCGGTCTGCATCAAATGGTGTTCGAAGTCGTCGGCCGGGCGGTGAACCAGGTCCTGGCCGGCGGCAGCGGTAGCGGCTTCGTCGATGTCACGCTCACGTCCGACGGCGGCGTGCGGGTCGCCGACGACGGGCCGGAGGGTCTCTTCGAAGCCGCCGGGGACGCCGACGGCCCGGACCTCGAAGCGCTGCTGACCAGCTTCCACGCCGGGCCAGAGCTCAGTGGCCGGCACATCACGGACTTGGGCCAGTTCCGTGCGGGGCTCTTCGCAGCCAACGCCCTGTCGAGCCGGCTGACGGCCGAGGTGCGGCGCGAGGGGGTCCGCCGGGTCCAGGAGTACGCGCGCGGTGTCGCGGTCGTCCCGCCCGCCGCGGTGGGGCCGGCGACCGGAAACGGGACGACCATCGCCTTCTGGCCCGACACCGAGATCTTCGAGACGACGCGGTGCTCGTTCGCCGTGCTGGCGGAGCGTTTCCGTCAGGTGGCCTTCCTCAACCGGGGCCTGGGGATCTCGCTGACCGACGAACGCCCGGCGGGCGGGGCCCGGGCGGTGTCGTTCCGGTTCCCGGAGGGAGTACGGGACTTCGTGGCCGCCCTCGACGCGGAGACGGGGGCTGGCCTCGGCGCGGACGTCATCGGCTTCGAGCGTGAGGACCCACGGATGGCGGGGACGATGGAGGTGGCCCTGCTGTGGACCGGCTCCCGCGAGGAACGGATGCGCAGCTTCGCAAACAGCCTGGCCACTCACGAGGGCGGCACGCACGTGGACGGCTTCCGCGACGGAGTGGCGGCCGCGGTCACCGCGTACGCACGGGAACGGGGGTTGCCGGCAGCGGACCCTGATCCCCGCGCCGACCGGATCTGCAGGGGCCTCACGGCAGTCGTGTCGGTGAAGCTCGACCGTCCTGAATTCCTCGGCGCCACGCGCGGGCTGCTGGGCAACACCGACGTGCGGGACTGTGTGGCGGAGGCCGTCCGGGAACACCTCGGAAACTGGTTCGAGGAGGAGCCGGAGCGGGCCGGGGAGTTCGTCGACCGAATCGCGCGAGGCATCCACCAGGACTGAACAGCAGCGGACGGCCCATCGGAAAGCCGCATGAAGGCGTTGCCGGGGCGATTGGTCGTGGCCGCCGGGAAAGTGCGGTCACGACCAGCTGAAGCGGCGGACCGCACGGCATCAGCGGCACCACCGAGGCCGCCATGAGCGCCGGCAGCAGCCCGCCGATCTGCCCGAGAAGGGTGACCACGGCGAAGTGCATCCGGCGGGACAGCAGACCACCGGCGAAGTCGACAATCCCGTGGCAGGCTGCCGAGGCCAGTGCGAGAAGAGCACCCATCCGCTCTGAGTGCTCCGGCGGGCGTGCGCCGATGTCCCGTCAGCCGCTCACGCCTCAGGCACGCCCTCGCCCCGCGGTCGGAGCGGCCGCGGATGTCACTCCCGGCTGGTGTCGATGACGCAGAAGATGTTCCCGTCGGGGTCGGCCAGCACCACGAAGTCCGGGTCCTCGGGGTAAAGGTCCCAGTCGACCCGCAGGGCGCCGAGGGACACGAGCCGGTCGACCTCGGCGGCCTGATCCGCCGTGTCCCGGGCGTAGAGGTCCAGATGAACACGCGGATGCTCCTGCACCGGCGTCTCACTCAGGCCGAGCGCCAGTTGGGGGCCGGTCCCTTGCGCGGGCACCAGCACCACCCAGTCGTCCTCCGGCTCGTCGCGCGGAACGTACCCGAGAGCCTCCATCCAGAACGCGGTCGCACGCCGCACATCCGATACACCCAACACCACGGATCCGATCTTCAGCATGCGCCGAGTGAAGCAGATGGCCGCCGGTGAGAGGGCTCCTTTTCTGGCGTCCCGCTGCGGGGCCCGGGCGAGGGCCGGTGTGCGTTGCGCGTCGACCGCTTCAGGTTCGGCCGGGGCCTCCGCCGCCGTTCTCGTTCCAGGTCGGGGGCTTCTGGTTCGCCGCGCGGCGGGTCGAACTGTTTCCGTGGCCGCGGAGCCGGTGTGAGGTCAGTCGATGGTTGCCGCGGGGCATCTCGGCGGGCTCGCGCCGTTCGCGAACCTCGCCGACGGGACCCGAGTCGGGCAGCCGGGGCTGTTCATCGGGGCGGGGCGGGCCGGGCTCCTGGGAACGGATCCGGCGGCCCCACCACACGGCCCAGATCAGGGCGCCGACGATGACGATGCCCACCAGGAACGGCACCACCCCGCCCACCACCGCACCGGAGAGGGCCAGTTGTGTCGTGTCGTTGTCCATCCCCGGCGAGTACCCGGCACCGCCGACCGAAACAGAGCCGCGTCCACCCGAGGCCCGGGACGTCCGGTGCCACATGCCTCCCGGAATCGGCCTTCGATATCTGCACGGGAAATTCTCCGGAGCGTATTTCCTGGCGACTCCGTAGGCACACGCGGCGGAATTCGTACCCCGCTGATTGGATTCGTCACGTTGCGCGACCGGGTGCTCATTGAGTGTCATGACAGATTTAGATATTCAGGCGATTTGTTTGAAATGTCTTCATACGGGAAGTTGGTCTAACAGTGCTTCGGACAGGAGGCACGTCCGTGGGAGCTGGCTCCGCCAGATCGCGGGTGTGTCCAGAGCGGTCCGTGTGCGCGTTCACTCCCATGGTGACTGTCCCGTCAGCACCCTCTGAGGGAGATGCGACGCACCATGCGAATCACCGTCAGAACGAAGCAACACCCGCACGACGACGCCCCCGACTCGACCGCGGCCTTCGAACGGCTCGCCGCCCTGCCGGACGGGCCCGAGCGACAAGCCCTGCGTGACGAGCTGGTCCAGGCCTGGCTGCCCATGGCGAACCGCATCGCCCTGCGATACCGGGGGCGCGGCGAGTCCGTCGAGGATCTCGGTCAGGTGGCGGCTCTCGGCCTGGTGAAGGCTGTCGACCGCTACGACCCCGAGCGGGGCAACGCCTTCGAGAGCTATGCGATCCCGACCATCACCGGCGAGATCAAGCGCCACTTCCGCGACCACATGTGGGTCCTCCATGTGCCGCGGCGGGTCCAGGACCTGCGCAACAGGGTCCGTGCCGCGGTGAAGGAGCTGTCACAGACGACACCGGGCCGTAATCCCACCATCGCCGAGATCGCCGCGTACACGCGCATGAGTGAGGACGACGTACGTGCCGGATTCGAGGCCCTCGACAGCTTCACCGCTCTCTCCCTGGACGCCGAGCTGCCCGGCAGTGACGACGGCTATGCGCTCGGGGACGCCCTGGGGGAACCCGACTCCGGGTTCGACCTCGTCGTCGACCGGGAGGCCGTGAAGCCGTGTCTGGCGGCGCTCCCCGAACGCGAGCGAACCATCCTCTACCTGCGCTTCTTCCGGGGCATGACTCAGAGCCGCATCGCGGAGCAGCTCGGCATCTCGCAGATGCACGTCTCCCGGCTGCTCAACGGTTGCTGCGCCAAGGTGCGCGAGGAGGCCCTCTCGGAAGCCGCAGTGGCAGCTGAGGAGGTCGTGGCGGCGGGTGAAGGCGCTGTCCGTGACTCAACCGCCCGTCACGGGTCTTCCCGGGCCGGGCGGCTGAGTGGCGAGCTCACTGCCGAACCCTCCCGGGAGCGGTTTGCCAGTGAACTGCCACTGTTCGAACTAACCAGTGCGCGCTGAACAAAACACGCCCTGAACAAAACACTCACCGAATAAGAACCCCCTCATCACGGTGGCGGAGAATTCTCCGGCAGTGCTGCGGGCCCATAGCGGTCGAGAGTGTCTTCCAGTGTGGCCCGGACATCCGGCGGAAGATCGCCTTTCTGTCCCCAGGCCAGGATCATCTCCGCGACATTCCGCAGTTTGATGTTGGTGTGCTGGGACACTTCCCGCAGCACGGCCCAGCCGTCGTCGGGTGTCACTCGCCCGAGTGCCACCATCATGCCGATCGCCTGGTCCACGACGGCGTGAGAGGTCACGGCCTCCTTCAACTGGCCGATCTCCTCCTGCAGTTCGGCGATCCGGGGCGCTTCCTCATCGGGCGCGGCCTGGTCCGGAAGGCCGCCACCCGGCTCCTCCGCCGTCGAACCGGCATCCGAGGTCATTCGTTCCCCTCCGAGGTCGGACTACGTACACGGGCTCTGCGTCGTCGTTCGTCCGTGTGGCCACGTGGTTCCAGCTCCATGGTCACCACTCGACCGGGCGCATGCCAGCGCGACGCCTACCCAGCACTCACCTGAGTACACATGGTGGCGGAATGCTCACGGATTGCGAAGGGTGAGTGTCGGGCGCAGGGTGGTTACGCCAGTCCAACCCTCATCGAAGGACGGAAAACCATGGGTAAGTCAAAGGGCAAGGCCAAGCAGATGAAGGGCAAGATGAAGGAGACCACCGGCAAGGCCATGGGCGACATGTCCATGGAGAACGAGGGCCGGGGCGAGCAGATGACGGGCAGGGCCCAGGAACTCGCCGCGAAGGCCTCCGAGCGCGTCAAGAAGTCCGACCGCTAGGCCGCGCCCCCACGCGTTGGTACGCCCCCGGACGGTCGCACTGGGTTCCGGCTCCGTGCCCGGCGGGGGCGTCCCGCGCCCGTCACCCCCGGTCGCTCAGGCGGAAGGCCGCTCGCGCACGATGTCCCGTGCCCTCTTGTCGTCGCGCAGCCCCAGGAACCGTGGATGCCGCAGCATCCCGTCCCGGGTCCACTCCGTGAACGCGATCTGCGCGACCAGCCTCGGCTCCACCCAGTGGGCGCCCGCCTCACGCACCCGGTCGCTGAACGGCGATGCGGGGACGCGGAGTTCGTCGAGAACCTCGCGCAGCCCGAGGAGCGTACGGCGGTCGAAGCCTGTGCCCACCTTGCCCGCGTACCGCAGCCGGTCCTCGTCGTAGTGACCGAGCAACAGTGCGCCGAACCCGGCCCGGCTACCGCCCCCTTCGGTGAAACCGCCGACCACGAACTCCTGCGCACGGGAACACTTCAGCTTGAGCCAGTCCGGTGAACGGCGGGGCTGGTAAAGGCTGTTCGCCCGTTTCGCGATCAGCCCCTCCCAGCCCCGGGCGCACGCGTCGGCCAGCAACTCGGCCCCGCCCTCGTTGCGATGCGTCGACATGCGCAGCGGCGCACGGTACGTCAGGGTCCGTCGCAGCAGGGACTTGCGCGTGCGCAACGGCAGCCGTGTCAGGTCCGCGCCCCCCAGACGGAGCACATCGAACACGTAGTACGTCACGGCGACCCCGCTCGCCTCGATGTCCCGGCGCCGGGTGAGCCCCATGCGCTGCTGGAGGCGGGAGAAGTCGGTGCGGCCGCGGGAGAACGCGACGATCTCGCCGTCGACGGTGAAGTCCGTGCACGACTGCGCGGCGAGCGCCTCGACGATCTCCGGATAGGTGTCGTTGAGTCGATTGCCGGAGCGGGAGAGGAGGAGAGTCCGCCCGTTCTCCCGCACCGCCAGGACCCGGACACCGTCCAGCTTCCGTTCGAAGAGCCACTCACCGGGGAATTCGCGCCGGTCGCTCAGCGTGGCGAGCATCGGCCGGGAGGCCAGTTCCACACCGGGAGGCGCGTCGCGGAGCAGCCGTCTGTGATGGTCGGGCAACGAGCCCAGGAGGTCGGTCATCGCCGCTCACCTCTCTCCCGCGACCTGCCGCAGGACGCGGCCGCCGCGCGCCGACCAACCCATTCTCCGTCCCCTGGTCAGAGGCGGCCATCGGGAACTCCGGCGGTCCCCCCGAGCCCCCACTGCCCTGTACGGATCCGGCCGGCTCAGGATCCCGCGAGGCTGATGCCGAACGCGGTACGGCCGTTGAGGATCGTCCAGCGGGCCAGCTCCATCTGCACCCACACCTTCACCGCCGTGCTGATGACGACCAGCCACAGCAGGACGAACCCGGCACGCGCGCCGAGCGAGGTGGTCACGATGAGCTCGCCCGAGCCGACCACTGCGGCCGACAGGACGAAACCGGGGCCGAGATGACGCAGGCGCCCGGTGAAGGTCGTCGGCGCCTCGCGGACGTCCTCGGCGCGCAGGGCATACGGGTCGGACTCTGTCGGGACGGCGGCGGATGCCGTCCGGGCAGTCGTTTCAGGCATGGCGGGGTCCTTCGAGGTGTCCGGCGTCGTTGCCCGGACTCGGGGACGGAGACGGGGAGGGGAAGGGATCTGCGGGGCTTCAGGGGGGCGGGCGGTTCAGTGGGCGGGGCGCAGCGGAGCCCGGCCCGCGAGGACCCGTACGACGTCTTCGGCGATCATCGCGCCCATCGTGCGGTTTGCCTCGTGGCTGCACGCCGCCATGTGCGAGGTGAGCAGGACGTTCGGGGCGGTGCGCAGCGGGCTGTCGCCGAGCGGCTCGTGCGCGAAGGCGTCGAGCGCCGCCCCGCCCAGGTGGCCTTCGACGAGGAGCGCCGCGAGTGCCTCCTCGTCGACGAGCCCGCCCCGGGCGGCGTTCACCAGCAACGCGCCCGGCTTCATGGCGGCGAGCCGACGGCGGTCCAGGAGCGGGCCCGCGCCGGAGGTCGCGGGCAGATGCAGGCTGACGACGTCGGCACGGGCCAGACAGTCGTCCAGCGGGGCCGGCGAGGCGTCGAGCGCGCGGATCTCCGCGTCGTCGACGTACGGATCGTGTGCGAGGACGGTCATGCCGAAGGCGAGGGCGTAGCTGGTGAGCAGGCGTCCGATGCGGCCGAAGCCCACCACGGCCAGGGTCTTTCCGGCGAGTTCGGGCCCGAACAGCTTGGGCCACTCCCCGTCCGCCACCCGCTGGTGCGACGCGGTGATGCGGCGGGTGGTGTCCAGGATGAGTCCGAAGGTGAACTCGGCGACCGCACGGGAGTTGCTGCCGGGCGCGCACACCACGGGGATGCCACGGGCCCGCGCGGCGGCCACGTCGATGGTGTCGACGCCGACGCCGTGCTTCGCGATGACCTTGAGCCGGTCGGCCGAGTCGATGACATCGGCGGTGACGGCGTCCATGCCGACCACCAGCGCGTCGACCCCTCCGATCCGCTCACGCAACTCGCCGCCCGGCAGGGCGGTGTCCTCGTACGGTCGCACCGGGCCCGCGCCCGCCCGTTCCAGGATCCGCCAGGGCTCGGGCGAGTGACGGGAGAAGGTGGGCGTGGTGATGAGCGTCGTGGTCATACGGGGAGCTCCCGGCCCACCCAAGTGGGGCTCAGACAGACGTACTTGATCGTACGGCGGTGCCTGGTGAACGCGATGTGCAGCGAGCCGTCCGGGGACTGGACGACGGACGGGTAGGAGAGCTCGCGGTTGAGACCGTCGCGGGAGTTGTTGGTCAGGCAGTGGCCGTCACCGGTCTCCAGGTCACGGCGCACGGGCCAGGTCAGCCCGCCGTCCGGGGAGACGGAGAGGGTGAGTGGGGCACGGGGGGCACCCCAGAACGCGGCTCCCGTCGCAGCGGCGGAGGGGGCATGCTCCCCGGCCGCCCCGTCCCCGGCCGCCCCGTCCCCGGTCTCCTCGGCCCCGGCCTCCCTCAGGCCCTCCTCGCCTATCTCGTCGTACAGGGAGACGCGGCGCGCGACGGCGTCCGCGGCACTGCTGTGGTTGTGCACGAGGGCGAGCCGGCCGTCGGCCAACGGCACGTACTGGATCGAGGAGTTGTTGTTCGGCACGTCCAGCGGACGCGGCTCGGTCCAGCTCTCCCCGTCGTCGTACGACACGCTCCGGTGCACGGCGTCCGCACGGCGGCTGCGGAACAGGGCGAGAAGCGAACCGTCCGGCAGCGGGCGGATGTTCATGTGTACGAGTCCGGTCGAGCCCGGCACCGGAACCTCGCGCCAGTTCTCCCCGGTGTCGTCGCTGACCATCACCGAGCTGGTGTCCCGGTCGCCCGACCATGTCTCGCCCGGCGCGGCGACGCAGCGGAAGACGGGGAGCAGCCGACGGCCCGAGGGCAGCACGGTCACCGGCTGCCGGACGAAGACCCCGCCGTCGAAGAGCGTCCGGGAGGGGCCCCACGTCACACCCTCGTCGTGGCTGACGCGCAGGCGTACCTCGGCGGTGTCCTGGTGTCCGGCCCGCTGTGCCGTGTGGAGCAGCCACCAGTCGCCGGACGGGTCGATGGACAGCACCGGATTCTGCTCGGACCGGGTGTCGTCGTGGGACAGCTGTACCGGTGTCGACCAGGTGTCACCATCGGGAGCGAGGCGCGAGAACCACACCGAGATGTCCGCGACGCCCTCCTGGGTGCCCGCGAACCAGACACAGCCCAGCCCGCCGTCGGGCAGCACGGTGAGATTCGCGGCGTGGTTCTGCACGGCCGGTGCCGACAACTGCGCCTCGGCGCGGCCGGGTTCGGTGGGATGCGGGTGTACGACGCCGTCGGCGAGTGTCGGCTGTGACGTCATCGGACCAGCCCCGCGGTACGCGCGGCGGTGAGGTGCTGACCCGCGGCCTGCTCCAGATGGACGAGATCACAGGCGACGGTGACGTACGTGAAGCCCTCGGCGAGCCGCTTGGCGGCGCTCGCGCCGTCCGCGTTGTGGATGCCGACGGCGATCCCGGTGGCCGCGGCGGCCTCCCGCACCCTGACCAGAGCCGCCTCGAACTCGTCCGCGACCGCGGGGTCGGTCGAGGTGGCCCCGCCGAGCGCGACACGCAGGTCGGAGGGGCCGATGTAGACCCCGTCGAGGCCGTCGGTGGCGCAGATCTCGTCCACGTTGGCCAGGCCCTGGGCGGTCTCGATCATCGCGAGGACCACGGTCTGCGCGTGAGCGTCGGCGGGGTTGGGGCCGATGCGCAGGCCCGAGCGCATGGGCCCGTACGACCGCTTGCCGAGCGGCGGATAGCGTACGGCGGCCACCGCGTCGGCGGCGTCCCTGGCGTTGTCGACGAGCGGGACGATGACACCGGCCGCGCCCGCGTCCAGCGCCTTGCCGATCGGCATCGGGTCGTTGGCCTCGACCCGGACCAGGCCGACGGCGGTCGACCCCTTGGTGTCGATCGCGGTCAGCGAGGCGAGCACACCCGCGTACTCCAGCAGCCCGTGCTGGGCGTCCAGCGCCACGTAGTCGTAGCCGAGACGGGCGATGCGCTCGGTCGACACCGGCGAGTCGAGGACGGACCAGTAGCCGACGAGCGGTTCACGGGCGCGCAAGGCGGCCGCGAACGCGGCCGGGGTACCGGGGGAGGCGGTGGACATGAGGGCTCCTTCGGGATTCATACAGTTCAAGCGTTTCGGACGGCCAACAGGCGGCCTTGCGGTTGGGGAGGGGGCAGCCCGTCAGGTGCCCCGCCAGGGGCGGGGAACTGTGCGACCAGCCACGGACGACCCGCACCCGGAGTGCTGCCTGTCGGCGAGCACTGGGCGGCGGTCACCGGTTGTACGCGGGCATGGGCCCACGCAACCCCGCCCCGACCTCGTCACAGGCCGCCGTAACGTCCGCGGGTAGCGGACCGGCCGCCGCCGCGGTGATGTTGGCGAGCAGATGCGAGGTCCTCGACCCGCCGAGCAGCAACGCGTCGGTGGAGTCGTGGTCCAGGAGCCAGCGCAGGGCGAGGTCGGTGAGCGGCATGCCCGCGCCGTCCGCGACGGCGGCGAGCCGGTCGACCGCGGAGAAGAGGCGCTCGTCCCAGTAGCGCTCCCGGTACATCGCCGCGACCTTGGAATCGCCGAACCGGCCCGAATCCGGGGCCTGTTCGAAGCGGTGCCTGCCGGTGAGCAGGCCCCCGCCGAGCGGGTTGTAGACCATCGTGCGCAGGCCGCTGACGGCGGCGTACTCGACGTACTCCTCCTCTATGCGGCGCGCGAGCAGGTTGTGCAGCTGCTGGGCGACGACCGGACGGGGCGCGCCCACCTCCTCGGCGGTGCGGACGAGTTCGGCGATCTGCCAGGCCGCGTAGTTGGAGACGCCGAGGGCGCGGATCTTGCCCTCGGCGGCGAACTCGGCGACGGTGGCGAGGGTTTCGGCGAGCGGAGTCGCGCGGTCGGGCTGGTGGAGGTAGAAGAGGTCGACCGAGTCGGTGCCGAGCCGCTTGAGGCTGCCCTCCAGGGCGGCCCGCAGACCGGCGGCGGAGAGCGGGGCCTGCCCGCCCTGGTCGGGGTGCGGGATCCCGGCCTTGGTCGCCAGGACGATCCGGTCGCGCCGGCCCGGCAGCAGCCCGGCGAGGATGCGCTCGCTCTCGCCGCCCGCGTAGCCGTTGGCCGTGTCGACACCGGTGATCCCTGCGTCGAGCGCGGCATCGAGCATGTCCGCCGCTCCGGCGGCGTCCACGGTGTCGCCGAACGTCATGGTGCCGAGGACGAGCCGGGAGAGCGGGACGGGGATGTTCGGCAGGGTGATGCCGGTGGTCACGAGCGATTTCCTTCCGGTGTGGGGGAAGCGGGAGGTACGGGGGAAGCCGGAGACGCAGAGGGCACAGAAGCCTCGGAAGTCACAGGAGCCGGGGAAGACGAGTCGGGCGTGGCAGACAGAACGGCCCGGGGCTTCACACCCCGGATCGTGGTCGGGTCCAGGGAGGCCCGGCGCAGCGCGCGGGTGTAGGGATTGGCGGGCGAGGCGAGCACGGCAGCCGTCGGTCCGCTCTCGACGACCCGGCCCGCGCGCATCACCACCACGTCGGTGCTGATCTCCCGGACGACACCGAGGTTGTGGGCGATGACGAGATAGGCGATGCCGGTGTCCTCCTGCAACTCCCTGAGCAGATCCAGTACTTGGGCCTGTACGGAGACATCGAGGGCGGATGTCGCCTCGTCGCAGACGAGGAGGTCGGGCCGGGACGCGAGGGCCCGCGCGATGCCGATGCGCTGCCGCTGACCGCCGGAGAACTCGGGCGGCCGCCGGTCGAGGGCCGAGGACGGCAGGCCGACCCGGTCGATCAACTCGGCCGCACGACGGGCACGTTCGGCGCGGTCGGAGACACCGGCCACCCGCAGCGGCTCGGCGACGATCTGCTGAGCCGTGAGATGGGGATCCAGCGAGCCGTACGGATCCTGGAAGACCATCTGCACCCGCCGCCGCAGCGGACGCAGCCGCCGCTCGGGCAGGGCCGCGATGTCGGTGCCGTCCAGGACGATCCTGCCGCTCACCGGCTTGAGCAACCGGACGAGGGCACGGGCGAGTGTCGACTTGCCGCAGCCGGACTCGCCCACCACGGCGAGCGAACCCCCGCGCGGCACCTGGAAGTCGACCCGGTCGACAGCCTTGAACGGCCCCCGCGCGGTGGCGTACTCGACGACGAGGTCCTCGACGGCGAGCAGCGGCACGGCTGCCGAGGCGTTGTCGGCGGCGGTCCCGTCGGTCACGGCGGTGTTGTCGGTCATGACGCTGCTCCCTGCACCAGGGGTTCGATCCGCCCGTCGCCGTCGCCGTCCTCGTCCCATGTGCCGAGACGCGGCACGGCGGCGAGCAGCTCACGGGTGTACGGCTCGGCCGGCCGCTCGACGATCTCCTCGGCGGAGCCCGACTCGACGAACCGCCCGTCCTTCATCACATGGATACGGTCGGAGACGAGCCGCGCAACCCCGAGATCGTGCGTGATCATCAACATCCCGATACCGGTGTGCTCCTGAAGCTCCATCAGCAGATCGAGGACGCTCGCCTGCACGGTGGCGTCGAGCGCGGACGTGGGCTCGTCCGCCACCAGCAGCTCCGGCTCCGCGGCGAGCGCGGTCGCGATGAGGATGCGTTGCAGCATGCCGCCGGAGAACTGGTGGGGATACGCCTTCCAACGGGTCTCCGGCTCGGAGATGCGCACCCGCCCGAGCAGCTCGACTCCCTTGTCCCGGGCTTCGGTTCGGGTCAGGCCCGGGTGCCGCAGCCGCAGCGCGTCACCCAGTTGACGGCCGATCGTGTGCACGGGACTCAGGGCCGTCATCGGATCCTGCGGGATCAGCGACACGGTGCGTCCGCGCACCGCACGCGCGGCGTCCGGATCGGCCACGACGTCCCGCCCGGCGATGCGGACGCTCCCCGACAGCACGGCGAGGCCCTCGGGCAGCAGCCGCAGCACGCCCATCGCCGTGGTCGACTTCCCCGACCCCGACTCACCGATCAGGGTGACGGTCTCGCCCCGGCGGACGGTGAACGTCACCCCGTCGACCGCGCGCACCACACCCTGCCCGGTGATGAGTTCGACCTGAAGGTCCGCCACGTCGAGCAGCGGTGTGTCCTCGGCCATGGCTCAGGCTCCCTTCCGCAGACGGGCACGCGACCCGGTGCGTGTACGGTCGCGCAGCCCGTCCCCGAGCAGGTTGACCCCGACGACCAGCACCACGATGACAAGTCCCGGCAGAGTCACCAGCCACCACGAGGTGGTGATGTAGTCCTGGCCGTCCGAGATGATCCGGCCCCAGGTCGCGAACGGCCGCTGCGGGCCCGCGCCCAGGAAGCTCAGCGCGCTCTCCAACAGCACCGCCTGCGCGAGCAGCAGCAGGACGACGAGGCTCGCCGGGCGGACGACGTTCGGGATCACATGCCGTACGAGGACCGACCACGAGCGCAGTCCGAGGACGCGCGCGGCGGCGACGTACGGTTTCTCGCGCTCGACGAGGACGAGTGAGCGGTTCAGCCGGGCCACCTCCGGCCACTGCGCGACCGCGATCACACAGGTGATGACGGTGACGGACGGCCCGAACAGGGCGACCACGAGAAGCAGCATCATCAGCAGCGGCAGGGCGAGTTGGGCCTCCAGGAAGCGGGAGACCAGCGCGTCGACCCAGCCGCCGAAGAACCCGGCCGCCGAGCCGGCCACGATGCCGATCAGACCGGAGACCAGCACGGCGAGCACTCCGACGGTCAGGGAGACCTGGCCGCCGTGCAGGACTCTTGACAGCAGATCGCGGCCCAGCTGGTCGGTCCCGAACAGATGGCCCTCGCTCAGCGGCGGCAGCCTCCGCCGCGACAGGTCCTGGGCGTTCGCCCCGGGCAGTGGCAGCAGTCCGGCGAGGGCGACGGGCAGGACGACGAGCGCGGTGCACACGCCTCCGGCCCACAGCTTGAAACGGGCGCCGCGCCGCTGCCGGGTCGCGGTGGCCCGGGCGAGGTCGCGGGCGGTGACGGCACTTGGCCGCCTCGTGTCCACGGCGGTACTCATGGCTCAGGCCGCCTTTCCGAGGCGTACCCGCGGATCGAGCAGCGGATAGACCAGGTCGACAAGGAGTTGGACGAGGATCGCGAGGGTCGCGGTGACCAGCACGGTGGCCTGGATGAGCGGATAGTCGCGGGTCTCCAGGGCGCGTACGACGAGGGAGCCGACCCCCGGCCAGCCGAAGACGACCTCGACCACCACCACGCCGTTCAGCAGCGCCGCGAAGCGCGTACCGAGCGCGGTGACCAGGGGCACCGAGGAGTTCGCGAGCGCGTAGCGCCAGGTCAGCGCGGTCTCGGAGACGCCCCGGGAGCGGGCGACGGTGATGTACGAGGACGCCAGGGCGGTGGACATCTCGCGGCGCACCAGCCGTGAGATCAGGGCGAGTTGGAGAACGGCCACGGTCACCGTCGGCAGTACCAGACCGCTCCACGAGGTGAACCCGGACGCGGGCAGCACCGGCACCAGCACCGCGAAGACGGTCAGCAGCATCACTCCGGTCCAGAAGTCCGGCATCGACTGACCGGCGATGGTCAGCACGTTCGCGCCCAACTCCCTGCGGGTGTCGGCGCGGCGGGCCATCCACACACCGAGCGGCACGGCGACCAGCGTCGTGACGGCGATGGCGGAGACGGCGAGCGTGATCGTGTACGGCATCCGGTCCAGGACCACGTCGAGCGCGGGGGAGTGGAAGGAGTAACTCGTACCGAGGTCCCCGGTGAACAGATCACGGACGAAGTACCCGTACTGGACGAACAGTGGCTTGTCGAGGCCGAACTGCTCGCGGATGCGGGCGAGATCGGCGGTGGTCGCGCTGGGCGCGGCGTAGGCGGAGGCGGGATCGCCGGGCGCGAGCCGCACCAGCAGGAAGACGCTGGTGAGCGTGAGGAACACGGTCAGCAGGCTCTGCCCGACGCGGCGGGCGAGATACGTCGGCACGGCTCAGCCCTCCAGCCGTACGGCGGTCAGGTCATAGGAGTTGACCGGCTGGAGCGCCAGGCCCTGGACGCGGTCGCGGCGCGCGAGCAGCGTCTTGGGCGCGAACGCCCACAGACTGGGCCAGGTGTCCCAGACCGCGTGCTGAAGGGCGGCGAGTTTCTTGTCGCGTTCGTCGGTGTCCGTCTCGGTCGCGGCGTCGGAGAGCTGCTGCTCGATGCGCGGGACGACATAACCCATGTAGGTGTCCCGAGTGCGCTCCTTCTCGGCCGTTCCCCCGTACATGCCCTGGAGGGAAGTGAGGGCCTGGCCGGTCGTTCCGGGGAAGCCGTTGCCGATGACGTCCCAGTCGCCGCCGCGTCCCTGCCGCCACTTGAGGATGTCGCCGCCGGGCTCGAACTGCCGTAGTGACGCGCGTACGCCGACATCCTTGAGCATGTCGACGACGGCCTCCATCACGGACGTGTCACCCGCGAACTCGCCCGACTCCCACATGATGGTGATCCGCAGGTCCTCGGCGTCCAGCGACTTGAGGAGCGCCTTGGCCCTGCGCGGGTCGTAGGCGTACGTGCCCGTGCGCACCGCCCCTTGGAGCGCGAGCGGCACCACTCCCTCGGCCGCCTCGGCGGAGTCGATGAGGACATCGCGTATCAGGGACTCGCCGTCGATCGCGTAGGTGAGCGCGTGGCGCACGCGCGCGTCGGCGAGCGGATGCCCTTTGGGTTTGCGGAAGTTGTAGAAGAGCTGGCAGATCCGGACGCCGGGGGTCTCCTGGACGGCGACGCCGGGCAGGCCGGCGAGCTGCTCGGCCGAGTCGGGGGTGAGGGTGTCCACGACGTCCAGTTCGCCGCTGCGCAGGGCGATGACCCGGCTGGACTCCTCGGGCACGAACCGGACCCGGACCTTGTCGACGGGCGGCTGCTTGCCCCAGTACTCGGTGTTGCGGGCCAGCGTGTACTCGCCCGCACCGCCGTTCGCGCTGACGACGCGGTACGGGCCCGAGCCGAGCCCCGACTGGAGCTCCTCGGGCCGGTTGGCCTTGGCCGGGGTGATGTGGATGTTGGCCATCAGCCGGTCGAGCACCGGCACGGGGCGCTGAGTGCGCAGGAGGAACGTCCGCTCGCCGGTGGCCTCGACGGTCGGCATCTCCGGGAAGAGGCCGAGCAGGAACGAGCCGTTGACCTTCGCGTACATGCGCAGGGCCGTGTCCACGTCCTCGACGGTGACGGGGCTGCCGTCGGAGTAGCGGACGCCTTCGCGCAGTCGCACGCTCCACGCCGTGGGAGCGGTCATCTCGAACCGGTCGGCGAGAACGAGCCGGGGCTGCAGGTCCGGGCCGATCCACGTGAGCGCCTGGCGTACGGCGCGCTGCACGGTCACCGCGGCGTCGAACTGGTTCAGCTTGTTGTCGAGACTCACCAGGGAACGGTTCAGTCCGAGGGTGAGCGTGCCGGGGCCGGGCGCTCCGGTCGGGCCGGCACAGGCGGACAGCGGACCGAGCGCGAGGCCCGTGCCGCCGACGGCGCCCCAGCGCAGCACGGTCCGGCGGCTGGGCGGTCCGGGCGGGGGAACAAGGTGAGGAGTTGGGGTCATCGTCGACCTTCTCGGATTCTGGAGGGCGACCGGCTCTCGCTGACGCCGCCCGACACCGGGCGACGAACAGGTGTCGCGCCGGAAAAGGTGGCACGACTGCGCGAAGTGCGCAAGAGGTCTCGCGCACTTCGCGCAAGTTGTGTCATCATCGGCGCCGAGGCCGTCCGCCCCTCCGGACCGCCCGAAGAGGCACCCGCCGAAGGAGGTTCGCGTGTCCCGCACCACCCGCACGGGGCTCCCGCCTCGCGTGTTCGCTCTCGCGGACGACCTGTCCGGCGCAGCCGAGGTCGCCGCCGCGCTGGGTCTGCGCGGTCGGATCGTGCTGGGCCCCGCCACGGCACCGCCGTGCGACGGAGAGTCGGTCGTCCTGGACCTCGACACCCGGCAGCTGGCCCCGGAGGACGCGGCCGGCGCGGTACGGGCCGCGCTGGCGTACGCCGACGGAGGCGTGGTCCTGAAGAAGATCGACTCGCTGCTGCGGGGCAACCTCGCCGCCGAGGCGGCCGCCTACGCGACCGGTGCCACGGGTGTCGTGATCGCGCCCGCCCTGCCGGTCGCCGGGCGTACCGTCCGCGAGGGTGTCGTCAACCTGCACGGCACCGCCCTGCACACGACCGACGCCTGGCGTGCGGAGCCCGGCGCGGCGCCCGTTTCGGTGGGAGCCGCCCTGGGCGGCGTACCGACACGGGTGGTGCCACTGGCGACGGTGCGCGCGCCCGAGCCGACGCTGTACGACCGGCTTCGGGTGCTCGTCGCCGAGGGATACCACCCGGTGTGCGACGCGGAGACGGACGCGGACCTCGACGCGATCGCCGAGGCGGCGCTCCGACTCGGCCCGGGCATACGCCTGATGGGCACCGGCGGGCTCGCGGCGGCACTCGGACGCAGGCTCGCCGAGGCGGATCGGGCGGCCGGGGGCGGGCTCCTGGGAAGGGGCGGTGACCGTTCCACGGAAGCCGACCGGGGCCGTCCCACCGGGACGGACACCGCCGGTCCCGCACGAGCCGACGACGTGTCACCGGCCCTCGACGGCACCCCCTCCAGACCCCTGCTGGTGGTCGTCGGCACCGCCGAACCCGCCGCTGTTGCGCAGATCGCGCAACTCGTCGCGGTCGGTGCGCGCCACCTGCCGCTGCCCGCGCGCACCCTCACCGACCACTCCGCCCGGCCGCCCCTCAACACCCGTACAGAAGGCGGTCGCACGCCGGACGGCATCACCGTCGTCAGCATCGACGGCACCCACGCCGTCGACCCCGGCGCGGCCCGCGGCCTCGCCGCGGGACTGGCCCGCGCGGTCGCCGAGGCCGCGCACGACAGTGACCTCGTCCTGACCGGCGGCGAGACCGCCCGCCGTGTCCTCGACGCACTCGGCGTCCGCGAACTCCTGCCGCTCGACCAGATCCACCACGGCGCCGTCCGCTCCCGCACCGCCGACGGCCGCCGCGTCGTCACCCGCCCCGGAAGCTACGGCGACACCGACTCCCTGCTGCGCATCGCCCGCGCACTGCGCCCCGGCCTCGCGCCGCCCCCCGACCAGCCGGTCGCCCCACCCGCCCCGCCCGCCCCGCCCGCCCCGCCCGCCCCGCTAGGAGAACCCACGTGAACGCAGCCCCCACCGCCGCGCCCGCCGAGCAGTCCGGCACCGCCGGGCGTCCGCTCCCGATCATCGCGGTGACCATGGGCGACGGCGCCGGCATCGGACCGGAGGTCATCGTCCCGGCCCTGCTGAACGCCGACACCCTGCGCGGCTGCCGGCCCGTCGTCATCGGAGACGCCGAACGCCTCCGCGAGGCGGCCCGTATCCTCGGTGTCACCTGCGACATCGTGCCCGTCGACGGCCCCGCCCAGGCCGAGTTCACGCCCGGCCGCATCAACGTCGTCGACCTCGGCCTGCTCCCGGCCGACCTCCCCTGGGGCGTCCTCTCGGCGAAGGCCGGCGACGCCGCGTACCAGTACATCCGTGTCGCCGCCGAACTCGCCCTGAACGGCGACGTCCACGGCATCTGCACCGCCCCCCTCAACAAGGAGGCCCTGCACGCCGCCGGACACCTCTACCCCGGCCACACCGAACTCCTCGCCCATCTCACCGGCGTCGAGGAGGTGTCGATGATGCTGTCCACGCCCAAGGTGAAGGTCATCCACGTCACCACGCACATCGGTCTGATCGACGCCGTTAACCGCATCGAGCCCGGACTCGTCGAGCGGACCGTTCGCCGCGGCCACGACGCGATGGTCCGTGCAGGCGTCGAGGCACCCGTGATCGGGGTGTGCGGAATCAACCCCCACGCCGGCGAGAACGGCCTGTTCGGCAACGGCGAGGAGGAGACGAAGATCGTCCCCGCTCTGGAAATCCTGCGCGCCGACGGCATCGACGCCCGCGGCCCGCTCCCCGCCGACACCGCCTTCTACCTCGCCGGGCGCGGTGACTACGACCTCATCGTCGCCATGTACCACGACCAGGGCCACGGCCCGGTCAAGGTCCTCGGCATCGAGGCGGGCGTCAACCTCACCGTGGGTCTGCCGGTCATCCGTACCTCCGTCGACCACGGCACCGCCTTCGACATCGCCGGAACCGGCCGGGCCGAGGCCGGTAGCATGGTCGAGGCGCTGCGCCAGGCCGCCGAGATGTCATCCGCTCCGGCCGCCGCCCGCTGACCCCGGCTCGTCGGCACCACAGGACACCAGAGGACAGAGACTGATGTCTGCGATCGGCTCCAAGGCCCGGCGCGACCGGATCGTCCAACTCGCCACCACCACCGGCCTGACCAGCGTGGAGGAACTCTCCCAGCTGTTCGGCGTCACGGCCTCCACCATCCGCCGCGACCTCGCGAAGCTCACCACCGACGGACGGCTCGCCCGTACGTACGGCGGCGCGATGGCCCTGTCCGCTCACCCGGAGGCCTCGCTTCGCCAGCGCACCGGCGAGGCCTACGACGCCAAGCGTGCCATCGCCCGCTGGGCGGCGGCCCAGGTCCAGCCCGGCGAGACCCTGCTCCTCGACGCGGGGTCCACGGTCGGCGCGCTCGCACACGAACTGCGTACGGCCAAGGACGTGACCATCGCGACCACCGGACTGACGGCGCTTCAGGAACTCGCCGACGTCGAGACGGTGCACGTCGAGTGCCTCGGCGGCACCCTCAGACCGCTCAGCCAGGGCTTCGTCGGCCCGTTGACCGAGGCCGCCCTCGAACGGCTCACCTTCGACCGGGTCTTCCTCGGCACCGACGGCGTCTCGCCGGAGCACGGGATCTGCGAGGCCGATCTGCGCCAGACCCGCCTCAAGGAACTCATGGCCCGCCGCGCCGACCACGTCTACGTACTCGCCCACGCGGCCAAACTCGGCCGCCGCCCCTTCCACGCCTGGGCCACCCTCCCCGAGGGCTGGACCCTGGTCACGGACGACACGGCCGACCCCGGCATCCTCGCCGAACTGCGCGCACGCGGAGTCACCACCGTCCTGGCCGAGTCCGTCGGCGCCCTCTGACCGAGTCGCCCCGGCCCGAGCGACACGATCACGCCGTTTCCCGGCAACCTCTTCCCGCAGGGACGAATGGCAGCATGATGTTGGGAGACCGTGCCCGGCCCAGGACTCGGGGACGGGCCGGGCCTCTCATGCGGGAGGATCAGTGGACAAGGCGCAGACCACCGGCCACATACCCGAAGACGACGCGCACGCAGGGGACTTGGCGGACTTACGCAACGAGGACTTCGACTACCTCGACGCCGGCGGGCACACCTACCTCGACCACACGGGAGCGGGCCTTCCGCCGACCTCGCTCGTGCGGGGGAGCGCCGCCCGCATCACCGGCGGACTCTTCGGGAACCCGCACTCCGAGAGCCCGGCCTCCCGCGCCTCGGGAGTGCTGCTGTCCCAGGCCCGTCGCGCGGTGCTCCGCCACTTCAACGCGGATCCGGCCGAGTACGCCGTCATCTTCACCGCCAACGCGACCGGCGCCCTGCGTCTGGTCGGCGAGGCGTACCCCTTCACCCGCCGCGGCAGGCTGGTGATGTCGCTGGACAACCACAACTCGGTGAACGGCCTGCGCGAGTACGCGCGTTCGCGGGGCGCGACCACGGTGTACGTACCGGTGAGCGGCCCCGGGCTGCGGATGGACGAGCAGCGACTGAGAGCCGCCCTGCCCGCGCGGGAACGCGGCCCCGGACTCAGACGCGGCTCCGGTCCGCGGCGAGGCGGCGCGGGCGCTCGTCCGCACGGCCTGCTCGCCTACCCGGCGCAGAGCAACTTCACCGGCGTCCAGCACCCGCTCACCTGGATCGCGGCGGCTCAGGCACGCGGCTACGACGTCCTGCTCGACGCTGCCGCGTACGTACCCGCCAACACCCTCGACCTGAGCCGGTACCACCCCGACTTCACGGTCGTCAGCTGGTACAAGGTCTTCGGCCACCCCACCGGCGTCGGCAGCCTGATCGCCCGCCGGGGCGCGCTCGCGAGGCTGCGACGCCCCTGGTTCTCCGGCGGCACCATCTACGCGGTCAGCGCGCAGGCGCAGTGGCATGTGCTCGCGGAGGACGAGGCGGCCTTCGAGGACGGCACGGTCAACTTCCTGTCCGTACCCGATGTGACGGCCGGGCTGGAGTGGATCGACGGCATAGGCATGGACCGCGTGCACGCCCACGTCACCGCGCTGACCGGGCAACTCCTCGCCGGACTGAGGGCGTTGAGGCACAGCGACGGCTCACCGATGGTCAGGATGTACGGCCCTGTCGACCTCGTGTCCCGCGGCGGAACGGTCGCACTGAACCTGCTGGGTGCCGACGGCCGTGTCATCGACGAACGGGTCGTCACCCGTGACAGCGCCCGGCGCGGCATCTCGCTGCGCACCGGCTGCTTCTGCAACCCGGGCGCGGGCGAGGCGGCCTTCGCCCTGCCACCGCGCCGACTGCGCTCGGCCGCACGCCGCCGAGTCGCCTCCCTGGAGGAGTACTTGGAACTGCTGCGCCTGCCGTCGGCGGGCGCCGTCCGGATCTCGCTCGGCCTGTCGTCACAGCCCAGGGACATCGAGACGTTCCTGACGTTCGTACGGGAGACCTACCGGGACCGGGTGCCCGGGGCGGCCGGACTGGAGGCGAGGGCGGGCTGCTGAGCGATCGGCAGGCGCCGGCTCACCTTCCCGCCCGTCCGCGCACCACCCCGTTCTGGCACTTGCGCACCAGCACCGCCCACGTCGCAGCCAGGAACAGCAGGGCGAACCCGGCCAGGATCAGCCAGCCCCGACTCGCGGCATGGGCGAACGAGTCGCCGTACGAGTCCAGCAGCGCTGGTCCCAGCCGGGAGGCACCGTCGCGCCACAGCGACTCCAGGCCGATACCGCTGCCCAGCGCCTCGAACGCCCAGCGGTTGGTCATCGCCCAGCTGATCGCTTCTCCGGCCGCCGTCATCCGGGGCACCGGAACGAACGCCCCCGAGAACAGCACCTGTGGGAAGCAGAGCAGCGGCAGCATAAGCGTCGCCTGTCCCGGGTCCGTCACGGCGGCCGAGGCGAGCAGCCCCAGGGCGAGCGCGGCCGCGGAGGCCAGCGCGCTCGACACGAACAGTGAGACGTACGTGTCCCAGCCCGCCGCGGGCAGCCGGTCCAGGGCGCGCAGCACGGCGAGGAGCAGGGCGTCCGCGGCCGCCAGCACCGGGAGCATGGTGGTGAGCTTGGACGCCACGTACGGGCCGATCCGCAGCCCGGCCAGCCATTCGCGGCGGAGCACGGGCAGTTCCGTGCAGATCTGCAACAGGCCGTACGTCAGCCCGAAGAAGAACGCTCCGAACGCGATCCAGAACATGATCATCGCGGTCGACCCCGGATCCGGGTCCGCCGGATCGAACGCGCCCGCGCGGAACAGCACCGCGAACATCGCCACGATCATCACGGGCGAACCCGCCAGCACGGCGACCGAGAGCCGGTTGTGCAACAGCAGGGCCGTTCCGCGCCGGGTGAGCAGCGACCACTGGCGTACGGCGCCGACGCGCGGCCGTGGCCCCGGCCGCTCAGGACCGACCGCGCCGCCCTCGGACTCCGCGGGCTCTCCCGGGGACACCGCGGGTTCGGCACGCGCGCCGTCGGCCACCGCCTCGTACACCTCCTCGACCGTGCCGACCCCGAACTCCCGGCACAGGGCGCCCGGTTCACCCGTGTACGCGACCTGTCCGCCCGGGGCCAGGAACACGACATGGTCGCCGCGGAGGAGGTCCGCGAGGACATGGGTCGTCAGGACGATGGTGGTGCCGCGCTCGGAGAGGGCGCGCAGCGTCCGCAACAGGGCCGCCCCGGTGACCGGATCGAGCCCGGAGGTGGGTTCGTCGAGGAAGAGCGCCCGCGGTCTGGTGAGCAACTCGGCGGCGATGCTCGCCCGTTTGCGTTCGCCGCCACTCAGCGCACGGACCGGCGTACCGGCCCGGTGGGCCAGCCCGAGCGTGTCCAGGACCCGGTCGACGGCCGCGGTGACCGACTCGTCCGACGTCCCCGGCGGCATGCGCAGACCCGCCGCGTACACCAGCGTCCGGTGCAGCGGGAGGTCGCGGTGCAGGATGTCCTCCTGCGGCACGAACCCCAACTCCGGTCCGGGCGGGCCCGGTCGGTCCCCGTCGTGCAGTACGGAACCTTCGCCGGCCGACCGCAGTCCCGCGAGCGTTTCCAGCAGTACCGTCTTGCCCGCGCCGCTGCTGCCGGCGATCACGACGATCCGCCCGGGCGCGGCATCGAGGGACACGTCGTCCAGCACGCGACCCGCTCCGCGCACCTCCTGGGTGAGCCGACGCGCCCGGATCCGCAGACCGTCGACCGGAGCGAGAGGGGTGGCAACGGGCGGGCGCGGCCCTGTCGGTATCGGCATGGAGGCAGCATGCCAAAAGACCACGGAGTTCAAGCGTGAGCGGGGACAGTGCCGGGCAAGTGCCGGTGCGATATCCGGTGATGGGACACATCCGTAGGGCCAAAGTGTCAAATCACCCCTCTTCAAAGGAACCTTGCTTCTTTTATTGACGGCGGAAAAGAAGGGACCTAGGTTCCGGGCATGCGCTCGACTCCTGGTACGGAGGCGTTCCCGGCACACACGCCGGCCGCTGCCCAGATCTTCACCACCGTGCTGTCCCACGGCCCGCTCACCCGGTCGGACATGGCCGGCCGCGCCGGCCTTTCGGCGGCCGCGGTCACGAAGGCGGTCCGGCCGCTGATCGAGGCCGGGTACCTGGTGGAGGACGCGGGAGACGAGGCGCGCCCGTCCCTGGGGCGGCCCGCCAACCCCGTACGGGTGGACGGCGGGCGGGCCCTGTTCATCGGCGTCAAGATCACCGGCGACGAGATCATCGCTGTACTGACGGACCTGTGCTGCCGGATCCGCGTCGCCCGGCACGTACCCCTGGACGACCGCGAACCGAAGGCCGTGCTCGCCTCGGTCGCCGCCCTCGTGCAGGAACTCCTCGCGGAGGCGGACGGGTTCGGCGTCCGGGTCCAGGGGCTCGGTGTCGCCGTCTCCGGCGATGTGGACCGCGCCGCAGGAGAGGTGCGCTTCTCGCCCTTCCTGGAGTGGCGCGACCTTCCCCTCGCCGAACTCGTGGAGATGACGACCGGACTGCCGGTCACCGTCGACAACGACGTCCGGGCCCTGACCGTCGCCGAGCAGTGGTTCGGCGCGGGCGTCGGCCTCTCCGACTTCGCGGTGGTGACGGTCGGCGCGGGCATCGGCTGCGGCCTGGTCGTGCACGGCAGGGTCGTCTCGGGCGCGCACGGCGTGGCCGGCGAGATCGGGCACGTGGTCATCGACCCGACGGGACCGCCGTGCCACTGCGGAAACCGCGGGTGCGCCGAGGCCATCGCCGCGGACCCCGCGATCGTCACCGCGGTGCGCGAGGCGACCCGTATGCCGGTGGCCGACGCCGCGCAGGCCGTCGACCTGGCCCGCCGGGGCGACCCCGGCGCCCGTGAGGTGTACGCGCGGGCCGGGGAGGCGATCGGCCGGGCCATCGCGACCGTCGCCAACCTCATCGGACCCGAGCGCGTGATCATCTCCGGCGAGGGACTCGCCGCATACGACCTGTTCGCCGGGCAGATCCGCGACGCCTTCACCGCGTCGGCCTTCGGTACGGCCGCCCAATGCGACCTGCTGACGCGTCCGTTGCCCTTCGACGAGTGGGCGCGCGGCGCCGCGGCCACCGCCATCCAGTCCTTCATCAGCGGTCCGACCCGCGGCCAGGGATGAGCCGCCCCATCCCCTGACGGGCAGTCAAGCTCCCTGGCCTCGAAGGAAGTTCCCGCACCAACGCCCCACTGGACCAACGCCCTACTGCATCAACACGCCACCGCACCCGCGCAGAGCCGAACCCATCACTGGAGGTCCGACCCATGAGGTCATCCTCGTACGCTCCCGGAACCCCCGCCCGCCGCTCCACAAGAGCCGTGCTCGTCCTGGCCCTCACCGCGGCCATGGCGACGACCCTCCCGGCAGCCCGGGCCGCCACTCCCACTGCCGCCACTCCCGCCACCACGTCCACCGCCGGCGCGGAGGCGGTCGCGGCCAAGCCGTACATGGGCTGGTCGAGTTGGAGCATGCAGTCCTCGAAGTACCCCGGACTCAACCCCGACGGCGACTACAGCTACCTCACCGAGAAGAACGTCCTCAAGCAGACGGACGCCCTCGCGGCCAAGCTCAAGCCGTACGGATACGAGTACGTCAACCTCGACGCCGGATGGTGGCGTGCCAAGGACTGGAAGCCGGGATTCGACGAGTACGCCCGTCAGAAGGCGGACCCGGGCCGCTTCCCGCGGGGCATGAAGCCCGTCGCCGACCACATCCACGGCAAGGGTCTCAAGGCGGGCATCTACCTGCCGGTCGGCTTGGAGAAGGAGGCGTACGGGGAGGGCAGGACCCCCATCTGGAACGCCGAGGGCTGCACGACGGCCGACATCGTGTACAGCGACCTGCGCACCACCAACGGCTGGGACAGCGCCTACAAGCTCGACTTCTCCAACCCCTGCGCCCAGAAGTACGTCGACTCGCAGGCCCGGCTCTTCGCCGACTGGGGCTACGACTTCCTCAAGCTCGACGGGGTCGGACCGGGTTCCGGCAAGAACGGCGACCAGTACGACAACGTTGCCGACGTCGCCGCCTGGCAGAAGGCCATCGCCGCCACCGGCCGTCCGATCCACCTGGAGATCTCCTGGTCGCTCGACATCGGCCGGGTCGCCGACTGGAAGAAGTACTCCAACGGCTGGCGCATCGACACCGACGTCGAGTGCTACTGCAACACCCTTGTCAGCTGGGAGAACTCGGTCGACGACCGCTGGGACGACGCCCCCGGCTGGACCCGCCACGCAGGCGCCGGCGGCTGGAACGACCTCGACTCCCTGGACGTCGGCAACGGCCAGATGGACGGCCTCACCAAGGCCGAGCGGCAGAGCTACGCGACCCTGTGGGCCATCGCCAAGTCCCCGCTCTACACCGGTGACGACCTGACCAAGCTCGACTCCTACGGCGTGTCGCTGCTGACCAACCGCGAGGTCATCGCCCTCAACCAGGGCAGCACACCGCCCGCCCGTCCGGTCACCCCGTCCGACCCCCAGCAGGTGTGGGCGGCCAAGAACGCCGACGGCAGCTACACCGTCGCCCTGTTCAACCTCGCCGACGCGCCCGCCGCCGTCACCGCCGACTGGTCGACCCTCGGCTTCACCGGCAAGGCCTCCGTACGGGACCTGTGGAACCGCGAGAACCTCGGTACGCACAAGAACAAGGTGACGCAGGCCCTGCCCGCCCACGGCTCCCGCCTGTTCACCGTCACCCCCCGCGGCGCCGCTCTCGCCTCGACCGGCTACGAGGCCGAGTCGACCACCAACACCCTCAGCGGCAACGCCTCCGTCGCCGACTGCTCCGCCTGCTCCGGCGGCAAGAAGGTCGGGAACCTCTACGTCGGCGGCAAGCTCCGCTTCAACGACGTCGTCGTCGCCAAGGCCGGTACGTACATGGTGCAGGTCGCCTACGTCAGCGGTGACCCCCGCTCCATCGACGTCTCCGCGAACGGCAACGGAGCCAGGCACCACAAGTTCCCCTCCACCGGGGACTGGGGAACCGCCGAGACCGTCAGCGTGCCCGTCACCCTCAAGGCCGGCGCCAACACCATCACCTTCGACAGCGGCACCGGCTACGCCCCCGACATCGACCGCATCGACGTCCCGAAGTCGTCCTGACCGCCGTTCTCTTCCCCTGGAGCCGCACCATGGACACCAACCCGACCGAGCCCAGCAGACGAAGACTCCTCTCCCTGGCCGCGGCGGGCGGCGTCGCCACCGCACTCGGCGGTCTGCCCGCCTTCACCGCATCGGCCGCACCTCAGCGGCCCGCCGACGCCCCGCTGCTGAAGGGGAGTTCGCGGAACCAGCTGTGGTGGCAGGCGCCCGGCGACGAGCACTCGATGATCGAGCAGGGCCTGCCCGTCGGCAACGGCCGCCTCGGCGCCCTCGCGAGCAACGACCCCGGCCGTGAACTCCTCCTGATCACCGACGCCACCATGTGGACCGGCGGCCTCAACGACAAGCTCGACTCCGACGGCCAATTCCCCTACGACCGCGACAACTTCGGTTCCTTCACGCTTCTCGGCCGCCTCACCGTCGACATCCCCGACCACGACCTGTCCGCCGTGAACGGCTACCGCCGCACCCTCGACCTCGCGCAGGGCGTGGTGACCACGTCGTACGTCCGCTCCGGAGTGACGTACGAGCGGCAGATCTTCGCCAGCCGCCCCGACGACGCGATCGTCCTGCACTTCACCCAGAGCGGCGGTGGCCGCTACACCGGCAGCATCGCCCTCGACGGGACGCACGAAGAGAGCGTGACGGGCACCTCCTTCGGTTCCGCCTTCCCGAACGGTCTGCGCTACGGCGCGGCCGTGAAGGCGGTCGGCAGCGGCGGCAGTGTCCGCGTGAACGGCCCGCGGATCGACTTCTCAGGCTGCAGGGAACTGACCGTCGTGGTGAGCGGCGGCACCAACTACGCGCCCGACGCCTCTAACGGCTACCGCGATCCGTCCCTCGACCCCGAGCGGCTGGCCCGTACGAAGGTCCGCGACGCGGCGGCCCACTCGGCGGGCACCCTGCTGCGCACCCATGTCGCCGACCACCGCGACCTGTTCGAGCAGCTGGACATCTCGCTCGGCACGTCGTCGGCCGAGCAGCGCTCCCTGGACACCTGGGAACGGCTCGGGGCGCGGGCCCGGGACGGGGAGCCCGATCCCGAACTGGAGGCCGCCTACCTCCAGTTCGGCCGCTATCTGATGATCTCCGGGTCCCGCGGCAGCCTCCCGCTCAACCTCCAGGGGCTGTGGCTCGACGGCAACGACCCGGACTGGATGGGCGACTACCACACGGACATCAACATCCAGATGAACTACTGGATGGCCGACCGGGCCGGGCTGTCCCAGTGCTTCGACGCGCTCACCGACTACTGCCTCGCCCAGTTCCCGTCCTGGACGAAGCTCACCGGCGACCTCTACAACGACCCGCGCAACCGCTACCGCAACTCCACCGGGAAGGTCGCCGGCTGGGCCGTCGCCTTCTCCACCAACATCCATGGCGGAAACGGCTGGTGGTGGCATCCGGCGGGCAACGCCTGGCTGTGCACGACCCTGTGGGAGCACTACGAGTTCACCCGGTCGCGCTCCCATCTGGCGAGGATCTACCCGCTCCTGAAGGGTGCCTGCGAGTTCTGGGAGGCGCGGCTGATCACCACGACACTCCCCGGCACCTCGCAGGAAGTGCTTATCGACGACAGGGACTGGTCGCCCGAGCACGGCCCGCAGGACGCCAAGGGCATCACCTACGCGCAGGAACTGGTGTGGGTGCTGTTCGACCACTTCCTCACGGCGTCGAAGGAGCTGAAGAAGGACTCCGCCTACGCGAAGAAGATCAGCGGCCTCCAGAAGCGGCTGTATCTGCCGAAGGTGAGCCCCAGGACGGGCTGGCTGGAGGAGTGGATGTCGCCGGACAACCTCGGCGAGACCACGCACCGGCACCTGTCCCCGCTGATCGGGCTCTTCCCCGGAGACCGCATCCGTCCCGACGACTCCACCCCGCCGGAGATCGTAGAGGGCGCCACGGCCCTGCTCACCGCACGCGGCATGGAGAGCTTCGGCTGGGCGAACGCCTGGCGCAGTCTGTGCTGGGCCCGGCTCAAGAACGCGGACAAGGCCTACCAGCTGATCGTCAACAACCTCCGCCCGTCGATCGACGGCGGCAACGGCACCGCCCCCAACCTCTTCGACATCTACGAAGTGGAGAAGGGCCGCGGCATCTTCCAGATCGAGGCCAACTTCGGCACACCCGCGGCGATGATCGAGATGCTCCTGTACTCCCGCCCGGGCCACCTGGAACTGCTCCCGGCACTCCCCGACGCCTGGGCGAAGTCCGGCCACGTCACGGGAGTCGGCGTCCGCGGCGGTTTCACCGTCGACCTGCGCTGGCGCGACGGGAAGCCCACCGAAGCCCGGATCCACAGCGTCGGCGGCCGGACGACGACCGTGGCGTACGGCAACACCTCCCGGACAGTGACGCTGAAGCCCGGCGGATCCGTCACGCTGCGGGACTTCGCCCGATGACGGCCCGGTTCGCCCGAGCGGGCCGCCTGGCCGCCCTGCTGCTGATCGCCGCGGCCGTCCAGGTGGCGCCCGCGGCGGCGCAGCCGGCCGACACGCACGCGTCCACGGCCGAGGCCGCCGCCGAGCAGCGGCACGACGTCGTCACCTGGGGCGCGAGCGCGGACCGCATCGGCGACGCCGTCAACGACCGCAGCTACCGCCTGATCGTGCGCACCAGCGTCGCCGGGGACGACCTGCGCATCCGGCTCTCCAACGCCTTCGGCGACCGGCCGCTGACCTTCGACAGCGTCTACGCCGGCATCAGGAAGGAGGGCGCCGCCGTGGCCCGCGGCACCAACCGGCGGCTGACCTTCGACGGCTCCCACTCCGTCACGGTCCCCGCCGGTGCCACCGCCTACAGTGACCCGCTCCCCGGCAGGCTGCCCGCCGCGACCGACCTGGCCGTCAGCATCCACACCAGCGAGGCGAGCGGCACGGCCACCGGCCACTCCATGGCCATGCAGACCTCGTACGCGGCGGAGGGCGACCACACGGGCGAGGAGGGCGCCGCCTCCTGGACCCAGCCGATCGGCTCCTGGTTCTACCTCGACGCCGTGTCCGTACGGACGAGTTCGGCCACCGGGGCCGTGGTCGCGCTCGGCGACTCCATCACGGACGGCTGGCAGTCCACGAGCGATCTGAACCGCCGCTGGCCCGACTACCTCGCCCGTCGCCTGCGGGCAACGACCGGGCCCGTCAAGGGAGTTGCCAACGAGGGCATCTCCGGGAACAAGGTCCTCGCGGACGGCGCCGGGCAGAGCGCGCTCAACCGGCTGGACCGTGACGTCCTGTCCCTGCCGGGCGTCCGCACGGTGTTCCTCTTCGAGGGCGTCAACGACATCAAGGCCCACTCCGGCGTCACGGCCCAGGACATGATCAAGGGCTATCGCGAGATCATCGCCCGCGCCCACGAAGCCGGGAAGTGCGTCGTCGGAGCCACCGTCGCCCCCTTCAAGGGCTGGTACGAGTGGGACGCCGCCGCCGAGTCCGTACGCCAGGACGTCAACCAGTTCATCCGGGACAGCGGAGAGTTCGACGCCGTCACCGACTTCGACCGCATCCTCCGCAGCCCTTACGACCACGAGCGCATCCTCCCCGCCTTCGACGGCGGCGACCGTCTGCACCCCAACGACAAAGGCATGCAGGCGATGGCCGACGCCATCGACCTCAAGAGCCTCGACTGCTCCGCACGAGCAGCGCGCTGAGGCGAAACACCGAGGCATCACGCTGACGCGTCGCCCGAACTCGCCCGTCTGACGAGCTGACAGCACCGCCGTGCGGGCCGGCGTAATGGCTCTGTAGCGTGGGCACATCAACCAACGCGACGGAGGCTGTCACATGACCCGCCCGATCACCGTGGGAGTAGACGGTTCCGCCGAATCCCTGGCCGCAGTGCACTGGGCGGCCAGGGAGGCGGTACGCCGTTCACTGGCGCTGCGTGTGGTGCACGCCTGGGAGAAGTCCGACGGCGAGGACCGGACCGGGGACGCGCGGGACGCGCTGGCGGAGACCGCCCGCGACGTCACCGGCCTGCACCCGGACCTACCGGTGACCACCGACCTCCTCGAAGGCGACCCGGTCGACACGCTGGTCACCGCGGCGGCGGACGCCGGGACGCTGGTGCTCGGCACCCGCGGGCACGGAGCGATCGTCGGCTTCCTGCTCGGTTCCGTCGGCCAGCAGGTGGTCGCCGAGTCCGCGCGGCCCGTCGTCCTCGTGCGCGCCGGGGACCGCGCCGATTCCGAGGCGGCCGGCCGCGAGATCGTCGTCGGCCAGCAGGGCGGCCCGGACGACAGCGCGGCGGCACTGGAGTTCGCGTTCGGGACGGCGGCGGCACGCGGCGCCGCCGTACGCGTCGTACGGGCCTGGAGCCTGCCCACCGTCTTCACCTTCAGCCCCGGCTCGCTGAGGCTTGCCGACGAGGCAGGCGGGCTGGAGCAGTACGAGAAGAAGGCGCTCGCGGAGGCCCTGCGGCCCTGGACGGAGCGGTTCCCCGACGTGCGGGTGACACAGCACGTCGAGATGGGCAGCGCGGGCGAGGTGCTGCTCACGGCGGCCGCGTCGGCCCAGCTGCTGGTGGTGGGCCGGCGCGCGCACCGCTCAGCCGTCGGCACGCGGGTGGGTTCGGTGGCCCATGCGGCCATGCACCACGCGCCCTGCCCGGTGGCGGTCGTCCCGCCGGCCTGACCGTCGGCCTCAGACCGAGGGTGCGGGATCTTCCGTCGGCGGCGGCAGAGCGTCCCGCATCGGGGGCAGGATGTTGTTGACGTAGTCCTCGACCGCCGTGTCCAGGCCGATGTCGTGCTGGGCCCGCTCGGACAGGTACCAGCGGTGTTCGAGGAGCCCGTGGTAGAGCTCGGCCGAATCCATCGAGCCGCGCAGCTCGCGCGGCACGGCACGAACGGTCGGCCGGAAGACGTCACGCACCCAGCGGTGGGCCAGCACCTCCGGGCGGGCGGCGAGCGGATCGCCGGGCGCGTAGTCGTCCTGGGTGGCCATCCAGGCTTCCAGGTCGTTCAGCAGCCGCCGCGCCTGGTTCTCCTCGGCGTCCAGCCCCGTCAGCCGCAGGAGCTGGCGCTGGTGGTGGCCCGCGTCGACGACCTTCGGCACGAACGTGACGGTGTCGCCGTTCGAGGAGTGGGCGATCTGCATCTCGGCGACGTCGAAACCGAGGTCGTTCAGGCGGCGGATGCGGCGGTCGATGTAGTGGTGCTTGCCCGCCGGGTACACGGACGTGCGGGTGAGTTCGTCCCACAGCCGGTTGTAGCGCGCGCAGATCTCCATGCCGAACTCGATCGGGTCCACCGACGGGTGGAGGGCGCCGGACGCCTCCAGGTCCAGCAGTTCCCCGCTGATGTTCACGCGCGCCAGGTCGAGGTCGTACTCGCGCTGCCCGGGGCTCAGCTGCGGATGCAGCTCCCCGGTCTCGGCGTCGACGAGATACGCGGCATACGCGCCCGCGTCGCGCCGGAACAGCGTGTTGGACAGCGAGCAGTCCCCCCAGGCGAACCCGGCCAGATGGAGCCGGACGAGCAGCACGGCGAGCGCGTCCATGAGCCGGTGCATGGTGGCCGGCCGCATGGTCGTCTCGAACATCGACCGGTAGGGCATCGAGCCGCCCAGGTGGCGGGTGATCAGTACGGATTCCAGCGGCTCGCCGCCCTCGTCGGTGCGGCCGGTGACCACGGCGAGCGGGTCCACCGACGGGATGTTCAGCCGGTCGAGACTGCGCAGCAGCTCGTACTCCCGCAGAGCGGGCCGCTCGGCGAGCTCCTTGACCGCCACGACCTCCGCGCCGGCGCGCGCGTAACGCACCACGTGCCGCGAGATGCCCCGCGGCAGCGGTACCAGGTAGTGCTCCGGCCACTCCTCCAGGGGCCGCTGCCACGGCAGGTCGAGCAGGAGCGCGGGATGCTCCGGGTTGGTGGCGCTGATCTGCAATGCCATCGCTCGCTTGCCCTGCCTCACGGTCGGCCGTCATGTCGCAGGAGCATCTCCGCACCTGGACGTCCCCTTCGTCAACATGGACGTCCGTTTCGTCACCAGGTGGGAGATGTGCCCGCTCCTCGGCTCAGACCGGCTGATCCACCCCCAGCGCCGCGCGGACCTCGAACTTCTCGTACGTCTCGGACGGCTCGGTGTCCTCGGGGCGAGAGGCCAGGACGGTGCCCAGCCAGCCCAGCAGGAACCCGGCCGGTACGGAGACGATGCCCGGGTTCTGCAGCGGGAAGAAGGCGAAGTCCGCGTCCGGGTAGAACGAGGCGGGCCTGGAGGAGACGACGGGCGAGCAGACGACCAGCAGTACCGACGTGATGAGGCCGCCGTACAGGCTGAGCAGGGCCCCGCGTGCGTTGAAGCGGCGCCAGAACAGGCTGTAGACCATCGTCGGCAGGATCGCGGACGCGGCGATGGCGAAGGCCAGGAACGCCAGGGTGGCGGTGTTCGTCCCCCAGGAGACGAGCGCGAGCAGCATCCCCAGGACGCCGATCACGACGGCGGACAGCCGGGCCACGGTCAGCTCCTCCCGCTGGCTCGCCCGGCCTTTGCGGATCACCTCTGCGTACAGGTCGTGCGCGAGCGAGGAGGCCGCTGCAAGGGTGAGGCCCGCCGCCACGGCCAGCAGCGTCACGAACGCGAGACAGGAGATGAGCGCGGTGAGCACGGCGCCGCCGAGGTCCTGGGCGAGCAGCAGCACCGCGGCGTCGCCCTTCGCGTCGATGCCCGCGATGACGTCCCGGCCGACGATCGCCGTCGCTCCGAGGCCGAGTACGCCTGCTGCGAGGCACACGAAACCGACGAGGCCCATGGCCCACAGGATGGAGCGCCGCAGCACTCGGGTGGCGCTCGGGGCCAGCAGCCGCATCATCACGTGGGGGAGTGCGGCCAGTCCCAGCACGATGGCGATCTGGAGGCTGAGGAAGTCGAGCTTGCTGGTCGTGCTGCCGCCGTAGCGCAGCCCGGGCTCCAGGAACCGCTGGCCGATCCCGCTGCCCGAGGCGGCTCCGCCGAGCAGGTCGTCCACGTTCCACTTGTAGCGGTGCAGCACCATGACGGCGGTCACGGCGACACCGACGACCAGCATGACGGCCTTGATGATCTGGATGAAGGTCGCGCCGGGCATACCGCCGAGCGCCACGTACAGCACGACCAGGGTGCCGATGGCCACGATGCACAGGGTGCGGGTGGTGCTGGACGGTTCGCCGAGGAACTGTGTCAGCAGGGCGACGCTGCCGACGAGTTGGGCGACGAGGTAGAGCACGGTGATGGTCAGCGTGCAGAAGGCGAGGGCGAGGCGGACGGAGCGCTGGCTGCGCGGGAGACGCAGTGCAAGGGTGTCGCCGAGCGTGAACTTGCCGGAGTTGCGCAGGGGTTCGGCGATCAGGAGCAGCACCATCACCCAGGCCACGCTGGTGCCGACGAGGTACAGCAGGCCGTCGTACCCGGTCAGCGCGACCAGACCGGTGCTGCCGAGCAGGGTGGCGGCGGAGAGATAGTCCCCGCACATCGCCAGGCCGTTGCGCAGTGGTGTCATCGTGCGGTTGCCGAGATAGAACTCGCTGATCTCGTCACCCTGCGGCGCGATGATGAGCGCGGTGAACATGCTGACCACGACCACCGACACGAACAGGATGAAGGTCAGCTTCAGACTGAAGCCGCCGACGACACCGGCGGAGAGAGTGACCAACTGGTCCGGGGGGAGAGTCACCATTCGCCGAACCGCCTCTGCTGCTGGGGGACCCGGGCCCGCGCGGCAGCGTCGCGATGCATCTCGGCGCGCAGACGGTCGGCGGCCGGGTCGATCCGCCGCTCCATGTGCACCGTGTACCGCCACGCGGTCAGGGCCATCACGACGAACTGCCCCACCCCGCCCGCGAGTCCCAGCGTCACATGACCGAACAGCGGCCGATTGAGCACGTCGGGCAGAAAACTCGACAGCAGCACGAACAGCAGGAACCCGCCCACCGAGATCGACAGCGCCACCGCCCCGAATCTGCGGTGAGCGCCGCGTATGGAGCGGAAGTCGGGATGCGAACCGATCATGTTCCGGGCCACGGGTCCGGACTGCGTGCTGTCCGGAGGGGAACCGTAGTACGGGCTGGGGTGTTGTGGCATACCGTGCCTTATCAAATAAGAGTGCAGCTCAAGAGGCATTGCTGAACGCGGCTCAAGTTTCTGGATCGAGCGGTTCGGGAATCGGCCCGAATTGCCGCTGAAATCCTCACCGGGTCAACCCGGAGCAGCCCGGCCGATGGGGTATGTCGGCAAGGCTGAACGGATTCTGGCATTCAATCGATTCAATAATCAACAGCGAAAATGTGAGGGAAATGCGAGCGGCCTTATCCGGCCTGCGGGGTCCGCCGGGCTGGCTCAAATGCACCGCACAGCATCGGGCGCCGGAGTCGGCACCGGCGGCGCCGGGTGCCGCGTCGGCGGCCGGGTCCGGGGGACGTGATGTGCAGCACGCCGGGGCGGCGGGCGTGACGCTTGTGAGGGGGGTTCTGGCTGGGCACGGCTTGATCAGCGATCAAGGCGGGTAAAATCCCTGGCCAACGCCCATTCTGCTCATTTGACACCTCGTCGCGCTCAGGGATAGACAGCAGCCCTCTGAGGTCGAGAGGTGAACCGTGTACGAGCCGAATGTGGTCGGGGACTGGCAGGAGTACGACGACGAGCATGCCGGCCTGCGCATTCGCGTCCATGGCTTGGAGAAGGCGGAGCCGCCGCGCGGTCGTGACGACGCGGCCGAGGGCCTGATCTACTTCCGATTCCGGGTGACGGTCGAAAACCGTACGACCGAGCATTTCGGCATTCACCTCGAAGACGGCCAGCTCGACATCCGTATCGGAACCGATGGCGAGAGCGCGTTTCTGGACTGGCGCAACTCGCAGTTCATCGAGGGCTTCGACGTCTATCCCCTGCGCCGGGCCACCGCGGTCCTGTTCGCCGCGGCTCCCGAAAGCGGCCTGTCCCACGTGGACATCCAGGTCCAGTTGAAGGTCGACGACGAGTGGACCGAACGCTACCTCTGGTCCGGCGGCATCGGCCTGCACGAGCCGGCGGTCGGCGTCGGTGCCCGCCCCGAATCCGCCGCGGACGGTCTCGCCGCCCAGGTGATCAGCTTCCTGGAGAGGGAAGCGGGGCCGGGCCCGGCTTCCTGACGGCCGCAGAGGGAGAGCTGTCGCGGTCGAGGCTCAGCGGCCTCGCCCCGAGTCCAGGGCCTCGGCGGCCGCCGCCGCGACGGCCTCGGACACGGCGGCGAGCGCCGGGAAGTCGAGCTTCCAGTGCTGCCAGTACAGAGGAACGTAGATCTTGGAATCCGGCGCGAGATTGACGAGCCGTCCCGCGTCGAGCAGCGGGGCCGCCTGTACCTCGGGAGCCATGCCCCACCCCATTCCGGCCGCGACGGCGTCGACGAACCCCTCCGAGGTCGGCACGAGATGCCGCAGCGAACTCGCCGCCCCGCGACCGCGCTTGAGCCCCCGGACGAACGCGTCCTGGAGATCGTCGCGTCGGTCGAAGGACACCACGGGCGCGCCGGCGATCACCTCCCGCAACGGCGTGTCCGGCCACCCGCCGAGCCACCGCGAGGCGAACTCGGGGCCGGCCACCGGGACGTACCGCATACGCCCGAGGCTCCGGACGGAACAACCCGTCACCGCGTCCGGCGACGAGGTCACCGCCGCCATCACCAGCCCCTCGCGCAGCAGCGCGGCCGTGTGGTCCTGGTCCTCGCGGCGCAACTCGTAGCAGAGCCGCAGCTCTTCCGGTACGCGGGCGAGCGCGGGCAGGAACCAGGTCGCCAGCGAGTCGGAGTTCACCGCGATCGACAGACGCGTCGGCTCGTCGGAGCCCGACATGCCGAGCTCGGTCCTGGCCTCGTCCTCCAGCCGGGCCAGTTGGCGCGCGAACCGCACGACGACCTCGCCGGACTCGGTCGGCCGGACCGGTTTCGTACGCATCAACAGGACGCGTCCCGTGCGCTGTTCGAGCGCCTTGACCCGCTGGCTCACCGCCGACGGAGTCACATGCAGCACCGCGGCCGCCGCGTCGAACGTGCCCTCGTCGACGACGGCCAGCAGGGTACGCACCTGGTCGAGGGGAAGCTCTGTCATCACGAGAGCTAATGATACGTAAGAATCTTTAGCTGTACTCTTGACGGCGGCCTTCCTAGCGTGGATGCCGTGACCAGCGCTCTGACCGCCGCGGCCGCCGGGTTCGGCACCGGCCTCTCCCTCATCGTCGCCATCGGCGCACAGAACGCCTTCGTCCTGCGGCAGGGCATCCGCAAGGACGCCGTGCTCGCGGTGGTGGGCATCTGCGCCCTGTCCGACGCGGCACTCATCGCCCTCGGTGTCGGCGGTGTCGGCGCGGTGGTGGTTGCCTGGCCGGACGCGCTGACCGCGGTCGCACTGATCGGTGGTGCCTTCCTCATCGGCTACGGCTGTCTCGCCGTGCGCCGGGTGTTCCGGCCGTCGGGGCTGCTCGTGGAAACGGGGACTGCGGGCTCACGACGGCGGGCCGTACTCACCTGCCTGGCGATGACCTGGCTCAACCCGCACGTCTACCTCGACACCGTGTTCCTGCTCGGCTCCATCGCGGCCGACCGCGGCCCGCTGCGCTGGACCTTCGGCCTCGGAGCCGTCCTCGCCAGCCTGGTCTGGTTCGCCGCGCTGGGCTTCGGCGCCCGGCTGCTCAGCCGCTTCCTGGCCCGGCCGTCGGCGTGGCGCGTACTGGACGCTCTGGTCGCCGCGATGATGATCGCGCTCGGTGCCACGCTGATCGCCGGGGCGTGAACGACCCCTGGTCCGCAGGCTGTTCGCCGTCCTGCTTGTCACGGTGGTGGTCGCGGTCGTGACGATTGCGGTGGTCGTGTCGCTCTCCTCGATGGACAACGGCGACGGCCAGGAGGCCGAGTGCCAGTCCCGCCACCGTCTGGGTCCCGAAGGGTTCGCCGAACATCAGCGCACCCCACACGGCCGTGACGGGGGCCATCAGGAACATGAGGGTATTGACCTTGGTCACCCCCGACCGCCGCAGGATCAGCCAGTACAGCCCGTACCCGCCGAAGGTGGAGAGCACCACGAGCCACACCACGGCCGTCCAGAAGGAGCCGCTCGCGGGCGGTGTCACCGCTCCGGTGGTCGCGGCAAGTGCCGTGAAGATGACGGCACTTGTGACGGCGTGGACCGTCATCGACACCATCGGGCGGACGTCCGTACGGGACCTGCGGTCCAGGAAGGTCGCCGCCACCAGTGACAGCATGCCGAGGAACGGCACGAGATACGCCCACCATGCCGCTCCCGTCCCGGCACCGGCGTCGGCCGCGGTGACGACGGCGACTCCGGTCACACCCAGCCCCAGCCCGAGCCACTGGGTACGTGACACCGGCAGGCCCAGCAGCGGCCCGGCCAGCGCTCCGGCCACCAGGGGCTGCGTGCCGTCGATCAGGGCCGTCGTACCGCTGGAGACGCCCAGCTCGATCGCGTAGTAGACGGTCAGGAGATAGCCGCTCTGCGACAGCGCCCCCACGGCGGCCTGCCGGACCAGATCGCGGGGCGTGAGCCCACGCCACGACGCCCGCGTCGCGGTCAGCGCGACGACGCCCAGGACGAGGGCCAGCGGCAGGAAGCGCCACATGAGAAGCGTGACGGTAGGGGCGCTGCCCGACCCGAGCTTGGCCCCGATGAAGCCGGAGCTCCAGGCCCCTACGAACGCGATCGACAACAGGATGTTCACGACACTGCACCTCCAAGGCCGGACGTCCGACAGAAGTAGACCGATCTGTATACCTGACATCGAGTATACAGATCGGTCTACTATGGAGAAATGAGCACCTCGAAGACGCAGGGCGCATCGAGCGCGTCGAGAACGCCGGGCACGTCGACCGCCACGGACGGGCCGCGCCGAGTGCCTCTGACCCCCGGTGCGCGCCGGGCACTGGAGGCGGCCGGGCGACTGTTCTACGACCGCGGTATCCACGCCGTCGGCGTCGACCTCATCGCAGCCGAGGCCGGTGTCACGAAAAAGACGCTCTACGACCGGTTCGGCTCGAAGGACCAGATCGTCGTCGAGTACCTCGCCGACCGCGACGAGCGCTGGCGGGCCTTCCTCGCAGCCCGCCTCGACGCGGCCCACACCCCGCACGACGGCGTTCTCGCCGTCTTCGAGGCCTCACGCGACTGGATGGACGCGTCCAGTCCGCGGGGCTGCAGCATGGTCAACGCCCATGCGGAGATCGACGACATGTCCCACCCCGCGTACGCGATCATCACGGGCCAGAAGCAGTGGATGCTCACCCTGTTCACCGACCTCGTACGCCCTATCGCGCCCGCCTCGGCCGACTTCCTGGGCCGCACCCTGATGCTGCTCCACGAGGGCGCACTCGTCGCCCACGGCCTGCGCATCTTCCCCGGCGCCGTCGACCACGCCCGCGAACAGGCGGCATCGCTCCTGGCGACGGCCGAGGGCTCGCGCACGACGGGCTGACGCGCCTGCCCGTCCGGCTACCGTGCCGCCCCGTCCACGGATCGGTCCGCCCGGCGAAGACGGCCCCGTATCGGCGATAGTGATCCTCGAATCGAAAGATGTATCGAGCAATCAGGTCGGGCAAGGTCGAGAAACCAGGTCGAGAAACCAGGACGGGCGTGGACACGAGCAAGAGCGACGCGGACAACAGCTCGGAATACAGCGCGGAATCGGAGACCGGGGCACCGGGGCCGGCCAACCCGGCGGAACCGAAGAGAGGCGGCGGCTGGCGCCGCTGGGCCATGGACACCCGGCCGCTGCGCCGCCCCGCCTATCGCCGCCTCTGGTCCTCGACCATCGTCACGGCCGTCGGCAGCCAGCTCACCGCCGTCGCCGTACCCAAGCAGATCTACGACATCACGGGATCCTCGGCCTGGGTCGGCTACGCCAGTTTCGCGGGGCTCCTGCCCCTCGTCGTCTTCGCGCTGTGGGGCGGCGCGATCGCCGACAGCGTGGACCGGCGCAAGCTCCTCCTCGTCACGAACATCGGGATAGCCGTCACGTCCCTGCTCTTCTGGATACAGGCCGTCACCGGACTCGAATCGGTCGGCGTCCTGATGGTGCTGCTCGCCGTCCAGCAGGCGTTCTTCGGCCTCAACTCCCCGGCCCGCCAGGCCTCCATCGCCCGGCTGGTCCCCAAGGACGAACTGGCCGCGGCGAACGCGCTCGGCTCGACCGTCATGCAGACCGGCCTCGTCGCCGGACCGCTGCTGGCCGGAGCCCTCATCCCCGTCGTGGGCCTCGCCGAGCTCTATCTGATCGACGCCCTGGCCCTGTGCGCCACGGTATGGGCGGTCTACCGGCTTCCCGCGCTGCCGCCCCTGGGCACCACCGCGGCGGCCGCCGGGCGGGCGGGCCTGCGGGGGATCGCGGAGGGCTTCCGCTACATCTCCCTCAACCAGGTGCTCCTGCTGTCCTTCCTCGCCGACATCATCGCCATGGTCTTCGGCATGCCGCGGGCGTTGTTCCCGCAGCTCGCCGCCCAGACGTACGCCCCGTACGGCGAGGGTCTCGCCCTCGGACTGCTCTTCGCGGCGATCCCCATCGGCGCGGTGCTCGGCGGGCTCATGTCCGGGACGTTCTCGCGTGCCCGTCGGCACGGGCTCATGGTCATCGCCGCGGTGGTCGCCTGGGGTGTGGCCATCACCGGCTTCGGCCTGAGCAGCAACCTGTGGGTGGGCGTGGCGTTCCTTGCCGCCGCCGGGGTCGCCGACATGGTCTCCATGGTCTTCCGCGGAGCCATCCTTCTGTCGGCCGTGACCGACGAGCTGCGCGGCCGGATGCAGGGCGTCTTCACGGTGGTCGTCGCGGGCGGGCCTCGCCTTGCCGACGTCCTCCATGGCACGGCCGGCTCCGCCCTGGGCGCCCGCGCGGCCGTCGCCGGCGGCGGTCTGCTCGTCGTCGTCACGATGCTGACACTGGCGGCGACGATGCCGGCGTTGCGGCGGTACAGGGGGAGTGTGTAGGGCTTTTTCGCCCCCGCCGCCCCTACCCATTCCCGTCCCTTTCGGGGGCCAGCCCCCGAACCCCCGCTCCTCAAACGCCGGAGAGGCTGATTTTCAGCCCGTCCGGCGTTTGAGGACGAGGCCGTTCAGGCCGATACGGGGGGTCTGGGGGCGCAGCCCCCAGGGACGGGACGGGTAGGGGCGGCGGGGGCGAAAACAGCTACGCCGGCCGCAGCCACACCGTAGCCAGCGGTGGCAGTGTGAGCCGCACACTCGCCGCCCACCCCTGCTCCCCTTGAGCCTCAGCCTTGACGGGGCCGGGGTTCATCACACCACCGCCCCCGAAGGACACGGCATCGGTGTTCAGGACCTCCCCCCAGGCGGGCACGTCATCAGGAACCCCGAGCCGGTACTCGTGCCGCACCACGGGCGAGAAGTTGGACACGGCCAACAACGGCGAGCCGTCCGCACCGAACCGCAGGAACGCGAAGACGTTGTCCTCCGCCGCACCACCAGCGACCCAGGCGAACCCGGAGGGATCACAGTCCCGCTCCCAGAGCGCACGGGTTTCCCCGTACTGACGATTGAGCTCACGGACGAGGTCCCGCACACCGCGGTGGTCTGCCTCGGCTCCGTACGACGGGTCGAGGAGCCACCAGTCGGGCCCGTGCGCCTCGGACCACTCCGCGCCCTGCGCGAACTCCTGCCCCATGAAGAGGAGCTGCTTGCCGGGATGCGCCCACATGAAACCGAGGTAGGCCCGGTGCGTGGCGCGCTGCTGCCACCAGTCGCCGGGCATCTTGGACACCAACGACTGTTTTCCGTGGACGACTTCGTCGTGGGAGATCGGTAGGACGTAGTTCTCGCTGTACGCGTACACCATCGAGAACGTCATCTCGTTGTGGTGGTACTTGCGGTGGACCGGCTCGTGCGCGACGTACTCGAGAGAGTCGTGCATCCAGCCCATGTTCCACTTCAGGCCGAACCCCAGACCGCCACTGTCGGTGGAGCGGGTCACTCCCTCCCAGGCGGTCGACTCCTCGGCGATGGTCATCACACCCGGCACCCGCCGGTACACCGTCGCGTTCATCTCCTGGAGGAACGCGACCGCGGCGAGATCCTCGCGTCCGCCATGGATGTTGGGCGCCCACTGCCCGGGCTCGCGCGAGTAGTCGAGGTAAAGCATGGATGCCACCGCGTCGACCCGCAGGCCGTCGATGTGGAACTCCTCGCACCAGTAGACCGCGTTGGCGACGAGGAAGTTGCGCACCTCGGTGCGACCGTAGTCGAACTCGTAGGTCCCCCAGTCGGGATGCTCGGCGCGGCGCGAGTCGCCCGGCTCGTACAGCGGCTCCCCGTCGAAGCGGGCCAGCGCCCAGTCGTCCTTCGGGAAGTGGGCGGGCACCCAGTCCATGATCACGCCGATCCCGGCCCGGTGCAGCGCGTCGACGAGGTACTTGAAGTCGTCCGGTGTCCCCAGCCTGGCGGTCGGTGCGTAGAAGCCGGTGACCTGATAGCCCCACGAACCGCCGAAGGGGTGCTCCGCCACCGGCATCAGCTGAACGTGGGTGAAGCCGAGGTCCCTGACGTACTCCGGGAGCTCTTGAGCCAGTTGACGGTATGTCAGGCCCGGGCGCCAGGACGGCAGATGGACCTCGTACACGGAGAACGGTGCCTCGTGCACGGCGACGTCCCCGCGGTGCGCCAGCCACTCCTGGTCGCCCCACTCGTGGTGGGACGCCGTCACGATCGACGCCGTCGCGGGCGGCACCTCGGTCCGGCGTGCCATCGGGTCGGCCTTGAGGAACCGGTGGCCGTGCCGTGAGGTGATCTCGAACTTGTACCGCGCGCCCTCGCCGATGCCCGGCAGGAACAGTTCCCACACCCCGGACGAGCCCAGGGACCGCATCGGGAAAGCGGTCCCGTCCCAGTGGCTGAAGTCCCCGGCCACCCGGACGCCCCGCGCGTTGGGTGCCCAGACGGTGAAGCGGGTGCCGGCCACGCCCTGGTGGGCCATCGGCTCGGCGCCGAGCGCCGTCCACAGCTGTTCGTGCCGCCCCTCGCCGAACAGATGCAGATCGAACTCACCGAGCGAGGGCAGGAACCGGTAAGGATCCTGCACCGCCAGCTCGCCGCCGCCCTCGTACCTCACCAGCAAGGTGTACTCGGGAACCGAATCGAGCGGCAGGACACCCGAGAAGAGACCGTCGCCCTCGCTGCCCAGCTCCATGCGTCGCCCGTCCGCCGACAACACGGCCACGGCCGTGGCGAACGGCCGCAACGCGCGGAAGACGACCCCCTCCGGGACAAGATGGGCCCCCAGCAGTGCGTGCGGATCGTGGTGGGCGCCCGACAACAGACGCTCCCGATCCGTCGCGTCCATGGGTGACGCCGGCGGCCGCACTGCGGGCCGGACGTCCTCGGGCACCGGAAGAGTCACGGCTGCGGTGATGTTGCGGGCCACGGGTTCAGCCTCCTTGAGCACTGTGGAAGGACGGGACCGGCTTCTGCGGACCGGAGCCGGAGGGTGCGGGGGCGCGCTCGGCGAGGCGGGCGATCGCCGCCATCGGAACGGGCAGCCAGTCGGGGCGGTGCCGGGCCTCGTACAGCACCTCGTACACGGCCCGGTCCGTCTCGTACGCGCGCAGCAACTCCGGCTCGGCGCGCGGGTCCCAGCGTGCCTGCGCGGCATACCCCGCGCAGTACGCGTCCCGGCAGCGCCGCGCCCACTCCGGACGCCACGGTCGGCGGCTGCGGGCCGCGTAGTCGAAGGAGCGGAGCATGCCCGCGACATCGCGTACGGGTGGCTGCGGGTGCCGGCGCTCGGCGATCGGGCGGGCCGGCTCGCCCTCGAAGTCGATGACGAACCACCGCTTCCCGGCCCGCAGCACCTGACCGAGGTGGAGATCGCCATGGATCCGCTGCACCGGACGGCCCGATTCGAGGGCTGCGAGCGCGTTGAAGGCGCTCCGCAGTCCCTCCACGTACGGCAGGAGGTCCGGCACCGACCGGCTCGTGGCGTCCAGCCGCTCGTTCATCGAGGCGGCGAGCCGTCTGCTCCGGCGTCCGACCGGGACGCCGAGGGCGAACGCACCGGCCAGTGCGAGGTGCACCTCGGCCGTCGCCTTTCCCAGTTCGAATGCCTCGTCGGTGAAGTCCCGTCCCGCGGCGAGCGATTCGAGTGCCAGGGTCCACCCGTCGGCGGCATCGCGCAGGAAGGGCTGCAGCACACCGAGCGTCGCCTCCTGCGGCTGCGAGGTCCGGAACCACGCCACCGGTGCGGGTACCCGGGTGCAGCCCTGCCGGGCCAGCGCCCAGGGCACTTCGAGATCCGGGTTGATGCCGGGCTGGACACGCCGGAAGATCTTCAGGATGTACGAATCCCCGTACACCAGCGAGGAGTTGGACTGCTCCGCGTCGAGCAGACGCGGGGTGAGACCGGCCGGGATCGCCACCTGCGCCTCGCGCTCGAACCGCAGAGGGCCCACCGTGCCCGGAGTGCGCAGCCGCTCCAGGAGCAGGTCCGCCGACCGGGGCTCCTGAAGGGCGTCGTACACCATCATCCCGGCCAGCGGCCCCTCGCTCGCCCGGCCGATACAGGTGTGGGCCAGCCGTGGCGGCAGGACCTCCCGGACACCGAGCAGCAACTGGTAGCAGTCCCCGGGCAGATGAGCGGCGGTGTCGTGCCGCGTACTGACCAGGAGATGCAGGCATCCCGGATGAAGCTCGGTCGCCGACAGCAGCGCCAGCTCCGTGACCCGCCGGCCCTTGCCCGCGAACCATCGCTGCTCCGGCAACCACGTCCGTAGCAGTCCCGCGAGGGACGTCATCAGAAGAGCCGGACTGTGGCTTCCGGGGCGGGGTGATACGACCTTGCGCATGGCGACCCGTCCTTTCAGGCGCACACCATCAATCGCTGTTTGGTGTGGGGAGCTACCGCGCGGAGTCGGAACCAGTAGAAGCCGTGTCCGGCGAGGGTGAGGAGGTAGGGGAGTTCGCCGATGGCGGGGAAGCGGACGCCGCCGATGAGTTCGACGGGGTGGCGTCCGTTGAAGGCCTGGAGGTCGAGTTCGGTGGGCTGGGCGAAGCGGGAGAAGTTGTGGACGCACAGGACGAGGTCGTCGCCGTGTTCGCGCAGGAAGGCGATGACGGCGGGGTTGGTGGAGGGCAGTTCGGTGTAGGAGCCCAGGCCGAAGGCGGGGTTCTGTTTGCGGATCTCGATCATGCGCCGGGTCCAGTGCAGCAGCGACGAGGGCGAGCTCATGGAGGCTTCGACGTTGGTGACCTGGTAGCCGTAGACCGGGTCCATGATCGTGGGCAGGTAGAGGCGCCCCGGGTCGCAGGAGGAGAAGCCGGCGTTGCGGTCCGGGGTCCACTGCATGGGGGTGCGGACCGCGTCGCGGTCGCCGAGCCAGATGTTGTCGCCCATGCCGATCTCGTCGCCGTAATAGAGGATCGGCGAGCCGGGCAGCGACAGCAGCAGCGCGGTGAACAGTTCGATCTGGTTGCGGTCGTTGTCCAGCAGGGTGGCCAGCCGCCGCCTGATCCCGATGTTGGCGCGCATCCGCGGGTCCTTGGCGTATTCCGCGTACATGTAGTCGCGTTCTTCGTCGGTGACCATTTCGAGGGTGAGCTCGTCGTGGTTGCGCAGGAAGATGCCCCACTGGCAGCCGGAGGGGATCGCCGGCGTCTTCGCGAGGATTTCCGAGACCGGGTAGCGGGACTCCCGCCGCACGGCCATGAAGATGCGGGGCATGACGGGGAAGTGGAACGCCATGTGGCATTCGTCGCCGCCGGCGCTGTAGTCGCCGAAGTAGTCGACGACGTCCTCGGGCCATTGGTTGGCCTCGGCGAGCAGGACGGTGTCGGGGTAGTGGGCGTCGATCTCCGCCCGCACCCGCTTCAGGACTTTGTGGGTGGCGGGCAGGTTCTCGCAGTCGGTGCCCTCTTCGGCGAAGAGGTAGGGGACGGCGTCGAGGCGGAAGCCGTCGATGCCCAGGTCGAGCCAGAACCGCAGGGCGGAGACGATCTCCTCCTCGACGGCCGGGTTCTCGAAGTTCAGGTCCGGCTGGTGGGAGAAGAAGCGGTGCCAGTAGTACTGCTTGCGGACGGGGTCGAAGGTCCAGTTGGAGGCTTCGGTGTCGACGAAGATGATGCGGGCGTCGGGGTATTGTTTGTCGTCGTCGGCCCACATGTAGTAGTCGCCGTAGGGCCCGTCCGGGTCGTTGCGGGACTGCTGGAACCAGGGGTGCTGGTCGCTGGTGTGGTTCATGACGAAGTCGATGATGACGCGCATGCCGCGTTGGTGGGCGGCGTCGACGAATTCGACGAAGTCGGCGAGGTCACCGAATTCCGGCAGTACCGCGGTGTAGTCGGAGACGTCGTAGCCGCCGTCTTTGAGGGGTGATTTGAAGAAGGGGGGGAGCCAGAGGCAGTCGACGCCGAGCCATTGCAGGTAGTCGAGTTTGGCGGTGAGGCCTTTGAGGTCGCCGATGCCGTCGCCGTTGCTGTCCTGGAAGGAGCGGACGAGGACTTCGTAGAAGACGGCGCGTTTGAACCATTCGGGGTCCCGGTCTTTTTGCGGGGTGTCCTCGAAGGTGTCCGGGACGGGCTCGTTGACGATCATGGTGTGGGTGACCCTCCGGTTGGCGGTGAGGACGGTCGCAGGACGGTCAGTACGTGCGCGGGCCGGTGCCCGGGCTCAAGGCGTACGTAGTTGGTCCTGCCCCAGTGGTAGGTCTCGCCGGTGAGCTCGTCGCGCACCGGCATCGACTCGTGCCAGTCGAGGCCGAGTCGTGGCATGTCCAACGAGACCGTGGCCTCCTGGGTGTGGTGAGGGTCGAGGTTCACGACCACCAGAACCGTGTTCGATCCGCTGCGTTTCGAGTACGCGATCACCGCATCGTTGTCGGTGTCGTGGAAGTGGAGATTCCTGAGCCGGCGCAGTGCGCCGTGCTGCCGTCTGATCCGGTTCAGGGAACCGATGAGAGGCGCGATGGAGCGTCCGTCACGCTCGGCCGACTCCCAGTCCCGGGGCCGCAGCTGGTATTTCTCCGAGTCGAGATAGTCCTCACCACCCGCCCTGAACGGAGTGTTCTCGCACAACTCGTACCCGGCGTACATTCCCCAGGCCGGCGAAAGGGTCGCCGCCAGAACGGCCCGTACTTCGAAAGCCGGTCGGCCGCCGTGCTGGAGATACCCGGGCAGGATGTCGGGCGTGTTCACGAAGAAGTTGGGACGCATGTACGCGGCGACGTCGTCACTGGAGAGTTGGGTGAGGTATTCGGTCAGTTCGGCCTTGGTGTTGCGCCAGGTGAAGTACGTGTACGACTGCTGGAAGCCGACGCGTGCCAGGGAATGCATGATCTCCGGGCGGGTGAACGCCTCGGCCAGGAAGATGACATCGGGGTCGGTACGGTTGATGTCCTCGATCACCTGCTCCCAGAACAGCACGGGCTTTGTGTGCGGATTGTCCACGCGGAAGATCCGTACACCATGGCTCATCCAGAACCGCAGAATCCGCCCCGTCTCGGCGACCAGGCCCGGCATGTCCTTGTCGAAGGCGATCGGATAGATGTCCTGGTACTTCTTCGGCGGGTTCTCCGCGTACGCGATCGTGCCGTCCGAGCGATGGTGGAACCACTCCGGGTGCTTCTCCACCCACGGGTGGTCCGGTGAACACTGGAGTGCGAAGTCCAGGGCGACTTCGAGATCCAGCTCCGCCGCGGTACGCACGAAAGCGTCGAAGTCGTCGATCGTGCCGAGGTCGGGGTGGACGGCGTCGTGCCCGCCCTCCGGTGACCCGATCGCCCAGGGGACCCCGACATCCTGACGGCCTGCCGACAGGTTGTTGTTGGGGCCCTTGCGGAAGGTCGTCCCGATGGGGTGGATCGGTGGCAGGTACACCACGTCGAAGCCCATCTCCGCGATCGCCGGCAGCCGCCGCGCGGCGGTCCGGAAGGTGCCGGTGACCGGCGGCCTGCCGGGCTCCACCACCGCGCCCTCCGAGCGCGGGAAGAACTCGTACCAGGAGCCGTACAACGCCCGCTCCCGCTCCACCAGCAAGGGCATCGGAACCGATCGGGAGACCCGCTCCCGCAGGGGGTGGTCGGCCAGTGCCGCGTCCACGTCCGGGGTAAGTGCGGCGGCGAGGCGGGCGATCGGCGGCCGGGACTCGTCGCGCAGAGCGTCGACAGCGGTCAGTACCGCCGCTCGCCCGGCCTCGTGCGGGACCCCGGAGGCGGCCCGCTCGTACAGTTCGGCGCCCTCCTCCAGGACCAGCCCGACATCGATTCCCGCCGGGATCTTGATGCCGGCGGCCCGGCGCCAGGTGGCCACGGGGTCGGACCAGGCCTCCACCCAGTACACCCAGTCGCCCACCGTCGTGGGGGTGACGTCGGCGCCCCAGCGGTCGGTGCCGGGGGCCAGTTCGCGCATCGGGGTCCAGGGGCCCGTACGGCCCTGCGGATCGCGCAGAACGACGTTCGCGGCGACCGCGTCGTGACCCTCGCCGAAGACGGTGGCGGTGACCTGGAAGGTCTCGCCCGGGATCGCCTTCGCCGGGCGGGTGCCGCGGTCGACGGCCGGTCGCACATCCACCACAGGGACGCGGCCGATCGGGGCGATGGGCACGCGGCCAACAGGGGGGACACGGCCGTCGGCCGGGTTGTCGGTCATGGATCTCACCTCCGTCGTCTTCTGCGCTTTCTTCGCTGTGCTGCGTCTTCGTGGTTCTCGTGGTTCTCGTCGTTCTCGCGCCCGGTCCGTGCCGGGCTGCGTTGTCGGAGGTCCCGTTACGCCACAGGGCTTGCCGCGAGACCGTCGGACCGACCGGACCTGCCGGAGCGCCTGCCGTCGGCCGGGCCGCTTTTGGCCCGGTCCCGGCGCCGGGCGCCCGGCCCGACCGCCAGATAACGCTCGGCGGCGTGTACGGCCTCCCGCGCGCAGCGTTTCCCCATCAGCACGCACAGCGTGTAGCCCGTGTCCTCGAAATTGCCCCGTGCCGCACGGTCGGCGGGGGCCGCGAGCATCATGCGTTCCCAGGCTCGGTACAACTCCAGATGCCTGGCGACCTCGGCTTTGGCAGGCAGCAGCATTTCACTGGTCACCTTCCACTCCCTCGAATGCGCACAGTTCGCCCGGATCGTGCGTGAAGCCCGTGCGCGGAGAGGCATCGACCGACTACAGCGGCCGACGCCCTCACCCATGGTGCACGCGGTGACACCCAACGTCCTGTTGTCGCTTCAACTACATCGGGCGCGCTCTCGTGTTGCACGAATGGAGTACGGCTCCCACTCTGGGAGCTGACTCAGGAGCGATCACTGCTCACGCTTCGTGTTCGGGGCTCGGCCCGCAGGGGCGAGGAGGAGCAAGAGCTTCGCCGGTGAGGAGCCAACGACGATGAAGACCGTAGTGCCCTGCTACTACCACCTCGACGTGGAAGTCAGTTCGGAGCGGGTCGACCAGGTCAGGCGCATTCTGGCCGCCCATCTCCGGTACTGGAACCTTGAGAACCTCGTCGAGCCCGTCTGCCACTGCGCCGATGTGCTGCTCCGCTCGATCGGGGAGCACGCGGCCGACAAGAACACCACCATCGAGATGTGGTGGAACGGCCAGCACCTCATCACCGCCGTCGCCGACAACGACGGCGGATTCCACCCGGAGTCCGCCACACCCGGCTGCCTGGCCCGCATAGCCGCGCTGAGCGACGGATGGGGCTGTTGCGGCACGGGCACCGGCGGAAAGATCGTCTGGTTCTCGCGCCGGGCCCGCGCCATCGAGCGCGCGCCGCTGGTCCCGGCCGGTCCCGCGCCCAGTCTGCGGGAAGCCCGGCGGACGCCCCGCGAGATGCCCGTACCGGCGATGGCGTTCTCCACGCCCGTGGGGTCGTTCGAGGACGAGGTCGTCGCGGCGGCCTCCGGATAGATCCGGTCTCCGTGGAGAACGCCGCACCGGCCCGCAACCGCTCAGGCGGTCGCGGGCCGGTGGCGTTCCTCACCAGGGTTTCCCGAGAAGAGAGGGGAGCCCGGCGGTCCGCGCCCAGGTAAACCCGGCGGTCCGTCTAGGCCCTCGGGCAACTCTGTCTGTAGGCAACGTCCTGGACGTAGCGGTCCCAGTCGTCCCGCGACAGCCCGGTGCCCACGCGACGGCAGACAGTCCGCGCCGCACGGTCGGGCGAGATCTCGTACGTCTGCAAGGGGGCGTGGTCCCCGGCGGCGTAGAGCGTGCCGCCGTCGGGGCCGAAGGCCAGCGCGCGGACGGTGTCGCCCGGTGTGACGAGCGGGGATCCGATCCGTCGGCGGGAGGAGACGTCCCAGAGCTGGAGGGTGCCCTCGTCACCCGCGACGGCGAGCGTGCGGCCGTCGCGGGAGAAGGCCAGGGCCGACACGTACTGGTACGTGGTCGTGTCCGGGTCGGCGAGGACACCGAGCCGTCGGCCCAGTCGCCCGTCCCAGAGGACGACCCGGCCGGAGCCGTCACCGACGGCCAGATGATCACCGTCCGGGCTGAACGCCAGAGCGGTGGACTTGCCGGGGCTTCTGACGGACGGCAGCCGGGTGCCCGCGGGCATGCGGTAGGCCTGCCCGCGCTCGGTGACGAGCAGGTCGCCGTCGGGACGCGAGGTCACCGCGCCCACGGAACCGGGGAGCGTGCCGACCGTGGTCCGGCGGCGCAGGTCCCAGACACGGGTGGTCTCGGGTACGGACCCGGGCACCGGGGAGAGGAGCAGCGACCGGTCGTCGGCGCCGAAGGCGATGTCCGACAGCACCTCGGTGCCGACTTGATCGGCGTCGAGGCTGGTGGTGACGCGCTGTCGCGGAATGTCGTAGAGAGACACCTTGGTCGTGGAGGGAGCCGACGCGAGGTTCACCACGCCGTAGGCGAGTTCTTTGCCGGTGGAATCGATGGCGAGCAGGGCATCGCAGCCTCCGAACGCCGCATCCTCCGACGGGGCTGGGCACGGCAGGGGCGGCGGCTGGGCCAGCAGCCGTCCCGTACGTCCGTCGAGCACGCGGAACCGAAGATGTTTCCCGTCCTCGTCGACGCGGGCGACGGCAAGAGTCCGGCCGTCCGGGCCGAACTCGACGGCCAGGGCGGCGGACGGCTCCCAGCGGGCGTTCACCGCACTCCCCACGTTCAGCGTGTGGACGGACGGTCCCCATGAGCCCTCCGGACCGCCGAGGTACCGGACGATGCCGGCCTCGGTGTCCACCCGGATCTCCTGGACGGTCTCGCCGGCCAACTGGTGGCGTACGACCGGGAAGTCGGGTGAGTCCATCCGCCAGACCAGGATCTCTTCGCCGTCCGACGCCACCAGGAACGCGCCGTCCGCGCTGAGTCGAGCGATCTTCAGGCCGGGGTACACGATCGCGGGAAGCTCCTTGCCCGACGAGACCTCCCACGCTCGGAATCCGGTGGTGTCGATCAGCCCCAGATACCGGCCGTCGGGCGTGAACTCGATCCGCTCCTTGACGCACTGCTCGATGGTCGCTCTGGGCAGCCAGGGCGCGGGCAGACGGCGCTTCTCGGTGACGTCCCACAACTCGAAGCGCTCGCCCGGGACACACAGGGCCAGCAGACGGTCGTCCGCGCTGACCGCGGCGTCCGTGAAGGCGGGGTCGTCCGTCAGGGCCGTACCCCGGCCGTCCTTCCGCTGGCGGTGCATGTGTGCCGTGAGCCTCGCCCACTCCACCTGGGAGCCGGTCGCCCCGTCCACCTTCGCGTTCGTGTCCCGCGTGATCTCCAGGAGCTTCCGCCGGGACCGGGCGTCCCAGAGCTGCACCCGGCGCTCGGATCCCTCGGCGTGGTGGACGAGGAGGCTGCGACCGCTCGGCCCCATCTCGACGCCGCCGTCGGCGACCGCCAGCGGTGTTCCGTCCCGGCTCCCCGTGGCGAGGTTCCGCAACGCCGCCCTTCCTCCGTCGAACTCGGGGATCCACGACGCGTCCGCCCGGATGAACCCCACGTCCTTCGCCGCCTCGCCGAGCCCCGGCCAGGTGGCCGTACGACGACGTGTCCCCACGTCCCACCGGGTCACCTGATCGGTGCCGACGCTGAGGAGCGTGCTGCCGTCGGCGCTGAGATGCCGCATGGTCTCGTCGGTGCCGTCGGGATCGGTGAACACGTCCTGGTTCCGCTGCGCGGCGGCGCCGAGCAGCGCGGAGCGTGTCTCGGGAAGGTCGGCGACGCGCCACGCGGCGAGGCTGAGCCGCATCGCCGTGACCGGGTCGGACAGGCGCAGACTCTCCGCGACCCCGACGAGCCGACGGGCCTCCGCCTCGATCCGCCGCCGCTCGCCGGACTGGTTCTGCTGCCACGCGACGAGTGCCGCGACGAGGCTGAGCACCACCAGGACGGACAGGACGACCGTACGGGTCCTGCGGCCCCGCTGCTCACCCCGGCGGGCGTCGAGGCCCGCGTCGAGGAACTCCCGTTCCAGCGGGGTGAGATCGTCCGTGGCGCCGAACTGCTCCTCGGCGGTGGACAGTTGTACGCCCCGGTAGAGGGAGCCGGCGTCCCGGCCGAGGTCCTGCCAGGTGGTCGCTGCCTCGGTGAGCCGGTGCTGGGACCTGAGCCGCTCACGGTCCTCGTCGATCCAGGTACGCAGCCGGGGCCATGCGGTGAGGACGGCCTCGTGGGCCAGATCGACGGTGTCCTCGTCGAGCGTGATGAGGCGGGCGCGGGCGAGTCGTTCGAGTACGACATCCGTGTCGGCGTCCGCGTGGACGCCCAGCGCGGTGAGTTCCGTGCGCCGAGTCGGACGGCGCGTGTCCCCGGTCCCCTGACCCGGGCTCACCAGGCGGAGCAGGATGCGACGGGCGGTGTCGGCCTGTCGTCCGGTGAGGCTCTCGTAGAGGTCCTCGGCGGTGCGGGCGATCGCTCCGTGGATGCCTCCCGCGGCGTCGTACGCGGCCTCGCCGAGTGCTCTGCCGCGGCGTCTGCGCCAGGTTTCCAGCAGGGCGTGGGACATGAGGGGCAGGCCACCGGGCTCGTCCTGGATCTCGGCGACGATCCGTGAGGTCAGCGTCCGTTCGACGATCAGACCCCCGAGCGCGGCCGGTTTCACGATCGTCTCGCGCAGCTCTTCCGTGCTCATGGGAGCCACCAGGAGCGTCGCCTCCTGTGCGGCCTGCGCGAGCCGGCGGTACCGGGCGCAGTGGCCGTAGAAGTCGGCGCGGACCGCGACGACGACGCGGATGCCGTGATCGGGGCCGACGGCGGTGAACAGCAGGTCGAGGAAGCCCTTTCGCTCGGCGGGATCGGCGCAGAGGGTGAAGAGTTCCTCGAACTGGTCCACCACGATGACGGTCCCGGAGCGGGTGGTGCGCGGATCCAGGACGTCGGCGTGGGTGCGCGCCGGGTGCGGTCCCGGGGTGAGGATCCGGATCGTGGCGGGCCGGACACGCGGCGGGTCGGTCCGCTGGAGGCGGGGGATGAGACCCGCGCGCAGCAGCGAGGACTTGCCGCTGCCTGACGCGCCCGTCAGGACGACGAAGTCCTTGTCCCGGACCAGGCCGACGAGCTGGCCGACGAGGTGGTCCCGGCCGAAGAAGCGTTCGCTGTCGCTCGCTTCGAAGCGGGCCAGACCGGGGTAGGGAGCCTCCGCGTCGTCGTCGGCTGCGCGGCTCTCCTCTGCCGTGTCCTGGGCGGCCCGGTGCCACCGTCGTTCCCAGTCGTCGCGGTCGCCGCCGCAGGCCTCGACATAGGCGAGCGTCACCGGCAGCGAGGCCAGCCGCTCCCCGGCCGCCGCGTGCGCGAGTGTGGCCGCCGAGTAGTGCGCCTGCCTGGCCATCGCGCGGTAGGTGATCCCGCCCGCCTCCCGGCGCAACTTCCGCAGCTCGTAGGCGAATTGCGCGACAGGCCCGTCGGCGGGGTCCAGCGGCCGCTCACGACGTCCCATCGCATCCCCCGTCGCCGTGTGCACCCTTCGCCCCGCACGCTGCACGCTACGAATCTTGGCGGCGGTGGGGAAAGGGGCATGGCGAGAACGCATCACTCGCGCCGCGAAATTGTCTGAAGTGGCGACAGGGGACTGCCGGACAATGCCCTGACCGTGAAGGCTGAGGTCATGGCGGGCCGGTGCGAACCACGTGGACGTACGGGGGAGCACGGGGGAGCGTTCCACGATGCCGGCCCGCCGACGCCGGACGGGGGACAGTGCCGGGCGAGTGGGGTCCCGGGAGGCCGGGTCGGGGGAACTCCGGCCTCCCGGGACCCCACAGCGAGGGCCTAGTGGGCGAGCGGACCGACGCGGGCCTCTCCGTACGGCACGACACGGACCGGGCCCATCAGCCCGTACGCCTGCCGTGCCAGGCCGCCGTAAACTCCGGGATCGCTGATCCGCAGCCGGTTGGCGAGCGGGGTCGCCACCTCGACCTCGATGACGTTCTGCCCGCGGCGGAGAAGTCCACCGAGGTCCGACACCGGGTGGATCTGGTCGACCGGGTCGAGGCGGTGGCCGTTGACGGTGACCCGGCAGGTGTCGGTGACGCTGCCCAGTTCGAGGCGTGCGCCACGGCCGCCCGTCCAGGCGTCGCCCAGCGTGACCGTGGCGCGGTAGCGGCCGATGCCCGAGACGTCGGCGAGTTCCGGGATCTGCGACCAGGGCACCAGGGCGTCCAGGGTCAGGTCGTGCTCGACGACGGTGGTTCTGGTGGCCGTTGCGCCGGGCCGCCAGTCCTGTACGCGCAGGCGCCAGGAGGTGAGTTCCGTCGGCTCGGGGATGCCCTTGAAAGACGTACGCACCGTACGTCCGTGGGACAGCTCGGTCCGGTACGTGCCCGCCCTCGTGGCGCGGACGGTGAGTCCGGCGTCCGTGAAGCGCACCTCGTCGGCCTCGCTGCCGACCGCGTGCGGACGGCCGCCGTTGCGGTCGCCGAAGAGGCCGGGGCGTCCGATCGCCACGACGAGGGTCTCCGCGGGCTGGAGAGCGACCCGCACGGTGACCGTGTCGCCGTCCTCGGTGTACCGGGCGATGCGCTCGGCTCCGCCGGTCCACGGGTCCAGCAGATACGGCACCCCCTTGGCCGTGGTGCGACGCAGGGTGACCTCGTGGTCGACGGCGGCCACCGGCGGCTTCACGGTCTCGGCGTGCTTGCCGTTGCAGAGGTAGTAGTAGTCGACGCCGTCGGCCACGCGGTGGGCGTTGAGGAGGGTGGAGGCGGTCGCGTATCCGGCGTCGGGCCGCACCCCGAGTTCCGTGAGCGCGGTCGGTACCGCGGTCTTGTCGGTGACGCGACGAACCCGCGGCTGGGCGAGCAACTCCACGACGGCCGAGCGCAGTTCGTCGGTCTCGCCGCTGTCGGGGAGGCCGGACGGCACGACGGTGTCCCACGCTCCGAGCAGCACGATCGGCAGTCCGGCGCGGGTGAGCCGCAGCAGGGCGCGGGCGTCCCGCAGGGCGAGGGTCACCGTGGAGCCGTAGAAGAAGTCGCCCTCGACGAACAGGGCCTTGTAGGCCGGACCGTCGGGCGCGAGGCGTCCCCGGCGCACGGTGGCGGCGGGCAGGTCGAGCAGCGGGCCGCTGAGGAACTGATGGGTCCAGCCCAGGGTGATGCCCGTGGCGGTGAACCAGGAGGCGCCGATGCCGGTGGCGGTGTAGCCGGTCTGCCGGAACACCGCCACATCGGCTCTGGGCCGACCGGTCTGCAGCACCTGGTGCACCCGCCCCAGGTAGCCGGAGACGTCCGGCACGTGCTTCCAGGTGGGATGGCGGGGTCCCCAGGACTCGCCGTAGCCGGCCGTGCCCTTGTACGGGGTGAAGGCCGCGTATCCCGGCCAGTTGACGCCCGGCAGCTCGGCGTAGGAGAAGCCGTGCACGACGGTCTGGTTGACGCCGGCCGCGTAGGCGCCGCCCATGGTGCGCAGGAACCGCTGCCAGGTGGTGCTGTAGGCGCTGCCGGAGTAGGCGCCGGCCTCGCACGAGAGCACGGTGTGCCCCGCCATGTCACGGCCGCCGGCCAGACAGCGGTAGTCGTCGAGGTTCTTGAAGCCCAGGGACTCGCCCTCTGCGATGTCCAGGATCGCGGCCGAGGCGATGGCGTCGGTCTGCAACCCGTAGGGCTGGGAGCGCAGTTGGAGCCCGAGCGAGTGCGCCCAGGTGCGCAGCGCCCCGACGTGGTGCTTGTTGAAGAGAGTGGAGACCGTCTCCCAGAAGTCGTGCCGGATCTGGCGGGTGGCGGCGGCTTCGAAGGCGAAGACCTGGTTGCTGTTGTCGAGGACCACGGCGGGCAGCAGCGGCAGCAGGGAACGGCCGGTGTGCTCGCGGAACGCGTCGGGCAGCCCCGGCGTCCACTGGAGTCCGTCGGTCTCCAGCTCGATGGAGTCCTCGAAGAGCGCGCCGCCGGAGACCTTCAGCAGGCGGCGGATCGCCGGCGTAAGGAGGTGGGCCTCCCAGAAGTCGGTCACCGCGCGGGTGCCTGCCGTGCTGAAGTGGTCGACGACGTAGGAGGGCGGATCGGTGTGCGGGCCCGCCTCCGGTGTCTGCCCGGAGCCGCGCACCCAGTAGGCGATCAGGACCCAGGTGCCGTCGTCGGGCGCGGTCCAGCCGATCGTGCCGTCGGAGACGGTGGAGGTGAGGTCGCGGACCGATTCCTGGTCGAGGCCGGTCTCCTTGCGGGTGGAGTTCGCGGTGTTCACCCGCGCTGCCTGCACCAGGAGCAGCCGTTGCCCGGTGACGCCGGAAGCCGCCTCGTGGACGGGCTCGGGGACCGGGCCGGAGTGGGTCGTACCCGGGGCCAACGTGACGACCCCGTGGGCGAGTTCCTTTACGGCGGCCTCGCTGTCGGGGGTGATGCCGGGCACCGCCGCCGGCCACGCGGGGCCGACGGTGAGATCGATGGTGAGACCGCGCCGGGCCGCCTGGCTCAGCGCTGCCTCGACACCGGCGACCCAGGAGGGGCTGCCCCAGCCGTGGCGCTCGGTGTCCAGCACCGACGGGTCGGCGACGCTGTGGTGGACGGCGGCTATCTCGGCGCCGCCGAAGCCCGCGTCGGCGATCTGGTCGATCTCTCGTCTGATCTCGTCGGGGCGGACCAGGCCGTCGGGCCACCACCAGCGGAACTTGGGCCGCACCGAGAGGCCCGGCTCGGCGAAACCCGCAGAGCCCCCAGCGACAGAGGCGGCCGCGGCACTCCCGGGCCCCGCCCAGGTGAGCGCACCCGCCGCGGCCGTCGTAGCTGCGGCGGCGAGCAGCGTACGGCGCGCAATGCCCGTCCGGTGAACTGCGGTGAGGTCGTCCATGGTTCCTGTCACTCCCGGAGGGCAGCACGAAGAGACCCCCTGAGGGGCCTGCCGGTTGAATCGTTTTAATCGCTGCGAAAGTAAGTCTCTCGATCAAGAGGCGTCAAGAAGCGTGCACGACGCAAATTCCTGAGGAGAGCCGGCCGGGGCGGCGAGACGTTCGCCCGTGGCCCCGTGGCCCCGTGGCCCCGTGGCCCCGTGGCCCCGTGGCCCCGTGGGCCTACCGGCGGATGTCCTCCACCTCGCCGAAGCCGTCCGTCCGGCTCCAGCGCAGCCGGGTCAGCCATTCGGTCGAGTTGCGGCCGAAGGTCAGGTGCTCGTTGTCGCCCGACGCCTCGACCTTCTCCCAGCCGTCGAACTCCTTGGTGAGTTTCGTGTCCCACGTCGACAGGTTCTCGGTGCCGACCGCGGCGATCGACTCCATCGGCGGTTCACCGTCGGAGCAGTAGGGACCCCAGTTCGCGATGGCCGCGACCGTACCGTCGAACGCCTTGAGCGTGATGCTCTGGCACGGATCGGACTTGGTCGCGTGGACCAGCCGGGGCTTGCTCCACGCCCCGCCCGCGGTGTCCTGGTGCTGCTCCATGAGCCCGCGCTTGGAGGCGTAGTACATGCCCACGCGGCGCCCGTCGGCCCACTCGATCTCCTCGACGAAGCGAGCGTGCGTCGGCGAGGGGCGGGAGGTGGGGGAGGCCTGGGCGCTGTCAGGGCCGGGCGAGGCGTCCCCGGCCCCCGCTTCCGTGCTCCCACAGGCCACGATGGCCCCCAGCAGTGCCGTCACCCCGGCAAACGCCGGCAGCCGGACTCCGTGTACTCGTCGCATGTCTGTCTCCCGGACCTGACCACGTCAGGCGTCGTACGAATGGCCCAGGTGAACACGACGGCTCACCTGAAGACATTGTCCGCGTCGTCCCAGGTGTAGGGATCAACGGTCGAGAGATTACGGGGGACTCGCGAGGACGACTGGTACATGGCCTCGATCTCGGCGGCGTAGCGCTGCGCGATGGCGTCCCTGCGCAGCTTCATCGAGGGGGTGAGCATGCCGTTTGCGAGGTCGAACGGTTCGGAGAGCACGCGGTACACGCGGATCGACTCCGAGCGCGACACGGTGCTGTTGGCCGCCGCGACGGCGCGCTTGACCTCATCGCGCAGGGCGTTCTCCTCACGCATCTCACGGTCGTGCACCTCGCCCGGTATGGCGAGGACCGAGCGCCAGTGCGCCAGGAAGTCCGGATCGAGGGTGATCAGCGCTCCCACACAGGGCTGGTTGTCGCCCACGACGACCGCCTGATGGATGAGCGGATGGACTCGCAGACGCTCCTCGAGAGCCGCGGGAGCCACGCTCTTGCCGCTGCTCGTGATGACGATGTCCTTCTTGCGCCCGGTGATGCTCAGATAGCCCTCGCTGTCGATCCGGCCGATGTCGCCGGTGGCCAGCCAGCCGTTGAACAGCGCGGCCCGGGTGCTCGCCTCGTCGTTGATGTAGCCCTGGAAGACAGAGGGTCCCCGCACCAGGATCTCCCCGTCTTCGGCGACGTGGACCTCCATGTCGGGCAGGGGGCGTCCGACGGTTCCGAATTTCTCCCGGCCCACCGGCTGGGCCGTAATTCCTCCGCTGGTTTCCGTCAGTCCGTATCCGTCGTGGACGAAAATCCCGATTCCCGAGTAGAAGAGGGCGAGTTCACGGTTGAGGGGCGAGCCGCCCGACACCGCGCCGCAGACTCTGCCGCCCAGCGCCGAACGCAGTTTTCGGTACACCGTCTTCTCGTAGAGGGCGTGTTGAAGTCGCAGATCGAAACCGGGGCCCGGACCCGTTCCAAGCCGGTGCCGCTCCGAGGCCGCGGCGAAGTCCCGCGCCGTGCGGACCGCGCGCTCGAACAGGGCACCGCGGCCCGCCTCCTGAGCCTTGCGCAGGAAGTTCTTGTAGATCTTCTCGAAGACGGACGGCACGGCGTAGAGGAACGTGGGGCGGAAGGACAGCAGGGCCGCGGACAGCGTCTCCGCGCGCAGATCGGGCACATGTCCCATCAGCATCCCGCCGCGCATGCACAGCCCCTGGATCATGAGGCCGTACACGTGCGAGAACGGAAGGAAGGCGAGGATGGCCGGCTGCTGCCCGGGGGGCGCCACCGTGTGGCCCCAGCCTGCCAGCAGGGTGTCGCAGGAACTCGCCAGGCTGCGATGGCTCAGGGCGCATCCCTTGGGGGGTCCCGTCGTACCCGAGGTGTAGGCGATGACCGCGGTCGAGTCGGGCAGCACGATCCGGCGCATCGACTCGACGGTGGTGACAGGCACCGACCGGCCTTGCTCCATGAGGTCGGTGAGGGCTCCGGAGTCCAGCTGCCAGACGTGCTGCAGGGTCGGCAGCGAGGCGCACACGGAGCCGACCGTCATGATGCCCTGCTCGTCCTCCACCACGACCGCGACGCAGCCGGCGTCCTTGAGGATCCAGCCCACCTGCTCGTGGGACGACGTCGGATAGATCGGCACGATCTCGGCGCCCACCGACCAGAGCGCGTAGCTGAGCACGGTCCACTCGTAGCGGGTGCGCGCCATGACGGCCACGCGGTGGCCCGGGAAGATCCCGGCCGCGATGAAGCCCCGGGCCACGTCCACGACTTCGTCCCGCAGCTCGACCGCGGCCACCGGTTCCCAGGCCCCCGGAGCGGCGTCCGAACGGCGGGCCAGCTGAGACAGGGTGGGATCGCGTTCCGCCGTCTCGAAGAGACTGTCCGCGAGCCCTCCCTGCATCAATGGCGGAGCCGGTCTGACAACTTCCAAGGGGTGCATGTGCCGCTCCAGTAATCCCGCGCAGAGCGCCCCTCCGATGGAGTCCGGAATCGAGGCGTTCGAAATCTAGCCCACGGCGGCGATGGGCGTAGCACGAACCGTCGAACGCCTGGCTTGATGTCCTTTCAGGGAAGAGTGGTTCAGGTGGTGCCGAGCCACTTCAGCCCGTCGAGCAGGAAGCGGTTCTGGGTCGCACTCGCGAACGTGGACGACAGCGGGGTGTTGGACGCGTAGTCCATCGCGTTGTGGCCGAAGTTCGCATAGAGCATGCGGTACTTCGCGTTCGTCCACAGGATCGGGTAGTACCCGCTGTACCAGGTCTGGTTGGGGTCCGTGCCCAGCGGGAAGCTGCTTGCGTCGACCGAGGCAAGGATCTTGATGTCCGGATTCCGTCGCAGGTCGTTGGACCAGCTGTACCACTCGCTGACCGACGAGGTGAAGGTGGCGGGCAGGTTCCTGGTCGAGGCGTGCGTGCGGTCCTCGGTCCGCAGGACGGCGGTCGTGGGACCCCAGGTGTTGGACCTGAAGTTCCCGCTGCCGAGGAACTGCTGGTGGTACCAGGGCCACTTCTGCGCCTCGGTCGTGAACGCCGAGACGTGGAAGCCCAGCCAGCCGCCGCCCCCGCGCATGTACCGCTCGAAGCCCGCCCGCTGATTGGTGGTCTGCGGCAGTTCGTCGAGGAACAGCACGACCTTGTACGCGTTCACGCCCCCGTTGGCCAGGAGGTTCCAGTCGGTGCTCGACGTGTAGGTGAAGCCGTTCTCGGCGGCCCGGGCGGGGAACCACTGGTTGGCCTCGCGCACGAAGCTGATGTGCGCGGCGTCCCACGTACCGCTGTAGAGGGCGAGCACCTTGAACGGGGCCGCGGCCGTGGAAGCCGCCTGGGCGGGAGGCGCGGCGAGGCCCAGCAGCGTGGCCAGCAGTACGAGGACCCGCAGTGCGACGCGCACCGGACCGGAGGATCTGATTCCGAGCATGGAACGTTCCTTCCTGTTCACGATCACGGGCCTGTTCACGGTCACGGGTGGTTGGCGTGGGTGGCGAGGAGCGCGGGTATCCGACGGCCGGGTGATCTCGGCGATCTGAGCACGGATTCTCCTGTGCGAGTGTGGGGGGTTGGGGAATCGCTGTTCATCAATGTGAACGCTGAGCGCATGCGTGGAACCTTGGCGATCGGTGAACCTAAAGGTCTGAACCAAGCTCGTCAAGATCTGAAGCAAAGGCAGCAAGAAATCGCTCGAAGCCCGCAAGGAGTTGAAGGCGCTGCCCCGGGAGGACCCGCCTGGGGAGCCGCCGGGCAGCAACCGGGAAGCCGTCGGGAGAGGGGCGGACCGTTCTCCCGTGGACGGGCGGTCCGCCGTGCCCGTCACTACGATGAAGGAGATCGTGGCGCCGCCCCAGCGGGCCGCGTGCGAGGGGGCCGACCGACGTCAGGAGGGCCGCCGTGAGCACGATCGCGGTGAAGTCGGCCCGGTTGCGGGGCGGGCTCGTCCTCCCGTATGCCGAGGCGGGCTATCCGGAGGGCCTTCCCGTCGTCTTCGTGCACGGCCTCGCGGACTCCTGGTGGACGTTCGAGCCGCTGCTCCGGCAGCTCCCCGCCGCGGTGCACGGATACGCACCCACGCAGCGGGGCCACGGCGACGCCGAACGGCCCGCCGACGGCTACCGGCCGGAGGACTTCGCGAACGACCTGGTGGAATTCCTCGACGCGGCCGGCATCGGCCGGGCCGTGCTGGTCGGGGTCTCGAGCGGCGGGGTGGCCGCACGGACGGTCGCCGGCAGCCATCCCGACCGGGTCGCGGGCCTCGTCCTGGCGGGAGTCCCCGCGACGCTCGCCGACAAGCCCGCCGTCACGGCTCTGTGGGAGAGGGTCCAGGCCCTCGAGGACCCCGTGCCGCGCGCCTTCGTGGAGGACCTGCTCGGCGACCTCACGTCCCGGCCGCTGGGCCGCGGACTCATGGCGACGATGGCCGAGGAGAACCTCAAGGTGCCCGCACGGGTGTGGCAGGAGACCATGCGCGGCCTGCTGGAGGCCGACCTCGCCGCGACGCTGAGGGGAATCCTCGTACCCACGCTCGTGCTCTGGGGCGACGCGGACAGCGTGCTGCCGCGCGCGGACCAGCAGCGGATCCTCGACGCGGTCCACGGCTCGACCCTCGTCGTGTACGAGGGCGCCGGGCACCTTCTGTACTGGGAGGAGCCCGAACGGGTCGTCCAGGACGTCGTCGGTTTCGCCGCCCGGGTCCTGCCGGCCCGCCCCGACGGCGACGGTCCCGGCAGGGCCGAGAGGCCGCCGTCCCCGGGCGACGGGGGCGGGCCTTCCGCGTGACGTCAGGTCAGGCGATGGGTCAGGCGTTGGGGTCGAACGCGATCCCGGACGGCTTGGCCGAGGACAGGTGCGAGTTGAACGTGCTGTCCTTGATACCGAGCGTGGCGCTGCCGAAGTTGTACGCCGTCAGCGTGTCGCGCACACCGGCGGGATAGCCGTTCCAGCCGACCAGCGGCGGGTACTGCCAGGTCCCCTTGTGGTTCTCCGGCGGCTCGTCGCCCGAGGTCGCGGCACGGAAGCAGTGCGTGCTGATCCCGTCCTTGTGGTAGACGATCTTCGGGTGCGTCCCGTCCCAGCGGATCGCGGAACGGTTGTGGACCGTGAACGAGCCGTGGTTGGAGGTCGAGACGTACTGGGCCTCGTTGTTCTGCACCCAGACCACGACGTGCTCCCAGTCGTGTCGGTGTCCGCCGATGCTGCTGCCGGCCAGGGCCTGGTCCTTCTCGAAGTAGAGGGCGTACACGATCGCGCACCAGCCGTTGTTGCACTTGGAGCGCGAGTAACCGTTGGTGTTGTCGAGGTCCGAGGCGTCGCGGCACTGGCCGTTGAGGGCGCCGCTCGGGTTGAGGCCGCCGTTGACGGTGCCGTTGGGGCCGATCGCGGGCGTCGAGTAGCAGCCGTCGGTGTCGTAGTCGTAGGCGGGCTGGAACGTCTGGTCCAGTCCGTCGGCGTTGGCGGGCAGTGCGCCGGGCGGGGCCGCCAGGGCGGTGGACGGGAAAGCGAGGACCAGAGCGGCGGCGCCCGCGAGGACGCCGAGTGACCTCCGGCGCAGACGCCGGGATCCGGAAAGCTTCGATGCGGGTCTGCCGTTCAAAGTGTCCTCCTGATCGGCCCTGTGCAGGCCAACGCCCTTTGTGACATGTGCAGTTCAGAGTCCCGGCTTTTCACTCGCGTGCCAAGAGGTCGCAGGCGTCACATTGGTTAAGGACCGCCCAACACTTGGGCCCCGCGTCGGCAAAGAGCGCCACGGAGGGTGGGGTTGATGGGAAGGTGGGCCCCATGAGCGCGCCGCGGATCACCGGGCTCGACGGTGACGAGCACACCGCGCCCGACCTGCCCGCACCGAAGGCAACGGGCCGGTGGCCAGGCCGATCCGAGGGACTCAAGCGCTTTCTGCGGCACCGGCGTTCGCTGTACGTGCTGGCCGTGCTCGCGCTCCTCGCCCAGATGGCGGTCGCGATGGTCACCACGGCCGTCGAACAGACCCCGACCATCGACGAGCCCGTGTACGTGGCCACGGCCGAGGTCTACCTCAAGGAGCACAGCCTCCGTTACAACCCCGAACACCCGCCCCTGGGCAAGCTGATCATCGCCTCCGGGCTGGTGTTCACCGACGCGCACCTCGACTCCGGCTTCGTCGGCAGCCAGTCGGCCCTGGGGCGCAGTGTCCTGTACGAGTCGGGCAACGACCCGGAGCGGCTCCTGCTGTGGGCACGGCTCCCGGTGATCGTGCTGACGCTGCTGTTCGGGCTCGTCGTCCTCGCGTTCGCCCGCGATCTCACCGGCCCGGCGGGCGGGTTGCCGGCCCTCGCCCTGTACGCGTTCTCGCCGGACGTCATCGCGAACGGATCGCTGGCCACGCTCGACGTCCCCGCGGCCGGCTTCCTGCTCACCTCTGTCTGGCTGCTGTGGCGCGCGCGGCAACGGCCGTACCTCTGCCTCCCGCTCGCCGGGGTGGCGCTGGGCGCGGCCGTGGCAACGAAGATGAGCATGCTGGCGGTGGTACCGGTCCTGATGCTGCTGGCCGTCCTGTCGTTCTGGTACGCCCGCGGGACACCCGGGCTCGGGGCACGCGAACGGATGCGGATCCTCGCGTACGGTGCGGCGGTCGCCGTCGGCATGGCGCTCGTGGCGGTCGCCGTCGTGTGGGCCACCTACCTGGTCGTCGACCCACGGCTGCGCTGGACGCAGCCCGAGAACGTGCCGGACATCCGCGGGATGCGCGGCCGGGTCGCCGCGTGGCTGCCGTTCCCGGAGGCGTACCGGGACGGCATGCGCATCCAGTTCGGCTTCGAGTACGACATCTGGCAGGGCTTCCTGTTCGGCAGGCTGTACGAGGGCTCGCTCTGGTACTACCTGCCGGCCGCGCTGCTGGTGAAGACACCGCTCGGCATGCTCGTCCTGTGGACCGCCGGCGCCGTCGCGGTCCTCGCGCTGCGTCGGCTGCGGCCCGCGGCACCGTACGTGCTCGTCCCCGCGGGCCTGCTGCTGGCCGTGTCCATGAACGGCGCACGCGACCTCGGCGTCCGGTACGCGATCTTCGTACCGATGTTCGCGGCGGTCGCGGCCGCCGGTGTCACGCTCCTGCGCCGCCGGTGGGTGTACGGCGCGACGGCAGCGCTGGTGTGCTTCGTGGCCGTCAGTTCACTGCGGACGTTTCCGTACTATCTGCCGTACTCCAACGAGGCGTTCGGCGGGCCGTCGAAGACCCATCTGCGTCTGCACGACTCGAACGTCGACTGGGGCCAGGACCTCGGCCGCCTCGCCGACCGCCTCCAGCGCGACCACCCGGGCGAACGGGTGTGGCTCGTCTACAAGGGCGCGGGCGTGCCCTCGTACTACGGAATCAACGAGGCCAACCCGCTGAAGGCTCCGCTGGGCGAGGTGCACGGGTTGCTCGTCGTGTCCAACTCCTCGGCGGCCAAGGCCGACGGGCGGCTGGCCGCACTGCTCGACACCAGCACACCGTTCGACGAGGTCGGCCACTCGATCACGCTCTACCGGCGGCGCTGAGCACCCAACTGCCATGGGGGACTGCGCCATTCACATCTGGCACGGTGGTCCAACCGGGTCACAGGTTACGACGGTATCTTCGATGTCATGACAACGCGTCGTACGAGGAGACGCGGCGGGGCCAGGGCAATTGTGCTGGCCCTGTTGTGCGTTCTGGTGGCACTGCCCGCGGGGAGCGGTGCCGCCCCCGACGCGGCCGCCGCACCCGAAGTGGCCGCCCGACCGAACGTCACCCCGGGCCACTATGTCGGCACCTTCAACATCTACGGAAACATCGGCCATCGAGGCGACGCCGGCGAATGGATAGAGGAAGAAGCCGACGCCATCAGGAACCTCAGGCGCGGCGGCATGGACCGCTGGCTCTTCATCGGCCTCCAGGAAGTCTGCAAGGCTCAAGGCGAGCGGTTCGCCCGGGAGTTGGGCCTGCGCAGCGCCTTCATCGACACCGGTACGGACTGCGCCGACGGCCAGCCGTACGGCAACGCCATCCTGTTCCACTCGGCCACGAAGATCCTGCCACCGGCCCTGCTGCCGAACCCGGACAACAGGGGCGGGGAGCGGGGCATCATCTGCGCCGTCGTGCGCGCTGCCGGACACCAGGGTTCCTCGGCGCGCCAAGTCACCGCGTGCAGCACACACTTGAGCGTCGGCGTCACGAAGGACGGTGAACGGGACGCCCAGACCGCGTTCATCCGCAACGGCTGGAAACCGGACGGCACGCGAACGCTGGGTGAGGACGGGCCGGTCGTCATTGCCGGTGACCTGAACGCCCCGCCCGACGCACCGGAGTTGGACGGCATGTACGACGGCGTCGAGGCGGGCGGCCCTCGCGAGTCCGGGCCGCCGTACGCCTTTCCGACCTACGAGGACGGCCGCAAGCTCGACTACCTGTTCGTGTGGGGAGATCGGGGCGCCGCCCGCTGGGCCGACACCGGCACCCGCCCGACCGCCCACTCGGACCACGACTTCTACTACAGCGAGTTGTCGATGGGAATCGGCTGAGCGGGGATCCGCGGCGCGGGCGAGTGCGCGGCTTCCGGGCGGTGGACGCCGCGCGGCCGGTAGCCCAGCCGGTCCGCCACACCCGCCAGATCGGCCAGCAGCCAGATGATCGCCAGCCACATCTCGGTGCCCTGGAGACCCGGGTCCCGGCCGGGACCCGAACCGCCCTCGCCGGGCGGGCCGAACCCGAAACCGGCCCCGTCCCGCCACCGTTCCAGCGCCTGGGTCAGCTGTTCCTCTGCCCAGGCCCGGGCCTCTGCCGCGCGGTGGCGGGTCTGCTGCCCGGCGAGCCACAACGGGTGCGCCACGTCCAGCACGTTGCACGCGTTCTGACGGCCCGCGGCGAACCAGCGCGGATCGACACCGTGGTCCAGCACGGTGTCCACCACGCGTTCCGGATACGGCACTTGCAGCCCGAACTGCGCGAACGAGCCCCGCGTCAGCCGGTAGTAGCCATTGACCAGTTGCAGCCGGCCCGCGGCGGGCGAGACCGCCTCGCCCCACATCCCCGTCCAGGGATCCCCCCGGGTGCCCAGCCAGCCGAACAGTGCCTCCAACGCGCCGGGCGCGCCCGCTTCGGCACCCAGTTCCAGGTTCCGGTGTGCGCCGGTCGCCCAGCAGTCCACCCACGCACCGGCCGACCACGCCCGGGTCCGCCACGGCAGCGAGTCCAGGCGCGCGACGAGCCGATCGGCCGTCATGCGCCGTACGACGTGGACCGGGTGGGCGAATCGGGAGCCCAGCAGGTCGAGCGCGTAGCCCACGGACAGCACGTGGTACTCCGCGGTTCCGTCGTCGATCCAGCCGTCCGACGCCGGGCCGGGCAGCACACCAGGACTGCCGTCCGGGGCGAGTTCGGGCACGAGTCCGCTGCCGGGGTCCTGCAGGGCGCGCAGCCGCTCGGCGTGTTCGGCGGCGGCCAGTTGCGGCGGATGTGAGCGCAGGAGGAGATCGGCGATCTCGACGGCGTCGCAGTGCGCGCGGACGGTCTCGGGCGCTCCGGGCCGGTCGCTGTAGCGGCCGGTGTCCGCGTTCCAGCCGCGGGCGAGGAGGTCGGCGGCCTGACCCCGGGCCCGGTCCGCGAACCGGGCGACGGCGTCCCCCGGGCCGCCTGCCGTCACCGGGCTTCCGGCGGAGGTGGACCCGTGACCGCGGCGGTCGCGCAGCGGGCGGGCCGGGTTCCCGGCGGCGACCGTCCACGGCGGCAGATCCTTGGTCACGACGGCGCCCGCACCCACCACACAGTGGTCGCCGATCGTCACACCGTCGAGGACGACGACGTTCGAACCGATCCACACGTCGTCGCCGACCGTGATGCCCTTGCTGGTGAGGGGCTGCCGGTGCACGGGCCGGTCGGGCGCGAATCCGTGGTTGAAGCCGAGCAGGGAGCTGTGGGCACCGATCCGCACACCGTCCCCGAGGGTGATGCGGCCCCGCACGGTGGCGTACGGATTGACCGTGCAGTCGGCGCCGGCCGTCACTTCGCCGGTGACGTACGCGTGCCCGGCGATGTAGGAGTTCTCGCCCAGACGCAGGACGTCGGTGAACACCCCGGCGGCGGAGGAGACGTAGCAGGACGGGCCGAAGCTCGCCCCGCCGGCGGCCAGTCGCCTCTGAAGCGCTGCCTGTGCGGCGCGCTGCTCGTCGGACGCGCGACGGACGAAGTCCCAGGGGCAGTAGTCGAAGTAGGAGTCGTCCACCGAGCTTTCCGAGTTCATCGCACGCGAGTCTAGAGAGCGCTTGCTGTACCGGCAATCCCACTGCCACCGGTCCTGCTGCCGGTCAGGGGCATGACGGTCGTGTCAGCGCGGGCGTCGGCGGGCCGGGCCGTACGGTGGCCACCGCAAGGCCGGACCCGTGAGACGAAACACCTGGTGGCGTGATGTGCTGGAGCGCGACGGCCGATCTCGTGGCGGGCTGCGGCATCGCCGCCGTCGGAGTCGCCTGCGTGGCGCGGACCAGCAGGGTCGGTGACCTTCCGCTGGCCGGGCTGCCGTTGCTGCTCGGGGCCCACCAGGTGGTCGAGTCCCTGGTCTGGCGCTCCGGGGGAGGCACGGGGCCCGCCACCGTGGCCTGGGCGGCGATGGCACTTCCGCTGCTGGCGCTGTGGGTACCGGTGGCCGTGCTGTGCGCGACGCCGCCGGGTGCCCGCCACCGGCTGGTGATCCCGCTCGCCGCCGGGCTCGCCACCGCGGCGACCCTCTCGTACAACCTCGCCACCCACTCCGTGACCGCCGATATCCGTGGCCACACCGTCGGATACGTCATCGATCTGCCGCAGGCCGAACTCCTCGTGGCCGGCTATCTGTTGGCCACGGTCGGCTCCCTGCTGCTCTCCGGCGACCGGATGCTTGTGCTGCTGGGCGTCCTGGTCGCCGTCGGCGCGGTGGTCTGCTGGGCGCTGTGGGAGCTGGAGTTCGTCTCGACGTGGTGCGCGTTCGCGGCGGTGTGCTCGGTGGTGATGTACGGCTGGGTGCGCGGGCGGTCCGCGTCACCGGGCGTTCCCCGTGTGTCGGCCGAACGGTGACGGCGACCCGTGGCAGCGGCTTGTCATGAACCGATGAGTTTCGGCGCGGCGCGCGGTCGGTACTGGCTGGAGGCGGTGAGCGCCTCGAACCGAGGAAGGGCAGTGCATCGTGAGACTGATTCTGCAGGAGTTCCTGTCGCTGGACGGCGTGGCGCAGGGCCCCGGGTCCCCGGAGGAGGACACCAGCGAGGGCTTCACGAGGGGAGGCTGGCTCGTACCGCACCTGGACGACGCGTTCATGCGGATCGTCACGGGCTGGCTCGACGAGGCGGACGCGTTCCTGTTCGGGCGCCGTACCTACGTCAACTTCGCGCGGGACTGGCCGAAGATGAACGACCCGGACGATCCGATCGGCACCAAGCTCAACGGCCTGCCGAAGTACGTGGCCTCGCACAGCCTGACCACGGCCGACTGGGATCCGACCACCATCCTCTCGGGAGATGTGCCGGCCCAGGTCGCCGAGTTGAAGCGGCAGCCCGGCCGCGAGCTGCAGATCCACGGCAGCGCTCGTCTGGGCGCGTCCCTGCTGGCCGCCGGGCTGGTCGACGAGGTGCGTCTGATGATCGCGCCGGTGGTCGTGGGCGGCGGCCGCCGGCTGTTCCCGGAGAACGGCGCGCCGTCCGGGCTGCGGCTCCTGCACAGCGAGACGACACCGAGCGGAGTGACGTCCCAGATCTACGAGACGACGGGCCTGCCCCAGTACGGGACCTTCGACTCCGGCGCGTAGGTCCCTGTCCGGCGGATCACCGGCAGGAGGGGCGGTCTCGCCCCACAGCCCGAGCAGCCGTCCCGGTCACAGCCATCCTCGGTGCGCGGCCTGCCAGGCCGGTTGCATTCGGGTCGCCCACGCCGGGAGCTCCATCATGCGCTGGACGTCACGCTGCACCGGGCGGCGGCTCAGGCCCAGTTGGGTAGCCGCCGCCGAACTGTTGCTGCCCGACGGCGTCGCCACGTACTGGGCCTCGCGGAACCAGAGCATCACTCGATTCCGGTGGCACAGGTGGGACATGGCGCAACAGGGACACCCGCGCCCGCCCCGGTCGCGCGGGTGAGTACGTGTCCCGCCGTCCTGAGTAGGTGAACTCATGCCCCAGCGAACCCACCCGAAGAGACTGGACGCAGTGGGGCGCCGGAGCGGCCGGAGCCTCCCGTACGAGGGAGCAAGACGATGAGTTCAGTCACCGGGGGCCAGACGTTGGGCGCTCCTTTCGGCACCTGGCCCGCTCGTCTGTATCTCGCGGTGTCCGCCGCGCTGATCGTCTGGCTGGCCGTGGTGTCGTCACAGCCTCAGGAGGACGCCTCCTTCGCCGCGGTGATCCCGATCCTCTTCACGGCCCCGACCAGCCTGTTGATCCTGGCGGTACCGGATGGATCGACGGCCTGGCTGTACGCCGTACTCGGCGCTTCCGCCATGGCCAACGCGTGGCTCATCGACATCGTCTGGCGGCGGCTCAGCAGCCGGAAGGGCTGACCGGAGGGGCCGATTCGCCCCTGCTGCGGCCGACGCCGTGATGCGTATGCTCGCCCGATGACCGGACAAGAGATCACACAGGGGAGCCACCAGGGCCTGCTCGCAGGCCAGGTGGTCATGATCACGGGTGCGTCCAGCGGTATCGGCGAGGCCGCGGCACGTCTGTTCGCGGAGGAGGGCGCGGCGGTCGTCCTGACGGCACGCCGCGCGGAGCGGTTGAACAAGCTCGTGGAGGAGATCGGCGCGATCGGCGGGCGGGCGCTCGCGGTTCCGGGCGATGTCGCCGTCGCGGCCGACGTCCGCCGCGCGGTCGAGGCGGCGGTGGAACACTTCGGCGGTCTCGACTCCGCCTTCAACAACGCGGGTTACGCCACGGTCGGAACCCTCCTGCACGAGACCGACGACGAGGTGTACGACCGCACGATGGACGTCAACGTCCGGGGCGTGTGGAACTGCATGAAGCATCAGCTGCCCGTGATGCTCGCGTCGGGCAAGGGCGGTTCCATCGTCAACACCAGCAGTACGGCGGGCCGTTACGCGACCGGAGCGTCCGTCCCGTACGTCGCGTCCAAGCACGCCATCCTGGGGATCACCCGCGCGGCGGCGTCCGAGTACGGGGACCAGGGCATCCGCGTCAACGCGCTTGTCGTCGGTACGACGCGCAGCGAGATGATCGACGAGGCGGTGCGGCAGTTCCCGGACCTGGAGCAGGCGTTCATCGCCCCGCAGATCCAGAAGCGCATGGCGTCGCCCCGGGAGATCGCGGAGGCGGCGGCGTGGCTGTGCAGTGGCCGCTCGTCGTTCGTCACCGGTGTGGCGATGCCGGTGGACGGCGGTATCTCGGCACAGGCCAAGGCCGGCTGAGCCCCACGGATCTGCCCGGCCCGCCTCGCCGTAATCACCAGCGCTGAGGTTCGCTTCCCGCGATCGGCGCCGACGGTTTGCCGTCCACGCCGACCGGGACCTCGCCCGCGAGCATCACCCGGTGCATGACCCGGGGGTGATCGAGGTGGGCCGTGTCGCTGGGAGCCAGGTGGATGGTGGCCCTGTTGTCCCAGAAGGCCACACTCCCCGGCTCCCAGCGGAACCGCACGGTGTACTCGGGCCGGGTCGCCTGGCCGAGGAGCATCTCCAGCAGCGGGGCGCTCTCCATGCGGGAAAGACCCAGGATCTGCTCGACGTAGTAGCCGTTGACGAACAGCACACGCTCACCCGTCTCCGGGTGCACCCGCACCAGCGGATGGTCGGAGGCGATCTGCCGGTCCAGCAGATGCCGTACGTACGCGTCGTCACCGGGTCGTGGCTGATAACCGACCCCGAGCCGGTGCTCCGCGCGCAGCCCGTCGACGAAGTCGCGCAGGGGCGCCGAGAGCCCGGCGTACGCGGCCGCCAGGTTGGACCAGGTGGTGTCGCCGCCGTACGGGGGCACGTCCTCCGCGCGCAGGATGGTCGCGGCCGGCGGATCGACGCGGGCGCCGTGGTCGCAGTGCCAGCCGCGCAGCAGCGAGTGTCGGCGCCTGCGCAGCCACTCGTCGTGGTCCATGCCGTAGCGTCCGCCGAGTTCCAGCCGGTCGGCCGTCGTCTCGACCTCCGGGAAGTCCGGGGGTGACGCGCTGCCGCGTTTCCCGAGGCGGACCGGTGTGCCGAACCGCCGGGCGAAGGCGACATGCGAGGTGTGGTCCAGGCGCTGCTCCCGGAAGAACACCACCTTCCAGCGCAGCACCGCCGCCCGGATCCCGGCGACCACCGCGTCGTCCAGTTCTCCGGCCAGGTCGACGCCCGTGATCTCGGCGCCGATGTGTCCCGCGACCGGCTTCACCTCGATCTGTGTGTCCCTGTCCGTCGTCATACGGGCTCCGTCGATCGCTCGTTCCGACTCGTCGCGGCAAGCATGACCCCTCCGTCCGGAGTGCGACAGTGCGCCTCGGGGGCGCGGCTCACGTCCGCGCGCGAAGGGCCGGGGCCCGGGCCGCCAGCGCGTCGAGCAGCAGGTCCACGGCCGGTTCGAAAGAGCTCTCGGCCATGGAGTGCAGTTCGCCCCGCACCGTGCTCAGCGCGGGATAGGACTCCGGGTCGACCGACTGGTAGGCCTCCGTCCACGCCCTCTCGTCGGCCTCTCGTTGCTCCCGGGGGAGTGCAAGACACGCGGCGTCCAGTGCCGCGTGACCGAGCACGGTGTCGATGAAGGCCAGGTAGAGACGGACGGCCTGGGCGGGCGGGAATCCCGCTGACAGAAGCAGACCCACGCCGGTCTCCACGGCACGGAACTCGTGCTCACGACGAGTGATGCGGTACGAGGCCATGGCGGCCGCCCGCGGATGGGCGAGGTATCCGGCACGTACCCGCATCGCCATCTCGCGCAGCGAGGCGACCCAGTCGGGACCCGGGGCGAAGCCGGTCATGGCATCCCCGATGATCCGGTCGGAGACGGCCAGCAGCAGGTCGTCGGTGTTGCGGAAGTAGCGGTAGAGCGCGCTCGGGTCGCAGCCGAGGGCCGCGCCGAGGCGGCGCACGCTCAGTGCCTCCGGACCGTGCTCGCCGATCAGCCGCAGCGCGGTCTCGGTGATGAGTTCCTTGGACAGCACGACGCCCGAGGCGGTGGGGCGACGGCGTCGGCGTTCCTGCGGGGCGCGGGTGGGCATGAGGGCGGATCCCTTCGCACGGTCGACGGGTCTCTGCGGGCTCAGTGAACGGCTCACCCCCGCCTTATGTCAACAGCATTGACGCAAGGTGTGCGGCCGTTGTTCCATCCTTCGCATCCCCACACGGCTCTTCCTCCCCGTCCCTCTCCCTCCTCGTGAGGAGCCCTGATGTCCTCCCTCGCTCCCGGCAAGTCCGCCCCGGACCGCCCGCCCGCCGAACTGCGCCGCTCACTCGGCGTCGTCGACGGTGTCGCCATCGCCGCCTCCAGCACGGCGGCCACCACCAGCATCGCCATCGGCATGGGCGCCATCGGCACGATCGTCGGGCTCCAGGCCCCGGCCCTGCTGCTCCTGGCGTTCCTGCCCGTCCTCGGCATCGCCACGGCCTTCGCCCGCCTCAACCGCTCGGAACCCAACTGCGGCAACGGCTACACCTGGGTCGGCAAGTCCCTCGGCCCCTGGCCCGGCTTCCTGGCCGGCTGGGTCACCCTCGTCGGCTCGATCATCTTCCTCGCCTACACCAGCGCGGTGACCGGCTCGGTCGTGCTGATCTTCGCCAACAAGGCCGGCCTGGACTCCCTCGCCGGGATCGCCCTCGACCCGACGTCCACCGCCGTGAGCACCGTCGTCGGCCTCGTGGTCCTCGCCGCCGTCACCGTCCTCGCGATCACCGGGGTGCGCAGCGCCACCCGGCTCCAGTTCGGCCTTCTGGTCTTCGAGTACGCCGTCCTGCTGGTCTTCTGCACCTGGGCCCTGGTCACCGGCCACCAGGACTTCTCCTGGGCGTGGTTCAACCCCTTCGAGATCTCCAGCGGTACGGCCTTCGCGCAGGGCATGGTCCTCGCGGTGTTCTTCTTCTGGGGCTGGGACGCGGCGTTCAGCGTCACCGAGGAGACCAGGAGCCCCGGCGACTCGGCACGCGGCGGGTTCATCGCCCTGTTCGCCATGCTCGGGCTCTTCATCTTCGCCTCGGTCGCCTTCCAGCGGGAGATGAGCCTGCCCGAACTCATCGAGAACGGCCCGCAGGCCCTGCCGTACCTCGGCGCCAAGCTCGCCGCCGAACCCTGGGCCAGCCTCCCGCTGCTCGCCCTGATGTTCTCGGCGGTCGCCTCCGTCCAGTCCTCCGTCATCCCCACCGCCCGCGGACTGCTCGCGATGGGCCGCGACCGCACGATGGGACCGGTGTGGACCCGTATCCACCCCAAGTACGGCACGCCCGCCGCCGGAACCGTCGTCGTCATGTCGATCGCCGCCGCCATCGCCCTGCTCGCCATGGCCATCCCCAAGCTGAGCGACATGCTGCTGGCCGCCGTCAACGCCATCGGCCTCGTCGTCGCCCTCTACTACGGCCTCACCGCGCTCGCCTGTGCCGTCCGCTTCCGCGCCGCCCGCCACGACGGGCCCCGTGAGGCATTGCTGGCCGTCGGCGTCCCGGCCGCCTCCGGACTGGTCCTGCTCGGCCTCGGCGGCTACCTCGGATACTCGTACCTGACCATGACGGACCACATCGAACTCAGCCCCGACAACGGCTGGTTCATGCTCTCGCTGCCCGTCACCATCGTGCTGAGCGGCCTCGTCATGGCGGCCGTCGCCAAGTACGCCCGCCGCTCGCCGTACTTCACCACCGGGCGCGGCACCGACGCCGACGCGCTCGCCCTCCCGATGGACCGCACCGCCGTCTGACCCCCTCTCCTCTGGAGCGTTGAACCCATGTCCCACCCCCAGGCCGCCGACCTCGTCCTCACCGGCGGACCCGTCCACACCGTCGACGCCGCGCGCAGCCGGGCCACCGCCGTGGCCGTGCGCGGCGGGCGGATCGTCGCCGTCGGCCACGACGAGGTCCACGAGCTGATCGGCACCGGTACCGAGGTCGTCGACCTCGCCGGACGGCTGCTGCTGCCCGGCTTCCAGGACGCCCACGTCCACCCCCAGGGCGCGGGCACCGAACTGGGCCTGTGCCACCTGAACGACACCGTCGACCCGCAGGAGTATCTGCGCCGGGTGAAGGCCTACGCCGACGAGCATCCGGACGCCGAGTGGATCACCGGGGGCGGCTGGTCCATGGAGGCCTTCCCCGGCGGCACGCCCACCGCCGCCCTGCTCGACACGGTCGTCCCCGACCGGCCGGTGTTCCTGCCCAACCGCGACCACCACGGCGCCTGGGTCAACTCCCGTGCCCTGGAACGGGCCGGCATCGACGCCCGCACCCCCGACCCGGCCGACGGTCGCATCGAGCGGGACGCCGACGGCAACCCCACCGGCATGCTCCAGGAAGGCGCGGCCCACCTGGTGTCCCGCCTGATGCCCGACCGCACGCCCGAGGAGCAACTCGCCGCGCTGCTGCGGGCCCAGTCGGTGCTGCACTCGTACGGGGTCACCGCCTGGCAGGACGCCATCGTCGGAGAGTTCGCCAACATGACCGATCCCACGCCCGCCTATCACGAGGCAGTCGACCGCGGCCTGCTCACCGCACGGGTCGTCGGCGCGCTGTGGTGGGACCGGAGCCGGGGCGGAGAACAGATTCCCGAACTCGCAGCCCGCAGGGAGGAGTCGAGCCGGGGCCGGTTCCGGGCCACCAGCGTGAAGGTCATGCAGGACGGCATCGCCGAGAACCACACGGCCGCCCTGCTGGGCCCGTATCTCACCGGCTGCGGCTGTGCCTCCGACAACTCCGGCATCAGCTTCGTCGAACCGGACGAGCTGACGAAGTACGTCACCGAACTCGACGCGCTCGGCTTCCAGGTCCACTTCCACGCGCTCGGCGACCGCGCGGTGCGTGAGGCGCTGGACGCCGTGGAGGCGGCCCGCGCGGCCAACGGATGGCGCGACACCCGCCACCACCTCGCCCACCTCCAGGTGGTCCACCCGGAGGACATACCCCGCTTCCGCGCACTGGGCGCGACCGCCAACCTCCAGGCGTTGTGGGCCGCCCACGAACCGCAGATGGACGAGCTCACCATCCCGTTCCTCGGCCCCGAACGGGCCGCCTGGCAGTACCCGTTCGGCGACCTCCTGCGTGCCGGAACCACCCTCGCCGCCGGTAGCGACTGGCCGGTCAGCAGCCCCGACCCCCTGGCGGCCCTCCACGTCGCCGTCAACCGTGTCGCCCCCGACGCGCCCGAGGGCACCCCTGCCTTCCTGCCGGACCAGAAGATCGACCTCGGCGCCGCCGTCGCCGCCTACACCGCGGGCAGCGCCCACGCCAACCACCTCGACGACACCACCGGCAGTATCACCGTCGGCAGACTCGCCGACCTCGTGATCCTGGACCGCGACCCCTTCGCCGGACCGCCGGAGGAGATCGCCGCCACGCGGGTGCTCCAGACGTTCGTCGACGGCCAACGGGTGTACGCGGCAACCGACGCATGACAGACCGGACTAGAGCCCCTCGGACGACTGCCAGTCCGAGGCCAGCAGGCCGAACAGCAGGTCGTCCGTCCACTCGTCCTTGATCCAACTGGCCTGGCGGAGAAGGCCCTCCTGGAGAAAGCCGACCCGTCGCAGCAGCCGGGCCGAGCGGTCGTTGCGCGCGTCGCACTCGGCGGAGACCCGGTGCAGCCCTCGGCGTTCGAAGAGATCGCCGAGGACAGCTCGTACGGCCTCCGTGGCGTAGCCGTGCCCCTGCCGGTCGCCGGCCAGGGTGAAGCCGAGCTCCGCCTGCATGCGGTTCTCGTGCAGGCAGACCCCGATGTCCCCCACCAGACAGCGGTCGGCCTTGAGCTCGATCGCGTACTGGAACCATCCCGGTTCCTCGGGAGACCCCGTGGCCAGCCCTCGCACCATCCTGACCGCCGAGTCCAGCGGAACCGGTGCCGTCCAGCCCTGGTAACGGGCCACCAGCGGATCGGACCGGTACGCGGCCAGCGGCGCCGCGTCCTCGGCACGGAACCGGCGCAGTACGAGCCTGGGGGTCTCCAGCAGCATGGCCCGATCGTCCCACGACCGCGATACGCACTCGGTTCCGCGGCGCCCGGGACGTCGGGCCGTGAACGGCCGGGGAATCAGGACACGTACGAGGCGTTCTGCGCCGTGGTCACCACCTTCTGGCCGTCGGCCTGGCCGAGAAGGCCCGCCGACACCCAGGAGTTCACCGTGCTCTGCACGCGCGAGACCAGGGCGGCCTTGGTGCCGAAGGGGGCGCCTGCCCAGATCTCGTCCAGGAACGTGGTGCCGTCGGCCCTGGCCGGGTTGGTGACACCGGAGTCGGTCGTGCCGAAGACCACCTTGGGCTCGGAGCGCCTGAAATAGGCGTGGGTCGGGTCCTCGGTGCCCTCGGAGAACGGGGCGAACTCCGTGCCGTTCAGCGTGTAGTGGAGCGGCTTGCCGGACACGGGGGAGAGGCTCGGCAGCAGGTCGCCGGAGAGCGCGGCGTTGCGGTAGAGCCCGAACTGCAGGTAGCTCGTACCGGCGTTGTGGGCGACCAGGTTGACCGGGCCGTAGAACAGGGTCTGCAGCCCCGAGTCGTCGAGGGCCTTCTCGGCCCGGGCCCGGAAGGGGATGGCGACCTTCACGACGTCACCGCTGCGCCAGGTCCGTGAGACGGCGAAGTAGCTACCGGCGACCGGAGTCCCGCTCACCGCGCTGCCGTTGACCGTCACCCGGAAGCCGCTCGTCGCCCAGGACGGCACGCGCAGCCGCAGCTCGAAAGCCGCGCTGCTGCCGCCGAAGGTGAGGGTGGAACCCTGCTCCCTCGGGTAGTCCGTGGTCTGCGTGACCGTGACGCCCTTCTCGGACCAGGTCAGGGTGGTCGGGCTGTAGAGGTTGACGTACAGCGCGCTCCCGTCGGCCTTCTTGAAGTACACCGAGTCCTGGTACTTGGTGGCGCTCTCCATGCCCGTGCCCTCGCAGCAGGTGGTGCCCTGCTTGGGGGTGTAGTCCCGGACATGACCGGGCGTCAGGCCTATGAAGTAGGTGACGAGCGGCTTCTCGGCGTCGGCCTTGTCCTGCTTGGAGCCGAGGACCTGGTTGTAGAGGGCCCGCTCGTAGTAGTCCATGTACTTCGGGTCCTGCTCGTGGAAGAACAGCATCCGGCTGAGCTTGAGCAGGTTGTACGCACAGCACGACTCGGCGGTGGTGTCGCTGATCGTCCCCGCGATGACACCGCGCGCCTTCCAGAACTCGGCCGTGCTGGTCCCGCCGATGCCGTACATGCGGTGGGGCACGACCATGCCCCAGAAGTTCTTCGCCGCGGTGAGGTACCGGGTCTCGCCCGTCGCGTCGTACAGCCGGATCAGGCCGGTGAAGATGGGGATGTGCTGGTTGGCGTGCAGTCCGTCGAGCGTGTCGGTGTTCGCGGCGCAGGCGTCGATGAGCTGGTCGAGGTCGAACAGCCTGGCCAGCGCGAGATGGTCGGCCTTGCCGGTGATCGTGTACAGGTCGACGATCGTCTCGACGATGCCGCCGAACTCCCCGCTGGAGAAGATGCCCCACATCCGCTGCAGGGTGGCTTCGGGCAGCTTGGACAGCCGGGAGTACATCCAGTCGCACATCCCGGACGCGAGGTCGAGCGCCCGCGCGTCGTCCGTGGCGAGGTACGCGTCCAGCAGGCCCTTGAGGATCTTGTGCGCGGTGTAGTAGGGCGCCCACACCTTGGTGTAGTCCGGGCTGGTCCGCGACTCCAGGTCGATGAACTGCGTCTCCGGATAGGCGGCGAGGAACCCGGCGTGGCTCGGCCCGCCCCAGGTCCGGCGCAGGGCGGCGGTCAGCCCACGGCCCGAGGCGTCGGCGAAGGTGCCGCCCGTGGTCTCGTCGAAGGTGTACGAGGCCAGGGTGCCGCGGCCCGCAGAGGAGGCGGCGGCGCGATTGCTCTGCAGCGACGTGATCTCGGCCGCGGTCAGCGCCCGTGACCAGACGTTGAACTCGTCGTAGACGCCCGCGAACACCGGGTCGTCGAAGTTCGAGCGGCCGAGCCAGTTGTTCGTGAGGGCGCCCAGGGACGACGGGTTGAGCGTCATCGACGTGTTCTGGGCGACGGAGGTGCCGTTGACGTAGAGGGTGCCGGTGGAGCCGGAGATCGTCACGGCCAGGTGGCTCCACTGGTTCAGCGGCAGCGCGGCGGTGCCGTTGAGTGCCTGTTCGCCGCCGGGCCCGTTGGTCGTGATGGCGAAGCGCGGTACGCCGCTCGCGTTGCGGGCGGCCAGATACATGTACCGGGTGTTGTTGTTGCCGAAGTCGAAGACCCGGGTCCAGTTGGCGTCGTGGGTGGGCTTCACCCACGCCGACAGGGTGATCGTCGCGGAGCTGTCGAGCACGGCGGCCGGCAGGTTGACGTACTGGTAGGAGCCGCGCACGTTCTCGGCGGCGGTGCCGAACTTCCCGGTGACGCTGAGCACCGCCGGGTCCTTGCGCAGGGCCGCGCGCACGTCGGTGAGAGCGCCGATCATGGTGCGGATCTTCTCGGCGTAGGCCTGGTCGCCGGTGCTCGCGTACGCCTGGGACAGCATGGTCAGGAAGTGCCCGGTGTAGTGGCCGCGGAGATTGCCGTTGGCCTCACCGTCCAGGCCCTCCCAGCCACCGGGGGCGACCGCGCCGCCGGTGGAGAGCCCGGCGTTGGCGCGGAACACCTGGAGCAGCCGGTTCACGTCGTAACCGCGGCCGTGGTCGAGCATCAGCTGGCGCTTGGCGGCGAAGACGCCCTGGCCGATCTTCACGTCCTTGAGCTCGAACGGCCGGAGCGTCCAGGAGGAGGGCGCGGGCAGCGTGGCCGCCGCGGCCGAACCGCCTCCTGCGGCATACGAGAACGCCGGGGTCGCCGTGGCGAACAGTGCGGCCTGGAGGAGTCTCCGTCTGGGGATGGCGGGGGCCATTCGTTCCTCGTCTCTGCGCGGGGGTCGGGACCGGGCGACGGGTGTGCGGAGGTCCGAGATGTTCGAAATACCGTACGGTGTGCGGAAGTTCGACCAAAACATAGATTTGGGGTGGGTGCACGTCAACGCTTCCGGCGCGTTCGGCTCCGGTTAATTTCACGCGAGGGTGCCTGTCGCGGCTGTAGCCCCCCGAGTCGTGTGCGGCTGGTGGAAATCCAGTGGTGACGATCCGTTGACTTCCGTGTGGTGCGGGCCTAGCTTCGGCGTCCCATCGGTTCGACAACCCGTGCAATGTTCGATATGTCGACCGTTCGTGTGTGCTGGGTTGCCGCGCCCCCGGAAGGAACCCCCCATGCCTCTTCACCGGTTCGCCCCCCGTGCAAGACGTCTGTGCAGAGCTGTCGTTGTCCGTGCCGCCGTTCTCGCCCTGGCCGCCGGTGCCCTGGTCGGTCTCCAGGAGCAGGGAGCCGTCGACCTCGATCGGGCGCAGCCGGTCGCGGTGACGTCGAATCAGATTCCGGTGCCGACGGCGCCGATGGGCTGGGCCTCCTGGAACACCTTCGCCGCCAGGATCGACTACAACGTCATCAAGACGCAGGTCGACGCGTTCGTCGCGGCAGGCCTGCCGGCGGCCGGCTACAAGTACATCAACCTCGACGAGGGCTGGTGGCAGGGCACCCGCGACAGCGCGGGCAACATCACGATCGACGAGTCCGAGTGGCCCGGCGGCATGACCGCCATCGCCGACTACATCCACAGCAAGGGCCTCAAGGCCGGCATCTACACCGACGCGGGCAGGGACGGCTGCGGCTACTACTTCCCGACCGGCCGTCCCGCCGCCCCGGGCAGTGGCAGCGAGGGCCACTACGAGCAGGACATGCTCCAGTTCTCGAAGTGGGGCTTCGACTACGTCAAGGTCGACTGGTGCGGCGGCGACGTCGAGGGCCTCGACGCCAGGACCACGTACCAGGCCATCAGCGACGCTGCCGCGAAGGCGACGGCCGCCACCGGACGCCCGCTGACCCTGTCGGTCTGCAACTGGGGCAAGCAGAACCCGTGGAACTGGGGCGCCGGCATGGCCGCCCTGTGGCGGACCAACACGGACATCATCTTCCACGGCAACTCGCCGTCGTGGGACAGCATGCTGACCAACTTCGACACCAACGTGCACCCCGCTGCCCAGCACACCGGGTACTACAACGACCCCGACATGCTGATGGTCGGCATGGACGGCTTCACCGCCGCCCAGAACCGCAGCCACATGAACCTCTGGGCCGTCTCCGGGGCGCCGCTCCTCGCCGGCAACAACCTGGCGACGATGAGCACCGAATCGGCGAACATCCTGAAGAACCCCGAGGTCATCGCGGTCGACCAGGACCCGCGCGGCCTCCAGGGCGTCAAGGTCGCCGAGGACACCTCAGGGCTGCAGGTGTACGGCAAGGTCCTGTCCGGCACCGGCAAGCGGGCCGTCGTCCTGCTCAACCGCACCTCCAGCGCGCAGAACATGACCGTCCGCTGGTCGGACCTGGGCCTGACCAACGTGTCCGCGACGGTCCGCAATCTCTGGACGCGCGCGAACGTGGGCAGTTTCGGCACGAGTTACACGGTCAACGTCCCCGCCAAGGACTCGGTGATGCTCACGGTCACCGGTGCCACGGAGGCGGCGAGCACCACGTACGAGGCCGAGGCCTCCGGCAACACCAAGGGCGGCTCCGCGGCCGACGCCACCTGCGTCAACTGCTCCGGCGGCACCAAGGTGGGCGGCGTCGGCAACGGCGCGGCCAACACCCTGCGGTTCAACGCCGTTTCGGCGGCCGACACGGGCACCAAGGTCGTCGACATCGCCTACACCAACGGCGACAGCGCGGCCCGTACGGCGGTCCTCCAGGTCAACGGGCAGACGGCCACCAAGGTCTCCTTTCCGCCGACCGGCTCCTGGACCACGCCCGGCACCGTCTCGGTCGAGGCGTCCCTGGCCAAGGGCTCGGCGAACACCCTGACGTTCTCCAACGCCTCCGCCTGGACGCCCGATCTGGACGCGATCGAGGTACGGCCGCTGCCCGGCACCAACGGCACGCAGTTCACGGGGCAGCAGTCCAGTCGCTGCCTCGACGTCGACAGCAACACCATCACCAACGGCACCCAGGCGCAGCTGTGGGACTGCGCGGGCGGCGTCAACCAGTCCTGGACGTACACCGCGCGCAAGGAACTCGTGGTCTACGGCAACAAGTGCCTCGACGCCTACCAGGCGGGGACCACCAACGGCACGAAGGTCGTCATCTGGGACTGCAACGGCGGCAACAACCAGAAGTGGAACGTGAACGCCGACGGGACGGTGACCAATGTGAATGCCGGGCTGTGCCTCGATGCGTACAACGCGGCCACTGCCAACGGTACGAAGGTTGTCCTTTGGGCGTGTGGTGGGGGCGCGAATCAGAAGTGGACGCGCCAGTAGTGCGGTAGCGCCCCGCTGGAAGGGTGGTTATTCGTCCGCGGCCCGGTGGGGGCCGGTCGCGCAGTTCCCCGCGCCCCTTGAGGGGCGGGTCTGTGGGGCCGTGTCCTTACCGGGTTACGTTTGTCGTCAGTAGGCGTAGCAACTGCTTGGCCGTGGCGTCCTGTTCGGGGGTCAGGCCCATGGCGTCGCCGATGGCGAGGGGGACGGTGCCCGCCCGTTCCCTGAGCCGGGCTCCGGCGTCGGTGAGGCGGAGGGCGACGGAACGCTCGTCCTCCGCCCGGCGCTCGCGCCGCAGCAGGCCGTTCGCCTCCAGGCGCTTGAGGAGCGGGGAGAGGGTACTGGACTCCAGCTGGAGCGCGTTGCCCAGGTCCCGTACGGAGATCTGGTCCTGCTCCCACAGCACGAGCATGACCAGGTACTGCGGATAAGTCAGTCCGAGTTCGTCCAGCAGGGGCCGGTAGCGGGCGGTGACCGCGCGTGAAGCCGCGTAGAGGGCGAAGCAGAGCTGGTCGTCCAGGAGCAGGGAACCCTCTTGGGTCGGTTCGGTCCCGGCTGTGCCCACGGTGTCGCTCCCTGATTCAGTGCCTGCTCCGGTGCGCCGCACGGCGATCTCCACTCTACCGTTCGAGTCTCCTCGATTCTATCGGACCCTAATAAGTTGCGCACGACTGAATTGCGCGCTACTTTCGTGCTGTGCCGCCGCTCCGGCGAAAGACCGTCGACGGAGCCCGCCCACGGCACCGGATCCGAGGAGATCGCCATGACCGACACCACCGGCCCCCGCCCCGTCCTGGAGCCCGCCGCCGCGGCCTTCGCCGAGGCGACCGCGAACCCGCCCTACCTGTTCGACCTCGGCCCGGCAGAGGGTCGCAAGACGGTTGACGAGGTGCAGTCGGGCGACATCACCAAGCCCGACGTCGACGAGGAATGGGTCACGGTCCCCGGCGGTCCCACCGGACAGGTCCGGGCACGTATCGTCCGCCCGGCGGGTGCTTCCGGTGTCCTTCCGGTGATCATCTACATCCACGGCGCCGGCTGGGTCTTCGGCAACGCCCACACCCACGACCGCCTGGTCCGCGAACTCGCCGTCGGCGCGAACGCGGCCGTGGTCTTCCCCGAGTACGACCTCTCGCCCGAAGCCCGCTATCCCGTCGCGATCGAGCAGAACTACACCGTCGCGCAGTGGGTCGTCACCGACGGCGCCGGCCACTATCTGGACGCTTCCCGCATCGCGGTCGCCGGCGACTCCGTCGGCGGCAACATGAGCGCGGCCCTGACCCTGATGGCCAAGGAGCGAGGCGATGTGCCCCTCGTCCAGCAGGTCCTCTTCTACCCGGTCACCGACGCGGCCTTCGACACCGGCTCGTATCACCAGTTCGCCGAGGGCTACTTCCTGCGCCGCGACGCCATGCAGTGGTTCTGGGACCAGTACACGACCGACGAGAAGCAGCGCGCCGAGATCACCGCGTCCCCGCTGCGCGCCACCACCGAGCAGCTCACCGGCCTGCCGCCGGCCCTGGTCATCACCGCCGAGGCCGACGTCCTGCGCGACGAGGGCGAGGCCTACGCCAACAAGCTGCGCGAAGCGGGCGTCCCGGTCACGGCGGCCCGTTACCAGGGCATCATCCACGACTTCGTGATGCTCAACGCCCTCGCCGACACCCACGCGGCCCGCGCCGCCATCAGCCAGGCAGTGACCGTGCTGAGGAGCGCTCTCGCCACCGGCTGACCGGTCAGCCGGCCACCGACCCGGCCTCCCGTCCCCGCACACCGCGTGCGGGGACGGGAGGCCGGGCGGCGTTCGACTCCGAGCGGTCCGGACAGGCGTGCAACGAGCGGGAGACGGGCCGTGTACGGCCGGGTTCTTCGGGTAGGGCCGACCTACATGACAGCTGCCCTGTCCGGAGTTCACTGAGAGAGCGCTTGTGGAGATCCACCGGCCCACGGGCCGCGACCAGGACCCCGGCCATGAGCCGGACACGCTTGCCCACCACGTCGTCGACACTGTGGAAAGTCTGGTGACGCTCTGGTTCACGGCGGTCGAGGACGTCGTCCCGCACCTTTCCGCGCGTCAGCTGTCCGCCCTGCAGACGGTCCGCCGCCGGCCCGAACTCAATCTCACCGCGCTGGCCGAGCACTTGGAGATAGGCCTGCCCACCGCCAGTCGGCTCTGCGGTCGGCTCGTCTCCGCCGGGCTGCTCCAGCGGACCGTCCAGCCCCACAACCGCCGTGAGGTGCGGTTGGTGGTCACCGCCGACGGACGGCGGTTCCTGGCGGACGTCACCGAGCGGCGATCCCTCTGTCTCGCCACCGTCTTCGAGGCGATGACACCCGGCGAACGTGCCTCTCTGCAACGCGGACTGGGTGCCTTCCAGCAGGCCCACGCGCGCACACGTCCGCAGCCGAGAGGCGAGGGGCAAAGCGGGGGCGACGCGGTGACCGGCGGCTGAAACCCGTCAGACGGGCAGCCCGGCGGGGGAGGGCCGTACCGTCTCCGCCGCCCGGTTCGGGAGGTGACACAGCAGCAGACACACGTCGTCGTCCCGCTCGGAGTCGCTCAGCAACGGATGCAGGAGACGGTCGGCCGAGCCGTCCAGGTCCGTGTCGAGGTCCTCGGAACGGAAGGCCCCGAGCGCCGCGGCGAGACGCTCGATACCGGGGTCTATGCCGTGGGCGCGGCGCTCGACCAGCCCGTCGGTGTAGAGAGCCAGCGTCGAACCGGGGGCGAGGCGCACGGTGTGGTCGCCGATCTCCTGGCGCAGCGGGATGCCGAGCATGGCACCGGGCTTGGCGTCGAGCGTGTGCACCTGCCCGTCGGGGGTCCGCAGTACCGGCGGCGGGTGGCCCGCGGCGGCCCAGGTGAGCGTCGGATCGTCGGGGTGGAAGCGCGCGATGACGGCCGTCGCGTACAGGTCGGGCTGTAGGTGGTGGAGGAGGATGTGCAGCCGGGTGAGGAGTTGGCCGGGGGTGCCTCCGTCGACGGCGTACGCGCGCAGTGCCGTCCGCAACTGGCTCATCATGACGGCGGCGTGCAGTCCGTGCCCCGTCACGTCGCCGATGACGGTGATCAGGCTGCCGTCGGGCTGACGGAAGGCGTCGTACCAGTCCCCGCCGATGTTCAGACCGTGGGTGGCCGGCAGATAGCGGGCCGCCAGGCGCAGTTCCGGAGTGGTGGGCAGGTCCGTGAGCAGGGCCCGCTGCAGTGTCTCGGCGATGTCGCGGTTGTGCTCGAAGCGCCGGGCGTTGTCTATGGCAATGCTGGCGCGGCGCGTGAGTTCGATCAGCATGACCGCGTCGTCGGCGTCCCAGCGTTCGCCGGGCGGGGTAAGGATCAGCACCCCCAGCGGTGCCCGCCGCGTCGGCAGCGGAACGCACAGCAGGGGCCGCGTGGGATGCAGTGCCGAGGGCGGCTGGTCGTCGACGCCGGGCAGGCCGCCCGGGTGGTCGGCGGCGTACTGAGGGCGGCCGCTACGGGCCGCGACCACGGCGGCCGCCGGACGCGGACTCTGCCGCAGTTCGTCGTCCTCGCCGTCGAACAGCCACACATCGACACTGCGGGCGTACTCCGGCACCAGGAGACTGGGCAAACGGCGCACGATCTCGTCGTGGTTGAGCGAAGCCGTGAGTACGGCACTGGCGTCGGCCAGGAACGTCAGCCTGCGGCGGGCACTCTCCGCCTCCGTACGCGCCTTCCGCTCGGCGGCGAACAGCTCGCGCTGGGCCCGTCCCGCCGCGTCCAGTTCGGCGTGCAGTGCCAGCACGCCCTGATTGGTCTGGTGCAGCTCCTCCCGGTGGAAGTCCACCAGCCCTTCCTGCTCGCCGAGTCTCTCCAGGACCAGGGCCGTGTCCTCGTCGGCGCCCAACAGTGCCTCGGCCAGGATCGCGGGATCGTCCGCCACGGGGCCGACGTCCGACAGGTCCGCACCCTCCGGGCAGGTGACCGTCATGTGCCACGGTGGCCGGCCGTCGGCGCCGGCTTCGTCGCACGAGGTCACGACAGCTCGCAGGAGACCGTCCCCGGACGGCGCCGCGGTCGCTTCCACAGAGAGCCGCCACGTGCCGCCCTTCGTGAGGCACTGCCGCAGATGCGCGCTGAGCGCGGTGGTCAGCCGGGTCCGCTCCAGACCGGGCACCCCGTACGCGGCCGTCAGACGTGCCGTGTCGATACGGGCCCGCGCGGCGTCGGTGACCGTGGTGATGTGCCAGGTACGCATCATGGTGTGCCGTCCGGCGGAACGGGGCTCAGTACGGCGACGGCGGTGTCGTCCCGTACCGGCCGGGCGGAGCTGCTCGCGTCGCGCACCGTCACGGAGGCGATCACAGCCGGGTCGAAGGACGCGAGGCAGGCGTCCGCGGGCGGGGTCCAGCGGCTGGGCAGCCCGTCGCTGTGCAGGACGAGCAGACAGTCCGCTCCCCACGTCGCGTGGTGTTCGGGGATGGTCGTGGGCCGGTGGGCTCCGACTATGCCGGGACGGGAGAGCAGAGGCCGCCAGCCCTCACCCGTGCGCAGCCGGGCACCGATGTTACCGATCCCGGAGAAGGCCAGCCGCCCGGTCTCCGCGTCGAGTTGGGCGACCGCGATCGCGGCGCCCCTGGTGGGGCGGAGCTCCGCGTCCAGGTACCGGAGCACTTCCGCCGGCGGCAGATGGCCCGAGCGCCGCAGCGCCTCCACCGCAGCGGACGAGGCCCGAGCAGCCTCGGGCCCGTGGCCCAGCCCATCGGCCAGCATCAGGGTCGTACGGTGGCCCGCCCGGACGCACGCCCAGGCATCACCGGAGAACTCCGCGCCGCCGAAAGGGATGTTGACCCCTCCCGCCCGTGCCATGGCGGCGGCCGGTGCGGGAGCGGCCCCGTGGCCGCGACCGCGGGCACCACCGGGCCGGGTGGTACCGATCCGCGCCAGGGCGATCGTGCCCCGGCCCGGCGCGCTGTGCAGGTCGAAGTCGTCGGCGATGCGTCGGCAGGCGCCGAGGCCGGTGCCGAGTGTGGACGCCGTGGAGAAACCGTCACGCAAGGCGGCCGGGACGTCGGCCATGCCGGGGCCGTGGTCGATCGCGGCGATCTGCACCACGGAGACCGCTTCCTGCCCGGCCGGCAGCACGGGAGGGGGCACGGTCTCTATGAGCAACTGGCCTCCCTTGGCGTGCTTGAGCAGGTTGGTGGCGAGTTCGGTGGCCACGAGCGCGGCCGCGGCGGTGCGGTTCCTGTCGAGCCCGGCCAGGGCGGCCGCGCCCTCCGCCGCGACCCTGGCGTCACGCACGCGTGTCGAGTCGTGGACCGGGACGTCCCAGACCCGGGGCATCAGGTCTCCTCCCGGTAGCGCGGCGGACGGACGGTCCAGGAGGTCACCGTGACCGTGGTGCCGTTCCCGGGGCTGCTGTCGATCGCGAACTCGTGGACCAGCCGCCGGGCGCCGCCCAGGCCCATTCCGAGGCCGTCCCCCGAGGTGTAGCCGTCGCTCAGAGCCCGCTCCAGGTCCGCGATGCCCGGTCCCTCGTCGATGAACGCCAGCCGCAGCCCCGGTGCGTGACCGTTCTTCAGGACCGTGGCCTCGACCTCGCCGCCTCCGCCGTGCACCAGCGTGTTGCGGGCCAGCTCGCTCGCCGCGGTGACGAGCTTGGTCTGCTCCACCAGACCGAAGCCCAGCTGAGCGGCCGTCTGGCGCACATGCTGCCGTACCCACACCAGATCCATGTCCGAGTGGATCGGCAGGCGGGCGTCGACACAGCCGGCTGTCTGCATCACGGACTCTCCTGCCGTGTGCCGCGGGGACGGTACGGCGAGGCATCCCCGGCCAGGAGGCCCAGGGCGTCCTCCGTGGTGAGAGCGGTACGCAGACCCGGCAGCGTCAGACCCAGTTCCACCAACGTGATCGCGACCGCGGGCCGCATGCCGGCCACCACGGTCTGCGCGGCGAGGAGCCCGGCCTTGGCCGCGATCTCGGCCAGCACACGCCCCAGGAACGAGTCGACCATCTCGACACCGGAGAGGTCGATGACCACACCGGTGGTCGAACTGCTCGCGATGGTCTCGCTGATGTCCTGCTGGAGCTGTTCCGCCGTACTGTCGTGCAGATCGCCCTGGAGGGTCACGAGAAGGACGTCGCCGAGCCGCAGCACCGGGACGGACCCCCACGGAGGCCCCGTGTGCGCGTGGGTCACCGCGCGACCGCCCCACGGGGCGCCGGGTCCACGATGCCGGAGCCCTGCTGGTCGAGCGCGTACGCCAGGGCGTCGGCGAGGCTGGCGCGGGTGACCACCGTGCCCAGGTCGAGGCCGAGGTGGACGATGGTCTGCGCGATGGCCGGCCGGATGCCGGAGACGACGCACTCCGCTCCCATCAGCCGCGCGGCCGCGACCGTCTTCATCAGGTGCTGCGCCACGAGGGAGTCGACGGTCGGCACACCGGTGATGTCCAGGATCGCGAAGCGCGCGTGCTGGTCGACGACGGACTCCAGGAGCGTCTCCATCACCACCTGGCTGCGGGCGCTGTCGAGCGTGCCGATCAGCGGTACGGCGACGATGCCGTCCCAGAGCTTGATCACGGGCGTGGCCATCTCCAGCAGTTCCATCCGCTGCCGGTCGATGAGTGCCCGGCCCTCGTTCAGCGCCGACTCCATGACGACCAGCCGCAGCGTGCCCATCAGTACGGTCGCCGCGGTCGCGCACTCCCGTACGTGCTCGGCGGACGCCTGCGACAGGTCGGCCACGAGGAGATCCACGACGGGCGGCCGCAGGGCGTCCACCTCGTGCGACACCTGTGCCGAGCCGGCACCGGCGCGAGACCGGGCGGCCGCCGTGCGCGTCAACTGCTCGCGCACCACGGTGAATCCGTCCGCCTCGGCGTCCTCGACGCGTCCGGCCGCGGCCACCGCGGCAAGGGCCTCGACGACCGCCTTGCCGGCTTCCACCGCTTCGTCCCTGGACACGGTGAAGACCGTACGGAACAAGGGGGTGTCGGCCCACCGCTGGGCGATCTGCTCGCGGCGGCGCCGCAGGAAGTCCCCGACCTCCCGCGCCGGCGATCCGTGCTGTCCTGCCGTTTCGTGCTCCGGCACCTGTTCCACTCCTCACGTGCGTCGCATCGCTCCGAACTTGCCGAAGGCAACGAGAAAGCGATGTAAATCTTGCCGGATGACAACTGTAGCCGTGGCGCCGTCCGGCACGACACCTCCTACGGTGGGGGCGCCCGCCTAAGGGGCGGGCTGCTTCCCGTGCCAGTCGAGACAGACCACCAACGCGTCGTCGTCCGGCTCGGGTCCGCCGCGATGCCCCGTCAGTTCCCGCAGGACCGCCCCCGGTACCTCCGGGGCCGGCACCAGACTCGTGGACGTGACGGCCCGGGCCAGAGCCCTGTCGCCGTACCGCTCCCCGCCCGGTGCCACGACCGCGTGGACCCCGTCGCTGACGAGGACGAGCCGGTCGCCCGGCTCGACGGTGAACTCCTGCGCCACATAGTCGGTTTCCTCGAACATGCCCAGCGGGAGCTGTGCCTCCATGTCCACGGTCGTGACGGACCTGTCGCGCAGACGCAGCATCCGGGGTGAGCCGGCGTCGACGACCCGCAGGCGGCCGGTGGACAGTTCGAGGTCCAGCAGCAGCACCGAAAGATGCGCGGCTCCGCGGTAGTGGGCGTACACCGCCTGGTCGGCGAGAGCCGCCTGGTCCGCGATGGGGATGCCCGCACGCCGGGCGTTGCGCAGTGCGTTGATGCCGAGACTGGTCAGCAGCGAGGCGTCGATGCCCTCGCCCATGCCGTTGGTGATGTACAGCGTCAGCCGGTCGGCGGTGACGCACCAGTCGAAGTTGTCGCCGAACACGGCGTAGGCGGGCTCCAGTTGGGCGCCGAGCGTGAACTCGGGCCGGGCGCAGGAGCGTGCGGGCAGCAACTGCCACTGCATCTCCGCCGCCAGGGTGAGCCGGTCCCTGCGCCGCGCCAGCAGATACAGGTCGGTGTCGCGATCGGCGACGACCACCTCGTGGCCCAGGATCTCGGCCACCTCGGCCAGTTCGGTCCGGCACTCCCCGGCCACCTCGGCCGATGGCAGGGTGACGGACAGCACCCCGAGCCGGTCGCCGCGCACGGTGACCGGCAGATGAAGACGCACGCTCCCGCCGCCGCGCTCCTCCGCGTACGGCTCCTGCGCCCCGAAGGCCCGGCCGGCCGGGCTGTCGTGCACCGGCAGCGGGTCCAGGGCGTGCTGCACCGCGGACACGGGCTGCAGCAGGGTCAGTCCGTAGTCGGCGAGGAATAGTTCGGCATCCTGCGCCTCGTACTGGTTGCACAGCACCTCGCGGACCGCGTCCAGCAACTGGTGCGGTGCCGCGGAGCGCAGTGCGCGCTCGGCTGCCACGAATCTGTTCACGATGGTGGATATGCCATTCTCTCCGCGTCGGTGTCGGGTCCGTTTCGTCGGGTACACGACGCCGACGGTCTGTTGTGTGAGTCGGTGATCGGGGGCCGGTCGCCCGAGGCGGCGGGCTGACAGCGTTCGGGAAGCCTGGGAGAGTGTCACCGTGACTTCCTCCTACGCGCGCCCGCGGCCCCAGGAAGTGGCGCGCGTGACCTCAGAGGCTGCGGAACTGCTGGAAGTCCTGTGGGGGCGTGCCTCGACGGCTCCGGTATCGGCGTCCCAGCTGCGTGTGCTGTTCATCCTGGAACACCACGAGGGCATCAACCTGCGCACGCTCGCCGACGCCCTGGCCTCCACGCCTCCCTCGACCAGCCGGCTCTGCGACCGCCTCCAGGCCGTGGGATTCGTCGAACGCAGGCCCGGTGCCACGAGCCGCCGTGAACTGCGGCTGTACCTCAGCCGCCGAGGGAGCGCCTTCCTGGTCGATCTGCGCACCCGCCGAGAGCGGGCCCTGCAGTCCGTGCTGGAGCACATGCCGGCCGCGCAACGGACCGCACTGATGGAGGGCCTGGTCGCTTTCTGTGCCGCCGCGGCGCAGGAGATCCACGAGGACGACGTCGCCGACGCCAAAACGGCCTGACCGCCACGCGACCGACCGTCTCGCGACACCGGGACCCGTGCGCCCGTGCACGGAACGCGTGCGTCTGTACGCGGAACTCGCTCCGCGTGATTGTTCGTTGTCATCCACCGCCCCATCCCGGACCCCCTCCCCATGCCGCCGTTCTGCTCGCGCTCCCGTTCAGAGTTCGGGCTCGTTCCGCGGCTCGTCCACGAGAGCGAGTGCGTCGTCGACGGTGTCCGACACCGGCACGGTGATGCTGACCCCTGTGAGGTCCAGGATCCGCCGCACGGCCGGCGGTGGCCCGATGATGTGCACGCTCCCCGAGGACTCCCGGGTCTGCTGGTACGCCCTGATGATGATGTTCATCCCGGACGAGTCCATGAAGGGCACGGCCGAGAGATCGAGCAGGAAGTGCCGGCGGCCGTGCTGGAACTGGTTCGCCAGATGATGCTGCAGCCCTGTCGCGGTGTCGATGTCCAGATGGCCCTCGACCGTGAGCAGGGCGATGCCCTCGCGAGGCAGCGCGACCTCGACGGACAGCGGGTTCTGGGCAATGGACACAAGTACCTCCTGAAGAATTGACGGCTTGGGCCGGTTACCCCCCTGTGCGGATTCGATGCCCCCGGTGGGCGGCCGTGCGACGTGATCAGGCTCTCGTCGGTGCCGCGGCTACGACACGCGGATGCCGATGATGCAGGTGTCGTCGTCGGTGTCCGACCTGCTGTAGGTGAGCAGCCGGTCCAACTGTTGGTCGAGCGTGGACGGGGCCGCACGGACCGTGGTCAGCAGCTGGGTCATGGACTCCTCCATCGACCGGTCCCGGCGCTCGATCAGGCCGTCCGTGTACATCAACAGGGTGTCGTCGACGGCCAGTTGGATCTCGTCCTCCTCGTACGTCACCTGGGGCGCCGCGCCCAGCAGCAATCCCTTGACCAGGGGCAGGGACACCGCCCCCGTGTCGCGTACCAGCACGGGCGGCAGATGACCGGCCCTGGCCCACCGCAACGTACGGCGCTCCGTGTCGTAGAGGCCGCACACCGCGGTGGCGGTGACCGTGCCCGTCAGATGGTGCGCCACGCTGTTGAGCCAGGTCAGCAGCTGGCCCGGGCCCGCGCCCGTCACGGCCAGCCCCCGCAGAGCGTTCCGCAGGACGACCATGCTGGTCGCAGCCTCCATGCCGTGACCGGCAACGTCACCCACGCACAGGAGCACGAGACCGGACGGCAGGACGACCGCGTCGTACCAGTCGCCGCCCACCAGATGCTCCGTCTCGGCCGGCCGGTAGCGGACCGCCACGTCGATACCGGGGGCCCGCAAGGGATCCTGGGTCGGGGGCATGATGGCGTGCTGAAGCTGCAGCGTGAGGCGGCTGCGTTCGGTCGCCTGCTGCTCGGTGTGGGCGAGCTGGACACGGGTGGCGGCGAGTGCGACCTCCGTCCAGTGCTGGGCCGAGATGTCCTGGTAGGCCCCGCGTACGACGAACAGCCGGCCGTCGGCGTCGAGCACCGGCTCGGCCACCACACGGATGTGGCGCGTCACCTCGTCGGGACGCCGCAGCCGGAACGACGCGGACGCCGGTCGCCGGTGATGGAGCAGGGTGCGCAGGAAGCGCCCGATGACGACGGCGTCGTCCGGGTGCGCGTGGACGGGCAGTTCCTCCAGCGGCACGGGGTCGCTCGTCGGAGGCCTGCCGTACAGGGTGAAGAGCTGGCCGTTCCAGGTGATGTCGCCCGTGAGCAGATTCTCCTCGAAGCCGCCGATGCGGCCCAGGCGCTGTGCGTGCTGGAGGATGCTCGCGAGCCGTGCCGTCTCGTCCTCGATGCGCCAGATGAGCAGCACGCTGTGGGCATGCCGGCTGATGCTGATGTCCGCCACGGCCGACAGCGGCACCTGGTCGACGAGAGCCGTGAGGTTCATGCGCTGCGCGCGGAACGGCTCACCCGTGGCGTAGACACGCTCGATCCGCTGGAAGAGCTCGCTCTCCCCGGCGGCCATCGGGTAGGCCTCCAGCAGCATCGCGCCGTTGACGAGCCCGCGCGGCCGGCCGGCGGGATCGAGGAAACGGCTGTTGACGTGATGGATGTGGAAGTCGACGAGCTGCCCGCCGTCGAGGTAGGGGACGAGGACCAGGGCGGGGTCGTGCAGCCCGTCGGCCAGGTCCACCAGTTCGGTGGCGTCGGGGACGGCACGCGGTTCGCGGAGGGCTTCGTCGCCGTGTACGAAGGCGTACGTCTCCAGCGTGCGGGCGCACAGTTCCGCCAGGGCCTCGACCTGCCGGACCACCTGGGGCGGTTGCGGTTCCAGACGGGAGGGCCAGACGATCTCGAGCGCTCCGTGGATGCGGCCTCCGGTGCCGGCGGGAACGGCGGCCCTTCCACCATCGGGGAACTGGTGCTGACCGATGGAGGGAAGTCCGGTCTCGGCCAGTGATCCGATCCATTGCCCGGCGCGCTCGGAGAGGCTGGTGCGCGCCACCGTCACCACTCCAGGGGGCACATGGTGCCAGCGCCCGGCTTCCGCCGGGGAGAACCCGGCACTGCCGGCCAGCGTCAGGGAACCGTCGGAGCGCACGGTCCAGATGGCCACGGCCACCGCGCCGAGCGGGGTCAGCGCGTGCTGCAGCAGGGAGTCGGCGACGGCCTGGGTGTCCGGGGCGGACAGCGCGCCGCTCTCGGCCTCCCGCATCCGTACGGCGGGGGAGTGTCCCCTCGACGACGAATCATCCGTGGGAGCGTCGGTGGACTTCGCGGCGGTCAGGAAGGCGTCGGCCACCTCCGAAAGCCGGTCGCGGGCCGCCTGGTTGATGACCTCGACGGCGAGTTCGAGTGTGCTCACCCCGGCCTGCGCGGTGAGTTCGGCGAGCTGGCGGGCGGCCTGCGCGGGCCCGCACCCCAGTCGCTCCACCAGGATGCCCTTGGCGAGTTCGATCAGGGCACGTCCGTCGGCCTCGGCCTGGGCGGCTCGCACCTCGCGGCGCAGGCGTTCCACCGTGGCGGCGAGCCTGCCCACCGGGTAGGTCGCGAGGAGAGCGGCCGAATCCTCGGCGGAGTCTTCAGCCGTCTCGTCCGCGGACTCCTCCACGGACTCGTCCGGCGACCGTTCGTCGGCCGGATCAGGACACTGCTCGGTCCGGGTCACGCGGGCAGCCACCGGCGGACGCAGGCGATGAGGTCGTTGGTGTCGACCGGTTTGGTGACGTAGTCGCTCGCCCCGGAGGCGAGGCTCTTCTCGCGGTCGCCCGGCATCGCCTTCGCGGTGACGGCGATGATGGGAAGACCCGCGTACTGAGGCATCTTCCGGATCTCCGCCGTGGCCGTGTAGCCGTCCATCTCCGGCATCATCACGTCCATCAGGACGAGCGAGATGTCGGGGTGGTGGACCAGCGTCTCGATGCCTTTGCGGCCGTTGTCCGCGTGCAGGACGTGGAACCCCTGGAGCTCCAGGATCCCGCTGAGCGCGAAGAGATTGCGGGCGTCGTCGTCGACCACCAGGACCGTACGGCCGAGGAAGGCGTCCTCGACGGGGTGCGGTGTCTCGGGCTGCGGTTCCTCGGCGCGGGCAAGGGAGGGCACATCTCCCAACTCCTCGGCGGAGAGGTGCAGGGCGATGCGCTCGCGCAGTTCGTCGAGGCTCGACAGGAACTCCAGGGCACGTGTGCCCGAACGGGCCTGCAGCGCCTGTTCCTGGGCCAGATCCGCGCGGTGACCGCTGTGGACGAGGACCGGAACGTTCGCGAGCCCTGAGTCGCCGTGCATCGCGTCCAGGAACCGGGTCGCCTCGCCGTCCGGCATACCGAGTTCCAGAACGACGCAGTGGCACGGTCCCGAGGCCAGCGCGCTGGCCGCCTCGTGTGCTCCGACGGCGGTGATGACGTCGACCGTGCCGCGTGGATCACCGGTGTCCGGGCCATGGGCGACGTCCGCGACCGTGCTCTCGGCGACCAGGGTCAACAGGCCGCGCTGCCGTTCCTCGACGACCAGCAGACGACGCCTGCGGCTCCGGGGCGGGGCGGCCGGACCCGAGGGCGACGCGTGCGTCGCCGACTCCTCCGCGGGAGCCGCGGCCAGGGCCTTCTCCGGCGACCGGTCGCCATTGAGGAGGTCCTCGAAGTCGGTGCGTGCCACGGGCAGGAACAGCGTGAACGTACTGCCCTGTCCGGGCGTGCTGGCGACGGTGACGGCCCCGCCGAGCAGGTGCGCGATCTCCCGCGTGATGGACAGACCGAGGCCGGTGCCGCCGTACTTGCGGCTCGTCGTCCCGTCAGCCTGCTGGAAGGCCCCGAAGATCGTCTCCAGATGCTGTTCCGGGATCCCGACCCCCGTGTCCCGCACGCGGAACGCCACGATCGTGCCGCCCCGGAGCACACCGTCGGGCACTTCGTTGTCGGCCGCCGGTTCGATACGCAGCTCGACGCCGCCGTGCTCGGTGAACTTGACCGCGTTCGACAGCAGGTTGCGCAGCACCTGACGCAACCGGGAGTCGTCGGTGAGGAGGTCGCCGGGTGCGCCGGGCGCGGTGCGCACGGTGAAGTTCAGGCTCTTCTGCGTCGTCATCGGCCGGAAGGTCGCCTCGACGTACTCGAGAAGCTGCCGCAGCGGGACGCGCTCGGGAGCGAGTTCCATCTTCCCGGCCTCGACCTTCGACAGGTCGAGGATGTCGTTGATCAACTGCAGCAGGTCGGATCCCGCGGAGTGGATGATGCCCGCGTACTCGACCTGCTTCGGAGTGAGGTTGCGTGAGGGGTTCTGCGCAAGGAGCTGGGCGAGGATGAGCAGGCTGTTCAGCGGGGTCCGCAGCTCGTGGCTCATGTTCGCCAGGAACTCCGACTTGTACTTGGAGGCCAGCGACAACTGCTGGGCGCGGGTCTCCAGTTCCTGTCGGGCCTGTTCGATCTGCAGGTTCTTCGCCTCGATGTCGCGGTTCTGCGCGACCAGCAGCGAGGCCTTCTCCTCCAGCTCCTCGTTGGAGCGCTGCAGTTCGTCCTGCTGGACCTGCAACTCCTCCGAACGGGCCTGCAGTTCGGTGGTCAGACGCTGGGACTCGTCCAGCAGCTCGTCGGTCCGCGCGTTGGCCACGATGGTGTTGACGTTGACGCCGATGGTCTCCATCAGCTGGCCCAGGAAGTCCTGGTGGATCTGGGTGAAGCGGGTGACCGAGGCCAGCTCGATGACTCCGAGCACCTGGTCCTCGACCGTGATGGGCAGCACCACCAGGGCGGTCGGCACCGTCCGGCCGAGCCCCGAGGAGATGGTCACGTATCCCGGCGGCAGCTCGTCCACCGAGATGGGGCGGCGGCTGCGCGCGGCCTGACCGACCAGCGAGCGGCCGAAGGGGATCCGGACAGGCCGCCCGTCGTCGTCGGGCCATCCGTAGGAGCCGACAAGCCGCAGCTCATGGCCGCGTCCGGCCTCCTCCGCGAGGTAGAACGCGCCGTACTGGGCCGACGCCAGGGGCGCGAGTTCGTCCATGATCAGCTCGGCCACCACGGACAGGTCCCGGTGGCCCTGCATCAGGCCGGAGATCCGCGCGAGGTTGGTCTTGAGCCAGTCCTGCTCCTGGTTGGCCCGGGTCGTCTCGCGCAGGGACTCGACCATGGAGTTGATGTTGTCCTTGAGCTCGGCGACCTCGCCGGAGGCCTCGACGGTGATCGAGCGGGTCAGGTCGCCCTCGGCGACGGCGCTGGTGACCTCGGCGATCGCGCGTACCTGCCGCGTCAGGTTGCCTGCGAGCTCGTTGACGTTCTCCGTCAGCCGCTTCCAGGTGCCGGAGACACCCTCCACCTCGGCCTGTCCGCCGAGCCGTCCCTCGCTCCCGACCTCGCGGGCCACGCGGGTGACTTCGGCCGCGAACGCGGAGAGCTGGTCGACCATCGTGTTGATCGTCGTCTTGAGTTCCAGGATCTCGCCCCGGGCGTCCACGTCGATCTTCTTGGACAGGTCGCCCTTGGCCACCGCCGTCGTCACCAGCGCGATGTTGCGGACCTGGCCGGTCAGGTTGTTCGCCATCGAGTTGACGTTCTCGGTGAGGTCCTTCCACGTGCCCGCCACGTTCGGCACCTGGGCCTGGCCGCCCAGGCGGCCCTCGGTGCCGACCTCGCGGGCCACCCGCGTGACCTCGTCCGCGAAGGCGGACAGCGTGTCGACCATCGTGTTGATGACGTCCGCCAGGGCCGCGACCTCGCCCTTGGCCTCGACCGTGATCTTCTGGGACAGGTCGCCGCGGGCCACGGCGGTGGCGACCTGGGCGATCGAGCGGACCTGGCCCGTCAGGTTGGACGCCATCACGTTGACGTTGTCGGTGAGGTCCTTCCAGGTGCCCGAGACACCGCGGACAGTGGCCTGCCCGCCGAGGTTGCCGGCCGTGCCGACCTCGCGGGCCACGCGCGTCACTTCGTCGGCGAACGCGGACAACTGGTCGACCATCGTGTTGATGGTCTCCTTGAGCGCGAGGATCTCGCCCCGGGCGTCGACGGTGATCTTCTGCGAGAGATCGCCCCTGGCCACCGCGGTCGCCACCTGGGCCACGTTGCGGACCTGGGCGGTGAGGTTGCTCGCCATGAAGTTCACGGAGTCGGTCAGGTCGCGCCAGGTGCCCTTGACTCCCTTGACGTCCGCCTGGCCGCCGAGCCGTCCCTCGGTGCCGACTTCGCGCGCGACGCGGGTGACCTCGTCGGCGAAGGCGGAGAGCTGGTCGACCATCGTGTTGATGGTGTTCTTGAGCTCCAGGATCTCGCCGCGGGCCGGCACGTCGATCTTCTGGGAGAGGTCACCCTTGGCGACCGCCGTCGCCACCTGGGCGATGTCGCGGACCTGGGTGGTGAGGTTGCCCGCCATCGCGTTGACCGAGTCGGTGAGATCGGCCCAGGTCCCGGAGACGCCCGGCACTTCCGCCTGTCCGCCGAGCGTCCCCTCGGTGCCCACCTCGCGTGCTACACGGGTGACTTCGGAGGTGAACACGGACAACTGGTCGACCATGCCGTTGAAGACGGTGGCGATGTCGCCCAGGAGGCCCCCGCCGTCGTCCGGCAGACGTGTGCCGAAGTCCCCGTCCCGTACCGCGGTCAGCCCCGCCAGCAGCCGGCGCAGCTCCGGCTCGCCCGGTGTGCGGCCGACAGGGTCGGTCGTCTGGCTGGTCATGCGCACCCTCGTTCCGTTCAAGACGAGAGTCCCGTGAAAGGGGGGACTCGGAACTTCAGGCCCACTGCCGGACCCCTCCTCGACGGCGCGGACCCGTGAGTCCGGGGCCGTCCGTCGAGGAAGTACGCCGCAGGCTAACCCGAAGGTCAGGTCGTGAACAAAGGTCGAGCCAGATTGGTGCCGGAGAGTGTGATCTTCCCTGCGATGTGCCACCGGAGCCGCTCACGACGGAGCCCGCCGTCCGGCTCTCGCGCGGTGGAAACGCTCGCGAGAGTCGGGACGGCGGGCTCGACGCTTCAGTGCGGGATCAGGCGGCCGACGGGACGGTGCTTCAGGCCACCGAGGGATCGAGCAGACCGGCGCGCAGCCGCTTGATGATGCGGCTGATCAGTCGCGACACGTGCATCTGCGAGATGCCGATGACCTCACCGATCTCCGCCTGGGTCCGCTCCTCGACGAACCGCAGATGGATGATGAGGCGCTCCCGCTCGTCGAGTTCGGCGATGAGGGGGGTCAGGGAGTGGAGGTCGTCGACGAGCTCCAGCGCCCGGTCGTCGTCGCCGATGAAGTCCGCCAGGACCGTCTCGCCCTGCGAGTCGCCGTCGGAGGTGAGGGCCGCGTCGAGCGATGAGGAGTTGTAGCAGTTCGCCGCCTTGCGGGCCTCGATGACCTCGGCCTCGGGCAGCGACATGAGCTGCGACAGCTCGGCGGTCGTGGGCGTACGCCCCAGACGCGTCCGCAGTTCCTCCGTGGCCTTGGCCAGCTCGACCCGGGCCTCCTGCAGACGGCGCGGCACATGGACGGCCCAGCTCGTGTCGCGGAAGAACCTCTTGATCTCGCCGACGATGTAGGGGACGGCGAAGGAGGTGAACTCCACCTCACGGGTCAGCTCGAACCGGTCGATGGCCTTGATGAGCCCTATGGTGCCGACCTGGACGATGTCCTCCATCGAGTCTCCCCGGCCGCGGAACCGGGAGGCCGCGTACCGGACGAGGGACAGGTTCATCTCGATCAGGGTGTTGCGCGCGTACTGGTATTCGTGCGTGCCTTCCTCCAGCACGGCCAGGCGGTCGAAGAACTGTCGGGACAGATCGCGAGCGTCTTTCGGCTTGATCAGTGACGGTTCGTCGATGAGAGGGAGTGCCGTCTCGTCGACCGTCTGCGTCCGCTGTGCCGTGGCCGTCGCCTCGCCTGCCGTCACGGCTGTCATGCCGTCCACCCCACTCGTCGCCGCTGATGTGTCAAAGCCCGCATGCCCTGCTTCAGGCAGCTCACTCCTTCCTGGAGGCAACAGAAAGCGGGCGCCGGGAGGATCTGGCCGGAAGTCGCCCCTTTCTTCCCTCTTCTGAGGGAGTTTCGGGCGGGCGCCGACCATGAGCGAGGCCTGGCCGGAGCCGTGGCGGGGCGGGAATCCGGCCGCCACGTCGGGTGGTCGATTTCGAGAAGCGGTGTTTTTCCTCGGGAAGCCCGGGCAAGCGGAATTTCGTGCTTCGGACCGGAGGCACGTCCGTGGGAGCGAGTAGGTGTGAGCTCCGGGGGCCTCCGGGCGGTTCGGGCGGCGCCACTCCTCCTGCGGCATTCCCCCGCAAGCCAATGTTCAGGAGCGAATCCACATGCCTAGCGATTTGTCTACAAATCGACCTGACAAGCCCGTGAGCACGGAGACGGCCGTCCGGCCGGACTCATCCGCCCGGCCGTCCGCCGATGCGAAGCACCCGTCCACCCACGCGAAGCACTCGCACGACGACGCCCCCGACGCCGCGGCCGCGTTCGCCCGGCTGGCCGAGTTGGAGGACGGGCCCGAGCGGGACGCCGTCCGCGACGAACTGGTGACGGTATGGCTGCCCATGGCCCACCGGATCGCCGGCCGCTTCCGCGACCGGGGCGAGTCGGTCGAGGACCTGCGGCAGGTCGCGGCCATGGGGCTGGTGAAGGCGGTCGACCGGTACGACCCCTCTCGCGGGGCGTTCGAGAGCTACGCCGTGCCCACCATCACCGGTGAGGTGAAGCGGCACTTCCGGGACCGGATGTGGGCCCTGAGAGTGCCCCGCCGGGTCCAGGAACTGCGCAACAAGGTGCGGCTGGCCCGTCGGGATCTCACGTTGAATCCCGGATCCCCGGAGCCGACGGCGGCCCAGATCGCGGCGCACACGGGGCTGACCGAGGACGAGGTCAGCGCGGGGATGGAGGCGATGGAGAGCTTCAGCACGCTGTCCCTGGACGCCGAACTCGCTTCCGCGGACGACAACTACAGCCTCGCGGACACCCTGGGCGCCGTCGATTCCTCGTACGAGCTGGTCGTCGACCGGGAAGCGGCCAGGGAAGGGCTGCGTCGGCTGCCCGAACGCGAGCGGGCCATTCTGTACATGCGCTTCTTCGAGGACATGACGCAGACGCGCATCGCCGATGTGCTCGGCATCTCCCAGATGCACGTCTCACGTCTCATCAGCCGCAGCTGCGCGCGTGTCAGGGACGAGGCGATGGGCGGACAGCAGCCGCGAGCCGGCCGCTCCGATGCCGACGGACGGACCGACACCGACGAACGCACCAGGGCGGCGTGACGCAGAAAGCCGAGGAGGCCGAGGAGTGAGCCCGATGCTGATGCCCCATCCCGCGACCCTGCGCAGGCTCGTGGACGAGTACGAGGCGCTGACCGCCCCCGAGGGCGAGGGAGGTGCCGTGGCGAAACCGGACCAGCGAGCGCAGGACCTCGCCTACACGCTCTGCGTGTCGACCGGCACGCGCGATGTGATGCGTGCCCTGGAGAGGGCGCGCCGCCTTCTCGCGGCCCCCCGGCAGCCCGTGGCGCCGGTGCCTTCGCGGCCTTCCGGTACGGGCGGCACCGAGGTGCGTGACGGCGGAGAGGCCGTCACCAGGTGAACCCCGCGGGCCGGTCGCGGAGACGTGCGACCGGCCCGCGGGGTGCGCGGCTGCGACTCGGACACGTTCATGGAACGCCAGTGCGACGGCGTATTGTGGCCCCCGGGGTGGCACGGGTGGACCTGATGGGCAGCACGGACACATCGTTGTCGGTGTCGAGGTCCTGCAGCGGTGGGCCGCCCCGGCCGAGTCGGCCGACGGCCGACTTCGTGCCCGGAGCCCACGCGACCCGGGCCGGGCGGTGGCGGATTGCCCAGACCTCCTGGCCCCTACCCCCGACGACTGGTGGGGCGGAATGACGACGACGGCGACCGAGGACGCCCCCTTCGTGCATCCCGCGCTCTTCTACCGCGGTGACCAGGAGTACGTGGCCGGGACGGTGCCCTTCCTCCTGGAGGGGCTGGCGGCCTCGGAGCCCGTCGCGGTCGCCGCCCCCGTTCCGCGGCTGGAACTGATCGCGGCGGCGCTGGGAACAGCGGCCGAGGCCGTGTACTTCGTCGACATGACGAGGGCCGGGCGGAATCCCGGCCGTATCATCCCGTCGGTCCTGCGCGCCTTCGCCGACGCCCGGCGCGGCCGCCGTGTGCGCATCATCGGGGAGCCGATCTGGTCCGGCCGCACGGCCACGGAGTATCCGGCCTGCGTCCAGCACGAGGCTCTGATCAACGCGGCGTTCCGCGGGCGGGACGTGACCATCCTCTGTCCGTACGACGCACGGTCGCTGCCGGACGACGTGCTCGCCGACGCCCACGCCACGCACCCTGTGCTCATCACCGCGGGCCACCAGTCGGTCAGCGGCGCCTACGACCCGGTCAAGGTGCTCGCGCGCTACAACGAACCGCTGCGCTGTCCGCCCGGGGCGGCGACGTTCGGGTTCGACGCCGAAGCCCTGCCGGTCACGCGGGACTTCGCGCTCCAGGAGGCACGGGAGCGGGGGATGGGCGCGGTCCGCCTGCAGGATCTGGCGCTGGTCGTGGCGGAGCTGACCACGAACAGCGTGGTGCACGCCGGTGGCAGGGGAACGCTGCGTCTGTGGGCGGAGAGCGAGCAGATCGTCTGTGAGGTCCAGGACACCGGCCGGCTGACCGACCCCCTCGTGGGCCGCCGCCCGGCACCTCCCGACCAGCTCGGCGGCCGAGGCCTTCTCCTCGTTCACCACCTGTCGGATCTGGTGCGCGTGCACACCGATGAGCGCGGCACGACGATCCGCAGCTACGTGGCGCGCGCATAAAGCACGCGGGAAGGCCCTTTCGGCGAAATCGTTGCGAATGCCAGTCCGTCGGCAGGGTATTTGCTGCCCGTGGAGCATGACGGGCGGCGGATGTCCGGCCGCGGTGCTCCACCCGGGCTCACACGAGACGGAATGCACACGGGACGGAAGGAGCGGCGTGGTCACCGACAGAATCTGGTCGTACGCAGGGGACAGCGGGCACACGGAGGGGCAGCGGCTCACGGGCTTCACGGTGGTGGCGTCCGACGGCACGATCGGGCATGTGGACCGGCAGGCCGACGACTCGGGCCTGCGGCATCTGATCGTCGACACCGGAGTCTGGCTGTTCGGCAGCAGCGTGCTGATACCCGTGGGCGTCGTCACCGCCGTCGACGCCGAGGCCGAGGAGGTCAGGGTGGCGTGCACCGAGGAGGAGATCAAGGCCGCGCCGCGGTTCAAGACCGATCGCGAGACGCTGGACCCCGAGTACCTCGCCGGTGTCGGCGACTACTACCGGAGTCTGCCCCCACGACGGGCGACCGCGCCCTGACCCGGCACGACGGTCGAGGGATTCGCACCCATGGTCGTGCGCTCAGCGGGAAGACGGATGTGGACGGACCCGTTCTGGGACCCGGCATCGAGCAAGCAGATCTCAGGGGCACGGCGGATATGGACCGATTCGACACGACTGCCTTCGCGTCACCCGACCGCATGTGCGGTGGGACGTCGATGACGGCGGCTCCGATCACCACCGCGGCGATGGCTCGTGACCACGTCCGCGCCGTGGTGCAGGAGCAGTGGAACACCCCGTCCCGCAGGGCGACGGAGACCGCTGTCATCGATCTCCTGCTGGTCGTCTCGGAGCTGGCGGCGAACGCCGTCCGGCACGGGGGCGGGCTGGTCGGGGTCGAGGTGACGCCCACGCGTGAGGGCGTGCGGCTGGCCGTGCACGACAACAGTGACGTCATCCCCGCCGCCGCCTTCGGCTCGGGGGACCTTCCTTCGGTGCACCACGGCAACGGTTACGGCTGGCCGCTGATCATCCGGCTGGCGCGCGACATCGCCGTCGAAAGGCGTCCGGGAGGCGGCAAGACGATTCGCGTCCTGGTGCCGCTCCAGGCCATGCCGTAGGGAACACCGGGAAGCTCACCACGGCATGAACACGTGAATGTCCTTGGCCTTCTCGGTCGTCACCACACTCACCTGGTCACACAGCGTATGGATCAGATGCCATCCCACGCCCCCGTCGTTCCTGCCGGGACGGAAGGGGCGAGGTGCCGGTGGTGTGGCACTGGTGTCGTGCATCGTCACGTGCACACCGTCGAACGTGCGCCGCATGTGCAGCGTGAACGGGCCCGGCGCGTACTGCACCGCGTTCGCGGCCAGCTCCGTGACGACCAGCAGGATGTCGTCCCAGCGTTCGGGCTCCGCCGGCGGCGACACACGCGTGAGCGCAAGGAGGAACGCCTCCGCGGCGAGTCGTGAGCCCGTCACATCGGACGGTTCGCCGGCGAATTCGGTGGTCTGGGTGTAAGTCTCCTCAGAAGGCAGTTTGTCGTCCCAACACGGCTCGATCGCCATCACGGCTTCCCGCAGCCCACTCCCGGTGGGGCTGTGGCGCTTGCTTTGCTTCCACCGTTGCTGCTTCCCGACGGCAAAGGGCTTACTCGTCCGGTTCCGGTGACGATGGCAGGGACTCCGGAATGCGGCGGTCTGCGGGGATTCCGCTGTGGTGGGCGAGTACCACGATCGGCCCGGGTCATGGGTGTCTGATCCGGCGGGGCCGGGGCACTCGTTGAATGGCGGTGGGATCTGGACCCACTCCACAACCGCAGAGAGGGGAATCCATGCTCGGCATGGCAGCAGCCGTCCTGTTCCTCGTCGCGTTCCTGATCAACGCAGCGGAGATCTCGACCAACGACGTCTTCACCTCGACCAACGTGATGCTGATAGGTCTGATCGTGCTGGCCCTGCACCTCGCCGGGGTCGGCAGTGGATTGGCGACCAGGGGCCGCCGAAGGTGACATACGGAGCACGGTCCCGTATCCCTCAGATCCAGGTGTCGAGCCACATTCTCGAATGCCAGTCGGGATACGGGATCGTCGCACCCGTGTAGATCGGGAAGAAGTAGATGAAGTTCCAGACGATGAGCAGTACGAGGACACCCGCGCTCATCGCCCCCACCGCCCGGCGTCTCTCGCTCGACCCCGGCGGCCCCAGCATCGCGCCCACCAACATCGCGACGGCCAGGCACAGATACGGCACGAAGGCCACCGCGTAGAAGGAGAAGGTCGTACGGTCCTGGTACAGGAACCAGGGCAGATAGCCGGCACCCACCGCGCACAGGACGGCGCCCGCACGCCAGTCGCGGCGCAGCGCCCACCGGTAGAGCAGATAGAGGAGCGCGAAGCACGCCGACCACCACAGCAGCGGCGTGCCCAGCGCGAGGACCGCCTGGGAACAGCCGGACGCGGTGCGGCAGCCGTCCTGTGCGAAGTCCGTCTCGTACGAGTACGCCACCGGCCGTCCGAGGACCAGCCAGCTCCACGGGTTGGACTCGTAGCGGTGCCAGGAGTCCAGCCCCACGTTGAACTCGTAGACGCCGTGCTCGTAGTGCCACAGGCTGCGCAGGGAGGCCGGGATCCACGACCACGGGCCGCCCCGGCCGTGCGCCCAGTGCCGTCCGTAGCCGTTGTCGGACAGGAACCAGCCGGTCCAGGTCATCAGATACGTGACCAGAGCGACCGGCGCGAGGGACAGCGCGGACCAGCCGAGATCCTTGCGCAGCACCGACAGATACGGGCGGTGTGCCCCGGCGATCCGGCGGGAGCCGACGTCCCACAGCACGGTCATGACCATGAAGAACGCCAGGACGTAGAGGCCGTTCCACTTGCTCGCGGCCGCCAGCCCCAGAAGTGCGCCGGCCGCGATCCGCCACGGCCGTACCCCCATCCCCGCATGCTCGCCGGTGTGTTGATGCGGACCCGCGAAGCCGCTCGCGTCCACCGGCAGGGCTTCCGCGAGGAGGGCCCGCGCCCGGCCCCGGTCGACCAGCAGGCACCCGAACGCGGCCAGGACGAAGAACATGACGACGAGGTCGAGCAGAGCGATGCGGCTCATCACGAAGTGCAGGCCGTCCACCGCCATCAGCAGTCCGGCCAGACAGCCCAGTGCCGTCGAACGGAAAAGGCGGCGGCCTATTCGGCACAGCATCAGCACCGAGAGCGTGCCGAGCACCGCGGTCATGAAACGCCAGCCGAAGGGGTTCAGGCCGAACATCCACTCACCGAGGGCGATCACCCACTTGCCCATCGGCGGGTGCGCCACGAAGGTCCCGGTGTCGGACAGCGGGATCACCTGGGGGTCCGCCAGGATCTGCGGGTCGGCGATCTTGCGGTCCGGCCACGTCCCCTCGTAGCCGAGCTTCAGCAACGCCCAGGCGTCCTTGGCGTAGTACGTCTCGTCGAAGGCGACGGACCGCGGCCGGCCGAGGTTCCAGAACCGGATCGCTCCGGCGAGAACGGCGACGAGGACCGGACCGATCCAGCCCATCGCCTTCGCGACGCGGTAGGCCAGTGCCGGGCCGAGGCCCAGGGCCTCGCCGACGCGCGTGCCTGGCTCCGGGAAGGGCGGGACCAGAAGGTCACGGGTATCGGTCCGTGGGCGCCCCGTGTAGCCGAACCGGCGCAGGCGCCTCGCCCAGGGAGGGGAATCCGTCTTCGGGTGGGCGTCGGCGTCGACGCCCACCTGCGCCGCGATGTCACTGGTCACCGGGTCATCGTAGGGAACGGATGTTCATCTCATGCGTTTTCGGCCACCCCTGTCCGGTCGCGGAACTCCGTGGCCCAGTAGAGGAGGGCCAGGACGGGGAGTGCGGTGCCGAGGAGGGCCACCGCCGTCCAGCCGCCGGCGTGGAAGGCGAGCGAGCCGAACTGTGAACCGAGGGCGCCGCCGACGAAGAAGAGGGCGATGAAGGCGCTGTTGAGCCGCGCCCGCGCGTTCGCGTCGAGCTGGTACACGGTGTGCTGACCGAGGATCAGCGTGGTCTGTACGGCCATGTCGAGCAGTACGGCGGCCAGGGCCAGCAGGAGGATGTGCCGCTGGCCGAATCCGGCGACCGCGAAGGCGACGGCCGCGGCGGCGAGCCCGGCGCCGGTCATCGGTCGCACCAGCTTGCGGTCGGCCCAACGGCCCGCGAAGGGAGCCACGGCCGCCCCGGCAGCTCCGACGAGGGCGAAGACACCGACTCCGACGGGGGAGTAGTGGAATCGCGGGCCCGTGAGGACGTACGAGACGGTGGTCCAGAACGCGCTGAACGCACCGAACATCGCCGCCTGGTAGAGCCCGCGGCGGAGCAACACCGGGTGGACGCGCACCAGTCGGACCGTGGAACGCAGCACCTGGGTGTACGGGATCGCCGTGGTGGCGGCCTGACGGGGCAGGGCGGCGTGCAGGGCCAGTGCCAGCAGGGCCATGAGGACGGCGGAGCCCAGATAGACGACGCGCCAGCCGGCCACGTCGGAGACCAGGCTGCTGAGGGTGCGGGACAGCAGGATGCCGGTGAGCAGACCGCTCATCACCCGGCCCACGATCCGGCCGCGGGCGTGGTCCGGGGCGAGACTCGCGGCGAAGGGCACCAGGATCTGGGCGACGACCGACGTGCCGCCGCTGATCAGGGACGCGATCAGCAGCATGGGGAAGCTCGTCGCGAGACCGGCTGCGAGGAGAGCGAGCGTGGTGACCGCCAGCAACACGGTGATCAGGCGGCGCTTCTCCAGGCGGTCGCCGAGCGGGACGAGCAGGAGCATGCCCAGGACGTAGCCGACCTGAGTGAGGGTGATCAGCCCGCCGGCGGCCGCCTCGCCGACGTGGAAGACGTCGCGCAGCGAGGACAACAGGGGCTGGGCGTAGTACAGGTTGGCGACCGTCATGCCGGTGGCGGCGGCCAGGAGCACGACCAGCCATCCCGGTACACCGGGTGCGGCCGCGCCGGTGGACCGGCCCGAGGTGTGGTCGTCGCGCGAGCTCTGGAGGACGTTCATGGTTTCGTCAGCGTCCGGGGGCGCGCCTGTGCTTCCCTCGTTGGGTCGATGGTTCGAGATTTCAGTCATCTCTGAAAGAGATGACGACCCGGCTTCCGTCAGGTCATGTGCCGCAGCAGCGCGGCGACCGCCGGGGGTGCCTCGCCCCGGGGCCGGACCACCATGACCTTCCAGTTCGGCGCGTGACGGTCGAAGCGGTGGGTCGTCAGATCGGGGAACCGGTCGGCGATCGAGACGGGCATGACGCACACACCCAGGTCGTTGCGGACGAGTTCGGACGCCGCGACGATGTCGTTGACCTCGAACGTCGGCTCGCGGTCGACGGAGGCCGCACGGAACGCCTTGTCCACGGCGAGCCGGATCGCCCAGCCGGGCGTGAAGTCCACCAGCGGCAGCCGGGCCGCGTCGGCGAGGGCGACCTTCCCGTCCGCCACGGGAAACGTCCGCCCCGGAGCGCTCACCAGCACCATCTCCTCGCGGGACAGCAGCCGGGTGACCAGCCCCCGTTGCTGCTGGCGGTCGAGGGCGACCACGGCCAGATCCACCGTTCCCTCGCGCAGCGCCTGGCGGATGTCGACCACGGCCGCCTGCCGCAGCCGCACCACCACCCCCGGATGCTCGGCCCGCAGGGCGGCCAGCGGGCGGTGCAGGTCGGCCCAGACCCCCTGCATCGTGCCCACCGTGATGCGGCCCCGCAGGTGCCCCTGTACGACGTCGACGGCGGCCCGTGCCTGGTCCGCGGCCCGTAACGCCGCCCGCGCGGCCGGTACGAACGCCTCACCGGCCGGGGTCAGGGAGACCCGGTGCGTGGTGCGGTCGAACAGCGGGGTGCCCAGCTCGCGTTCCAGCGCGCGCACCGTGCTCGACACGGCGGACTGGACGACGTGCAGCCGCTGCGCCGCCGCGGTGAAGCCGCCCTCCTCGGCCACCGCGATGACGACCTCCATCTGCCGCAGATCCACTGGCTCTCCCGGGGCGTGGTTCATCTTCTTCAGAGATGGGTCTCTTCATCGGCCATCACAGCATGAGGCCACCCTCGATGGCGTGGTCAATGGAGGAACGTCCGCGAACGCACCTCTGTGCCCGCCGTTCGCGACGGCGGGCACAGAGGTGTGCGACAGAGGGTGCGTCCGGACGCCCGCCGGGGGCGGCGGCCGGTCCTAGTCGGTCACGTCCGTGACCTTCCAGCGCTGGTTGGAGCCGGAGTTCGGCGTCCACAGCGTGACGGCGGCCCCGTCGTTCGTGGCCTGGCCGCCGACCTCCAGAAGCCGTCCGGTGGCCGCGTTGACGAGGGTCCAGGTGCCGTCGCCGGTGGACGACATGATCCACTGGGTGGCCTTGTCGCGGGGGCCGGAGTCGGCCTCCAGGACCGGGGCGCCGTCACGGACCGCCAGGCGCTTGCCCTCCACCGGGTTGGTGAAGACGTACCGCTGCCGGTTGCCGGTGTCACCGGAGATCTGCCGCAGCTTCCACTCCTGGCCGGCCGCGTCTCCCGCGGAGGTCCTGATGACGAGGCCCGTGCCGTTGTCGGCGACGGTGAGCGCCTTGCCGCTCTGGACGCCGGTCAGCTCGTAGGAGTGGCCCTTGCGTAGTTCGGCCGCGTCCTTCGCGACACCCGAGACGCCCTTGACGACGAAGGAGGTCACGGACTGCGCGGGCACCGTGAAGGTGGCCTTGCGGTCACTGACCTTGACGGCCCTGTGGCGTTCGAGCTTGCCGTCGGCGCTGGTCACGACCGGGGTGACGGTGGCGCTGCGGCTGACCTTGCCGAACTTCGACAGGTCGACGGTGACCGCGCGGGCGTCGGTGGTGCTGTTGACGTGGACGACCGTCGCGCCGTTGCCCTTCTTGGAGACGGCGGCGGCGCTGGAGGTGTCGTCGGTCTTGATCAGCCGGTCACCGGGCTTGATGTAGTGCGTGAAGTTGCGGGCCGTGTCGAACTTCGTGTTCGTGTAGATCGGGCAGGACTTGAGGGTGTCCTTCGAGGTGCAGCTGAACGGGAGCTGGATGCTGCCCCAGTTGCCGCCCTTGGCCGACTCGCCGCCCGGCTTCATGTTGTCGTAGTCCTCGACGGGCTGCCAGAACACCCAGGCCTTGGGCTCCAGTTCACGCAGGTCGTCGACGATGCGCTGGGCGAGACCGAGGCCCGGCCGCATGTCCGTGAAGCTCTGGCCGTCGCCCCAGTCGCCCTCGACCTCGCTCTGCCACAGCGGCTTGTCGGCCGCCTTGGCGAGGTCGCGCACGGTGGTGCGCTGGCCGGTGCCGTAGGTGTGGACGTTCATCTGGTCGACGAGGTCCCGCACTTCCTGCGGGTAGGTGTTCCAGTTCGTCGAGAAGATGGACGGGTTGGTCTCGTCCATCGCGGAGATCTCGGCCTTGGTCTTCGCCTTCTTCAGCGCCGGGGCCAGGGCCTTGATGACCTTCTGCTGGAGCTCGGGGCCGATGTGCGCCCCTTCCTGGCGGCCGCCGACGGGCTCGCCGTCGGCGCCCAGGCGGGTGCTCCAGTAGTTGGTGTTGGGCTCGTTGAAGGGGTCGATCGTGTCGACCTTGATGCCCTCGGCCTTCTCCAGCCGCTTGGTCGCCCCCGCCATGTAGGCGGCGAAGTCGTCGACCGACTCGGTCTTGAGCTGGTCGTCGGTGGCGTTGAACCCGCCGGAGACGTAGCCGCTCTTCGTCATGAACCACGGCGGGGAGTTGCTGAACGTCTCCCAGTGGTCGATGTCGTCCTTGATGTGGTCGACCCACCAGCGCTGGGTCGCGTCGGCGTTCTTGTTCCAGTCCGCCGGGTCGTCGGCGCTCCACCAGTCGGTGTCCTCGCGGGTGGTGCCGGCCGGAGCCTTCCACCAGCCCTCGACGGCACCTCCGGCGCGCAGGTAGTCCTTGACGTCCGGGGCGTTGCCACCGCCGATGTTGTAGCGGGCGATGTTCAGCGCCAGACCGTCGTTGCCGAAGAGGAGCTTGGCGAGCTTCTCGCGTATCTCCTTGGGGTAGTCGCCGGTGGCGTTGGCGAACCAGACGAGGCTGGTGCCCCAGCCCTCGAACTTCTCCTGCTCGTACGAGGGATCGGGCCGCACGGTGACGGCGGTGTCCGCCGCCGTGACCTGTGCGGTGGACGACGGGGCGGAGACCAGGGCGGCCCCGGTGGCCAGTGCGGTGAGGCCGGCGGCTCCGAGGAGCCGTCTGTTGCGGGTGCGGCGTGCCATCGTGTGCTCCCAACTGCGGTGGTGGTAGCTGCGGTCGACCTCCCGCCCGTCGGGCAGGAGGGATGGCCCTCGAACGGGTGCGGCGACGTTCGAGGAGTCGTCGGTGTGCGGGTGAGTGCGTCAGGTGGCGGGCTGTCGCACCACGGCGACGTCCCTGGGCCCGAGGACGAGACCGCCCTCGGCGTCGGTGTCGCCGACCAGGACCTCTCCCGCGAGGCCGGTCAGCGGCACCGTGTCGTCGGTCCGGTTGACCAGGAACAGGAAACGGCCGTCGGGTCCACGGCGTACCGTCTGCTCGACCGATCCCCGTGCGTCGGCGGGCAGTTCGCTCTGCACGCCCGCCGGGCCGAGCAGCCCCGGCAGCAGACCGGCCAGCCCGTCGACGCCGAGCCGGGTGGAGACGTACGAGGCCGAGCCCTGCCCCGCGGCGCGGCGGGTGACGGCGGGCATGCCCGCGTACGTACCGGTGCGGTAGTGGGCCAGCACCTCCACCGCGGGGTCGGTGACGGTGATCCGGTCGGTCCACAGGGTGCCCGTGCCGGCACCGTCCAGGTCGACGCTGTCGCCGTCGAGCAGCGGCCCGAACTCCTCGATACGGATGCCGAGGAGATCGCGCAGCGCTCCCGGATGACCGCCGAGCCAGATGTGGTCGTTCTCGTCGACGACACCGGAGAAGTACGTGGTGACCAGATGGCCGCCGGTCTCGACGTACCGCGTGAGCTCCTTGGCCAGCGGCGCCGGGATCACGTGCAGCACGGGTGCGATCAGCAGGTCGTAGCGGTCGAGGTCGGCCGTGGTGGTGACGACGTCGGCCCGGACGCCGAGGGCGAGGAGGGCGGAGTACCAGTCCAGCGCCTCCTGGCGGTAGTCGAGCAGGGCGGTCGGGTGGGAGTCCTGCTCGCTCGCCCACCACGAATCCCAGTCGTAGACGATCCCGACGCGGGAGGGCTCGCGCTCGGTGCCCGCGACCGGGGCCAGGGCCTTGAGCGTCCGGCCGAGGGCGGTGACCGCGCGGAAGACCTCGCTGTCGGCACCGGCGTGCGGCACCATCGCGGAGTGGTACTTCTCGGCGCCGGCCGCGGACTGGCGCCACTGGAAGTAGCACACGGCGTCGGCGCCGTGCGCGACGTGCAGCAGCGAGTCCCGGGCCAGGTCGCCCGGCCGCTTGGCCACGTTGACGGGCTGCCAGTTGACGGCGCTCGTGGAGTGCTCCATGAGGAACCACGGGCGGCCGCTCGCGATGCCGCTGGTGAGGTTCGCGGAGAAGGACAGCTCGTCGCGGTCCTGCGGGCCCGGGTGGACGTAGTGGTCGTTGGAGACGAAGTCGATCTCGCCCGCCCAGTCCGGGTAGTTCATGCCCTTGGTGTTGCCCATCACCATGAAGTTGGTGGTGACCGGCACGTCCGGCGTGATCTCCCGCAGCACGTCCCGCTCCGCGCGCAGGTACTCCTTCAGCGCGTCGGAGGAGAAGCGCTTGAAGTCCAGCTGCTGCGTGGGGTTCGGGTGGGAGGCGGCCAGCCGGGGCGGCAGGATCTGCTCCCAGTCGCTGTAGCGCTGCGACCAGAAGGCCGTGCCCCAGGCGTGGTTGAGGGCGTCGAGGGTGGTGTACCGGTCGCGCAGCCAGTCGCGGAAGGCACGGGCCGCGTCGTCCGAGTAGTCGTAGATGTTGTGGCAGCCCAGCTCGTTGGATATGTGCCAGGCCACCAGCGCGGGATGGTCCGCGTACCGTTCGGCCATCGTCCGCACCAGACGCAGCGCGTGGTCGCGGAAGACGGGCGAGGTGGGCCGCCAGTGCTGCCGCGCCCCCGGCCACACCGTCTCACCGGAGGCGGTCACCGGAAGGATCTCCGGGTGCGCCGTGGTGAGCCAGGGCGGCGGGGACGCGGTGGCGGTGGCCAGGTCGACCCCGATGCCGCCCGCGTGCAGCAGGCCCATGATCTCGTCGAGCCAGCCGAAGTCCCACTGGTCCCGGGCCGGCTGGATGCGGGCCCAGGAGAAGATCCCCACGGAGACCAGGTTGACGCCGGCCTCACGCATCAGCCGTACGTCCTCCTCCCACACCTCGCGAGGCCACTGCTCGGGGTTGTAGTCGGCGCCGTACGCGAGGCGTGGGGTGGAGTCACCGTCCGGCCCGTTCAGCTGGGACAGGAGGGTGGAGATCATCGTGGTCCTTCCGGTGTGGCACAAGAGGCGGCATGGGGTCGGGTGTCGAACTGGTCGACGGTGGTCGAACTAGTTGACGGTGAAGCCCTGTTCCTTGCCGTACTTGATGGAGGCGTCCTGCCAGGACTTCAGGCCGGCGGAGAGCTTGGTGTTGCCGACGTAGGCCTTGCCGACGGTGTCGTTGAAGATCGAGTTGGCGTACTGCTGGAAGGGCAGGTACGACCAGTCGGAGGCGACGTTGGCCGCCGACTCGGCGAAGATCTTGTTGGCCTTCTGGCCGCCGAAGTACTCGAACTCCTTGTTCTGGAACGCGCTGTCCTGGAGCTCCGCGGTGGTCGCCGGGAAGGCGCCCTCCTTGATGCGGGTCGCGACACCGTCACCGGAGTTCGCGTACTCGACGAAGGCGTAGGCGAGTTCCTTGTTCTTGCCCAGCTCGGGCAGGGCCAGGGAGCTGCCGCCGTTCTCAGCGGTCGCCTTGTCGCCCTTGGTCCAGGCCGGCATCGGCGCCGCGCGCCAGTCACCGGCGGCGTTCGGCACACCGGTCACGAAGTTGGCGGGCATCCAGGCACCGGTGGTCAGGGTGGCGATGGTGCCGTCGCCCAGGCCCTTGTACCAGTCGTCGGTCCAGCCGTTGATGGGCGAGACGAGCTTCTCGTCGATCAGCTGCTGCCAGGTGTCCGTGTACTTCTTGGCGCCCGCGTCGTCGAAGTTGACCGACACCTTGGTGCCGTCGACCTTGTAGGGACGCGAACCGGCCTGCCACAGCATGCTGGTGGTGAAGCCGGCGTCGCCGGCGTCGTTGGCGATGTAGACCTTGGGGTCGGCCTTGTGCAGCTTGCGCGCCGCCTCGACGTACTCGTCCCAGGTGGTGGGGACGGCGATCTTGTACTTGTCGAAGACCTTCTTGTTGTAGAACATCGCCATCGGGCCGGAGTCCATCGGCAGGCCGTAGACCTTGTCACCCTCGCTCACGGCGTTCCACGGGCCGGGGGTGTACTTGGACTTGAGCTTGTCGGCGCCGAACGGGGCCAGGTCGCTGAGGCCCTTGGTGAGGGCGTACTGGCTCAGCGCGAAGTACTCGACCTGCGCGACGTCCGGGACGCCCTTCTTGGCCGAGATGGCGTTCGACAGCGCCGTGTAGTGCTTGTCGCCGGACCGCTCGCCGACGAGGTTGATCTTGACCTTGGGGTACTTCTTCTGGAAGTCGGCGGCGACCGACTTGAGCGTGGGCTCCCAGGCCCAGACCGTGACCGAGCCGCCCTTCTTGAGGGCCGCCTGGATGTCGTCGGCGGAGACCGGCTTCTGGCCGGAGCTGTCGTCGTCGGAGCCGCCGCAGGCGGTCGCGCCCAGGGCGAGGACGGAGAGGACGGCGAGGCCGCGCATCAGGCGGCGTGTGGTTCTGCGCATGGAGGTGCTTCCACTTCTTCGTGGGTGGGACAGGGTGAGGGTGAGGAGATGACGGTGAAAGAGGTGGGACTGAGGGGGCCTTGAGAGCGGGGTCACTCCTTGACGCTTCCGGCGGCCAGCCCGGACTGCCAGAACCTCTGCAGCAGCAGGAACGCGGCGATCAGCGGGATGATGGTGAGCAGCGACCCGGTGATCACCAGGTTGAAGATCACGTCACCACCGATCGTCTGGGCCTGGTTGTTCCAGGAGTCCAGACCCAGGGTCAGGGGATACCAGTCCGGGTCCTTGAGCATGATCAACGGCAGGAAGTAGTTGTTCCAGGTGGCGACCGTGGTGAACAGCAGCACGGTCACGGTGCCGGGGGCGAGCAGCGGCAGGGCCACCTGGAAGAAGGTGCGCACCTCGCCCGCTCCGTCGATCCGGGCGGCCTCCATCAGTTCGTTGGGGATCGCCTCGGTGGCGAAGACCCACATCAGATACAGGCCGAACGGCGAGACCAGCGAGGGGATGATCACCGCCCACGGGGTGTCGGTGAGCCCCATCTTGCTGAACATCAGGAAGGTGGGCACCGCCAGCGCGGTGCCCGGTACGGCGACGGCACCGATGACCACGGCGAACACGGCGCGCTTGCCGGGGAAGGTGAACTTCGCCAGCGCGTAGCCGCCCAGGATCGCCAGGAGGGTGGCGCCACCGGCACCGAGCACCACGTACAACAGGGTGTTCAGGAGCCAGCGGACGAAGATGCCGTCGTGGTACGAGAACGTCTCACTGATGTTGTCCCAGAGGGCGAAGTCGTTGCTGAACCACAGCCCGGACGAGTCGCCGAGCCCTTCCTGGGTCTTGGTGGCGCTGATGACCAGCCACACCAGGGGCACCACGGTGTAGAGCAGGACCAGGCCGGTGAGGACGGTCAGGAGCACACTGCGCTTGGGGCGCCCGGGAACATGCCCCTTGCGCGTGCGCAGACGGGGCGCGCCCTTGGATCCGCCGGAGTTCTGAGCGGGTGCGGGCTGGGAGGCGGTGGTGACGGAGCTGCTCATGTTCACGCTCCCTTGCGCATGCCGCGGAGCTGCACGACATAGGCGATGACCATGGTGATCAGGCCCATGATGATGGCGACCGCCGCGGAGTAGTTGTGCTGCTGGCCGTTGAAGGACAGCGAGTACGTGTAGAAGTTCGGGGTGAAGTCCGTCGTGATGGCGTTGCGCGCCAGCGGCCGCAGGATGGCCGGCTCGTTGAAGAGCTGGAAGCTGCCGATGATCGAGAAGATCGTCGCGATGACCAGGGCGCCGCGGATGGCGGGGAGCTTGATGGCGGTGATGACCCGGAACTGCCCGGCGCCGTCGATCTCCGCGGCCTCGTAGAGCGAGTTGGGGATGACCCGTAGCGCGGAGTAGAAGATCAGCATGTTGTAGCCGATGAACTCCCAGGTGACGATGTTGCCGATCGACGCTAGGACCAGGTCGGACGAGAGCGGGTCGGGCAGGGTGACGTCGAAGGCCGAGTTGATGTCGCCCACCAGTCCGTACTTCGTGCCGTACATGAAGCCCCACATCAGGGTGGCGACCACGGCGGGCACGGCGTACGGCAGGAAGATCACGATGCGGAAGAAGTCCTTGCCGTACAGGCGTCCGCTGTCCAGCGCGAGGGCGATCAGCAGGGCGATGCCGAGCATGATCGGGACCTGTACGGCCAGGAAGAGCGAGACCCGTGCGAGCGAGTCCCAGAACTGCTCGTCCTTGAGGGCCTGTGTGTAGTTGTCCAGGCCGACGAAGGTGGTGCCGCCGATCAGCTGGTCCCGGAACAGGCTGAGGTAGATCGAGTACACGATCGGTGCCAGGAAGACGAGGGCGAACACGGCCACGAAGGGACCGATGAAACCCCACCCCGTCCAGGAGCGGCGGTCCCGTTTCGCCGGAGGCCGGTCCGGGCGCCGCTTGGCTGCCGCCGGCGGTTGTAGCGTCGTCATGTCGTTCCTCGCTCGTCCCTCTCGCGAACCCGGCGTCGTGCGCCGCTGATGTTTGCGTAAACATCCAGTCCCGAAGCAGGTCGTGGCCTGTTATGTTTACGTAAACATCTGATGGCGGCATGTCTACACTGCCCCGTTGACGGTGGTCAAGGGTCATTTGAGGAAACTGCGGCTCGGACAGCGAGGGAGACGGGTGGACACAGCGGACAGCGCCTCGGTGAGCAGGCCGAAGGCGTCGGCACGTGCCGGAAAACGGGCCCGCCGGACGCAGAGCGCGTCCATGGCGGATGTCGCCCGACTGGCGGGCGTCTCCTCGCAGACAGTCTCGCGAGTGTCGAACGGTTACGCGGGCGTGAACGAGGAGACCCGGCAGCAGGTGCTGGCGGCCATGCAGGAACTGGGCTACCGGCCCAACAGCGCCGCCAGGGCGCTCAAGCGCGGCGAGTTCCGGACCATAGGCGTCATCACCTTCGGCCTCTCCACCACGGGCAATGTGCGCACGCTGGAGGCGATCGCCACCTCGGCTGCGCACGAGGGGTACGCCGTCACGCTGCTGCCCGTCGCCGTTCCCACGCAGGACGAGGTGCGCGGTGCGTTCTCCCGGCTGGGGGAGCTGGCCGTCGACGCCGTCATCGTCATCCTCGAGGTGCATCTGCTCGACGCGGTGGCCATCACCCTGCCGCCCCACATCCAGGTCGTCGTGGCCGACTCGGACGCCGGCGACCGCTACACCGTGGTCGACACCGACCAGGCCGGCGGGACCCGCGCCGCGGTGCGGTATCTGCTCGACCTCGGCCACGAGACCGTCTGGCACCTGGCCGGGCCGGAGGAGTCCTTCGCGGCCCAGCGCCGCGCCGACGCCTGGCGTGCCGAACTCACCGAGGCGGGCTGCACGGCGCCGCCGCTGGTTCGCGGCGACTGGTCGGCCGAGTCCGGCTACCGGGCCGGCCTCGAACTCGCCGCACAGCAGGACTGCACGGCGGTGTTCGCGGCCAACGACCAGATGGCGCTGGGCCTGCTGCGGGCCCTGCACGAACAGGGCCGGTACGTGCCCGACGACGTCAGCGTCATCGGCTTCGACGACATCCCCGAGGCGGGCTCCTTCCTGCCTCCCCTGACCACCGTCCACCAGGACTTCGCCGAGGTGGGGCGGCGCTGTGTCGAGGGGGTGCTGCGGCAGATGCGCCACGACGCGGCGGAGCACGGGACCACGCTCGTGCCTACGCGGCTCGTGGTGCGTGACAGTACGGCGGCTCCGCGGGGGCGTTGAGCGCGCCGCGGGGCGGGTTGAGCGTCGCCTGCGGGTGCGTCGTGGCCGGTCGCGCAGTTCCCCGCGCCCCTTTGGGGCGGCCCGGGGGAGCCGCCGGCCGGATCAGTTGTCCGGCTGCTCCATGGCCTCCACGATCGCGTCCCAGAGGCGGGACCTGGCCTCCAGTGCGAGGGTCGCCGTCTCCGCGGCTTCCTTCCAGCGGGTGTCGTCGTCGCCGCAGAGGTCCGCCACCATGGCCATCGCCATGGGTGTGTGCTCCTCGCCGTCCACCTCGATGTGCCGGGCGAGGTAGTCGCAGAAGATCGGGAACCGGTCGGAACCCTCCTTCTTGATCACCTGGTCGAACATGTCCGGGATGAGGTCCTCCCGGGAGAAGGCGAAGGCCGCCGCCTGGCAGTGCAGGGGCCTGTCGAGGATGATCCCGAACGTCGTGGTGACGAACTCGGCCGCGGGGCCGGGTACTCGGGCGGCCCGCAGCGCCGCCTGCACGTCGTGGCCCTCCCCGAGCAGCGCGAGGAACGTGTCCAGGCGTGAGGTGTCCGCCCCCGCCTCGACCATGCCGCCCCGATAGAGCTCGAAGTGGCTGGTGAAGCCGCCGTCCAGCTCGTCGCTCTCCTCCACCAGCACGATGTCGTTGATGAGCCGCCGGCTCACCTGCGAGCCGCGCGGCACCCAGGGGACGTCCACACACGTCAGCTCCCGCTGGAGGGACTTCAGCAGCGACATGAAGTCCCACACGGCGAAGACGTGGTGCTCCATGAAGGTCGCCATGTCCTCCCGGGTGCTTATCCGCTGGTAAATCGGATGGGCGGTCACTTCTTTTCTGGCCGGTTCGATCTCGGCGCGCGCCCGGTCGATTCCCTGGTGGGTCATGCTCCAGTCGTACCTGGACATGGGTCTCCTTCTTGCTCTTTCAGATCCGGCTTATTCGGCTCGACGTTCGGCTCTTCACGTCGCCGGCGAACGGTGCCCCCGAGACCGATGGTGCCGCTTTGTTCGAGAACCCGGCAAGCGGTTTCAGGAATTCGCAAATGTTACCCGAAGTACGGCACGGCAAAAGCCATCAAGATGGATGCAAGGGTGACAAAGTGCTGCTTTCCCGGCTGCACGCAAAAACTCCGTTGAGAGTTGAACATCAGGTGTTGCCTTTCCGTATTCGGAGGCGTGACCAGGAATCCCGTTACCGTCACCGTCGCGTATCGAGTGGTACCGGGCCGCGAGGCCGAGTTCCACTCCTGGGGGTGGGGTGTGCTGCGTGCGACCGCGCAGGAACCGGGCTTTCTCGGCGGTGGTGTACTTGTCGACGGAGAGGCGGAGTGGCATGTGGTCTACCGCTTCACCAGTGAAGGTTCCGCCCTGGCCTGGGACAACTCGGTCGAGCGGGCCGAGTGGCAGGCTCGTGGGGAGATGCTGGCCCGTGAGACGGGCCGACGGACCGTGCAGGGCTCGAAGGCATGGTTCGAGTCCCTGACCGAAACCCCTTCCGCGACCGCGGCGGCACCACGTCCGCCACCGAAGTGGAAGTTATGGTTCGTGAATATGAGCGCGGTCTTCCCTCCTGTACTCATATTCAATTTGCTTGTGCTTCCTTATCTCGGTGACTTCAACCCTCTCATCCGCACCTTGTTCCTCTGCCTGGCCGTGACGGCCATTGTCACGTGGATTCTCATGCCGCGGCTGCAGCGTTTCTTCAAGAAATGGCTGTACCCGCCGCTGCAGGCAATCCGTGGACGGCACAAACGACGGGCTGCACAAGGCTGAGAACGACCAAAGGGGGGTGGGCGGGTGAAGACCCTGCTCATCGACAACTATGACTCGTACACATACAACCTGTTCCAGCTGATTGCCGAGGTCAACGGCCAGGAGCCGGTGGTGATCCTCAATGACGCCTCGGCCGACGATCTTCCGGACCTCCGGGGGTTCGACAACGTCGTGGTGTCCCCGGGACCGGGACACCCCGATCGGGCACGCGACTTCGGCATCAGCGCCACGGTGCTCGCCGAGTCCTCGATCCCCGTCCTCGGCGTCTGCCTCGGACACCAGGGCATCGCGGCCGGCGAGAGTGCCCGGGTGATGGCCGCACCGGAGCCCCGGCACGGCCATCTCTCCAGAATCCGGCACACGGGCGAGGGCCTGTTCAGCGGACTCCCGCAGGACTTCACAGCGGTCCGCTACCACTCGCTGTCCGTACGGGAACCGCTGCCGGCGAGCCTCAAGGGCACCGCCTGGGCCGAGGACGGCGTCCTGATGGGGCTGCGGCACCGCACCCGGCCGCTGTGGGGTGTGCAGTTCCACCCCGAGTCGATCCTCACCGAGTACGGCCACCGGCTGTTCCTGAACTTCCGCAGCCTCACGGCGGCGCGCAGCCGAGGGGTCCGCCTGACCAAGTGCCGTACACGGGAGTCCCGTACCGCAGGCGCCGCCAAGGCGTTCGTACCTCGCCCCCGACGCTCCGCGCCCGTCGGCTACCGGCTGCACACCCGCCGGATCGCGACCGCCGTGGACACCGAGACCGCCTTCACGCGGATGTGCGCCGACGCACCCAGGGCGTTCTGGCTGGACAGCTCGCGGGTCGAGGAGGGGCAGTCCCGCTTCTCGTTCTTCGGCGACGGCACCGGTCCGCTGGCCGAGTTCGTACGCTACGACGTCGATTCCGGTGTCTGTGAGGTCGAGCGGCCCGGGCGGCCCCCGCGCAAGGTGCAGGCCAGCGTCTTCGACCATCTGAAGCGGCAGTTGGCGACCCGCCGGGTGGACGCCGGTGAGCTGCCCTTCGACTTCACCGGCGGATACGTCGGCTACTTCGGATACGAGCTCAAGGCCGACTGCGGCTCGCCGAACCGGCACCGGGCAGAGACCCCGGACGCCTCCTGGCTCTTCGCCGACCGGCTGATCGCGGTCGACCACCAGAACGGCTTCACCTACGCGGTCTGTCTGGCGGAGAACACCCCGCAGGGCACGCGGGACGCCGCCGACTGGCTCGACAGCGCGGTGGCGCAGCTGAGCTTCGTGTCGGCCGCAGGGCCCACCGTGACCCCGCCGACCGCGTCCGAGCCCGATCTGCACGCCGCCGAACCCTGGCTGGTGCGCGACCGCGCGACCTACCTCGCCGACATCGAGGCGTGCAAGCGCGAGTTGAACGCCGGCACCAGCTACGAGATCTGTCTGACCAACGCCGCCGAATTACCCGCGCCGCCCGACCCGTTGGCCTACTACCGGGTGCTCCGGCGCATCAACCCGGCGCCCTACGCGGCCTTCCTGCAGTTCGGTGATCTGGCGGTGGCCGGCGCGTCCCCCGAACGCTTCCTGCGGATCACCCGGGACGGCGTCGCCGAGGCCAAGCCCATCAAGGGCACCGCGCCCCGCGGCGACCGGCCGGAGGAGGACGCCCGGCTGAGGGACTCGCTCGCCGCGGACGCCAAGACCCGCGCCGAGAACCTGATGATCGTCGACCTGCTCCGCAACGACCTGGGCCGGGTCTGCGAGACCGGAACGGTCCGGGTGCCGCGCCTCATGGCCACCGAGACCTACGCCACCGTGCACCAGCTGGTCTCCACCGTCGAGGGCCGCCTCCGCGAAGGCACGGAAGCCGTGGACTGCGTACGCGCCTGCTTCCCCGGCGGCTCGATGACCGGAGCGCCGAAGCTGCGCACGATGGAGATCATCGACTCACTGGAGACCGCCGCCCGCGGGGTCTACTCCGGCGCCGTCGGCTACCTCGGCTGCAGCGGCGGAGCCGACCTCAACATCGTCATCCGCACCGCCGTCTTCACCGGCGGACGGATGCACCTCGGAGCGGGCGGCGCCATCGTCCTCGGCTCCGATCCCGAAGCGGAGTACGACGAGATGCTGCTGAAGACCGCCGCGCAGTTACGCGCCCACCGCGAGTCCACGACCGCCGAGCCGGTCTCCCTGCAGGAGCAGATCCGATGACGCCCACGACCTCCGCCCCGAGCCCCACCGACACGGCCGGTGTCACCGAGACCGAGGCCGGGAACCTGGCCTCCGGGCTGGCCGCGCTGGCCGAAGCCCAGGGCTGGACCGACCGGCCCGCCTTCCACCAGGGTCACCGGGCCTGGACCCACGGCGAGGTGCACGACCTCGCCGCCCGCGCGGCCGGCGTGCTGGCCGACCACGGTGTCTGCCCCGGCGACCGGGTGCTGCTCGCGCTGCCCGACTCCCTCGCCTGGGTGACGGCGTTCCTGGCCACCGCCCGGCTCGGCGCGGTCGCGGTCCTCGTCAATCCCGAACTGCCCTCGGCCGACCACGAGTTCATGGCCGAGGACGCCGGAGCCGCCCTGTGCGTGACCGGGCCGGGACTGGAGGAGCGGTTCGCCGGGCGGACCCGGCTGGGCGCCGACCAGCTCGTCGCACTCACCCGCAGCACGCCGCCGACCACCGGCGCCCACCCGGCCGGACCACGCACCCCCCTCTACATCCAGTACACCTCCGGAACGACCGGCACCCCCAAGGGAGTTGTGCACTGCCACGGCGACCCCGGGACGTACCACGAACTCATCGGCGACCGGCTGCTGCGGATCACCCCGGACGACGTCACCCTCTCGGTGTCGAAAATGTTCTTCGCGTACGGCTTCGGCAACGCCTTCGTCTTCCCGCTCTTCTCGGGATCCTCCGCCGTACTGGTCGACCGGCGCCCCTCACCCGCCGCGGTGGACGAACTCGTCGCCCGCCACCGGGTGACCCTGCTCTACTCCGTCCCCTCCGCGTACGCGGCCCTGGTCGCCGACCGGGCCGACGGACACGCCGCCTGCTTCGCCTCCGTACGCGTGGCGGTGTCGGCCGGTGAGGGCATGCCCGCCGGACTCGGCGAGCGCGTCACCGAACTGCTCGGCGCACCCGTCCTGGAACAGATCGGCTCCACAGAGGCAGGGCACGCCTTCTGCGCCAACAGCCTCGACGCCAACACCCCCGGCACGGTCGGCCGCCCGGTCCCCGGCTTCGACGTGGAACTGCGCGACCGCGCAGGACACCCGGTGCCGGACGGCTCGGAGGGCGAACTCTGGGTCAAGGGGCCGACGTTGACCCCCGGCTACCTGAACCTGCCGGGGGAGACGGACCGCGTCCTCGTCGACGGCTGGCTCAACACCCGGGACCGCGCGCGGCGCGAACCGGACGGTACCTACCGTCACTTGGGCCGGGCCGACGACATGGAGCTGGTCGGCGGCATCACCGTCTCCCCACTGGAGGTGGAGGCCGTGCTGCGCAAGCATCCGGCGGTACGCGAGGTCGCCGTGGCGGCCGTCACCGACGAGCGCGGCGCGACCGCTCTGCGGGCCTACGTCGTCATCGGCGTGTCGTCCTCGACCGCCCCCACCTTCGCAGCGACCAGGTCCGGCCTGGAGTCCGAACTCATCGGCCTGGCCCGCGAACACCTCGCCGCCTTCAAGGCCCCCAGAACGGTCCACGTCGTGCCGTCACTGCCCCGCACCCCGACCGGCAAGCTCCGCCGCCACCTCGTACGCCAGGGCGCGTGGTGACCGTGGCCGTGACCGCGAACACCCCAGAAAGGAAAGGGCCCATGCCACAGCCGCAGTCCCTGCTCTCCGATCGTGGGTTCTACCTCGGCCCGATGTTCCAGCAGGCCACCGCCCGGCACGGAGCCGTCCCGGTCACCCTGGACCGGCCGCTGGACGTCAACCCCGACCTCGGTCTCGACCTCAGCTACCCGGTCCTGGCCGCCCTCGTCGAGGACCTGTCCGGGCGGCTGTGGGAGGCCGGCGTCCGGCCCTCCGAGCAGGTCGTCGTCCACAAGACGGACAACGTCGACATCGTCCTGCTGACCTGTGCCGTCTCCCGGATCGGCGCCGTCCCCGTCCTGCTCTCACCGGGCCTGCAGGGCCCTGTCGTCGGCCAGCTCCTGAAGCGGCTCCGCGACCCCTGGCTGCTCACCGACCGGGCGAAGCTCACCGGACCGCTCAAGGACATCGAGGTCGCCCGGCTCGTCCGGCAGACCCTCAGCGTGGACGACGCTCCCGGAGCGGTCCCGCTGGACAAGTACGCCGGAGCCCCGCCCCACGGACCCGTCCGGCTGCACCCGCGCGAACCCGCGCTCATCACCCACAGTTCGGGCACGACGGGCATCCCCAAGCTCGCCGTGCACTGCCCGAACACCATGTGGAACCGGCTCGTACCGCAGAAGGCCATGGGCTGGCCCACCCGCGGCGAGACGGCCGCCCTGCACATGTCCTTCGTGCACTCGCGCTTCTACCACCTGCTCGGCGTACTGCTGCACTTCGGCAGCCCGCTGCTGTTCATCACCGACCCCGAGCCCGCCGCCGCGGGTCCGCTGCTCGCCCGGCACCGTCCCGGGATCGTCGAGACCCACCCCAACACCTTCGTACTCTGGGAGGAGTTGGCCGACGCCCCCGGCGCACCGCTGGCCCGCGTCCGCTCGTACGGCAGCACGTTCGACGCGATCCACCCGCGCACCGTGCAGCGGCTGCTCGGCGCGTCGAACCGGCGCTCGCCCTGGCTGATGCAGCTGTACGGGCAGAGCGAGACGGGCCCGGTCGCCTTCCAGTGGTACACGCGCCGCAGCGCGGCCAGGGCGGACGGCCGCCGCGTTGGCATCGGCATCCCCGGCTTCACCCGGGTCCGGATCGCGGACAGCGAGGGACGGCGCACCCAGCCCGGGACAGCGGGCCGCATCGAGGCGCGCACCAGGGGCCGGATCCTCACCTACCTCGGCGCCCAGGACCAGTACGACCGTCAACTGGGCGACGGCTGGTGGCAGATGGGCGACATGGGCTATCGGAACCGATGGGGCGCCCTCTATCTGATCGACCGTGAGATCGACCAGATCGACTCCGTGCACAGCAACCTGGAGATCGAGGACACGCTGATGTCCCGCCTCGACGAACTGCGCGAGGTCGTCATCGTGCCCGGCGTCGACCGGGAGCCGGTCCCGGTGGTGTGCGTCCGGGGCGAACAGCCCCTCGACCTCAGGCGCTGGCACGAGGCCACCGTCGACCTGCCCAGGATGGCCGGCCCACGGCAGTGGCGGTTCGACGAACTGCCGATGACCTCCACCTGGAAGGTCAAGCGGGTGGAGATCACCCGCATGCTCGCCGAGAGCGCGACCGCCACCACCGAGCATCCCGGCGGCGCCTGACGTGAACCCTGTCATCGTCGTGGGCGCCGGGCCCGTGGGAATGTCGGCCGCACTCGGCCTGCGCGCCCACGGACTCCCGGTCACCCTCGTGGAAGCGGACCCGCAGGGACGCGAACGGCCGGGCAGCCGCGCCCTGTTCGTCCACAAGGAGACCCTGCAACTGCTCGAAGGGATGCGCCCCGGTCTTGCCGCCCACATCACGTCGTACGGACGGACCTGGCAGACCAAACGCACCCTGTACCGGGGCCGCGAGGTGTACGCCAGGACGTTCCCGCCGCCGTCCTTCCCGCCCCCCTTCACGAGTCTGCGGCAGGTGGACACCGAGCGGTTCCTGCTCGCGGCCTGCGAGTCGGCCGGGGTGGACTTCGCGTGGGACGCGCGCGTGACGGGCGTCAAGGTCACCGACTCCGGGGTCGCGGTGAGCAGCGAGGACGGACGCGGCTGGACGGGCACCCATGTCATCGCCGCCGACGGTGCCCGCTCGGCGGTCCGGCGGGAGCTGGACATCCCCATGGAGGGCACCCGTTCGGAGGGCTTCCACGTCGTGGTGGACGTGTCCGACATCCCTGGCGCCGACCTGCCGCTGGAGCGGGTCTTCCACTACGAGCACCCGGGTGTCGGCGGCCGCAGCGTCATGCGCGTGCCGTTCACCGGCGGCTTCCAGGTCGACCTGCAGTGCCATGACGACGACGCGCAGGAGTCCTACGGCACCGAGGAGGCGGTACGGCGATGGCTGCCCGCGGTCGTGGGGGAGGGGTACGCCGACCGGATCCTGTGGGTGTCGACATACCACTTTCTCCGCAAGGTCGCGGCGACCTTCACCGACGATGAGCACCGGGTGCTCCTCGTCGGCGAGGCGGCCCACCTCTTTCCGCCCTTCGGTGCCCGCGGCATGAACAGCGGCATCGCGGACGCGGCGGCGGCAGCGGCGGCCGTGGCCGCCGGCACCACGGAGGCGGTCGCGGAGTTCGCGGCGGCCCGGCGGACGGCGGCCCATTTCAACAGCGCGGCGGCCGGCACTGCACTGGACCATCTGCGGCCCAGCCGTCGGACCGTACGGGCGAAACAGTGGGCCGCGGCGGCCCTGGCACCCGTACTGCCCTGGTGCGGGGCCTGGTTGGAACACGCACCGTACGGCCCCAGGCACGGATCACCGGCGAGCGCCGGCCGGAAGTACTGACCGGAGCACCTGAAGCACCGGACGTACCGACGGACGTACTGAGAGGAGAAAGTTTCTTGATGACACAACCGGCAACCGCAGAGGGACTGTTGGCGTGGATGCCCGGCCGTGGGCTGATCGCCGGCCTGGCGGCCGACACCCAGCTGCTGGTCGCGGACTCCTGGCTGGTCAGGGACGGCCAGGTGCGCGGACTCGACCGGCACCGCGAGCGGTTCCTGCGGGCCTGCGGCGACTGCGGAGGTCCGTCCCCCGATCAACTCGACGAGTTCTGGCGGGACATGATCGCCGCGCTGCCCCGTACGGGATCATGGTTCCCGCGCGTCGAACTCGTGGCCGGCTCCCTCCAGTTGCGGCTGCTCCTGAGGTACGCACCGCCGATCGCTCCGGAGGTACGGGTGTGGGCGGCCGGCCAGCCGGACCCGAGAACCGTGCCGCGCCGCAAGGGACCGGACCTGGACGTGCTGGCCCGGGTTCGGCAGCGGGCGAGGGGACAGGGCGCGGAGGAGGCCGTACTGATCGCCCCCTCGGGCCTGGTGCTGGAGGGGGCGACCTCCAGCTTGCTGTGGTGGGAGGACGACACCCTGTGCCTGCCCCCGCAGCAACTGCCGATCCTCGCCGGTGTCACCACGGCCCTCATCCAGGAGCGGGCCGTCCACGGCGGGATCCGGATGGCCCACCGCGAGCGGACCCTGGAGCAGCTCGCCGGGCGGGAGGTGTGGCTGGTGAACGCCCTGCACGGAATCCGGCCCGTGATCGGCTGGGAAGGCCGGCCGATGGAAGTGGGTCAGGACCTCTTCGCCAAGGAATGGCGGGAATGGCTCGACGGCCTGATGGAGCCCCTGCCGGCTGCCTGATCCGATCCTGATCCGATAAAGAAAGCTGGGGGAATAGGTTCGCGCCGGACCGACTGTATTCGGCCCGGCGCGATTATCCATATCCGGATTCAGTAAATTTCGGAGATCACTTCTCGGGGGTGGCTCAGGCCTTCTTCTGGGCCGGCTGATAAGCGCCCGGAACCATCCGTGTCGCGATGGCGATGCGGTTGTACGCGTTGATGACGGTGGCCGCCCAGATCAGTGCCGCGATCTGTGCCTCGTCGAAGACCTCGGACGCCTCCGCGTAGACCTCGTCCGGGACGTGCCCGTCGTGCACCAGCGTCACCGCCTCGGCCAACGCCAGCGCGGCACGCTCCCGTTCGCTGAAGAAGGGCGTCTCCTGCCAGGCGTTGAGCGCGTACACACGCTGCTCGCTCTCGCCCTGCGCACGGGCGTCCTTCGTGTGCATGTCGATGCAGAACGCGCAGCCGTTGATCTGTGAAGCGCGAATCCGAATGAGCTCAAGGAGCTCCGGCTCGACCTTGGCGTCCTGCGCCGCCAGAACGGCCGCGCCGTGCAGCGCGCCCATTGCTCCGGACACATCGGGGGTTATTTTCTTGAGGGCCACGCGGGGTGTGGATTCAATCTTGGGCATGGGCCGACTCTATCCGCCTTATGCACTCCACGAAACGGAAACAGTGCGAATAGTCGTGTGACGATTTGGCGGAAGGACGGCTATCGTGCGGCCATGACCGGATCCGAGGGGCGTCCACTGCTCTTCCTCGATGTCGACGGCCCGCTCATTCCCTTCGGGGCGGCATCGGGGCAGCACTCGGGCGGGTATCCGACCCATGGGGACCCGGCAGTCCCCGACGAGAATCCACTCCTGGCCAGGATCAACCCCGAGCACGGGCCCCGCTTGATGGCTCTGCCGTGCGAGCTGGTCTGGGCCACCACCTGGATGGCCGAGGCGAACGAGACCGTCGCGCCGCGGCTCGGTCTCCCCGAACTGGCCGTCGTGAGCTGGCCGGAGCCGGACGACGAGGGGGCCGGCGGGGAGGCCGGACAGGACGCGCGGCGCGGACTGCACTGGAAGACCCGCGCCCTGGTCGACCGGGCGGCCGGCCGCACGTTCGTCTGGGTCGACGACGAGATCACCGACACCGATCGGTCCTGGGTCTCCGCACACCATCGCGGGCATGCCCTGCTCTACCGGGTCGATCCCTGCCGGGGCCTCACCGACGCGGACTTCGACGCCCTCGACGAGTGGCTGGCCGCCGAAGTCGCCGGCGGCTCCTGACTCCCGGACCGCTCGACGGGCCTCCCGCGTCCAAATGACGGTGTGATCAAAGCATCGTTTAATGGGGAAAATCGGGTCCATTCACTGTGGGAGCAGCCCATGTCGCCAACGCGGTCCAGCGCAGGGGACGGGCCGGGCGCACCCGGGCGGCTGCGCAGGCTGGGGGAGTGGTGTGCCCGGCACTTCGTGATCGTCATCGTGGCCTGGCTCGTCGTGCTGGCCGCCCTGCAGGTGCTGGACCGCTCGTTCGGCGGAGACTACTCGGACGACTTCCAGCTCCCCGGTGTCCAGTCGGAGCAGGGCCTGGACGTACTGAAGAAGCACGACCCGGCGGCGGGCGGCTACAGCAGCCAGATCGTGCTGCGCGACGACAAGCAGTCGCTGACGTCGGTGAGCTCGCAGATGAGCCAGACGATCACCGACCTGCAGAAACTTCCCCATGTGCTCTCGGCCCAGAATCCGTTGACGGCCTCGTCCTCCCAGCAGTCGTCGGGACAGTCCCAGCAGCCGAACGTGGGCCCGCTGTCCAGCGACGGGAAGACCGGCTACATCACCGTCCGCTTCGACGTACAGCCGTCGACGCTCGGTGACTCGTACCTCGACGGAGTGGACAGCTCGGTGCAGTCCCTGAGGTCGGCGGGTGTGGACGTCGAGTACGGCGGCCCGCTGGGTGAGCTCGCCAGGCCGGCGGCCGACGACCGGATCAGCGAACTGATCGGGTTCGCGGTGGCGATCGTCGTCCTGCTCGTCGGCTTCGGCAGCGTGCTCGCGGCAGGCATCCCGCTGCTGACCGCCCTGATCAGCGCCGTGGGAGGGCTGGCCTGCCTGGGGCTGCTCGCCACGGCCTTCACCTTCGCCACGGTGTCCCCGACGCTGGCCACCATGATCGGCCTCGGTGTGGGCATCGACTACGCCCTGTTCCTCATCACCCGCCACCGGCAGAACCTCATGAACGGCGACGACCCGGTCCGCGCGGCGGGCCGGGCCACCGCCACCAGCGGCCGGGCCGTACTCGTCTCCGGCTGCACGGTGATCGTCGCCCTGGCCGGTCTCTCGGTCTCCGGAGTCAGCTTCATCGGTCTGCTCGGCGTGGCCGCGGCCGTGACGGTCGTCTCGGCCGTCGCCGGGGCGCTGACCCTCGTTCCCGCCCTGCTCGGGCTCATCGGCCACCGCATCGACCGCTACCGGGTGCGCCGCCCCGTCGCGGAGACGAACGCCGCACCGGGCGAACCCGTCCAGGGCACCTGGCACCGCTACGCCCAGCGCGTGCAGCGCCGCCCCTGGTGGTTCCTGGCCGGCGGAGCCGCCACGGTCCTCGTCCTGGCGATCCCGCTGCTCTCGATCCAGCTCGGCCACATCGGCGACGGCGCCGACCCGAAGTCGTTCACGGACCGACGGGCCTACGACATCATGTCGGACGCCTTCGGACCCGGCTCCAACGGCCCGTTGACCGTGGTCATCGACCAGACCTCCGTACCGTCCGACCAGCGTTCGTCGCTGGCGACACAGGCGGAGAAGTCCCTCACCGATGTGCAGGGCGCGGCCACGAGCACACAGCTCACGCCCACCCAGGACGGCGACGTGCTGGTGGGCACGGTCTACTCCAAGGAGGCTCCGCAGAGCGCGGACACCACCGACCTGACGAACCGCCTGGTCGACGAGACCCTGCCCCAGGCCGTCTCGGGCACCGACGCCAAGGGCTATGTCACGGGCACCACGGCCGCCCAGGTCGACTTCCGTGACATCGTCGCGGAACGCCTCCCGCTGATCATCGCGGTGGTGGTCGCCCTGGCCTTCCTCATCATCCTGATGGTCTTCCGGGGCCTGCTCGTCGCCCTCAAGGCGGCGGTCCTCAACGTCCTGTCCATCGCCGCCTCGTACGGCGTGGTCGTCGCCGTCTTCCAATGGGGCTGGGGCGGGCCGGCGTTGGGCGTGTCGGGCAAGGTGCCCATCGAGAGCTACGTACCCATGATGATGTTCGCCATCATCTTCGGCCTCAGCATGGACTACGAGATCTTCCTGCTGTCGCGCGTCCACGAGGCCTGGCTGCGCACCGGGGACGCGAAGGCCAGCGTGGCGCACGCCCTGGAGATCACCGCGCGGGTCATCACCTGCGCCGCCCTGATCATGGTGAGCGTCTTCGCCGCGTTCATCGTGAGCGACAACATCGTCGTCAAGATGCTCGGGCTCGGCCTGGCCGTGAGCGTGCTGATCGACGCAACTGTCGTACGCCTGCTCCTCGTTCCGGCCGTGATGACCCTGCTCGGCCGCCACGCCTGGTGGACGCCGGGCTGGCTCGACCGGATCATGCCGCACGTGGATCCGGAAGGGGACCACTGAACCGGCGGGGTGTCGTCGCGATCCGCGCGGGGGGTGCGGGCCCCGCCTTCGCGGGGCCCGCGGTCGGTCAGCAGGCCGAGTTGGTCTGGGTGAGCAGGCCGAGCCGCCACGGCAGACTGTTGTAGTCGCCGCCCGCGTTGGGGTCCTTGCCCTGATAGAGGTACTGAAGCCGACAGGAGTTGATGGTCAGGGTCTGGTCGTTCCCCGCACGGACGAGTTCGCCGTGGCTGATGTCCCTGGTCCAACTGCCCGAGGGGAAAGCGACGTTGTTGGCCCGGGCGAACGGGGTGCTCTCGGACGCGGCCAGTGGAGTCCACGAACCGGCGAGGCTGCCGGCGGTCCAGGAGCGGAAGTAGCGCCGCCCGTCCGACCCGATCGCCTCGACGAGCAACAGGTACTGGTTGCTGCCCTGCACCTTGTAGACGTTGCTCGCTTCGAACAGGGCGTACTTGTCGGATTCCTGGGCCGCGATGACGGTGTTGGTGAACCCGTTGGGGAACTGGCCCAGGGTCGTCTGCGACCGGTACAGATGCCCGTTGTCGTCGGAGGAGAACAGGTAGCAGTTGGCGCTGTCGCAGATCACCCACATGTCCACCCAGTAGCCGTTGCCGATGTTCTGGCGGATGATGTCCGGCATCGACGAGTAGAAGTGGCGCGGCGCGCTCCAGCCGTTCGGATTGCTGATGTCGGTGTTCGTGGAGTACGACGCGTTGCCGGTCTGGTAGACGAGGTACCACGTGCGCTGCGGAGCGAAGTAGAACACCTGCGGTGCGGCCCGGTATCCGGTGCCTATGGCGCTGCGGTCCAGATAGTGGTGCGTGGCCGAGGAGGCCTGGGACCAGTCGGTGAAGTTCAGATACACCAGGTTGTATCCGGACGCGTTCGCGACACTGGCGAACACGTGCCACCTGCCGTTGTGGTGGACGACCGACGGGTCCTTGAGCCCGGCGATGTCGTGCGTCGAGTCCGACTTCGGGGACATCAGCACGCCGCTGGAGCTCCAGCTGTAGCTGCCGGGCAGAGCGGCGGCATCGGACGTACTGCGCGTGGCGGTACCGGACGCACTTCGCGTGGCGGCGGTGGACGCCGCCCGTGCGGGCGAGGCGGACACGGTCCGTGTGGCGGCGGTGCCGCCCAGCGCGGTCAGCGTCGACTGGAAGGCGGGCTTCTTGTTGCCGTTCCGGTCGAACAGCAGCGGGTTCTCCCCGGCCCGCCAGGAGTCGCTGTCCCTGATGCCCCACACGGTGATGCCCGTACAGCGTGAAACGTTCATGCAGGCCCGCACCGTGTTCGCGTACGCGGCCGTCGGGGCCTGCGCGATGTCCAGCTCGGTGATCTGCACGTCCACGCCCAGCGCGGCGAAGTTCGCCAGCGTCGTCTGGAAGTTGGACGGCGGCCCGCCAGTACCGAAGTGGGCCTGGAAGCCGACGCAGTCGATGGGTACGCCGCGTGCCTTGAAGTCGCGCACCATGCGGTAGACGCCCTGGGTCTTCGCGGCGGTCCAGTTCTCGATGTTGTAGTCGTTGTAGCAGAGCTTGGCCGCCTGGTCCGCCGACCGCGCGGTGCGGAAGGCCTGCTCGATGAAGCCGTCGCCCAGCAGGTTCTGGAACACCGAGGGCCGGTGCTGGCCGCCGGTGCCGTCGGCGAACGCCTCGTTCACCACGTCCCAGGAGTGGATCCTGCCCTTGTAGTGGTTCATCACCGTGGTGATGTGGTTGTTCATCACGCCGCGCAGCGTGTTCGCGTCCGTGATGCCGCTGACCCAGCTGGGCAGTTGGGAGTGCCAGACGAGGGTGTGGCCGCGTACGCGTTGTCCGCGTGACGTGGCGCGGTTGACGATCTGGTCGGCGGGGCCGAACGTGAACGAGCCGCGGGACCGCTCGGTGGCGTCCCACTTCATCTCGTTCTCGGGCGTGACCGAGTTGAACTCCCGGTCGAGGATCGTCGAGTACGTCCCGTCGCCGAGCTTTCCGGCGGCCACGGCGGTCCCGAAGTACCGCCCCGACTGGGCGGCTTGGGCACCCAGCGTGGAGGCCTTGACCTCGGGAGATTCGGGCGATTCGGGCGCAGCGGTCGCGGTACCGGGCATCACCATTACGGCGGCGGCCAGCAGGCCCAATGCCAAGGCTCGGCGTCGGCCGAGCCGGTTGAGAAGGTTCACGGTTCTCCTCAGTACGGTCGTCGGATGCGGATGCGGATGCGGGTGGGTGCCGTCAGGGCACGGACAGCTCGAAGCGCTCGACGCGGACAGAACCGCCGAGCGCCTGAGTGGCGTGGTTGAAGAGGGCGAATCGATGGCCCATGAAGAACTGCCAGCTGTTGCCCATGGTGAAAGCGGGCCCCAGGCGGACGAAGTTGGTGCCGTCGGTGCTGTAGGAGAAGGTCCCCGGCCGGGCTGCCCCGGGGCGGATGTCGGCGTTCGCGCGCAGCCAGACGCGGCCCCCGGAGATGTTGGCGCCCGCCATCTCCGTACCGGTGCCGGTGGTGTTCCAACTGCTGTCCATGGTCAGCCCGTTGACCATGACGACCCTCGTCGCACCGCCGTCCCGCTTGACGCCGACCCACGCCGACGAGTCACGCAGCAGCGCGAGCCCCGCCCGGTCGCCGTCGCGCATCGTGGAGTGGTCGAGCTGGATCGTGGCGGTGGACGTGGGCCCCTGGACGCGGTGGGTGAGCGTGTTCCGGGCCCAGTACAGGTCGTTGGTGACGGTCGCGGTCCTGAGGGTCAGACCGTTGCCGACGGCCCATCGGCTGTTGTCCGGGTTGTGGTTCCACTCCCACTTCGGCTTGAGCGCCGTTCCGTCGAACGTGTCGACGCCGGTCATCGGGGTGACCTGCCGGGGCGGGTTCGGGACGACGGGGCTGGGATACGACGTACCCCAGGCGCCGTTGACGAGTTGCACGACGGGCCAGCCGTCCGAGGTCCACGCGACCGGCGCCAGGACGGGGATCCGGCCACCGGGGTACGCGTCCACGAACGCCAGGTAGTACCAGGCCCCGCTCTGCGTCTGGACGAGTCCGCCCTGGTGCGGGACCCCGCCGCCGGTGACCGGTCCGCGCAGGTCGAGGAGCACCTGCCGCATCGTGTAGGGCCCGAAGGGACCGCTCGTCGACTTGAGGATGTACTGGCCGTTGGCCGGACGGGTCAGGAAGATGTAGTAGTTCCCGTTGATCCTGTAGAAGCGTGCGCCCTCCAGGGTGCCGACGCTCGACGGCGTACTGAAGACCTGCTGGGCGCGGACCTGGGTGCGTCCGTCCGCGGAGAGCTGGGCCACGCTGATGGTGGTGTTGCCGTACGCCACGTACAGGGTGTCGTCGGTGTCGACGAGGAGCCCCGCGTCGTAGTACGCGGTACTGATCGTGGTCAGTCTGTTCCAGGGGCCCTCGACGGCGGTCGCGGTGTAGATGTACGTCCTGGCGAAGTCGATCTGGCCGAGCCAGTAGAACGTCCGGTTGCTCGGGCGATAGGCGAGTGAGGACGCCCAGATGCCCCGGACGTAGCCGCGGGCGCCGTTCAGGTCGTACTTGGACCCGAAGTCCAGCACCGGCACCGAGTGGCCGGCGAACTCCCAGTTGACCAGGTCGTACGAGCGGAGGATGGGCGCCCCCGGCGAGTAGTGCATCGTCGAGGCCGAGTAGTAGTAGGCGTTGCCGACGCGGATGATGTCGATGTCCGCGAAGTCCTGCCAGAGCACGGGGTTGGTGTACGACGCGGCCGAGGACTTCGGCGTCGCCGCGTGGGCCGTTGCCTGCGTGGCCGCGGTGCCGGGCAGAGCGGCTCCCACGGCCAGGCCGCTCGCCGTGCCCAGTGCCTTGCGGCGACTATGAGGTTGATCGAGCCATGACATGTCGAACGCTCTCCTTGCGTGGGGGACGAGGAGGTGCGGCGGATCATCAGGAGCTGTTCGTCTGGGTCAACAGACCGAGCCGGTAGGGGAGTTGCGCGTAGTCGCCGCCGGCCGAGGGGTTCAGGCCCTGGTAGAGGAACTGCAGACGGCAGGGGTTGATCGTCATGGTCTGGTCGTTGCCGGCGCGGACGAGTTCGCCGTGGCTGATGTCCCTGGTCCACGCGCCGGAGGGGAACGTCACGTTGGTGGCGCGGGCGAACGGATTGGCCTCGGTGGCCGCCAGCGGCTGCCACTGGCCGGTGAGTCCCTGGGCCGTGAAGGAGCGGTAGTACCGCCTGCCGTCGCCGCCGATGGACTCCCACAGCAGCAGATAGGTGTTCGTGCCCTGTACGCGATAGACGGCGCCGCCCTCGAACAGGGCGAACTTGGAGTCCTGGAGCACGAGTCGGGTGTTGCGGAAGCCGCCCGGGAACTCGCCGACGGTGGTCTCGGAGCGGTACACATGGCCGTTGTCGTCCGCGGAGAACAGGTAGCACATGGCGCTGTCGCAAATGGTCCAGTAGTCGAGCGTGCCCGACGGGGCGGCGTTCTGGAACGTCCTGGGCGCCGACCAGCTCTGCGGGGTGAAGCTCGTGTAGGCCAGGCTCCAGGACCCGGCGGTGTTCGCGGTCGTCATGAAGACGTGCCACTTGCCGTTCGCCCGAACCGCCGTCGGATCCTTGACCGAGACGACGGAGTGGCTCGCGTCTGGCTTCGGAGAGATCAGCTTCCCGCTGGACGACCACCGGAAGCTGCTCGGAAGTTGCGCAGCGGCCGCCGATTCCTTCGGGGGCGGAGCGGAGTACGACCGCGTGGGAACGGCGAGCAGCGACATCGCCAGGCCCAGCGGGCGTAAACCGTGAACGAGTGCGGGCATACGGGCTCCCGGGGGAGGTCGGGGCTCGCCGCACGAACACCAGGTGCGCTCTTCGTCCGGAACAGTGGCGTGTGGGGAGAGCCTTGCCGGTACGGGTGATGCGGGTGCTGTCGTGCCCGGTTCGTGCCTGGGGCGCACGAACCACTGCGGCCGTGCCTTTGTTCGTGCAGTCGAACATCGACCGGCCAGTTGGACGTCTTGGATGATAGGAGCCTCACCAGGAGCGTCAATACCTCTCGCATCATTCGGTTCCTACCTCGCATCTTTCGGTCCCGTCCCGCGGGCCTCCCGGAGTCCGCTCCCACCTCGGGGTCCACCCCGTGCCCCATCCCTCTCGGCCGGAGAGCGGGGGTCGTGATCAACTCGAAACATGGCGAACTCGTGAAGGATTGACGGGAGTTGTGAAAGGTGACAAGAATTCGGATCACTTCACTCCGCTGTGTCTCAAGCGAGTGAAGTGGCGCGAGTGACTCGGTCTCGCACGCTTCGTTGCGTCCGCCCGCGTCGGTCACGCGCGCACAGCCACCTCCCACACATTTCGATCCACAGAGGCTCACTTTGTCGCGTTCGCAACAACCCAGGATTCCGGCTGCCCTCGCAGCGTCCGCTTTCCTCGCAGTCGCCGCCGTCCCCGTGTTCGGGGCAGGCGTCGCACACGCCACGCCCGGCGGCGCGTGCCAGTCGGCCACCGTCCAGTACCGCCTCGTCGGCGCCGACGGAGGTGTCGTGGGCGCGGACTGGACCTCTCAGGGCGGTTTCCGTTCCTGGGACACCGTCCCCGGGCCCGTCGAGGTCCGGCTGGCTCCCGGACAGAAGGTCGCGGACGGCTGCAAGTACCCGGTCTCCCTCGCCGAATACACCACCGAGGGGCCGAACTGGGCGACTTCCGGTCGCCAGACCATGGTGGACAAGGCCACCGTCTACCTCACCGCCGCGGACGTGGCCGGTAGCGACGAGGAGAAGCGGACCTGGCAGAAGCTGGCCGTGAAGCTGCCCGACTGCTTTGGCCAGATCGACCTGTACGGCGACGACATCGCCTACGACGGCAAGACGGGCGAGGGGCACGGCCCCGCCCCCTACCAGCCCGACGGTGTCACCACTCCGTACCACCTCATAGCGGCGTGGAACGGAGGCGAGAAGGCGTGTGCCAACGGCCCGTCGGACTCGCCCACCCCGACTCCGACACCTTCGGAGCCGACCCCGTCGACCCCCGCGGGCAGCACACCGCCCGCGGAGGAGACGACCCCGCCGACCACCCCCAAGCCCTCCGCGACGCCTCCCACGACACCGGACGTGCCGCCGCTGTCGTCGAAGCCGCCCACCACCCCGAACCCGTCGCCCAGCGACAGCTCGCCGCCGCTGGCGGAGACGGGTGCCGGCGCGCCGGTCGGCCTGATCGCCGGTGGCGCCGCTGTAGTGATCGCCCTGGGCGCCGGTGTGGTGTACGCGGCAGCCCGCTCGCGTCGCTCATGACGGACGCGCACGGGATCGTCCTCGTGCCGTAGCGCACACCTACGGCTCCGCCTCCCGGCCGACACCATCCGTGCCGGCCGGGAGGCGGAGTTGTTGCCCCGAGGGGTCACGTCACGTTCAGGGGGTGATTCCCACGCCGTTGATCCGGCTCCAGGACTTCTCCTGGGCGGAGGTCATGGCAGGCCAACGCAGCCCGCCCGGGCGGGGGTTGACCCGTGTGGCGTACGAACGGGGGTAGAAGCCCGGGTCGTAGAAACAGCCCGTGCCGTACTTCTTGTCGAACGCACCGCAGGACGCCGCGAGCGACTTCGGCGTCGGCTTCTTTCCGGTGCGTACCCAAGTGGCCAGAGCGGAGATCGAGTTGGCGTACTCGGAATTGCTCAGCCCGCTGTGTTCGCTTTCCCGGGTGAAGGTCTGCACCAGCTTCTTGTCCCGGTGCGCGCCCCGAAGGCTGTCGCGGTAGGCCGCCTCGTGCTCGACGAACGCCGTCGGATCGTCGATGGCGTGGAGCGTGAGCACGGGAATCCCGACCTTGCCCGTGAGGTCACTGTCGTACGACAGGTCGCGAACGGCGGTCGGATCCGCGGAGAACCGTTCGACACCCTCGTTGAGCGCCTTGTCGTCGTGGGACCCGGAATAGCGAACGCCCTTGTTGCTGAACGGATTGCGCCCGCCGAGCCGGTTGTGCACGATGTCGCGGAAGGTGAACGTCGCAAACCGCAGATGGGATTCCAGGGTGCGCTCCGGAATTCCCGTGACCGCGAGGATGTCGTCCAGATTGCGCTGCTGCAGAGCGGTCCGCTCCTCGGCGGGGGAGGCGAATCCCGTGCATTCCTCAAGGCGGGCGCGCAGCCCCGCGCTCGTCATGGTCGAGGTCGCGCGCAGCCCCTCCCACAGCGGGTACCGGGGCTCGGTGGGGCGAGGGTGGTTCTGGCAGTAGTACTGGTAGACCACCCGCAGGTCCACGCGGTAGTCGTAGCCGCGGGAGCCGCCGCCGAGCACGCCGTTGGTGAGCAGGGCGCCGTCGTAGGGGCCGTGCTTCTTCGCGCCGTACGTCTCCACGACCTTCGCGGCGACATTGCCGCCCCAGGACTGACCGTGCACATATGTCCGCCTCGGCCTGTCGAACTCCTCGACGAACAGGCGGCGCAGATTCTCCGTGTCGGCGGCGGCCATCCGTGTTCCGTAACCACCGCGGCGGTACGACGAACCGGCCCACGCATAGCCTTCGTCCACCATCACCGACCAGCGTTCCAGATCGCCGATGCTGCGGGCCGGGTCGGAGCCCGCACCGAGGTCGGGGCCTCCGTGCGCGTGCATCACGAGCGAGCCGTTCCAGTTCTTAGGGACGGCGATCGCGTAATAGGCGCCGTTGGAATCCTGCCCCGTGTAACAAGTGGCCTTTCCGGTCAGCGTGGTCGGGCACTCCACGGAAGCCGGTCCGCCCGCGGTCGGGGAGGCGGAGGAGGCGGCCGACGTCGGTCCGGCGAGTGTGCCGACGAGAATTCCCGCAAGGCCCGCGGCCAACGCGGCGCGGTGGCGTCGAAGTCCTTTGGCCCCATTGCGGATGTCACGGATACCCGACGTTCCGAGTCTCGGCCGGTCCATGGGCGTACTCCTTCTCCTCATCGGCGCACCGTTGCGCGGCGGGGCCGATGCTAAGGAGAGGCCGGGCGAAAACCCATGGCTTGATCATTGCGTTCATAGTGTTCATCCGGCGATGACCGCAGGCTCGCCGGGCAGCCCTGGGCATTCCTGCGGTCGGGACCGCCCGATGGGTTCAGGAGAGCCAGTCGGTGTAGCGGGTGGGCGCGATGTGCGCGTCCTTCGGGGCGACGAGGACGTCACCGCGGACGGCCGCGAACATGCCCGCGCTGTCGTCGGTCGTGACCGTGCGGCCGTCCGGGTGGGCGGCCAGCGTGATCCGGCCGAGCTCGTCGAGCGGGAAGACGTCGGGGCCGCCGATGTTGTGGATGCCCCGCAGGGGCGAGCCCGCGGCGACCTCGGCGACCTCGGCGGCGACGTCCTTGGCCGCGATCGGCTGGATCGGTGTGCTGGGCAGGCGGACGGTGTCCCCGTCCGTGGTCCAGGACAGGACCGCGTCGACGAACTCCATGAACTGGGTGGCCCGGACGATCGAGTAGGGGACCGGCCCGGCCCTGAGGACGTCCTCCTGCAGGGCCTTGGCCCGGTAGTAGTCCAGCTCGGGCACCTGGTCCACGCCGACGATCGAGAGGATGACGAAGTGCTGGACGTCGCTCTTCGCGGCGACCGCGAGGAGGTTGTCCATCGAGGTCTGGAAGAACGCCGGGGACGCCTCGTCGAAGGTCGGGGAGTTCGTCAGGTTGATGACGGTGTCGGCGCCCTCCACGGCCTGCTCCAGGCCCTTGCCCGTGATGACGTCGACTCCGGTGGACTGGGAGTGGGGCACCGCGTCGTGCCCGGCCTCGTTCAGCTTCGTGACGACCTGGGAACCGATCAGTCCGGTACCGCCGATCACTGCGAACTTCATGACACGGCCTTTCCGTCTAGGTCCGTCGCTCGGCATACCGATCACTCCCGATTCGGGAGGGATCGTACGAGAAACGGTAGAGGAAGGTTCGAGCAGCCGCTCGGCATCCGGTGGGTGCCGGCAGCCGACCGAGGTGGGTCAGCGCAGATGCTTCTCGAAGAAGTCCATCGTCGTCTCCATTGAGGCCGGCCACTGCGGGGCGAACGTGTGACGCTCGCCCTTGTACTTCACCAGCTCGACGTCCTTGCCCGCCTTCTCGAACGCGGCGGTGGTCCGCTCCGACCAGACGATGGGGCAGCTCTCGTCGGCGGTGCCGTGGTGGATGAGCAGCGGTTCGGTCACCCGGTCGACGTAGGTGATCGGGGAGGCTTCCCTCCAGAACTTGGGGTTCTCCTCAGGGGTGCCGTGCGTCTCGTCGATCTCGGCGACGAGCGGGTCGCCTTCGCGGCGCTGGAAGTGGTCGATGTTCTCGTTCGGACGTGAGCTCACGGGGGCGAACACCACGGCGGCGTCGACCAGACCGGGCGCGACCACCAGCGTGTTGTACACGACGCCGCCGCCCATCGACCGCCCCAGCAGGCCGATCCGGTCGCCGTCGATCTCCGGACGCCCCGAGGAGCGCAGAGCCATGACGGCGCCGATGGTGTCCTCGGTGTAGCCGAGGCGCAGGTTGACGTCGTTGTCCGGGTCGTCGTCGGAGCCCGCGTGGTTGCGGTAGTCGGTGTGCAGGACGACATAGCCGTTGCGGGCGAGCAGCTCCTGCTCCCGGGCCAGTCCTCGGCCGCTGGTGTAGACGGCCGGGTCGATGTACCCGTGCGCCAGGACCAGGGCAGGGAAGGGCCCCTTGCCCCTGGGAATGTTCATGATTCCCGAGATCGTCAGTCCGTTGGCCTCGTACGTGACCGCGTACTGGGTGTAGGTGCCGGTCCGCACCCGTACGTTGCCGAGCTTGAGGTCGGAGCCGCGGTGCTCGCGCTGGATCAGTCCCGGGATCGAGACGGGGTTGGCCGGAGTCGGGGTGGGCGTCGCGCTGGGAGTCTTGGCGGAAGCCCGGGCCGAGGCCGGCGGGCTCGTGGGCTCGGTGTCACCGTCCCCGGTGCAGCCGACAGCGGCCACCAGCACCAGCCCGGCGGCACCGCAGGCCATGCTCCGAAAGCGCATACGGCCAGTATCCCCCGGATCCGCCCCGACGAGTGGTGACGGACGAGTTGCAGGTTCTCGACGGGAGCGGGCCGGGTCCGGGCGGGCCGGGCACGGCGGGACGGTCGGGGAGGCACGGTCGGGGAGGCGGGGCGGGACCGCCGCGGCGGCCACGGTCCCGCGACCATCCGTCAGCCGGGTGCGCCGGCCACCCCGTTGGAAGTGAAGTGGCTCCCCGTGCCGGAGAAGATGACCCCGGGTTCGGAGGGCGCCTGGTTCAGGACCCACAGACCGATCAGGGTGGCGAGCGTGAAGACGACCGCTATCAGGACCGCGAGCACGAGCCGTCGACGCCGCTCGCGGCGCACCCAGTCGCCGCGGGCCGTGCGGTAGGCGTCGGGGGCCGGGTGCACCCCGCCGGCCAGCGCCTCCAGGGCCTCGCGCAGGTCTTGTTCCGTACGGTCCGGCTCGTGCTCCGTACGGTCCGGAGAGGTGTCGTTCATCGCCGGGCCTCCATCGCCTGGGTCAGGGCGGCGATGCCGCGTGCGGTGTGTGTCTTGACCGATCCGCAGGAGATTCCCATCGCGGCGGCTATCTCGCTCTCCTTCAGCCCGAGCCAGTGGCGCAGCACGAGCGCTTCGCGCTGCCGCGCGGGCAGTTGCTGAAGCGCGTCGATCAGTACGCGCTGGTCGTCGTGGAGCAGTGCGGTGCTTTCGGCGGAGGCCACGACGTCGCTCGGCGGTTTCTCGACGTGCTTGCGCGCGACCTGGAGGTGGCGTATCCGCATCCGGGTCAGATTGCACACCGTGGAGCGCAGATAGGCCTCCGCGGCCTCTGCGTCCCGCAGCCGGCGCCACTTCCGGTAGATCTGGTAGTACGCCTCGGCCACGACGTTCTCCGGATCGTCGGCGCCGAGCAGTACGGCCAGGCGCAGCATCGAGGAGTAGTGCACCTCGAAGAGCCGGGCCAGGGCGGCTTCCCGTTCCAGGTCGACAGGGTCGCCGACCGTGGGGGAGAGGGCCGTCGTTTCCTCGGGCGCCTCTTCGCGTACGCCGTCGGGGCGGGTCTCTTCGTCGGGGCCGGGACGGTTCGTGACCGGCGGCCGGGCCGTCGCCGCGCGTGGGACGCGTGGCTCGGGGAGGGCGGCCGATGCGGCCTGCGCCACCGTCGCATGGGTGTGGTGTCTGCGTCTCACGGGTTGGTGGCTCCCGTCTCGGGGCGGCGCCTGACGGTCAGGCGTGGCGGTAGGTCGGTGACATCGGCGCCGCGCGGGACGCGGAGGCGTTCGAGGATCGCGGTGCCGACCAGGGCGACGGCCAGGTTGAGGACAAGGGCCGCGAGCCCGGCGTAGATCTCCAGCGGCCGGTCGGCGGAACCGAGGGCCACGATCGACGAGAACCCCTCGCGGACCACCAGGAACGTGCCGGCCGCCATGCCCACGGCCCACCCGGCGAGCAGCGCCCGCGGATGCAGCCGGCCGGTGAACAGTCCGACGGCCACGGCGGGGAAGATCTGCAGAATCCATACGCCGCCGAGCAGTTGGAGGTTGATCGCGTCCTGGTCGCGCAGCCCGAACACAAAGGCCACCGCCCCCACCTTCGCGGTGAGGGAGACCGCCTTGGCGATACGGACCTGGCGTTTGGGCGTGGCGGTCGGCTGCACGTACTCGACGTACACGTTGCGTACGAAGCAGGTCGCGGCGGCGATCGACATCACCGCGGCCGGGACGAGTGCCCCCACGACGATCGCGCCGAACACCAGCCCGGCCAGCGGCCCCGGCATCAACCGGTCGACCAGCATGGGTACGGCCGCCTCGGCGCCTCCCTCCGGGGCCTGAACGCCCGCCGCGAGGGCCGCGACGCCGAGGAAGCCGAAGAGTGCGAGCAGGCACGTCCAGGCAGGAAGGGCCACGGCGACCTTGCGCAGGGTGCGCGGGCTGTCGGCGGCGAATCCGGCGGTGAGCACGTGCGGGTACATGAGCAGGGCCAGCGCGGAGCCCAGGGCAAGGGTGGCGTAGGCGGGCTGCTGCTCGGGGGAGAGGAGCAGGGCGGAGTGCGCCGTGTCCGTGCCGCCGAGCCTTTGCGCGGCCCGGTCGAAGAGCGGGCCGGGGCCGCCGAGCCGGTCGAGGACCAGCCAGCAGACCGCGGTGAGCGAGACGAAGACGGCCACCGCCTTGAGAGCGGAGATGACCGCGGGCGCGCGCAGCCCGTGCCGGTACGTCGCCACCGCGAGCCCCGCGAAGAGCGCCACCATCACCAGGTCGCCGGCCGCGCCGCGCGGATAGACGCCCCCGGCGGTGAGCACCGCGCGGATGCCCAGCAACTGCAACGCCAGATACGGCATCGTCGCGAGGATCCCGGTGAGCGCGACGACCAGGGCCAGCGGCGGCGAACCGTACCGCCCACGGACGAAGTCGCCGACGGTCACGTAGCCGTGGCGGCGGGCCACCGCCCACAGACGTGTGAGCAGGACGAAGGCGAGCGGACAGACGATCACCGTGTACGGGACCGCGAAGAAGGCGGGTGCCCCATTGCCGTACGCCAGGCCGGGGACGGCCGTGAAGGTGTAGGCGGTGAAGATCGTGCCGCCCAGCAGCAGCCAGGTCCACACCGGGCCCAGGCTCCGGTCGGCCAGCGCCCAGCCCTCCAGGGACGGCAGCCGGTCGGTGGGGCGCAGCCGGCGCGCCGTGACGGCGAGCAGCGACGCTCCGCCGATCACGGCGAGAAACGTCGCGGTCATGGCGACATCCGCCATGGGTCACCGTCCTTGGTGTGCCTGTGCCCTTGCCGGAGAGTTGCGCGGGCACCCCACTCGGAGGACAGGGAACCGGCGGGAAATCTTCTGGAAATTCGCTGTCAACCAGTTCCGGCCGGTGGGCAACTCTTGCACAGACCGACAAGCACGGGGAGAGGAGCGCAGGTCATGGCACCCACGGGTCATCACCGGCTACGGCGCGTCGCGATCGCCGTACTGCTCCTCGCGCCCGCCGCGGGACTGCTGTGGGTCCCCTGGTACGCCGGCGAGAGCCCACGGCTCGCCGGGACGCCGTTCTTCTACTGGTACCAGCTCGCCTGGGTGCCGGGCTGCGGCCTGTGTCTCCTGGCCGCGTACGCGCTGACCAGGCACGACCGCCACGACCCCTAGTTCGTACGCCCGCACCGCCGATACGTACGCATCCGTACCACCACATCACCGTAGAGGTGAGGAGCCGCCATGCCCACGTCAGTCATGCCCGAATCCGGTGTCCCGGCGCCAGAAGGGCCGCCGCCCGCACGTTCCCGGACGACACCGCGGTCGATGCTGCTGTGGGCCGCGGTCGCCCTGCTCGGCGCGATCGGCTGGGGCGTCCTCGCGCTGGCCCGCGGCGAGGAGATCTCCGCGGTCTGGCTGGTGGTGGCCGCCCTCGGCTCGTACGCCATCGCCTACCGCTTCTACTCCCGCTTCATCGCGCGGCGCGTGCTGGAGCCCGACGACCGGCGGGCCACCCCCGCCGAACGTCTGGAGGACGGTGTCGACTTCCAGCCGACCGACCGCCGGGTGCTGCTCGGCCATCACTTCGCGGCGATCGCCGGCGCCGGGCCGCTGGTGGGGCCGGTGCTCGCCGCCCAGATGGGGTATCTGCCGGGCACCCTCTGGATCGTCGCCGGAGTGATCTTCGCCGGAGCGGTGCAGGACATGGTGGTGCTGTTCCTGTCCATGCGGCGGGACGGCAAGTCGCTCGGGCAGATGGCGCGGGAGGAGATCGGCAGGGCGGGCGGGGCCGCGGCCCTGATCGCCGTCTTCGCCATCATGATCATCCTGCTCGGGGTGCTGGCCCTGGTCGTGGTCAACGCGCTCGCCCACTCCCCGTGGGGCACCTTCTCGGTCGCCATGACCATCCCCATCGCCCTGTTCATGGGCTTCTGGCTGCACCGCATCCGGCCGGGCCGGGTCGTCGAGACCAGCCTGATCGGTGTGGCGCTGCTGCTCCTCGCCATCGTCGGCGGCAGCTGGGTCCAGGAGTCCTCGCTCGCCGACACCTTCACCCTCAGCCCGACGACCCTGGTCTTCTGTCTCGTCGGCTACGGCTTCGTCGCCTCCGTGCTGCCCGTGTGGATGCTGCTCGCGCCGCGCGACTACCTCTCCACCTTCATGAAGATCGGCACCATCGCACTGCTCGCGGTCGGCGTGATCGTGGCCGCGCCCGTGCTGCGGACCGACGCGGTCAGCGACTTCGCCTCCTCGGGCTCGGGACCGGTCTTCGCCGGCGCCCTCTTCCCGTTCCTGTTCATCACGATCGCGTGCGGCGCGCTCTCCGGCTTCCACGCACTGGTCGCCTCCGGGACCACCCCGAAGCTGATCCAGAAGGAGTCCCAGGTCCGCATGATCGGCTACGGCGCCATGCTCATGGAGTCGTTCGTCGCGATCATGGCGCTGATCGCCGCGGCCACGCTGGAACCCGGCCTGTACTACGCGATGAACGCGCCCGCCGGGCTGCTCGGCACCACTGCCGAGTCCGCCTCCCAGGCGGTGGCGGGCCTCGGCTTCACCATCACCCCCGACCAACTGACGCAGGCGGCCAAGGCGGTGGAGGAACAGACCCTCATCGCCCGCTCGGGCGGGGCACCGACCCTCGCGGTCGGCATGTCGGAGATCTTCTCCGGAGTCTTCGGCGGCAGCGCGATGAAGGCCTTCTGGTACCACTTCGCGATCATGTTCGAGGCGCTGTTCATCCTGACCACGGTCGACGCCGGCACCCGCGTCGGACGCTTCATGCTCCAGGACATGCTCGGCAACGTCTGGAAGCCGATCGGACGGGTCAACTGGAAGCCGGGCATCTGGCTGTGCAGCGCACTCGTCGTGGCGGCCTGGGGCTACTTCCTCCACTCCGGCGCCACCGACCCCCTCGGCGGAATCAACCAGCTCTTCCCGCTCTTCGGCATCGCCAACCAGCTCCTCGCCGCCATCGCCCTCACCGTCTGCACGACCGTCCTCGTCAAGTCCGGGCGGCTGCGCTGGGCCTGGGTCACCGGGGTCCCGTTGGCCTGGGTGGTCGCGATCACCTTCACCGCCGGCTGGCAGAAGATCTTCTCCGCCGACCCGCGCGTCGGCTTCTTCGCCCAGCGCGAGCGGTACGCCGACGGCATCGACGCCGGTCAGGTACTGCCGCCCGCCAAGACCCTCGACGACATGCACACCGTGGTCACCAACTCCACGGTCGACGGCGTCCTGATCGCCCTGTTCCTGCTCCTGGTCGCCGTGGTGATCGTCAACGCGGCCGTCGTGTGCGTGCACGCCGTACGGTCCCCCGTTCCGCTTCCGACGACCGAGACGCCGTACGTCGAATCCCGCATCGACCTTCCGGAGCAGTCCGCCGAACCGCTGGCGGGAGCCCGGACATGAGCGTCCGGCGGTGGGCACGGGCCGTGCGCTGGTACCTGCGCGAGCTGACGGGGGAGGCGGAGTACGACCGCTACCGCGAGCGCCATCTGCGTCATCACCCGCTCGCCCCGGTGCCGACACCACGCGAGTACCAGGCACTGCGAGCCCGGCACCGGGAGGACCATCCGCAGAGCCGTTGCTGCTGACTCGGAGTTCGGAGGAGGGCTGAGGTGGCCCGGCGTGCCGAAGACGCCGGGTCACCCCTCCGCTTCGTGGCCGCACTCCCAGGACGCCGACGACCGCTACTCCGTACGCAGAGCCACAGCCGTACGGGCCTTGGCCGCCCAGCCCGCCGGGAGCAGGGCGCCCAGCATCGCGATCGCGATCCCGCCCAGGCCCAGCAACACCAACTGCCAAGGCCCGTACACATCGAGGACCGAGGGCGGCAGATCGGTGCCCGCGGCATGCCCCATCACCGGCAGCACGATGCCGTGCAGCGCGAACCCGGCGGGCACGCCGACCAGACCGCCGAGCATCCCGATCCCGGCCACCGAGGCGAGTACGAGGCCCACGGTCTGCCGCGGCGACATGCCCAGCGCCTTGCAGACGCCGAGGTCGTGGACACGCTCCCGGGTGTCGATGACAACGGAGTTGAGCACACCGAGGCCGGCGACGGAGACCAGCATGAGGGTGAGCAGGGCCGCCATCGACTGCAGTATGAGGACGAAGTTGTCCTGTTCCGAAGGGGAGTTGGCCATGGCGTCACCGCCCAGCGGCCGCACCACCTCGGCGAGCTTCTCGGCGTAGGCGGCGGGAGAGACGCCCGGTCCCACCTCGACGAGGAACGTACGGGGTTCGGCGGCGGGGAAGTCGGCGATGCCCGCGTGGAGTTGCATGCCGTCGTCCTCCGTGTCGAAGGCCTCGCCGACGATCCGCAGGGTCCGGATCTCTCCCTGGTGGGTCACCCGGACCGTGTCACCGATCTTGCTCCCGGTCCGTTCCAGGAAGCCCGTGGCCACCACGACCTGCCCCGCACCGTCGATCCAGTGCCCGGAGATCATCTCGTAACTGCCGGAGCGGGAATCTCCCTGATAGAGGCTGATCGTGACCGAACCGGTGACCCCGGCCACGGTGACGTCCTCCTGGGTCGTGGCGTAGTACGAAGCGGTGCCTTCCTGCGCCTCGACTGCGGCGCGTATCCGTGCCGGATCGGCGGGCGGGGCCTCGGAGTTGCCCTCGGCCGGGGTTCCGGGATTGCCCTCGGCCGACGGGGGCACCGGTCCGCTGGACGGTCCGTCGGCGAACACGGTGACCGCGGCACGGTCCTCGGGATCCTGCGCCTCGCCGACCGCCGTGAGGGACGCGGTCAGTCCCACCGCGAAGGTCGCCGCGACCGTACCGAAGGCCACCGCGAGCAGCATCGCGACCGTGCGGACCGGGTGCGCGAAGGGGCTCGCGAGGCCGTACGTCACCGCCCTCGGCAACGGCAATCGCCCCGCCATCCGGTGCGCCCACTGGCCGCGACCGGTCCGCGGTGCCCGGCCCACCGCGATGGCCTCGACCGTACGCAGCCGCCCGGCCCGCAGCGCGGGAACCAGCGCGGCGATCCCGACGACCGCCAGCGCGGCGACCGGCACCACGACGTCCACCCACCAGGCCACCGTCAGCGAGGCGGTGCCGTACGCCTGCTCGGTGTCGTCGAGGAGCGGCACGGCCAGCAGGTTTCCCAGCACGACGCCCAGCGCGATACCGACGGCGGCGGGGATCAGAGCCTGGGCCACATAGGCGCGTACGACCTCACGTGGTGTGAAGCCGATGGCCTTGAGGATGCCGATCCTGCGCAGACTGGAGCCGACCGCCCCGCTGGTCACACTGCCGACGATGATCACCGACATCACGATGCCGAGGACGCCGAAGGCGATGAGGAAGGGGATGGTCGGGGCGGCGCCCTGGTCGGCGGCGCGCTTGGTCTCCAGATAGGACTGGCTGCCCAGCAGGGCACCGGACGGCACGGCCGCGGCGAGCTTCTTCCGGCCGTCGGTGATCTGTTTGTCCGTCCCGGCCGAGTCGAAGCGGTAGAGCATCTGGCTGGTGAGCGGGTGGTCCGCCGACGTAAGAGCCTTGGTCTGCGCGGGGGTCGCCCAGGCGTCGGCGGTCTTGCTCACCGACAGGGCGAAACCGACGACCGTCAGGGTCGAACTGCCTTCCCCGGCCGAGGTCTTGAGAGTGGAGCCGAGCTCCAGGGCGGGGCCGGAGAACGACGCGTTGAGCACGATCTCCCCCGTTTTCGCCGCCCACCGACCGGACTTGAGATCCAGATCGTCCACGTCTGCCTTCGGACCGGACCGTCCGACGAGCGTCAGCGTCGGCATACGCCGGCCCGCCGAGTCCTCCGGCTGGATCGTCGTGGAGGGATACGGCCCCGCGCTCGCGGTGACACTCGTCTGCTCTCGGGTGGCTGTGAGCTGCGCCGCGCTCGCCTTGTCCGGATCGAACTGGGCCGTCAGATGAGCGCCTTGCTGCTTCGCGAAGGCGTGGTCGAAGGGCGCGTTCGCGGCGACGATGAGCGACCCGGCGACCACCGCCGAGGCCACGGCCATCATCGTGGCCACCGCGATCACCACGGTCTGCACCCGGCGCCGCCCCACACCGGAACGTATGACCCGGCCGAGCGCACCGCCCCCGAAGCGGGTCATCGGACCGCCTCCGCCCGCGTGTCGAGGGCGAGGTGACCGTCGACCAGATGGATCGTCCGGCTCGCGCACGCCTCGGCGAGCGCGAGGTCGTGCGTGACCAGCACGATGGTCTGCCCGCCGCGGTGCAGATCGACGAGCAGCTCCCGTACGTCCTGGCCCGAGGCGGTGTCGAGGGCGCCGGTCGGCTCGTCGGCGAGCAGCAGCGCGGGCCGGTTGACCAGGGCCCGGGCGACCGCGACACGTTGGCGTTCGCCGCCCGAGAGCCGGCCCGGGTAGGCGCGGGCGTGCTTCTGGATGCCGAGCACCTCCATGAGTTCGTCGGCACGGGCCGCCGTCTTGCGCCGTGCGGTGCCGGTGAGTTGGGCGGGGAGCTGGATGTTGTCGGCGACGGTGAGGTCGTCGAGCAGATTGAAGAACTGGAACACCATGCCGATCTGCTCGCGGCGGAACCGGGCCAGCGCGTGCTCGTTGAGAGCGTTCAGCTGCCGGCCGCCCACGGAGACGGTGCCCTCGGTCGGCTTGTCCAGGCCTGCGACGAGGTTCAGCAGCGTGGACTTGCCGCTGCCCGAGGGGCCCGTCACGGCAAGGGCCTCGCCCTTCTCGACGGAGAGCGTGAGAGGTCCCAGCGCGGGCGTGCCGACGCTGTCATAGCGCTTGGCCACGCCCTCCAGTTGGATCACCTGAGTCATGGGAGTCGACCGTCCTTCGGGTGGCATCGGTTCGCTTCGGTTGGGGTGGTCGGGCCGGGTTGCGTTGAGCGGGTCGGACTGTCGGGCCGGGTTGGTCGTACTGGGTCTGGCTCGGTCGGGTCGGGGCCGGTTCACGAGGGACGTTGCCGGGCTCAGCGAACCTAGGAGCGCGGGGTGTTGTGGCGCGTCGGCCGCGGCACCGACATCAGGACCTCCCCGCGAAGGACCCGGCCGCGAGGTCATCCCTGCGACGTGCACCTGCGGGACAGGACTCTGGTCGCGCAGACGGACGCGGACCTGGGCTGGGAGCCACACAATGAGCCGATGGAGACGGAGGACCGCCGCGACAGGCTCCGGCAACTGCGTGACGCGCTACGGCCGGAGGAGAAGCCCGCCCCGCTGTCGCGGTGGGCGGTACGCGCCGACGTGGTGCTGGCGATCGTGCTGACCGTCGTCGCGTTGATCGTGGCGGCGCAGTTTCCCGGCGACGGGCCGGCCCGCGTCTCGGCCAAAAGCGAGCAACGGAGCGAGCAGCGTATCGACCACCGGACCGAGGTGCCCCCGGTCCCGCTGCTCCCACCACGACCGCCCGTACCCGGCGTGGGAGTTGTGGTGCCGGAGCCCCGCACCGTGCCGTGGCCGTTGGTCATCCTGTCGGCGCTGCCTCTCGTGGCCAGGCGGCGGTATCCGCTGGTCACGTTCGGGATCGTGATGGGCGCGGCGCTGCCCATCGGCGACGATGCCTCCTGGATCAACGTACTGACGTGCGTCATCGGCGCCTACAGCGCCGTCATGTACAGCCGCTACCAAGTGCGGGCGCTGGCTGGAATGGTGGCGGCGGCCGTGCTCGCCGGATTCGCGTTCCGGGAGACGGACCCCGTGCTCCCGGGCTGGTCGAGCCCCGCGGTCGTCCTGCTGGTCGCCGGGGTACTGGCCGGGCTCGTCCGCGTCGGCGGCCGGCGGCTCAGCGCCAGCCGGGACCGGTTCACCCAACTGCAACGGGCCCAGGAGGAGGCCATGCGCCGGGCCGTCGAGGAGGAACGCGCCCGCATAGCAGCGGAGTTGCACGACGTCGTGACCCACAATGTCAGCGTGATGGTGATCCAGGCGGGCGCGGCCCGCAAAGTGATGGACACGGCGCCCGAGCGGTCGAAAGAGGCGCTGCTGGCGGTCGAGGCCGGGGGCCGGGCCGCGATGTCCGAACTCCGGCATGTGATGGGGCTGCTCGCCGCCCCGGACACCGGCCGCCCCGACAGCCCTGCCGACGGGCTTGAACCACAGCCCGGTCTGGGGCACCTCGACGCCCTGATCGACCGGGTACGTGCCGCAGGGACACCGGTCGCCATCGCGGTGTCCCTGCCGCCGGAGCCGCTGCCGCCCGGGGTGGACCTCGCGGCGTACCGCGTGGTGCAGGAGGCACTGACCAACACGATCAAGCACGCGCCCGGCGCCGATGCCTCCGTCACGGTCGGCCACACCGACGACTGTCTGGAGATCGAGGTCACGGACACCGGAGCCGCCCACGACGCCCTGTCGACGGGCCCCAACGGCACAGGCGCAGGAGTTGGCACCGGCAGTGGCAACGGCCGCGGACTGATCGGGCTGCGTGAGCGGCTGTCGGTCTACGGCGGTGAACTGACGGCCGGACCGACCCTCGCCGGCGGGTACCGGATCAGAGCCCGCGTCCCGTGGCGGACCGCGTGAACGGGCCGTCCCTGCGTGCCGTCATCGCGGACGACCAGGCCCTGGTCCGTACGGGGTTCGGAATGATCCTCGCCGCCGACGGCATCGAGGTGACCGCGGAAGCGGCAGACGGGGCCGAGGCGGTCGCCGCCGTCCGGCGCACCCGGCCCGACGTCGTGCTCATGGACATCCGGATGCCGCGGATGGACGGGATCGAGGCGACCCGGCGGATCCTCGGGGACGAAGGCCCGGGCGACACCCGGGTCATCATCCTCACCACGTACGACCTCGACCACTACGTCTACGCCGCACTCACCGCCGGCGCCAGCGGCTTCCTGCTCAAGGACGTCACCCCCGAGCACCTCGTGGCCGCCGTCCGCCTGGTGCGGTCCGGTGACGCGCTCCTCGCGCCCACCATCACCCGCCGGCTGATCGAACGCTTCGCCCACCGCGAGGAGCCCCGGCCGCCGGCCCTCCACCGCGACCTGTCCGGCCTCACCCCACGCGAACTCGAGGTACTCCGGCTGCTCGCGACGGGCCTCAGCAACGCCGAACTCGCGGACCGCCTGTTCCTCAGCCCCACCACGGTCAAGACGCACATAGGCCGCATCCTGTCGAAGCTGGACCTCCGCGACCGCGTCCAGGCGGTCGTGCTCGCCTACGAGACCGGCCTGATCGCCCCAGGAGACCCGACACCCGATACGGGCTGACGACGACCCGGCCTCCGGCCGTCCTCATCACTGCCGAGGTTCGATCAATTCCGAGACTTGATGAACTCGGTGACCGGGCGCTCCAGCCGCTCCCCGTCGACCGTGATGTCGACGGCCTCGTTGAAGAAGGCCACACGGTCCTTGACCACACCCACGGCCGAGAGGGGGTCGGGATAGCTCCACGCGATGTTCGGCGGTACGTCTCCACCGGGCCACGACCAGTATTCGGTCGCCACGCCCTTGTAGGGGCACCGGGTCGTGAGGTCGCTGGGCGTGAACAGATCGAGGCGTACGTCCTCGCGCGGGATGTAGTACCGCACGGGCAGACCGGTCTCGAAGAGGAGGACCGGCGCGCGGGTGTCCGCGACGAACGTGCCGTCGATCTCGACCTGGACATGCCGCGAACTGGGCAGCGCGTCCACCCGTTTGTGCGGGTCACGCGGATGGACGAAGATCTCCTCGTCCTCCTCGTACCAGTGGTCGAGCACCTCCCGCCCGAACCACTCGAACGAGATGTACGAGCCCAACTCCTCGCCGGGATACGTCCAGGCCGCGCCGGCAATGGTCTCACCGCCGATGTCGAGGTCGTAGAAGCGCGTCGTCCCGGCGTGCGGCCGCCCGGCGGACTTCTCCGTCTCCCGCAACAGATCCGTACGCACGTCCTCACGCGGAAACGCGTACAACGGCACCGGCCGACCGGGCTCCCACACCAGGACCGGCCGCCGACTGTCGACAACGGTGACATCACCCTTCATCCCGCGCACCCAACGCTCGCCGGGTTCCCACAGGAGGCTGTCGGCGGGGGCAGGCGGGTGACGCAGTACCGGGACGTTCTGTGAACTGTTGCCGGGGGAGTTCATGACTGCCTCCTTGCCGAACACGGGGCGTCGAACGCGGGGCTCGGGCCGGGCACACAGTGCCTCGGACGTCAGCCTAGACGCCGACCTCGGCCCAGCCGTCGACCGTCGTCGGAGGTGTCGTGATCACTCTCACGCCGTCCTCGTGCAGAGCCGTGCAGGTCGCATCGTCCGCCGAGGCGGTGGTGATGAGCAGGTCCAGGTCCTCCGGCCCACAGATCTTCACCATGCCGGTGCCGGGGAACTTGCTCCGGTCAGCCAGCAGCGCCACCTTGTCACCGGCGGCGATCATGGCGCGCCTGGCAGGCACCTCGGCGACGGTGGTGTCCATGACCTGGCCGCCGGAGCGTACGCCGCAGGCGCCCATGAAGGCCCAGTCGGCGTGCACCTGGCGGAGGTTGTCCTCGGCCATGAAGCCGTCCAGCATGCGTGACTCACGTATGACCATGCCGCCGAGCAGCATCAGGGCGATGTTCTCGTCCGCGGTGAGTTCTTCGTACACGGCGAGACTGTTGGTGATCACGGTGAGCCGGCGCCCGTGCAGTCGGCGTGCCAGCCGGTGGACGGTCGTGCCGCTGTCGAGGATGACCGACTGGCCGTCCTCGATCAGTTCGGCCGCGCGGGCGGCTATCGCGTCCTTCTCGGCCACCTGGACCTCGGCGGCCTCGTCGAACGGCGGACGGTCCTCCTCGATGACCGCTCCGCCGTGCACGCGGCTGAGCAGCCCGTCCCCTGCCAGCTTGAGGAGGTCACGGCGGACGGTCGCCGCACTCACGTCCAGCTGTTCGGAGAGGTCGGTCACGGAGGCGGGGCCGCCGGAACGCAGGGCCCGCAGGATGAGTTGGTGTCGTTGTTCAGCCAGCACGCGACGGAACACTACACACCATCACCAGGCGTAATCTGCCGACTTTCCGCTCACTTTTGGCCGTGGTCGCCGCGCTGCCGCACGGCCTCTCCGTCGCCCGCGATCGCCTCCACCACCTCCATGAGAGCCGCCAGGCTGTGGCCGCTCACGAACGCGTCGCAGTGGGGGAGTGCGGCGGTCATGCCGGCGGTGCGTGGGGCGTAGCCGGGGGCCGCTCTGCGGGGGTTGACCCAGACGATGCGGTGGGCGAGGCGTGCGAGGCGGGCCATCTCGCGGCCGACGGCGTCGGGGTCCTCGCCCTCCCAGCCGTCGGAGAAGATCACCACTACGGCGCCGCGTGCCATGCCCCGGCGGCCGAAGCGGTTGTTGAACTCGGCCAGTGCGTGGCCGATGCGGGTGCCGCCCGACCAGTCGGACGCGGCGGCGCCCGCTCGGCGCAGGGCGGCGTCCACGCCGGACGGGCCGGTGTGCCGCAGGACGGGGGTCAGCCGGGTGAGGTGGGTGGCGAAGACGAACGCCTCGGCCGCCGCACCGGACGCCGCTCGCGGGAAGAGACGGAGGTACGCACGTGTGTACGGCTCCATCGAGCGGGAGATGTCGCACAGCAGCACCAGCCGTCGCCGCCGCAGACGGTGGCGGCTGCGGGCCAGCAGTACAGCCTCGCCGCCGGTTCGCTGCCCGGTGCGCAAGGTTCGGCGCAGGTCGATGCGGCGGCCCCGACGGTGGGTCTCCTGACGGCGGCCGCGGCGCAGCGGTGCCTTGAGCGTCAACAGGGCGAGGAGCCGGTTGAGTTCGGCCAGTTCGCCGGGGTCGAGGGCGGCGAAGTCCTTGTGGGCGACGACTTCGGCCGCACTGCCCGCCGTCGGAGCTTCCATGGTCCGCCGGTCCGTGTCCGGGGTCTGCGTACGGTCGCGGTCCGATGCCTCGCCGAAGGCGCCGCTCGGCAGGGGAGTGCGGGTGGGGTCCGGGCCGGTTCCGGAGAGCTGGGGGAGCCGCCCGGGGGCGTGTTCGGTGCCGGGCGCAGGCCCGGATACGCCACCGGTTCTGCGGACTGTCGCCGAGCGGGGACCGCCCGCGAACACCGCGTCGAAGACCCTCTCGAACGGCTCGATCTGCTCGCGATCCGTCACGAACGAAAGCCGCGCCGCCCAGTACAGCGCCGTACGGTCCACCGGCGGCAGCAGCCCCAGCGCCTGGAGGAACCGCACCGACCGCTCCGGAGTCACCGCCACCCCTGCGTGCCGCAGTTCCGCGCCGAGCCGGCCCGCGAACTCGGCCCGGTCGAACAGCGGAACCGCCGTCGCGGTCACGGCTGTCGGTCCGCGACCAGCCAGTCCAGACCTCGCTCCCGCACCAGCTCCTGGTCCTCGCGGTACTTCAGCAGGGAGCCGAGCGTGCGCCCGGCGACACCGGCGTCGAGACGGGGCACGCCGAGCAGGTTCAGCGCGGCGATCCAGTCGATGGTCTCGGCCACGCCCGGCGCCTTCTGGACCTCCAGCGCACGCAGCCGCCGTACGGCCGCAGACACCGCGACCGCCAGTTCCCTCGACGTCCCGGGAACCCGGCGGCGCACGATCTCGACGATCCGCTCCGTGTCCGGATAGTCGATCCAGTGGTAGAGGCACCGGCGTTTGAGTGCGTCATGGAGATCGCGGGTGCGGTTGGAGGTGAGCAGCACGACCGGCGGCACGGCGGCCCGGATGGTGCCGATCTCCGGGATGGTCACCGCGGCCTCCGCCAGCACTTCGAGCAGGAACGCCTCGAAGTCGTCGTCGGCGCGGTCGATCTCGTCGATGAGCAGCACGGCGGGGGCGGGGCCGGGGTGGGTGAGCGCCGCGAGCACGGGCCGCCGCAGCAGGTACTCCTCGCTGAACAGATCGGCCTCACTGAGCTGTTCGTACCGGGACTCGGCCAGGCGGATGCCGAGCAGTTGGCGCGGATAGTTCCACTCGTACAGTGCCTCGGCCGCGTCCAGGCCGTCGTAGCACTGCAGCCGGATCAGCGGGCTGCCCAGGATCGCGGCCACCGCCTTGGCCGCCTCGGTCTTTCCGACGCCCGCCTCGCCCTCCAGGAGCAGCGGCTGGGGCAGGCGCAGGGCGAGGAAGAGCGCGGTGGCCAGACCGTCGTCGGCGAGATAGCCCAGCGAGTCCAGCGCGGCGCGCAGACTCTCCACGCCCGGCAGACAGCGCTCGACGTACTCGCTCACGAGGCGTCGGCCTTCGCGTAGCGGGCGGGTTCCTTCTCGTACGCGGCACGACAACCGGCGCAGCAGAACCAGCGGCGCTCGTCGTCGCCCTCGTCGGAGTACGGGATGCTGTCTGCGACGGAGACCGTCATCCCGCAGACAGGGTCGACGGCGGTCACCGAGCCGATCTCCGGAGCCGCCTCCACCCTCACCTCCGCTTCCACGGAGAGCCCTCTCACCGTCCGAATCACCTCCGCGAGGATCGACACCGCGATCTCGCCCGGTGTGCGGGCACCGATCCACAGACCCGCCGGTGTGTGGATCCGCGCGCGCTGATCGTCGTCGAGTGCCAGCCCGTCCAGCACCGCCGCCCCACGCCTGGGGCTGGCCACGAGCCCGATGTACGGCACCCCCGCGCGAGCGGCCGAGACGAGCACCGGTTCCTCGTCCCGGCCATGTGAGGCGACGACGAGAGCCTGGGTGCCGGCCAGGTCCTCCGGCGTGATCCCGTCGACGCCCGACGCCTCCGTGATCTCGTAACCGAGCACCGCTCCGAAGGCGAGCAACGCGCGGGCGATGGGGGACTCGCCCAGGACCACCACACGCGGCGCGGGCCGCAGCGGTTCCAGGAAGATCTCCAACTCACCGCCGGACAGGCAGGGATTGGCGACGCTCACCGCGCCCTCCTCCACGATGGGTTCCCCGGTGCCGTCCGCCGTCTCCTCCGGCGAGATCCGCAGCAGGAGCGACTCCCCGCTGCGCAATGTCCGCAGCGCCTGCACCCGTACGGTGGCCTCCGCGCAGGCGCCTCCGACGAAGCCCTCGACCCGGCCGTCCGCGAGGACCAGCGCGGTGTCGCCCGGCCGCGCACTCGCGGGACGGCGGGCGCGCACCACGGTGGCCTTCACGAACGGCACGTGGCGTCCCGTCAGTTCGGCCATGCGCGCCTCAAGTGGGGGTGCGGTGGGGCTCATTGCGGTGCCTCCACCTCGCCCCGCTGCAGCGCCTGCCACACCCGGCTCGGGGTCAGCGGCATGTCGGCGTGGCGGACGCCGATCGCGTCGAGGACCGCGTTGACGACGGCCGGCGGTGAACCGACCGTCGCGGACTCGCCGATGCCCTTCGCGCCGATCGGGTGGTGCGGGGAGGGCGTGACGGTGTGGTCCAGCTCCCAGGCCGGGACCTCCAGCGCGGTCGGCAACAGGTAGTCCATGAAGGACCCGGACAGACAGTTGCCGTCCTCGTCGAAGCTGATCAACTCCATCAGCGCCATGCCGACGCCGTCGGCCAGCCCGCCGTGCACCTGCCCCTCGATGATCATCGGGTTGATACGGGTCCCGCAGTCGTCCACCGCGATGAAGCGCCGCACCTTCACCGTGCCCGTGCCGGAATCGACGTCGACCACGCAGACGTACGCGCCGAACGGGTAGGTGAGGTTGGGCGGGTTGTAGACGGTCGTCGCCTCCAAGTGCCCCTCCACCCCCTCCGGCAGCTCCAGTGAGCCGTGCGCGGCGAGCGCGATCTCCTGGATCGTCTTTGTCATCGCGGGGTCGCCCGCGACCGACCAGCGGCCCTTGGTCCATTCGAGGTCGTCCGGAGAGACCTCCAGCATGGCGCCGGCGACGATCCGCGCCTTGTCGCGCACTTTGCGCGCGACCACGGCAGCAGCCGCTCCTGACACGGGAGTTGAGCGACTGCCGTACGTGCCGAGCCCGAACGGTGTCTGGTCGGTGTCGCCGTGCACGACGTCGATGTCCTCGGGCGGGATGCCCAGTTCCTCGGCGACGATCTGCGCGAACGTCGTCTCGTGGCCCTGCCCCTGCGTCTGTACGCTCAGCCGGACGACCGCCTTGCCGGTCGGATGCACGCGCAGCTCGCAGCCGTCGGCCATGCCGAGGCCGAGGATGTCCATGTGCTTGCGCGGCCCGGCGCCGACCGTCTCGGTGAAGAACGACAGCCCGATGCCCATGAGTTCGCCCCGGGCCCGCTTCTCGCTCTGCTCCTTGCGCAGTTCCTCGTACCCGGCCAGGTCCAGTGCCTTGCGCAGACAGGCGGGGTAGTCGCCGGAGTCGTACGTCCAGCCCGTCTTGTTCTCGTAGGGGAACTGCTCGGGCCGCAGCAGGTTGCGCATCCTCAACTCGGCCGGATCGGCGTGGAGTTCGGCCGCCAGGCAGTCCACCATCCGCTCGATCAGATACACCGCCTCGGTGACCCGGAAGGAGCAGGCGTACGCGACCCCGCCCGGCGCCTTGTTGGTGTAGACGCCGGTGACCGAGCAGTGCGCGGCCTCGATGTCGTACGAGCCGGTGAAGATGTGGAAGAAGCCGGCCGGGTACTTGGTGGGCTGCGCGGTGGAGTTGAACGCGCCGTGATCGGCGAGGACCTTGACCCGCACGCCCAGGATCCTCCCGTCCCGCGTCGCGGCGATCTCGCCGGTCATGTGGTAGTCGCGGGCGAAGGAGGTGCTCATGAGGTTCTCGGAGCGGTCCTCCATCCACTTCACGGGCCGCCCGGTGACGATCGAGCCGACGACCGCGCACACGTAGCCCGGGTAGATGCCGACCTTGTTGCCGAAACCGCCCCCGATGTCGGGGGAGACGACCCGGATCTTGTGTTCGGGGATACCGGCCACCATCGCGTACAGGGTGCGGTGTGCGTGCGGGGCCTGAGTGGTGCAGTAGAGGGTGAGCTTTCCGTCGACCGGGTCCATGGCGGCGACCGCCCCGCAGGTCTCAAGCGGGGCGGGGTGGACCCGTGGGTAGAGCATGGTCTGCTCGACCACGACGTCGGCCCGCGCGAACACCTCGTCGGTGGCCGCGCTGTCACCGGCCTCCCAGTCGAAGATGTGGTTGTCCGTGCGCCCTTCCAGGTCGTCCCGGATGACGGGCGCGTCGAGGTCGAGGGCATGCCGGGCGTTGACCACCGGGTCCAGCGGTTCGTACTCGACGTCGATCAACTCGATGGCGTCACGCGCCGCGTAGTGGTCCTCGGCGACGACGAACGCGACCTCCTGCCCCTGGAAGCGCACCTTGTCGGTGGCGAGCACGGCCTGTGTGTCCATCGACAGCGTCGGCATCCATGCGAGGCCGAGGCCCGCGAGCGTCTCGCCGGTGATGACCGCCTTGACCTTGGGGTGGGCCTCGGCGGCCGAGGTGTCGATGGAGACGATGCGCGCGTGCGCGAACGGGCTGCGGAGCACAGCGCCGTGCAGCATGCCGGGCAGGTGGATGTCGTCGACGTAGCGGCCCTTGCCGCGTACGAAGCGGGGGTCCTCCTTGCGTTTCATCCGGCCGAAGCCGATGGGCCGTTCGTCCGGCGCGGGGGCGACGGGGGCGACTGGGGGTTCGTCGATGGCGGTCATGTCTGGCTCCCCGCGGTCTCCGTGACTCCGTCGGCCTCGGCCCGGTTCCTCGCCGCCCACTGGATGGACTTGACGATGTTCAGATAGCCGGTGCACCGGCACAGCTGGCCGGAGATGGCCTCGCGGATCTCCTGCTCGGACGGATCCGGGTTGCGGTCGAGGAGCGCCCGGCCGGTGAGCATCATCCCCGGGGTGCAGAACCCGCACTGCAGACCGTGCTGCTCGATGAACCCCTGCTGAACGGGGTCCAGTTGGTCTCCGTCCGCCAGGTCCTCGACCGTACGGATCTCGTGACCGGCCGCCATGACCGCCAGGACCGTACAGCTCTTGACGGGCTCCCCGTCCATCAGCACCACGCACGTTCCGCAGTTGCTGGTGTCGCAGCCCCAGTGGGTGCCGGTCAGTTCCAGGTCGTCGCGGAGGAAGCGCACGAGCAGATGCCGGGGCTCGACCTCCCGGGTGTGGTCGTCGCCGTTGACGTTGACGGTGATCCGCATGCGCCTCACGCCTCCCTTGCCGTGGACCCGTTGGGCCGCCCGGCCCGGGCGACCGCCCGTCGCAGCGCCCGCCGGGTGAGTTCGCCGGCCAGATGCCGTTTGTACTCGGCGCTGCCCCGGCCGTCGGTGACCGGCGAACAGCTCTCGGACGCCACCCGGCCCGCCTCCTCGTACAGCGCCTCGGACGGTTCGCTGCCGTTCAGCAGCGTCTGGACCGCGTGGAGGTTCAGCGCCCCGGCGCCGACCGCCGCCAGACCCACGCCCGCGTCGGCGATCCGCCCGGCGCGCAGCGTCAGGGCGACCCCGGCCGCCGCGACGGCCCAGTCCCCGGCCTTGCGCTCGACCTTCTCGTACGCGCTGCCCGCGCCCGGCAGGACCGGCAGCCGCACCTCGGTCAGCATCTCGCCGACGCCCACGGCCGTTTCGTACGGGCCCTGGTGGAAGTCGGCCATGGAGACGATCCGTTCGCCGCCCGTCCCGCGGATGACGGCACGGGCGTGCAGCGCGCCGCACACCGCTGAGAGGTCCTCCGACGGATCGGCCTGGCAGAGGGAGCCGCCGATCGTGCCCCGGTTGCGGACCGGCGGGTCGGCGATCACCTTCTCCGCGTCGTGGACGATGGGAAAGTACCGGCCGACCAGCTCCGACTCCAGCAGCGTGCGGTGCCGGGTGAGGGCGCCGACGCGCAGTTCGTCGCCGACCAGGGCGATGTGGTCGAGTTCGTGGAGGTCGTTGATGTCGACGAGGACCTCGGGGGCGGCCAGCCGCAGCTTCATCATCGGCAGCAGACTGTGTCCGCCGGCCACGACCCGGGCCTCCTCGCCGTAGCGCCGCAGCAGTTCCAGCGCCTCGTCCACGCTCTCGGCTCGCTGGTAGTCGAACGAAGCGGGTACCTGCACGGCACGCTCCCTCCCGGACCGGACCCGCCCGGCACGCCCGGGCGAGGCAGCGCGCGGGGTAGCCGTCCGTCGATTGAGGACCTGGCCGGTTTCCGGCGGTCCGGGGGGAACAATTGCGCGAAGGGATGAGGTGGTCAACGGCGACTCAAGCGAATGCTTAAGAGACCTGGGCAACGGAAGGGGTCCTACCGGTCGAACAGCCGTTGTAATGGCGGACATGACGCTGACTCAGCTCCGCGCATTCGTCACGGTGGCCCGTCTGGGCTCGGTCAAGGGCGCCGCGGAGTCGCTCGGCGTCACCGAGGCGGCGGTCTCCGGCGCGGTCGCCGCGCTCCGCCGTGAACTCGGTGACCTGCTCTTCATCCGGGCCGCCGGCGGGATCAGCCTCACCCCGGGCGGCAGACGCCTCGCCGCGGGAGCCGCAGAGATCGTCGGCCTCGCCGAGGAGACCCGCCACCGGGTCCGCCAGGCCGGCTCGGGAACCGCCCAACTGCGGGTGGCGTCCACCGAGGCCGGCGCCGAACAGGTACTCCCCGCGCTGCTCGCGGCCTTCGGGCGGCGACAGCCCGACCTGGACGTCGACACCCTCGCCGTGCCGGTGGCGGTCTTCGGCGACCTGCTCCGCGACCGCCGTGCCGATGTCACGATCGGCCCGGCGTCGCGCCCTGAACCGGGCATCGAGTCGATCCCCTTCCTGCGCTTCCAACTGGTCGTCGTCGCGGCGCCGGACCACCCGCTCGGGCACCGGAAGCGGCTGGCACCCGCCCAACTCGCCCACGAGCCATGGCTGCTGGGCCCTGCCGGACTGGACCCGGACACCCTGTCCGGGACCTTCCTCTCCCACATCGGGGTCGAAGCCGCCGAGGCCAAGGCCTTCCCCAGCGTCACGGCCTCTCTCAACGCGGTGGCCGGCGGGGCAGGGCTGTCCATCGCCTTCCTCCATGTCGTACGCGACGAACTGCGCCGCGGGTCACTGGCCGTGCTCGACGTCTCCGGCGCCCGGCTCGGCGGCATGCTGTACGCGAGCGCGCTCACCGGTGAACGCCGCTCGACGACCGCCGCCGCGCTGTGCCGCTTCGTCACGACACCGGCCGCGACACAGGCGGTGCTGACCCGGTCCAAGGGCGTTCCGATGAACGAGTTCCGACCACCGGTCCACGTCACGATCTGGAGCTGACGGGACTCGGGGCGCCGGTGGATCACGGGTTCCGGTGTCCTGGGCGCGGCGTCTTAAGCAAACCCTGAAGAGCTCATTGACGGCCCGGCCGCCCGCGCGCATCGTGTGTCCGTCATGGACTTCACGAACGAGTTCCGAGTGAACCTGCCTCCCGACCAGGCCTGGTCCCTGCTGACCGACGTGGAGCGGATCGCCCCCTGCATGCCCGGGGCCCAGCTCACCGGCGCGGACGGCGACACCTACAACGGCATCGTCAAGGTGAAGGTCGGCCCCATGACCGTCCAGTACAAGGGCGTCGTCTCCTTCGAGGAGAAGGACGACGAAGCGCGTACGGCCGTACTCCACGCGCGGGGCCGCGACACCCGCGGCCAGGGAAACGCCGACGCCCGCGTCACCGCCCGGCTCGTTCCGGACGGCGACGGAACGCGGGTGACGGTGGACACCCACCTCACCATCACCGGCAGGATCGCGCAGTTCGGCCGAGGAGTGATCGAGGAGGTCAGCGGGAAACTGCTGGCCCAGTTCGTCGACAACCTTGAAGGGCAACTCGCGACGGAGAAGGAGCAGGAGCGGGCGCAGAAACCGGTCCCACCGACCGCAGGTGCCACGGTGGACAGCGCCCCTCCCCCCGAACCGGCGAGGGAGACCGCTCCACCCGCGCCGGCCTCTCCACCCGCGCCGGCCTCTCCACCCGCGCCGGCCGCGTCAGCCGCCCAGGCCGCCCCCGCCTCGAACGGCGTCCGCCCCGCGGAAGCACCCGCTGTTTCCCGTACGCCGGCCGCGGCCGCACCGCAGCCCCTGGACCTGATGAGCGTCGCACGCGGTGCCGTACTCAAGCGTGCTCTTCCGGCGGCGATCGTCCTTGCCGTGGTCGTGGTCGTTCTTGTCGTCTGGCTCACGCGATGATGGGGGCATGAACGACATCCGTACCCCCCGTCTTCTGCTGCGCCGCTGGCAGGACGACGACCTCGTACCCCTCTCCGAGATCCACGCCGACCCGACGGTGATGCGATGGATCGGCGATGGCACGCCCCGCTCCCTGGAACAGACCGCCGAGGACATCGAGGCCTGGGAGGAGGAGTGGGACGAGGAGGGCTTCGGGGTCTTCGCCGTCGAACTCCTCGGATCGGGGGAGCTGGCCGGGGCGGTCGGACTCTACGTTCCTCATTCCCCGCCCGAGGTCGAGGGGCAGGTGGCCATCACCTGGCGGATGGCGCGCGTCTTCTGGGGCCAGGGCTATGCCTCGGAGGCGGCCCACGCCACACTCGAGTTCGCTCTGCAGGACCGCGGTATCGACCGGATCGTCGCCGTGTGCCGAACGGCCGACACCGCATCGTCGAACGTGCTGGACAAGCTCGGAATGCAGGCGGAGGGCGCGACTGTGGACCCGGCCTACGGGCACGACGTGCGGATGTACGGGATCGACCTGACGGAGTTCGAGGGCTGACCGGCTCGTCGGTGGGCCGAACGACCGGGCGGCCGACCGTGTCCGGAACGCCATGGAGGCCAAGATGCAGATCCCTTCGCTGCCGTATCGCGATGAGCACACCACCGTCGTCGCGGCGGGAGCCGATGACGTGTGGCGCAGTCTGGGCGACACCCTTGACCGGTCCTTCTCGCGTCCCGGCGCGAACCGCTACGCGCGGCTGGTCGGATGCGCGGACCGCACGGCGTCGGGTCCGCGGCCACTTGCCGAGGGCTCGACGTTCCCCGGGTTCCGGGTGGCTTCCGCGGTCCCGGGGCGCGAGCTGGTCCTCGGCGGGCGCCATCGCTTCTCGTCCTACGCGCTGATCTTTCGCCTGGAGCCGGCGGGTCCGGGCCGGTCCCGGCTGACCGCCGAGACCCGGGCCACCTTCCCCGGCCCGGCAGGCGGCCTCTACCGGTTGCTCGTCCTCGGGACGGGAGGGCACGCGGTGGGCGTGCGGCGCCTGCTCGCGGCGGTCCGCCGCCGGGCCGAGTCATGAGGGCCGGCGGTCACGGGCGCAGGCACGTACGCGCACGGGCTCAGGCGGGCTTGAGCCCCTGGTCGCCCGCTTCGGTGACGAAGGAAGCGGCGGTCGTGATCGGAGCCCCGGGCGTGGTGACGGCGGACACGGTCTTGAAGTCCGTCCGCGCAGCCTGTGGTGTCAGTCGCACCCTGACGTAGCCGCGTTGCCCGTTGTAGAACTTCAGGTGGGGGTTGGCGGACAGGTAGGTGGCCCAGTTCGTGGGTCTCGCGATGCCGTCCCCGCCGCTGGCGATGGACGGGGTGACGATCTCCGTGCCCAGGGTCCTGGACGAGGGGTTGCCGAAGTCGTCCTTGATGTCGAAGGCGTACCCGACGTGGACGTCCCCGGTGAGCACCATGAGGTTGTCGATGCCCGCCGCCTTCGCCCCGGCCAGGACCCGCTCGCGCGAGGCCCGGTAGCCGTCCCAGGCGTCCATGGACACCTTGGCGACAGGGCTGAGGTCCAGCTTCCGCTGGGAGAAGCAGACCTGTTGCGGCATCACGTTCCACACCGCGTCGGAGGTACGCCATCCGTCGATCAGCCAGCGTTCCTGGGCGGCGCCGGTGATGGTGCGTGCCGGGTCGTCCGACTCCGGGCCGGGGATGTGCGGCCGGTCGCCGTAGGCCTGGTCGGAGCGGTACTGGCGGGTGTCCAGGACGTCGAACTGCGCCAGGGTGCCCCAGCGCAGACGCCGGTAGAGCTGGGCGCGGGCGTCGGGCCCGTTGGGCAGCTGGGAGGCGCGCAACGGCTGGTTCTCCCAGTGGGCCCGGTAGGCGGCGGCGCGCCGCAGCAGGAACGTGGCCGGCGGGGTGCCGTTCTCGTCCCTGTCGGCCGCGTAGTTGTTCTCGGTCTCGTGGTCGTCCCAGGTGACGATGAACGGGTGCATGGCATGGACGGCCCGCAGGTCCGGGTCGCTGCGGTAGAGGGCGTAACGCAGCCGGTAGTCCTCCAGCGTCACGGTCTCCCGGTTGAAGAGGGCGGGCAGGACACGGTCGGTGTACTTCCGGGCGCCCCCGGCGGCGTCGACCGCGTACTCGTAGAGGTAGTCGCCGAGGTGGAGGACCACGTCGACGTCGTCGTCCGCGAGATGCCGGTGAGCGGTGAAGTACCCCTCGTGGTAAGCCTGGCAGGACACGGCGGCGAAGGTGAGCGCGGAGGCCGGGCCGGTGGCGGCGGGAGCGGTGCGCGTGCGGCCCGTCGGGCTGATCCAGGTGCCTGCCCTGAAGCGGTAGTAGTACATGCGACCGGCGTCGAGACCGTCCACCTCGACGTGCAGGGTGTGGTGGACCTCGGGGTGGGCGATGGCGGTGCCGCGCCGGACGATCGCGCCGAACCGCTCGTCGTCGGCCACCTCCCATTCGACGACGAGACGCTGCTGGGCCAGGCCGCCGTCGGCCTGGTACGGCTCGGGCGCGAGTCGCGTCCACAGCAGTACGGAGCCGGGCCACGGGTCACCGGAGGCGATGCCGAGCGTGAAGGGGTCGTCGGTGATCCTCGCCGCGTCGAGCTCGGCGGAGCTCGCCGCGCCCGTGGCGGGCAGATGTGTGCCGAAGGCGAGCGCGGCGGCCGCCGCGGAGACGGTCAGGAAGCGGCGGCGTGCAAGATGGCGCGCGGCCGCACGCAGTTCGGGAGCATGCCGTGACGACGGTCTCTGGCGGCCCGGGGGCATGGCTGTATCCCCTCACGGTGATGGCACAGGGCAGCCCCGGCAACGGATGTCGCGGGGCTTGTGAATGCTAATCAGATGAAGATCACGAACCCGGCAGGCGCGGCCTCCCGAGCGCGGGCGGCGTAACGGCCGAGGTACGCCGAGAGCCCACCGGTCCGGTCCGGCGCGCGCGGCCCGCCTGCCCGGTTCGTCGAAGGCGCGCGGCCGGATGGGCGCGACGTCACGGGCCCGTGGATCGGACGAGAAGGTCCCGTGGCTTGGAAGACAACGAGGAATGGCCGGAGTTCGCCCTGGCTGCCCCCGCCGGACGTACATACGATGCGACCGCTCCGGTCTTCACAGCTCCTTCACAGGGCCGGGCTCGTGCGGTCGTGTGTTTGGCATGTGCATGACCATTGAACTACTGCGCTCGACGTCTGATCCATGCCTGATCCATGTCTGATCCAACGCACCTGGTCCGCGACGGCCCTTCGCGTACGTGAAGGCCGCACCCCCCAGTTCGCGGCGGGGCACGTTCGCCCGCCGCAGGAACACCGACGCAACGGATTGGAGCACCATGGCTGGTGCGATGCTTCTGAGCGGCGCGATCGCCGCTCTCTTCGCCACCGCACTCCCCGCGCACGACCCGTCCACCGGGATCGTCGACCCGCCCCCGGACAAGATCGTCATCAAGGTCGCCACGGTGAACGGCTCCGGCTGTCCCCAGGGCACCGCCGCCATCGCCGTGTCCCCGGACAACACCGCGTTCACGGTGACCTACAGCGACTATCTCGCCCAGGTGGGAGGCAACGCGGATCCCACCGCGTTCCGCAAGAACTGCCAGCTCAACCTGACCGTCGCCGTGCCGGGTGGCTTCACCTACGCCATCGCCAGTGCGGACTACCGCGGCTTCGCCTCGCTCAAGGCGGGGGCGACCAGCACCGAGAAGGCCTCGTACTACTTCCAGGGTTCGCCGAACACGGCTTCCATCACCCATCCCTTCAGAGGTCCCTACGACGACAACTGGCAGGCCACGGACACGACGGAGTGGGCGCAGCTGGTCTGGGCGCCCTGCGGTGTGCAGCGGAACTTCAACATCAACACCGAACTCCGCGTGAACGCGGGCACATCCACTCCCGGCAGCTCCAGCTTCATGACCATGGACTCGACCGACGGTGACATCAGCACGATCTATCACCTGGCCTGGAAGGAGTGCCCCAGCTCCTGACCCGACCGCCTTGGCCGGCTCCACCGCACCGGAGTCGGCCAAGGCACCGCATCCGTGCGTATGATCCTGCCGGCCTTCGTGGCCGCCGACCGGATACATCGTCTGGTCCGATGAAAACATGGCCCCGAACGAGGGGTGTGTGCTCGCTCGATCCGGTGTCCTTGGCGGGCGAGGGCGTACCACCGGCGCACGCGCCCCGTTGCACGGACATGGACAGCACATTCGCCACAACGGGGCCCTTCCTGGGCCGCGAGGGTCAGGACCGGCCGTCCGTCGAACTCGCCGGCGCCCACTGGACGGACCCGCCGATCTACGCGGCGCTGGTCGCCGACTGGCGGGCCCGCGGACGCGTGGTGCCGCGGCGGCGCGAGACGCGTCGGCCGGCCTTCACCGCCGTTCGCCCCACCGTCGTTCGCCTCCCCGGTCCCGGACGGCGTCGAAGCGATGGTCCGGAGCCGAGCGGCTCCTGAAGGGCTCTGCCCGGGCGTCGGCTCGGCCGACCCCCTGCCTGCTCAGCCGAGGCGATCGCTCGCGGGCCCGGGACGCACCGAGTTGCCCACGGGGCGCGCCCGTTCCCCGTTCACCAGGGCGGAGAGCATCTCGGCGGCCTGATGGAGCGCCACTTCCAGGGCGGTCGGGAGGTGCAGGGCGCCTTGGCCGTCGGGCGGAACCAGCCAGCGCAGCGTGCCGGTCGTCCGGCGGGGCGAGGGCACCGCGATCCAGGATCCCTTCCCGGAGTAGCGGATGTCCTGCCCCACCCAGTAGCTCTCCGGGTCCGGGGGAAGGAAGAACCCGACCCGGTGGGCGCCGAAATCGGCGAGCGTGGGGCCGGGCATCGGCAGCGGGAGGCGCAGGAGGGCGTCCAGGGCGAACAGGCCGATCTCCTCCGGCACGCTGAGGACGTCCCAGAACCGGCCGGCCGGCAGCAGCGCGGCGCCGCTCGCCCCGTGTTCCCATTCGCGCTTGCAGGCCCGGGGGTCCACCGCGGCTGCTGCGAGCCACTCCACGGCTTGTTGGTGGGGAGCGCTTCTCATGTCTCTCCTCTTCGACCGCTGGTCCGTGTGAGCGGACAGTGATACCCCCTCCGCGGGCGCGGCTCCGTGTGCAATTCCCGAGGCGATGCCCAGAGTCATATTCGTAGATATATCTATCCAGTGGAAGGGGTGGCGCGCCGTGGCGTTTGTCCGTAGAACACCCGAACTTCGGACGAGAGTGCGATCCGTATGTGTGGATGGCAGCGTCCTCGCGATGGCCGCAGTCTCCTCGCTGGCCCTGCTGGTGCGGACCTGCCGCCGAAGTCTCCTTCGACGTTTACGGTTTCCTCGCTCAGGGCTTTTGCGCATCGGGCTTCCCCGCAGAGACCCGTTGGCGCCGCTGGTCAGAACCGCGCGCAGTCTGCACTACGGCGCCGGGGAGTTCCTCGGCCCGGTAGATGCGGACGACTACGAAGGCTGACGGACGCGCGACCCCACGGCCGGGACGGACCGCGCACGCAGGACCATGAGTGAGTCTTCCAAGGTCGCGACCATGGCGAAGGGGAACCGGTCGACTTCGAGACAGAGCGCGACGTCGTCGGGATGGACTCCTTGGCGCACCCCCTCCGCCAGTTCGGCGGCGGCGCGTGACCCGGCAGCGCGGCGGAGGAACTCAGCGGCATCCGTCCCGGCCTCGGTGGCCCTCCGGGCGATGTACTGAGCACACGCCAGATCTTCATCGGCCTGCCCATCCTCGCCGGTGACCACGAACGTGACACCGTCACTCCCGCTCGCACGCAAGAGCTGGGCCGTTGCCTCCGCCACCACGAAGCCGGCGCAGAGCACCAGCGACGCCTCCTTGACCGCCAGGGCACCGACCGTGCCTGCTGTGGTCTTCTGCACAACGGTCCGTCCGCCAAGGTCGATCGACCGCAGCAGGCCCGGGGAGTTGACCATGTCGAATCCGGGCGCGGGCGGACCGTCCTTCAGCGCCATCCAGTCCGGGTGGCGGGCCTTGAGTGCCAGGGCTTCGTCCAGCGACTCGGCAAGAACGATCTTCTCGGCCCCCTGGGCAAAGGCCCAGGCAGCCACGGTGTATGCACGCATGACGTCGACCACGACCGCCACGGACGGGGTTTCGACCAGATCGGCGATGCCAAGAAAACGAGGGTCCATTCCGATCATGATCGCGTATGCCCGGCCCGAAGCGCCGGGAGAGTGGTACGCGTCATATCGACGGTCTTGGAATGCGACGCCTGCGACCGCCCGCGCGGAGCGGCCGGCCGGTTACAGGGGTGGAAGGGGCCCTGGAGCCGGCCGGCCCGACTGTCGGTGGGTCAGAACCAGCCGGTGCACGCGATGGCGCCGCCCGGGCCGTTGGTGCCGCAGGCCCGCATGACGAGGCCGGCGTCGTTCCACTGGGTGGTGTACGCGTCGTTGCCCGAGGTGATGGTGGTGAAGCCGAGCATCGGGGACCAGGTCGCGCCCCCGTCGGCGCTGCGGTCGACCCAGATCTCGTCGCCGGGCGCGCCGCCGATGATGCGGCCCCAGGCGCACTCGGTGGTGCCGTTGTAGCGCAGCTCCACGGTGCGGCCGAAGACGGTGGTCGACTTGGCCGTCCAGGCGCCCGTGGAGTTCGGCTCCGTACCGTCGCCGCAGGACGTGTTGTTCTCCGCGCCGGCCAGTGTGCCGCCGATCTCCGGGAAGTCACCACAGGACGGCACATCCTTGAGCACGGCCGGACCCTGTACGAACAGATTGCTGATCCAGCTGTGGTAATCCGGCAGGAACGACCAGACGTTGTTCACCATGCCGTCGACCGTGGCCCGCTCGCCCACCCGCTGGCACAGCACCCGCGTCTGTACGGAGATGCCGTTGCCGTTGGTGAAGTTGATGCGGCTGTTCATGTTCGAGTCCTGCCGCAGGTTGGGCTGACCCCAGGTCTTCTGGTACGAGCCGCGGCCGTCCCAGGACCAGACCATCGGCGTGACATCGGCATGCGGGCGGAACGCGCCCTGGTAGCGCTCCCAGCGGGCGCTGATGTTGTTGACCTGGATCTGCGCGCCCGACTGCGGCGCCTCGACCATCCTGCCGTTGCCGAGATAGATCGCGACGTGCGTCGGACCGAGGCCCGCAGGGCCGAAGTACATGATGTCGCCCGGCAGCAGGACGCCCGACCCCTGCGACTTCAGGAACTTCGTGTGCGCGTACCCGGGCGCCGCGAAGGTCGCCTGCGTCGTGCGCTCGGTGATGAGGTCCCGGCCGGTCGCCTTGTACCAGGCCCAGCGCACCAGACCGATGCAGTCGAAGCTCCACAGCTCCGGGTCCGCGTACGACGCGGGGTCCGTCCGGTCGATCTGGCCCTGACTCGGACCGGGCAGGCCCTGTGCGTGGCCGCCACCCCAGGCGTACTGCTTACCGACGTACCGGCACGCGACCTCGACGGCCGCCTCTGCCGCCGCGCTCGCACCGGACTGGAGCGGCGCGCACCCCGCGGCGGCGGCCGGAGTGGCCGAGACGGTCGGCAGACCGAGGCTCACCACCGTCACGAGCGCGGCCACGAGGAGCCGCACCCGGCGGCCCCATGACCGCTCTCCCCACCCTGGTCTTCCGGACCCCGTTCTTCCGGGCCTCGCTCTTCTGGACCCTGCTCTTCCGGTTCCTCGGATTCTGCGGACTCTGTTGATCACGGCACGCACTCCCCCTGGTCTCGGTGGTCTCCCGCGAACGTACGGATTCCACTCGCCTGCCGGTCCCTGTCATCTGTCAGGATGCCGACCCGCCCGCTCTCGCCGCGGTGGCCCGTCAGCGGTCGGGCCGGTCGCGGGACCGGCGTACCCCTTGACTTCACAAGACCCTCGCGCCAGATTCCTGACTCCGCATCAGAACCGGGTCCCCACAGGCCAGTTGCCTCCCGGGGCACAGCACGTCCTCATCTTCCTTCGCCCTGTTGGAGTGCTGCCATGTCGGCAAACGCGGATCCTGCGAGACGTACCGAAGCCCCCTCACAGCCCGGCCCGTCGCGGCGTCGGGTGCTCGGCGCCGCGACGGCGGGCGGACTCGCCCTCGCGGCCGGCCTCCCGAGCGCCGCCGACGCGGCCGAACTGCCCCTGCTCGGCACGTACGACGTCGTCGTGATCGGATCCGGAGCCGCCGGGATGACCGCCGCGCTGACGGCCGCGAAACAAGGACTGAGCTGCGTCGTCGTGGAGAAGGCGGCCACCTTCGGCGGTTCGGCCGCCCGCTCCGGCGCGGGGATCTGGATCCCCAACAACCCGGTGATCCTCGCCGCCGGAGTTCCCGACACCCCGGCGAAGGCCGCCGCCTACCTGGCCGCGGTGGTCGGCCCGGACGTCTCCGCGGAACGCCGGCAGGCCTTCCTCGGCCAGGGGCCCGCCATGATCTCCTTCGTGCTGGCCAACAGCCCGCTGCGCTTCCGCTGGATGGAGGGGTACAGCGACTACTACCCGGAGCTGCCCGGCGGACTGCCAGGCGGCCGTTCCATCGAACCCGCCCAGCTCGACGGGAACATCCTCGGCGCCGAACTCGCCCGGCTGAACCCGCCGTACCTCACGGTTCCCAGCGGCATGGTCGTCTTCAGCGCCGACTACAAGTGGCTCGCGCTCTCCGCGGTCAGTGTGAAGGGCGCCGCCGTCGCCACCGAATGCCTGGCCCGCGGCACCAGAGCGGCCCTTCTCGGCCAGAAGCCCCTCACCATGGGCCAGTCACTGGCGGCCGGCCTGCGCGCGGGACTGCTCGCGGCCCAGGTGCCGGTCTGGCTGAACACCCCGCTCACCGACCTGTACACGGAGAACGGAACCACCGCGGGAGCGGTCGTCACGAAGAACGGCACGCCGGGCCTGATCAGGGCCCGGCACGGTGTGATCGTCGGCTCCGGCGGCTTCGAGCACAACGCGGCCATGCGCGCCCAGTACCAGCAACAGCCCATCGGCACCGAGTGGACCGTAGGAGCCAAGGAGAACACCGGCGACGGAATCCGGGCCGGCCGCCGGGCCGGTGCCGCGCTCGACCTGATGGACGACGCCTGGTGGGGCCCCGCGATCCCACTGCCCGACGAGCCCTACTTCTGCCTAGCCGAACGCACTTTGCCCGGCGGGCTCCTCGTCAACGCCGCCGGAGCCCGCTTCGTCAACGAGGCGGCCCCCTACAGCGACGTCGTACACACCATGTACGAACGCAACGAGACCGACCCGGACATCCCGGCCTGGCTGATCGTCGACCAGAACTACCGAAACCGCTACCTCTTCAGGGACATCGCACCGACGTTCACGTTCCCCGACACCTGGTACACGTCCGGCGCCGCCCACAAGGCCTGGACCCTCGACGCCCTCGCCGCACGGATCGGAGTGCCCGCGGCCGCCCTCAGGGCCACGGTCAACCGCTTCAACGGCCTGGCCCGCAACGGCACGGACACCGACTTCCACCGCGGCGACAGCACCTACGACCACTACTACACCGACCCCGCGATCCTCCCGAACTCCTGCCTGGCACCTCTGTGGCTGGCCCCCTACTACGCCTTCAAGATCGTCCCGGGTGACCTGGGCACCAAGGGTGGTCTGCGCACCGACGCCCGGGCCCGGGTACTGCGCCCGGACGGATCCGTCATCCCCGGCCTGTACGCAGCCGGAAACGCCAGCGCGGCGGTCATGGGCCACAGCTACGCCGGCGCGGGCTCGACGATCGGACCGGCGATGACCTTCGGCTACATCGCTGCACGGGACATCGCGGCAGGGGCCCGGGGCTGAAAACCCGGAGCGTGGTCCCAGGGCTGTGAAGCGCGTGGCGCGACGGGCCGGTGCCCCCGAGGCCGTCGCGTCACGCGCAGATGTCCTCGGGCGGCTGGAACGAGCGGTCGTCCGCCGACTCCTCCTCCACCTGGGCACGCACGGTCTCCAACTGCTGCAGCAGCGAGGCGAGATGCTTCTCCGCGGGGTCCCGGAAGAACTCCAGGACCGCGCGGTGGAAGGCGTCCCGGAGCTCCGGCGGCATCACGTCCGACGCGTCGAAACAGAGGGTACGGGCGCGCGAGTTGAGCAGGCCGTCGATCTCCTGCTCGACGGCGTTCGCGGGCTCCGTGGGCGGCAGACCGGTGGTGTTCGGAAACAGCGGGCGCACCCCCGGGCCCGCCTCCTCCTGCCAGCGTTTCCGGCCGGCCGGGCTGGACAGCCGCTCCACCAGTTCCTGGGCCGCCGGGTCGTCACTGAATACGGCGGCCATGTCGCCCGCGACCTCGTACGCGTCGCGGTACTTGGCCGACCCGCCCAGGAACCGGGCCGACGGCTCCACCCGGACGTCGTCGCCCGCGTACACGTACCGGATGAAGGCACTCTGGTGCTCGTGCGTGCAGTCGAAGCCGGGGGAGGCCAGCAGTCCACGGGGTTCGTCGGGCCCGGGCGCGCCGTCGTACGACGTGGTCAGGGATCGCTCGATCGACTCCGGTGAGCGATCACCGAGCAGCCCCGCCCAGGTCGTCCAGGCCCGTCGCACGGCCGGATCGAGCCAGCTGAGCCGGCTGGTGGCCCACTCCTCGTAGATGTCCGGGCCCGCCTGGTGGAGCAGGATGTCCTCGATCCAGTCGGTGCCGGGCCAGCCCGAGGTGGCCTGCGAGGCGAGCCCGACGCACCAGGTCGGATCGTCGCTGGACGTACCCTCCTTGCTCCACACCAGGCTCTTCAGATCGACCTTCAGCGGCACCCAGTACGCGCGGTTCCTACCGTCCACGAGGAGCATCGGGGCCCATGGCGCGTACGCGCGCTCGGCGGCTTCCGCGACGAGAGGCTTGAGCTTGTCGCGGCGGGCGTACTCGGTGAGTTCGCCGATGCTGTTGAGGATCGCCACGTCCGGTGGGGCGTCCGCCTCCAACTGTGAGACGAGCGTCTCGCGCAGCGAGCGGGTGCCCTCGTACGTGTACGTCCTGCCGGTCCCGTCGTCGAGCCGGTTCAGGGCCGCTTCGAAGGCCCTGCCCTCCTTGCCGGTCCACGGGCCCAGCACGACGAGCGGGTCGGGCGTGTCCGACGTACAGCCGGGGACGAGGACGAGCAGACAGACCGCGAGGAGGATGCGCAGGCCACGGCCGCCGACGGCAGACATGACAGGGCTCTTGCCACGGCTCATGACACGGCTCCTGGGCGGGCGACCACGAGGTACTCGCGGCGGTACGAGTGCAGGACACCGCCGGCGAGGGCGGCGCTGACCAGGCCCGCGGGGAACACGAAGGGCGCGACCCCGTCCAGGAAGGCGAGCCGCCCGTCGGACAGCCCGTCGTCGATCCTCGCCTCCAGCACCTCGATGGCCCGTGGGTCCGGGCCGTCGAACGGGCGCTCCTCCGCGATCGTCTCCGTCCGGGGCGAGGTCCGTTGCGCGAGCGCGTCCGCCACGGGGACCGCCTCCTTCTGCGCGTGCCGCGCGAGCAGTGCGTCGGTCGTCAGGAGCGGTACGGCGAGCAGCGGCAGCGCGGCGACCGCCAGCGGAACACTGAGCCGGATCCGGAAACGGCGCCGCAGGAACGACACCGTGCGCCAGAGCCCGGCGGCGAGCAGCACGAGGGCGACTCCGCAGACCACAGTGGCGACGATCACGGTCCCGCTCCAGGCGGCCCGGTCCGCGAGCCGCTCGCGCAGCTGCCGTTCGAGCCCGACGACCCGGTCCACGATGGAGGTCGCGGCGGAGCCGACCGTGGGGTTGCACGGCGGATAACGGTCCTGACGGTCCGAGACGGCGACCGGCGTCGAACAGAGCATGCTGCGCGCGTACGTCAGCTCCGCGTCCCGCAGCACGGGGTCGGCCACGTGGTTCTGCGCCCGGCCGATCCAGCCCGTGTAGTCCACCACCAGCGCGGACACCACGCGCAGTTCCTGTTCCTCGGCCACGGTCAGGGCCCCGCTGCGCGTGACCTGGTTCAGGCTCTGAGTGGCCCGCGCCACGCGCGTCCGGTACCGCTCGCTGAGTCCGCTGAGCTCGGCGGCCCGCCCTTCGGCGAGGTTCTCCTCGGCCTCGCCCTGCGCGATGAACAGTGACGCCTTCGCGTTGGCGAGACCGACCAGCGCGGGCGCCAGCCGGTCCCGCACATACGCGGAGTCGTCCCGCACACCCGAGTATGCCCACCCGAGCGCCCCGAAGGCCACCACGGCGAGCAGCGGCAGGGCGACGAGCCGCTCCCGCAGATACGCGCGGTTGCGACGGCCGGCCGCCGACGGCCACACGTAGAGCCAGACCCGGCGGGCGAGTTCGGCCACGACGAGGCGTGCCGCCCGCGCGGCACGCAGGACCCGTGGGGGCGGTGCGGCATCGGTCTCCGCGGGCTGTGGACGCGCGGCCGCATTCACTCGCGGGCCATCGGCGCGTTCTTCCCCGGTGCCGACACCGGGGGTGATGGTGGTGGCGGTGTCGGCGTACGGGCGATCGTCCGGAGCCAGGTCGTGACTCTCTTTCCGAGCCATGGGCTGTCCCTGTGGTGTCGGAAGGCGAGCGGGCGAACCTCGTAGGCGCGGTCAAGCAGGGTTTCGGCGACGGCCGCGTCCTCGGGCGAGGCGGAACGGGCGGCCTGGTGGGCCAGGGTGAGGTAGAGGCGGGAGAGGGCCTTGCGCAGGCCGGGCCCGTCGGACGGGAGACCGAGCCGTTCGTCGGCGCCCGCGGCCAGTGTGGCGAGGCCCTCCGCGTCGACGGCACCCCGGGCGAGCGCGCCCTGCACGGCCTCCCACACCTCCGCCGTCATACGGACCCGGGCCTGCTCGTCCGTCAGCCCGTGCGCGTGGAAGAGCCGGGCCAGCCGCTCCAGCACCTCGCGGAGCCCCTCGGTCACCTCGTCGGGGCGCTCGGCGGTGCGCACGTGCTCGACACCGACGCGAACGGCGGCCGTACGCGCGGCGGTTCGGTGCCGGGAATGCTGCGGCACCGCGTCCAGGGCCCGCACGGCGTCGTCCCACGCCCGCTCACCGCCCAGGGCCAGGCGCGCCCGTACCGCGCCGAACGCCGCACTGCCCAGCGACGGATTGCGCAGTCGCACCGCCTCGTAGAACGTCGACGCCTCCTGCCACCGGCCGAGCCGCTCGGCGCAGTAGCCGAGTGCGAGTTTCGGCGCGTACTCGCCCGGGATCGCCGCGAACACCTCGTCGAAGTGCCGCCGTGCTACGGCCACTTGGTCCCGGCCGAGCGCGAGCAGACCGCGGTGCCAGCCGAGCCGCCAGTCGTGAGGAACACGCTCGGCCCCGATCAGCGTCTCGGCCGACCGCAGTTCACTCTCGGCGGCCGCCGTCCCGCCACCGGCACCGCGCAACCGCAGCCGGCAGCGCAGCAGATGCACCTCCGGCGAGTCGCGCCAGTCCCCGGTGTGCTGCAGCAGCGCCTCAGGCGCGGCGTCGGCCAGCCTGCTCAGCTGCGCGTGGTGGTAGTCGTGCCGGTCGGGCCGCGGCACGGGCAGCCGCTGCGCGGCCTCGGAGGGCGACGGCGGCGCGTACGGGGCGGGAGCGTTCGGAGTGGCCCACCGGGCGAGGGGCGGCGCCGACCCGAGCGCCGCGTCCAGCGCGTACGACGACTGGAGGAAGAGCGGCGACGGCTCGAAGGTCTCAAGGCCGGTCCGCAGCGACCGTAACTCCCGGAAGACTCCGCGTAGTTGCTCCTCCATCTCCCGTGCGGTGGCGAACCGCTCGGCCCGCTCGCTCCGGGTCGCGCGGTGCAGCACCCGGGCGAGCGACACCAGACCGAGCCCCACGGGAGGGGGCGCCGTCATGGGGTGGGTCTGCGCGGTCTCGGGTTCGCCGCCCGGTGCGCCGAGTCCGCCGATCACGTCCAGGTGGCCGAGCCCCGCCAGATCGTCCGGCGAACCACCGAGCCCGCTCAGCCGCCGGAGCGTCTCGCCCAGGCTGAACAGGTCGTCCTGGCCGGTGGACTCACCGCTGCGGCCGACGGTCGGGGCGCGGTACCCCTCCGTTGTGTGGCCGGGCAGGCCGGCCATGCGGACGCTTCCCACGTCGATGATCTTCGTGGTGGTGCCGTCGTGCATGACGTTGTCCGGTTTGAGGTCGCCGTAGACCTTCCCGGGCCAGTCGCCGTGCAGGTAGCCGAGCGCGGCCAGGAGCCGTATCCCGTAGGCGAGTACGAACTCGTGGAAGCGGCCGTCGCCGAATTCCCCCGGGTTCACCTGTGCCCGCGCCCGCACCTCCTCCAGGGTGAGCCCGTCCACGTACTGGAGGACGAGGAAGTCCCCGATCTCGGGATGGTGCCCGTAGTTGAAGACGCGGATGATGTCGTCGTGGCTGAGGTCGACCAGCGCCCGCCGTTCCTGGGCCAGGGCCTCCGCCGCGGCTGCCCCCTGCTCCCCGCGCAGGACCTTGATCGCCACCTCGCGGTTGTCGACCTTGGTGTCGAGCGCGAGGTACACCTCGCCCATACCGCCGTAGCCGAGGGGGCGGATCATCCGGTACTGCCCCGCGAGCATGTGCGGCGGCGGCAGCGGAAGTCCATCCGGGTCGCTCCCGCGGGAAGCGGCGCGCTCCAGCAGTGTGATCGACGGCAGCAGGACGGGGTCGGGACTCTCCTCGGGCAATTCGACACGCGCGGCCCGCAGAATCACCGGTTGCTGTGGCGCGATGAAGAACGGCTCGCTGGATTCCGGCAGTTCACCAAGCGCACCTCTGCCCGCAGCCCCGTCCATGCGTCCTCAGAATAGACGCGGGGGACCTGAATGGCTGCGGGCCGAGGCGAAGATGATGTGCGGAAGTGACCCGATGAGGCTTCCTGCCGTCTCGGATCCCGATGAGGCGCGTCCCGCCGTCTCGGGTCGGGGACTCCGTGCTTTGTCCCGGGCCGGCCGTCCGTACGAGTCGCCGGGCGCGGACCGGCCCGTTGGATCAGCCCTCCTTGGCCTTCGCGTACTCCTGTGCCATGCCTCCGGCGAAGTCGTACACCACGGTGGGTTCGTCCCCCACGACCCAGGCGTCGTGACCGGGAGGGCAGACGAAGACGTCGCCGGCGCCGACCTCGGACTCCGCGCCGTCGTCCATACGGATCCGCATACGGCCCTGGACGACGTAACCGTTGTGATGGACCTGGCAGCTCTCGGTGCCCGCGATCGGTGCCACGGACTCGGACCAGCGCCAGCCCGGTTCGAACGTCGCCACGGCGAAGTCGAGCCCGGTGAGGTGGACCGCTTCGAGGTGACCGCGAGGGAAATCGCGCCGCTCGTCCGGCTTTTCGACGGCCTTGACCTCGATCATGACGGCTCCTTCCGTCTGGCCTTGCCCAGCATGACCGGGGGTCCGGTCGTCGCCGCTCGACGACCCCGGCCGAACCCCTCCCCTCCATCGTCTGCCCGTCCGCCCGGCTCCGCCATTCGGGGGACGGCCCCCCCTACAGGGAGATGGTCACCTCGTCCTCGACCGGCGGGTCGAGTTCCTGCTCTCGATTGCCCGTCGCCGAGAAGCAGCGCAACCGGACCGAGTCCGGAGTGACGTCCAGCCGCAGGAAACACTTGAAGAACGGCGGGCTGTACGTCGCCGAGCCCGGGGACAGCAGCTGCGTGTACGCCTTGCGTACGGGGAGGCGGAAGCGGGAGGTGCGGTCCGGGCGGCCGCCGGCGCCCAGCAGGCTCGCGATCAGGCGGGTACGCAGGGTGACACGAGCCGGCGAGGCCTGAGCGCGGGTCGGGCGGATACCGAGCCGCTTCGCGATGACGGCGGTGGCTTCACCCTCGGTGAGAGTGAAGAAGCGCCGCATGCGCAGCCGACGCCCGTAGAGCCTGCTGTAGAAGGCGAGCGAGTCGCCGCGCAGCGGGTAGCAGCGGAAGTCGTCCTCGGTGACACCGGCGACGGAGACGCGCGGGACGGTGTGGGTGGCGTGCATGAAGGCCCCGCCGCCACCGGCGACCACGTACTGGATGGTGCGGCCGTCCACCGTCACCGGATAGCGCTGGTAGTTGTGGATGTCACCGCCTATCGCGGCCACGTAGTGATGGTCCGGATCGCGCACGATGTCATCGACGGTTCCGCCGCCGTCGATCGGGCAGGGGTGGCGCTCGGCGTCCACGTACAACGGGGAGCCGGTGATGAGGATCTTCGGGGTGTCTCCCTTGGACACCTCCCGAAGCCAGCGGCCCTGCTCGGCGTCGACGGTCCCCAGCAGACCGGTGTCGATGCCTATGATGCGCACCGGCCCGGCGTCGACGGCCCAGTACGGGCCGGGCTGGACGGCCTGTTGGGCGGGCGCCGAGCGCAACTGCCGTGCCTCGGCGAGGCGTTGCTCGTCGGTGGTGCGTGGCTTGTGCCACAGCAGCGACCGCAGCCAGGCGGGCGTCAGCGGGCGGGGCGCGGACTCCGGCGCGAGAGGCGGGGCCTCGCAGAAGACCCGCATGAAGCCCTGCAGGTCCTCGTACCAGTCGTGGTTGCCGGGTATCGCGTAGATGGGCGCCTGGTAGTCCTTGTACGGGCGATGGAACTTCGTGCCGTAGTCGTCGGCGGTGCCGACCGGATAGACCACGTCACTGGCGAGAACCGCGAACCGTGTGTCCTGACTGACCTTCAGAAAGCCGGGGACAACAGCGTATTGCGGGTCGTCGCCCTCTCCCGTGTCCCCGATGACCATGAACGAGAAGTGGTCCGGATCGTCGCGCCGGACCACCTTGTCGGCGGGTGCCCCGGCGACTGTCCGCTGCTCCACCCAGCGGCCGCGGGTCCGGCCGGTGGGGTCGCCGAACCAGGAGGCCAGCACGCCGTTGCGGGCGGGCCAGAGCGTCTTCGGGTTGAGCCAGGAGAGCTTCTCGACCCGGCGCGGCATCAGTTGCTTGTAGTCGCCGCGTTCCGCGGTGCCCCAGCCGGCGCCCTCGGCGGTGTCGCGTGAAGAGTGTGACATCGGTGCACGGTAACAACGCCCTCGTCCGGTGATCCAAGTGGGGCCGTCGGCCGGGACGGCCACCAACTACCGTGATGTGTATGGACATCAGTGTGGTTGCCGCGGCACGAGAGGACGACAGCCCGGTCGACGAGCCGTTGCGGGTGGCCGCGCTCGCCGACCGGCTCGGGTACCGCGAGGTGTGGGCCGGTGAGGGGCCCACCTGGGACGCCTTCGTACTCGCCACGGCGATCGGGCTCGCCACCGAGCGCGTCACACTGACCGCCGGGCCGGTTCCCGTCTCCGTACGAGACCCGTTGACGATCGCCAGAGGCGCGGCGTCGGCCGCCGCAGTGATCGGCCGCCCGGTCGGGGTGGCGCTGGGGACGTCCAGCAAGCGGGTGGTCGAAGGCGTCCACGGCCGGCCCCGCACCCGGCCCGCCGCCGCACTGGCACAGTCCGCCGAGGCGGTACGCGGTCTCATGCACGGCGAACCCGGCGAGGAGATCGTGCCCGGCAGCACCTTCCGCCGACGTCAGCGACCGCCCGGCGGCCCGCTCACCGTGGCGGCGTTCGGAGACCGCGCGATCGCCGTGGCCGCCGCGCACGCCGACCGCATGCTGCTCGACGTCGTCTCCCCAGAGCAAGTACGCGCCCTGCGCGGCAAGTTGACCGCGGCCGCCGAGCTCGCCGGCCGGACGCCGCCGCGACTGGCCGCCTGGCTGCCCGCGGCCGTCGACCCCGAGCCCGAGTCCCTGCGGCAGATCCTGCGGAGCATCGTCGGCTACCTGACCGTCCCGGGATACAGCGACGTGTTCGCCGCGGCCGGCTTCGGCGAGGCCGTCGATCTCGCCCGCTCCGACGCCACCCCGGAAACCCTCCTCGCCGCACTCCCACCCGAGGCGGCCAACACGCTTGCCCTGGTGGGAGACGCTTCGACCGTCCGCACCCGCATCGACGTGTACGCCGAGGCCGGCCTCGACGAGATCGCGGTGGTGCCTGCCACCGCGGGCGACCCGGCGGGGGAGCGGACGCTGACGGCGTTGGCGGACCTGGTGTCCGGGTGATGGAGACGGACGAGGCCCACCGCCTGCATCATGGCCGGATGAGTGATCGTGAGGAACTGCCGGCAGCGGTGGACGCGGAAGCGCTGCTCGCGCTGGCCGAGGCGTACCACGCGCGGGGGACACGGGCGTTGGGTACCCGCGAGGCCAGTGGGCATCTCGTGAAGGTGTACGCGATCGAGGCGCCGGGTCGCGTCGTGACGGAGCGGGACGAGTCGGCGGCGCTGCGGATCGCCGGAGCGCATCTGGCGCTCGGGCGCGCCCGGGGGTCGCTGGGACTCGCCGTTCTGCTCGTGCACGCGGGAGGCGACGGGGACTACGTCCTCGTCTGCAACTGGATCGAGGGGTACATGTCCGACCTGGCTGTCTTCTCCGGTCCGGCCGGGCAGCCCGAACTGCTGCGGCCGGGGCGGGTGGGCCTCGCACCCTGCGTCTGGGAAGCCGCCGTCCTGGCCCATGAGCGCGACGCGTTCGCACGGCACCTCCTCGACGGCAGCGGCCCGGTCCCGGACCGGCTGGCCGCGTGGGGTGCGGACACCATGGCGGGAGACGTCCGATGACGGGCGCTCCACGTGTGAGGCACGCGCGCCCCGCCGACCTGCCGCGTGTCGCCGAACTGGCGGCAGAGCATGCCTCGTACGAGAAGTCCGCACCGCCCGTCCCCGACCTCGCCGAACGGCTTGAGGTTCTCCTGTTCGGCACGCCGGCACCGGGGTTGCGGTGCCTCGTGGCGGAGTTGCCCGACGGCGAGGTCGTCGGCTACGCCACCTGCGCGCCCGAAATCTCCACCTGGGAGGGCAGCGAGTACCTCACCATGGACTGTCTCTTCCTTCGCGACGGCAACCGGGGCCTCGGCCTCGGTGCCGCGCTGATGGAGGCCGTGGTGGCCGAGGCGCGGGACCTCGGGCTAACCGAGGTCCAGTGGCAGACCCCCGCGTGGAACGAGGGCGCGATCCGCTTCTACGACCGCCTCGGCGCACGGGCCAAGGAGAAACTCCGCTACTTCCTGCCGGTTGAGGGCTGAACCGCCGAACCCATTGGCCGCTGAACCGTCGGCCCGCCCCGGGTCGGCCTTGTCCTGCTCAGGACAGGGGCGCTGTCGACCCCCTGATCACCACCCGGCAGGGCAGCGTCTCGACCCCCGAGCGCCGCGCCCCGGCGATCGCGGTGAACAGGGCGTGCGCGGCGGCGCGGCCCACCTGTTCCAGGTTCATGTCGACGCTCGTCAGGGGCGGCCGGGAGGCGGAGGTGAGGACCTGCCAGTTGTCGAAGCCCATGACCGCCACGTCCTCCGGCACACGGTGGCCGCGCTCGCGCAGTACGTCCATGACACCGCGCGCTATCTGATCGCTTCCGCACAGGACGGCATCCATGTCCGGGTGCTGGTCGAGGAGCATCGCGGTGGCCGCCCGGCCCCAGCCCTCCGACCACACCCCGAACCGCGGCTCGCCGGCCAGGGCGAGGCCGGCGTCGGCGAGCGCGGCCAGGGCCCCCTCGGACCGTTCCTGCGAGGCGAGGTACCCGGGGTCACCGGTGATGTGTGCGATCCGCGTACGTCCACAGGCGAGCAGATGCTCCACCGCGATCCGGCCGGCGCCAACGCTGTCGGGGACGATGGACAGATCCGCCGGATCCACGGACGGCGCGTACGCGTAGACGACGGGGACGGGCAGTTCGCGGCCCAGTGACGGACGCGGGTCGGTCCGGCTGCCCACCACGATGAGACCGTCGACCCGGCGGCCGAGCAGCGCGCGGACATGGTGCTGCTCGCGGATCGCGTCACCGCGGGCGTCGCAGAGGAACACGGCGACCTCGCCCGCGCCGAACGCGTCCTCCGCGCCCATGAGGATCGGGATGCTGAACCGGCCCTCCAGGTCGCTGGTGAGCAGCCCGACCGTGCCGGTCCGCCCGGCCAGCAGGCCACGGGCCACCTGGTTGGGCCGGAACGACAACCGCTCGGCCGCCTCGATCACCCGCTGTCTCGTCTCCGCACGTACCTGACTGCGGCCGTTGAGTGCCTTGGACGCGGTGCCGATCGACACGCCCGCCAGTCGGGCGACGTCGCTGAGCGTGGCGGGCTGCGAACGGGAGGGGCCGGTGGCCTGTGCCATGGGGATTGCTCCTGTCTCGCGTCTCTCGCGTCATGTGCCGACGCCGTCGCGGGTGCACGCCGCCCGGAAAACAGTACGCGAAACCGTTTCGGTGCCGATGCTTCCCAGGGTTTCGAAGAATCCTCGTCAGCCGTTTCCTGCAAGGGGATTGACGGGTTGTGAGTCGCGTCCTAGCGTCGCAGAAAACCTTTTCGGTTTTGTTTCCTTCGCAGAGTTCTTCGCAGAGTTCAGTGCCACCACATCCATCGTCCCGAACGGCCGGCCCGCCCAGGGCCCGCCGCACACGAGGGGGATCGACCATGGGGAGCACGGCCGGACCGCTTGGACACACACGCCGCCTCGTCACCGGTGCCATCGCGCTGCTCGCCGCCACGAGCCTGGTCACCGCATGCGGATCGGGGGCGGACGACTCTGGCGGCGGCGGGGGAGGGGGCGGAGCGGCGGGCGCCACCGGCACCGACGACGGCGCCAAGCTGACGATGTGGACGCGTGCGGCGACCAGGCCGCAGAGCGAGGCCCTGGTCAAGGCGTACAACGCGAGCCACAAGAACGAGATCGAGTTGACCGTCATCCCCACCGACGACTACCAGGCCAAGGTCGGTGCCGCGGCCGGGTCCAAGGACCTGCCCGACCTCTTCGCCTCCGACGTGGTGTTCGTCCCGAACTACACCTCCAGCGGCCTCTTCGCCGACATCACCGGACGCGTCGACGCCCTGCCCTTCGCCGACAAGCTGGCCCAGTCGCACATCAAGGCCGGTACGTACGAGGAAAAGAAGTACGTCGTGCCCCACACCCTCGACCTGTCGGTGCTCTTCTACAACAAGGCGCTCTACAAGCAGGCGAAGCTCGACCCCGAGAAGCCGCCCACCAGCCTGAGCGAGTGGGACCAGCAGGCAAGGGCCGTGGACGCGCTGGGCAGTGGCGTCAACGGCACCTTCTTCGGGGGCAACTGCGGTGGATGCGGCGTCTTCACCTGGTGGCCCTCCATCTGGGCCGCGGGCGACGAGGTGCTGAACAAGGAGGGAACCGAGGCCGAGCTCTCCTCCGACACCGCCAAGAAGGTCTACGACACCTACCGCGGATGGGTGGACGACGACATCGTGGCCCCGGGCGCACGTGACGAGACGGGCACGACCTGGACCGGCGTCTTCCCGAAGGGCAAGGTCGGCGTCATGCCGATGCCGTCCACCACCCTCGGGCTGATGCCCAAGGACCTCGACCTCGGTGTCGCGCCCATCCCAGGGCCCGACGGCGGCAAGTCCACCTTCGTCGGCGGCGACGCCGTCGGTATCTCCGCCACCAGCCAGTCCGCCGACCAGGCCTGGAACTTCCTCGCCTGGTCCCTGGGCGACAAGGCGCAGGTCGACGTCGTCGCCGCCAACAAGGACGTGGTCGCCCGCACCGATCTCGCGTCCAACAAGTACTCCGACGCGGACCCGCGGCTCGTGACGATCAACGAACTCGTGGCCGACGGCCACACCCCGTACGCCCTGAAGTTCGGCCAGACCTTCAACGACCCCAACGGGCCCTGGCTGACCCTGATGCGCAACGCCGTGTTCGGCGACGGCGCGAAGGTGGAGAAGGACAACGAGGCGGTTACTGCCTCACTGGCCGACTGAAGGGCACCACGGCGCTGAGGGACAGGGGCGCAGCCCGTCGTCCCTAAGGGGCGCGGGAACCGCGCGATCAGCCCCCACTCACCCGCAGCCCACCGTCAAGGCTCCGGGCCACAGGCCTGATCCCACCCACTCCAACCACATCGCACGGCAGAGGAGAGCCATGCAGGTGAAGGCGGCCGACCGAACGGCGCCCACGCACCGGAGCCCGCCGGAGCGCCGGACCCGCCCCCGGCGCACACCCGCGCGCCGGTGGCGGGCGTCCCGCAAGGCCCAGGGCCTCGCCTACGCGGCCCCCACGGCCGTGTTCGTCACGGCCTTCTTCCTGCTGCCGCTGCTGCTCGTCGGACAGATGTCACTCAGCGACTGGCCCCTGCTCGCGGGAGACCGGGGCGTCAACGCGCCCGAGAACTACACCGACGCGGCCGACAGCACCCTGTTCTGGCCGGCGGTCCGCTTCACTCTCCTCTACACCGTGATCGTCACGGTCGTACTCATCGCACTGGCGCTCCTCCTCGCCCTGCTGGTGCAGGAGTTCCGCCCCGGCGCGGGCTTCTTCCGCACGGTCTACTTCCTGCCCAGCGCCCTGGGACTGGCCTCCGCGTCCCTGCTCTTCTGGGGCCTCTACAGCCCTACCACCGGCCCCCTCAGCAGCATCCTGGAGAGCCTCGGCCTGGTCGACGACCCGGTGTCCTTCCTCGGGACATCGACCTCCGCGTTGCTCTCGACGGTGTTCCTCATCGTCTGGAAGTTCGCCGGCTTCTACATGCTGATCCTCCTCGTGGGCCTCCAGCGCATTCCCCACGAGGTGTACGAGGCGGCCCGGATGGACGGCGCGAGCCGCGGCCAGATCTTCCGCTCCATCACGCTGCCGCTGCTGCGCCCGTCCCTCGCCCTGTGCCTGCTGCTCTGCGTGACCGGATCGCTGCTCGCCTTCGACCAGTTCTTCATCCTCACCAAGGGAGGACCGGACAACAGCACAGTCACCGTCGTCCAGTTGATCTACCGCGAGGCCTTCCAGCGCCTCAACCTCGGTACCGCCGCCGCTCTCTCGATCATCGTGCTGGCCGTGCTGCTCCTGCTCAACGTCCTCCAGTTCCGCGGTCTGCGCCGCGCCGACGAGTCATGAAAGCCGCCTCATGAGCCTCGTGAGAGGGGACACCACCGTGCTCACCCGCGCCCTCGGCCGGACGCCCTACTACGTGGTCGCCGGTGGACTGGCCGTCATCTTCCTGTTCCCGCTGGTGTGGAACGCCTGGGCCTCGGTCAGCGGACAGCCGGGCACCGCGCAGGAATCCGGCTACGGCCTCGGCAACTACCGGACGCTCCTCGACTACGACGCCGGCCTGTGGCGCTATCTCCTCAACAGCACCGTCGTGTCGGCGCTCACCGTCGCCCTGACCCTCGGAGTGTCACTGCTGGGCGGTTACGCCTTCGCCCGCTTCGACTTCCCCGGCAAGAACCTGCTGTTCCTGCTCACCCTGGCCATCCTGATGGTCCCGTACGCCACCCTCCTCATCCCGCTGTACGTGCTGCTCGGCAGGCTCCACCTGCAGAACTCGCTGGTCGGGCTGAGCCTCGTACTGGCCATGTTCCAGCTGCCGTTCGCCACCTTCATGATGCGGATCTCGTTCGAGGCGGTACCGCGCGAACTGGAGGAGTCGGCGCTCGTCGACGGCTGCGGCACGGCGGGCGCGCTGCGCCGCGTCCTCCTGCCGGCGGTGCGTCCTGGGCTGATCACCGTGGGGCTCTTCGCGTTCCTCGCGGCCTGGAACGACTTCATCGCGCCGCTGATCCTCATCTCCGACAGCGAGAAGGCACCGCTGCCGCTGGCCGTCGCGAACCTGCGTCAGCAGAGCATGGGCGCCGTCGACTACGGCGCGACCGAGGCCGGCGTGGTGGTCCTCGCCGTGCCCTGTCTGCTCCTCTTCCTGCTTCTGCAACGGCACTACATACGCGGCTTCATGTCAGGTGCGCTCAAGGGCTGACGTGCCTCGCAGACCCCTGAATCGCCGTGACACCGACCCGAACAGACCTGATCGGACCGGCACCGACCCGAACGGACAACCGGAAGGACGAACCGAAGGCATGAACTGGTGAGGGAGAACATGGCACGGTCATCCGTCCTGCCGGTGGCGCCGACCCGGGGCAGGCTGCGGCCACTCGGTCTCGACGAAGTCAGGATCACCGGAGGTTTCTGGGCCCGACGCCGCCACGTCAACGCGACCGCCACACTCGGACACTGCCGCGACTGGATGGAACGCGTCGGCTGGACCGGCAACTTCCGCGCCGCCGCCGAGGGCCGGATCCACCGGGACCGGCGGGGCCGCGAGTTCACCGACGCCGACGTCTACAAGCTGCTCGAAGCCATGGCCTGGGAGGCCGCCGGGCAGGGCGCGGGTGCCCCGCTGGACGCCGAGATCGCCGCGCTCACCGAGATCATCGCACCGGCCCAGGAACCGGACGGCTATCTCAACACCGCCTTCGGCGCCCCGGGTCAGGAGCCCCGCTACAGCGACCTCGAATGGGGCCACGAGCTGTACTGCTACGGCTACCTCGTCCAGGCGGGCGTGGCCCAGACCCGCGCCCGGGGCGCGGGCGAGCTGGCGAAGATCGCCCGGCGGGCGGCCGACCACGTGTGCGCCACCTTCGGCCGGGGCGGTATCGAGCGCGTCTGCGGTCACCCTGAGATCGAGATGGCCCTGGTGGAGCTGGCCAGACTGACGGGGGAGCAGCGCTATCTCGACCAGGCCGCGCTCTTCGTCGACCGCCGCGGACACGGCACCCTCGCAGATCCCGAGTTCGGCCGCGCCTACTACCAGGACGACATGCCCGTCCCGGACGCCACGGTGCTGCGCGGACACGCCGTCCGCGCCCTCTACCTCGCGGCGGGCGCCGTCGACGTGGCGGTGGAGACCGGGGACGAAGACCTGCTCGCCGCCGTCGTACGGCAGTGGGAGGCCACGGTCGCCCGGCGGACCTATCTGACCGGCGGCATGGGCTCGCACCACCGGGACGAGGCCTTCGGCGACGACTTCGTGCTGCCGCCCGACCGCGCCTACTCGGAGACCTGCGCCGGTGTCGCCTCCGTGATGCTCAGCTGGCGGCTGCTGCTCGCCACCGGCGAACCACGCTTCGCGGACCTGGCCGAGCGGACCCTGTTCAACGTGGTCGCGACCTCCCCGTCCGACGACGGCCGGGCCTTCTTCTACGCCAACACCCTGCACCGGCGCCGCCGCGGCACCACACCCGCCACGGACACCGACAGCCCGCGCGCCGAGTCGAGCCTGCGCGCACCCTGGTTCGCGGTGTCCTGCTGCCCCACCAATGTGGCGCGGACCCTGGCCCAGCTGCCCGGCTATCTGGCCACGGCGGACGACCACGGCGTGCAGCTGCACCAGTACGCCGACTCGGAGATCACCACCTCCCTCGCGGGCGGCCACGGCGTCGCGCTGCGGGTCCGTACCGACTACCCGTCCGGCGGGCACGTGGCCGTACGGATCGGCAGGTCCCCTGACCGGCCCTGGACCCTAGCGCTGCGCGTCCCCGCGTGGACGACGGGCGCCACCGCATGGCTGGTCGACCCGGACGGGTCACGCCGCGTCGTCGCCCCGGGCACGGCCGAGATCACCCGGGTCTTCCGGCCGGGTGACGAGATCCGGCTCGAACTGCCCGTGGCCCCGCGCTGGACACGCGCCGACCAGCGCATCGACGCGATTCGCGGTACGGCGGCGGTCGAGCGCGGGCCGCTGGTGTACTGCGCCGAGTCCGTGGACCTGCCGGACGGCCACGAAGTCGACGCGATACGGGTGGACCCGTCCGCCCGGCCGACGGACGGACCGGCCGGACCGGATGAAGCGAGCGGCACCGTCGTGGTCGCCGGGGAACTCCTCGCACACGCCGAAGCGACCGACACGGCCTGGCCGTACGAGCCGCTGGACCGTCCCCTCGCGTCGGACACCGCCCGTACGGGGATCGTCCTGGTGCCCTATCACTCCTGGGCCGGCCGAGGCCCCTCCACGATGCGCGTGTGGCTGCCCACCGCGGAACCGGACCGAGCCGCGGAACCGGAACTCCGCGAGGAAAGGGACCGCCCCGCAGACCCGGACAGCACCCCCACAGGGAGGTAGTCGTGCACAGACCGCGAAGACGCCACCACCGAAGAACCCTGGCCGCGGTACTGGCTCTTGGGCTGCTGACCTCCCTCGCCGCCACCGTGCCCGCCGAGGCGGACAACTCGGCCATCGGCTACCCGGTCTACTCCGGATCCGCGGACCCCGTACCGGAGTTACCGGCAGGCTTCTCCGTCCGTCGCACGATGCACGCCCAGTACGACGCCGACCGGAAGTCGGGGAACGGCACCGACTTCTGGATGGACCGGATGCTGGCCCGCAAGGGCGAGGACCCGGCCGGCCCGTGGCTGTTCACCCGGGGCCGGGCCGTGTTCATGAAGGAGCACGACCCCTCCCGACTCGGGTTCGGCGGCAAGGTCGCCTACTGGGAGAGCATCGACAACCGGTCCGCGTACACCGTCACCCTGGCCGTGCACGGCGAGAACATCACCCTCCGCGAGAACACAGCCGCCAGGACGCAGACGCCCAGTTACTGGCGCAGCGAGTTCACCCACGAGGCCACCGGACTGAAGGTCACGCAGACCAAGTTCATCACCGAAGCGAACGTGGCGGTGACCAACTTGGCCGTCACCAACACGGGTTCGGCCCGTCGCGAGGTCACCCTGCGCGCCTCGTCCCCATACGCCACGACCACCGAGGGCCGGGAACTCACTGGCGCGGTGGCCGCGAAGAACAACCTCACCACGGTCTTTCCGCGCTTCAGTGGCGAGGGAATGGCCCCCGCTTCCGACGGCGAGGCCCTGACCCGCGCCATCGCGGTTCCGACCGGTGGCACCGTCACCACAAAGGTCCAACTCGGCTTCGTCACCGAGGAGATCGCCCGCTCGCGGCCGGAGTACGACTCCGTGCGCACCGCGAGCGCGCCCGCCGCCTTCCGTCACCACGTGCAGACCTACAACCGCTGGTGGGCGGAGAACCTGCCGTACATGGACGTGCCGGACGACAACATCGAGAAGACGCTGTACTACCGCTGGTGGCTGCTGCGTTACAACTACCTCGACGCCGACATCCCCGGCAACGACTACCAGTTCCCCACCTCCATGGAGGGCGTGCTCGGCTACAACAACGCCATCGCCCTGACCGTCGGCATGTTCGTCGACGACCTCAAGTACCTGCGCGACCCGAGCTATTCGTACGGTCCCTGGGTGTCAGCCGGAGAGGTGTCGAAGAACAGCAAGTACACCGACAACCCGGGGGATCCGGAGAACTGGTCCAACAGCTACACCCAGTACATCTCCGAGGCCGCCTGGCGCTCCTACCAGGTGCACGGCGGCCCCGACGGCATCGCGCGCAACCTCGCGCGGTACGCCGAGAAGGACGTCCGCGGCCAGCTGGAGAACTACGACGAGGACGGCAACGGGCTGATCGAGTACGACTGGGGCGCCATGACCGGCAACGACGCCGACGCGGTGTCCTTCGACTGGAAGCCGGGCAACCTCGACCGCGCCGAGTCGGCCTACGTCCACAGCAACGCCAACGCCGCGGCCGACGCGTACGACCTGATTGGCGAGACCGTGAAGGCCGACGAGATGCGAGGCGTCGCGAAACGGGTCAAGGACGCGGTCCTCGAGCACCTCTGGGACCCGAAGGACAAACTCCTCAAGCACCGGCACGTGGCCACGGACACGCTGGTGCCCTGGAAGGAGATCAACAACTACTACCCGTACAGCGTGGGCCTGATGCCCACGCCGGACGAGGACCCGCAGTACCTCGAAGCGCTGCGGCTGTGGGCGGACGCCGAGCAGTACCCCGTCTTCCCGTTCTTCACCGCGAACCAGGCCGACAAGGAGGAAGCGGCGGGACAGGGACACCCGGGAAGCAACAACTTATCCGTCATCAACTCCACCGTCACCTTCCGCTTCCTCTCCTCGGTGCTGCGGAAGTACCCGAACAAGTACATCGACAACACCTGGTACAAGAAGCTGCTGTCCTGGAACGCCTGGGCCCACTACGTCGACGGCGACAACCGGTGGCCCGACCAGAACGAGTTCTGGGCCGACGGCAGCGCCGACCCGCAGAAGATCGGCTACCGCTCCTGGATCCACCACACCATCCTCGGCACAACCAACTTGACCGTGATCGAGGACGCGATGGGCTTCCGGCCGCGCACCGACCGGAAGATCGAACTGTCGCCGATCGACATCGGCTGGCCCCACTTCGCCGTCACCGACATCAACTACCGCGGTACCGACGTGGCCGTGCTGTGGGACGAACCCGGCGACGGCGAACGGCCGTACGGGCGTCAGGTCCCCGAGGGCTACTCCGTGTACCTCGACGGGAAGCTCGCCTTCACCGCCGACTCCCTCACCCATGTCGTCTACGATTCGGTCACACGCAAGGTGACCTTCCCCGACGGTGGTGACGCGAAGGCCCGAACGACCGGTCTGCGTACGGCAGTTGCCGAGCCCCGGGACGTCGAGTACGGCGCCGAGGACCGTGTCACCGACCTGTTCGCCAAGGCGGGCCGGGACCTGACAGGTACCGCGAAGAAGAACCTCGCCGCCGGTGCCACGGCCCGTGCCTCCCATGAGGCCGAGGGGCGCGGAGTGGCCGGTGCCGTCGACGGTTTCACCATCAACGAGCCCTACTGGGGCGCCCGCGGCTCGGGCAACGCGGAGGACTGGTACGAGATCGACTTCGGCCGGCCGCGCAAGGTCGACGACGCGAGGCTCTACTTCTACAGCGACAAACGGCCGGGCGGATACGCCGAGCCCGCCCTCTACACCGTGCAGTACGAGAACGGCGACGGACAGTGGAAGGACGTGGCCCGCCCCGCCAAGTCACCGGTCAACCCGAGGGCCAACCTCAATCAGGTGCGCTTCCATGAGGTCATCACCGACAAGCTGCGGGTGTTGATGCGCCACCGCGACGGCCACACCAGCGGCCTGAAGGAGATCCAGGCGTACGCCACCGGAACCCGGCCTCCGGCGGCCCGGAACCAGGCCCCGTACGTCGAGGCGTGGCGCGACACCACGTACAGCCGGCCGGGCCAGGTCAGGCTGACAGGCATCGTCGAGGACGACGGGCTGCCGGAGCGGAAACTCTCCGCCGAATGGAAGGCGGTGGACGGCCCGGACGGCGGCACCGTCATCTTCGACGACCCACGCGCCTCGACAACTGTCGCCCGCTTCACCGAGGCGGGCACCTACACCCTCGAACTCACCGCCACCGACGGCACGTCGAAGTCGTCGAAGAAGGTCGCGGTCAAGGCGGAGGGACTCGCGGACGGACAGGCCAACGTTGCGCCGTCCGCGGCACCCACCGCCTCCTACACCTCGGGCTGGGAGTCGGTCGCAGCCATCAACGACGGCCGGGAGCCTGCGTCCTCCTCCGATGCCCCGCGCTGGGGCAGCTGGCCCGAGAAGGGCACGCAGTGGGTCCAGTACACCTGGGACGACCCGGTCCGTGTGGACGGGTCCGACCTGTACTTCTTCCGCGACGCACAGCCGGGCGCGACCGACGGCGTCGGAGTCCCCGAGTCCTGGGTCGTCGAGTACCGCGACGGCGACACCTGGCGCGAGGTCGCCTCGCCCAGCGAGTACGGCACCGCCGAGGACCGCTACAACCGGACCACCTTCACTCCCGTCACCACCACAGCCCTGCGGGCCCGGCTGACGGGCCATCCCGGCCTGGCCCTCGGCGTGCAGGAATGGAAGGTGTACGCCGAGACACCGGATTCCGTGCGCGAGGTCCACGTCCCCACCCCGCGCGGAAAGATCCCCGAACTGCCCCGAGAAGTGACGCTGGTGTACTCGGACGGTTCGACGGCGCGCTCGCCCGTCGCCTGGCCGGCCCTCACCGAGGAGCAGGTCGCCGAGGGCGGCACCAGCGTACGGATCACCGGGCTCGCCGACCGGACCGCACAGCCCGTCACCGCAATCGTATGGGTGCGGCAGACCGACGCGGTCGAGATCACCAGCATCGCCGAGGAACGAGTCACCACCCGGGCCGGCACGGCGCCCCGGCTCCCGGCGGCCGTGGTCGCCACCTACAACGACGGCTCCAAGGACAGCCGGATCGCCGTGACTTGGGATCCGGTGGATGCGGACCAGTACGCCCGGCCGGGGACCTTCGAGGTGAAGGGAACCGTGGCGGGAACCACCTACCGCGCCACGGCCACGATCACCGTGACCGCTCCGCCGTGAGAGAGCGGCCGCTGTTCCCCGCGTCGCCCCCATACGTACCCCACGACCGACGATCGGAGTCCGAGCATGTCCCAACCCCCCACCCGCCGCCGCTTGTTGGCGCTCGCGGCCGGGACGGCCGCCGTCCCGCTCGTGCACGGAGCCACCTCGGCGCATGCCGCCGTCGATACGGCCCCGACCGCGGTCGCCGCCCGGGCAGCTACCGTTGCTCCGGTGCCCGCCCCGCCGACCTGGACCGTTCTTCCCTTCGCGCTGGATCAAGTCACCCTCGGCAACGGGGTGTTCCGGCAGAAGCGCGACCTGATGCTCGACTACGCCAGGACCTACCCGGCCGACCGCATCCTGGCCGTCTTCCGGGCCAACGCCGGACTCGACACCCGCGGAGCCCGGCCGCCCGGCGGCTGGGAGACCTCCGACGGCAACCTGCGCGGCCACTACGGCGGTCACTTCCTCACCCTCGTCGCCCAGGCGTACGCCGACACACGGGAGTCCGCACTCAAGACCAAGCTGGACCATCTGGTCGGCGCGCTCGGCGAATGCCAGAAGGCCCTGGCGGAGAGCGGCTCGCCGAGACCGAGTCACCCCGGCTTTCTGGCGGCGTACCCGGAGACGCAGTTCATCCTGCTGGAGACCTACACGACGTACCCCACCATCTGGGCGCCGTACTACACCTGTCACAAGATCATGCGCGGTCTCCTCGACGCACACACCCTGGCCGGCAACGCCGAGGCCCTGGAGATCGTCTCGAAGATGGGCGACTGGGTGCACAGCCGGCTCGGCCGCCTGCCGAAGGCCCAGCTGGAGCGCATGTGGTCGATCTACATCGCGGGCGAGTACGGCGGCATGAACGAGGTGATGACGGACCTGTACGCCCTCACCGGCCGGGCGGAGCACCTGGCAGCCGCCCGCTGCTTCGACAACACCGCTCTGCTGGACGCCTGCGCCGAGGATCGCGACATCCTCGACGGTCGGCACGCCAATCAGCACATCCCGCAGTTCACCGGCTATCTGCGGCTGTTCGACCACACGGGGGAGGAGGAGTACGCCGCCGCTGCCCGCAACTTCTGGGGCATGGTCGCGGGCCCCCGGATGTACAGCCTGGGCGGCACGGGCCAGGGCGAGATGTTCCGCGCCCGGAACGCCATAGCGGCCACCCTGGACGACAAGAACGCCGAGACCTGCGCGACGTACAACATGCTGAAACTGAGCAGGCAGTTGTTCTTCCACGAGCCGGACCCCGCCTACATGGACTACTACGAGCGGGGCCTGACCAACCACATCCTCGCCTCCCGTCGGGACACCCGCAGCACGACCAGCCCCCTCGTCACCTACTTCGTGGGAATGGGGCCGGGGGTCGTGCGCGAGTACGACAACACCGGCACCTGCTGTGGCGGCACCGGCATGGAGAACCACACCAAGTACCAGGACTCGGTGTACTTCCGCTCCGCCGACGGCAGCGCCCTGTACGTCAACCTCTACCTCGCCTCGACACTGCGGTGGCCGGAGCGGGGCCTCGTCATCGAGCAGACGAGCGACTACCCGGCCGAGGGCGTACGCACGCTGACGTTCCGTGAGGGCGGCGGCAAGCTCGATCTGAAGCTGCGGGTGCCGTCCTGGGCCACGGGAGGCTTCACCGTCACGGTCAACGGAGTGCGGCAGCGGGTCGTCGCCGAACCCGGCAGCTACCTCACCCTGAGCAGAACCTGGCGGCGCGGTGACCGGGTCGGCGTCTCCGCCCCGTACCGTCTGCGCATCGAGAGGGCGCTGGACGATCCCACCGTCCAGTCGGTGTTCCACGGGCCGGTGCTGCTGGTCGCCCAGAGCCAGGAGCAGGCATTCCGCGTGTTCTCCTTCTACAAGGACTTCAGGCTCCGGGGCGACCTCGCCGACGTGATCCGCCCTGAGGGACGGCCGATGCACTTCACCACGCACGGCCTGACCCTGGCGCCGTTCTTCGTCGGGGACGACACCCGGTACCACGCCTACTTCAGGCGTTCCGAACCCGTTGTCGTGTTCGGCGCGGCGGACTCGGGCGTACCCAATCGCGCTCGCGCCGACGGTCTGACCTTCCTCGACGTGCTCTGGGCACAGGCGCCCTTCGAGACCTCCGCCCGCTTCGTCGCGGCGGTGCGCGCCCTCGCCGACACCTGGCTGTCGGGCGGGCTGTTCACGCGCGCGGAACGGGACCGCGTCGTCGCGGCGGCGGTGGGCGCGAACCTGAGGAGCTGACGCCATCGGGATGCCGCCGGACGTGTTCCGTGCCCCTGCCCGCAGTACGTGGGGCAGGGGGCACGCGGCACGGGGCAGCGAGCTGGTCAGGGCTTGACGGCCACCGCGCCGAACTGGGGGATCAGGGCAGGGCTGTCGGACTCGGCACGCCATCGCGCGCAGGAGACGAGGCCCGGGTCGAGGAGGTCCAGGCCTTCGAAGAAGGCCGTGATCTGCGCGCGGCTGCGGGCGGTGATCGGCGGAGTGGCGTTCTCGTTCCAGAACTTCATGGCCGCGATGTTGCCCTCGCCACCGAGGTCGGCGTCGGTGGTGGGATGGGTCAGGACCAGCCAACTGCCGGACGGAACCGCCGCCATGACCCGCCGCACGATGTCCTGTGCCCGGTCGGTGTCGAGGACGAAGTTGAGGATGCCCAGCATCATGACCGCGACGGGACGGTCCAGGTCCAGCGTCGCTCCGGCGCGCTCGATGATGGTCTCCGGTCGGTGGACGTCGGCGTCTATGTAGTCCGTGGCTCCCTCGGGCGTGCTGGTCAGCAGCGTCCGGGCGTGGGCGAGCACGATGGGGTCGTTGTCGACGTAGACGATCCGCGACTCGGGGGCGATCCGCTGGGCGATCTCGTGGGTGTTGTCCAGGGTGGGCAGTCCGGTTCCGATGTCGAGGAACTGCCGCGTCCCGAGGTCGGTGGCCAGATGCCGGACCGCACGGCCCAGGAACTCACGGTCCGCGCGGGCCACGTCCCGGATCACGGGGAACATACCGGCTACTTGGTCACCGACCGCCTGGTCGACCTCGTAGTTGTCCTTCCCGCCGATCCAGTAGTTCCAGACCCGGGCGTTGTGCGCCACCCCGGGGTTCAGCCTCGCCGAACCGCTGGACGGGGTCTGGGCTTCACTCATGTCTTTCCCTTCCCCGGACAACACGTCGGGCGTCCTGGGTGTGTGCGGCCGCCGGAGCGACATCGGACCGTTGCCCGCCATTGTGCCGCTCCTTGATCACGGAGTCCTGGGATTCGGCTCGCTTGTCCGTACGGCATACGACGTCTGTATGTCGTACGGCATCTGCACGGCGTCCGGCCCAGGGCTCCTGGGCCGGACGCCGTGTCGGACGGCTGACGGGCATGGTCGGTCTACGGCCAGTGGACGAGGGTGCCGGGCTTGTGATCCCCGAGCAGGATGACGCGTTCCGGCTCGTCGATGAGGCCGATGTCCGCGCAGGGGCCCTCCGGTTCCTTGTCGGCCGTCTGGAAGTGGCGTGCCTCCCAGCCGTCGAGGCCGTACCGGGTGAAGAGCTCGCTCATCACCTTCCTGAGCTCGGGGTGGGGGATGCAGGTGCGATCGGCGAAGCGTTCCTTGAGATCGGCACGGAGGCGGGAGAGGCCGAGTTGTTCCCGTGTCGGCCCGAGGTAGGGGTCGGCACGGTGACGTGCGCACTGGTCCTTGCCACCGGGGTAGACCTTGATGGAACCCTGCAGAGAGCTGTCGACGCAGGCGGTGAGCGCGTCGGGCACCGGCTGGCCGAACATCTCGGACCACTGCTTCCGGCATACCGCCACCGGATCGTCCGCCCCGGGGTCGAAGCCGACGACGGCATCCCCCTGGGCGGGTCCTACGCAGACCAGCCCCGTCGAGTCCAGGGTGTGTCCCTTGCCGTCGCCGGCCACCCAGGCGTACGTCCCCGCGGTCGCGCCCGCCACGACCAGCGCCACCACCGGAGCCATGATCAGGGTGCGCCTGCGCCGCTGCCGGGTGCGTCGGCGTACTTGGGCGAGGATCCGTTCCGCGGCCGGCGAGTTGGGGTCCGTGGCCGAGTCGCCGGGAGCCGGATCGCTGCTACGGAGCATTCGGTCGAGCACGTCATCGCTCAGCATGGTTCTTCTCCTTTGCCGGATCCTGGTGCGCGTTCGCCGCGGCGAGACGTTGACGCAGCCGCTGTCTGGCCCGGTGGAGGCGGGTGTCGACGGCTCCGACGGAGATGCCCAGCACGGTCGCGATGTCGTTGCGGGACAGGTCGTCCCAGTAGGCGAGGCGCAGTAGTTCCCGATCGGCGTCCGAGGCCTGTGCCAGGGCCGCCGCGAGGCCGTCGCCCGCGTCTTCCGCGCCGTACGGGTCGGCGGCGGGCGGCGGATCAGGTTCCGCCCGTTCGGCGACCCGCATCAAGAGTCGAGCCCAACGCCGTTGACTGCGGGCCTGGTTGGCCAGTACCCGGCGTGCGATGCCGAGCAGCCACAGCACCGCCTCCTCGTCATCGGCGGGCAGATGTCGCCTCTTGCGCCAGGCCACCGCGTACACCTCGGCCACCGCGTCGTGCGCCGCCGCTTCACTCGCCCGGCGCAGGCAGTACGCCATCACCCGGCGGAAGGTCTGCCGGAACAACTGCTCCAGCCGTTCACTCCGCTCATCCGCGTTCATGCCCAGCAATGTCCACCACGCCCCGATGCCTTACGGGTCGCCGTCACCTTCCCGATCCGACCACCGTCCTGATCCTGACCGCCGGCCGGCCCGCACCAGCGTTGAGGCCGACGCAGAGGCCAACGCCTTCCGGCAGGGGTGGGCTGTCCTGAGGGCCGCGGGCCCCGGCCTGGGCGCTGTCCGCCCAGGCCGGGAACCTGCCCTCGCCCTCGCTCCCGGCCCGATTCAGGACTGGTACGGCTGCTGCTGCGGCTGCCCGTACGGCTGACCGCCCTGACCGCCCGCACCCTGAGCCTGCAGCTGCTCGGCCTGCTCCTTGGTCACCTTCTGCTCCGCACCACAGAAGGTGCACTGCGTCTGGTACTTCGTCGAGAACGGGAACAACGGCACGAAGAACAGCGTGAACTTCGTGACACGCTTCCTGAGCGTGTGCGCGGAGGGATTGCCGCACTGCCCGCACACCAGCGTCAGTATCGCGAGCTGGTACAGATATCCCTTGGTACCAAAGATGATCATGTTGTTGATTCCTCCCGGGTCAACGCCCGCCGACACACCGCCGACGAACAACGAGGCGCGCTCACGCAGGACAGTCTCGTGCACGTCGATCTGTTCGGCGGAGGGCATCCACATTCTCGCTGCGCGGAGATGCCGCCCGCTTCGAGGTGATCAGTTACGGGACGCCCGGCCCGAGCGAGGCTCCCGGACTAACATGACCAAATGGCCGTCGACCTGTTTGCAGGGATTCCCGTCAGCGACTATGCGAGGGCGCTGGCCTGGTACGAGCGGTTGTTCGGAACTCCGCCGACGTACGTTGCGGGCGACGCGGAGGCTGTGTGGGAGCTCGCGGAGCATCGTTCGGTGGCCGTCGAGCATCGGCCCGAGCATGCGGGGCATGCCCTTCACACCGTCTTCGTCGATGACTTCGATGCCCGTGTGGCCGGGATGGCCGACCGGGGGATCGAGCCGACGAAGCGGGAGACGTACGGCAACGGTGTGCGTAAGGCGACGTATCACGATCCCGAGGGGAACGAGATCGGGTTCGGTGGGGCGCCCCTCTGATCGGCCACCTTGGAGGCAGGGGACTGGACTCGGACCGAGGAACGCTCGGGCCGCTGCCTTGAGGTTCCTTGGTCGCCGACTGGAACCTGATCTTCGGACTGAGCGTCGTACTGGGCACGTCGTGCTCATGGATGTGGCGCGGGGACAGGGCCGGGGTGGATGGGTGGGACGTGGGGGAGCAGGCGAACAGCCGTGTGGTGCCGGGGGCGAAGGCCGTGGCGGTCCGCCGGTGGCTGAGGACCGTCGATTGGTGGCGGTGGGGTAAGGACACGGCAGGCCGGTCTCCCTGGGCGCGTGGGCGTGTTCTCGCGTCGCTCGCCGTGCTGACCGCCCTGCTGATGGCGTTCCACTCCGTCGTGCCCAACTCGGTGGGTCGCCTCGGCAGCCTGCTGGAGACGTTTCTGCCCTGGCTGGGCCTGGCCGTCCCGTTGTTGCTCGTCCTGGCGCTGCTGCGCCGCTCGGCCATCGCCCTGGTGGCGCTGCTGTTGCCCGGGGCGGTCTGGGGGAACCTCTTCGGCGGGATGGTGCTGGCCGAGGAAGACAGCGGCGCGCACGACATCGTGGCGGTCCAGCACAACGTCAGTGACGAGAACAGCGACCCCGAGGGCACCGCGAGCGCCCTGATCGAGGCCGCCCCGGATGTCGTCGCTCTGGAAGAGCTGACGCCCTCCGCGCTGTCGGTCTACGAGTCGGCCCTGGCAGCGGACTACCCCCACCACGCGGTCGAAGGAACCGTCGGGCTCTGGTCGAAGTATCCGCTGTCGGACGTACGTCCGGTGGACATCAAACCGGAGGGTATCCCCGAGGGCTGGAACCGCGGCCTGCGGACCACGGCACGCACGCCCCGGGGCGATATCGCGGTGTACGTCGCCCACCTGCCCTCGGTCCGCATCCGATGGAACGGCCTCAGCTCCGGTTGGCGGGACGAGAGCGCCGGTCTGCTGGGTGAGGCCATCGCCGCCGAGAAGCTGGCCAAGGTCATTCTGCTGGGCGACCTCAACAGCACGCTGGACGACCGCGGGCTGGACCCGGTCACCGAGCGGATGGACTCGGCAGGGCGAAACTTCGCATTCAGTTGGCCCGCGGCCTTCCCCGTCTCCCGGATCGACCACGTCATGACCCGCTCACTGGTGGTCACCGACACTCGCACCCTGCCCGCCACCGGCAGCGACCACCTCCCGATCGCCGCCGACATCAGGTTCTAGCCCCGAACTTGCCGCAATCGATCAGTCGGTGAGCCGGACGGGCACGCGATGATCCGGCTGTCCGTCCTTGGCGAGCGTCGAGTGCTCATCAGCAACCGCGCGATAGAGGGCCACACCTGAGACGCCTTGAGCGTCTGCGAGGTCGTCGGCGGTCCATACCCGGCCGCCGTGCGTGACCGACCGGCGGGAGAAGACGGCGATCGCGTCCTCCGCGTCGGCGGCGTCCACCGCGGACGCGACGGCGGACATGTACACACCCTGTCCGGTACTGATCGCCACCGAGGAGTCGAAGACCACGATGCCCACCTGGGGGCGTACCGCGATGTTGCGTGAGTGGGTGACCTGCGGTGAGGAGACCCAGAAGAACTCGCGGTACCCCCGGTGGGCGAAGTACACCGGTGAACTCCACGGCGTTCCCGCATGGTCGGCGGTGGCGAGCACCATGTACCTGTTCGCGTCGACGATGTCGCGTGGTACGTCGGCTGGGAATGCCGGTGATCCGCTGAATGCCATCTCAAAGACTCCTGCGGTAGGTGAGCGTGAAGTCGTGCTCCCAGGTGGTCGAGTCGTCGTGCGAGGTCTCCCAGCTGCCTCGGATGGTGGTGCCGTCGTCGCCGACGTGTCCGGTGAACCGCTGCCGGAAGTCCAGTGGCGAGAAGTCCGGCGCCTCGCGCAGCAGTCGCCACACTCCGCCGGCGAAGCTCATCGCGTACACCCGGACGACACCCCGAGAGTCGAAGTAGTGCTGCGTGTACGCGTCCGTCTCCGGGTCGGCCGCGATGATCGCCATGCTGTCCGGGGCCTCGGCCAGCGAGATCTCGGTGCGCTGGACCAGGAACCGTCCGTCCAGGGTCCACTCGAACACGCTACGCGCGGCAGGTGTGTCCAGGCCGGGGAAGTCGGCCTCCACCACCCACTCGCCGACCAGAACGTCCAGCCGCTCCAAGGCTTCCTGCCGTGCCGATCCGTCCATGGTGACCATCTCCTCCTCGCCGATCGTTGTCGATCGTCGACGCTCATCGGTTGTAGGACGACCTCGGCGGAAGAAACTCATCGGTCCCGCCGCTCGGGGTGGGATCAGTCGACGAAGTCGGCGACGAGGACGGCGAACTCGTCGGGCGTAGCCAGCCGGACGCCGAGGGACTCGGCCTTGGCACGCTTGGATCCGGCGCCTTCACCGGCGACGACCATAGTGGTCTTCTTGGAGACGCTGGAGGAGGAGCGGCCCCCGGCGCGTTCGATGAGTTCGTTCATCTGGTTGCGGCTGAGCTTCTCCAGCGGCCCGGTCATCGCACCGGTGACGACCACGGTCATCCCCGCCAGCGGACCGGCCGCCTCGCTCGCACCGCTCTTCTCGCCCTTCTCCTCGACGCTCCCCTCGCTGTTGTCTTCGCTGCTCTCGGCGGCAGGCTGGGGCGGGGTGGCGCCGGGCTCGGTCATGTTCATCCCGACCGCGGCGAGTTTGTCGATCAGCGGGGCCAGTTCGGCCAGTTCGGCGACGATCGACGGGGCCTTCTCGGTACCGATGCCCTCGACCTGCTGCATCGTTTCGGCGTCGGCGGCGCGGATGTGGTCCATCGTGGCGAAGTAGCGGGCGATACGGCGGGACATGGACCGGCCGGTGCCGCGGACCCCGAGCGCGCACAGCACCCGCGACAGCGGTCTCCCCTTCGCCGTGTCGAGCGCGGCGAGGAGGTTGTCGGTGCTGGTCTCGCCCATCCGCTCAAGAGCCAGCAACTGGTCGCGGGTGAGGGAGAACAGGTCGGCGAGATCCTTGACCAGGCCCGCCTCGACGAGCTGGACGACGCGCGTGTGGCCGAGGCCCTCGATGTCGAGTTGGTCGCGCCCGGCGGCGTACGAGAGGGCGGCGACCAAGTGGCAGTTGCGGCCGTTCTCACAGCGCCAGCGCTGCTCGCTGGTGTCGATGCCGGCCCCGCAGCGCGGACACACGTCGGGGAAGACGATGGGCTGTTCGTCACCGGTGCGCAGATGGGCGACGGGGGCCTCGATACGGGGGATGACGTCGCCGGCCCGGTGGACCATGACATGGTCGCCCAGGCGCAGATCGCGGCGGGTGATGTCGGCCGGGTTGTGCAGGGTGGCGTACGTGATGGTGGCGCCGTCGATCTCGACCGGCTCCAGCACCGCGCGCGGGGCGATGATGCCGGTGCGGCCGACGTTCCACTCCACCTCCAGCAGCCGGGTGATCTTCTCCACGGCGGGCAGCTTGTAGGCGATCGCCCAGCGCGGGGCGCGTGAACCGGAACCGGCGGCCCGCTGGTCGGCGGCCAGGTCCGCCTTGATGACGATGCCGTCGATCCCGAACGGCAACTCGGCCCGCAGCGCGGCGATCTCCCGCACCCGGTCGAGTACCTGCTCGGCCGTCTCCGCGGTGACGCCGGGCACGGCGGTCGTGGCGGTGGTGTTCACCCCGAGCGCGGCGGCCCGCACCATGAGGTCGCTGTGCGCGCTCTCGCCCAGCCGCTCCGCGAGCTCCGCCTCGGTGTCGGCAAGAGGCAGCAGGCCGTAGCCGAAGAACGTCATCGGCACCGTGTAGGCACGCTCCTTGGCCCGCAGGGTGCCCGCCGAGGCGCCGCGCGGGTTCGCGAACGGCTGCCCGCCGTGCGCGGTGCGCACCTCGTTGGCGTGCTCGAACTGGGCGGTGGTCATGAGGACTTCACCGCGCACCTCCACGGTCACCGGCTCGGCCAGCGCCTGGGGCAGGCCCTCGATGGTGCCGATCGCATGCGACACGTCCTCCCCGGCCGTCCCGTCGCCCCGAGTGATCAACCGGTCCAGACGCCCGCGCGTGTAGCGGGCCGCGATCGCCAGACCGTCCAGCTTCGGCTCGACACTGAACTGCTCCGCCTCGTGGCCGATACGCCGGGCCAGCGACGCCGTCCAGGCGGTGAAATCCTCGGCCGAGAACACGTTGTCCAGGCTGAGCATCGCCACCGTGTGCGGTACATCCCCCTCCACAGCGCCCCCGGCGACCTTCCCGCTCGGGGAGTCGGGCAGCACCTCGTCGGGATGGTCGGCCTCCCACGCCGCGATACCGCGCACCAGCCGGTCGTAGGAGTCGTCGTCCAGCACCGAGGTGCCGCCCGCGTAGTAGGCGGCCGAAGCCTTCACCGCGTCCTCGACCGCCTGCGCGTAGGCGGCGGCGTCCACGATCACTGCAGCTGGTGTTGTCATGCCCGTCATCTTGCCTCCCACCACTGACAACGCCCCGGTGTCGGCGTACCCGTCCACGCATTCAGCCGCGTCGGTGCCCTGCGGTATGTCATGGGCGCACGGCACCACGGCCTGACCTGCCCTGCGTGGCCTCCCGGCTGGCACAATGACGGCGCATCAGACCCGAGTCGCCGCCCGAAAGGCTCCGTCGTGCCGCAGCAGACCGACACGGACTCCGGCTTCGCCGAGCTCCTGGAGCCGTACCGCCGCGAATTGCAGGTGCACTGCTACCGCATGACCGGCTCGTACGACGAGGCCGAGGACCTGGTCCAGGAGACGTTCCTGAAGGCCTGGCGGAGCCGGGAGGCGTACGAGGGCCGGGCGAGCGTACGCACCTGGCTGTACCGCATCGCCACCAACACCTGCCTGGACCACCTGCGCCGCCACCAGCGCACCCCGCACCCGTACGAGCGGCTGCCCGGCATGGAACACGGCAAGGGCGAGCCGCCGACGCGTATCGAGTGGCTGCAGCCGTACCCCGACGAGCTGCTCGCCGACATCCCCGCCGAGGAGGCGGGCCCCGAGTCGCAGGCGCTGTCGCGCGAGACGGTCGAACTGGTCTTCCTTGCCGCCCTGCAGCATCTGCCGCCGAGGCAGCGGGCGGTACTGATCCTGCGGGACGTGGTGGGCCTGCCGGCCACGGAGACCGCCGGGCTGCTGGAACTGTCCACCGCCTCCGTCAACAGCGCCCTGCAGCGCGCCCGACCCGCACTGCGCGAGCATCTCCCCGCGGGCCGCCGTACGGAATGGGCGCCTGCGGCCGCGCCGACCCGCGAGGAGCGCGAGGTGGTCGAGCGCTACCGGGACGCGGCCGAGCGGCTCGATCTGTCCGCGATGGCGGAGCTGCTGGCCGCCGACGCCAGGCTCACCATGCCGCCGAACCCGTTCTGGTTCGTCGGACGCGACGCGATTCTCGCCTTCGTCGGCCAGACTCTCGACGTGGCCTCCCCGATGTACTTCGGCCGGTGGCGGCACCTGCCGACCTGGGCGAACGGGCTGCCCGCGATGGGCGGTTACGTCCAGCGGCCGGGGACGACCGTCTACCGCGCCCAGACCCTGGACGTCCTGCGTATCGAGGACGGCCGCATCGCGGAGATCACCACGTTCGAGCCGCACCTGCTGCCGGCTTTCGGGCTGCCGCTGAAGATTTCCGACCAGGAGCGATGACTGGCGCGCTCGCCGTGCGTCTGTATGGCCGACAACTTCGGATCACGACAGCTGCGGACCAGGAGCCATCATGCTGCTGCAGGACAAGAACGCGATCATCTACGGCGCCGGCGGGAACATCGGCGGCGCTGTCGCCCGCACCTTCGCCCGCGAGGGCGCCCGCGTCTTCCTCGCCGGACGGACGGCCGCCAAGCTGGCGGCGGTGGCCAAGGACATCGAGGCGGCAGGCGGCCGGGCGCACGTGGCCGTGGTCGACGCCCTCGACGAGCGGTCGGTGGAGGAGCACGCCGACACCGTGCTGGCGGAGGCGGGCTCGGTCGACATCTCGTTCAACCTCATTACCCGCAACGACGTGCAGGGCACGCCGCTGGTGGACATGTCGGTGGCCGACTACACCGCCCCGGTGACCACGGGCGTCACCACCAACTTCATCACCGCCCGGGCCGCGGGCCGCCGCATGGCGGAGCAGGGCTCCGGCGTGATCCTCGCCCTCAACAGCGGCTCCGCGCACGCCAGTCCGATGATGGGCGGTACGTGCCCCGCGGACGCGGCGATCGACACGCTGATCCGCGCGCTGGCACAGGAACTCGGGCCGAAAGGCGTACGGGCGCTCGGGCTGTGGGTGGCCGGAGTGCCGGAGACCCTGACACCGGAGAAGCTCGGGGCCGTGAACCCGGCGATGGCGAGCCCCGAAGCGCTGCGGGGCATCCTCGACACGCTGGACGGCCTGCGCATGCTCCCCGCGTCGCCACGGCTGCGGGAGGTCGCGGAACTGGCCGCGTTCCTCGCCTCGGAGCGGGCCGGCGCGGTCACCGGAACGTGGGTGAACGGGACCGCGATGTTCACGAGCTGAGGCGTCCGGCAGGTGAGGAGGCGCCCCGTACGTAGGAGGGGCCCGGTACACGAGGACGAGGCGCGCCGCGCCTACCCGAGAGTCCCGGCCCGGTGGTGACCGAGCCGGTTCGGGCGACGCGGCAGGCCCGGCTGGTTCGTCATCGGGGGCGTGAACGCCGGTGGGCGCCCACGCCGCACGCCTCGCCCTACGCCTCCTCCGCCGGGCTCCCCGGCCGTGTCGCGTAGCGACTGCGCATGGCATTGCCGGCGGCGGGCCCTGCCGCGAAGACGTAGTCGTCGCTGTCGTCGAGCCGACGGCCGGTCCTGGCGTCGACCACGACCGGTTCGACCTCCTGGCCGCTGTGCGCGTCGACGAGGATCATGCTGCGCTCCGCCGCCGGGAGGCGGGAGTTGCCCCACGCGGCCAGGGTGATGATCACCGGTCGCAGGGAGTGCCCTAGCTCGGTCAGTACGTACTCGTGGCGGACGGGGTTGGTCTGGTAGGGCCGACGCTCGAGCAGACCGTCCTCCACGAGGGTCTTGAGCCGGGTGGTGAGCATGCTGGAGGAGATGCCGAGGCTCTCCTGGAACTGGTCGAAGCGGGTGTAGCCGTCGAAGGCGTCATGGAGGATCAGCAAGGTCCACCACTCGCCGACGTGCTGCACCGTCGTGGACAGCGGGCACTCCCGGTCCTCCAGCCTGATCCGGCTTGCCACGGCGACCGTCCCTTCAGTTACTGCTAAAGTCGAAGTCAGTAGCTTCTATTTTAGCAGTTCAGTCGGGAGCGGTAGCGCACCATGTCCGCCCCCGGACGCCGTATGCCCGTACTCGGAAACGGAACATCGTGGCCACATCCCTCAGCGAATCCCTCGAAGACCGGCGCGCCCTGGTCACCGGCGGCACCAAGGGCACCGGAGCCGCCATCGCCCGACGCCTCGCCCGGGCCGGCGCGACCGTGCTCGTCACCGCCCGCAGTCGCCCTGACGATGTCGAGGAGAAGACCTTCGTCGGAGCCGACCTGTCCACCGCCGCGGGCGCCGCCCACGTCGTCGCGGAGGTGGAAGCCCGTCTGGGAGGCGTCGACATCCTCGTCAACACCCTCGGCGGATCCGGGTCACCGGCCGGCGGCTTCGCGGCACTCGGCGACGACGACTGGACCAGGGAACTGAACACGAACCTGCTGGCCGCCGTCCGTCTGGACCGGGCTCTCCTGCCCCACATGATCGCCGGAGGCAAGGGCGCGATCGTTCACGTCACCTCGATCCAGCGCCGCATGCCGCTGTGGAACGGAACTCTGGCCTACGCCGCCGCCAAGGCCGCCCTGACCACCTACAGCAAGGGCCTGGCCAACGAGGTCGCCCCGCGGGGCGTCCGCGTCAACTCCGTCTCGCCCGGCTTCGTCCGGACGTCGGCCGCCGACGATCTCGTCGACCGGATCGCCCAGGAGGCAGGCATCACCGGGGAAGCGGCGCTGGGCCGGCTCATGGACTCCCTCGGCGGCATCCCGCTCGGCCGTCCCAACCGGCCCGAGGAAGTCGCCGAACTGGTCGCCTTCCTCGTCTCCGACCGCGCCTCGGCCATCGTCGGCGCCGAGCACGTCATCGACGGCGGCACCACCCCCACCGTCTGATTCCGCGACCACCCTTCACCCCCTGCACGAGGAGCGTCATGCACGACAACCAGCCCCAAACCATCGCCCTGGACGCCCTGCCCGAGGTGATCACCCGCTATCTGACGGCGCACCGCGACCACGACACCGCCACCGCGGTCACGGCGTTCACCGGCGACGCCACGGTGATCGACGACGGCCACACCTACGAGGGTGTGGCGGCGATCGAGGGATGGCTGGGCCGGGCCGCCACCGAATTCACCTTCACCGTCCAGCTCACCGACGCCCGGCAGACCGACGCGGACCACTACATCGCCACCCAGCACCTCGAAGGCGACTTCCCCGGCGGCACCGTCGATCTCCACTACCGGTTCACGCTCCGCGAGGGTCTCGTCGAACGCCTCGTCATCGAGCCCTGAGACCGCGGACTCGCCGCGCACCACCCCTTGCCCGAAGAGCGGCAGCCGCGTCAGCCCTCGAGGCGGTGTCCCGTCGCGCTGAGCGCCTCGCCGAGAAGGCGAACCGCTTTCGGGCCGACGCCGTGCATGGCCAGCAGCTCGGCCTCGCTCAACTCGGCGACCTGGGCGAGCGTGGTGATACCGACGTCGGCGAGTGCCCGTGTGGTGGGCCTCCCGATGGCCTTGGGCAGGTCGCCGACCTCACCGGCGGCCGCCGTGTCCGCGGTTTCTGCCTGCGCCGCGAGGCGCTTGGGCGCGTGTGCGAGCCAGGCGCGACGTACCCAGTGGTTGAGCTGCTGACCGTTGATGTCCGCGATCGGAAGGCGTACGCCGATGGGCGCCGCGCCGCGGGTCAGCCGCTCGGCGGTCGGATGCGCGGCAAGGACCTCGTCCGCGTCCGCCGCGGGGAGGTGAAGCCGCACGTGGTCGTCGTTGCCCATCGAGGCGAACCGCTTGTCGCGCACGGTGAACGACTTCGCGCCGGCGCCGATGCTTCGCTCCGCCGTCGCGGGGAGCGAGAGCGCCGCCCTGCGCAGCTGGGCGAAGCTCGTCATGAGTGAAGGATCCTTATGCCTGTGGCTGGGCGCGGGCGATGAGCAGGGCCACGTCGTCGTGGTTGTCGGGGTGGTGCAGGGTGCTCAGGAGGAGATCGCATACGTCCTCCAGGGGACGCGCGGGATCGTCGAGGAGTCCCAGGAACGTGTTCAGCCGGTCGTCGAGGTCGTGGTGGCGCGTTTCTACCAGCCCGTCGGTGTAGAAAACGAGCTGGTCGCCGGGATCGAGATCGACGGTGGTGGTGGAGAAGGCGACACCGCCCACGCCCAGCGGTGCCCCGGTGGGCAGGTCGAGCAGTTCGGGAGGGTGGCCGACGCGGATGCGGGCCGGTGGCAGGTGCCCGGCGTTGGCGATCCTGCACTGGTGCTTGTGGGGGTCGTAGACGGCGTACACGCAGGTGGCGATGGACTCGTCCAGGCCCCCGGTGGTCTTGTCGAGGTGTTCGAGGAGCCGGGCGGGATCGAGGTCGAGCGAGGCCAGGGTGCTCGTCGCGGTGCGCAGCCGGCCCATGGTCGCGGCGGCGTTGATCCCGCTGCCCATCACGTCGCCCACGACGAGCGCGGTCTTGTCGCCGTCCAGGGGGAGGACGTCGAACCAGTCGCCGCCCACCTCACCGGCCGCTCCCGCGGGTTGGTAGCGAGAGGCGACCTCCAGCCCGGCGGTCATGCGCGGGTGGCTGGGCAGCAGACTGCGCTGCAGGGCGACGGCGGTGTTGCGGGCGTTCTGGTACCAACGGGCGTTGTCGATCTGAACAGCCGCACGGGAGGCCAGTTCCCGGGCCAGCACGAGGTCGTCGTTGCTGAACGGCCGCGGGTTGCGCGTCCGCTTGAGATCCAGGGCGCCGAGCACCTCGCCGCGCGCCACCAACGGCACCGCCAGGTACGAGTGGACGCCTGCCCGGCCCAGGAGTACGGCCGCCTGGGGATCCTGGGCGATACGGAGCAGGTCCTCGTCCTTCACCTGCGGCACCATGACCGGGCGGCCCGTGCGTATGCACTGGGTGACGAGACGGTCCGAGCCGTACCGGGCCACCTGCCCGGGAGGCACGGCCTCGTCAGGGGTCTCGGTGGCGGCGTGATCGACCTGGACGGCCAGAGTGCGGATCAGGGTGGGCTCAGTGGGGCCCAGGTCGCTGCGGCGGCCCTCCACCACCGCCTCCAGCAGGTCCACGGACGCGATGTCGGCGAGTTCCGGGACGGCGACGTCCGCGAGTTCACGGGCGGTGCGGTCCAGCTCCAGAGTGGTGCCGATACGGGCGGAGGCGTCGGCGATGACCGTGAGGCGTCGTCGCGCTGTCTCCGCCTCGATCGCCGAGCGGTGCCGCTCGGTCACGTCGACGACCGAGACGGCGACGCCCAGCACGGTCTGCAGGGAGTCCTCCAGCCGGTAGTACGAGGCCGACCAGGCATGGTCCTCGTTCGGATCGGCCGGGGTCCGGCCGATCGTGGGCTGTTCGACGAGAGGGACGCCCGTGTCGAGGACCCGGCGCGCCGCGGACTCGATCGCCTCGGCGTCCAGGAACGGCAGGGCCTCGCGGATCGTCCGGCCGACGTGCTCCGCGGCGGTGATGCCGTTCATCCGCTCCAGGGCCGGGTTGACCGACACGTACCGCAGGTCCCTGTCCAGGACCGCCAGCCCGATCGGGGACTGCGAGACCATCTGTACGGACAGCGCGACATCCCGTTCCAGACGGTGCACGGTCGCCTGATCGGCCGCGAGCCCCAGGGCGTAGACGCCACCGCGGTCGTCCAGGAGCCGCATGTTCCGGAACTCCACGAGCCGCGTGGTGCCGTCCTTGTGTCGGACGGGAAAACCGCCGGCCCAGCCCCGGCCGGTGTCCATGACGTCGGTGAACAGCTTGACGGCCAGGTCGACGTGCTGCTCGTGCACCATCAGCCGGGCCGCGTACTCGCCCAGCGCCTCTCGTGCCGTGTAGCCGAACAGTTCCTCGGCCTGCGGGCTCCACAGCACGACGCGTCCCTCGGTGTCCAGCACCACCGAGGCCACGCCGAGCACGTCCAGCAGCGCGCTCGGCTGTAACGGCCCGCGGACCTGTTCGTCGTCGTCGGACACGGGAATTCCGGCTGCGCTCATTGCAGGCACCGCTTTCGCCCGTTTACGCGGCACGCCGTTCCCTGTGCCGACTGTCCCCTGTTCTATCGTGCCCACCGTTTCCTCCGGTGCCGTTCTCGTCTGCCTTCACCATCTCCCAACACAGCAGTGGTTGTCCGGCGAAGCCGTCACGGAAATGGCAGGGAGATCCGGGCGCGGGGCACCGCGCATCGGCGCGGGCCACCACTCCGACAGCGTGATCAGGGGCCTCAGGCGTCACAGTGGTTACGGACCGCATGCAGGCGTTCACGGGCTGTGCGGCTCTCGGGGTGCGCTTCCGGCAGGTCCCGCTTCCGCGGGGACGCGCGGGATGCCGACGGACGCGGTGTCCGTCGGCATCAGGAAGGGTTGTCGAACCGCTCGGTTCAGAGAGCGGTGGTCAGGGTTGCCCAGACCGCGTGGCCCCCGGTGAACGTGGAGCGGTCGACTCCCCAGGTGTCGGCCATGTGCTGCACGAGGAGCAGCCCGCGGCCGTTCTCGTCGTCGGGGCCGGGATCGCGTCGGGGCAGGAGGCGGCCCGTGCGGTCCTGGTCGTGCACTTCCAGGCGCAGGCCCCCCTCCGCCATGAGCCCGACGCCGCACAGAATCCGCGTACTGACCGTGTGCAGTACGGCGTTCGTGGCCAGCTCGGACAGGAGGAGTACGGCGTCCTCGCGCACCTCGCAGGGCAGGCGCCACGCGGTGAGCCGCTCGCCCATCGTGTTGCGGGCGACCTTGACGCTGGTCCGGAGCGCCGGGAGTTCGACCCAGTGCGCTGTGTCCGGGTTCGTGGAGCCTAAGAGGAGAGGGGAGGGGGTCGTGTGGGGGGACACGGTGATTGCCTTCCAACCAGGAGGAGCGCTGGGGGAGTTGGGGATCACGACCTTCGGCTCCGTCCGGCGGGGTGTTCCGGCGGCCTGCGGTCCGAACGCTGAGGTGTGCCAACTCCACGAGGCGTGGCGGGTGTTGACGACGATGCGCGCGCGTTCGGTGGGATCGCTCACAGAACTAACTATGCTCGCAGCCCAGTTCACGCTGCAACCGTCTCCCTGATAATTTCAGCGAGACGGTATCTGTCTGGTGCCATCAGCAAGTCGCTGTCAGACTCGTACTGGTGACAGTTCCTCAGGAGGTAGGGCGTGAGCGAAGCTCGTTCGGGCGTCGGCACCAGTGCACCCACCGTTCTCCGCATGATCCTGGGCAAGCGGCTGCAGGAGCTGAGGCAGGGCGCGGGAGTGTCGCTGGAGGACGCGGCGAAGGCCCTGCACGTGAAGCCGCTGACCATCCGCAGGCTGGAGAAGGCGGAGGTCGCGCTCAAGACCCTCTACGTGGAGAAACTGCTGCAGACCTACGGGGCCGCGCAGCAGGAGGTCGACGAGTTCGTCACCCTGGCCGAGCGGGCCAACGAGCCCGGCTGGTGGCACGCGTACCGCGATGTGGTGCCCGACTGGTTCAGCGCGTACGTGAGCCTGGAGACCGGCGCCAAGACACTGCGCACGTACGAGCCGCACTACGTCACCGGGCTGCTGCAGACGTACAACTACGCGCGTGCGGTGCTGCGCGGGGGCTTCCCGAACGAGAGCGACGAGGACCTGGGGCGGCGGGTCGATCTGCGGCTGCGTCGGCAGGGCCTGCTGGAGAGACCCGACGCGCCCACGTTATGGGTCGTGATGGAGGAGACCGTCCTGCACCGGGTGGTGGGCGGTGCCGAGGTGATGCGGGAGCAGATCGAGCGGCTCCTGGAGGTCTCGGAGCTGGACCATGTGAGCGTCGACGTCGTGCCGTTCACCGCAGGGGCCCACGTCGGGGCCTGCGCCCCCTTCACCTACTTCCGGTTCGAGGAGCGGGAACTGCCGGACATCGTCTACAGCGAGATCCTCTCCGCCTCCGTGTACCTGGACCAGCGCTCCGACGTCGCCGGTCATCTGGAGGCGCACAACCGGATGTCCTTGCTCACCTCGTCCGCGGACAGCAAGGCCCTGTTGAACCGCATGCGCAAGGAGTACTCATGACCACCACCGACGGAAGTGTGTACAACGGAATGCCCGCGTCGGAACTCGGCGAGCAGGGCTGGGAGCGTCCGTGGAGCGGCCCCAACGGAGGGCAGTGCGTGGAGACGAAGCAACTCGCCGACGGCCGCGTGGCGTTGCGGCAGTCGACCGACCCCGCCGGTCCCGCGCTGATCTACACACCGCAGGAGATCGCCGCGTTCGTCGCCGGAGTCAAGAAGGGCCTCGCCGATCATCTGGCGGCCGGCTGAACCACACCACGAACGGGAAGAACCCGGGCCGGCCCTGGCTGCGACCCGCCCGGCACGCCGACGTACACCACTGAAGGGGCAAGAATGAGCAACTCCCAGGCCGCGCGGGACATCGACACCAGCAGGCCGCACTCCGCCCGCATGTACGACTACTACCTGGGCGGCAAGGACCACTTCGACATCGACAAGCAGGCGGCGGAGACGGTCGCGGCGGCCTATCCCGGCATCTTCGTGTGCGCCCGCGAGAACCGGGCCTTCATGCACCGCGCCACCCGGGTCCTCGCAAGGGAGCACGGCATCCGTCAGTGGCTCGACATCGGCACCGGCATCCCCACCGAGCCGAACCTCCACCAGGTCGCCCAGAGCGTGGTCCCCGAGGCCAGGGTGGTCTACGCCGACAACGACCCGCTCGTCCTCAAGTACGCCGAGCGCCTGATGCGCAGCACCCCCCAGGGCCGCACCACGTACATCGAGGCGGACGCCAACGACCCCGAATCGCTCCTGAACGCGCCCGAGTTGGCCGAAGTGCTGGACCTGGGACAGCCCGTGGCGCTGTCCCTGAACGCCCTCATGCACTTCGTCACCGACGCCCAGGACCCGTACGGGATCGTCGGCCGTCTGCTGGACGCCCTGCCGTCGGGCAGCGCCCTGGCCCTGAGCCACTGCACGCCCGACTTCGACCCGCCCACCTGGGAGAAGGTCACCGCGATCTACACGGGCGCCGGCACGCCCGTGCAGTTCCGTTCCCAGAAGGACGTCGCCCGCTTCTTCGACGGCCTCGACCTGCTCGAACCCGGCATCACCGTCGGCCACCGCTGGCGCCCCGACGCACAGGATGACAACGCTGCCACGGAGCAGCAGCCGACCGACGCCGAGGTCAGCCTGTGGACCGGCGTGGGCGTCAAGCCGTAGCCGGGGCGGTGTGACGCCGGTCGGGCGGCCGGTACCGCTGTGACGCCCGCCCGTGACGGTGTGGTGATGACGGACGAGTCCGGTGGGCCGCCACGGTCCACGGACGCCTACCTCTGTCGCTGCCACTCGGTGCGGGTGAGTTCGTACTCGACCTCGCCGTGCTCGGAGCCCGCGAGTGCGTCCGGCCAGTCCTGGGTGAAGGTGCGGACGAAGGACAGGCCCGCCTTCTCCATGACCCGCCGTGATCCGGTGTTGACCGTCATCGTGTTCGCGGTCACGCGCTCGACTCCGAGGTCGGTGAAGCCCTTGTCGATGAGGGCCCGCGATCCCTCGGTGGCGTAACCGCGGCCCCAGGCGGCTTTGTTGAGCCGGTAGCCGAGTTCGACGACGGCCGGGCCGGCCTCGTCCAGTGGCCTGAATTCGAACCAGCCCAGGAACAGCCCGGTGGCCTTCTCCTCGGCGGCCCAGTAGCCGCGGGTCCCGAGGCCCGGATGATCGTGCAGGAGCCGCGGCAGGGTCTTCGCCCGGATCTCCTCCCGGCTCACCGGACGGCCACCGTTGATGAAGCGCATGACGTCGGGGTCGCCGTCCAGCGCGAGCAGATGGTCGACGTCAGCGGCGGTGAACGGCCGCAGCACGAGCCGGTCGGTCTCCAGGAAGATGCCCATGCCGTGATGGTCACCGCCGCAGGACGGGGCCGCCACCGGATTTTCAGGAAACCTGGCGCCCGGGGGCCGATGCGGCCCGGATCAGGGCAGGGGCCTCACGCTTCGATGGCCTTGAGGAGATCGGCCCGTGAGGGACCGGGTGGCATGCGCCGCTCCACCTCGGGGACGAGCCGGGTGACCGCGTTGGCGAGAGCCGGAGCGGCCAGTACCTCGCGGGCGCCGGGCAGGAGGTGCGCGGCGGCTCGTTCCGCTCGCAGTGCGTCGGTGTCGCGCTGGGCGAGCAGGGCGAGGGCTTTGGCGCGGTTCCAATCCGGGTTCCGGTAGGGGGTTCCGGCCGCGTGCGCGTCCATCTCGGAGAGGCGGTGGCGGGTGTAGGCGGTGGTCTGCTCGTAGATCCGACCGAGGCTGTTCCTGGTCGCCTCGGCGAACCCGGTGACGAGCTCGACAGGATGGGCGGTGCCGGTCCGCCGCAGGATGTCCCGCAGGAGCAGGCTGTGCTGGAGGCTCATGGCCAGCCCGCGTCCCACGGTCGGCGTGGTGATGGCCCAGGCGTCCCCGACGGCCACCAGCCCGGTGACGAGAGGGTGTTGGGTGTCGTACAGGAGCCGCTTGCGGTCCGTGAGGCCGGCCATGATCTGGATGCCGTCCGTGACGGGCCGCCCGTCGAGCCAGCGGTCCGCGCCGGGGAACAGGCGCACGGCGGCGGACCAGGCGCGTTCGTTCCGCAGCGCCCGCCGCAGCTGCTCGTCGTCGCTGCGGCTGATGAGGCAGAGCGAATAGGTGCCGTGGTCGGCCGGGATGCGCAGGAGACCGAGCGATCCGTGCTCCACCACCAGGGGGAACCGGTCCGTCGGGATCGCGCCGTCGGCGGACCGGAAGTACTGGCTGTAGTAGGTGAAGCCGCGCCGGCCGGACTCGTCGACCGGACATGGCACGCCGATGTCCCGTAGCCAGGAGGGGAGTTGGGACCTGCGCCCGGTGCAGTCGACCACCAGATCGGCCTTCGACCCGCCCGCGTCGGTCTCCACTCCGGTGACATGGGGAACGCGATCGCCGGACGCACCGCCGTATGGGGTCCGCGGGCCGGGTGAGCTGCGCAGTCCCCGGCAGACGGTGCCCCGCCCGATGCGTATGCCCGCATTCTCGGCGGTGCGCGTCGCGGCGGCTTCGAGCAGGGAACGCCGGGCGGCGAGGGTGTCGAACCGTTCGTCCCCGGCCATCAGCGGACCACGGAAGGCCGGCTCGGGCGCCAGCACATTCATCCGGACGGCCCCTGCCTCCGTCATCTCCCGTACCAGGTCCGGGAGATGGGCCTCGGCCAGCTGAAGCCACCGCGCGAGCGGAAGGTGCGTTTGGCGCAGCTGTGCGATACCGGGGCGTGGCCACTGCGACCACGCGGGTTCCGCGTCGGGTGGCGGGGGCCGCGGATCGCGTTCCAGGACGGTCACCTCGTGGCCGTCCCGGGCGAGAAGCAGCGCTGTCTGCAGGCCGCCGAGCGCGGCGCCGAGTACGACGATCCTCGCCATGGTCGGTTCACTTCCTCCAAGAGGTGAGTCCGTCGGCCGAGGCTGCTGCCCCACCATTCCCTGCCTCACCATCCCCTGCCTATCCACGGCAGGGGATGGTTGGTCCCGAAGCGGCACCCCAGACAGCGATTCCTGGCCGCGTTGCGCACCGGTCAGTTGCAGGAGTTGATGGAGGTCATGGCGCCGGACGTGGTCCTGACCGCTTCGCTCGATGGCAACTAGTCGAGGCGCGAGACCTGGTAGTGGCTGATGTGCCAGCCCTCCTCCGAGCGCTTCGCCACCACGCCGAGGCTGACGGTGAGTGTGGGCCGGTCGGAGAACGAGAAGTCCACGCTCAGATAGCCGAGTACGAGGTCGTCGGCGAGGTGTCTGGTCTCGACGATCCGGTACGCGGCGGTCAGACCGAGAGGCTGGGAGTCGTAGTAGTCCGCGATGCCCTGGCGTCCCACGCTGTAGGGGTGCAGTCCCTGGAAGATCGCGTCCTCGGTGAACAGGGAGGCGACCTGCTGCGGTTCATGGCTGTCGACGGCGGCCTTCCACCGGTCGAGGACGCCACGCAGGACCGACGCGGTGTCTGTGGTGCTGTTCATAGGGCTCTCCTTGCCATGGGGTTCATGGGGTCGACAGGAGCGACGGGAGCGTCAGTGACCGGCGCTCATGCCGCCGTCGACGTGGAGGATCTCGCCCGTGACGAACGGTGCGTTCTCCAGGTAGATCACGGCGTCGACGATGTCGCTCTGCTCGCCCATCCGGCCGACCGGGTGCAGGGCGGCGAGGGCCGCATGGGTCTCCTCGGGGTGCATAGGGGTCTTGATGGTGCCCGGGGCGACCGCGTTGGTACGGATGCCGCGGGTGGCGTACTCGATGGCGAGGGACTTGGTGGCGGACTGCAGGCCGCCCTTGGTCAGCGAGGCCAGCACGGAGGGCACGTTGGCGTCGGCGTTGTCGACCAGGCTGGTGGTGATGTTGACGATGTGGCCGCCGCCCTGGGCGAGCATGTGCTCGACGGCCAGCTGGGTGATGCGGAAGAAGCCGGTGACGTTCACGCCCGTCGCGGTGGCGTAGTCGTCCTGGGTGTAGTCCGTGAAGGGCTTGGCGACGAAGACGCCCGCGTTGTTGACCAGGGTGTCGATGCGGCCGAACCTCTCCACGCCGGCGGCGATGACGCGCTCGGCGGTCGCGGGGTCGGCGATGTCGCCCTGGACGGTCAGGATGTCCGCGTCGTCGGCGGGGGCGATGGTGCGTGAGGTGGCGACGACGGCGTAGCCGAGCTTGCGGTAGGCGTCGACCAGTCCGGCGCCGATGCCCTGCGACGCTCCGGTGATGACGGCGACCTTCTGGTGCTGCGTGTTCATGGTGACCTTCTCCGGTATGGGGTGCGTATTCCTCGGCCCGGTTCGCAACTAGCCAACCGGTCGACTATTTGGAAACTAGGCGGCCGCAGGAAGAGAAGTCAAAGGTCAGAGAGCAGACGGCCAGGACCGGCTTCCTCCCAGCTGGTAGGGCTGGGCTCCCAGCGCAGGCCGGCGGGACGATGTTCGGGAAGACGCTCGGCGTCGGCTAGAGCTTGTGCGGGTCGCCGTCGGGCAGCCAGGCGGCCGGGCCGTGGAGGCCGAGATCTCCGACTCCGTCGCAAAGGGTGTCGGAGACGGCGAGAACGGCGGTGCGGACCTCACCGGCTCGCCGGACCAGGGACCAGGTCCAGTAGATCTCCGGCCCGACGACCGGGCGTTGGACCAGGTCGGGCGGCAGCGGGGTGGTCTGACCCTTGGGGGAGTTGATGACCGGGCGGTCGCTGCGGCGTACGTGGTCGAAGAAGGCGGGGCCGGTGATGCCTCCGTCGAGGATGCGTACCGCGTGGGCCCCGGTGTCGTGCGCCAACTGCTCGGCGTAGGCGTTCCAGGAGGACCACGAGGTGGTGTCGTCGTCGAGGAGGACGGCGGTGTCCTGGGCGGCCACAACGCCGGTGTCGTCGCCGGCCGCGACGGCGTAGAGCCGGTCGGCGCCGATGAGCCGCGCCTCCAGGCCGTGCCGCTCCAGATCCTCGGACCGCACCCAGCACACGGCGAGATCCAGACTGCCGTCGGCGACCCGGGCGGCCTGGGTGTGGGAGGGGGCGATCCACGCGTCGATGTGCAGCTGGGCCACGGCGGAGGTGCGGGCGGTCAGGTCTGCCGGCAGCCAGTTGACGTAACCGAGCCGTACCGGATCCGATCCGGACAGGCGGCGGGCGCGATGCTGGAGATCGTCGGCCCGTTCCAGCAGGGCGCGGGTATGGGGGAGCAGGGCGGAACCGGCGGGGGTGAGCGACACCGAGCGGCGGTCACGGTCGAAGAGGCGCACCCCGAGATCGCGTTCGAGTGCCTTGATCTGCTGGGACAGGGACGGGCCGGCGATGAGCAGCCGCTCGGCGGCCCGGCCGAAGTTCAACTCCTCGGCCACCGCCACGAAGTACCGCAGTTGGCGCAACTCCACGCTCGCCATCGTACGTCCGGTAGGAGGCCGTACCTATCAGCAGCGAGGCAGCCGGTCGTGGCGTCGGGCCTGGTGGTGGGCGGACGATGACGACGACAGGACGCGATCACCATCGCGGCGTCCGGTTCCCGCCGGACACCTCATCGAGCGGAGCAGGACCGTGCGAGAGTTCCTGGTCGAGATCACGACCACCGTCCCCGAGGGGACCGGCCGGGACGAGGTCGACCGACGGCGCGCGGCCGAAGCCGTCCGCGCCCGGGAACTCGCCGCCACCGGAAATCTGGCGCGGCTCTGGCGCCCGGTCGGCGAACTGCGCAGCATCGGCATCTGGCGGGCCTCCGACGAGGAGGAACTCCACGCGAAGGTGCTCGGCACGCTGCCGCTTCGCCCGTGGATGACCGCCTCCGTCACCGCACTCCAGTCCCACCCCAACGACCCGGGCGGTAGCGACGCCGCGCCGTGACGGTTCGCCACGTGCCGACGACGGCTACGACTCCCGTTCGCGGCTACCGCCACGGTGTACCCCGCCTGCGCAGAGCCTGGAACCAGCGGGCGTGCGGCGTACGTTGGGACGCCATGCGGATCACGAAATACACCCACGCATGTGTGCGGCTCGAACACGATGGCCGGGTGCTCGTCATCGATCCCGGGACGTGGAGCGAGCCGACGGCCTTGCGAGGCGCGGACGCCGTGCTGGTGACGCACGAGCACGCCGATCACATCGACGTCCTCCGCCTGGCCGGGCTCGGCGTGCCCGTGTACGCCCCGGCCGACGCGGACATTCCACGGCTGGAGATCATCGGAGTGTCCTCCGGGACGGAGTTCACCGCCGCCGGTTTCCGAGTACGAGCGGTCGGCGGGCGGCACGCGTTCGTCCACGACGGCCGGCCGGACTGCGCGAACCTCGGCTACGTCATCGACGAGGCGGTCTACCACCCCGGTGACTCGCTCCACGTCCCTGAGCAGCCGATCGAGACGCTCCTGGTCCCGGCCCAGGGATCGTGGATGAAGACGGCGGAGGCGATCAGCTTCGTCAAAGCGATCGAACCGCGGAGGGCGTTCCCGATTCACGACGCCCAGATCAACGATCGCGGCCTGAGCAGCGTGAACGGCTGGCTCGCCGAGTCGACCGACTGCGACTACCGCTTTCTGGCGCCCGGCGAATCGCTCTGAACCGTCAGTGGGCGATGCCGTCGATCAGATCCCGGGCGCCCTGGCGCAGCAGGGCGACTGCGACGGAGGTGCCGAGGGTGGCCGGGTCGAGGGGGCCGGCCCACTCGTGGGCGTTGAGCTGGGTCTTGCCGTCCGGGGTGAACACGCAGGCGCGCAGGGAGAGTTCGCCGTTTCGTGCGACCGTGGCGTAGCCGGCGATCGGGGAGTTGCAGTGGCCCTGGAGGACGTGGAGGAACATGCGTTCCGCGGTGGCCTCGCGGTGGGTGTCCGGGTCTCCGAGTGCGCTGACGGTGTCGATGACCGTCGTGTCGCCCTCGCGGCACTGCAGGGCGAGGATGCCCGCGCCGATCGGCGGCATCATGGTCTCGGGGGAGAGGATCTCGCTGATCACATCGGTGCGGTCGATGCGCTCCAGGCCGGAGACCGCGAGCAGCAGCGCGTCCGCCTCGCCGGCCGCGAGCTTGGCCAGGCGCCGGTTGGCGTTGCCGCGGAAGGGCACGCACTGAAGGTGCGGGTGGGAGGCGGCCAACTGGGCGATGCGCCGCACCGAGGAGGTGCCGATCCGGGTTCCGTCCGGCAGTTCGTCGAGGGTGAGTCCGTCGGGGTGGATGAGGGCGTCGCGGATGTCGTCCCGCTTGAGGAACGCGGCGAACATGGTGCCTGCCGGGAGCGGCCGGTCGGCGGGCACGTCCTTGACGCAGTGCACCGCCAGGTCCGCCTCGCCGGCCAGGAGCGCGGCGTCGACCTCCTTGGTGAACGCCCCCTTGCCCTCGACCTGGGCGAGGTCGCCCATCCACTTGTCGCCGGTCGTCTTCACGGGCACCACTTCGGTGCGCAAGTGTGGATACAGCGCCGCCAGTTCGCCTTGGACACGCTTCACCTGGGCCAGCGCCATGGGCGAGTCGCGGGAGACGATACGGATCAGTTCAGGGACGGACATGCCGACACGATAGACCCTTGGAGCCGCCGGTCCGGCATCCACCGGAACATGGGACGGCGTCGGCCCAGCCGCCTGCGGAAGCAGCTACCGTGTCGGCGCGCGGCCCGCCCCTCGTCCCGGGCCGCGCGCCGTCTCTCAGACCGCGGTCCGCTCCACGGGGATCCACAGCTCCGCGTCCGCGTGCGTGGCATCCTGCGACAGCCGGGTCCGCAGGATCTCGGGCCCCGGTCGGCTCTGGTACGGATTGGACGGGAACCACTGGGTGAACACGTCCCGCCACAGGTACTGGAGCGCCTGCGGGAAGGGTCCGGAGTTCTCGAAGACGGCCCATGTCCCGGCCCGGACGGTGAGCGCGTCCATGTCCTCGGGCACGGCGGCGTGAGTCACCACGCCGTGGTAGTAGTCGAGTTCGGTTCCCTCGGCGCGGCTCTCGTCCAGATTGTCGCTCACCGAGATGATCCCCTCGGGCTGCTGATCGGACAGCCGCTCGATGCGCTGGATCGTCTCCTGGCCGATGCCCCGGATGAAGGCGGCGATCGCCGGGTTCATCCCCTCATGCACGAGAGGGACGCGCGCCTTCTTGCCCACCACTTTGAATTCCTCCTTCTCCACGACCCTGTACCGCATGCTGCTGCTCCCTTCGACGGTGAGGCGGAAGGACATCCGTGGCTGGGACTGCAGACTCGCACCGGCCCGCCTGGCCTCGCCGGGACCGACGCCGTGCATCGTGCGGAACGCACGCGCGAACGCCTCCCCCGAGGTGTAGCCGTAACGCACCGCGATCTCCAGCAGCGTCCGTTCACCCGCCAGCACCTCGGCACCCGCGATCGTCAGGCGTCTGCGCCGGATGTACTCCGACAGCGGAATCCCCGCCAGCGCTGAGAACAGCCGCCGGAAGTGGTACTCCGACGTCACCGCGATCCGCGCCAGTTCGGACACCTCGATGCGCTGATCGAGGTGGCACTCGATGTGCTCCATGGCCTGGTTGAGCCGCTCCAGCACCCCGGTCTCCTTCCCTTTCGATCACCAACGTTAGGAAGGACCCACCCTGCCGGACCCGACATCCTGTGCCCGGTTCGGTCGGGCACGAAAGGGCTTCTAAGATCCACTTCTACGAGCGGCACGCGGATGACGCATTGACGGAGGACGACGCATTGAGGAGAGGGAACCGAGAAGCGCGATGACAGATGCCACAACCACGGGCTCAACCACGCGCCGGCTCCTGGCCGAACGCTGCCGCGCCCTCACCGAGGCCCGCTGGTTCGCCATCCTGGTCTTCGCGTTGATCCTTGCCAACGCGGTCGTCCTCGGCGTCGAGACCTACGCGGGCGTCGTCCACCGCTGGCACGAGGTGCTCAAGGTCGTCGAGCACAGCTTCCTGGTGGCCTTCACGGTCGAGATACTCCTACGGGTCTGTGCGCACGCCGACCGTCCGCGCGGCTTCTTCCGCGACCCGTGGAACCTCTTCGACCTGGCCGTCGTGGTCTCCGTGTTCCTGCCCGTCGTCCGGGAGAACGGCACCATCCTGCGGCTCCTGCGCCTGGCCCGTGTCCTGCGCACGGCCCGGTTCCTGCCCCAACTGCGTGTCTTCCTCGTCGCCGTGGGCCGCAGCCTGCCCGGCACGTTCAGCTTCCTGCTCATCGGCGCGCTGCTGCTGTACGTCTACGCGATGGTGGGCTGGGTCTTCTTCGCCGACAACGACCCCGGACACTTCGGCTCCCTCGGCCGCGCCGTGCTCACCCTCTTCCTCCTGATGACCTTGGACGGCCTCGGTGACGCGGTCCGCGCCGGTCTGGAGATCTCCCGCTGGAGCATCGTCTACTACGCCTCCTACGTCCTGCTCGCCTCCTTCGTGCTCGTCAACGTCCTCATCGGAGTCGTCATCAGTTCGCTGGACGAGGCCCGCGAACTGGAGCGGGAGCAGGAGCTGCTGGATGAGGAGGCGCGCGGGCCGGCCGAACAGCCGTCCGCCTCGACGGGGGAGGACGCCGGACGCGAACTGCGCGAGCGGATCGCGGCGGCTCGCCGGGCCCTCGACGACCTCGAATCGAGCCTGCAAAGGTTCCCCGGGCCCGCGCCCGGCGGGGACGACACCGGCACCGACCGGCGCGTACCCGTCACCCCTGAGGGCGCCCGCGCACCGGATGCTTGCTCATGATCGAGACCCGGTTGAAGGCGTTGATGGTGAGGGCCACCCAGATCACGGCGGATATCTCGTCCTCGGTCAGGACCTGGCGGGCGTCCTCGTAGGCGTCCTCCTGCGCGGTCGCGTTCGCGATGTCGGTGGTCGCTTCCGCAAGGGCGAGCGCCGCCCGCTCTCGTGGTGCGAACAGTTCCGTGTCACGCCAGGCGGGCAGTACACCCAGGCGTTGCGTGGTCTCGCCGGCGCGCAGTGCTGCCTTGGTGTGCACATCGAGGCAGTAGGCACAGCCGTTGATCTGGGACACGCGGAGGTTGACCAGCTCCACCAGGATGCGGTCAAGGCCCGCGTCGGCGGCGGTCGCACGGACGGCTTCGGAGGCCTGGACCAGCGCGTGATAGGCCTTGGGGCTCTGCTTGTCGATGAAGACCCGCCTGCCCGCGGTGCCCGTCGTCGTGTCGCTCAAGCTGACTCCTTCGGCGGACCGTCCCCGGCCCTGATCGTCGCGTCCGTCGCATACGTGTCGAGATCATCGTCCCAGGCCTCATGCGACGCCTCGCTCCTGGGTATTGAAACCGTTCAATCGCCTCGCGTCGTGGCTGCGACGGACCCGGCCGAAGTCACACCCTCATTCGACGGTCCGTCAAGAAATCCCTGCACACTCATTGACCCTCGCCTCGGGCGCCCCTACGTTCACCTACGTCCAGCGCCGTGAATCGATTCATCATTCTGCGTTAGGGGCCCGTAGTGATAAGTAGGAGGAACATCCTGGCGAGCGCGGCGGCCACGGTCGCCGGTGTGGCCGCCGGGGCAGGGCCGGCCGTCGCCGCGCCGGCGTCCACACCCGCTCAGGCGTCCGCGCAACGCGGCGCCATGCGCGTCACCGTGCCGACCGTCGAGTACGTTCAGCACCCCCTGGGCCTCGACGCGCAACATCCGCGACTGAGCTGGCCGATGGCCTCGGAGAAGCCGGGCTCGCGCCAGAGCGCCTATCAGGTCCGCGTCGCCTCCAGCGAGTCGCGCCTGTCCCGCCCGGACGTCTGGGACAGCGGGAAGGTCGTCTCCGGCGATTCGTCGCTCGTTGCGTACAGGGGCCCTCAACTCAAGCCGCGGACACGCTACTTCTGGTCCGTGCGGGTGTGGGACGGTGACGGCGAGGCGTCCGGCTGGAGCGCGCCGTCGTGGTGGGAAACCGGCCTCATGAGCGCCGCGCAGTGGTCCGCGGACTGGATCTCCGCTCCCGCGGCCCTCACGGACGCGCCGTCCCTCGAGGGCTGTGACTGGATCTGGTTCCCCGAGGGCGAACCGGCCAACAGCGCCCCGGCGGCCACCCGTTGGTTCCGTCGGACCTTCGACCTCCCGGACGGAGTCACGGCGGCGACCCTGGCCCTCAGCGCCGACAACGTGTACGCCGTCTCCGTGAACGGCACCGAGGTGGCCCGCACCGACCTGGCGACGGACCATGACGGCTGGCGCCGCCCGGCCGTCGTCGACGTACTCGCCCAGGTGCGTTCCGGCAGCAACGTCCTCGCCGTGTCGGTGACCAACGCGACCGTGGGACCCGCGGGCCTGGTCGCCGTCCTGACCGTTCGGACTCCTTCCGGAGAGCAGAAGATCGTCACCGACACCTCCTGGAAGTCGGCGGACAAGGAACCCGCCGACGGCTGGCGCGAGGCGGGCTTCGACGACAGCGGCTGGCCGGCGGCGAAGAAGGCAGCCGCGTGGGGAGCGGGGCCGTGGGGGAGGGTCGTCCCGGTGGTGTACGCCGCCAACCAGCTGCGGCACGAGTTCCGGCTGCCGCGCAAGAAGGTGTCACGCGCACGCCTGTACGCCACGGCCCTCGGCCTGTACGAGGCGCACCTCAACGGCCGCCGCGTGGGACGTGATGAGCTCGCCCCGGGCTGGACCGACTACCGCGAACGCGTCCAGTACCAGACGTACGACGTCACAGGGCTCGTGCGGCAGGGCGCAAACGCCATCGGCGCCTACGTGGCACCGGGCTGGTACGCGGGCAACGTCGGCATGTTCGGGCCTCACCAGTACGGTGAACGCCCGGCGCTGCTGGCGCAGTTGGAGGTCGAGTACGCCGACGGCACGAGCGAACGCATCACGTCTGGCACTCAGTGGCGGGCCGCCTCCGGACCCATCGTCTCCGCCGACCTGCTGGGCGGCGAGACGTACGACGCGCGCAAGGAGACCGCCGGCTGGACCTCACCCGGCTTCGACGACCGGACGTGGCTCGCCGTGCGCGCCGCGGGCGAGGCCGCTCCCGATCTGATCGTCGCCCAGGTGGACGGCGCGGTCCGCGTGGCCAGGGAACTCCCGGTCAAGAAGGTGACGGAACCCAGGCCGGGGGTCTTCGTCTTCGACCTGGGCCAGAACATGGTCGGCTCGGTCCGGCTGCGTGTCGCGGGCCCCGCGGGAACGGCCGTGCGGCTGAGACATGCCGAGGTCCTCAACCCTGACGGCACCCTCTACACCGCGAACCTGCGCACCGCCGCGGCGACCGACACGTACATCCTCAAGGGCCGTGGCGAGGAGACGTACGAGCCGCGCTTCACCTTCCACGGGTTCCGCTACGTCGAGGTGACCGGGTTCCCGGGCGCTCCCTCGGCGAAGGCCATGACCGGCCGCGTCATGCACACGGCGGCGCCCTTCACCTTCGAGTTCGAGACGAACGTCCCGATGCTCAACAAGCTGCACAGCAACATCACTTGGGGACAGCGCGGCAACTTCCTCTCCATCCCGACGGACACACCCGCGCGCGACGAACGCCTGGGCTGGACGGGTGACATCAACGTCTTCGCGCCCACGGCCGCGTACACCATGGAATCGGCCCGCTTCCTCACCAAGTGGCTCGTGGACCTGCGTGACGCCCAGACCGCCGAGGGCGCATTCACCGATGTGGCGCCCATGGTCGGGACGGTCGGCAACGGCGTCGCCGGATGGGGCGACGCGGGTGTCACGGTCCCCTGGTCCCTGTACCAGGCGTACGGGGACCGGCAGGTGCTGGAGGACGCCTGGCCGTCCATCCAGGCCTGGTTGAAGTACCTGGAGAAGAACAGCACCGGTCTGCTGCGGCCGGCCAGCGGGTACGGCGACTGGCTCAACGTCTCCGACGAGACACCGAAGGACGTCATCGCCACCGCGTACTTCGCACACAGCGCCGACCTCGCCGCACGAACGGCCGAGGAACTCGGCAAGGACCCCGCCGCCCACCTCGACCTCTTCGAGCGCATCCGCAAGGCGTTCCAGGACGCCTACGTCACCGCCGACGGCAAGGTGAAGGGCGACACGCAGACGGCGTACGTCCTCTCCCTGTCGATGAACCTGCTGCCGGGCGCACTGCGGAAAGCGGCGGCCGACCGGCTCGTCGCGCTGATCGAGGCCAAGGACTGGCACCTGTCGACGGGCTTCCTCGGTACGCCCCGGCTGCTGCCCGTCCTCACCGAGTCCGGGCACACCGATGTCGCCTACCGGCTGCTCCAGCAGCGCTCCTACCCCAGCTGGGGCTACCAGATCGACAAGGGCGCCACCACGATGTGGGAACGCTGGGACTCCATCGAGCCCGACGGCGACTTCCAGACACCGGACATGAACTCCTTCAACCACTACGCCTACGGCTCGGTGGGCGAGTGGATGTACACGAACATCGCCGGCATCTCGCCGGGCCGGCCCGGCTACCGGGAGATCGTCATCCGCCCCCGCCCGGGCGGGGACGTCACCTCCGCACGCGCCACGTTCACCTCGGTCCACGGTCCGATCTCCACGCGCTGGCAACAGCGGTCCGGCGGCTTCGTCCTGACGTGCACCGTGCCGGCCAACACGACCGCCGAGGTATGGATCCCCGCGGACGGTCCTGACGCGGTCACCCACACCCGCGCGACGTTCCTGCGCGAGGAGGACGGCTGCGCGGTGTACCGGGCCGGCTCCGGCAGCCACCGCTTCACCACGTAACGCGGGCCTGCCCGGGACACCTGAACACGTCGGCGCGGGCTGCCCTGAAGCAGCCCGCGCCGCACATCGAGGTCGTCGTCACGGATTCACCGGGAGGGCCGCGGTTCCGCGGTCAGAGGATCCGCCGTCTACGGCCGAGCCAGGTCTGGGCCACGACCACGACGGCGAGGAAGGCGCCGCTGACGACCTGCTGGTAGGCGGAGTCGAGGGAGCCGATCTGGTTGATGACGTTCTGGATCACCGTCAGCAGGAGCACCCCGACCAGCGAACCGCTGACGAAGCCGAAACCGCCGGACAGCAGGGTGCCGCCGATGACGACCGCCGCGATCGCCTCCAGTTCCATGCCCGAGCCGAGGATCGTCACGCCCGACAGCAGCCAGGCGGCGTTGAGCGCGCCCGCGAGGCCGGCACACAGACCCGACACGGCGTACACCGCGATCTTCGTCCGTGCCACGGGGGCACCCATCAGGGCCGCCGCGTCCTCGTTGCCGCCGACCGCGTACACGTACTGGCCGAATCTGGTGCGTCGCAGTACGACGGCTCCCAGTACGAACAGGGCCACCGTGATCCACACGGGCACGCCGATCCCGAGCAGTGAGTCCTGGCCGAGTGTCGCGTAGAACGAGTCCTTGTCGACGAGATAGGTCCGCGAGCCCTCGTCGGTGACAGCCAGCAGGATGCCGCGCGCGCCGAGCATGGCGGCGAGGGTGACGATGAACGGGGCCAGCCCCGACCGGGCGATGAGCAGTCCGTTGACCAGGCCGATCAGCCCGCACACCGCGAGCGGGAGCAGCAGGGCCACCGCCGAGCCGTACTGCGATCCCCAGGCCGCCACCACTCCGCCGAGGGCGAAGAGCGAGCCGACCGACAGGTCGATCCCGCCGGTGACGATGACGAACGTCATGCCGAGCGCGACCACGGCGAGGAAGGCCGAGGACAGCGCCATGTTCTCGAGGTTGTCGCCGGTCAGGAAGGTGTCGAAGCTCAGCGACGCCACGACCATGGCCACCAGGAGGGTGACGAGGGCCCCGTGCTGCTGGGCCAGGGCGCTGAAGCGGTCGGCGCGGCCCGGTCCGCGGTCCTCGTCGGTGATCTGCCGGACGGCGTCGGGCTGCATGTCGGCTTCCGTGGTCTCGGTGGTCATCGCTTCCCCCGTTCGCGGGCCGCGTAGACGGCGCCGACGATCACCACGGCCTGGGCCATCTGAGTCCACGACGGCGGCAGGTCGTGCTTGACGAGCGTGGTGGTGAGCAGCTGGATGAGGACGGCACCGGCGACCGTGCCGCCGATCCGGACCCGGCCGCCGGACAGGGGAGTGCCGCCGACGACCACGGCGGTGATCGCCGACAGTTCCATCAGCGTGCCCAGCGAGGTCGGGTCGCTGGCCGTCAGCCGGGCGGTGGCGAGGACGCCCGCCACCGCGGCCAGAGCGCCGGAGCAGGCGTACACCACGATGAGGACGCGGCGGACGGGCAGGCCGGCGAGGCGGGCCGCCGGCCGGCTGTCGCCGATGGCGAGCAACTGTCGCCCGAAGGTGGTGCGGCGCACCACGAAGGCCACCGACAGGGCCAGGCCGACGGCGATGAGGACGAGATACGGCACGCCCAGCACGTCGCCGGAGCCGAGCGCCGTCATGCCCGGATCGCGTACGTCCTTGAGCTGGGGGAGCAGGACCAGGGCCAGGCCGCGAGCGGCGACCATGAGGGCGAGCGTGGCGACGATGGGCTGAACACCCAGGTGGGCGACCAGTGTTCCGTTCGCGAGCCCGATCACGATGCCGCCCACCACCGCCACGAGCACGGCGGCCCACGGCCCGTAGCCGAGATAGAGGGAGAGCAGGGAGGTGGACAGGGCCATCACGGAACCCACCGACAGGTCGACGCCCTCGGTGCCGATCGCCAGCGCCATGCCCAGTGCCACGATGAGCACCGGTGCGACCTGGACGGCCTGGGTACGGAAGTTCTCCGCGGAGACGAAGTGATTGGTGAAGGCGAAGTTGAAGAGCAGGAGTGCGGCGACGCCCGCGTAGACGCCGTACTCCTGGAGCAGGCGCAGCAGCCGTTCGCGGTCCACCCGGCCCTGCGTGAGGGTGAGTTCAGTCATGGTGGCTCCCGGCGGGTTCGGCCGCGATGGCTCGCATCAGCGCGTCCTCGGTGACGGCGTCGCCGGTCAGCTCCTCCACCACCGCCCCGTCCTTGAGTACGACGATCCGGTCGCTGCCCTCGATGAGCTCCTCGGTGTCGGAGGAGATCAGGAGCACGGCGAGGCCGTCGTCGGCGAGTTCGTCGATGAGTGCCTGTACCTCCGCCTTGGCGCCGACGTCGATCCCGCGGGTCGGCTCGTCCAGCAGCAGCACCTTCGGGTGCAGCGCGAGCCAGCGGGCCAGCAGCACCTTCTGCTGGTTGCCGCCGGAGAGCTCGCCCACCTTCTGGTGCGGGCCGGCGGACTTGATGCGCAGCCGCTGCACGAAGGTGTCGACGATCCGGTCGACACGGGCGTCGTCCACCAGGCCGAACCGTGAGAGCGAGGGCAGGGCGGCGAGCGCGATGTTCTCCCGAACCGACAGTCCGGGGACGATGCCCTCGGCCTTTCGGTCCTCCGGCAGCAGGCTGATGCCGGCGCGGATCGCGGCCGCTGTCGAGCCGGAGCGCACGACAGCGCCACCGACCGAGACCCGGCCCGAGTCCGTCGGCAGCGCCCCGGCGACGGCCCTGGCTGTCTCGCTGCGGCCCGAGCCGAGCAGCCCGCCCAGGCCCACGACCTCGCCCGGACGGATGGAGAGCGACACGTCCCGCAGCTGGTGACGGACCGTCAATCCCTCGGCGTGCAGCATCGGTTCGGCCGAAGCGTGGTGAGATCCGGTGAACTTGGTCAGGCCCTCGCTGCGGACCTCGCCGATCTCCCGGCCCAGCATGAGCGAGACCAGACGCAGCCGGTCGAGATCGGCGAGACGGCCGGTGTGCACCACACGGCCGTCACGCAGCACGGTGACCGTGTCGCAGATCTCGTACAGCTCGCCCATGCGGTGGCTGACGTAGACCACGGCGATGCCGCGCTCGCGCAGCATGCGGATCACGTCGAACAGGGTGCGCACCTCACGCGGTTCGAGCGAGGAGGTGGGCTCGTCCATGATCACCACACGGGCGTCGACGGCGACGGCACGCGCGAGGGCCACCATCTGCTGGGCTCCGACGCCGAGTTCGCGCAGCGGGCGGCGCACGTCGACGCGGATGCCCAGGCCGCGCAGCGCCTCGTCCGCCTCCCGGTGCATGCGCCGGAAGTCGATCAGACCGAGCCGGCCGCGGGGTTCGCGGCCGAGGAGGAGATTGCGGGCCACGCTCATCAGCGGGACGAGGTTGACCTCCTGGTAGATGGTCGAGATGCCGGCCTGCTGGGCCTGCAGGGGTGTGGTGAAGCGGACCGGCGTGCCGTCGTGGACGACCTCGCCCGCGTCCGGCCGGTAGACGCCGGTGAGTACTTTGATCAGGGTCGACTTGCCCGCGCCGTTCTCGCCGACGAGGGCGTGGACCTCCCCGGCGCGGGCGGTGAAGTCCACGTCGGACAGCGCCTTCACGCCGGGGAAGACCTTGGACACGCCGGTGACAGCGAGCATCTCAGTACGCCTTGTCGAGGTCCGACTGGGCGTTGGCCTCGGTGTACGCGCTGTCCTTGATAACGATGTCCTGGGCCACCTCGGAGCCCTTGGTGAAGGTGTCGAGGGTCTGGAAGGCGAGCGGCCCGAAGCGCGGGTTGGACTCGATGACGCCGTGGATCCAGCCGTCCACGATGCCCTGCACGGCGTTGCGTGTGCCGTCGATGGTCACGATCTTCACGGCGCCCGGCTTCTTGCCCGCGCCCTTGAGGGCGTTGACGGCGCCGAGGCCCATCTCGTCGTTCTCGGCGTAGATGCCCTTGATCCCGGGCTTGGACTGGATGAGGTTCTCGGTGACCGACTGGCCCTTCTCGCGGGCGAAGTCGCCGGTCTGCTGGAACACCACCTTGAGACCGGGGGCCTTGTCCTTGATCCGGTCGACGAAGCCCTTGGTGCGTTCCGTGGTGACGTTGTTGCCCGCCGAACCGAGCAGGATGGCGATGTCGCCCTTGCCCCCGGTCGCCTCGATCATCTCGTCGGCGGCCCGTTTGCCCTGTTCCACGAAGTCGGAGCCGATGAAGCTCACATAGTCCTTGCAGGCGGTGGCGTTGATCTTGCGGTCCACCGTGACGATCGGGATGTGCTTGGCCGCCGCCGTGCGCAGCACGGGTTCCCAGCCGTCCGAGTTGAGCGGTGCGATGACGAGCAGGTCGGCGCCCTTGGCGATGAGGTCCTGGACGTCGCTGATCTGCTTGGAGAACTGCGACTGGGCATTGGCGGTGAGGAGCTTGACGCCGCGCTTCCGCGCCTCCGCCCTGATGGAGGCGGTCTCCGCGATCCGGAAGGGATTGGCGGCCTTCTCGGACTGGGAGAAACCGACGGTGGCGCTCTTGAGGTCGAGCTTCTCGCCCCCGTACGCGGCGATGGTGCAGGCGGGCCCGGATCCGGTGCTGGGTGAGGCGACCTGCTGGCCGGCGTCACCCTGCTGGGGTGCGGCCTTGTCGCTGTCGGAGGAGTCCTCCGACTTGGTGCATCCGGTGGTGAGAACGAGGCTTGTGAGGAGGCCGGTGGCGAGGAGGGTTCGAGCGGAGGTACGACGAAGAAGTGCGGTGGGCTTCATGGGAGTCCCCAAACGGCGCGGCCCCGGCGCTGAGAGCGCTCCCGGGGAGTTCGGCACTTGCGGTCAACATGGCGTGCACGTCGTTCAGGGGAGTTTTTTACATCGTTGGAAGGGGGCTGTAAAGCCTTCCGTCCGAAATCTCGGCCAGTTGGTCCGGACCGAGGTCACCGTCGCCCGAGGGTGCTCTCCCGCTCCACCAGCCGGTATTCCGCGGTCAGTTCACGTCCTCCGGGTTCCTGACGGCCCGACAGGCTGCGCAGCAGTGAGGCCATCGCAAGGCGGGCGATGGCCTGCTTGTCCGGCGCGATCGTGGTCAGCGAGACGGCTCCGAAACGGCTCTCGGCGATGTCGTCGAAACCCACGACGGCGACGTCCCACGGCACCCGGAGCCCGCGCTCGTGCAGCACCCGCATGGCGCCGATCGCGATGAGGTCGTTGTAGGCGAAGACCGCGTCGGGCCGTGTGCCCGAGTCCAGCAGCCGGGCCATGGCCCTGGCCCCGTCGTCCCGGTCCCAGCCGTCGACGGGAACGATCATGTCGTCCGTGGTCGGCAGGCCCGCCGCCGTCAACTCCGCCCGCCAGCCGTCGAGTCGCAGATGGGCGGGGCGGTTCGCGGAATCGGTGCGGGCGCCGAGGTAGGCGATCCGGGTCCGGCCGCGGCCGATCAGATGGCGCACCGCCTCTCGCGAGGCGGCCACGTTGTCGATCGCGATGTGGTCGAACGGCAGGTCGTACTCGCGCTCGCCGAGCAGCACCAGCGGAACGTCGTCGGCCCGGCCGTGCAGATCCTCGGCCTCCAGTTCCAGCGGGCTCAGAATCAGCCCGTCGATCACCCGGGCCCGGAAACCCTGGCTGACCAGCAACTCCTGCTCACGGTCGCCGCGCGTGTGGTCGAGCAGGACCGTGAACTCGTGCTGGGCCGCCGCGTCGATCACCGCGCCGGCGAGCTCGGCGAAGTAGGGATTCCCGAGCTCGGGAACGGCGAGCGCGATGATGCCCGTACGGCCCTTGCGCAGATGGCGTGCGGTGAGGTTCGGCCGGTAGCCGAGCTCGTCGATCGCCTCCTGCACCTTGGCGCGCATCGCCGGTGTGACGTGCGGATAGTTGTTCACGACGTTGGAAACGGTCTTGATCGAGACGCCGGCCCGTTCGGCCACGTCCTTCAGGCTGACCCGCAAGGGATCTCCTCGGCATCGACGGGGGCTCCGCGACCGGAGCTTTGTCATGGACCTGGACAGCGGCCGGGAGCCGTGCTCTCATGCCAACTGCCTCTGCTTCCAACGTTGTACAGACTGAAGCACCGAGCCGCCACCCTTCCTCAACCAAGGAGGATTCGTGCGCATCAGACCAATCAAACACAGCCTCGCCCTGCTCGTCGCAGCAGTGCTGGGTGCCGCGGGACTGGCCGCAGCACCTGCCGCGACGGCCGCGGAGGATCCCGAGATCCACGGCCTCAAGGGTGAGTACTACACCCAGTCCGCCCCCGGCGCCTTCGACTTCCACGAACTCAAAGCGACCGGATTCGACCCCCAGCTCGACTTCGACAACCTGGAGCCCCGTCTGCGTTCGGCGACCGGACGGTCCGACGACGTCTCCGTCCGCTGGACCGGCCGGATCGTGCCGGAGAAAACCGGCCCCACCACCTTCTCGGTCATCGGCGACAACGGCTTCCGCCTCTGGGTGGACGGCAAACCCGTCATCGACCACTGGGTCGACGACTGGGACCGTGAACAGACCGGCCAACCGGTGGAGTTGACCGCCGGCAAGGCCTACGACATCAAGATCGAGTACTTCGAGCACTACGGAGGCTCCAACCTCCACGTGCGCTGGACGCCGCCCGGCGGCACCAAGACCGCCATCCCGCAGTCGGCCTTCCTGCTGCCCGAGGGCTACGACTACAACGGGGCCATCGCAGCCACGGTCCTCAAGGACGGCCGCACCCTGCGGCTCGACTTCGTCCAGGCACTCGCGGCAGCCCCGGCCGGTCTCACCGAGCACCTGGACGCAGTGATCGGCGGAGCCACCTGGCCGCTCGGCCGGGTGCGCCTGGATCCGGCCAACCCGAGATCGCTGCTGGTCGCGCTCAAGGAACCTGTGGTCGGCAACAAGACCGGCACCGCGCGCGGCGCCGCCGATGTGCGCTACGACGGATCGGGGGGTCTCTCCGGCAAGGACGGCAACGTTGTCAAGGCCTTCTGGAGCAGCGGCTCCAACAAATCCACCTACCAGCTGAGCACCCCGTGGGGCGAGAAGGTTACCGCGGCCAACGCCCACCGCGAGTACCCGAGGCCGCAGCTCACCCGCAGCGACTGGAAGAACCTCAACGGCAGCTGGGAGTTCGCCGCGGCGAAGGCTGGCGAACAGCCCCCGGTGGGCCGGAAACTCGCCGAGAAGATCCTCGTCCCGTACCCCGTCGAGTCCCAGCTCTCGGGCATCGAGCGGCACGAGGACCGGATGTGGTACCGGCGCACCTTCACCGTCCCCTCCGACTGGAAGATCGGCTCCGCCAAGCGCCTGCAGCTCAACTTCGGCGCGGTCGACTGGCGTTCCGAGGTCTACGTCAACGGCACCAAGGTCGCCGAACACAAGGGCGGCTACGACAAGTTCAGCGCCGACGTCACCGACGCCCTCAAGCCCGGCCGCACCCAGGAGCTGATCGTCGGCGTCTACGACCCGACCGACGCCGCGAACGGCGAGAACCCGCCCGTCGGCAAGCAGCGCCTCGACCCCAGCGGCATCTGGTACACCCCGTCCTCCGGTATCTGGCAGACCGTGTGGATGGAGCCCGTCGCCACCGACCACGTCGACTCGCTGAAGCTCACCCCGGACGCCGCGACGGGCACCCTCACCGTCGAGCCGCAGGGCGTACGTCCCGGACTCGCCGTCACCGCTACCGCGTACGACGGCAAGCGGAAGGTCGCCACCGTCACCGGACGCACCGGAAGTCCTCTCACCCTGAAGATCAAGAAACCCCGTCTGTGGTCGCCCGACGACCCGTTCCTCTACGACCTGAAGGTCAGCGTCGGCGCCGACCGCGTCAAGAGCTACTTCGGTCTGCGGTCCATCACCGTGGAGAACGTCGACGGAACCCCGCGAACCGTCCTCAACGGCAAGCCGGTCTTCATGATGGCCACCCTCGACCAGGGATTCTGGCCGGACGGCCTGCACACCGCCCCCAGCGACAAGGCCCTGGCCTACGACCTGAAGATGCACAAGGCGATGGGCTTCAACTCGGTCCGCAAGCACATCAAGGTCGAACCCGACCGCTGGTTCTACTGGGCCGACCGGCTCGGCCTGCTGGTGTGGCAGGACATGCCTGCCATGACGGCGGGCGTCAACCCGTCCACCGCGGCCCGCGCCGAGTACGAGCTCGAGATGAAGCAGATGATCGACGAGCACATCAGCAGCCCGTCCATCGTCATGTGGGTCACCTTCAACGAAGGGTGGGGCCAGTACGACGTCGGCCGCATCGCCACACAGGCCAAGGCCTGGGACCCGACCCGGCTGGTCAACAACCAGTCGGGCCTCAACCTCGGCGCCGACGGCGGCACCGGCGACATCATGGACGAGCACGGCTACCCGAGCCCCGCGCTACCACCGCGCCCGGACGGCAAACGGGCCACGGTCATGGGCGAGTACGGCGGCCTCGGCCTGGCGGTGCCCGGACACGCCTGGTCGGTCCAGCAGTCCTACGTCGACGTCGACCCGGCCACGTACACCGACGACTACCTCACCAAGCTCGCCGAGGTGCACGCCCTGGCCTGCAAGGGCGGCAACGGCGCGGTCTACACCCAGATCGCGGATGTCGAGGGCGAACTCAACGGGCTGATCACATACGACCGCAAGGTCGTCAAGCCCGATGTGAAGCGAGTCAAGGCAGCCCACGAGGCACTGATCAACGACGTGTCGCGGCCGACTCCAGCCGGCTGCGCCTGACCCGGACCGCCCGGCGAGCGGCTCACCTCCGCTCGCCGGGTGGCTCCGGCCCCACACTCCGGCCTTCATGGATCACGGGAAGCGGACGGTGACGACGAGGCCGCCCGGCAGGCCGGGCTCGGCCGTTGCCTCGGTTCCGTGGGCCTCGGCGATCGAGCGGACGATGGCGAGGCCCAGCCCGTGGCCGGTGGTTCCGATGCGGTCCTGGGCGAGTCGGCGGAACGGCTCGAAAAGGTCCGGTACCCGGTCGACGGGCACCGGAGGCCCGGTGTTGGCCACGGTCAGCGTGCGGCCTTCGAGCCGTACCCGAACCCGGCCGCCAGGGTGGTTGTACTGAATGGCGTTGCGGACGAGGTTGGTCAGCAGGTGGCGCAGCAGTACGGGATCACCAGGGACGGTCAACCGCCGGTCCGCCGTCACCTCCACGTCCACTTGCTCTCCCTCGGCCTGCGGGGCGAGTTCGGCCGCCACCAGCCGGGCCGCGGCCGACAGGTCCACGGTCTCGGTCTCCTCCAGGCCGCGATCGCTGCGGGCGAGCAGCAGCAGCGCGGTGATCAGCCGCTCGGCCTCACGGTTGGCGGTGAGCAGGTCCTCGCGTACCTCGGCGAGACCGTCGGGAAGAGGATCGGCGAGGCCGACCTCCAGGCTGGTGCGCTGGACCGCGAGGGGCGTCCTGAGTTCATGGGAGGCGTTGGCGACAAAGCGCCGCTGGCTCTCGAACGACTTCTCCAGCCGGTCGAGCATGGTGTCGAAGGTGTCGGCCAGGCGGTGGAGTTCGTCGTCGGGGCCGGTGAGCGCCAGCCTCTGATGCAGGTTCTGCTCACTGATCCGACGGGTGGCCTTCGTCATCGCGGCGACCGGCCCGAGCGCCCGCCCTGCCAGCCACCGGCCGACCAGTCCGGCCAGCAGCGCCATGACGAGCAGCCCGACGGCCGACCAGAGGACCATCTGTCGCAGGGCGGTGTCCTGCACGGCCTGTACGGTCTGGTCCATCTGCCGGATCATGGCGAAGTCGTCGCGAGTCGTTACCGGCGGCGGAGCAGGTCCATAAGGGTCCGTGGGTTGCACGGGCCCTGCGGTGAACCCGCCGTCGCTCGGCATGCCGCCCTTCGTGATCTCGATTCCCTTGAGCTGCTGGGCCGTTCCATAGCGCGCGAGCAGCACCACGAAGGCCAGCAGCGCCGCGCCCGCGAGCAGGAAGAGCACGGAGAAGGCCGCGGTCAGCCGGGCACGGAACGGCATGCCCCGCAGCAGCGCCCGCGGGTTCAGTCGCACAGCCGGTATCCCTGGCCCTTGTCGGCGGTGATGAGGCCGGGGTCACCCAGTTTGCGGCGCAGCCGGCTGACGACGGCCCGTACCACGCTGGTACGCGGGTCGAGGTTCTCGTCCCAGAGGGTGCGTACGAGTTCGTCGTGCGGCACCGCCGCCCCCTGAGCCTCCATCAACAGTCGCAGGACCGCGAACTCCTTGGGTGTCAGTTCCAGCCGCCGGCCCTCCACGGACACCTCGTGCCGCGCCCGGTCCAGGGTGATGCCCTCGTGTCGCAGCGCGACCGGTGGCGACTTGGGGACACGGCGGCCGAGCGTGCGTATGCGGGCGACCAGCTCGGCGAAGTCGAAGGGCTTGGCCAGATAGTCGTCGGCGCCGAGTGTCGTGAGCCCGTAGACCTTGTCCGTGATCTCGCCGGACGCGGTCAGCATCAGGATCCGCGGCGGGTCGGTGAGTTCGCGCAGCCGCCGGCACACCTCGTCGCCCGTCATGACCGGCAGGTCGCGGTCGAGGACCAGCACGTCGTAGTCGGTGAGCAGGCACATGCGCTCGGCCTCGTCACCGGAGACGGCGACATCGACGGCCATCGCCTGCCGACGCAGACCCGTGGCGATCGTACGGGCGAGAACGCGATGGTCCTCGGCTACCAGAACTCTCATGCGCCCCATGAAACCCGGCGTGGCATTGCAGTGGAGTAAGGACAACGGCCGCGGCCGCACCTCCCCGGCCTCGCAAGCACGGGGCCCTTACGCCGCTGTAACGCGCTTATCCCGCTGCACAGGGCGCCCTGCTTCTGTCGTGGCCATGAACTTCGTCAAGCGCGCCGGGCTGAGCCTGCGTGCCAGGAAAGTCAGGACCGCCGTCCTGTTGGGGATCTTCGTCGTCATCTGCACCCTGCTGTTGGGCGGCTTCCTCCTGCAAGGCGCGACCGCCCGTCAGGAGGCGGACGCACAGCGGACGATCGGCGTCGACGTGACGCTGAAGGGCAAGGGCCTCACCCCGGCGCTGGCGGACCGGTTCGGTTCGTCTCCGCGGGTCCACCGGTACAACCCGCGGCTCCCGATCCAGGCCGAGGCCCGCGGCATCGAACCGCTGGAGTCCGACGTCCCGAAGCCTGGCGGCAACCGCGCGGGGGCGAAGCCCCAGCGCCCCCTGGCACTGAATGGAGTGCGGGACTCCGGCCTGCTGCTGCCCTTCTCGTACGGCTCGAACAAGATCACAGCCGGGCGTGGGATCACCCCGGAGGACGCCGGCCGCGAGGTCGCCGTGGTCGAGAAACGGCTGGCCGAGAAGAACGGGCTCAAGCTCGGCGACACCATCCGTGTGCAGTCCGCCGACGGCAAGCGCACCGTGCCGCTCACGGTCGTCGGGATCTACCGTGACTCGATGCCGGACCCGTCGAGGTGGACGCCGCCGCACCTGCTGCCCGGCAACACGCTGTACGTACCGGTCCCTACGATTCAGCAACTGAGCCCCGGCTCGGCGGACTTGGCCGAGGCGGTCTTCAGGATCGGCTCGCCGGAACAGGCCGAGCAGCTGCATGCCGAGGCTCGGCGGCTCCTCGGCACCGGGGCGTTCGACTTCCGCGTCAACGACAAGGCGTACAAGGACCAGGTCCGTCCGATTCAGCGGGTCGGCACCCTCGCCAGGCTGATCGTCCGGCTCATCGCCGTGGCCGGTGCGCTGATTCTCGGGCTCATCGTGATGCTGCAGATCCGGGAGCGCCGCGACGAACTCGGGATGCTTCTGTCGCTGGGCGAGAAGAAGTGGAAGCTCATCGGCCAGCACACCGTGGAAGTGGCCGCGGTCGCCCTGCCCGCGGTGGCCGTCGCCGCCCTGGCCGGTCAGGTAGCCGCCCAGCCGGCGGGCGACGCGCTGCTGGGCCACCAGGAGTCCGACACCTCCCCGCGGTCCCGGCCCTCGGACGCACCGGCCGACTCGCCGGAGATGCGCGTCCAGCCGTCCGACCTCGGCAAGGTCGCCGGCATCGGTCTCGGCATCTCCCTGGTCTCCACCGTCGTCCCCGGCATCGGAATCCTCCGCCTCCACCCCCGCTCCATCCTCATCGACAGCGAATAGGCACCGCACCGACACAGACCGGGAGAGCCGACCGACATGAACTTCGTCAAACGCGCAGGGTTCAGCCTGTGGTCCCGCAGGGGCAGGACCCTGATCACCCTGTGCACCTTCCTCGTCATCTCCGTGATGGTGCTGGCCGGCGTACTGATCCAGGACGCGACCGCCCAGGCCAAGAACGAGGCCAAGCGCTCCGTGGGCGCCGAGGTCAATCTGGTGATGGACCTGACCGGCCAGAACGCCGCCGGTGGTCTGATGGCCCCGCAGATCAGCGCCGCAACAGTGGAGAAGCTGGGCACGTCCACCCTGGTCCAGAAGTACAACTACTCCATGTTCGACCGCGGCGTCGTCAAGGGCGGCACCGAGCTGGTCACCGGGGGAGTGGACACCGGGGCCTCGGGCATGGGGCGCGACGGCACCCCAACCATCGGAATCCTCGACTCCGCACTCCTGCCCGACTTCCGCAGCGGCAAGTTCCAACTCCTGTCCGGAGCGCACCTCACCGCCGCCGACAAGGACAAGCACCTGCTGCTGATCGAGGAGAGGCTGGCCCGGAAGAACGGCCTCAAGACCGGCGAGAAGATCACCCTGGGGGCGAACGAGGGCACTGCCACGGCAGAGTTCACCGTGACCGGTATCTACCGGGACCCGCGTCCCAGCTCCGAACCCGAGCCCGAGCACTTCGTCGACCCGGCCAACATGCTGTACGCGTCCATCGGCGGCTTCGCCGGACTCAACACCACTGGGGACGCGGCTCTCCAGGCCAGGAATGCGACGTTCCTCCTCAAGGACGCCGAAGACCTGGGGAAGTTCAAGGAGGAGGCCGCGCGGATCGCGGGGTCCGAGCTCGACGGGTTCCACCTGGACGCGAACGACAAGGCGATCCGGCAGATGACCGGCCCCCTGGACAGCATCGGTTCCACCGCCGCCCTCGCGATGTGGCTGATCGGAATCGCGGGCGCCGCCGTACTCGTCCTCCTCGTCAACCTCGCGGTCAAGCAGCGCCGCAAGGAGTACGGCGTACTGCTGGCCATGGGCGAGAAGAAGTGGAAACTCGTTGCCCAGCAGGCGCTGGAGATCGTCGCGGTCGCGGCCCTCGCCATCGGCCTGAGCTCTCTGTTCACCCAGAGCCTGACCCAGAGCGCGAGCCAGTCGCTGCTCGGCGAAGAGGCAGCCGCGGCCCGGCACAAGCTCGACTCCTGGCAGCCTCCGGCACCCGGCAGTACCGGCATCGACCAGGGCATCGACCCGAACGACAAGCCGGTGGAGAACGCCGACCCCATCGACCGGATCGACATCCGCCTCGACCCCGCGGCCCTCGCCACCGTGGGCGCCGTCGGCCTGGGCCTCGGTCTGCTCGCCACCGCCGTCCCGGCCGCCTCCGTGCTGCGGCTCAGCCCACGGACCATCCTGACGAAGGGCAAGTGACAGCCACCATGACCACCCCTGCCACCACCGAAAACACGCCCGTCCTCCGGCTCGACGGCGTCAGCCACACCTACGTCGGCCAGCGTCGCCGGACCACCGTGCTCAAGAACATCGACTACAGCTTCCGACGCGGCACCTTCTACACAGTCCTGGGACCCTCGGGCAGCGGCAAGACCACGCTGCTCAGCCTCGCAAGCGGCCTCGACGCACCCACCCGGGGCACCATCAGCTTCAACGGCGAGGACCTGACGAGTCTCGGCCTCGGCCGCTACCGCAACAAGCACGCCGCCACGGTCTTCCAGCACTACAACCTGCTCACCTACATGACCGCCCTTCAGAACGTCACCACCGCCATGGAGATCACCGGCGTGAAGCCGGGCCGCGGCGGCCGCAGGGCGCGCGCACTGGAACTCCTGGAGCGGGTCGGCCTGGACAAGCACACGGCCACGCGCAACGTCATGAAGCTCTCCGGTGGCCAGCAGCAGCGTGTCGCCATCACCCGGGCCCTGGCCTGCGACGTCGACATCCTCTTCGCCGACGAACCCACCGGAAACCTCGACGAGGACACCGCCCAGGGCATCATCGACACCTTCCGCGACCTGGCCCACGAACAGGACAAGTGCGTGGTGGTCGTCACCCACTCCCAGCGCCTGGCGACCCAGTCCGATCGCGTACTCACCCTGCGCAAGGGCAAGTTGACGGAGTAACTCCTGAGCGGTTCGCTCGCCGTACGCGGCTACTCCGGCAGTTCCAGCATGGGTTCGCCGCAGGACTGGCATTCGGCGAAGACATCGAGATCGTTGAGGATCTCGGCGTACTCGGGGTGGCCCTTGAGGGCCGCCGCGGCGGCGAGCAGGTAGCGCGTGGTGATCTGGTCGTGATCCGCCGTGGCCAACGTGTCCGCCAGGAGGGTCATCGCCTCGGGGAGCGCCTGACGATAGGCGTCCGCGATGTCGTCTGGCAGGTCGGCCGGAGTCCCGCCGTGTTCGCCGGAGCACATCGCCACGAGGCCGACGACGTACAGGTAGTCGTCGCGCTTGGCCGGAGGAAGCCCGCGCGCGATCGTGACGATGTACGGCACGGCCGCGTAGGCGGCCGGCCAGGCGGTGCCCTCGGAACACAGGTACGGCCACAGGTCGTTGAAGTGCCCGCCGTTCGTGGGGTCGGCCATCAGGTGGCGCAACTCGTCGGGAACGAAGGGGGCGTCGGGCGAGCTGCCCTGCCCATTGGACCAGCCCCGATGGTCGAGGGTGGGCCAGCGCGGGTCGTCCAAAGGCATCATGGGCGGAAAGTGTAGGTGGACCGGATGGCACGTCGGACGGGAGGTCCGTTCCCTCTCAGCAGCGAACCGACCAGGCCCGATGAGGGCCGCGTACGGGGTGTCGCGGTCGGTGGTGCGATTTGCTCCGGCACTGCCGCCTATCGTGATCCTGATTCGACTCATGTGTCAGAACGGCAGTCAGGAGACTCTCCGTGGCCCATTTATCCGGACCCGAGGACTCGGTCGGTCACCTGTCCAGGCGTCGCTTCGGCCGGCTCGCCGCCCTTGGACTCGCCGCCGGTGCGGGCTCGTTCGCACTCACCTCACAGGCGGTGGCCGTCGGAGCGGAAGCACAGGACTACTACGACCGTGCCCGCAAGCTGGCAGGGAACGATCCGGTCCTCCTCGCCCTCGTGAGGGCCCTGACCCCTGGCATCGACTTTCCTCGCCCGCCGGCACCGGAGCCGCTGAAGATCTTCGACAACCTGGCCTTTCTCAGCGCCGGTTGGATCTCGGCCATGGCGGTGCTGACCGACGACGGGATCGTACTGATCGACGCGCTCACCTCGCCCGCGGAGGCCGAGGACGTGCTCGTCCCCGGGTTGCGTGAGCTGGGAGCCGATCCGGAGACGATCAAGTACGTCGTCGTCACCCATGGCCACGACGACCACTTCGGCGGCGCGCAGTACCTCGCCGACCGCTACGGAGCACGGGTGCTGATGACAGCGGCCGACTGGGACCTCATCGCCCGCACCCGTCCGGACCACGCCCCCACCCGGGACCTGGAGATCACGGACGGGCAACGGCTCACACTCGGTGGCACGACGATCCGACTGCACCACACCCCGGGCCACACCTCGGGAACCGTCTCGCCGATCATCCCCGTACGGGCGGGCCGTGAGCGCCACACGGCCATGCTGTGGGGCGGCATGAACCCGCCCACCTCACTCACGGAGCTGCACACCTACCTGGCGTCCATCCATTCCTTCCGGGACCGGATCCGCCAGGCCGACGTGGACGTGGAACTGTCCAACCACCCCAACGACCACGGTCTCGAACGCGCCGAACAGCTCCGGAACAGGCCCGACGGAGAGAATCCCTTCGTGCTCGGCCGGCCGCGCACGCAGCGGTTCATGGGGGTGATGGACCTCATGCTGCGCGGCAGGATCGCCGACGCCGAAGCGGCCGAAACCGCGGGCGGCGACCTTCACAGGGCCGAGCCCGCCTAGAGGGAAGCGAGCAGTCCGTACAGGAGCGGGATGCGCGGCGCGCTGTCCGGGAGCCGCCACCAGCCCGAAGGGGTGCGGATCATCTGCGGGAAGCGTGGCCAGGGGAGTTCCTCGCTCTCGCGGAGCCGGACGATGCGCAGGCCGGCTCCGGCCAAGGCGTTGATCACCTCGTCCAGGCCGTGCCTCCACTCGAAACTCTCCGTCGCGCCGTCGACGGCCGGACCGTCGGTGTACGTGTGGGTGGAGTTTCCGCGGATGGCGCCGCGCCCCTGCAGATAGTCGTGGCGCAGCAGAAGGTCCGGGCCCTCGTCGGGTGCGGGCTTGGGGCCGAGGGCGTTGAGCATGGGGTGGAACTCGACGAGGTACAGCCGTCCACCCGGCTTGAGGAGGCGGGCGATCACCTCCGCCCAGCGGTCCAGATCCGGCAGGTAGCACAGTGCCCCCTTGCCGGTGTAGACCACGTCGAAGCGTCGTTGGCCGAGCGCGTCCACCGCGTCGTACACATTGGCGCGGACGTAGTCGACGGCGCAGTCCGCCTTCGCCGCGAGGTCCCGGGCCGCAGTCACCGATGCCCCGGAGATGTCCAGGCCGACCGTGCGCGCTCCACGCCTCGCGAACGCGAGGGTCTCCGTGCCCAGATGGCACTGCAGATGCGCGACATCCCGTCCGGCCAACTCGCCGAGGTCCTCCCATTCGAAGGGGGCGAACCAGCGGAACGGATCGGGCTGTTCCTCAACGCCGTAGAAACGGCTGGCCAGGTGTACGGGAGTCCGCGCGTCCCAGTTCGCCCGGTTGGCCTGCATCATCTCCCGGACCGCGGGATCGAAGCGCTCGGCAGCCTCAGTCATGGATCCATCCAACCGCGAATTCCGGTCCTGCCGAAGGATCTCAGTGGATCTCACCAAGTCCCCTCGCAAGTTCCCCTCGCGAAGTCCCTTCGCACGCACCGCGAAAGAAGTTGCCCGGTGAGCGATGAGTTCTGGAGCGGCCCCCGGTCTAACCCTTCGAAAGACATCAACACCCCACAACGAAGCAGGAGTCAGTGCCATGAGCGCAACCACGTCCCAGACCCGTTCCACCTCCTCCTCCCTGTCCTCCGCGCGGTCCGTACGGTTTCTCGACGCGCGCCCCGTGTGGCTGGTCGGCGTACTCGCCACGCTCGCCGGTGCCGTCGTGACCGAGGCGTTCGGGCTCATCGCCCGAGGCGTCGGAGTACCGATGGAGGCGGCCAGTCCCGGCGCCACGGAAGCGGCGGAGATCCCAGTGGGCGGCTTCTTCGGAGGTGTGCTGTTCTGGTCGGTCATCGGCATCGTCCTCGCGGTGGTCCTGGCCCGCTGGGCGAAGCGGCCCGCCCGCACCTTCGTGGTGACCACCGTCGTGCTCACCGCACTGTCCATGGCCGGTCCGGCGGTGGCCCCGCACACCGCTACCTCCACCCAGTTCGTCCTGGCGGTGTCCCATCTGGTGGCCGCCGCTGTGATCATCCCGGTGGTGGCGCGTCGGCTCTCCCACCGGCGCCCGTGACCCGCATCGGAAGACGTGGAGCAACTGTGGCGGCCGGCCCATGTGGGCCGGCCGCCATTGATGTCATGTTGTGGTGGCCCTCACCGTGCTCGTCGCGCACCTCGCCGCCGTGCTGGACGCTAGGCGTCGGAGTGACCGACAGGTCCTGGGCGCGTGGTCGATCGCGGTGGGCGGAGGGCTGGCGCCGGTCGTGCCGTTGGTCGTTCTCGCTCGCACCCAGGCTCAGCAGATCGCCTGGAACACGCCGGCCTGGAACGACATCGCCGCCATGCCCTACATGCTGTTCCGGTCCCCGGTCGTCACCGCCGTCGCGCTCGGCGGTGCGGGCGTGGCGCTGGTCGCGGCGTTTCGCCGGAGGCGGGGCAACGAACCTGATCCCGGCCCCGGCCCCGATTTCGGCTCAGATTCCCGCCCCGGCCCCGGCTCCGACACCCGCCTGCCGACCCGTCTCACGCCGGTCGCGCTGTGGGCCCTGGCGCCGTTCCTGCTCACCGTGGCCACGGCCCGCTGGCTGCATCTCCTTCTCGACCGCTGTCTGCTGTTCACCGTCCCGGCCTTGATCCTGCTGGCGACCATCGGCATCCACCGGTTCACCGCTCGGCCCCAGGTGGTCCGTCGCGTCGCCACCGCGCTCGTCGCCGTCATCGCCGCGTTCGCGCCGTTCGACTGGAGCGCGGTCACACGCAACACCCTCCCCCGCGAGCCGGACTACCACTCCGTCGCCCTCGAGGTTCTCGCCGACCAGCGCCCAGGCGACGGCATCGCCTACACCCACCGCCTCAAGCCGCGCCGCGCCCTGGACTTCGAACTCCGCGAAGGCCCCAGGCCACGGGACGCCCTCCTGCATGACACCCCGCAGCAGCGTGCCGACTACGAGGCCGGGGAGAGCCCGGACCCCCGCATCCGCTGGGCTGGAGCGCAGCTCATGACCACCCCACTCCAGCCGTACCGCGCGCGTCCCAGGGGCGGACACTGACGGCTCAGACCGACACCCGGGCCTGGGCCGTGGTGTGTCGGGCGTCCCGCGCCGCGTGCCACAGCGCCGCCGAGAGCCACATCAGGATGACGCCGACCAGGACGTGCAGCCCGGTCGTGAGCAGACCGTCGGACAGCCCGGTGAGGAACGCGAACAGCGGCAGGACGACGGCGTAGCCCCAGGCCGGAATCGCCGGGAGCACCCGCGCGCGGATCATCGCTGCCCCGAACAGGGCGCAGCCCATGGCGAACACGGCCGCACAGCCGATGAGCGCGGGGATCGTCGGGCCGGTCAGTACCTCGTCGATGACGTCGTCGTCGAAGTAGAACAACACCAGGTTCGAGGCGAAGGCGGCAGAACCGAACAGGCCGAGACCGATCAGGTTCACCATGTGCGCCACCTCTGCGAAGCGGCCGGTGGCAGGGCGCTGCCGCAGTTGCAGTGCGGTGAGCAGTGGCAGGGCGAACGCGGGGGAGAGGCCGAGCGGGACGCTGGTCGCGGTGGTCTCCCCGGTGAACGCCTCGACCAGCGCGGGCAGGGCGATCAGCAGACCGGCCAGCGCTCCGCACAGGGCGCCGGCACGAGACGTCGATGAGGTGATGGGCGGGGTGATGGGCGAGGACATGAGGCCAACTCCGGTTGCTCCGACGGTTCTGACAGTGGGGCAGGCCGCAACCGTAGGGAGATGCCGATCAGTGGCAGGAGGTGCAGAACGGGGACATCGACGGCCGGAGGTCACCATCTCCCGTGCGCTGTACAGCCGTTCGGCACGTGCCGTTCGGCCCGAACCGCCCGGAGTTTCCGCGGCGATGCCGCTGAGCAGCCAGGTTCGGCCTAGCCTGACGACAGCGGGTGAGGGGGTGTGCATGGCGGCGTACGGGCCCGTGCGGTGGGTGCCGCCGCTGCTGTACGGCGCCGTGCTCGTGGGCGGTCTGTACTACGCGGCGGCCGGACTGGGTGACGGCCCAGGGCCGTCGGTGTGGCGGACGGTCGGCTTCGTCGCCGTGATCGGGGCGCTCTTCGCCCTGGAAGCGGCCGGACACCGCCGTCCCGCGGCGCGGGTGGCGCTGCTGCTGGCGCGCTGCGCGCTGATCGGTGCGGCGGTGGTCCTCGACGCGTCGGACCTGGCCCAAGTGCTGTTCGTGCTGCTGCCGTTCACCGCGTACTTCGCATTCGGCCGTACGACCGCACTCGCGTTGGGCGCGCTCTGTCCGGCCGGGCTGCTCACCTTGTACGTGCTGACCGCTCCCGGCTGGTACCGCGATCTGGAGCACGTCTCCGACCTGCTGATGCTCTCCGTCGGCCTGGTCCTGGCGCTCTCGATGGCCGCCGTGGCCGTCGGTGAACAGCGCGCCCGGCGCGAACTGGAGGAGTATGCAGCGCGGGTCGCCGAGCTGTCGGCCGCCACCGAACGCAATCGGCTGGCCCGGGACATCCACGACAGCCTCGGTCACCATCTCACCGCGATGTCCGTGCAGTTGGAGATGGCCTCGGACTTCAGGGCCCTGGACCCCGACGCGGCCCAGCGGGCGCTGAACGAGGCGAGGGGCTCGGTGAAGCTCGCACTCGGCGACGTACGGCAGTCGGTCCGTGCCCTGCGCGGCGAAGCGGCGCACCCCACGCTCTCGGCCGCGCTCGCCGGCCTGGCCCACGGCGGCGAGGCCCGGCCGGTGGTCACCGTCGAGGTGACGGGCGACGAGGACGGCCTCGGCGCGGCCGAACTGACCGCCCTGTACCGGGCCGCCCAGGAGGCGGTGACCAACGCGCGCCGCCATGCGCGGGCCACGCGGGTGACGGTGGCGGTCCTGCTGGCCGAGGACACCGCGCGGCTGGTGGTGGCCGACGACGGCCGCGGCTTCGCACCGGACGCGCCCGTGACCGGGTTCGGGCTGGTCGGGATGAGGGAACGGGTGCACCTGGTGGCGGGGAGCGTGGACATCGACAGCGGCCCGGATGCCGGAACCCGGCTGACGGTGACCGTGCCGCGCGGGAAGGCTGCGCGGGGATGAGCATGGACGAGTCCCGGGCGGAGGTGAGCATGGAAGATCAGGAGCCGGCGCCGCCGGTCCGGGTGCTGGTGGTCGACGACCAGCGGCTCATCCGCGACGGGATCGCCTCGCTGCTCGCCATCCGGCCGGGCATCGCGGTCGTCGGTACGGCCGTGGACGGCCGGGACGCCGTGGCGAAGGCACTCGAACTGGGCCCGGACGTCGTGCTCATGGACGTCCGGATGCCGGAGATGGACGGGATCGAAGCGGTCGCCGTCCTGCGGTGCCGGGCCCCCGGGTGCAGGGTCGTCATGCTGACGACGTTCGAGGACGAGGAGTACGTCGTGCAGGCGCTGCGGGCCGGCGCCCACGGTTACCTGCTGAAGGACCTGCCGGCCGAGGAACTCGCCCATGCGGTCCGCCTGGCGCACGCGGGAGTCACCCAGCTCGACTCGTCCGTCGCCCGGCACCTCACCGCCTCTCTGCCGGCGCCCACCCCCAACTCCACCGAGCCTGTTGCCGCCGTTCTGAGTCCGCGCGAGACGGACATCCTGCGGCTCGTGGCGCAGGGTCACACCAACCGGGAGATCGCCGCGCGGCTGTACCTCAGCGAGGGCACGGTCAAGAACCACGTGTCCCGCATCCTCACCCGCCTCGCCCTGCGCGACCGCACCCAGGCGGCGCTGCGCGCCCGGGACCTCGGCCTGCTGTGAGACCCGCGCACGCCGGCGTTTCAAGTGGCCGCCGCCCGCCGCACTGTTGCGGTTCACCACCAGCGGGCACGAATCAGACATGTATTGCTGCCTCTCCGCTCCCCACGGTGGCCTGCGATCCGCCGCACTCCTCGCCCCCGCCCTGCTCCGAGCCCTGCACGCCGTCGCCCGCCGCGGTACGTCACAGATACGCCACCCCCGCGACCCGGACGCGGTGTCCGCCGTCAACCTGGAACTGGTCACCCTCACCGAGGACTCGGCCGTCATCACCTGGTACACCGGTGTGACCGGCAGCGACGACGGATTCGGCCACCTGCTCCCCGCGGTGACCGAGGGCGAAGTCGTCTACGGCACCCACCCCGCCCGGCTGAACCGCACCGCCTCCGAAGGCCGCCGCACCGCCCACCACTACGTGGAACTGACCGATCTCGAACCCGGCCAGACGTACTACTACCAGGCCCGCTCCCGCGGTTCGGCGGCCACGCCCACACCGCTGCACCTCGTGAAGGGCAACGCCGTCGGAACCTCGCTGCACGGGTTCGGCTCGCGCGGTGGCCCGTACTCCTTCACGACGCCCCAGCCTCCGCCGGGCCGCCACCTGAGGACGATCGCGCTCTGCAACGACCTGCATCTGGGAGAGACCACGGCCGGGCTGGTGGCCGGAGTCCCGCTGATGCGGGGCATCTCGCAGCGGCTCGGCCTCGCACCGTATCCCGAGATCATGGGCAGGGCCCTGGTCGACGAGGCCCGCCGACGCGGAGCCGATCATCTGCTGGCCGCAGGCGACATCTCGGCCGGCGGCGCGCCGCGCGACCTGACCGAGGCCAGGCAGATCCTGGACGGCTTCGGCACGCACGGGCAGGACTACTTCGTCGTCCGCGGGAACCACGACCGGCCCAGAAGACCGCCGATCGGCCATGAACCGTTCGGCGACAGCTTCCTGGACGAATTCCCCGGTGGCGACGGGCCCGCGTACTTCGCACGTGATCTCGGCGGTCTGCGGATCGTCGGACTGGACACCTACGAGAAGAGGGGCAACGGCGGCGACTCGGGTGGACTCTCACCCGACCAACTGGCCTGGTTCCGAGCGCATTTGAGGGAGAACAGGGACCAGCCGACCATGGTCTTCGGACACCACCCGCTGACCGTGCGCCATTCACTGTTCCCCGTGATGAGCGGACAGCGCCTCAACCGTCGCCAGGCCCGCGCGATCCTCGACGCCTACTCCGTCGCTCCCGGCGTCTTCCTCCACCACGCCGGTCACACCCACCGCAACAAGCGCACCGTCCTCCCACAGGCCCGGCACGTCACCCTCCAGGAGGTCAGTGCCGTGAAGGAGTACCCGGGCGGCTTCTGTCTGCTCCGGATCCACACCGGCGGCTACGCCCTCAACTACTACAAGACCAGCAGCGGACCTGCCCGGGAGTGGAGCGAGCGCAGCCGACGCGTGGCTGCGGGTCTGTGGCCCCAGTACGCCCTCGGCCGCTCGGTCTGCGACCGCAACAGCGTCGCCGTCCGCGATCTCTCGGGCATCACCCCGCCCGCGTCGCGAACTCCGGTCCGTGGTGCTGCCTAGTCGACGGGCGGGCGCAGGGGCGACCGGTCAGACCTGGGTCGTTGCACATGGGCGGCCTCATGCGGCAGTTGCCGAAGGCCCCTATGCAGGAGAGGGCCGCAATCCCGAGACTCGTGCCATGGATTCGGGGGGTGCGGCGCTGGTCGGCGCCGTCGCGGCACTGCTGGGAGCGGTGGTAGGGGCGGGGCAAGAATGCGAAGAAGCCTGCGCGCAACTGGAGTTGGAGGCCACTTCGCAGGTCAGCGCGGCGGCCGTGCACGCGCTCGCGGTGCTGGATCACTGGGCGTGGAGAAGCCGGGAGTACTGGGACCCCGACCAATCGGAGCTGGTCACCACGACGTCGGGAATCTCGCGTCGCGACATGTTCCAGATGCCTGATTTCCCTCGCGACTACGTGGAACAGATCGAATTCGCCGGAGAGGCGATTGCCTCCTTCATGAACCAGGCGCGGAAGGACTTGGACATGCAGCGTTGAGCAGGGCGTCCGAAGCGCATCTCCAGTGTCCTTCCGCCCGGCGTCGAAGTCGGCGACCACTGCCGTGCAATCGACCTTGCCAGGCGGGGCAAGTGACAGCGCGCTTCACCGCGGACCTCGGACAGCGTCTCCGGGAGAAGACCCTCGACCTGCCCTTTGGCCAGTACGGTGGACATGGCGTCCACCGGATGAGCTGCACCCTGGCTGCGTGTGTCGGAGGAAGCGATGAGTGGGGAAGGGCACGGGGGTTCCGAGCCGCAGCTGCCCAAGCTGCGGCTGGACGAGCTGCTCGATGAGTTGCAGGCGCGCATTGACGCGGCCCGGGGGACGCAGGATCGGGTGCACAGCCTGTTGGAGGCCGTTCTGTCGGTCGGGCGGGAGCTCGATCTTCCCCATGTGCTCAGGCGCATCGTCGAGGCCGCCGTGGTGCTGGTGAACGCCGAGTACGGGGCGCTGGGTGTGATCGGCGACGACAGCAGGCTGTCGGAGTTCCTGACCGTGGGCATCGGCGAGGAACGGCGCGAGGAGATCGGTGACCTGCCCAGCGGCCACGGCATTCTCGGCGAGCTGATCCGGCACCCGGAGCCGTTGCGGCTGCCGGAGCTCTCGGAGCACCCGGCCTCGCACGGGTTCCCGGCCCACCATCCGCCGATGCATTCGTTCCTGGGTGTGCCGATCCGCGTGCGCGAGAAGGTGTTCGGGAATCTCTACCTCACCGAGAAGAGGGGGGCTGCTGAGTTCGATGCCGAGGACGAGTCGGTGCTCTCCACCCTCGCCGTGGCGGCCGGGGTGGCCATCGAGAACGCGCGGCTGTACGAGGAGACGCGGCTGAGTGAGCGCTGGATGCGGGCGAGCGGAGAGGTCACGAGCGCGCTGCTGTCGGGCACGTCCGGCGCCGAGGTGCTGGAGCTGATCGTCGAACAGGCCAGGGAGATCGCCTCGGCGGACGTGGGGATGATCGCGGAGTACATGATCGGGGCGGAGGAACTGAGGCCGGTGCTCGCGGTCGGGGTGGACGCGGAGCAGCGCAGCGGGCTGGTCCTCTCCGCGCAGGACGGATTCGTCGCGGCCGCACTCACCACGGCGGGGCCGGTGGTCAGCGCCGATATCGAGCGGGATGCGCGCACCGGCGAGGGGGAGGCGCAGTGGGCCGGGCTCGGCCCGGTGGTCGCGGTGCCGCTCGGCGCAGGCGGCAAGGCCCGCGGAGTGCTCCTGCTGGGGCGTCTGGCGGGCCGAACGCCCTTTTCCGACGCCGACGGCGGGCCTCTGCTCGGGTTCGCGGGTCAGGCGGCGCTGGCGCTGGAGCTCGACGAGCGCCGCCGGGACGCGGAACAGCTCACGCTGCTGCAGGACCGGGACCGGATCGCGCGCGATCTGCACGATCTGGCGATCCAGCGCCTCTTCGCGGCCGGCATGACCCTGCAGAGCGCACAGCGCTTCGTGGACCATCCCGAGGCCGTGGAGCGGCTGTCGCGCACTGTCGACGATCTCGACGACACCATCAAGATCATTCGGTCGACCATCTTCGGTCTGCGCGCCCATGGCGGCGGGGCCAAGGAGGGCGGCGGTCTTCGTGGCCGGGTGTCCGAGGCGGTGAAGGTCTCCGCCACCTCGTTCGGGTTCGCTCCCGCGCTGCGGGTGGAGGGTCTCGTCGACACGGACGTCCCCGGCGAGGTGGCCGACCACGCTGTCGCGGTCCTCGGCGAGGCGCTCAGCAACGCGGTCCGGCACTCGGGGGCGCACTCCGTGGACGTCCATCTGCAGTGCGCCAGGGGCGAGTTGGCGCTGACGGTGACGGACGACGGGTGCGGAGTGCCCGACGGGGTGGCGCGCAGCGGACTCAAGAACCTGGAGGACCGGGCTCGCGCGCTCGGTGGAACACTCACGCTCGGCGAACGGCCGCAGGGCGGCGGTACACGTCTGGTGTGGCGTGTACCGACAGGCTCAGCGCGGGACTGACCACGCTCTTTCGGCCGGCGTCCCGGACACTCCGCGACGCGGCGAGGAAGGCCCCTGCGGGCCGTACCCCAGGCGGATCACCATCTGTGCGTGATCGCGCCGGTCGCTCGGCCACGGCACGAGTTGTTCGCGCAGATCGGGCCACTCCAGCGCTTGGTGCAGCAGCGATGCCCGTAGGCCACGAGCGGTGGCCGTCAGCAGCACGCGTTCCAGGGCCTGCCCGGCGCGTAGCCAGTCGGCCCGGCGGTCGTGCGCGGTGGACAGTACGGCGATCGACGGCCGCTTCTCAAAAGGGCGGGAGGCCGGCACGGCCGGGTGCCGGTGGGCGCCGAAGTCCCGCATCGGGACCTGTCCCCGGGAATCCTGCGGGCCCAGTGCCTCCGGCGGTACTCCCAGGTTCGCTTGATTCGGATCGCGCACCCATAGGCGGCTCTCCCCGGCCCGGTCGGCGTCGGCCGTGTTGCGGCGCTCCGCTTCCGCGGTCAGCCGCAGCAGGCGGTCGGTCTCGCGCGGCGCGGGACGGCTCAGCAGTGCGCCTTCACTGTGCGCGGCCTCGGCGAGTTCGGTGAGGACGGCAGCGGGCAACGGCCGCTCGGAGAAGGGGAAGCGGCTGCTGTGCCGGCGCCACACCGCGTCGTACAGGCGCGGCGAAGAGGCGCTTCTGGCGGTGCCGCCCAGGCGTACGGCGGCGAGCAGATCCGGCTCGTCGGGCCGGGGCAGCAGGAGGGTCACCGGTTCCCAGCCGAAGTGCGCAACCGCCACCCGCAGGTTGAGCAGTGCGCACCCGACGGAGAGGTGGAGGGCACGCCCGGTCGGGTCGATGTGGCGCAGGCCATGGTCCGGGGCGGCGCGGATCTCCAGGGTGACGGTCTCGGGGTCGAGGCGGAAGCGCCAGGGCTGGGTGTTGTGGATCGAGGGGGCGGCCACGGCCGCGGATATGAGCTTCTCCAGGGTTGGGGCGTCGAGTGTCGCTGACTGCATCGCAGACTCCTCCCCGCCCTGGGCCGAGTGACAGGCCGGGCTCATCGATGACCGCTCCCGGCGTGCGGTCACCGGGTGTCGCGGCAGCAGGGGCCGTACGGCTCTGTCCGGTGCCGGACGGCCCGGATGCGCTTCACTTCGTGGGGCGGTCTCCGGATTCGGGTTGTTCGAGGTGGGAGGCGAGGACTGCGGCCTGTACTCGGCGCTGGACGCCCAGTTTGGCCAGCAGGCGGGAGATGTGGTTCTTGACGGTCTTCTCGGAGAGGTAGAGCTTCTTGCCGATCTCGCGGTTGGTGAGTCCGTCTCCGATGAGGGCGAGGATGTCGCGTTCGCGTGGGGACAGGCTTGCCAGTTCGGGGGCGACGGCCGGGGTTCCGGCGGGGTCCGCACGGAGCGAGGCCATCAGCCGGGCCGTGGTCGCGGGGTCGAGCATGGACTGGCCGGAGGCAACGGTGCGTACCGCCGAGACGAGGTCGGAGCCCTTGATCTGCTTGAGCACGTAACCGGAGGCACCGGCCATGATGGCGTCGAGCAGGGCCTCCTCGTCGTCGAACGAGGTCAGCATGAGAACGGCCAGCTCCGGCATCTGGCTGCGCAGTTCACGGCAGACGGTGATCCCGTCGCCGTCGGGCAGGCGTACGTCGAGGACGGCGACGTCGGGGCGCAGGGCCGGGCCGCGGACGAGTGCGTGCTCGACGTTCTCGGCGTCGCCGACCACCGAGATGTCCGGCTCGGAGTCCAGGAGGTCGGACAGGCCGCGTCGTACGACCTCGTGGTCGTCCAGCAGGAAGACACGGATCGGGTTCTGCTCAGTGAAGGTGCGTGCCTCGGTCATGACGACCCCTCGTTCCCCGGCTACTGACGGACTGCGGACTGTCCGTGACGACGATCGTCACTCGCCGGGACCTGATGCACTAGGGCCGACCGGCCCCACTCCGATCCACAATGCACCCTGTCCGGCGCATTCGCCCCGGACCAGGCCCGTCCCTGAGGCGACCGCTCAGGGTGCGGTCACAGGCGGCTGCCGCTGCCGTACGGGGCGTAGAGGTCCAGCAGCCGGGTGCGGGCCGAGCGCAGGCGGTGGGCGAGGATGTCACCCACCCACTGGGTGACCGTGTGACCCAGGGCGGGGTCGTCCTGGCACATCGCCCGTACGGCCGTGGCATCGAACTCGTAGGCGCGGACCGGGCTCGTCGTCTCGGCGCCCAGATGCCAGGAGTGCGGTGCGAACAGCCAGGACCAGCCGACGAGTTCGTTGTGGCCGAGGGTTTCGATGACCGCTGCCTGGCGGCCGGGTACGTGCATGTCGAGCTGAACCGTGCCGGTGCGGATGATCCAGAACCGGTCGGCGCGACGACCCTCCTCGAAGAGGCGGATTCCCTGTGGGAACGACACCTCCCGGGCTATGTGCATCAGTCGCTGCCGGTGCTCGGCGGGCAGCGCCCGCAGCATGCTGGACGTGGGCGAAGCGTTCATGACCGGCCTCCAGGACGGACGTTCGGACCTACGACTTCCAGCGTGTGCCCGTGCTTGGGTTCGAACCATGGGCCATCCGGCCCCAGGGAGGGGCCTGTGCGGCCCCTGCTCACGCGGGTGTTCCTGTACGAGGCTCTGTACGAGAACGGGCAGGAACGGACACAGGAGGTGCCCACCATGGTTCGGCACATCACCACGGGAATCGACGGATCCGCCGAGAGCCTCGCCGCCGCGCACTGGGCGGCCCGTGAGGCCCTGCGTCGCGGCGTCTCGCTGAACCTCGTGCACGCCTGGACGTGGCACCCACGCCCAGCCCCCTCCGTCCCCGCGGACAGGACCGAGCGCGACTGGGCCGAACAGACCCTGGACCGGGCGGCGGGCAGCATCCGTGCCGCGCACCCCGGGCTGCGGGTCGTCGAGCGACTGGTGGCCGACTCCGCGGTGGCCGCCCTTCTCTCGGCGGCCGAGGACGAGGAGCTGCTGGTGCTCGGGTCCCGTGGTCTCAGTGGCGTCGCGGGATTCATGGTCGGCTCCGTGTCCCAGCGGGTCGTCGCCAGGTCCTCCCGCCCCCTGGTGCTCGTACGTGCGGGCGAGAGTGCCGCCGACGAACACTTCATCACCCTGGACGGCGTCTCGCCCGAGGAGATCCCCGAGACCCCGTATCGCGATGTCGTCCTCGGCCTGGACGTCCGGCGCCCCGGTGACGAGCTGATCGAGTTCGCCTTCGAGTCCGCACGGCGCTGCGGCGCCACGCTGCACGTGATCCACGCCTTCGGTATGCCGCGGGTCGAGCCGGCCGACGGACCGTGGGCCCCGGTGACCGGGCCGGAGCTGATCGCGGCAGAGGAACACGCCATGGCCGCGGCCCTGCGCCCGTGGTGCGAGAAGTTCCCAGAGATCTCCGTGGTCGAGACCGTCTCCGAGGGCCGGCCCGCCACCGCGCTGGTGCGGGCGTCGTCCGGAGCCTCCCTCGTAGTCGTGGGGCGCCGGACCAGGGACAGCCACCTCGGCACGCACATCGGCGCCGTCACGCACGCGGTGCTGCACCACGTCGGCTGCCCCGTCGCCGTCGTCCCGCACGGCTGAACCGGCGCCGTGACGGTGCTCCGGGCACCAACGGCCCCAGGGAGGGAACAGTCATGACCACACGTCACGTCGTCGTCGGTGTGGACGGCTCCGTCATCGCCGTAAGAGCACTGGACCTGGCCGCCGACGAGGCAGCGCTGCGCGCCGCCACTCTGGAGATCGTGTATGCCGTGCCCGACCGCGACGAAGCCGGCCCCGTACTGGCGTCCGCCGCCTCGCGGGTGGGTCACCGCCACCCGGGCCTGCCAGTCATGACCGTCCCTGCCGAGGGACACTCGGCGGCCGTTCTGGCGGAACGCGGCCGCAACGCCGCGCTGACGGTCGTCGGCTGCCGGAGTCTCGGCGGGTTCGCGAGCACGGTGTTCGGCTCGGTGAGCCGGCGCCTGGCCGCGCACGCGCCCGGCCCGCTGCTGGTCGTACGAGGCGACTCGCCGCCGCACCTGCACAACGAGGTACTGCTCGTCCTCGACGACGAGGACGACGCGGACACGGCGGCGCTCGCGTTTCAGGAAGTGGAACTCCGTGGGGCTTCACTGCGCGTCTTCCGGTCCTCGGCGGATCGGCACCCGGTCCCGGTAGCGGTGCCGCGCCGACGGAGCGAGTGGACCGCGTCGTACCTGCCGGCCGGTGACGCGCCGGCGGAGGTCGGCGAGCGGCATCCTCTCGTCCGCGTGGCGAGCCGAGACGCTGCCGCCGCCTCCACGCAGACGCTGCTGGAGGCCACACGTACGGCGGACCTCGCCGTGACCGCCCGCCGGTGCAAGCAGAGCGGGCACGGCCGCCATCTCGGTTCCCTGGCACGTACGTTGCTGCATCGGGCCCACTGCCCGGTGCTGCTCGTACCTGCCGGGCAGGACGGCGCAGCGTCCCCGGCCTCGTGAAAGAACTCCGCCGCGCCGTGTGCCGGGAGCACGGGCTGTAGGCCCTGTCGTTCTACTGAGTGTCGTCCCGGGCGTGACTCCACTCCCGGTACGCCGCGACGGCGGTGGGCAGCGTCGGGAAGACCAGGTCGGCGCCGACCGACTTCGTCAGGCCGTACGCGTCCAGGTCGTCCATCAGGTCCTGCTTGACGCGGGCGAGGGCGAACACGATGCCGCGCCGGGTCAGTTCGAGGCGCAGCGCGTCGACGGCGTCCAGGGCGGTGATGTCGACCTCGACGTTGGCCTCGGTGTTGAGGACGAACCAGCGGACCGCGTCCTCCTGTCCGTCGACGGCGGCCAGGGCCCGGCGCCGGAAGTCCTCGGCGTTGGCGAAGAACAGGGGCGAGTCGTAGCGGTAGACCAGCAGGCCGGGGATGGTGTGGGCCTGGGGGTAGTCGTCGATGTCGTGCATGCCGGCCACACCCGGGACCACTCCTTGGACGGCATCGTGCGGACGGGCGACGCGGACCAGCAGCTCCGCGACCGACAGGCCGACGGCGACGATCACGCCGTAGAGGATGTCCAGGGTCAGTACCCCGGCCAGGCAGCCGAGGGCCAGCAGCAGTTCCCGGCGGCGGAAGGACGCCAGCCGGCGGAAGCCCGCCAGGTCGATCATGCGGACGGCGGCGTACACGACGAGCGCGCCCAGTACGGCCGAGGGCGTGCGGGTCAGCAGCGGGCTGAGGAAGAGCAGCACCGCGAGGACCGCCGCACCGGCGACCAGCGCGTACGCCTGGCTGCGGGCGCCCGCCGAGGCGGCGAGCGCGGTCCGGCTGGCGCTGCTGCTCACCGGGAATCCGTGCAGCGCGCTCGCACCCAGGTTGGCCGCACCTAGGGCCAGGAACTCCTGGTTGGGGTCGAGGCCGGGGCCCTTGTCGTCGGAGGAGTCGACGGTGAAGGCACGCGCGGTGAGGATGAAGTCCGTGTAGCCCACTAGGAGGACCCCGAGGGCGGGGAGGACCAGGTGCGCCAGTTCGGTCAGGTCGGGCACGGCGAGGCCGGGCAGCCCCGACGGGACCTCGCCGATCACCTTGATGCCGTACCGGTCGTCGAGGTCGAACACGGCCACGGCCGCCGTCCCGAGCACCACGGCCAGCAGCGGGCCGGGGACCATCCGGAGGAACCGCGCCACCGCGAAGAGAAACGTGAGCGTGACGGCGCCGAACAGCAGCGTCGCCCCATGGACCTGCGTCAGGTGCCGTACGAAGGACCAGAGTTGGGCGAAGAAGGCCGAGCCCGTTGTGTCCACGCCGGTGAGCTTGGGCAGCTGGTCCACGATCATGATCAGTGCCACGCCCGCGAGGTAGCCGATCAGGACGGGCCGGGAGAGCAGGTCCGCCAGGAACCCCAGCCGCACCGCCCACGCCACCAGGCACAGCAGGCCCACCGTGAGTGCGAGGGCGGCCGCCAGCGCGGCGTAACGGTCCGGGTCTCCGGCGGCCAGCGGGGCGACCACGGTTGCCGTCATCAGCGCGGTCGTCGACTCGGGGCCGACCGACAGCAGGCGTGAGGAGCCGAACACGGCGTACAGCGCGAGTGCGGGCAGGATCGCCCACAGTCCGGCGACCGGCGGCAGGCCCGCCACGCCCGCGTACGCCATCACCTGCGGGACGAGGTACGCGGCCACGGTCACCCCGGCCAGCAGGTCGCCCTTCAGCCACGAGCGCCGGTAGCCGAGGAGTGTGCCGAGTCCGGGCGTGAGACGGCCGAGGAGCGTGCCGAGCCCCGGTGCCGGACGCTCCCGCCCCGGAACGTGCCCACCCGTGCTCCTTGCCATGAGTCTCCTTCTGCCGCGTGACCTCAGGATCCACCGAGGCGCGGACGGCCGCGAGGCGCGGACCCGGCCGAAGGAACCTACAGGCAGTGCGGTCCCCTTACCGGCAGCCCAACCGGCCCTGCGGAAAGGGCCGTTCGGCCCCGTTGTCGCGGACCTTCGGCATCCGGTGACGCCCGCCCGGTGCGACCAGAGTGATTGGTGTCGGACAACGACCGGACCATCCCCGAATCCCCGAAGGGACCATCACCATGGCCGTGCACGAGCATCCTCGCCGGAGCCCGGGGTTCCACCTGCCGTCGTTCCGCGGGAACGGGACCGCCGACACCTCCGAGTCCGCCGTGTCGGCTCGTACCGACACGCACACGGCGCGGGCCTACGCCTTCGCGTCCCTGCGCCTGCTGACCGGGTTCGTCTTCCTGTGGGCGTTCCTCGACAAGACCTTCGGCTTCGGCTACGCCACCCCGTCCGGCAAGGGCTGGATCGACGGTGGCTCGCCGACCAAGGGCTTCCTCAGCGGCGTCGCCGCCGGGCCGCTGGAGTCCACGTTCCATTCCTGGGCCGGTGCCCCATGGGCGAACTGGCTGTTCATGGCCGGCCTGCTCGGCGTCGGACTGGCCCTGGTCGGCGGATTCGCGCTGCGGCTCGCGGCCGTAGCGGGCACCGCGATGATGGCGCTGATGTGGATCGCCGAGTGGCCGCCCGCCAAGCAGCTCTCCGACGGGTCGCCGAGCATGTCCACGAACCCGTTCGTCGACTACCACCTCGTCTACGCCGTCGCCCTGATCGCCCTCGCCCTGGCCTCCGCCGGCGACACCTGGGGCATCGGAAAGCTCTGGGCCAGGCTGCCGTTCGTCCGCAGCAACGGCTGGCTGCGCTGACCTCGGGGTACGCGGCGGGCCCCGTCACGGGCCCGCCGCTCCCGTTGGCCCGATGGGGCCGATCGGCCCCTGCTGGGGACCTACGGCCCCTGCACCACGAACTCATCCGACACGACGCTGGAACCGGATCGTGCGACCGCGATTCCGGTTCCGATTCCGACCCAGAAGGTGGAGACCATGCCCCGCACCGTCATCGTGGGACTCGACGGCTCGCCCGAAAGCCACGCCGCGGCCGAATGGGCGGCCCGGGAGGCGAAACTGCACGGACTGCCGCTGAAGCTCGTCAATGTGTGGGAGCCCGCTCCGACGCCCGTGGCACAGGCGCCACTCCTCGGCGCCGAGACCCAACAGCACTGGAGCGAGCGCATCCCCCGTGAGGCCGCCGAGGGCCTGCGCCTGCGGCACCCCGGTGTCGAGATCACCGCCGAGCAGGTCTACGGCCGGCCCAGCGAGGTTTTGGCGCGCCCGGCCCAGGACGCCGCGCTGCTCGTCCTGGGCTCACGCGGCCTGAGCGGGATCGGCGGGTTCCTGGTGGGCTCGGTGGGCCTCTCCGTCGTGGCGCATGCCGAGCGGCCCGTGGTGCTGGTCCGTGCCGGGGAACAGGCCGCCGACGAGCACGCGATGGATCCGTCCGGCATCCCGTCCGCCGCGACGCCCTTCCGGCCGGTGGTGCTCGGCCTGGACCCCGACAGCCCGGACGACTCGGTGCTCGCCTTCGCCTTCGAGGAGGCGGCCCGTCGTGCCACCGCGCTGAGGGTCGTGCACGGCTGGAGTCTTCCGCCGTACTACGCCTACGGGCTGTCCGCCGACCTCGGCCTGCACGAGGAGATAGTCCTGCAGCAGACCGCCCGGCTCACCGAGACGCTGCGCCCGTGGCGACAGAAGTACGCGGACGTGGAGGTCGTCGAGGAGTCCCGCTCGGGCAGCCCGGCCAACCAGCTGGTCGACGCCTCCCGCGAGGCCTCCCTGGTCGTCGTGGGCCGCCGCGTCCGCCACAACCCGGTCGGTGCCCACATCGGCTCGGTCACACACGCCGTGCTGCATCACGCCACCGCCCCCGTCGCCGTCGTCGCGCACGGCTGACGCATCCCGAGGAGAACGAGAACCATGAAGGCAGCGGTCGTACGCGCATTCGGCGAGCCCCTGGTCATCGAGGAGCGCCCCGATCCAGAGCCCGGCTCCGGCCAGGTCCGGGTCCGCGTGGAGGCCTCCGGGCTGTGCCACACCGATATCCACGCGGCCCACGGCGACTGGCCCGTCAAGCCGAACCCTCCCTTCGTCCCCGGCCACGAGGGCGTCGGTCTCGTCGAGGCCCTCGGAGACGACGTCACCCACCTGGCCCTCGGGCAGCGGGTCGCCGTGCCCTGGCTCGGCAAGACCTGCGGACGGTGCGAGCACTGCCTGTCCGGCTGGGAGACGCTGTGCGAGCAACAGATCAACACCGGATACGGGTGCGATGGCGCGTACGCCGAGAAGATGCTGGCCTGGGCCGACTTCGCGCAGCCGGTGCCCGAGGGCATCTCCGCGCTCGACGCCGCCCCGCTCACCTGCGCCGGCGTCACCACGTACAAGGCCCTCAAGGTCGCCGGCGTTCGGCCCACGCAGCTCGTCGCCATCTCCGGTGTCGGAGGACTGGGCCATCTGGCGGTGCAGTACGCGAAGATCGCCGGAGCGACCGTGGCGGCGATCGACGTCACCGACGAGAAGCTCGAACTCGCCGCGGAACTGGGCGCCGACATCGTGATCGACGCCCGCGAGCACGACCCCGGCGAGGTGCTCAGGCGGCACGGAGGCGCGCACGCCGCCATCGCGCTCGCGGTGAACGAGACCGCCTTCTCCGCGGCCTATTCAGGGCTCCGGCGCGGTGGAAGGCTCGTCATGGTCGCACTGCCGGCGCACGGCACGATCCAGGTCCCGATCTTCGACACCGTCCTGGGCGGGATCTCCGTGATCGGATCCATCGTCGGCACCCGGCAGGACCTGACCGAGGTCTTCCAGCTGCACGCGGCGGGCCGGACCAGGGTGATCCAGGAGACCCGACCCCTCGCGAGCGTCAACGAGTCCATCGACGAGGTGCTGCGCGGCCAGATCAAGGCAAGGATCGTCTTCGACCTCGGCGAAGGAAGGTGAGGGCGATGGAGCTTCCCCTGGTCGTCGGTGTCGACGGCTCCGAACCCGGCATGCGCGCCGTGGACTGGGCGGCGGACGAGGCCGCCCTGCGCGGCGTACCGCTGCGGCTGGTGTACGCCTCACTGTGGGAGCGCTACGAGGGCGCCGCGCTGGCCGAGGGCCTCGGCAGGTCCTCGGAGCAGGTGCTGGCCGACAGCATCGTCGAGGCCGCCGCGAAGCGTGCGCACCGCCGCGAGGTGGACCTGAAGATCTCCACCGAGGTGCTGCCCGAGGAACCGGTGCCCGCACTGCTGCGCGAGGGGCGAAACGCCTCCGCACTGGTCCTGGGCACCCGCGGCCGCAGTGGAATCGCCGAGCTCCTGCTCGGCAGCGTCAGCCTCGCCGTGGCCGCCCGCGCGGACTGCCCGGTGATCGTGCTGCGCGGCAGCCACGACCATCGGATGACGTCCAGGATGCGCCGGCGCATCGTGCTCGGCGTCGGTGAGGAGCCCGAGAACTCGGCCGCCGTGCGGTTCGCGTTCGAGGAGGCGCGGGAACGTCGGGTACCGCTGGAGGCAGTACGTGCCTGGCGCTGCCCGGCGCACGAGTCGACCGACCACCCTCTGCTGTCCGGCGAACCCGCCCACCTGCACGAACAGCAGGCCACGGAAACCCTGGAAGCGGCACTGCGTGACGCCCCGGCCGGTGTGGAACTGCGCCGGCGCATCGTCGAGGGACCCGCCCGAACGGTGCTGCTCGACGCCTCGGCCGAGGCCGACCTGCTCGTCGTCGGAGCCCAGCGGCGCCACGGCCACTTCGGGCTCCAGCTGGGCCGCGTCGCCCACGCGGTCCTGCACCACTCCGCCTGCCCCGTCGCCGTCGTCCCCCAACAGGCATGACCGGCTCAGAGGCTCGCCGCGTGATCGGGGACGTATGTCTGCAGATCGCGGGGCGGGCGCTGGTAGCCGGTCGAGGGTGGCCGGGCCGGCAGCTCCAGTACTGGCGGCGGCACCTCGTGGTACGGCACGGAGCCGAGCAGATGGGCGATCATGTTCAGGCGGGCCCGGCGCTTGTCGTCGCTCTCCACGACGAACCACGGGGCCTCCGAGATGTCCGTGTGCACCAGCATCTCGTCCTTCGCCCGGGAGTACGCCTCCCAGCGGGTGATCGACTCCAGGTCCATCGGGGAGAGCTTCCAGCGCCGCGTCGGGTCCTTCAGCCGCTGCCGGAACCGCTTCTGCTGCTCCGTGTCGCTCACCGAGAACCAGTACTTGCGCAGCAGGATCCCTTCCTCCACCAGCATCCGCTCGAAGATCGGGCATTGGCGGAGGAAGAGCTGGTACTCCTCCTTGGTGCAGAAGCCCATGACGTGCTCGACACCGGCGCGGTTGTACCAGCTGCGGTCCAGCAGCACGATCTCCCCGGCCGCGGGCAGATGCTCGACGTACCGCTGGAAGTACCACTGGGTGCGCTCGCGCTCGGTCGGCTTGGGCAGCGCCACGGTCCGCGCGACGCGCGGGTTGAGGTGCTCCGAGGCCCGTTTGATCGTGCCGCCCTTGCCGGCCGCGTCCCGTCCCTCGAAGACCACCACGAGCCGGGCGCCCTCGGCCCGCACCCACTCCTGGAGTTTCACCAGCTGCGTCTGCAGACGCAGCAGCTCCTGCTCGTACGCCGCACGCGGCACCCTCGCCGTCTTCTTGCCGGCCATGCCGCCTCCTCCGCTCGATGACGTCCTTCGATGACACCCACGGAGTCACCATGACCAACGTCGAACACCAGGACAGCACCGTACTGACCGACGAGGAACTGCGCACCCTGGACGCCCACTGGAGGGCGGCCAACTACCTTGCCGTGGGCCAGATCTACCTGCTGGCCAATCCGCTGCTCACCGAGCCTCTGACGCCCGAGCACATCAAGCCACGGCTGCTCGGCCACTGGGGTACCTCGCCCGGCCTCAACCTCGTGCACACGCACCTCAACCGGGTGATCAAGGCCCGCGGTCTCGACGCCCTGTGCGTCTGGGGTCCCGGCCACGGCGGTCCCGCCGTCCTCGCCAATTCCTGGCTGGAGGGCAGTTACAGCGAGACCTACCCGGACGTCTCGCGCGACGCGGCGGGCATGGACCGGCTGTTCCGGCAGTTCTCCTTCCCCGGCGGCGTGCCCAGCCATGTGGCGCCCGAGACGCCGGGCTCGATCCACGAGGGTGGCGAGCTGGGGTACTCCCTCGCCCACGCGTACGGGGCCGCCTTCGACAACCCCGATCTGCTGGTCGCCTGCGTGATCGGTGACGGCGAGGCGGAGACCGGACCGCTGGCCGCCTCCTGGCACTCCAACAAGTTCCTGGACCCGGTGCACGACGGCGCGGTCCTGCCGATCCTGCACCTCAACGGCTACAAGATCGCCAATCCGACCGTGCTGTCCCGGATTCCCGAGCACGAACTCGACGCCCTGCTGCGGGGATACGGGCACGAGCCGATCCATGTCACCAGTGACGACCCGCGCGAGATCCACCGCGCCATGGCCGGCGCCTTCGACCAGGCCCTCGACCGCATCGCGCTGATGCAGAACACGGCTCGTGAAGACGGCGTGACGGAGCGCGTCCACTGGCCCATGATCGTGCTGCGGACCCCGAAGGGCTGGACAGGACCCGGCGAGGTCGACGGGGAGCCGGTCGAGGGAACATGGCGTGCGCACCAGGTCCCGCTGTCCGGCGTGCGCGAAAACCCCGACCACCTGCGGCAACTGGAGACGTGGCTGCGCTCGTACCGGCCCGAGGAACTCTTCGACGTCGACGGCCGACCCACCGCAGAGGTCCTCGCATGCATTCCCGCGGGGGCTCGCCGGCTGGGCGCCACGCCGCACGCCAACGGCGGTCTGCTCGTACGCGACCTGCCCATGCCGTCCCTCGACCGCTTCGCCGTCCCCGTCGACAAGCCGGGCGTCACCTCGCACGAGCCCACCCGGGTCCTCGGCGATCTCCTCGAACAGATCATGAACGACACGTCGGGCCGTCGTGACTTCCGGCTCGTCGGCCCCGACGAGACCGCCTCCAACCGGCTGGGCGCCGTCTTCAACGCCAGCGGCAAGGCCTGGCAGGCACAGATGCTCCAGGTGGACGAACACCTGGACCGGCACGGCCGGGTCATGGAGATCCTCTCCGAACACCTCTGCCAGGGCTGGCTGGAGGGCTATCTCCTCACCGGACGGCACGGTCTGTTCTCCTGCTACGAGGCGTTCGTGCACATCGTCGACTCAATGGTCAACCAGCACATCAAGTGGCTCAAGACATCGAGGGAGTTGCCGTGGCGAGCCCCGATCGCCTCCCTCAACTACCTTCTGACGTCGCATGTCTGGCGCCAGGACCACAACGGCTTCTCGCACCAGGACCCCGGCTTCGTCGACCACGTCCTCAACAAGAGCCCCGAGGTCGTACGGGTCTATCTGCCGCCGGACGCCAACACCCTGCTCTCCGTGGCCGACCACGCCCTGCGCAGCCGCGACTACGTGAACGTGATCGTCGCGGGCAAGCAGCCCTGCTTCGACTGGCTCTCCATGGACCAGGCACGCGCCCACTGCGCACGCGGAGCGGGCATCTGGGACTGGGCGGGCTCCGCCAACGGAGACCGCGAACCCGACGTCGTCCTCGCCTGCGCGGGTGACGTCCCCACCCAGGAGATCCTGGCCGCCTCCGATCTGCTCCGGCGCCATCTGCCCGAGCTGGCCGTCCGCGTCGTCAACGTCGTGGACATGACCCGGCTGCTGCCACGCGCGGAACACCCGCACGGGATGGGCGACTTCGAGTACGACGGCCTGTTCACCACCGACAAGCCGGTGATCTTCGCCTACCACGGCTATCCCTGGCTGATCCACCGCCTGGCCTACCGCCGCACCGGCCACGCCAACCTCCATGTCCGCGGCTACAAGGAGATGGGCACCACCACGACACCGTTCGACATGGTCGTCCGCAACGACATGGACCGCTACCGCCTCGTCATGGACGTCATCGACCGCGTCCCCGGCCTCGGAGTCCGTGCCGCCGCCGTACGCCAGCGGATGGCGGATGCCCGTACCCGCCATCACGCCTGGATCCGCGAACACGGCACGGACCTGCCCGAGGTCGCCGACTGGTCCTGGACCGCCTGACATCCCTTGCACGGCAAAGGAGTTCATCATCGGACCGATAGACCTTCCGCAGCCGTCAGAGCCTCCAATGCGCCGGCCTGGGTGCGCCAGTCCGACGGGTTGGGGCTCGTGCCGGACCAGCGCTGGCCCAGGCGGTTGAGGGGGTCCCGGTCCGTGGCCCAGATCGAGTCGGCCTGCTTCGTCACGTAGGCCCGGTGGACGGTGGACCCGGTGGCGTCCGCCAGGTCGGCGAAGTGCCGTATGAAGATGCCCTTGAACTGCTTCTGGTTGTCGTCGCAGGAACCCGTGCCGACGTCGCAGGACTCGGTCAGCACGCCGCCGCGGGTCAGCGCCGGCGAGGACATCGCGGCGTCGGCCAGGCGCTTTGCCGTGTCCAGGTACCGGCCGGTCCCGGTGGACCGCCAGAGCTGGGTGAAGGCGCCGATGGCGAGGCCCTGGTTGTAACTCCACACGGTCTGGCCGTTGTTGCCGCAGTTCGCGTTCAGCCCGTCGTTGACCAGGCCGGAGGAGTTGATCAGCCCGCTGCCCAGGTACCAGTTCGCGGCCGTGGCCGCTCGCGAACTCCACACGGTGTCACCGGAGATCCGCTGGTGCAGCGAGGTGGTCAGCCACAGGTACTGCCCGTTGGTCACGGCGTTCTTGTACGTGCGCTCCCGGTCCCACCAGACACCGCCGCCGCACGTGCTCGGATCCCAGTACTTGTGCACGTAGTCGGCGATCGTCACGGCCTCGTCCAGGTAGCGCCGCTCGCCCGTGTAGTCGTACGCCGTCAGCCAGGCGATGGCCCACCAGCCCGCGTCGTCGATCGCACGGCTGATGAAGTGCCCCTCGATCGGGTCCGAACTGCGGGCCCCCGCGGGGAAGACACCGCGGTTCTGCTCGAAGGTACGGGAGATCACCCAGTCGTAGTCGTGCCGCCCGGTGCGCTCGGCGAAGTCGATGACCGAGGTGGTGGCGACGGCCGAGTTCCACCAACTGCTGCGCCACCAGCCCTCGTTGGTCTGGTACGACGCCATCAGCGCGTCCGCCCCCGCACGTGCCCGGGTCGGTGCCGGCCTGGCCCAGGCGGTGCAGCTGCCCTCCTGGTGGGAGGCCTCACGGCCACAGGCGCGGACGGCCCCGCCGTACAGCAGGCCCCGCGGGTCCCGGGTGGCGAACATGGCGGTCCGGGTCGAAGTCGCCCCGGACGACACGCTCGTACGGCCGAGGGAAGCGCCCTCGGGCCAGCTCGCGCCGGCGTCCCAGGAGCGGTCGAGCCAGATCTCGTCGCCCGCGCCACCGCCTCCGACGACGCCCCAGGCCATTCCGTTGCGTTGGTCGACATGCAGGCTGATGGTGCGGCCGAAGAGGGTGGCAGACGGTACGGGGGTGTCGTCGCCGGACGCGGTGGCGGGATCGGCGCCGTCGCAGAACGAGCCGTCGCACACCTTCGGATACGCCCAGTCGGTGCAGGTGACACCACCTGCGTCACCGCAGGCACGGATCCAGCCGCGCCGGTGCCCCACCGGGTCGGTGATGTTGTACATCAGCGTGCGGGTGCCGGTCCACGTGCCGGGGATGCCGGCCTTGCCGAGCAAGGGCTCCCAGGTGGCGCCCCGGTCCCAGGACCGGTCCAGCCAGGTCGCGTCGCCCTTCACGCCGTTGTCGATGCTCGCCCAGGCCATGTTGTCGGGGTCGGAGACATGCAGCCGGACGATCCGGCCGTTGATGGTCCTGTTCGGCACCGGGAAGGTGTCCTGCCGTGCCTTCGAAGGGTCCAGGGTGTCGCACGCCAGGGCACAGACCGGCGTCGCGGCACGGGCGGCGGGGGCGGGGAGGGCGACGAGGCCGGTCAGGGCCAGGAGCAGGGCCAGGAACAGGGTCAGGGGTCCGCCGAGGACCGGGTGGGGCCGGGCTGACATGACGTACCGCCAATCCGTGAGGACCGTACGCGGAAGGGAGGGGATGGCCGCCCGTGGAGGGCGGCCACCTTCAGAAGTGCCTGCTGTACGTGGGCGGTCGTGCTCAGGGCGCCCAGGGTGCCGAGATCGCCCACGTGGTGTCCGGGACGAAGCTCGCCGGGTTGTCCCAGGTGTGCGTGCCGCCCTGCTGGGCCAGCCAGAGCTCCGCGTTGATGTGCCGCAGGTACTGGCGGGGGAAGCCCGACGCCGACAGCCGGATGCCACCGCTGCCCTGCACCGGGCACCAGGTCGCGTCCTCCTTGTAGAGCGTGGAGTTGGCGTTCGCGTCGCGCCGGACGCGGAACTCGCTGTGGCGCAGGTACTCGCCCGGGTAGTTGCGGGACTCGAAGGAGTAGCAGAGCCGGTTGGCGAGACCGGGCTTCACCTTCCAGGTGGCGTCCTCCTTGAGCAGGGCGGTGCTGCCCGAGTTCACCACCTCGGTGAAGCCGAGCCCGTCCTTGTGACGGAGGTAGCGGTCGGTATGTCCCGGCGTGGTGACCCGGATCGACACGTACTGCTCCACCGGCAGTTTCACCGTCGGTCCGACCGTGCGGGACGCCGTGATGAGCGCCTGGTTGGCCGCCCGGACGCGGGCCTCGTCGACCTTGACGATCTGGCGGTCGTAGGTCAGCAGGCCGTTGGCCTCGTTCTCGACGTCCGTGATCTGCGTGTAGACGGCCGCCGACAGGCCGCCCGCCGGCATCGAGTTCTCCCGGATGCCGTCGAGCAGCCCGACGAGCCGGTCGTTGAGGGCGGACAGGCTCGGCTGGTCCTCGTAGCTGAACCCGCCGCCCGGATACCACTCGTGGCCGGAGACCCGGATGCCGAGACCTCCGTACTCGCCAAGCACGGAGGCGCGTACCGGCTCCGTCGGGGTGTTGCCGGGACCGACGTAGTTGTGGTTGTCGACCACGTCCCCGTTGCCGCCGTCCTGGGATCCGCAGCAGTTGACGCCGCTCATGTTGTCCACGAGGCGCGAGGGGTCGTACGACTTGACCATGTCCGCGATGCGGGCCTGGTCGTACTGGCCCCAGCCCTCGTTCTGGTTGACCCACAGGATCAGCGAGGGCGAGCTGCGGTGCTCGTCGATGATCGCGCGGTACTCGTTCTCCCACTGGGTGCGGGCCGCGGCTGACGGGCTCTTTCCACTGTCCATGGCCGGCATGTCCTGCCACACCAGCAGCCCCAGACGGTCCGCCCAGTAGAACCACCGCTGCGGCTCGACCTTGATGTGCTTGCGGACCATGTTGAAGCCCAGGTCCTTGTGCTTCTGCAGGTCGTACCTGAGGGCCGCGTCGCTGGGGGCGGTGTGGAGGCCGTCCGGCCAGTAGCCCTGGTCCAGGGTGCCGCTCTGGAAGACGAACGACCCGTTGAGCACGGGGCGTTGGACACCGTTCACATTCCGCACCGAGATGGACCGCATGCCCGCGTAACTGCCGACCCGGTCGGCGCCCGCGCTGCCGGTGAGCTCGGCCGTGACGTCGTACAGGAACGGGTCCTCCGGCGACCACAGACGGGCGTTGGGCACCGGTACGGAGAATTGTTGGCCGACCGATCCGGTGACACTGCCGACCTGTGTGCCGCCGTTGGAGACGGTGACCTTGACGCTCGCGCCGTCGGCCCCGGCCGCGCGCACCGTCACCCGGAGGGTGTTGTCCTGGAGGTTCGGGACCATGTCGAGCCGGGTGATGCGCGCGGCGGCGGTCGGCTCCAGCCAGACCGTCTGCCAGATCCCGGACGTGGCGGTGTAGAAGATGCTGCGCCCGGCGTGCGGGGTGACGTCCTGGATGCGCTGCTTGCCGACGGCCTGGCCGCCGGTCTGCGTGGCGTCGTACGTGGAGACGACGATCGTGTTGGTGCCGCCGCCGTTCAACAGCGGCGTGATGTCGTACGAGAACGAGTCGTAGCCTCCTCGGTGGACGGCCCCTGCCTGCTGTCCGTTGACCCAGACCGTGGTCTCCCAGTCGGAGGCGCCGAAGTTGAGCTGGACGCGGCGGGCGCCCCAGCCGGACGGGACCGTGAAGGTGCGCTTGTACCAGAGCTTGTCGTTCTCGGTGATCTTCCGTTGGATGCCCGAGAGCGCGGACTCCGGTGCGAAGGGCACCCGGATCTGCTCGCCGAAGGACGACGGCTGACCGGCGTCGCGGGATGTGACGGCGAAGTCCCAAATGCCGTTGAGGTTGGCCCAGTCGGGCCGGGTGAGCTGCGGTCGCGGATACTCCGGCAGCGGGTTGTCGACCGGGACCTGGTCGGTCCACGGAGTCGTCATGGGCGCTGGCTTGGGGGTCCAGGCCGCCGCGGCGGCATCGGCGGGAGCCGTGCCGGAGGAGAGGAGGCCGGTGACGGCGAGTGCAAGCACCGCGGCGGCGGTCGTGACGCGCCGCCAGGTGGATAGGGGTCTCAGCATGGTGATCGCTCCAGTGTCTCGGTGGCGCACGGAGGAACGCCGCCCGCAGGACGGTGGAACTGGTTCAACACGGGAGAGCTTGCTGCACGAACACCACAGCATTCACCCGGCCAATTGTCCAGACCAAGTGCAGACAACGTTGTCGGACGATCGATGAACTCCCGTCTCATGGCGCCGCGTTGAACAGGTCGAGGGCGCTCTGCTGCCGTGCCGCGTCCAGCTTGTCGACCGGGCCGAACCAGCGCAGTCCGTACTGGTCGAGAGCGTTGCGGTCGCTCGTGTGGGCACGGTCCGCCTGGCGTTGCAGGTAGGCGGTGTACGGGTGGTCGGGCAGCGCGGAGTTGAGCTTGCCCAGACCGCGGACGTGCGCGCCCTTGAAGGACGGCCCGTCGCCTCCGCAGTCGCCGCCCTCGCACGGGTCGCGCAGGATGCCGTCGGCGGTGTGGAGCGAGGAGGTCGAGGTCGCCGCGTCGGCGATCTGCCGTGCGCGGGTGAGCAGTGCGCCGTCGCCGGTCGCCCTGTTGAGTTCGGTGAGGGCCCCGAGCAGGACTCCCTGGTTGTACGACCAGACGGCCTGTCCGTTGTTGCGGCAGGTGGACAGGTCGACTCCGTCGTTGACCAGGTTCGAGCCGTTGATCATGCCGGTGCCCTGGAACCAGGACCAGCCGGCCCGCGCCCGGTTCAGATACGTCGTGTCACCCGGGATGCGGTTGTGCAGGGCGGCGCTGAGCTGGATGTAGAGGGAGTTGGCGATGGCGTTCTTGTACGTCTTCGCCGTGCTCCACCACACTCCGCCGCCGCAGGTGCCGTCCCAGTACGCGGCCATGTGGTCGGCGTCGGCGCGGGCGGTGTCCAGATAGCGGCGGTCGCCCGTCAGGTCGTACGCGGCGACCCAGGCGAGCCCCCACCAGCCGGTGTCGTCGATGTACTCGTTGCGGAACTGCCCGTCCTTCGCGTTGAGGTTCAGGTCGTACGTGCGGGAGATCGCGTACGAGTAACTGCTCATGCCCGTCACCCGGATGTTGTCGACGAGGGCGTTGAGGGCGTTGGCCGAGTTCCACCAGCCGGTGGTGTCGAACAGGCCGGTGCCGTAGTTGTAGGAGGTCATCAGCCCGGTGGCGGCCGCGGTGCGCCGGTTGCCGGCGTTCCACGTGGTGCGGGCCCACGGGGTGCACGCGATCTCGGTGCGGTCCCCGGCCTTGCCGCAGGCGCGAAGGGCGCCGACGCCGTGGTTGTTCCAGTCGTCCACGTTGTACATGAGCGTGCGCCAGGCGCGTTGACCTGCCGGGACGGTCGTGTCGCCGAGCCTGCTGCCCGAACTCCAGGTGCGGCCGCCGTCGAAGGAGCGGTCGAGCCAGACCTCGTCGCCCGGGTTGCCGTTGCCGATGGACGCCCAGCCCATCGCGTCGGTGTCGTCGAAGTGGAGGGCGATCGACCGCCCGTGGACCGCCGCCGTGACCGGAGTCCGGTCGCCCGGGGAGAGGGCGGGGTCACGGGCGTCGCAGTACTTGTTGCAGATCGCGGCGGCGGCCGCGGCAGTGGTCGTGTCGGCGGCGGACGCGGACTGTGGGGCGAGGCCCGCCAGCAGCGCAAGGGCGAGGGTCGCGGCCGACCGCCTGAGGATTCGGGGTCTTGGAAGGAGAGTCATGGGGCCTCTCTGTCAGGGCAACGCCCCTGAGCCCTTCCCGTGGAACCGGTCTCGTTCCTTCGCGGACGACACCGGTGCGAGCGAAGGCGGGGGCTGTGGAAACGAACATGAGAGCGCTCTCGGAAGGTAGTGAGGGGGAGAGGGCGCGTCAACGGTGCGGACGTACAAGGGAGTTGAACGTGGGGCAAGAAGGGGCGGCATACGCCGAGGCGGACGGGGTCGTCAGACAGGCCCTGGAGGACGAGCCCTTGGTCAGCGGAGTGTCCAGATCTGGTTGTCCCTGCCGTCGCATTCCCAGAGGACCGCCCCTGTTCCGCTCGAACCCCCGAAGACGTCGACGCACTTCCGCGACTGATCGGCCATCGGTTGTGTACCGGCGAGGTGGAACCGCTGGCTGCCGTTGCCGTTGCAGCCGGACAGCTGGATCTCGGTCCGGTCGTCGATCGCCCCGCCGGCCACGGTCATGCATTTCCCCGACGACCGGAGATTCCCGCCCGATCGGGTCTGCCATCGCCGCGCGCTGATGGGCGGGCCACGGAGTCGCCGCCGGACGGTACGTCCGTGCCGCGAGCCGACCTCAACCTCGACTTCACCGGGTCCGGGCGGCCTGCGTGCCGGGCGCGGCACCGTCCGTCACCAGCCGGTCAGCAGCAAGTGGTTGAGAAGCAGGGCGAGCGCTGCCTGGGCCGCGAGCCAGCTGCGGGGTCGGGTCAGGAACGCGCACGAGGCCAGTAGCCACATGGCGAACGGCAGCCAGATGCGCTCGGTCTCCGCTTTGCTCATCCCGGACAGGTCGGCGATGAGCAGAGCGGCGAATGCGGCGGCGACCAGCACGGCGAGGCGGAGTTCGGCGGAGGCGCCGGGGATGTCCGCCCAGGGCAGGACCCGTCGGCGCAGGGCCGAGCCGACCTGTGCGGAAGCGCCGTGGCGGTCGCGTGTCCGCCCGGGAAGAGGAGCGTCTCGGGGAGGACGTGCCTTGAGCCGTGTCGGGAGCTGGGAGAGCGCGGCGCCGGTGCGCCGCAGGCCCGCCACCGTTGCCGGGCCCACGATCAGGACCGTGCAGGCGAGGTTGGCCCACACCCAGTAGCCGTAGGGCCGGATGCCGCCGGCCCCCTCGTAGTAGCGCTCGACGAGCAGCCGATACGCCTCCCACCAGTTGAAGCCCGCGAGGGTGAACACGACCGGGACGACGGCGACTCCGGCGAGGGCGTAGGGCAGGGGCCGGGTTCGGCGCGGGCCCAGCAGCAGGACGGCTCCCGCGATCACGGCGAAGAGAGTGAGCCCGTAGGAGAGATAGCAGGTGAGGCCGAAGAGGAGGCCGGAGGCGAAACCGGTGAGCCGCGGCCGGTGCCCGGTGACCGCGAGGGCGAGGCACGCGATCGTCCAGGCGGCGACCGCCGCGAAGTAGCCGTCCGCGGACGTCCCCATCCATACCGCGGCCGGCGCCAACACCAGGAACGGTGCCGCTCGGCGCGCGAGCGCCTCGTCCGCGAGGGCCCGCACGGCGATCAGTACCGCCACGCACGCCGACGCACCGACGGTGATGCAAAAGGCCCCGGCCCAGCCTCCGCCGCCCAGTCCGACCCGGTCGAGCAGGACGAACGTGACCGTCGCCGCCGGAGGATGGCCCGCCACATGCGCGGGCCAGTGGTCGGGGGAGTGGATCAGGATGTGGCCGGTGAAGTCCCGCAGTGTCGCGGGGATGTCATGGAAGCGGTCGATGACCTGCAGGTACTCGTACTTGGTCGTGAGTCGGACCGCGACCCCGCGCTGCCAGCCGTCGATCAGCGCCAGTGACCACGTCCACGCCATGGCCGTGCCCCAGGCGGCGCCCAGCAGAGCGCGCCACGGTAGCCGGGCGGCCACTCGCGGCCCGTACGCCACGACGCCTACGGCGACGACGAGTGCCGCAGGGGTGCCGGGGCCTACGTGGAGACCCCAGTTGGCGTACAGGGGAGGCCAGCCCACGTGCAGGGTGCCGTGCTCCCGCTCGATCGCGGTGCCGACAAGGGCGGCCGTCACGACGAGAAGGGCGGCGGCCACGGTCGCGTACAGGTCTCGGAGAAGATCACGGGTCACGGGGGAACGCTAGGCCGCGGGGACCGCGCCGAGGCTGTTGCGCGTGCGGACGTCAGCGTTTCGTCATGTGTCGAAGGCCCCTTTCCGCAGTGGCGGCGGCCTACGGTCGGCGCATGTCACGGTTGCACACCCCGCCTGTCTCGCCCACGTCCCCCGGTTTCTGGCGCAGTCCCGTACGCGGCCCGTGGTTCACCTCCGTGCTCGGTCTCGTGCTGCTCGGCGGGATCACCGCGCTGTTCGTGACGGGGCTGCTGTCGTACGCCGCGTACAACCCGGACCTCGCGCCGGTGAACGACAAGACCCCTGACAAGGGACTGCTCGGCTTCTACCTCTTCGCCTGGCCGACGCATCCGTACTGGCTGTACCGGCTCACCCAGGGCGTCCATGTCACGCTCGGCATCACGCTCATCCCGGTCCTGCTGGCCAAGCTGTGGTCGGTGGTGCCGAAGCTGTTCGCGCTGCCGCCGGCCCGGTCGCTCGCGCACGCCGCGGAGCGGATCTCCCTGCTGTTCCTCGTCGGCGGCGTGCTGTTCGAGTTCGTGACGGGTGTGCTCAACGTCCAGCTGGACTACCTCTTCCCCGGCTCCTTCTATCCGCTGCACTTCTACGGCGCCTGGGTGTTCTTCGCCGCGTTCGTGGTGCATGTGGTGCTCCGGGCCCCCGCCGCCGTACGCAATGTGCGTCGCATGCGGGCGGGGAACGGCCCTCAGGAGGAGGCGGGCGGGGAGCCGGACTTCCCGCTGGTCTCCCCGGAGCCGGCCGAGCCCACCGTGTCCCGGCGTGGCGCGCTGTGGTTCGTCGGCGGCGGTTCGCTGTTGTTGTTCGGCACCACGGTCGGCCAGAGCTTCGACGGTCCGCTGCGGCGCACTGCCCTCCTGGCGCCGCACGGTGGCGCCGATCCGGGCAGCGGTCCCGGCGGCTTCCAGATCAACAAGACGGCCGCGTCCCGGGGGATCAGAGCTGTCGAGATGCGCGAGGACGTGTGGCGGCTGGTCCTCACCGGCCCTTCCGGGACCGTCCGGTTGAGCCGTGCCGAACTGCTCGAACTGCCCCTGCACAGTTCGGCGTTGCCCATCGCCTGTGTGGAGGGGTGGTCCACCGGCGACCAGTGGTGGCGGGGTGTACGGATCCGTGAACTTGCCGTTCTCGTCGGGTACGACGCGGAAGCGGCCCCCGACGTCATGGTGGAGTCCCTCCAGCGGCATGGCGCCTTCCGCAAGGCCGCCCTGCGGTCCAACCAGGTGCGTGACCCGCGCTCCCTGCTCGCCCTGGACGTCAACGGCGAGCCGCTCACCCCGGACCACGGCTACCCGGCCCGGATCATCGTGCCCGCGGCGCCCGGTGTGCTCAACACCAAGTGGGTGGCCCGGATGACGTTCGGAGACCTGTGATGCGCAAAGCGTTCCCTCCGCTGGGCAGCCCCCTGCAGATTCTGCTCCTGGCCTGCTCGTTCGCACTCGCCGGATACGCCGGTGTGCGCCTGCTGTCCGGGGACCGGCTCGGGGTGACGCTGTGGTTCGTGGGCGCGGCCGTACTGCACGACCTGGTGTTTCTGCCGCTGTACGCGGCCCTGGACCGGGCCGTCGCCGGAGCGCTCGGTGCCGTCGGCCGCCGGACCTGGACGCTGTACGTCCGGGTGCCGGCGGCCCTTTCCGGGCTTCTGCTGCTGGTGTGGTTCCCGTTGATCAGCGGCCGGGTCGAGGACAGCTACGAGTCCGCCACCGGTCTGTCCGCGGACGGCTTCCTCGCCCGCTGGCTGCTGATCACCGCCGTACTGTTCGGTGGTTCCGCCCTGCTGCTGGTGCTGCGGCTGCGCAGGGAGACGAAGCAGCGGCCACCGGTCGACCACTGATCCACGGTGCGCCAGCCCAGCGGGCGGGCGTACCGCAGCAGCGCCCGGGTGCCGAGCCGGGCCCAGGGGAACGCGGCGCCGGTGGCCCCTTGGGCGTCCGTGCCGCGCACGATGCGGACGTCGGCGCGCTCGTCCACGTCCACCGGGGCCGTCTCGGCGATCAACAGGCCGCCGGGCAGCAGTAGTTGGGCCACTCTGCGGAGCAGGGCGCGTGGGTCGCCGCCGATGCCGAGGTTGTCGTCCAGGAGCAGCGCGGTGTTCCATCGGCCCTCGCCCGGCAGCGGTTCGAAGACCGAGCGCAACAGGGCGGGCCCGCCCAGGCCCAGGGTGTGCGCGACGGCGGCCTCGCTGACGTCGATACCGAGCGCGGTCCGGCCCCGGACGGCGAGTTCCGTGACCAGCCTCCCGGGCCCGCACCCGACGTCGAGAACGGCACTCTCGCACCGGTCCAGGACCTCCCGGTCCACGGCGTCGGCCCGCGCACACCAGCGCTCGACGTCCAGCGGCAGCAGCCAGCCGTCGCCACGGCGCAGGAAGAGCGGTCCCCGGCCGGCCCGGAGGGCGTCGGCGTAGGGGTCGGCCGACCAGCTGTGCCCGGAGGTGTCCCGCGCCATCACCTCATGCGCAGTGCTCATCGGCGGCCGGCCGTCCGCAGCCGGGCCAGTTCCGCGGCGAAGCAGCCGTGCGGCGCCAGGGCGGCGACCGCTTCGGTGTCGGCGGACGTGTCCACGTCCCGCAGGCGCGGCAGGTCGCGCACCCGCAGGCCGGCGGCGACGAGCCTGGCGCGCTGTGCGGCGCCGGTGCCGGGCGTCGACATCGGGACCCCGCGCAGCAGCTCCGGGTCCGGCTCCACCAGCCCGAGAGCCCAGAAGCCGCCGTCCTCCGCCGGGCCGAAGCAGGCGTCGTACCCGTCGAAGTGCGCAGTGAGCAGACTGGGGGTGACCTGTGGTGTGTCCATCCCGATCAGCAGGGCCGGTCCGTCGCAGCCGGCGAAGGCCGCGGCCAGCCGCTCGTCGAGGCCGCCCGCACACTGCGGTACGACGTCGAAGCCGGGCGGCAGCCAGGGCCCGGGCCTTCCGTCGAGGACCAGGACCCGGCGTCGGGCGGGTGCCGCGGCCACCGCGCGCAGGGTGTCGGTGAGGGCCGCCTCGGCGAGCGCCGCCGCCTCCTCGGGCGTGAACGGCGGCGTGAGCCGGGTCTTCACCCGTCCCGGCCGCGGTTCCTTGGCGATGACGAGCAGGGTGGTCACCGGCGGGATCCTCCTTGTGTCTGTGCTGTGGCCGCCGTGGTTACGGCGGGTCGCTCGGCCAGGACGCGGCTCATGTCCCGTACCGCCTGCCAGGTGCCGCGCCAGGTCCCGGTCACCTTCGAGGTACCGGACCGTGGCAGGTACGGGACGTCGTGCTCGGTGACGTGCCAGCCCGCGTCGGAGGCCCGCACGACCATCTCCAGCGGGTAGCCGCTGCGCCGGTCGGTCAGGTCCAGGGCGAGGAGCGCCTCGCGGCGGGCGGCCCGCAGCGGACCCAGGTCGTGCAGGCGCAGACCGGTGCGGCGGCGCAGCATCAGCGCGAGCGCGAGATTGCCCGCCCGGGCGTGCACGGGCCAGGCGCCCCGGCCCCGCGGCCGGCGCCGCCCGAGCACCAGGTCGGCCTCGCCGCCGCGGACTTCGCCCACGAACGGCACGAGCAGAGCAGGGTCCAGCGAGGCATCGCAGTCGCAGAAACACACGATGCCGGCCGTGGCCGCGGTGAGCCCCGCGTGGCAGGCGGCGCCGAAGCCGCGGCGCGGTTCGTGGACGACGGTGGCGCCCAGTTCGCGGGCGATGTCCGCCGAGCCGTCGGTGGAGCCGTTGTCCACGACGAGGGCACGCCAGCCGGGCGGAATGCGGGCGAGTACCCAGGGCAGTGCCTCGGCTTCGTTCAGACAGGGGAGGACGACATCGACGTCCTCGGGTGTGGAAGAGGTCATCACGGCTCTCACCCTACGAACGCGAACCGGGCAAATCGGACTTCGGCTCCTTACGAAACACGGACGTCAGGGCGGGTGGGCCACTCGGGGAGCGACGGCGGAGGGCATGCGGTGCGAGGCTGGCCGCATGGAACAGCAACCGCACGAGTCGGTGGCGGACGTCTCCGCCGACGCACGGCCCGGGACGGCACGTGTCCTCGTCGTCGACGACGACCCCACGGTCGCCGAGGTCGTCTCGGGCTACCTTGATCGCGCCGGGTACCTGGTGGACCGGGCCGAGGACGGGCCGACCGCCCTCGCAGGCGCCGCCGCGCACTGGCCGGACCTGGTGGTACTCGATCTGATGCTGCCCGGCATGGACGGCCTGGAGGTGTGCCGCCGGCTGCGCGGCCGCGGCCCCGTGCCGGTCATCATGCTCACCGCCCGCGGCGACGAGGACGACCGCATCCTCGGCCTTGAGGTGGGGGCGGACGACTACGTGACCAAGCCGTTCAGCCCCCGGGAGCTGGTGCTGCGGGTGGAGTCGGTCCTGCGCCGCACGCGGCCCCGTCCGGGCACGCGTTCCCACAGCGCGGCCGGCCTCACCGTCGACCCGGCCGCGCGCCGAGCCACCAAGAACGGCGGCGAACTCGCCCTGACCCTCCGCGAGTTCGACCTGCTCGCGTTCTTCCTGCGGCATCCGGGCCGGGCTTACAGCCGCGAGGATCTGATGCGGGAGGTGTGGGGCTGGGACTTCGGCGACCTCTCGACGGTCACGGTCCACGTCCGACGCCTGCGCAACAAGGTCGAGGACGATCCCGCCAGGCCGCGCCTGATCCAGACGGTGTGGGGCGTCGGCTACCGGTTCGATTCCGCCGGGTCCTCCGGTCCTTCCGATCCTCCCGGTGTGTCCGGCCAGGGTGGGGAGTGATCATGCTCGCCACCCTGCTCATCGCTCTGTACGCCTTCCTCGGCGCCGCTGCGGCCGGGCTGCTCGGCGCGGGAGCGCTGTGGATGCTGCGCCGCCGCTCACTGACCACCTCCCTCACCGTGGTGGCCGCCGTCGCCGTGACCGCGATGCTCGCGGGCACCCTGGCCGTGGCGCAGGCGATGTTCCTGTCCGCACACGACCTGTCCGTGGTGACGACGGTGGTCGCGATGGCGGCCGTCGTCTCCCTGGCCGCCGCCCTGCTGCTGGGCCGCTGGGTGGTCGCCCGCAGCCATGAACTCGCCCTTGCCGCCCGCTCCTTCGGTGACGACGGTGACTTCACGGCACCCCACGGTGCGGCCACCGCCGAACTCGCCGCGCTCAGCCGCGAGTTGCAGGCCACCAGCGCGAAGCTCGCCGAATCCAGGCAGCGCGAGCGTGCCCTGGAAGCCTCGCGTCGTGAACTCGTCGCCTGGATCTCGCACGATCTGCGCACCCCGCTCGCGGGCCTGCGCGCGATGGCCGAGGCGCTGGAGGACGGTGTCGCCGCCGACCCGGACCGCTATCTGAAGCAGATCCGCACGGAGGTCGAACGCCTCAACGACATGGTCGGCGACCTCTTCGAACTCTCCCGCATCCACGCCGGCAGCCTGGCTCTGTCGCCCTCCCGTATGTCCGTCTACGACCTGGTCGGCGATGCCCTCGCCGGGGTGTATCCGCTGGCCCGCGAACACGGGGTGCGCCTCGTCGGGGACCGCGTCGAGCCCCTGCCGGTGGAGGTGGACGGCAAGGAGATGAGCCGTGTGCTGGGCAACCTCCTGGTCAACGCGATCCGGCGCACCCCCGCGGACGGCACCGTCATGGTGGCCGCCGAACGCCTGCCCGACGGCGTGGTGTTGTCCGTGACGGACGGCTGCGGCGGCATCCCCGAGGAGGACCTGCCCCGCGTCTTCGACACCGGCTGGCGCGGCACCCACGCCCGTACCCCACCTGCCGGGGCCGGCCTGGGCCTGGCCATCGTCCGCGGCATCGTGGAGGCCCATCAGGGCCGGGCCACCGTGCGCAACATTCCCGGCGGCTGCCGCTTCGAGGTGGTGCTGCCCGCGGCCGCTTCCTGAGGCGGGCAGCACCACCGGTCCAAGGAGGCTACGCGCCACGCATCCCGGCCCGCGCGAACTCCCGCACGCCCTCCGCGAAGCCGACCTCCGGCTTCCATCCCAGCTCCGCGCGCAGCCGGGACGAGTCCGCCGTGATGTGCCGCACGTCGCCCAGCCGGTACTCGCCGGTCACGACCGGCTCGGGCCCGCCGTCCGCCGCCGCCAGCGCCCTCGCCATCTCGCCGACCGTGTGCGGCTCACCGCTGCCGGTGTTGTAAGCGGTGAGCGCTCCTACGGCCGAATCCGCCTCCAGCGCCGTCGCATTGGCCGCCGCCACGTCCCGTACGTGCACGAAGTCCCGCCGCTGCCGGCCGTCCTCGTACACACGCGGGGCCTCACCGCGGGCGAGCGCCGAACGGAAGAAGGAGGCGACTCCGGCGTACGGCGTGTCCCGGGGCATCCGGGGCCCGTACACGTTGTGGTAGCGCAACGACACCGCCGAGCCGTCCGTCGAGCGCGCCCATGCGGCGGCCAGATGTTCCTGGGCGAGCTTGGTGGTGGCGTACACGTTGCGGGGGTCCATCGGCGCGTCCTCGCCGACCAGTCCCGGTGACAACTCCTGCCCACACACCGGGCACCGCGGCTCGAAGCGCCCGGCCGCCAGGTCGGTGACGTCCCGGGGCCCGGGACGTACCACCCCGTGCCGCCGGCACGTGTACCTGCCCTCGCCGTAGACCACCATCGAGCCGGCCAGCACCAGGCGCCGGACGCCCTGTCCGGCCATGGCCGTGAGCAGGACGGCGGTGCCCAGGTCGTTTCGGGAGACGTACTCCGCCGCGTCGGCGAACCCGGTACCCAGCCCGACCATCGCCGCCTGATGGCACACGGCGTCCACACCGGCCAGGGCACGGGCAACCGCCTCCGGGTCCCGGACGTCCGCGCCAGGATCATCACGCACGTCGAACACGACGGGCTCGTGCCCGCGCGCCCGGAGCGCCTCGACGACATGGGACCCGATGAACCCGGCACCGCCGGTGACCAGTACTCGCATGCGCCCACGGTAGGGCGGCACACCGGTCTCACCCCCGGGCCGCGCGCACCACGTCACGAGTCCGTAAGACGATGCGCTGTCCGTGGGCGACCGCGTTCACGTCGTGCGAGGGGGGCGAGCCCCGGCTGCTCGGGAGTCAGTGGCTGCCGGAGAGTTCGCCGCTGAGCGTCGTGTGGAGGTGGGCGCTGGGCTCGTTCAGCCCGATGATCTCGACGGACTTGCCGCGCTGGGAGTACTTGGTCTCGATGGCGTCCAGGGCGGCGACGGAGGAGGCGTCCCAGATATGGGCGGCGGTCAGGTCGATGACGACCTTGCCGGGGTCGCCTGCGTAGTCGAACCGGCCGACGAGGTCGTTGGAGGAGGCGAAGAACAGCTCGCCCGTGACCCGGTAGACGACGGTGGCGTGGTCGGGGTCGGTGACGGCGGTGACCTCGGCGACGTGGGCGACGCGCTTGGCGAAGATGACCATCGCGGTGACGGAGCCGGCGACGACGCCGATGGCGAGGTTGTGGGTGGCGACGACGCAGGCGACGGTGACCACCATGACGGTGATCTCCCCGGCCGGCATCCGCCTGAGTGTCTTCGGGGCGATGGAGTGCCAGTCGAAGGTCGCGAACGACACCATGACCATCACCGCGACGAGCGCCGCCATGGGGATGTCGGAGACGACCGGTCCGAAGACGATGCACAGCACCATCAGGAAGGCGCCGGCAAGGAACGTCGACAGGCGGGTGCGGGCGCCGGAGACCCGTACGTTGATCATCGTCTGGCCGATCATGGCGCAGCCGCCCATGCCGCCGAAGAAGCCGGTCACGATGTTGGCGACGCCCTGCCCGATGGACTCGCGGGTCTTGGAGGAGTGGGTGTCGGTGATGTCGTCGACCAGCTTCGCGGTCATCAGCGACTCCATCAGACCGACCAGGGCCATCGCGAGCGCGTACGGAGCGACGGTGGTGAGGGTGTCCAGGGTGAACGGCACGTCAGGCAGCCCGGGCACCGGCAGCGCGGACGGCAGGTCGCCCTTGTCGCCCACGGTCGGCACCGCGATCCCGGCCGCGAGCGTGATGACCGTGAGGATGACGATGGAGACCAGCGGCGCCGGGATCACCGTGGTGACCTTCGGGAAGAACACCATCAGCGCCAGCCCGGCGGCGATCAGCGGATAGACCGGCCAGGGCACGCTCGTCATCTCCGGCACCTGCGCCAGGAAGATGAGGATGGCGAGGGAGTTGACGAAGCCGACCATCACGCTGCGCGGCACGAACCGCATCAGCCTGGCCACCCCGAGCGCGCCGAGGACGATCTGGAAGACACCGGCGAGGACGACGGCCGCTACCAGGTAGCCGAAGCCGTGTTCACGGTTGAGCGGGGCGATGACCAGGGCCACGGCACCGGTGGCGGCGGAGATCATGGCCGGTCGGCCGCCGACGATCGAGATGGTCACTGCCATCGTGAACGAGGCGAACAGGCCGATCGCCGGCTCGACCCCGGCGATGATCGAGAACGAGATCGCCTCCGGGATCAGTGCCAGGGCGACCACGAGACCGGCCAGCACCTCGGTGCGCAGCACCTTCGGATCGGACAGCCATGACGGACGTCGGGAGCCATGCGGCCGGGCGGCCTGGGGCAGTGCGGGGGAGGACAAGAGGAGAGGAACCTGTCGTGCTCGGGCACACCCGGCATCACGGCGGGCGCGCGAGTAGGCGTGGAGAATCGGGGCGGTCCTCCACGAGATCCGCGAGCGGCGCGGACCGAGGTCAGAGGGCAGCGGCGACGTGACCGGCGCGGAAATCGGGCGCTGCCTGCGGTCGAAGGATCACGGTGGGCAGGGAGCGGCGCCGGGCATCACGGACATGCGTACGCTCTCTCCTGCGGACAACGGTCTTCGCCGGGGGCTTCGTCGGCCCCGACACGGCTGACGGTCACGGGACGGCATCCCGCGCCATGGGAACGGGCACGGCAGGCGACCGCCCCGACACCGGCGCAACTCTACCCTAACGTTAGAGTAGAGATCGGCGTCGGCTGCCTGCGGCCGCAGTGGAAGACGAGGAAGGCACCCCGCGTGAGCAGCGAGCACATGCAGATCGGCGAGGTCGCGGCACGGACCGAGCTGTCGCTGCGCACCATCCGGCACTACGAGGAGACCGGCCTCGTCATCCCCTCCGCCCGCTCCCAGGGCGGGTTCCGCCTCTACACCGATGCCGACGTCGCCCGCCTGATGGTCATCCGGCGCATGAAGCCGCTCGGCTTCACCCTCGACGAGATGCGTGCCCTGCTCGACGCCACCGACCGCCTCGACTCCGGCGAGGAACTGCCGCCCGACGAACGCGAGGAACTGCTGCACCGGATTCGAGGCTTCGAGCAGGCGGCACACAAGCGAGTTGAGGATCTGCGCACCCAACTGGCCAGGGCGGAGGAGTTCGCGGCCACACTGGGGGAGCGTCTGGCGCGGAGTGGACCGGACCGGCCACGAATGCCTGGCTAGGCTGCCCGTTCAGCGGTGGCCGGTGCCTCACCGCGCTCGGCCTGCAGCAGTTGCCGGCGCTTGCCGTCCTTGAAGGGCCATGTGTGCGAACCGGGCTTGCGCGCCTCGTCCGCCAGGTGTTTGAGCAAGCCCTTGTAACTGCTCTCCTTGATCTTCACGGCAATGCGGCCACCGATGGAGAACCTGTTCGCGGTGTCGTCCTTGGAGGCGAGCTGCACGGTGGCGGCGTGACGCCCAAGGCTGACGCACAGGCCGAAGAACCCCACGTCGATGGACGCTGGTTGCTCACCCGCGATCCGGCTGAGCACCGTGTCGGCGGCGTGGGCGCCCAGCGGGCCCGCGGCCTGGCAGCTCATCCGCAACGGCAGGTCCGACGGTGCCGCCGAGTCCCCGGCCGCGACGATGCGTACGTCGTCCACGCTCGTCAACGTCTCGTCGGTGAGCAGGCGGCCCAGGGCGTCGGTGCTCAACCCGCTGCGCACGGCCAGGTCCGGCACACCGAATCCGGCGGTCCAGACGGTCACCTTGCTCGGCAGCTCATGACCGTCACCGAGCTGCACGGCATCGCGCGCCACAGCCGTCACCTTCGCGTCGGGGCCTTCGAGTACGGTCACACCGAGTCTGGCCAGCTGCTTGGCGATCGAGCGCCGAACACGGGGGTGCAGATAGGGCCCGAGTTCTTCGCCGCACACCAGGGTCACGGTGCGGCCCGCCTCCGCCAGTTCGGCGGCGACCTCGATGCCGAGCATGCCGGCTCCGACCACCGTCACCGCGGCCGTTGCGGGCGCGGCGTCGAGGACCGACCGCAGCCGCTGCGCCTCCTCCAGGCCGGCGATCGGGTAGGCGAACTCGGCCGCTCCGGGCACACCCGGGTCGGCGCTGCCGCTGCCCACCGCGTAGATCAGATAGTCGTAGCCAACCGCGCCGCCCGCCGCCAACGCCACGCTGCGCTCGGCCGCGTCGATCCGTGCCACGGTGTCGACCACCAGCTCGACGCCCTCGGCCAGGACCTCTCGGTAGTCGACGACCACGTCGTGGGACCCGCCCACCACTTGGTGCAGGCGGATCCGATGAACGAAGATCGGGCGCGGGTTGATCAGAGTCACTGTCACGTCGTCGCGCTGCGTCAGACGATTGGCCGCCATGACGCCGGCGTATCCGCCGCCGATCACGACCACCTCAGTGTTCTCAGCCATGGTGTCTCCCTCATCCGCAGTGGGTTCGGCATCAAGACGCCGCCCGACTGACCCTTGTGACAGGCTATGAGGCAGACCACTTCGCAGGCATGGAGCGTGACGCGTACGTGCCGGGACTTCAGCTGATCCGGGCAGTGGGGGCCGGCGTGGGCTCGGGCGGAGGCGGGACGTCGGCGCTCGCCACGCTCTCCACGGCGACACGGGGCAGCCGCCGGTCGAGTGGGCGGGGCAGCCACCATGCGGCGCGCCCCAGCAGCGCCATGGCCGCGGGCACCAGAACCATGCGGACGATCGTGGCGTCGAGCACGATGGCCGTGGCCAGCCCCAGTCCCATCATCTTGACGAGTGGCGAGGGGTTGGCGACGAAGCTGAGGAAGACCACCGTCATGATCAGCGCGGCGGAGGTGATCACTCGGCCCGTGACCGCCATGCCGCGTGCCACCGACTCGGTGGGATCACCCGTGGCGTCGTACTCCTCGCGGACGCGCGAGAGCAGGAACACCTCGTAGTCCATGGACAGGCCGAAGAGGACCGCGAAGAAGATCGTCGGCAGGGGTGAGGCGATCAGCATCGTCTCGTGGAGGTTGAACAGCCCTCCCAGCCAGCCCCATTGGAAGACGGCCACCACGACGCCGTAGGCGCCGCCGATGGACAGCAGATTCATCACGGCGGCCTTCAGGGGTACCGCGACGGAGCGGAACACCAGCATCAGCAGCAGGAACGACACCACGATGATCGCGGCGATGAACACCGGCAGGGTGTCGGCGAGTTGACGGGTGAGATCGTCGGTCATGGCGGTCAGGCCCGCCACGGCGACATTGTCGGGGACGATGTCGCGGACGCGTTCGAGGGTGTCGGAGGTCGCGGCGTCCGCGGGGGCGGTGGTGGGAAGTGTTGGCAGCACGACCGTGTCGCCCGCCGCGGAGACCCTGGGCTCGCCGAGCGACGCGATGCCGGGGACGTCGGCGATACGCCGGGACAACTCGGGGATGCCCTCGGCGTCCACACCGGCGCTGCGCAGATCGGCGACGATGAGCAGCGGGGCGTTGAAACCGGGACCGAAGCCCTCCGCCAACAAGTCGTAGGCGCGGCGGTGCGTGGTGCCGGTCGCGTCGTTGCCCGCGTCGGGGAAACCCGTCTCCATGCGCAGCGCCGGGATCGCCAGCGCCAGCAGCACCGCGGACCCGGCCAGCAGGTACGGCCACGGCCGACCGGAGACGCGGTGCGCGAACCGCCACCATGCCGTCTTCTCGGGGTCCTCGGGCTTCTTGCTGCGGCGCGTACGCAGGCCCCGGAGCCGCCGCCCCTTGTGGATGCGGTCGCCCATCAGGGAGAGCAGGGCGGGCAGCAACGTCAGGGCGGTCGCCACGGCGAACAGCACGATCAGCGACGTACTCAGGCCGATCGAGGTCAGAAAGCCCAGGCCGGTCAGCGCCAGCGCGCTCATCGCCACGACCACGGTGCCGCCGGCGAACAGCACCGCCGCGCCGGACGAACTCATGGCGTTCGACAGAGCGGTGGAGTTGTCCTGGCCGGCCGCGCGGTTCTCGCGGCAGCGCGCCACGATGAACAGGGCGTAGTCGATACCCACGCCCAAGCCGATCATCGCGCCGATCGTGGGCGCGGCCGTGGACACGTCCGTCGCATGGGCCAGCAGTACGATGCTGCCCAGGCCGGCGGCCACGGCGACCAGGGCGAGCGCGATCGGGACCAGCGCGACCACGATCGTGCCGAACGCCACCACCAGGATGACCAGGGCCGTCAGCAGGCCCGCCGCCTCCGCGCCCGACGTCGGCGTCTCGGCGTTGATGAAGACGGCGTCGCCCCCCAGTTCGGCGACGACGCCGTCGCCGCGTACGGGTTCGATCGCGTCGCCCAGGGCATCGATCTGCTCGGGACGCACCTCCATCGGCGGTACGTCGAAGGCGACTTGGACGAAGGCGATCCGTCCGTCGGGCGAGATGGTGCCCGTGGTGAAGGGATCGGTGACCGTGGCGACGTGTGCCACGTCGGCGATGCGGTCGACGGCCGCTTCGACGGCAGGCCGGTGGCGATCGATCCGTTCCCCTTCCGGCACGGCGAAGACGGCGACGGCGCTGCCGCCGGACGCTTCGGGGAAGCGCTCTTCGAGCAGTTCCATCGCCTTCTCGCTCTGGCTGCCGGGAGCGACGAGGTCGTCGACGAACGAGCCGCCGACCAGGCCGGCGAGGGGCAGTACGAGCGCCAGGGCGGCCACCCAGGCGGCGATGGTCACCCACGGTCGGCGGGCGCTCGCGTCGCCGATACGGCGCGTGAGTCGGTTCATGGCTGCGGCTCCTGGGAGACGGCAGCCGACCGGCGGCACCGGTCGGCTGGGCTCTTGCGGGATGGCTGCCGACCGGTGGCACCGGTCGGCTGGGCTTGTGCGGGACGGTTGCCGTCCGGGTGGCACCGGTCGGTGCGCGGCGGCAGGAGGTTCGAGCGGTTCCATCGTGGGCGCCGACGCCGGTGCCGTCTCCCGCCGTCAGGGGGGTTGGGCGCCCCCACGCACGACGGGGAGTACGGGCCCACGTCTCCGCCCGGGGGCGGAGGACCGCATCCGCCCGCAGGCGGGTGACGGTGCCTCGGAGCTGGAATTACGATGGCTTGCCCGGCGCGTCGCGGTGCCCTGCGCCAGGGCACCGGACGCTTCTCGGCCAAGGCACCGGCCGCCTCTTGATGGAGCGACGATGATCCGTACGGCTCCGCATGCCGAGACACCGGGCCGCAGGGCGCCGGGCAGGTTCCGCGGCCCGTTCACGCGCTGGCCGCGGGGCGCGGACGCCGTACTCGCGACCGTCGTGTTCCTGCTGACCGCGCTCCTGGAGGAGGGTCCGGGCGATTCCCTCGTCATCCGCCCTGTCACCAGCGTGCTCCAGCCCGCCCTCCTGCTCATCACCCTGGCCGGCGCCGCGCTCTACCTGCGTCGGGGCAGGCCGGTCGCGGTCCTGTGCGTGGCACTCGTCGCGTGGCTCCCGACGCTGGGAAGCAGCTACTCCGTGCTGGGCGGGGTCGTGATCGTCGCGCTCTACAGCGTCGGGCGGCACGACGACGACAACCGGTGGGGCCCTCTCGGTGTCGGCGCGGCCGTCGTCGCGCTCACGATCGACGGCGCCCTCCTCTCCACGCCCTGGGAGGACATCGGCTTCGGCTACGTCTTCATGTTCGGGGCCTGGTACCTCGGCCGGCGCCTCCGGCTTCGCGCGGGGCGGGCTGCCCGGCTCCGCCAGGAACAGGCCGCCGAGGCACGGCGGATCGTGGCCGAGGAACGCACCCACATCGCCCGTGAACTGCACGACGTGGTCGCCCACCGGGTGAGCATGATGACGGTGCAGGCCGGTGCGGCCCGGATGGTGGCCGCCGAGGATCCGCAGGGCGCCCTGGAAGCGATGGCGGCGGTGGAGGAAGCGGGACGCCAGGCGCTGGACGAACTGCGACACCTGCTGGGAGTGTTGCGGCCGAACACCGAACGCGACGGCCTTGGTCCTCAGCCGGGCCTGGCCGACCTGCCCCGCCTGGTGGCCGAGGTCCGGGAGGCTGGTCTGGACGTCTCGGTCGCAGGCGGCATCCAAGATCCCCTCCCGGCCCGGGTGGATCTCTCGGCGTACCGCATCGTCCAGGAGGCACTGACCAACGTGCTCAAGCACAGCGGACCGCAGACCCGCACCGAGGTGCACCTGCGCGCCGAAGGCGACGGAATCACCATCGAAGTCCTCGACGACGGCCGCGGTACCGCCGTCCGGTCGGTGTCCGCCGCGCACGAGGGCCTGCCCGGCCACGGCATCGTCGGCATGCGGGAACGAGCCCTCCTGCTCGGTGGAAGCCTCGACGCCCAGCCGCGCCCCGGCGGCGGCTTCCGGCTCACCGCCCATCTGCCCACCAAGGGGGAGCCCACGTGAGCATCAGTGTCGTCGTCGCCGACGACCAGGCGCTCGTACGCCGCGGCTTCGCCATGATTCTCCGGGTCCACCACGACATCGAGGTCGTGGCCGAGGCGGGGACCGGTATCGAGGCGATCGAGGCCGTACGCCGGCATCGCCCGGACGTGATCCTCATGGACATCCGCATGCCCGAGATGGACGGCCTCGAAGCGACCTCCCGGATCCTTCAGGAGGCCGACTGGGAAACCCGGGTGCTGATCCTGACCACCTTCGACCCGGACGAGTACGTCTACGAGGCGCTGCGCTCCGGCGCCAGTGCCTTCGTGCTCAAGGACATTCCCCCCGAACAACTGGCCACCGCCGTACGCACCGTGGCCGAGGGCGGGACACTGCTGGCCCCCTCGATCACCCGGCGCTTCATCGACCGGTTCACGCAGCGCCGCGTCAACACCGTCGCCGCGGCACGCCTGGAACGGCTCACCGGCCGAGAGGGCGAGATCATGACCGCCGTCGCCCGGGGCGCGAGCAACGCGGAGATCGCCGGGCAACTGTCCATCGGCGCCGCCACGGTCAAATCACATGTGTCGAGCATCCTCACCAAACTCGGGCTGCGCGACCGGATCCAGATCGTGATCTTCGCCTACGAGAGCGGCCTCGTGGAAGCGGGCGACCACGACGTCGGCCACTGACGGCGTCAGGAGGTGAGCTGCTGGTGCCCTATGACGGAGAGCAGTTCGAGTTTGCCGTGGCTCTCCGTGCCGGGGCGTGTGGTCAGTACGACCAAGGTCTGTGCGCGGTTGTCGGTGAACAGGACCTGGCCGTCGACATCGATGCGGCCGAGTTCGGGATGGACGATCGTCTTGCTCTCGTCGTAGCGCTGGGCGACTTCCTGCAACTCCCACAGGCGGACGAACTCAGGGCTGTGTTCCTGGAGTTCGGCGACTATCCGAGCGGCTCTGGGGATGTCGCTGCCGGATGTCAGCGCGACCCGCAGACGGGCGGCCTGGGCACGGCCGTGGCGTGGGTGGTCCCCCTCGGGGTACACCAGGCGTTCGGCGGGGTCCATGAATCAGCGGTAGTAGGCACTGCGGGCCAGTCCGGTGTGGAGCGTCTGGTCGCCGAGCAGCGCGGTGGCGAGCGGGTTCATCGCGAGGGTGTCGGCCATGTCGGTCAGCACCAGGGCCGGGGAGTCGTTCAGACGGTCCAGGACCCGCCGCCCCCGCGCTGCCGATACTGCCGCCGGAGGCACACGGCAGGCCGGTCCTGGTCCTCGTCCCCGTCTACACCGGGGACCTCGCAACAGCGGATGAGGTCATCGAGCCGCTCGTCGCACTCGGCCGGCCGCTGGTCAACCTGGTCGCCAGGATGCCGTGGCTGCGGGCGAACAGCATGCTCGACGCCGTAGCGCCGTACGGCCAGCGCATGAACCTGCGTGGTGGCTACCTACCTGCCCTGTCCACCGACGTCATCGACATTCTGTTGCGCCAGGCCGTAACCGCTCCGTCGCACCCCGGTGCCGCCACCTCCTTCAACCTCTGGTGCATGGGCGGCGCGATCTCCGAGGACGTCGCCGAGGACGCCACGGCATTCTCCCGCGAGGGCGCCGCCTGGCTGTGGGAGGCCGTCAACATGTGGGACGTGCCCGACCACGACACCCAGTACGAGCAGTGGGCGACGACCGTCAGCGAGGTGATGCGGCCCCATTCGCTGACCAACGGCTACACCAACCTCACCGACGACCTGGGCGAGGCATGGCGCCGCGGCGTGCACGGCAGCGAGGCCAAGCACCAGCGGCTGCGCACGGTCAAGACCACCTGGGACCCGCACAACCTGCTCCGCCACAACAAGAACATCGCCCCCGAGGACATCGCTGCTCCGGCCGGCAGCGAGGGCCCGCGACGCTGATCTCGCACCTCCACGCCCCTGTCCGGACACCGGCTGTGGCCGTGGAGAGGCATGACGGCCATGTCTTTGGTTCGGCTGGAAGGATCCCGTACGCCACGGTCACGGGCTCGGCCTGGCCGATTCGGGGCGCGCGACTGTGCGCGGCCAAGCCGCCAAGGCTCGGTCGCGCACGGCGAGCAGGGTGTCCGCATCCGTCAACGACGGAGGCGCTTGCGCAGCGCGGGGGCCGAGGCGCGCTCCCACACCGCGGGCACCTCCTGTTCCCTGGCGTTCGCTCCGGCCTGCTCCGTGCCGTAGAGCAGACCCCAGGTGAAGCCGGCCTCGCCCGCCGTCTGGGCCGCCACGGCCAGATCCCTGATCGTGCCCCGGGCGACCACGCTGTCCTGATGATCACCGAGGACCTTCTGGACCGCCTTGACGCGCCTGCCCAGACGCTTGGCCGGTTTCCCGAGGGCAGGGCGGGCCACCTCGGTCGCGTAGCGCACCTTCTTCGCCGCCTTGCGGGCCTCGTGCAGCGCCACGTCGCGCTTGGGACCGGGCGACAGGTCCAGAGCGTGCGTCATGCGCTCGGCCAGGCGGTCGTACTCCTTGAGGACAGCCCTGGCCACGACCTTGCCGGCCGCCTTGCCGGCCTTGGCACGCAGCGGAGGCCGCTCCACCAGTGTGGCGAGGGAGTCGAGCAGGGTCAGGTAGCGGCGCGAGCCCAGGGCATCGAGAGAGCGCTGGTGGGACTCGGTGCCACGGACGACGTTCCATGTCTGGAGCCGCGCCACGACGGGGCCGAGAACGAGCTTCTCGGGCAGGACGTCGACGCCGTGGGTGAGGCGCTCCATCAGAACTTCCTGATCGCGCTCGGCGCCCAACTCACCGGCCAGCCACTTCAGCTCGGCCCGGATCGCGTCCGTGACCTCGCGGTCCAGGACGGACCGGTAGGAGCGCAGACAACTGCGCAGACGGCGGCAGGCGACGCGCATCTTGTGCACCGAGTCGGGCCGGTCGCGTCGTACGGCCGGATCGAGGGCCGTGAGTATACGGATCTGTTCGCGCACGTATGTGAGGACCTGCTCGCCGGCCGAGCCCGGGTTCAGGTCCAGGTCGCCGGACCGGTCAACGCGATCGGCCGAGGCGGCGGTCGTCGTCTCGTCGAGGGCCCGGGCCAGCTTCGACGGGGACTGCGCGCGAGCGATGCCGTTCTTCCGCAGTTTCTTGTCCACGGCGTCCAGCAGCGCGGGATCGGCGCCCTCGGCCAGCTCCACTTCCACCTCGTTCCACGCGGCACGCCTGCCCTCCGCACGCAGGGACTCCGCTCGAACCGTGTCGAAGTTCAGCGCGGCACGGAGAGTGCCCTCGGCGTCGACAAGATGCCGCACCTCGCGGGTCGAGCGAATGCGAACCACCGGGGTCAGCCTTGCTCCGCGCGTGCGGGAGACGGTCAGGTCGAGCATGGTGTCCGGGACGGTGTCGGTCAGAGCAGCCTGGATCTCCTCCCGACTGTCGCCCGGCAACGGCAGTTTGAGATGCCACCCGGCGTCGGAGCCGCCGGTCCTGCAGCGCAGCGTGGCGGAAGAACCGGACAGGCGAAGGTCGGCGGTGTCGTAGTAGACCGCGTCCAACTCCTCGGGTCCCCGGTCGACGACCGCCGCGACACCTTCCACACGCTCCAACTGGGACAGCCAGGAGGCATCGGACAGCCAGGAGGTGTCGGAGGACGAAGGGACGGCGTACTTGCGTTCTGTCTCGCGCATCGACTGGACCATGTAGTACCGGTAGGCGCGATCCGCCGGGCGAAACACCGCCGTGGACGTGAGTTCGCATTTCTGTGGGGGATCGCCCGCATCGACGGACTCGACGACGGTGGGCGGGAGCCGCCGCCCGATGCGATCAGCTTGCGCGATGAGGGTCTCCGTTTGCCGAACGTGAGGCTGGTTACCCGGCGCACATGGCTGGAGCAAGCGACAAGACGACGAACGGACAGACGCCGCCCGCGAGCGCGCGAGCGGCGAAGAACACCGTGACCAAAGGCGCCGCGGCGCCGGCGAAGGAGTCGCAGCGGGCTGCCGCCCAGGCGGCGGAGAGCGCCGGAGAAGCGGCCGCCGCCGTCGGCCACGGCAGCAAGGAAGCCGTGGTGAGTCTCGGCGGAGCGGCGTCGGAGAAGGCCAGGGAAGCGGCCAGGACAGTGCAGGGCACCGTCTCCTCGGCCGCCCAGCAGACGGTCGGAAAGGCCGGCATGGCCTGGACCCTCCTGAAGGCCAGGAAGGTTGTGGCGGTCGTCGCCGGAGCGGGGACCGCCACCGTGGTCCTCTGCTCCTACACGCTGGGCCGCCGTGCCGGTCTGCGTCGGCGTGGCCCGCTCTCCCGCCTCAGCGGCGGCCGTCTCTGAACAGCGGGACGCCACCGATCTGAACAGCAGAGCGACACCTGGGCGCCCCTCGGCCGGGCCCGCGAGAGCTTCCCGCTCTCGCGGGCCCGGCCGTTTGGCCATCGTGCACGCCACCGGTCAGCGTTTCCTCGGCAGACCAACCGCCACGTCCGAACTGATGACGTGCCCGAGCAGGTGGAGCGGGGCCGCCGTCACTCCGGCCTGTTCCACGGCCCGGGCGTAGGCGTGGGCCACCTCCCGGTCCACCAAGCCGTGCACCAGCGGCAGTTCGGGCAACGAGGCGTGCAACAGGGACTCCGTACGGCAGGACGCGAGGGTGCCCTCGATCCAGGGCTGGGCGAGGTAGCCGGCCGCTGCCGTGGCAGGCAGGCCCTCGGCGGGCTCACGGTGGGTGCGGCCGATGTGGAGCAGTCCGCCGCCCAGAACCAGTACGTCCTGCCGGTCCCGCATCCGGGCGAGTGCTCGGGCGGTGTCGAAGCAGTGGGGGAAGGAGTCGTCGATCACGGTGGTGCCCGGCCTCAGCCGGTCCACCTCCAGGACCGCGGCGCTGCCGCTGATCGCCGTCACCAGCAGATCGGTCCCGTACACCGCGTCCGGCAGTCCCTGCCGGGACTCCACCACCTCGACCTCGCCGGCCAGCCCCCGCTCACGCAGGTTCCGGGCCAGCTCCTCCAGTCGCGGTGCGCTGCCCCGTACGTCGCACAGCAGGAGCCGACGTGGTGGACGGGGGGCCTGTGCGAGGAGCAGTTCCAGCGAGGAGGAGCCGATCGAACCCAGCCCCACGAACGCGACGTCGAGGTCCGCGAGGTTCTGGCCGGTGGCGTCGAGGGCCGCCCGCACCGTCTTGACCACCGACACAACGGTCGCCGCGTGGCCCGTCGTCACGGCCGCTGCCCCCTCGACGGAGGACAGCACGTCGAAGCCGTAACCGGTCAGCGACGGGATCATCCCCGCCAGCGAGACGCAGCGGGCGCCGAGCGAGGAAGCCAGGGACACCGCGTGGCCGGCGTGCCGGACGAGACCGGGATCCCGGCCGAGCTCGTCGGCGAAGAGCGGCACGCATACGAAGCCCGAGCGGCCCAGGGGCGTCTCCACCGTCTCCAGGAGGCGCGGCGCGCCGTCGGGGAACAGCATCGTGCGCAGTTCGGCGCGTGGCAGCGCCCCGTCGGGCAGGCCCGCCAGCCGCGCCAGATGGTCGGGGGCCGGCAGGTATCCGACCAGTGCCGCGTCCATCGTCTCCCGAGCCCGCTGCCGTCGAACCGCGAGGCCGGGGCTTGATGCCCGGGTGAGCCGGGCGCGGATCGACTGCGCGAAGCCGTCCAGTGCGGGCGGCGAGAAGGCATTCGCGGATCCACGGAGCGTCACGCGCAGCCCGTCTCCGTCCGGCCGTACCGCCATGAACACGTCCGTCGCCGTCGACGGCGGGGCGAACGCGCTGTCCGCGTCCTCCCACGACACCGTCAGCGTGCCGCCGTTGGGGGCGGCCAGCGCGGAGAAGTCCAGGAAGGTGAAGAAGAACTGCGACGTCAGCGGCAGCCCGTTGGCGTGGCGAGGGAGTACGTCCTCGTGGGTCCGTGCCTCCTCCGCCTCGGTCACGATCCGGCGCAGGGCATCACCGAAGGGACCTTCTCCCGGCCCCTGGCCGGTTGTGCCGTCCGGCCGCATCGGTACCGCGGCGGCGAACGGGCCGAAGATCCGGTGCACATCAGGCAGCGGACGGTCCCGCCCGCTCACCGCCAGCCCGAGGATCAGGTCCGCTTGGCCGGTGACCTCCGCCAACTGCTGGTAGTAGGCGGTCAGCAGCGGCGCGTACAGGGTCGCCCCCGCCTCTGCCGCGAGCACCCGCAGCGCTGCCGTCCGGCTCGCGTCGAGCACGAACTCCGCCGAATGGAACGCGGGGGTGGCGCCGTCCGTCGGCGTACTGCTGCCGCTGCCCGTGTCGTCGTTGAGGGCGCGCAGCACCGGGGGCCGGTAGGGGGCACCCAGCCGGGCCCGGCGTTGCGCGGCGCCCGGCGCTGAGCCGGACCCCGCTCGGGATTCGGATGCGGCTTCGATGACCGTCTCGGCCAACAGCAGGCAGTGGTCACGGAAGGTGGCACGCGGTGGGGAGGACGGTTCGGCTGTGTGGCCGACGACCAGCCGGTCGTACGCGTCCGTCAGTTCCTGCATGAGCAGCGCGGCGCTGTACCCGTCGCCGATGAGGTGGTGCGCGTGGACGAGGAGGACGTGCTCGTGCGGAGCCAGGGTGAGCACGCGCAGCCGCAGCAGGGGCCAGGTCCACGGCTCGAAGCGCCGGCCTGCCTCGGCCGCAGCCCGCTCGTCGACATCTCCGCGGTCGCGGAGTGTCTCGAAGACGACCGGCAGCCGCAGTGAGCGCGGCAGTTCCTGCTGGACGGGCGGCCGGGCGCCGGATGGGAAGACGGTGCGCAGCATCGCGTGGCGTTCCACCAGCAGGTCCACCGCGGTCTGGAAGACCTCCTGGTCCAGTGGGCCGGTCAGCCGTAGCCGCGCCAGCCAGGCACCACCGCCAGGTGAGAGCTCCTCGGCCAGGAGGAATCCGCGCTGGCCCGGCGTGAGAGGGAAGGGAGCCATGTGGTCCGCTCCCGCCGAGCGGGAGCCCGCGGCGGTGGCTGTCTCCGTCCGGCACGGTTGCCCCTCGCCCGCGACCACTGCCGCATCCACCGCGGCGGCGAGCGCGGCGAGAGTGCGGTGGCGGTAGACCGCGGTCGGCCTGGGCAACGGCCCTTCCTGGTCCCCGAGCCGGGCGAACACCTGGAGGACGAGCATCGAGTCTCCGCCGAGGTCGAAGAAGTCGTCCTCCCGGCAGACCGGGCCGGCCTCCAGCAGTTCGGACCAGATCGCCGCCAGCCGCCGTTCGGTCGGCGTCGCCGGGGGAGTACCGCGGTCGGCGGTCGTCGACAGCGCGGTGGTCGACGCGGACAGGGACGCGGACGGCGTGGGCAGGGACGACAACCGTGCCGTGGAGGTCTGCTCCTGTGCCGCCCCAGCGTCCCTCGCCACCCTGCCCGCACGGTCCGCGGGGGCAGATGCCCGGTCGGACAGAGCACGGCGGTCGACCTTGCCGGTCCCGGTCAGCGGCAGCGCGTCAACGACCGTGATGCGCGCCGGGACCATGAACGGCGGCACGACGTCCGAGAGGTGTCGGCGCACGTCACGCGTGGCCGGTCGGCCGGAACCGGGCCGGACGGTCACGAACGCCAGCAGCCGCCCTTCGCGCGCGGTCACAGCGGCCCGTGCAATGCCGGGGTGTGTCTGGAGGGCCGCCTCGACCTCTCCCGGCTCCACCCGGTTCCCACGGATCTTCACCTGGTCGTCGACTCGGCCCAGGAACTCCAGGGTGCCGCCCTCGCCGCGGCGTACCCGGTCCCCGCTGCGATACCAGCGGCGACCGTCACGTACGGCGAACGCACGGGTCGTCAGGTCCGGCTCGCCCAGATAACCGGGGGTCAACCCGACTCCCGCGATGAGCAGTTCGCCGAACTCGTCCCGCCCGCACGGCGTGCCGTCGGGGCGGACCACCTCCAGATCGGTACCGGCGACGGCCCGTCCGATCGGCAGAAGTTGTACGTCGTCGTCGGGACGGACGTCGATGACGTGGCAGGTGGCGTTGATCGTCGCCTCTGTGGGCCCGTACAGGTTGGCGATCCGTGTGCCGGTTCCGAACAGGTCGAACCACCGGCGGACGTGCGCGGCAGGCAGTGCCTCACCTCCGACGTGCACCCATCGCAGTGCCGACAGGTCCGGTCGCCCGGCCCCGCGTCGCACCTGCTCCTCGGCCGCCGACAGCAGTTGCTCCCACAGCGTCGGTACGGAGCTCCATACGGTGATCCGCGCCCGCTCCACGTACGCGAGCAGCAGTTCGGGGTCGCGTCGCAGGTCCTGCGGCACGGTCACCACGGTGGCGCCGACCAGGAGAGGTGCGAGCAACTGGCGTACGGAGGCGTCGAAGCACGGCGACGCAGTCTGGGCCAGGCGGTCCTGGGCGCCGTAGCCGAAGGTGGCGACGGCCCAGTCGAGGTAGTTCTCCATCGCCCGGTGAGTGATGGGGACCGCCTTGGGGCGCCCGGTGGATCCGGAGGTGAAGATGACGTACGCGATCGCCTCGGCCTCCGCCGTGGACACGGGGACGACGGCCTCTGCGACCGGCGCGCTCGGCAGGTCGTCGACGGCCACGGCCCGAACTCCGCCGAGGGCGTTGGCGGTTGACAGGGTCGAGGCATGGCACACCACGGTGGTGGCACCCGTGCGGGCCAGCTGATCCGCCATCCGTGCCGTGGGATGGCCCGCATCCAGCGGAACCCAGCCGGCACCGGCCCGCAGGATGCCGACCACGCCGATCACGGTGTCCGGGCCCGGCTCGGTGAGGAGTCCGACCAGGGAGCCCGGACGCACGCCGAGGGCCCGCAGGCGCGCGGCGAGCCGGTCCGATGCGCGGTCGAGGGCCGCGTAGGTGAGCGTCGCCGCGCCGGAGTCGACCGCGGTCGCCGTGGGCGTGGCACGGAACCGGTCGAGCAGGCGGTCGACCAGGCTTGGACCGCCGTCCGATCCGGCGAGCGACGCGGACGTCACGCCGGAATCAGGGGAGGCGACCTCAGCAGGCGCAAGGGCAGTCGCAGGCGGTGCGGGGAGCGCACACAGAGCGGCCAGTTCCTCCCGGTACTCCCGGTCCAGACGCGCCACGGTCCGCCGCTCGAAGAGCGGGAGCGGAAAGTTCCACGACATGCGCAGCACAGGGCCGTCCGCCCAGCACAGCAGGCTCAGCCGGGTCGCGGCCGAGCCGGTGCCGGCCGCGGTCGCCCGCACTTCCACCGGGCAGTCCGCCGCCGGGCGGGCCGGGAAGCGGGCGAAACTGAAGCCCGCCGGGCTCGCCGTGCGAGGGCCGCCGTCGGCACCGGACAACAGCCCGGCCAGGTCAAGACTGCTCAGGTCGGCGTGCCGCTCGCTCTCCAGCCATGCCCGGCGCAGCCGCTCCGCCAGAGCCACGAGCGGCTCCTCCAGGTCCGCCTCGCACAGCAGAGGAAGCGTGTCGGCGAGTGGGCCGACGAGCCGGTCCACCCCCTCGAACCGGTCGTCGCGCCCGGCCCGGGCCACGTTCACGGCCATGTCCCGGCGGCCCGTCCACCGCACCAGACAGCGCACGTACGCGGCGAGCAGCAGGTGGAACAGCGATACGTCATGCGCGGCGGCCAGCCGTTCCAGGCCGGTGGTGAGGGCCGCGTCGAGTGCGCCGTGGTGTTGCACGAGCGGGCCCGACGGGGGCGCGTCGGGATCACCGTCGTACGGCAGCCGCAGCGGTTCGCCCCGTCCGGCCAGGCGCTCCGCCCAGTAACGCCGGGTGGCGTCCGGGTTGTTGGAACCGGGGGAGTGGACGCGCGCTGCCGCGTACGTCGCGAAGTCCAGCGCTGGCGGGATCAGTTGGGGTCGTTCTCCGCGCCACAGCGAGGTGTACAGGGCCCACAGGTCTTCGGCCAGGACGTTGAGGCTGTACCCGTCCGCCGCCGCGTGATGGACCACCAGCAGCAGGTGCGCCAGGCTCGGTTCCTGACGGAGTACGACAGCCCGCACCGGCGGTTCGACGGCAAGGTCGAAACGCCGGTTGCAGAGGGCCGATTCGACGTCGGCCAGGCTCTGGCCGGTCCCCTCGCGCACCTCGTACCAGGTCTGCAGGGGCGTCGTCGGCGCCAGTCGCTGGAGCGGCGTGGCGCCCGCGTCGTCGATACGCAGCCGCAGCATGCCGTGCCGTTCGGCCAGAGCTGTCAACGCCCGGCTGAGGACGTGGGTGTCCAGCGGGCCGCGGATCGTCAGGCGCAGATGACCACGGGCCGGGACGTCCGGGTGCAGCCGGCTGCTGGTGTGCAGGGCCAGTTGTACGGGGGTGAGGGCGAAGGGGGTGCCGTCGTCCACCGCGGCCGGAAGCAGGCCACGGTGAGCGTCCGGCCCCGGCTCGACGGCGTCGGCTCCGGCCACGGCCTGCGTGTCGAGGTGGGCGGCCAGCTCGCGCACGGTCCGGTACTCGAAGAAGAGCGTGGTGGGCCATGGGCGCCCCGTCCTGCGCTCCAGCCGCTTGACGAGGTCGACGGCGCCCAGTGAGTCCAGCCCGAGCGACAGGAACGGTGCGTCGTCGTCGACGGCCGACACCGGTACGCCAAGTGACTGCGCAAGTAGTTCCCGGAGCACGGCAGCGGCGCCGGAGACGGACGTCGGCCCGTCCGCGCCGGAGGGTCGGCGAGCCGCTGCCGCCGCGGCCTGATGCTGCGGCATTTCCGCAGGTCGCCTCGGCGAGTCGGCGAGGGGCGGTCCGGGCACGGACGCTGGATCGGCAAGTACCAGTTGCGCCGCGTCCGTGTCGCAGGCCGAACGCAGCGCGGCCAGCGCGGGCGCGGTCGCCAACGGGCGGATTCCGGCACGCGCGAGGACACCGGCGCCGAGAGAGGAGGCGAGTCCCGTCTCGGCGAACGGCCCGAGGTTCACCGACAGCCACGGTCGTCCGGCCTGCCGCTCGGAGGCGGCGAAGGCGTCCAGGAAGGCGTTCGCCGCCGCGTAGACGCCCAGCGCCCCGGCCAGCCCGGGCAGCACCGAAGAGACGGAGGAGAACGCGACGCACACTGCGGGACGTTGCCCGTGCCGGTGCAGTGCCTCCGACAGCAGCGTCGTGCCGAGCGTCTTCGCCCGAAGCGCATCCACCGCATCCTGTACATCAGTTGCGCGCAGGCTACCGGGGCGCACCACTCCTGCCGCGTGGAAGACACCGTCCAGCCGGGGCAGTTCGGCGACGAGCTTGTCGACGTCGTCCTGCGCCGCGAGGTCGGCCGGGTGGTAGCGGGCATCGGCGCCGAGCGCCGCGAGTTCCTCCACCAGACCCTCGGGCGGCTGCGGAGAGCGGCCCGTGAGGATGACCACCGGCCGGCCACGGCCGGCGAGGTCCCGGGCCAGAGCGGAACCGATGCCTCCACAGCCGCCCGTGATCAGGAAGGTCCCGTCGGCGGGCAGCCGCTCCCCGCCGTGGGGCGTCTCGGCCGGCTGCGGGACGACGGTCCGTACCAGCCGCTGCCCGTCCCTCCAGGCGACCACTCCGGCCGCCTGCGGCGCCGCCACCTCGGCGAGGACGGCCCGGAGCCGTTGCCCGGCGCCGTCGAGGGACGCGAGGTCGACCCAGTTCGCCACCGCTCCGGGGAACTCCTCGGGCACGGCCAGAGCGAGGGCGCCCAGCACGGCCTGTGCCGGGTCCGGACGCTCGGAGCCGTGTCCGGTGACGTGCACGTCCTCGGTCACGACCAGCAGACGACGAGCCCCGGTCCGGTCGAACAGCGCGAGCGCCTCCTGGAACGCCGTGACCCAACGACGCTGCATCCGCTCGAACTCGGCGGCCATGCCGCGCCCGGTCGACCCGGCGAGCAGGACCACGGTCTGCGCCGCAACGACTTCGGGGTCCGTGGTCGCCTCCGTGCCCCGACCCGCGAGTTGTGCCGCGAGCTCGCGCACGGCCGTCGCGTCCGGGCCGGTCACCAGTACAGGGCCGGCGGGAGCGTCGTCGGCCAGGGGCGCAGCCTGCCAAGTGACGCGATGCAGGAGTCCATGCGCCGCGGTGTCGGGCCAGTACCGGCGCCGCTGGTAGGGATAGGGCGGCAGTGTCACACGCCGACGGCCCGCGTCGAGCGCCGTACGGTCCAGCGTCACGCCCCGCGTCCACAGGCGTCCCACAGTCTCCAGCAACTCCCGCGCCCCGCCCGGGGTACCGCCCTCGGCGGCCGTCCCGGCTCGGTCCCGCTCCCCGGGCGCGGACACGACGAGCACACGAGTGCCGTCCGTGCCGGTGACCCCGCGATGGGCTGCCGCCGCGCGGATCGGGCCCGCGAGGTTCTCGTCCGGCCCGAGTTCGACGAACGTGTCGTAGCCCTCGTCGAGCAGCCGTGCCACGGCCCGGCCGAACAGCACCGGCCGCAGGGCGTGTTCGCGCAGGTGGTCCGGGTCCATGCGCGGCTGCCACCCGGCGGTGAGCGTGCTCATCACGGGCAGGCCGGCAACGCCGGTGTCCAGAGTGCGTGCCGCGTCGGCCAGGGCCCGCGCGACCGGCTCCATCAACGGTGAGTGAAAGGCGTGCGACACCCGCAGCGGGCGCACCGCCGCCCCCAGCCCGGCGAGCTTCTCCGCCGCCTGCTCAACGGCGTCGGGACTGCCGGAGATCACCAGCCGACCGGGACCGTTGTAGGCGGCCACCGCGAGTTCGCCGGGTGATGCGGCCACCAGGGCCGCCACGTCCTGTTCGTCGGCTCCTCGTACGGCCAGCATCGAGCCCGGCGAGGTCAACGTGCCCATGAGCCGCCCGCGTTCCGCCGCGAACCCCACCGCGTCGGCGAGCGACAACACCCCGCCGACACAGGCGGCAGCGAGCTCGCCGACGCTGTGTCCCAAGAGCGCGTCGGGCCGTACGCCCCAAGCCATCAACTGCCGGGCGAGGGCCACCCCGTGCGCGACCAGCAGCGGCTGCGCCACCTCGGTGGCGGCCTGCGCCTGCGGATCCACCTCCGCGTCCACGCACCAGGACGTCAACTGCCGCCCGTGCACGGCGCCGACCAGGGCCGAGGCCTCGTCGAGCGTGCCGCGGTACACCGGTGCCGTCGCGTACAGCGCACGACCCTGGCCCGGCCGCAGGGCGCCCTGGCCGGGGAAGACGAAGACGGTCCGCGGCCGGTTCGCCACCGTCCCGGTGGCCACTCCCGGCGGCCGGCCGTCACGCGCGGCGGTCGCCTCGGCGAGTCGTTCCCGGAGGTCCCCGTCGGCCACGAGGGCGAGGCGGTGCGGTCCCTCGTCCCGTGCCGTGGCCGCCGTCAGACAGACGTCACCTTCATCGAGTTCCGGATGATCGCGCAGGTGGCCCGCGAGACGGGACGTCCAGGCGGCCAGACCGTCCGCACCGCGCGCGGAAAGGGTCAGCAGGTGCGGACCGCCTCCCGCGCGCGGCGCGGGGGCGGAAGCCGGGGCCGGCGGTGCCTGTTCCAGGACCGCGTGCGCGTTCGTGCCGCCGAAGCCGAACGCGTTGATGCCCGCCCTGAGCGGACCGTGCGACTCCCAGTCGGTCAGCTCGGTGACCAGGGCGAACCCGGACCGTTCGACGGCGGGGGAGGGTGATGTGTGGTGCAGGGAGGCCGGCAGCCGGCCGTGTCCGAGGGCCAGCACCACCTTGACCAGGGAGGGCAGGGCGGCCGAGTTGAGCAGGTGTCCGACGTTCGTCTTCACCGAGCCGAGCAGCCGAGGCCGCCCGTCCGGGTCGGCAGGGAAGGCCTGCGCGAGTGACCGCAGTTCGATCGGGTCGCCGACGGCCGTGCCCGTCCCGTGGGCCTCGATGTACGTCACCGACCGCGGATCGACGCCGCAGATCTCGTACGCTCGGCCGATCGCCTCGTGCTGCCGCTGCGGATTGGGTGCCATCAGGCTCAGGGAGGTGCCGTCGTTGTTGACGGCGGTGCCGCGTACGACGGCCAGGATCTCGTCGTTGTCGCGGCCGGCTTCCTCAAGTGGCCGCAGGACGAGGGCAGCTCCGCCCTCACCGGGTACGAACCCGTCGGCCGCGGTGCTGAAGGCGCGGCTGCGGCCGGTCGGTGACAGGGCCTGCGCGGACTCGAGTGCCTGGTACCCGTCGGGTGTGAGATGGAGGTTGACGCCGCCGACCACGGCGATGTCGCACTCTCCGTCCGCGAGGCTGCGCCGGGCCAGGTGCAGTGCCACCAGACCCGACGAGCACGCGGTGTCCACGGCGAGCGCCGGCCCGTCGAGGTCGAGGCAGTGTGCGACACGGGCGGCGACCAGGTTGGGCAGGTTCCCGGTCAGGGCCGTGGCCGCGGGAGGCGCACCGGCAGGGGTCGCATCGGCGAGGATCTGCCGGTAGCCGCTGTCTCCGACGGCGGCGAAGACGCCCACGCGCAGGCCACGGCGGCGGGCTCCGGCGTAGCCCGCCCGTTCCAGTGCCTCGTGGGCGAGTTCGAGGAAGATCCGCGCCTGCGGGTCGAGCGTGCGGGCCTCCTCGTCACCGATACCGAAGTACCCGGCGTCGAAGGCGGCCGGGTCGTCGAGGAAGGACCCCCAGCGTCCGCCGGACCAGGCAGACGACTCGCCCGCCTGTGCCGAGGGCGTGCCGTCCCAGCGGCCGGGCGGCACCGCGGTGACGGCGTCCCGGCCGGCGGCCAACAGGTCCCAGAACTCCTCCGGCGTGCTCGCGCCGGGAAACCGGCAGGCCATCGCGACGATCGCCGTCGCGGGCGCGACAGCCGGGGCGGGCGGAGTCCCCTGGCCGGTGGCGGGAGACCGTCGGCCTGACGTGTCGTCGTCAACTGCCGCCAGCAGATGGTCGGTGAGCGCGGCGACGGTGTCGTCGCGCATCACGGCCGGCGCCAGGGCGACATCGAGGGCGTGTTCCAGTTCGGCGAGCACCTCCATGGCCTTGAGCGAGGTACCGCCCAGATCGGCGAACCGGTCCCGGTCCGTGAAGGACGCCCCAGGTCGCGCCAGTACTCGCGTCCAGACGTCGCGCACCAGCTGCCGCACGTCGGCGCGCGAACGCGGCGGCGCCGATCGCCGTACGGCGTCGGGTTGCCGCGGCCCGGGCGCCGCTGAACCCGACAGGGCGGGAGCCGAGGCGGTGGACGGGACGGCGGCCGAGATGGTGGTTGAGGGAGCAGAGGGGATGGGCAGCGGGCCGGACGAGGCCGCAGGCCGGTACGAGCCCGCCTCGAAGCGGGCCCGCATCCGCTGCCGCTGCAGCTTGCCGCTGGTGGTGCGGGGGAAGGCAGACGGCGGGAGAGCGAGGACGTGCACGTCGTCGTGGCCGAGGGCTCCACGAACCCGCCGAGCGACCTGGTCCAGTACCTCCGTCGCGGTGCGCGGCGGGCGGCTCCAGGACACGAACACCACCACGCGCTCGCTCCCGGTCACCGGGTCGGTCGAGCCGACCACAGCCGTGATGCCCGTGGGCAGCCCGGGCGTCGCGGCCGCCACCTCCTCCATGTCCGGGGCGTGGAAGGTACGGCCGTTGAGGAAGAGGACGTCCTTGTGGCGGCCGCTGACACACAGCCGGCCGTCCCGGAGGAAGCCGAGGTCCCCGGTGCGCAGCCAGCCCTCCGCGAAGGTCTGCGCGGTCGTCTCGGGAAGGCGGTGGTAGCCGCGCGCGATCTGCGGGCCGCCGACCTCGATGTGACCGACCCGCCGGTCACCCAGCGGCCGGCCGGCCCCGTCGGTGATCCGTACAGCGCAGCCGGGCACCGGTACGCCGACATCCATCACTTCCACGGCGTCGCCGCCAGGCTCACGTTCCACCGCCCGGCCACGGCTGAGAGCGGCCCGGTCCAGCGCCACGGGCGCCGCCACTTCACCGAGCGGCGGGAAGGTGACGGCCAGCGTCGCCTCGGCGAGCCCGTAGACGGGCGTGGCCGCGCGAGGGTCCAGTCCGGTCGGCCGCATCTTGGCCGCGAAATCCCGCCAGACCGTCGCCGAGATCGGTTCGGCCCCGACCAGCATCAGCCGTACCGGGCTCAGGTCCACAGCGGCGAGTACCTCGTCGGGGACCCGGCGGACGGCCAGGGCGAGCGCGAAGTTGGCGGCCGACAAAACCGTGGCCCGGTGCGCGGCGGCCACGTCGAACCACAGGCGCGGCGTCTTCGCGAACGACAGGGGACCGATCTTCACCTGCTTCGCCCGCACGGCCAGCGGCGCCAGATGGGTGCCGATGAGACCCATGTCGTGGAAGTAGGGCATCCAACTGACCACGACATCCTGCTCGTTGAGCGCCGAGGCGGCGGCCATCTGACGCAGGTTCGCCACGACCGCCGCATGCGTCAGCTCAACACCCTTGGGCGACCCGGTACTTCCGGAGGAGAACTGCAGGAAGGCCAGATCGTCCGGACCCGGCATGACGGGCGCGACCGGTTCGGCACACTCCCGCAGTGTCTCCAGCCTCAACATCCTTACGCCGGACGGCAGTTCGGCAGTCACCCCCGCACAGGCCGCGTCCACCACGACGGGCGGACGGCCGAGGTGCTCCCACACCGGGGCGACCCGCCGCGCGTCGGGCGCGAGCGGCACCGGCACCAGCCCGGCTGCCAGCGCGCCCCAGAACATCGGCTGGAAGTCCTCGCTGCGCTCCGCGAGCAGCGGTACGCAGGTGCCGGGCTCGACTCCCGCGCCGCGATAGCCGCCCGCGACGCGCAGGGACTCGTCGAGCAACTCCCGGAACGTGACCGCCACTTCGCTGCCGTCCCCACGGACATGTACGACGACCTGCTCAGGGGCCTGGCGGGCTGCGTCCAGCAGTACGTCGAACAGCGATGCAGTCTTCATGGGTCCGTTCGTTCGTGCGTGGGTGGATTGAGCCGGTACAGCGGCGGGCCAAGCCGGGTGGCGAGACGAAGGCCCCTGCCCTCGCGATCTTGCCGAGTCGTTCATGCGGGGAGCCTGCCGGAGCCCGTGTCCCGTTTCATGAGTACGCATACTCAAACGGCGTTCCGTATCGAACCACTGCTCGGGGCGTCAGCCGGGCCGGCGGTTCGCATTCCTGGCCGATGGCGGGGAACGTGGAGTACATGGGAGTCGGGAGCACTGCACGCGAGCCGGGCGCACGGGTCATGCCGTCTGTTCGTTCATGCCGTCTGTCCGCCCGGTTCGTGAAGCCCCCGACGGACCGGACATCCTCGTAAGGAGTTCCAGTGACCACGTACGTCATCACCGTTCCCGGCACGTTCGTCCGCAGCGTCTCCGACGCCGCGCGCTCCGACATCGAGGACAGGCTCCGGCCTCGTGATCCGCAGAACACGGACCTGGGCGAGAGCGAGGAACTGAGCCTGCTGACCGTCGAGGAGGGTGGCATGTTCTCGGCCAGGATCGAGGTCGAGGCGGCGGACCGCTCCAGCGCCGAGAGCGAGGCGGTGGGGCTGGTGTCGAAGGCTCTGCGCGACAGCGGATTCACCGAGGACGACGCCCCGCTGGGGCAGGCGGTCGTGACCGGAATCGACAGCGAGTTCTGAGAAGGCACAGCCCTCCACAGCCGGGCAGGTACCCGCGCCGAAGACCGCACTGACGCCGAAGACCGACCATGCGCCGAAGGCCGGGCCGGCGATTGCCCTGCGCCGAGTGGATCAGCCCTCGCGCAACGGCTGAAAGTGTCCGTCGACGGTGATGAACTCACAGCAAACAATGGTCAATTCAAGCCGTTGTCTTGTCACTTCCATGACAACCCTGTGCGAGTGGTGTCACTCTGCTGTGGAACATTCACTGTTCGTTCACATCATCGCACCTCTCACACCTCCCACGTCCCCCACTCGTACATCCCCGCACCCTCACGTCGCACGCGTCGTCGCGTCCTCGGACGCCGGCGCGTGTCGGCTCGTGCGGCGCTCCTTCCCGCTCTACCCCCCATTCCGGACCGGCTGCACCCAGTCGGTCCGCTCGCCGCCGGCCCTCACCAGGGGCCGGCTGTCGCAGGAGGAGAAGACCTTGTCCGGGTATCACCGTTCCACCCACCGGCGCAGACGCGCCGCGGCCCTGGCCCTCACGACCGCGAGCTCGCTGCTCGTTCTCGGAGTCCAGGCCGGACCCGTATCCGCCGCACCGGCGGATCCCGGTTCTTCGAAGATCACCGCCACGCCACGCGCCGGTGCGGCCCAGACCGAACTGTCGCCCGCCAAGCGCGCCTCGCTCCTCAAGAGCGCGACCGCCACCGCCGGCGACACGGCCGAGCAACTCGGCCTCGGCTCGCGGGAGAAGCTCGTCGTCAAGGACGTCATCAAGGACGCCGACGGTACGACCCACACCCGGTACGAGCGCACCTACGCGGGACTCCCGGTCCTCGGCGGCGACCTGGTGCTGCACCTGAAGAACGGCCGGACCACCACGTCCAAGGCCACCCGCGCCACCATCGCGGTGCCCACCACCACGCCGAAGATCACCGCGAGCCGTGCCGCCACCAAGGCGCTCGCGATCGGCAAGGCGGCCGACGTGGAGCGGTCCGAGGTCGAGGGCAAGCCCCGGCTCGTCGTCTGGGCCGCCGCCGGGTCCAAGCCGACCCTGGCCTGGGAATCCGTCGTCGAGGGGTTCCAGGAGGACGGCACACCCAGCGAACTGCACGTCGTCACCGACGCGGCCTCCGGCAAGGTCGCCTCGAAGTACGAGAGCGTGCACACCGGCACGGGCACGGGCCAGTACAACGGCTCTGTTCCGATCGGCACCACGGCGTCCGGTTCGTCGTACCAGATGGTCGACGGGGATCGCGCGGGACAGCGCACGTACGACCTGAACCAGGGAACCTCCGGGACGGGCACACTCTTCACGGATGACAACGATGTCTGGGGCGACGGCACCCCGGGCAACCGGCAGACCGCCGGTGTGGACGTCGCCTTCGGGGCAGCCGCGACCTGGGACTACTACAAGGACGTTTACGGCCGCAACGGCATCCGCAACGACGGAGTCGCCGCCTACAGCCGCGCCCACTACGGCAACAACTACGTGAACGCGTTCTGGCAGGACTCCTGCTTCTGCATGACGTACGGCGACGGGGCGGGCAACGCCAAGCCGCTGACCTCGCTGGACGTGGCGGCCCACGAGATGACCCACGGTGTCACCAGCGCCACCGCCAACCTGACGTACTCGGGGGAGTCGGGCGGCCTGAACGAGGCGACCTCCGACATCTTCGCCGCGGCGGTGGAGTTCGACGCCGGTCTGGACGCCGACGTCCCCGACTACCTGGTCGGCGAGAAGATCGACATCAACGGCAACGGCACGCCGCTGCGGTACATGGACAAGCCCTCCAAGGACGGCTCGTCCCGCGACAACTGGGACGCCTCGCTGGGCAGCATCGACGTCCACTACTCCTCCGGTCCTGCGAACCACTTCTTCTACCTGCTGTCCGAGGGCAGCGGAGCGAAGACCGTCAACGGGGTGAACTACGACAGCCCCACCGCCGACGGCGTCCCGGTCGCGGGCATCGGCATCGAGAACGCGGCCCGGATCTGGTACCGGGCGCTGACCACGTACATGACGTCCTCGACCAACTACGCGGGCGCCAGGGTCGCGACCCTGCAGGCCGCGGGTGACCTCTTCGGTGCCTACAGCGACACCTACCTCGCCGTCGCCGCCGCCTGGGCGGGCATCAACGTCGGCGACCGCATAGCGCTGGGCGTCAACGTCGCCCCGATCGACGACCAGACCTCCGGTGTCGGCCAGGAGGTGTCCCTGCAGATCGACGCCTACACGACCAACGCGGACGCGACGCTGACCTACGAGGTCACCGGCCTGCCCGACGGCCTGACCGCGAGCGACAGCGGGCTGATCACCGGCGTCCCGACCACGACCGGCACCAGTGACGTCACCGTGACGGTGACCGACAGCACGGGTGCGACCGTGTCGGACACCTTCGAATGGCGGGTGGCGTACGTCTACGGCAACTCCACCCGGGTCGACATCCCCGACCTCGGTGCCGCGGTCGAGTCGCCCGTCACCATCACGGGCCGCCCGGGCAACGCCTCGGCGGCCACGGAGGTGTACGTCAACATCGTGCACACCTACCGGGGTGACCTGACGGTCGATCTGATCGGCCCCGACGGGACGGTGTACTCGCTGCTGAACCGGAGCGGCGGTTCGGCGGACAACGTGAACCAGACCTTCGTCGTGGACGCCTCGGCGCAGCCGGTCGACGGCACCTGGAAGCTGCGGGTCCGTGACGTGGCGTCGATCGACGTCGGCTACATCCAGCAGTGGAGGATCACTCCCTGACCCACTGCCCGCTCTCACGCCCGCCCGGACCGCGCCATGGTCCGGGCGGGCGTTCGCGTCGTACCTTCCAGTCCCATGTTCCGGTCGCCCGCTCTTGCTGTGGCGTGTCCGCTCTCGCCTCTAGCCTCGGTGGTAGAGATGTTCCTCGGGGCTCCGGCCACGGAGGCAGCACAGGAGAGGCGGACCGATGGACCACTACGATCTCGGCACCCACAGCCGGCCCGTGACGACATCGTCCCCCGAGGCTCAGAAATGGTTCGACCGCGGCCTGGTCTGGTCGTACGCCTTCCATCACGAGGAAGCCGTCTCCTGCTTCGAGGCGGCCGTGGCGGCGGATCCCGACTGCGCCATGGCCCACTGGGGCATCGCCTACGCCCTGGGCCCCAACTACAACAAGCCCTGGGAGTTCTTCGACGGCGAGGACCTGGCCCGTACCGTCGACCGCACCCACGCCGCCGTCGAGCTCGCGCAGGAGAAGGCGGCCGGCGCCACCCCCGTCGAACAGGCGCTGATCGGCGCGCTGAGGGCCCGCTATCCGCAGGCGGAGGCGGTCGAGGACTGCTCGGTGTGGAACGAGCCCTACGCCGACAGCATGCGGGCCGTGTACGAACTCGCACCCGACGACCTCGACATCGCCACGCTCTACGCCGACGCGCTGATGAACCTCACCCCCTGGCAGCTGTGGGACCTGCGCACCGGCGAGCCGGCCGAGGGCGCGCGGACGCTCGACGCGAAGGCGGTCCTGGAACGGGCGATCGACACCGAGGCGGGGGCGCGCCATCCGGGCATCCTGCACATGTACATCCACCTCATGGAGATGTCCTCGGCCCCCGAGACCGCGCTGCCCGTCGCGGACCGGCTGCGCGGCCTGGTCCCCGACGCGGGGCACCTGCAGCACATGCCCACACACCTGGACGTGCTCTGCGGCGACTACCGGCGCGTGGTGTCCGACAACAGCACGGCCATCGTCGCCGACGAGAAGTACCGCGCGAGGGCCGGGGCCATGAACTTCTACACCCTGTACCGGTCGCACAACTACCACTTCAAGATCTACGGCGCGATGTTCCTCGGCCAGTCGAAGACCGCCCTGGAGACCGCCGCCCAACTCGAAGCCTCCATCCCGGAGGACCTGTTGCGAGTGCAGAGCCCGCCCATGGCGGACTGGCTCGAAGCCTTCCTCGCCATGCGGGTCCATGCACTGATCCGGTTCGGCCGCTGGTCCGACATCGTGGAACTGCCGCTGCCCGCCGACCCGAAGCTGTACTGCGCGACGACCGCGATGCTCCACTACGCCCGCGGGGTCGCGTTCTCGGCCACCGGCCGGATCGGCGCGGCCGAGGCCGAGCGCGAACTGTTCCGCGAGGCGGTCACCCGGGTTCCGGAGACGCGGATGCTGTTCAACAACACCTGCGCCGACATCCTCGCGATCGCCTCGGCGATGCTCGACGGCGAACTGGAATACCGCAAGGGCAACCACGAGGCCGCCTTCGCCGCCCTGGAACGGTCCATCGAACTGGACGACAACCTTCCCTACGACGAGCCGTGGGGCTGGATGCAGCCCACCCGCCACGCGTACGGCGCCCTCCTCCTCGAACAGGGCCGCGTCGCGGAGGCCGAAGCCGTCTACCGGGCCGACCTGGGCCTGGACGACACGCTGCCTCGCGCCCTGCAGCACCCCGGCAACGTCTGGGCCCTGCACGGCTTCCACGAGTGCCTCGTCCGTCTGGGCAGGGCGGGGGAGGCGCGGATCGTGGCCCAACAACTGAAGATCGCCACGGCGTTGGCGGACGTACCGGTCGAGGCGTCCTGCTTCTGCCGCCTCAAAGCGGTCAACGGCGGTGCCGGCGAGGGGTGTTGCTGAAGTTCACCGACCCGATCCCTCAGCGGGGCCGGTCACTCCTGGACAACAGTGAGGGCGACGAGTGAGGCAGGGCGTGCGGCCGATGTGATGACCCGTAGTGCCACGTAGCGGGCGGTGCGGTCGGTGCGCAGGACACCACGCGCCGACAGCCGCGCCGCGCCGCTGTACGTGCGGCCGTCCAGGCTGAACTCGACCTGGGACGCCGGGGCATGGCCTCCTCGCCACTGGGTCCGGATCTCGGTGATCTGCTGTTCGGCACCCAGGTCGACGACCATGCGACCGTCGGGACCGGGCGACCATGCGGTGCCCGCGTCACCGTCGACCGCGGCCCTGGGGTCCGTCATACCGGGTGGCAGTGGTGCGGTCGGGAAGGTGGTGCGGCCGAGTGCCAGGTCGGCGAGGGGGTACGCCGTGGCGCGCGGCACGGTGACGGTGGTCGTGCGACCCGCCCGGACCGTGGCGTCGACGCTCTTGCCCTGCGCCGAGACGGTGACGCGGCAGGAGGGGCCGGTGAGTCGTACGGTGCGGCCGTCACGCACCTCGGCGCGGAGCCCGACAGGAATGCGGCCGCCGGAGAGGACGATGCGCGCAGGCGCCAGGGCGGCAGAGGCGGCGGGCAGTTCGGCGTGGAAGGCCGTGCCCGATTCGGTGACGGTCTGAACGCCTTGGTAAAGGCGGATTCCCCCGGCACCCGAACCCGGGATCGTCACGGTGGTGGTCACGGAGTCCGACGAAAGGTTGAACAGGCTCAGGTAGTGGTCCGTGAGGGCTGCCTTCACCTGTGCGGACTGCGTCGAGGGGGTCTTGCGGGCGGCCGCGGTACGCAGTTCCTCGGGCGATGCGCCGGGGAGTGCCTCGACCAGCACGCTCGCGGCCGGTCCGTCGGAGAGGACGACCGTGTCGCCGTACACCGAGATCGGGTTGGCGCCGCCTCGCACGAGAAGCCCCGCGCGGCCGTCGATGTCCAGCCATCCGCCGCGGCTGGTGAGGTCCGGTCGCGGCCAGGCGCCCAGTTCGGTCCACTGCTGCCCGTCGACCGATCCCTGCATCCGGTACGCACGGCCCGCCGCGGCCTCCCAGCGAAGCGTCACCCGGTCCACGTCCCGGGACGCGCCCAGGTCGACCGCGATCCAGCTGTCCGCCCGTGGACGGTCCGCGCGCGACACCGCCCAGCGGCTTGCGGCGTCACCGTCGACGGCGAGCCTGGGCTCCCTGCCCGGGTCGAAGGAGGAGGCGGAGGCCGTCGACCCGGCCTCGCGCGCCAGGTCGGGGCCCGAGGCTCCGTCACGTATCTCGAAGGCGTACAGCGAATAGCCGTACGACGGGTCGGGGCGCACCCCGAGCATGCGCAGATGACGGAACCGGGCACGCGGAAAGGTGAGTTCGTCGACGCGTGGGCCGGCGGACGTGGTGGCACCGCTCCCGGCCGCGACCGTTGTGCTTCCCTCGGCCGCCCGATAGGTGCGCTTCCCGTCCAGCCCCGGCATCCCGGGCATGGTCAGGTTGCGCACCTCCAAGTGGCCCTCGCCGTACGCCGTTCCGGAGGTCGCGTACACGACGGCACCGGACGGCAACGTGGTGAACCCCGCGTATCCGCTGTCCAGCGTGAGCAGGGTCGCGCTGCCGTCGAACCCGTCCCGCGGCCGCGAGTACGTGAGGACCGAACGCCCGGTGACCTTGGCGCGGGTGCTCGGCAGGAACATCGGTGTCGTACCGCTGAGTGCGAACAGCCAGTCGTCGTGGGCCGGTTGCCAGGCGAACTTCACGAAGCCGGACTTGCTGACGGCACCGGACCACGCGCCCGGTGACTGATGGGAGACGAGGCCGGGACCCGGGCCGTAGTCGGTGACGCCGCTCGCCCGCTCGAAGAGCTCGCGCTGTGACAGGGGACGCACGGGTGCCTGCCCCGACCGGGACCGCCACTCGTGCAGCAGGTAGCTGATGGCCAGTTCGGCCCGGGCCTCCGGCTCGTACTTGGACTCGCCCGAGAACTTCGCCAGGCGGTACTGCGGCGGGTACTCCTGGTACGCCTCCAGGCGCTCGGCCAGGGCCACTTCACAGCGGGCCGCCGCACGGTCGCCGACGACCTGGGCCAGGAAGGCGAGCGGAATGACGTCCCGCCCGTAGAGGTGCTCTCGATCGGCGACCATCGGCATCAGGGGCTCTCCGGCGTCGCTCATCACGCCGAGCAGGGTGTGCCACAACGGCCCGGCGTTCGGTTGTGCCGTGAACACCTCGGGCAGGGCGCGGCCCGCGGCGAGGAAGTGGGCACTGTTGCGTCCCGAGGTACGCCAGAGTTCTTCCTGATAGTGCGGGCCGAACGAACCGTGATTCTCGACGATGAACGTGTCATAGAGGTTCTGCGCGGTGTTCGCGCTGACGGCGACCCCGTCCACGCGGGCCGGGTTGGCGAGGTCGGCGGCCGGCAGTCCCGCCTCGTTGCGGCTCCACCGGCCGAAGGCGGCGCGCCATGCGTCGTGCCGCGGATCGTCGCTCGCCCAGGCCAGCCCTGGAGCCAGTGACTGGGTATAGACGCCCATCTCCTCCAGCTTGGTGTCGCCTTCGAATCCCCCGGTCAGGCCATGAGGGGTCCAGTCACCGGAGTCGGGATCGTCGCCCGTGCCCAACTGCGTGGTGAACTGCGCCTGTTCGCGGGCGATGGTGTCCACGTTCCGGCGCGTCGCCTCGTCGAGGTCGTCCCACAACAGGCGGGCCGCGAGCACGAAGTACGACTGGAACGTGGTGTCCCAGAACAGCTTTCGCCCCCACTGGGTGCCGCCGGTCAGCCGGTTGGATGCCGCGAAGTGCTTCACGGTGGCGACGGTCCTGGCGCGCAGGGTGTCCTTGTCGACTCCGGCACGCTCGGCGTCGTACGGGCCCCGGGTCAGCAGGACGGCGTTGCCGAGTACGACGGCAAAGCCGAAGTCCTTGTCCGTGTAGTGGCCTTGGGCCGGGTTCCATTGCTGTTCCGACCACCGGGTGTGGGAGAGCAGGACGCGGTAGTACGTGTCGGAGACCGGGTCCCCTCCTGGGGCGGCAGCGGTTGTCGCGGCGGAGGCCCGGCCCGAACCCAGAGCGAGCGGGAGGCCGGTCACGATGCCGGAAGCGCCGAGGAGTTGCATGGCTCGACGGCGTGTGAACCCCACGGCGTGCTGCGGCATGGACGCAACCTTTCGACAACGTTGTCAGAGCGTGCGGTCATTCTGTGGTCGCCCCGTCCGCACGTCAAGACTCTCGGAGTCCCTTGCGGCGCTCACCGCGTTCGGCCAACTACCGACGGGGGCGACGTACATGAACGGCGGCAAGACCTCATCGCGACCGCCGCCGGAACACTGCAGACCACAGTGGAACATTTGTCCGGTGAGGGTCCGTGATCTCTCAGAACTACTCGTGCATGCGAGTGCGAAGCGTGACGCCTTCAGGACCGGGGCGCGGAGGAGGCGGTGGTGCCGGAACGGGAACGGTTGGCGCGGATCTCGTCGTGGTGGTCGGCCGCCCAGCCGATCAGCTGCTTGACGATCTCGTTCAGGCCGCCGCCGAGCGGGACGAGCGCGTACTCGACGCGCGGTGGCACCTCGGCGTAGGCGGTACGGCTGATCAACCCGTCCTCTGTGAGGTGGCGCAGGGTGTGGGTCAGCATGCGCTGGGAGATGCCCGGGATCTGGCGCTGCAAGTCGGTGTAGCGCATCGGGCCGCCCTCCAGGACGGCGATGATCAACATGCTCCACTTGTCGCCCACCCGGTCGAGCACCTGGCGGATGAAGTCCATGTGATCGGCGGGGATGCTCGCGCACGGCCCGACCGAAGCCGCCATCCCGGTACCCGCACTGTCCTGCATAGCGCCCGTTCCTCTCCGTCGCGCACACCCATGTGCCTTTTGTACGGCCTTCAATACTGGCTCATAGTGGCGTTACGAACAAACAGTAGGAATTGGAGGAGATCATGCAGGTGCAGATCTGGTCCGAGATCGCCTGCCCCTGGTGCGGTCTGGGCAGCCATCGGTTGGATCGGGCCGTGGAGCGATTCGAGCACAGCGGCCACGTAGAGGTCGTCCACCGCTCGTTCCCTCTGGGCAGTGGCCTCCCCGAGGACCGCACGCTCAGCGTCCGCGAATTTTTGTCGGCCAAGTACGGCGTCATCCCCGGGCAGGCCGGCGTACCGGATATCGATGGCATGGCCGCCGCCGAGGGCCTGGCCCCCTACCGGGTCCTGGACAACCGAGTCGGGAACACCGACCTGGCCCACGAGTTCCTGGCCCACGCCTCCGCCGAAGGCAGGAACGGCGAGGCCTGGAACATGATCTTCCGCGCCTACTTCGGCAAGGCCGAGTCGATCTTCACGCTCGACGACCTGCTTGGGTTCTCCGACGATCTCGGCCTGGACCGCGACCGGACCCGCCAGGTACTCGCCGACCGGCGCTACCGCCGTCAGGTACAGGAAGACGCGCACCAGGCGCGGCAACTCGGGGCGAGCGGCGCCCCCTTCACCGTCATCGACGACCGGTACGCCGTTGCAGGAGCGCAGGACACCGACACCCTGCTCGGCATCCTGTGCCAGGTCTGGGACGAGACCCACCCGACCGTTCTCGATGCCGACAACGACGCGGCGATCTGCGGCCCGGACGGCTGCGCCGTTCCCGACGCCCAGGCCTGATCCACGCGCCCGATCCACACGCCCGATCCACACGCCGGCCGGGCATCCGATCTCCGCATGTCCCGGCGGTCACAACACGAATCACAACACGAAAGAGATCTCACCGTGCCCACTCTCGCCATCGTCGGCGCCGGCCCCGGCATGGGCCTGGCCATAGCCCGCACCTTCGGCAGCCGCGGCTTCGACGTCGCCCTGATCGCCCGTACCAAGGAGAAGCTGGAAACGCTGGTCGCCCAGCTCGGCCAGGAAGGCATCACGGCAGCCGCGTTTCCCGCCGACATCCTCGACCGCGCCTCACTGACCGATGCCCTGGACGCGGCCAAGGCCCGCTTCGGCGGCATCGACGTACTGGAGTATTCGCCTGCCCCGCACTCCCCGGTGCCCGGCCTCACCCTGGCCGTTCCCTCGGAGGTCACGGTGGACAATCTGCAGCCGATGATCGAGTACGGCTTCTACGGCGCCATCACGGCGGCCCGGACGGTACTGCCCGCGATGCGCAAGGCGGGCGCCGGGACCCTGCTGTTCACCACCGGCGGCGGTTCCGTGGACCCGGTGCCGATGTTCGGCAACGCCAACGCGGCCCAAGCGGCTTTGCGCAACTGGGCGATCAACCTGAACAAGGAACTGGCCGGCAGCGGCGTGCACGCCGCCCACGTGGTGATCAACGTCTGGATCGGCGGGGGCGGCCCGGAAGGCAGCCCGACGGCCACGCCCGAGCAGATCGCCCCCCTGTACTGGGACCTGCACGAGAACCGCGACCGCTCCGAGGCCGTCTTCAACGCCTGACAGTGAGGATTGGTGATGGCACCGCTCGGGGTCTGACTCTTCGCCTGACTGACGCTCCTGCTGTCCTTGGCTGGAATCGTCGGCCTTCCGGGCTTGGTCGCCGTCGTCCAGAGGCCAGGGGAAGGCGGTCCTTGGCGCTGACGGGGCCAGAACGCTGGACAGGGTCCTGGAGTGCTCGCCGGGCTGGTGACGTGCGGCTTCTCAGGGGAACGGTCTCAGTGGTTGAGACTTCATCCACCCGGATGAGAGTTTGGTAAGGCTTGCCTTATATGCTGACGCAGCCCTCGCTGCCGTCCCTGCGTGCCGAGGAGTGACCACCTCTTCCGCACGACAGGACCTGCCATGCGAACCACCTCCCGCGGCCTCTTCGCGGCCCTCGCTCTCACCCCGCTGCTGGCTGGCTGCTTCGTGTCCGGCGAAGGTGGCTCGGACACAGGCGGCGAAGCGGGATCGGGCGGTCGGCTGAGGGTGGCCCTCGCGGTGCCACCGGTGCAGGCACTGTCCCCGTACAGCAACGACGCCACCGTGCTCAGCAAGCTCGCCGTGGCCGAAGGCCTCACGGCGCTGAACCAGGACGGGGCCGCCACGCCCGCCCTGGCGAAGTCCTGGACCTCGAAGAACCCCACCACCTGGACCTTCGAGCTCCGCAAGGCCACGTTCCAGGACGGCACCGCCGTCACCGCCGAGTCCGTCGTCAACGCGCTCGAACACGCCGGCGAGGCCAGGCCCAAGCCTCGCGTCCTCAGTGACGTGACCCTGACGGCCACGGCGGAGGACGCCGACACTGTCACGATCAGTACGAAGACGGCCGACCCGGTGCTCCCCCTGCGGCTGGCCAGCCCCGCGCTCGGCATCCTCGCCCCGAAGGCGTACGCGAAGAACGGCACCGTCAGCCCGGTCGGCACCGGCACCGGTCCCTTCGAGATCACAAAGCTCACCGGGAAGACCAAGGTCTCGGTCGACCGCTACGACGACTACTGGGGCGGCAAGGCCAAGGCGACCGGTATCGACGTCACCTGGATCGCCGACGGCACCGCCCGCGCCAACGCCCTGCGCGGCAAGGACGTCGACATCGCCGAGTGGATACCCACCGCCCAGGCGAAGCTGCTGGCCAAGGACACCCGCCACGACGTGCCCTCCGTCCGGACCGACAGCCTGGTCCTCAACACCCGCAGCGGCCTCTTCACCGACCCCGCGCTGCGCGCTGCCGCCCGCGAGGCCGTGGACGGTTCCGCCCTCGTCGACTCGGTCTTCGGCGGATACGCCGACCCCGCTCAGGGCCTGTTCGGGCCCGCCGTCCCCTGGTCCGCCGACAACCGTGTCGCGGTGACCGGCCGCGCCGAAGCTGCGACCACCGCACAGGTCAAATCGAAGACCAAGGACAGGACCCTGCGCCTGGCCACCTACACCAACCGCGCCGAACTCCCCGAAGCCGCGACCGTACTGCAGCAGCAGCTGGAGAAGGCCGGGTTCACGGTGAAGCAGGACGTACGCGAGTACACGCAGATGGAGACCGACCTCCTCGCGGGCAGGTACGACGCCCTCGTCTTCTCCCGCGTGACCCTGCTCGACACCGGCGACGCGGTCGCCTATCTGGCGAGCGACTACACCAGCAACGGCGTCTACAACATCCCAGGACTCAAGGACCCCGAGGTCGACCGGGCCATCAAGTCCGCCGCCGAGGAGGCGGACACGGCCCAGCGGCAGAAGAAGGTCATGCGGGCCGAGGCGGAGATCCTGCGCACCGACGCCGTCGTGCCGCTGGTCCACGAGAAGGTCGTGCAGGGGATCAGCACGGAGGTCGAGGGCGTCCTCCTCGACCCCCGCGAGCGCTCCCTGGTCGACGTCGACACGCGTGTGAAGTAGCGGCCGTGAGCGTCACATCGGGCGGTGCGGACACCCGCCCGGTCCGGTGGCGCGCGGGGGTCGCCCGCGTCGCCGCCGGTACCGCGCTGCTGACGGCCGTGGCCCTGCTGCCCTGGCTGTCCGGGACGGACCCCGCGCTGACCGTCCTGCGGGCCCGCTCCGCCGACCAGGACCCGACCCCCGGGCAACTGGCCGCCATACGTGAGCAACTGAGCCTCGACGAAGGACCGTTCGCACATCTGGTGCACTGGCTGGGCGGACTGCCGCGCGGGGAGGCGGGCACGTCCTGGGTGTCGGGCGAACCGGTCCTGCCCGAGGTCACGTCCGCGTTCGCGGTCTCCTTCACGCTGATGCTCGGCGCACTCGTGGTTACGATCGCGGTGGCCGCGCTCGTCTGCGCCCGTACCCTGCATCTCGGATCCCGGCGACGGCTGCGACAGGCACGGGCAGGCACCGGGGCCGCGGTCCTCGCCGCTCTGCCCAAGTTCCTGCTCGCCTCACTGCTCGCCACCGTGTGCGGCGTGTGGCTGGGCTGGTTCCCCTCCAGCGGCTGGGAGGGGCCACAGGCCATGGTGCTGCCCGCGCTCGCCCTCGGCATACCGTCCGGGGCGATGATCGGCGGTCTGCTCGACCAGTCACTGCCCGCGGCCTTCAACGAGCCTTGGGCGCGGACCTGGCACGCCTTCGGCTTCTCGACCGGCCACATCGCGCGGCACGCACTGCGCCGCACACTGGCCGGTGTGCTCCCGCAGCTCCTGCCGACCGTCGTGGCCCTGGTCGGCGGTGCGGTCGCGGTGGAGAAGATCTTCAACATCCCAGGGCTCGGCCGGCTCGCCCTGGACTCCGCGGTGGCCCAGGATCTCCCGCCGTTGCAGACCACGACCCTGGTCCTCGTCCTCCTCGGCATCGCCGCCGGACTGCTCATCCAGGCCCTGCGTCACGCACTCCTCGGCCCCGCCCTGCGGGACGGCGCCCTGCCCGCCCTGCACCCGCCGGCCCTCCCGCGACAGCGCGCCACACTCTGGGTGGCCGGATTCTGTGCCGTCGCCCTGCTCGCTCTGGTCGTGAGCGGGCTGCTGCGTGACCCCCTGCACGTGGACACAGCGGCGCGACTGCTGCCTCCCTCCACCGCGCACCCGCTGGGCACCGACGCGCTCGGTCGCGATCTGCTGGCCCGGCTGGGGCACGGGGCGGCGCGTACTGCGGGCGTGGCCCTCGCGGTGTCGGCGGCCAGCACCCTCATCGGGCTGCTGCTCGGCATGGCCGCACAGGTGGGCGCGGGCCTGACCGAAGTGGCGGCGACGCTGCCGGCCGTCCTCGCCGGACTCCTGACGACCGCCGTGACCGGGCCGTCGGTCTGGGGCGCCGCGTGCGCCGTGTGCCTGGTCGGATGGACCCCGTACGCCGCCCAGACCGCTGCACTGCTCGAACAGGAACGCGCGAGCGGTCACATGCTCGCCTCGATCTCGTTCGGCGCCGGCCAGCGATACCTGCTGCGCCACCACCTGCTGCCCGCGGTCCTGCCCTCGGTCCTGCGCAACGCCCTGCTCCGGCTGCCCACCGCGGTCCTCGTACTGGCCTCCCTCGGCTTTCTCGGTCTGGGCGAGCAGCCGCCCACTCCGGAATGGGGCCGTCTCCTGTCGGAGAACCAGCCGTACGTGGAACTGGCCCCCTGGACCGTACTCGGCCCGGCCTGCGCCCTCGTCCTCCTCTCAGTCCTGGCCGTGTCCGGCACGGCGTTGGGACGACGCGGAACCCGACGCCACACCCCCGGGCGCGGAACCGAACGACGCCGGCTCCCCGCCGTCCGGTCTCGACCCGGTTCGTCACCTGGCCGCCCTCGGGCACCCGGAAAGTAGCCGTGGCTGTAGAGCGTCAGCGTCCCGTTCCAGCGGGCGGGCACTCGCCCGAGGGCACCTGTCCTTCCTGATGCACCCCGACCAGGCCGTACAGTTCATCGCGGTACGCGACGTCGGCCGCAATTTCGCCGCGGTCTTCGGCTCATCCGATCGCTACGCCGGCCGCACCATGGAGATCGCCGGTGACGCTCTCACCGGCAAGGCCGTGGCCGAGCATCTGCCCCAGGCCGCCGGCCGGGCGATCAGCTGCAGCCGTCTGCCGACGACCGTGCTGGCACGGGAAGGGGTGCCGCAGCAAGCCGCGGCAGTCGGAGCGCAACCACACGCAACAACTCGGTTCGGTTCCAAGCTCCGCAACCACCGAGGGGCGATGGTCGGACCTCTGACTTGTTGAATCGGATCCAGACGCACGGTCTGCAGCCGTAGCGTCCAGGGTGCCGGTCAGCATGGGCTCGCGTGACCTCATGACGCCCCAACTCGGGCTGGCGCATGATGAGTTTGCCGCCGTTGGCCGGCACCCGCGCGGTGTGGTTCGACAGGGGGAACAGCCATGCCGGGCCCGGAGGCCGGCGGCCCTCTTGCAGGGCCGCGGAAAACATCACGGCGGAGCCGCCCTCAGCGCAGGTGGCGGGCGGTGATCTCCGTTGCTGTCTCGGTCACCAGCCGCCCCAGCTCGTCGAGCCGGCCGGGTTCGAAGCGGGAGTCGGGCAGCGAGATGGCCACGGCGGCCAGCGGGACGCCGTCACCGTCCAGGACGGGTGCCGCGATGGCGCAGATCCCCTGGAGGTACTGGTTGTGGTTGACGGCGTAGCCACGCTCTCTGACCCGCTGGAGCTCCGTGCGCAGCTCCTGGGGGTCGGTGATGGTCTCGTCGCCGTACCCCTCGAACGTGCCCGTGGCGAACTCGTCGACCTCGGGATTCGGGAGCTGGGCGAGGATCGCGTGCCCGGTGGCCGTGGCGTGCAGCGGTGAGGTGTCGCCGATCGGGTGGAAGGTCCGAACGGCGTGGTCGCAGTCGACGCGGTCGACGACGACCATGCTGTGCAGTGCGTCGGGTACCGAGAGATGGATGGTCTCGTTGACCGTGTCCCGGAGTCGGATCATGGGTTCGCGGGCGGCGGCGAACAGGCTGGAGCCCTGGAGAGCGGCGGGTCGTACGGCGAGGATGCGGGCGCCGATCTCCCAGCGTGTGGTGTCCCTGCGGTTGGCCCTGAGCCAACCCGCCTCGTTGAGGGTGACCAGGGTGCGCTGCACGGTCGACTTGGGCAGGCCGAAGAGCTTCGTCAACTCCCCGACGGTGACCGGCTGATGCTGGGCGACTGCCTCCAGAATGCGCAGCGATCTGGTCACGCTCTTCATTTCCATCCGGGGCCCCCGACAGTCGCGTGGCTTCGTCGTGCCCACCGTGTGACTCCCTCCCCGGAGCCGCGGGCATAATTCATGCCGGATTCTAGCATGGCGTTCCACGATATGGCATGGCGTCGGGGGCCGGCCGGAGCCGCCATGACCTTCGCGGCCGTGGACGGCGGGAGCGGCCCCGCCCCGCCGTGCCGGGTGGCAGCCCTGGGCCTGCGCATCCCCTGGCATGCGGCGAGGGCAGGCCCGCACGCTCCGACGCGCGCAAGCCGGCCCTCGCCGGTCCGGGGCCCTTTTGGGCCGCCGCCTTCCGTCAGCCGCCCAGTAGGCGTCCGCTGATCTCCTTCGCCGTGCCGGCGACGTGGCCGCCCCACTCGGACTCCCGGTCCGCGTCGTACCGGGAGTCGGGCATCGAGACCGCCACGGCGGCCAGCGGTGTCCCGCTTTCGTCGAGCACGGGTGCGGCGAGGGCGCAGACGCCCGGCCGGTACTGATTCCGGTTAACCGCGTAGCCGTGGGTGCGGATCCGGTCGAGCTCGGCGCGCAGTTCGTCGGGGTCGGCGGGGGTCGTGTCGCTGAAGCGCTCCAGGCCCTGAGCGACGAGTTCCTCGACGTCCCGATTCGGAAGCTGGGCGAGGATCGCGCGCCCCACGGCGGTGGCGTGCAGCGGTGAGGTGTCGCCGATGGTGTGGAAGGTCCGTACGGGGTGGTCGCAGTCGAGGCGGTCGACGACGACCATGCTGTGCAGTGCGTCGGGTACCGAGAGATGGATGGTCTCGTTGACCGTGTCCCGGAGTCGGATCATGGGTTCGCGGGCGGCGGCGAACAGGCTGGAGCCCTGGAGGGCCGCGGGTCGTACGGCCAGCACCCGGGCGCCGATCTCCCAGCGCGTGGTGTCCCTGCGGTTCGCGCGCAGCCAGCCCGACTCGGCCAGGGTGACCAGGGTGCGCTGCACGGTCGACTTCGGCAGGCCGAAGAGCTTCGTCAACTCCCCGACGGTGACCGGCTGATGCTGGGCGACCGCCTCCAGGATGCGCAGCGATCTGGTCACGCTCTTCATTTCCATCCGATTTCCCCCCGTTAATCCTCGGAACTTCTGATGAACACCCTCTTGACTCCCCTCCGAGCCGCTGTCATTCTCGTGCCAGATTCTAGCACAGCGTTCCACAATGTGGCACGGCCCAGCGGATGGATCCCGAAGAAGTGGCCGGCACCGCGAGACACGGCGGCTGTGAGCCGAGGGCCCGAAGAAGGGGCCCGGCCCCCGTCCAAACCGACTCGAATCGATCAGCCTCATGTCGGGCGCTCAGCATGCGCCCCGACGATACGAAAGGAAAGTCCTGTGTCAGCTGCCAGGAAGCGCGTCGCCGTCGTCGGCGTCGGAACGATGGGCAGCCAGGCCGCCTGGCGGCTGGCGGCCCGGGGCGCCGAGGTTGTCGGGTACGACCGGTTCGCCCCCGGCCACGACCGCGGTGCCGGCGGGGGCGAGACCAGGATCTTCCGCAGCGCGCACTTCGAGGACTCCCGCTACGTCCCGCTGCTCAAGCACGCGGACGCCCTGTGGGAGCAGCTGCAGCAGGAGACCGGCCGCGAGCTGCGACGGCTGACCGGGTGTCTGCTGATGGGGCCGACCGGGCACCACCAGATGGCCACCGTCCTGGAGTCCATCGCGGAGCACGACCTCGACCACGAGGTGCTGGATGCCGAGCTTCTGGCGAAACGATTCCCCCAGTACCGCACCGAGGACGGCGACGCGGCCGTGCTCGACCGCCGCGCCGGGTTCATCCGCCCGGAGCTGACCATCCAGACCGCCGCCCGCCGCGCCGAGCAGCTGGGCGCGGTGATCCACCGCTACAGCACGGTCCGCGAGATCGTCCCCGTCGCGGGCGGCGTCGAGATCCGCACCGACTCCGGCAGCGAGCGCTTCGACACCGCCGTCGTCACCCCCGGACCGTGGATCAACGACCTGCTGCCCGACCTGCCGTGGGAGGTGGACGTCCGCCGCCTCGTCAGCGCCTGGTACGTGCCCACCACGCCCGAGGCCTGGTTCGGCGAGGAGCGCCCGGCGTTCATCCGGACCGCGCCCACCCACTGCTACGGCCTGCCCTCCCCGGACGGCATCTCGGTCAAGCTCGGCCTGTCCCGCGCCCTGCACCAGCCGGCGGGCGACCCGAACCAGCTGGACCGGACGGTGCGGCCGGAAGAGCTGGAGATCTTCTCCGAGTTGATCGGGCGTCACGTGCCGGACCTGCACCCGGACCCGACCCGGCTCTCCGTCTACATGGAGGGCTACACCGAGAGCAGCCGCCCCCTGGTCGGCCCCCTGCCCGGTGCCGAGAACGTGATCCTGCTCGCCGGCTTCTCCGGCCACGGCTTCAAGCTCTCGCCCGCCTTCGGCGACATCGCCGCCGACCTGGCGCTGGACGGCTCCTCGCCCCAGCCCATCGACTTCATCTCCACCGTCGGCCGTACGGAGGCATGACCATGAACGACACCACCCTGTCCGTGGGCTCCCTTGAGGCCCAGCCCGGCACCAAGGCCCGCGGCACTCTCCAGGCCGACCTCGGCACCCTCACCGCGGACATTCCGCTGACGCTGGTCAACGGCTCCCGCCCCGGCCCCCGGGTCGTCATCACCGCGGGCGTGCACGGCGGCGAGTTCACGCCCATCGACGCCGTCGTACGACTGGCCGACGCACTGGACCCCCGCGAGGTGCGCGGACAGGTGATCATCTGCCCCGTCGCCAACCCGCCCGCCGTGTACCAGGGCCGGCTCAACATCTCCCCGGTCGACGGCGTGAACCTCAACCGCGTCTTCCCCGGCGACCCGGCCGGCGGCCCCACCGAGCGGTTGGCCGCCTGGCTCTTCGCCCATCTCGTCGACGGCGCCGACGTCTACATCGACCTGCACTGCGGCGGCATCGACCAGGTTCTGAGCGACTTCGTCGGCTACCGCCTCACCGGTGACCCGGACCTCGACAAGGCCACGGCCGAACTGGCAGGCTCCTTCGGCATCGAGGACGTCATCCTCGGACTGAAGGCCGACGGCGGCAACAGCCACGCGGCCGCCGCCCGCCGGGGCATCTCGGCGGTACTGGTCGAGGTGGGCTCACTCGGGCAGCGGGACGAACCCACGGCCATCCGCCGCGTCGACGGGCTCCTCACGGCACTGCGCCACCTGGGCGTCCTCGACCAGAACGGCTCCGCCCCGGCCCCGATCCGCGAGTGGGTCTGGTCTGCCGGCGTCACCGCCGAGGCCACTGGCCTGTGGTACCCGGAGTTCTCCTTCGACGCCGACGTCATCGGCGAAGTAGCCGAGGGTGACCTCCTGGGCCGCATCGTCGACCCGGCCGACGGCACGGAGCACACGGTCCACGCACCGGCCGGTGGACGCGTCTTCTACGGCATGCACGGTCTCACCGTCGCCCCCGGCGCCGAACTCGCCGCCCTCGCCGTGCCGTGGGACCCCGACACGGCTCCGAGCCCCGACACCCTCCGAACCCCCGGCGCGGGCCACGGATCCGACGAGGCGGCCCCCCGCCCGTAGCGCCCCCGCCCGTAGTGCCCCCCGCCCGCAGCGCCCCACACCCCCTGCCCCCCTTCCCAGCAGCACCACCCCCAGGAGGCACACCATGAGAGACGCCCGGATAGACCGCCGGCTGTTCCTGCGCGGAGTCGGCGGAGTCACGGCGGGTCTCGCCGCCGCGTCCGCCCTGAGTGCCTGTGGCACCGGAAGCAGCCGCAGCACGACCGCCGGCAGCGGCAAGAGCTCCAAGACACTCGTCGTGCGCAACAGCGGTGGCACGTATGGCGAGGCCAACCAGAAGGCGGTCTACGACGCGTTCACCAAGGAGACCGGCATCCAGATCAAGGTGGTGAACATCGCGTACGCGCAGCTGCTCGCTCAGATCAAGCAGGGCCGCCCGCAGTTCGATGTGATCGACACCTCGATGGCCGACGTGGTGCGCTTCAAGGACGAGGACGCGACCGAGGCGCTCGACTACGACCGGTTGAAGAGCGCCAAGAACACGGGCATCGCCGACTCCCTGATGATGACCCACGGCATCGGCAAGAACTACTGGGCCAGCGTCATGGCGTACCGCACCGACTCCTTCGACGGCAAGAAGCCCGAGAGCTGGGCCGACTTCTGGGACACCAAGGCGTTCCCCGGCAGCCGTGCTCTCCAGGCCCGGGACGCCGACCTGCCCGAGCTGGAGTTCGCCCTCCTCGCCGACGGCGTTCCCCCGGACAAGCTGTACCCGCTCGATGTCGAGCGCGCTTTCAAGTCCCTCGACAACATCCAGGGATCCGTCCGCAAGTTCTGGGACACCGGTGCCCTCCCCGGTGTGCTGCTCGGCCGCAAGGAGGTCGTCGCCACCAGCGTCTGGCACGGCCGCCTCGACGCCCTGATCAAGGGGGGCGCGCCGCTCGCGTACCAGTGGAACGGAGCCCGTCGGCAGAGCAACGGCTTCTGCATCCCCAAGGGGGCCGCGAACCTCGATGCCGCCTACCAGCTCGTCGACTTCGCACTGCGGCCCGACATCCAGGCCGCCTACGCCGAGGTCTATCCGATGGCCCCGGTGGTGCCCGCCGCCTACAAGAAGCTCTCCTCGGCCGCCACCGACAACCTGGCCAGCTCGCCCGAGCACCTGAAGTCCGGGTTCGACCTGGACGTCGAGTGGTGGATCAAGAACGAGGCGGCCGTGTCCAAGCGCTGGCAGGAGTGGGTCAATGCCTGAGCTGAACCTGAAGTCCCAGCACGCTTCGTCCCCGGCGGTCTCCCCGCAGCCGGGGACCGGTACCGGAAAACCCCTCTCCGTCACGGACCTGCGCAAGACGTACAGCGGCGTGACCGCTGTCGACACGGTCTCGATGGAGATCGCGGGCGGCGAGTTCGTCACCTTCCTGGGGTCCTCCGGCTCCGGCAAGACCACCACCCTGATGATGATCGCCGGGTTCTGCGAGCCCGACTCCGGCAGCATCGTCGTCGGCGGCCGTGACGTGACCCGCCTCGCCCCGCAGAAACGCGGCCTCGGCTTCGTCTTCCAGCAGTACCTGCTCTTCCCGCACATGACGGTCTGGGAGAACGTCGCCTTCCCGCTCCAACTGCGCGGTGTGCCCAAGGCGGAGCTGCGCCGCCGGGTCGGCGAGACCCTGGAGATTGCCGGACTCTCGGCCATGGCCCGCCGCCGGCCCCGCGAGCTGTCCGGCGGCCAGCAACAGCGTGTCGCGCTCTGCCGGGCGCTGGTCTACCGGCCGCCGGTCATCCTCATGGACGAGCCGCTCGGCGCGCTCGACAAGAAGCTGCGCGACCAGCTACAGACCGAGATCAAGCGCATCCAGCAGGAACTCGGCCTGACCGTCATCTACGTGACGCACGACCAGGAGGAGGCCTTGGTCCTGTCCGACCGTATCGCGGTGATGCGGGACGGACTGATCGACCAGTTCGACACCCCGCGCGAGCTCTTCGAGCGCCCGCGCACTCCGTTCGTCGCCGACTTCCTCGGCGCGGCCAACTTCCTCCCCGGCACCGTCCAGCAGCAGACGTCCGAGCAGACCCTCGTACGGCTGGACACGGGAGGCCTGCTCAACGCCCGCTCGCAGGGGGGAGCGGAGGGAGCCCAGGTACGGGCCGCGGTGCAGCCGGGCCGGCTCCGGCTGTGTACGCCGGGCGACGGGTTCTGTACCGGGACCGTCGAGACGGTCACCTATGTGGGAACCCTCGTCCGCGTCACCGTCCGCCCGGCGGGCGACGCCGCCACCGGCCTCGTACGGCTGGAACTCCCGGCCGGACAGGCCCCGGTCATCGGCGAACAGGCCAGCCTGACCGCCGACCCCGACGACGTCAGCGTGTTCGCGGTGGAAGGAGGTGGGTGACATGGCCGGATCCGTTCTCGCCCCCGCGCCTCCTGCCCCGGGTCCCAAGGCCCCCGCGGCCTCCCAGGGACGACTGCGCCGCGCGCTGTCCGAGCGCCGCACCCGCTTCGGGCTGCTCAACGCCGCCCCCGTGGTCGTCTATCTGCTGGTGCTGTTCGTCTACCCGATCTTCAGCACCCTGCTCCTCAGCCTCAAGAGCGAGGACGGTGGCTGGACGCTGCACTGGTACGCGAACGCCCTCCAGGGCTCCAACCTGAAGGTCCTCCTCACCACTCTGCGGATCTCCGCCGAGACCTCGCTGCTCAGCCTGGCCATCGGCTTCATGCTGGCTGCCGCCGTCTCCCGGCTCAAGCCGATGTGGGCAGGCTTGGTGATGATCATCGTCATCGTGCCGCACTTCATCAGCGCCCTGGTGCGCACCTACGGCTGGATCATCCTGCTCGGTGAACACGGTGTCATCAACAACGCTCTGACGGACCTGGACGTCCCGGGTGCTCCGTTCCAGATGCTCTACAACGAACTCGGCGTGGTCATCGGCACCACCTCGGTGATGCTGCCGTACACCGTCCTGCTGCTGTACGCGGTCATGAAGGGCATCGACCGCCGACTGCCGGCCGCCGCGGCGAGCATGGGCGCGGGACGGCTGACGATCTTCCGCCGGGTCTACCTGCCGATGGTCGCTCCCGGCCTGATCAACGCGGGCATCCTGTGTTTCATCCTCTGCCTTGGCTACTACCTCACTCCTGCCCTGATGGGTGGCCCGAAGCAGACCATGGTCGCCTCGCTCATCAGCGAGCAGGTGATGAAGCAGAGCCAGTGGAACGGCGCCGCCGCGCTCGGCATCATCCTGCTGCTCCTCACCTTCGTGGGGCTGCTCCTGCTGCGGCTGATCAAGGTCGTCGGCGAGGCAGCGAAGAACAGGGGTACGTCATGATCGCGCTGCGTTCCACACTGACGGGGCGGATCGTCCTGACGGTTCTGTCCACGCTGGTGCTGCTCTTCCTCGCCCTGCCGATCGTCCTCATCGTCGTGACCTCCTTCGGCAGCGACGCGTTCGGGTCCTTCCCGCCGGACTCCTGGACGCTCGGCTGGTACGAGCAGCTGTTCGCCGACGGCAGCAAGTGGCCGGCCGCGCTCTCCCTGAGTGCCCTGGTCGCTTCGCTGACCACCGTGTTCTCGCTCGTCCTGGGCATGACCGCGGCGACCGCCCTGGTGCGCAGCAAGCTGCCGCTGCGCTCGGCCGTCTACGGCCTGGTCCTGGCGCCCCTGGTGATCCCGCAGGTCGTCATCGCCCTTGGCCTGTTTCTTCTCTTCGAGCCGGCCTCGATGCTCGGCAGTCCGATCGCCCTCGCGCTGGGCCACACCGTGCTGGCCTCGCCGATCGCCGTGATGATCCTCATGGCCACGCTGCAGGGCATCGACGAACGGCTGGAGGACGCGGCGGCCAGCATGGGCGCCGGCCGTCTCACCGTCGCCCGGCGCATCACGCTCCCGTTGGCCATGCCCGGGATGATCGCCGCCGCGATCTTCTCCTTCATCACCAGCTTCGACGAGTTCTTCATCTCCATGTTCCTGTCCTCGGTGGACACCACGACCCTGCCCGTCCAGATGTTCAACGTCCTCCAGTTCGATGTCGACCCGTCGGTGACGGCCGTCAGCGCGCTGCTCATCGCGGTCGCCGTCGTGGCGCTGGTCCTGGTCGCCGCGGTGCGCCGACTGGGCGTCGGCAAACAGGAGGGTCTGCTGCCGACGGAGCCGGGGATGGGTCTGTCCGCGGGGAGCGAGGCGTCATGATCACCAGCACCCGCTCTTCGGCCGGTGAACTGTCCGCCACCGCGGCCCGGCACCTGCTGCTCCACATGACCCCCAACGGTTCGCTGGGCCCGGAGGGCGAGGACCTCTTCGTCGTCCGGTGCGGGGAGGGCCCGTACGTCGAGGACGCCGACGGCAGGCGCTACGTCGACGGCCTGTCCGGGCTGTACTGCTGCCAGCTCGGCTACTCCTACGGCCCCGAGTTCGCAGAGGCGGCGGAGAAGCAACTGCGCGAGCTGTGCTACAGCTCGCTGTGGACCGGCTCCGCGCACCCGACGGCGATCGAACTCGCCGAGCGGCTGTCCCGGATCGCCCCCGTCGACATCGAGCACACCTTCTTCTGCGGCGGCGGCGCCGAAGCAGTGGAGACCGCCTGGAAGATCGCCCGCCGCCACCACGCCCTGAACGGCGAACCCGGCCGCACCAAGGCGATCGCCCGGCGCGGCGCCTACCACGGCCTGACCATCGGGGCCCTGTCCCTCACCGACGACCCCGGCTTGACGGACCCGTACGGTCCGCCGGCGATCGACACCCGGTTCGTGTCGAACACCAGCCGCTTCGGTCTGGCACCGGAGTTCGCCGACGACACCGCCTTCACCGCGCACCTGCTGGCCGAGTTGGAGGCCGAGATCCTGGCCGAGCGCCCGGAGACGATCGCCATGCTGATCGCCGAGCCGGTGCAGAACCGGGGCGGCTGCATCACCCCGCCCCAGGGGTACTGGCAGGGGTTGCGGGCGCTGGCCGACCGGTACGGCTTCCTGCTCGTCGCCGACGAGGTGATCACCGCCTTCGGCCGGGTCGGGGAGTGGTTCGGCGGTGACCTCTACGGCGCCCGCCCGGACATGGTCACCGTCGCCAAGGGCATCACCGCCGGATACGCCCCGATGGGCGCCACCCTGGTGAGCACCCAGGTCGCCGAGGTCATCAACCGGCCCGGCGCGGTCCTCAACCACGGCTACACCTTCGCCGGGCACCCGCTGAGCGCGGCCATCGCCCTGCGCAACCTGGAGATCATGGAGCGGGACCGGATCCTGGACAACGTCCGCGGTCTCCAGGACAACCTGGCGAACCGCATGGCGGCCCTCACGGACCTGAGAATCGTCGGCGATGTCCGCGGCGCCGGGTTCTTCTACTCCTGCGAACTCGTCGGCGACCTCGACGGCGGCGGCTTCAGCGACCGCGCCCGGGCCGATCTGATCGTCGGCCTGATCCCGCGCCGACTGCGTGAAGCCGGCCTGCTGGCCCGCGTCTACAACCGCTCCGCGCCGCTGGTCCAGATCGCGCCCCCGCTGATCAGCGACCGCGCTCTCCTCGACCGTATCGCCGCGATCGTCGCCGGCACCCTCGCCGAGGCATCCGCCCGCCTTTGATCCACGTTTTTGGAAAGGAACCCCATGTACTCCATCGGTTCGCTGACCGTCGCCCCCGGCGAGCGCGCCCAGGGCCTCATCCCGGTCGGCACCAGCACCTACGGCGTGGAGCTCGGCATCCCGCTCATCGTCGTCAACGGCGCGCAGGACGGCCCGGTCCTGTGTGTGGACGCGGGCGTCCACGGCGACGAGTACGACGGCCAGGAGGCCGTCCGGCGTGTGCTCGCCGAGATCGACCCGGCCACCCTGCGCGGCACCGTCGTCGGCATCCCCTGCATGAACACCCCCGCCTTCGAGGCGGCCGCCCGCGCCAGCGGCATCGACCACCTCAACCTCAACCGCATCTTCCCCGGCGACGCGGAGGGCTCCTACTCGCAGCGGCTGGCCGCCACCTTCGTCGAGCAGGTCGTGCCGGCCGTGGACGCCGTCGTCGACCTGCACACCGGCGGCGCCTACGGCGAGATCGCCCCGCTGGTCATCCTCCAGGGCGGCTACGAGGACCTGGCAACCGACCTGGCGCTGGCGGCCGGGCACGAGCTGGTCTGGAAGGGCGGCAAGTGGGGCGGCACGGTCCGCCACCCCGCTCTCGCGGCGGGCAAGCCCGCCATCACCATCGAGGTCGGCGGCGGCACCTACCGCGAGGCCAATGTCGAGACGCACATGAACTCGATCCGCAACGTACTGCGCAGCCTCGGCATGACCGACGGCGAGGCGGAGCTGCGGGACACCTACACCACCGTCTCCGGGACCTTCGCCCGCTCCGCCGCCGGCGGCTTCTTCGTCGCCCGCGCCGAGCCGGGGGAGAACTGCAAGGAAGGCGACCTGATCGCCACCATCACCGACCACTACGGCAACACGCTGGAAGAGGTCACTGCCCCGCAGGACGGCATCGTGCTCTGGGTCCGACGGATCCGCACCGTCCGCCCCGGCGACGAGGTCGTCATCTTCGGCGAGGTGCTGGGGGAGATCCGGCCATGACCGGCGAACCGCAGCTGACAGAAATGCTCATCGACGGCAAGCAGGTCCCCGCCGCCGACGGACGCTCCTTCACCGTCCTCGACCCGTCGAACGGCACGGCCGTCGCCCAGGTGGCCCTGGCCGGCGAGGCGGACGTGAACCAGGCGGTGGCCGCCGCCCGCGCGGCGCTCACCTCTCCCGAATGGGCCGCGATGCGCGCCGCCGACCGGGGCCGCATCCTCTACCGGATCGCCGAGGCCATCCGCTACCAGGGCGAACGGCTGGCCCGCCTGGAGAGTCAGGACGTCGGCAAGCCACTGCGCCAGGCAAAGGCCGACGTCGAAGCTGCCGCCCGGTACTTCGAGTTCTACGCGGGCGTCGCCGACAAGCTCGGCGGCACCACGATCCCCCTCGGGCCCGGCCTCATCGACTACACCGTCCGAGAGCCGATCGGTGTCTCCGGCCAGATCATCCCCTTCAACTACCCCCTGCAGAACACCGCGAGGGGCTCCGCCCCCGCGCTGGCGGCGGGCTGCACCGTGGTGCTCAAGCCCTCCCCGGAGGCGCCCCTCACCCCGCTGGAGATCGGCAGGATCGCCCTGGAGTGCGGCCTTCCGCCGGGCGTCCTGAACGTCGTCCCCGGTGACGGCGAGACCGGCGCGGCTCTCGCCGGGCACCCGGACATCAACCAGGTCACCTTCACCGGCTCGGTGCCCACCGGCATAAAGGTCGCCCAGGCCGCCGCCGCCAACGTGGTCCCCTCCGTCACGGAACTGGGCGGCAAGTCCCCGGTCGTCGTCTTCGCCGACGCCGACTTCGACCTGGCCCTCGGAGCTGTCGTCGCCTCGGCCTTCGGCAACGCCGGCCAGACCTGCTCGGCCGGCACCCGGCTGCTGCTCCAGCGCGGCGCCGAGGAGTTCCTCGACAAGCTCGTCGCCCACGCCGCCGCACTGCGCGTCGGCCCGGGTCTCACCGACCCGGACGTCGGCCCGCTGGTCGCTGCCCGGCAGCGCGACCGGGTGCTGGGCTACCTGGACCTGGCCCGGGAGGAGGGCGCCGTGGCACGGGCCGGAGGCCGCGCCCCGTCCGAACCGGCCCTGGCCGACGGCTACTACGTCGAACCGACCGTGCTCACGGGCCTGACCAACGACGCCCGGTGCGCCCGCGAGGAGATCTTCGGCCCCGTCATCACCGTCATCGAGTTCGACGACGCCGACGAGGCCCTGGACATCGCCAACGACAGCCCGTACGGCCTCGCGTCCTACGTCTGGACCCGTGACATCGACAAGGCGATGCGGCTCGCCGAGGGCATCCGGGCCGGCCAGGTCTACGTCAACGCCACCGGCGTCGGCACCGGCGTGGAACTGCCCTTCGGCGGCTACAAGCACAGCGGCTGGGGCCGGGAGAAGGGCCTCGCGGCACTCGACAGCTACACGCAGACCAAGAACGTCTGCATCGGCTTCGGGAGCCGGTCATGAGATACCGCGCGCTCGGTGAACGCGGCCCTGCCGTCTCCGTGGTGGGCGTCGGCGGCAACAACTTCGGCTCCCGACTCGACGAGGACGGAACGAAGGCCGTCGTCCACGCGGCTCTCGACGCGGGGATCACCCTCTTCGACACCGCCGACATGTACGGAGGGTTCGGGGAGAGCGGCACCGGGCGCGGTGACGGCGAACGGCTCCTCGGCGCCGCCCTCAAGGGGCGCCGCGACGAAGTCGTGCTGGCCACCAAGTTCGGCATGGAGATGAGCAGAGACGCGGACCTGTACGGGCCGCGCGGGGCACGTGCCTACCTCCGGTACGCCGTCGAGGCGTCGCTGCGGCGGCTCGGCACCGACCGCATCGATCTGTACCAGTACCACGAGCCGGACGGCGTCACTCCGCTGGAGGAGACGGTGGCCGCGCTCCGGGAACTGGTCGACGAGGGCAAGATCCGGTACATCGGCTGCTCCAACTTCCCGGCCGAGGTCCTCACGGACGCCTTCGTGTCGGTCCAGGCCCGATACCACCTGCTCGACCGCGCTGTGGAGAAGGACGTCGTCCCCGCCTGCGTCGGCCACGGCATCGGCCTCCTGCCGTACTACCCGCTGGCCAACGGCCTGCTCAGCGGAAAGTACCGGCGCGGAGAGGAGCTCCCGCCCGGTAGCCGGCTGTCCTGGCGGCAGGGCTGGCTCACCGACGCGGCCTTCGACAAGGCCGAGGCGCTCACCGCGTACGGCGCCGAACGAGGACTCACCCTCCTCCAGGTCGCCGTGGGGGCACTGGCCGCGCTCCCCGCCGTCGGCTCCGTCATCTGCGGCGCCATGACGCCCGAACAGGTCACCGCCAACGCGGCGGCGGCCGACTGGACCCCCGACCCGGCCGACCTGACCGCACTCGACGCGATCGTCACCCCCGGTGAACGCGTCGTCTGAAGCCCCCACCCCACCCCCTGGAAAATCCGGAAACCCGCGAGACTGAGGCGAACACCATGCGAGAGATCGTCACCTTCGACGCTTATGCGACCCTGATCAACTTCGAACTCGCCCCCACGACCCTGAAGGTCCTCGAAGACCGGCTGGACCTGGACAACCTGGACGTCGACGAGTTCCTCGACGACTTCCGCGTCATGCGGTTCCAGGCCGTCCTGGAGGCCTACCGTCCGTACCACGAGATCCTGCACTCCAGCCTCCGCAACGCCATGCGTCTGCACGGCCTGGCGTACCGCGACTCCGACGGGGACGCCCTCGTCGAGGCCGTCCCCACCTTCGGCCCCTTCCCGGAGGTTCCGGACGCGCTGCGCGCCCTGAAGACTAAGTACGAGATCGCCATCATCTCCAACACCGACGACAACCTGATCGCGCGCAACGTGGAGAACATCGGCGTCGAGTTCGACCATGTCATCACCGCCCAGCAGGCCGGCGCCTACAAGCCGGACCGCCAGACCTTCGAGTACGCCTTCAAGACCATGGGCGTCGAGCCGTCCCAGGTCATCCACACCGCCCAGGGCTGGGAGTACGACCACATCCCGACCCGCGACCTCGGTCTGAAGCGCCGGGTGTGGATCAACCGCTACGGCCGCCCCGGCAGCGCCGACTACCAGCCGTACGACGAGCTGCGGGACCTGTCGGGCCTGCCGAAACTGCTCGGCTGCTGACCGAAGCGCAACGGCGAAACAGACCGAGAACAAGAGGACGCACGCCATGAAGCAGATCCCCTACTGGCTGGACACAGCCCCCGCCTTCCCCGACCGTTCCGGAAAGGACCTGCCCGACGAGGCGGACGTGGTGGTGATCGGCGGCGGTCTCACCGGCCTGTCCACCGCCTATCACGCCGCCCGCAAGGGCGCCCGGGTCGTCCTGGTCGAGAAGGACAAGGTGGGCTCGGGCGCCTCCGGGCGCAACGGCAGCATGTGCACCCAGGGCATCACCATCAGCCCCGCCGACGCGCGCAAGCGCTACGGGCAGGAGCGGGCCCGTGAGCTGTACGACGCCTTCCGCGAGGCGGTCGACGTCGTCGAGCAACTCACCCACACCGAGAACATCGACTGCGACTTCAACCGCTCCGGGCGCCTCGGCGCGGTCTGCAAGCCCGGGCACTTCGAGGGCCTGCGGGCCAAACAGCGCGATCTGGCCGAGAACTTCGGCCACGAGACGGTCGTCCTGAGCAGGAGCGAACTGCGGGCCGAACTCGGCACGGACTACTACCACGGTGCCCTGCTCGACCCGCTCAGCGCGGGCCTGCACGTGGGCAAGTTCGTCGGCGGCCTGGCAGACGCCGCCGAGCGCGCCGGCGCCGAGATCCACGAGCGCAACGCCGCCACCGGCCTCACCCGCCTGTCCGGCGGAGGCTTTCTGGTGGAGACCATGAACGGCACCATCCGTGCCAAGCAGGTCATGGCGGCGACGGACGCCTACACCGACAAGTCGATGCCGTGGTTCCGCAAGCGGCTGATCAACGTCGGCAGCTTCATCATCGTCACCGAGCCGCTGGGGGAGGCACGCGCCAAGGAGCTCATCCCGAACGGCCGCCTGCTGGTCGCCCACAAGAACGTCGGCCACTACGTCCGCCTCACCCCGGACAACCGCCTCGCCTTCGGCGGCCGGGCCCGCTTCGCCCCCTCCAACCCGGCCTCCGACATCAAGAGCGGTGACATCCTCAAGCGGGAGATGACGGAGATCTTCCCGCAGTTGGCCGGGACGCGGATCGACTACGTGTGGGGCGGCATGGTCGGCTTCTCCTGGGACCGCATCCCGCACGCCGGTGAAGTCAACGGCCTGTACTACTCCATGGGTTACTGCGGCCACGGCGTCCAGATGGCCACGTACATGGGGCGGACGGTCGCCGAGATGATGGACGGCAAGCCCGAGGCCAACCCGCTGCGCGGATTCGGCTTCCCGAAAGTCCCCGTCCCCTTCTACAACGGCACGCCCTGGTTCCTGCCTTTCGGCGGCGCCTACTACAAGGCGAAGGACAGGCTGCTCTGAGCCGATTCCGACGGCGTTGAAGCCGCGGGGACCACCCAAGCAGCGGCCCTGGCCCGTCCCCGCGGCCTTCCGGCCGGCGCACCCCATACGCGTGCTCCAGCACCCGCCCCGACATCCCAGCCTTGATCCGCGCGTCTTCGGGCGCGTTGTCCCTCCAGCGCAGCACGATCCGCGACGGACCCTCGGCGCCTGCGCGGGCGCATATACGCAGGCGGGGTGCGGGACGGCGACGGTTCAGGCGCGGCGAAGGCGCGGCGAAGGCGCGGCGTACGGATCCGGAATGGCCGAGTGGCAGCGTCGCCGTCCTGGCGCCGCCGGACCGGCCGAGCTGTCCTCCCGACGCTGACGCCGACGACTGACGCAGGTCAGGCGGGCCTGCCGCTCGCGCTCGGCGTAGCCGGCAGGGCCCGCGGGTGCACGGGAAACAGCTGCCGTACGCCTTCCGCGCACAGATCGAGGGCGAGTTCGGAGAACAAGGCGTTGGCCCAGCCGAACCAGCGCCGGGTGAACCGGCCGGGGTCGTCGACATGGAAGCTCTCGTGCATCAGGCCGGTGCCGCCGGTCGTGGCGGCCAGTGTCTCCAGGGCCCGGGCCGCGGCGTTCTCGTCGCCGGTCAGGCCGGCGGTGGCGATCGCCAGCGGCCAGACGTGACCGTCCGGTGTATGCGTACTGCCGACACCGGACGCGTACCTGCCGCCGAAGAACGAAGGGTTCGCCTCGGAGAGCACCAGACGCCGGGTCGCTTGATAGAGAGGGTCCTCCGGTGCGCACCAGCCGCTCAGGGGGAGGCTCAGCAGACTGGGCAGGTTGGCGTCGTCGCCGAGCAGCACCGCGCCGAGGCCGTTCACCTCGTAGGCGAGTACGGATGCGCCGTCGGCCTCGACCACCGCGTGCGCCAGGATTCCGGCGTCGATCTCGGCGGCCAACCTCCGGGACTCGCGGGCGAGTTCCGTGTCGCGGAGAGCGGACGAGGCCAGTTCGGCCAGGCCGTGCAGGCTCGCCGACGCCAGGGCGTTGGCCGGGACGAGGTAGCCGTGCCGGCAGGGATCGTCACTCGGCCGGAAGCCCGACCACGTCATACCGTTTCGCCGGACGCCGGCTCCGCGGCCGCCCTGGGGAAGGCTGTCACCGGCGAAGGGGCCTGACGGCCGGACGAACCAGTAGGGCGAGTGCGTGTGGGACTGTTCCGCCCGCCACAGCCGTACGATCGTCCAGGCGGCGCGGTGAAAGGCGTCGTCGAGGTGGTCCTCGCGGCCCGTTGCCCGCCGGATCGCGTACGCCAACTGCAACGGAGCGCATAGGGAGTCGAGTTCGTACTTGCGCTCCCACACCCATGCCCCGGGCGTGGGCCGGTCGGCGGGCTCGCCGTGCGTACCGGTGGGTCCGTCGTTGAAGGCGTTGGCGTACGGGTCCAGCAGGACGCAGCGGATCTGTCGACGCGAGACGCCGACGAGGACGTCGCCGACCTCGGGATCCTTGGCCACGGCGAGGTAGGGGCGGACCTGGGCCGTGCTGTCCCGCAGCCACATCGCCGGAATGTCTCCGGTCCTGACGAAGACCTCCGGCACTCCCGGGGCATCAGACGGCGGGGTGCCCCAACTCATCGATGTGGTCCATGTGTTGGTCAGGCAACTCTCGACGATGTCCGCTGCCGGGCTGCCGCGCAGTTCGGTGGCCAGCCGGCTTCCGAGTGTCCTCAGCGACTCCGGAACCGCCCACACTGTTCCGGATGTTGGCCTGGGAAACGTTACCATCGCGCCTCTTGACTCCCTCTGGGGCGTGCGCCACCGTGTGATCAACAGGGAATGGAAACGTTACCTTGAAGGGGCTGGAGGCCACCAGACGGTCGGGTCCGCCCGGTCCGAGTGATCGCCGACTCCTCGGAGGAAGAAGGTGAGCGCGTGTGACAGCCGCTCCGCACCAAGAGGCGCGAACCACCGCACCACTCGTGGATCGGCCGCCAGGCCGGGGGAGCCCGGGGCGTTTCGGACGACCCTGGCGACGGCGACGCAAGCGGTCCTCGGACACCGTGGCCGCGTACGTGTTCCTGGCACCGGCGGTCATCGGCTTCACGGCGTTCGTCCTCTACCCGCTGTTCCGGTCCGCCTACTTCGCGCTGACCAGCTACAACGGCCTGTCGGACCCGAAGTTCATCGGCCTCGACAACTTCCGCAGGATGTTCACCACCGACCCGTCCTTCTGGCCGTCGGTGCGCGCCACGCTGCTGCTGGTCGTCCTGTACGTGCCGCTGTCGCTGGCCATCGGGCTGGCCCTGGCGGTGTTCTGCAACCAGCGGATGCGGGGTGTCAGCCTGCTGCGCACCCTGTGCTACCTGCCGGTCGTGCTGCCCGTGGTGGCCACGATCACGCTCTGGAAGTTTGTGTTCAACCCCCAAGTCGGCCTGGCCAACCAGGTGTTGGACTGGCTCCACCTGCCCACCAGTGAGTGGCTGTCGGGTGAGAACTCGGCGATGCCCTCGATCGTGATCGTCATGCTGTGGAGCGTCGGCGCCACGATGATCATCTTCCTCGCCGCGCTCCAGGCGGTCCCCACCGAACTGTACGAAGCGGCCAGGCTCGACGGCGCCGGCCCCCGCACGGTGTTCTTCCGGATCACCCTGCCGCTGATCAGCCCGATCATGATGCTGCAGGTGGTCCTGCAGATGGTGACGGCGCTTCAGGCGTTCAACCAGCCGAAGATCCTCTCGCCGGACGGCCTGGGCGGTCCCGGGTTCAGCACCAGGACCCTGATGCTGTCGATCTACGGCAACGGCTTCCCCAAACTCGGTCAGGTCTCCCAGTTCGGCTACGCCTCCGCCCAGGTGTGGGTGCTCTTCCTCGTCATCGTCGTCGTGATCGCCGCCACCGCCCGCTTCTCGTCGATTTGGACCTACAGTGACCACGTCTCCTGACGTCACGAGGGCGCCGACGAAGGCGCCGACAAGAGTCCCGCCGGCGAAGCCGCGCGGCAGGACCGTACGCACGGCGTCCTGGTACGCCGTCGCGCTGCTGATCAGCTCGGTGATGATCCTGCCCATCCTGTGGATGCTCACCGTCGCGCTGAAGGGCCCCTCGGCGGTCTTCGAGGTCCCGCCGAGACTGCTGCCCCACGAGTTCCACTTCAAGAACTTCATCGACGGGCCGAAGGTCATCCACTTCCCGCGCCTGCTGCTGAACTCCGTCGTCATCACCGGCCTGTCGGTGATCGGCGGCGTGATGACCTCGATGATGGCCGGCTACGCCCTGGCCCGGGTGCGCTTCCCCGGCCGGAAGGTGTGGTTCTACGTCTTCGTCGGCAGCATGCTGCTGCCCCCGGTGGTCGGCATCATCCCGCTGTTCCAGCTGTTCAAGGACATCGGTTGGTACGACACCTGGCTGCCGCTGATCGTCCCGGCCTTCCTGGGCGGCAATCCGCTCTTCATCTTCCTTGCCCGCCAGTACTTCCTGTCGATCCCTCATTCCATCGACGAGGCGGCGAAGGTCGACGGCGCGGGACACGTCCGGATCTTCGTCAGCGTCATGCTCCCGATCACCAAGCCTGCCTGGATAACGATGTCAATCCTGGCCTTCCAGATGTCCTGGAACGACTACCTGAACCCGCTCATCTATCTGTACTCGTCGGAGAAATGGCCGCTGAGCGTCGGCATGGCCTCCTTCGCCTCCCAGTTCGCCGGCCAGACCCCGGACTGGAACCTCTACATGGCCACCAACCTGCTCTACATGCTCCCGCCACTGGCCGTGTTCTTCGTCGCCCAGCGCTACTTCATCCAGGGCCTGAGCGCTCTGGGCACCGTCAACCAGCGCTGATCCACACCCCGACCCACCAACGAGCCGTGTACCAGCCAGGTATCAGGAGGCCATGATGAAACGATTGATCCGTCTCGCCGGAGCGTTGCTGACGGCGGGGGGACTGCTCGCGACGGCGGCCTGCGGCGGCTCGTCCGGGGAGCAGTCGGACGGCAAGGCGACGGTCACCCTCATGACCTGGGAGTCCGCCGCCACCAACAAGGCCATCGACAAGGCGCTGACCGGCTTCCACGACCCGAACATCACCGTCAAGCGCGTGGACACACCCAACGGCAACTACAGCGACAAGCTCGCTGCCCTGACCCAGGCCAAGAAACTGCCCGACCTGTTCTGGTGCGGCAACGACACCGAGCAGCAGTACACCAACCAGGGCCTGCTCACCGACTGGTCCTCCCGGCTCTCCGGCTCCAGCGACTTCGGCGCGAGCAGCTTCGTCTCGTCCACCATGAAGAACTGGAAGACCGCCGACGGCAAGATCGGCGGTGTCCCCTCGCTGCTGAACACGTACGGCATCTGGTACGACGTCGACGCCTTCAAGGCCGCCGGCATCAGCGTGCCCGCCGCCGGGTGGACCTGGGACCAGATGTTCGACGCCGCCGCCGAACTGCACGCGAAAGGCGCCAAGTACGGCCTGGTCGCCGACGCGTTGACCTCCACGGACGGCCCCTTCTCCCTCAGCACGTACGCGCTGTCCGCGGGCGGCGCGCCGTTCGCCGACTCCGTCCACCAGCCCACCAGGACGACCATCGACGCGACATACACCGAAGGCGTCCGCAAGGTCGTGGCAGGGATCAAGAGCGGGGCCATCGCACCTCCCGGCTACGACATCAGCAACCAGCAGGCGCTGTTCGCCGCCGGACAGATCCCGATGCTGTGGAGCGGCCAGTGGCTGGCCGCCGGCTTCCTCACCGACAAGCCGAAGATCAAGTACGGGTTCGCGCCCCTTCCCCAGGTGACCGAGCCGGCCACCCTGTACGACGCCGTGGGCATCTGCACCCCGTCGTACACCCAGAACGCGGACGCCACCTTCAAGGTCCTCAAGTACCTCGACTCCACCGTGTGGACCAAGGTGCTGCCCGACTCCCCGGTCGCGGCCCCGGCCTACCTCTCGGCCCAGAACGCCTACTTCGGCGCCCTCGACAAGTCCGGCCAGACGACCGTCGCGTCCACCGTCAAGGCGGGACTGAACACAAAGACCACCATCGGCGTGCGCTTCACCACCCAGTGGGCCAGCCAGTCGAACGACCTGATCACCGCCTACTGGCCGGACATCCTCAACGGCAAGAAGCCGCTCTCCGACCTCCAGACGATGACCGACAAGATCAACGATGTGATCAAGAACAACGGTTAGCGACGCGGACCGAGCGGCGGGCCGGGGCCCGAAACGTATCCTGAGGGCGGTCCCGGCCCCCGGTACGCGATGGAAGGTTGGTCTTCAACTCACGTGAGCAGTCGTCCTCCGCACCAGCAGAACGCCCGGCCCACGATGCGCGATGTCGCGGAGCGGGCCGGAGTCGCCGTCGTCACCGTCTCCCGCGTCGTCAACGGCATCGGAACGGTTCGCGAGGAGACGGCCGAGCGGGTGAACGCGGCTATCAGCGCGATCGGTTACCAGCGCAACGAGATCGCGCGCTCGCTGCGTCCCGGACAGAACTCGATGACCGTCGGGCTGCTGCTCGGCGACCTCACCAACCCGTTCTACGCGTCCCTCGCCAAGGCCGCCGTCGAGGTCGCCAGCCAGGCCGGTTACGCGGTCCTCCTCAGCACGGCCGACGAGGACCCCGAGGTCGAACGCCGTGCCGTGGGCGAGCTGATCGGGCGCCGTGTCGCCGGGCTCATCATCGTCCCCGACCAGGGCGACCACGCGTTCCTCAACGAGATCAACGGCCACGACCACGTGCCCATCGTCTTCGTCGACCGGCCGGCCACGGGCGCCGAGGCCGACGTCGTGCTCGTCGACAACGAGGACGGCGGACACAAGGCCACCCAGCACCTCATCGACCAGGGCCACCGCCGGATCGCGATCCTCGTCGCCCCCTCCTACTACAGCACCGGCCGACGGCTGCGCGGCTACCGCAAGGCCCTCCGCCGCAGCGGCATCAGCCCCGACAACGACCTGGTCGTCGCCCTGAGCCGCGGCACCGCCGAGGAGGCCGAGTCCGCCACCCACACCCTGCTCACCTCCGACCGTCCACCCACCGCGGTCTTCTCCACCACGGGCTTCCTCACCGAGGGCGTCCTGCGCGCTTGCCGGCAGCTCCAGACCACCGTCGCGCTCGTCGGCTTCGACGATTTCAAACTGGCCGACATGCTCCCCACCCCGGTCACCGTGGTCACCTCCGACACCGAGGAACTCGGCCGCCATGCCGCCCACCTTCTGCTGGACCGCATCAACGGCGACGACGCCCCCTCCCGCCGTGTCGTCCTCCCGGTCCAGCTGATCGCGCGCGGCACGGGAGAGATCGGGCACCAGTAGTCAGTAGAGCGTCCGCCACTTGGCGCGGGGCCACGCGAGCACGGCGTAGATCTGCGCGAACGCGGCCTGCTGGATAGCTTCCGTACCGCCGGCCGCATTGAAGTGCACGAGGCCGGTGGCGGGGTCGCGCATCGTGGACCACACCTGGTCGGCGTAGTCCGCCATCGCTTGGTGGTACTTGTCCTTCCTGGTCGCCGACTCCAGGAGCAGCAGGTTCTTGAAGAAGATCGAGTTGAAGAACACGGGCTGCGCGAACAGCCGCCCCTGCGTGACGTAGTAGTCGTACGCGGCCTCGGCGATCCGCTCGGCCCGGCGCAGATAGGCGCGGTCGCGGGTGACCTCGTAGAGGAGAACGTTGACGCCGACCGGCACGCCCTGGTTGTAGGACCAGAAGGTCTTCTCGATGGTGCCCTCGAGGTCGAGGTGGTCCCAGTACAGGCCGCCGGGGCTCTGCAGATGCGTGTTCGTCCAGTCGTAGAAGCGTCTCGCCCAGTGCAGATAGTCGGCCTTGCCGGTGATCTGGTGCAGGCGCAGGGCGAGTTGGGCACCCGGCATGTTCGAGACGGTGTTGCGGTCGTGGCTCCAGTCGGCCTGGGCCCAGAAGACTCCGCCGGGTGCGGCGTGGCTCGTATCGGTGTCCCAGCCGGACTTGACCAGGGCGAAGATCTCCTTCGCGCGGGCCAGCGCGGCGGCGTCCCCGGTCTGCAGATGACGCTGGACCTTCGCCAGGCCGACCCATTCGTTGTCGTCGTAGAACATGTCGCCGCCCGAGCCGTACGGGGCGACGGGGTAGGAGTCGTATCCGGGAAGCCCGGTCGTGCCTCCGCCGGCGTTCCAGAAGTGCTCCTGCGATCTTGACCGTCGGGCCAGCTCCGCCTCGTACGTCGCGTCCGCGGCCGTGAGATCGAGCGCGGCGATGTGCACCTGCGAGAAGGGCCATTCGTACGAGTACGGCCTGTCGTCGGCAGCCGCCGGATACTGCTCGCGGACCAGCCCGGAACCGTCATTCGTGCCGAAGTGTCTCTCGATCGCGGAGTACGCGGCGATGGCGCGCGACAGCGCCCGGGCCGGGCCCGGGCGCTCCGCCGCGGCCGCCGGTGCGGTGGCCATCGCTGTCATCGCGGCCAGGCCGGAACCGACCATCACTCGCCGAGAGGGAAACATGGGCATGGGGAGCGCCTCCAAGGATGCGGCTATGGAAACGTTGTCATTGACCCATTGGATCGTCAACGCTTCTGGCAGCACGAGTAGTTCATCCCCGCGACAGTCAGCTCCGGACGAGCTGATGGGGTGGGGCCTGCCCCCGCCGCCGGGGCGACGGGGCGACGGGGATGACCATCTCCCTTCAGGTGCATTACCACCGTCCCGTTCCTCTTCGGACACCCCTGCGCATGCATGCCGAGGTCACCGGAGCCGAGCACTTGACGGTTGGTGACCGGTGCCGGATCAGACGTTGCGGCGGTACTGGCCCCCGACCTCGAAGAAGGCGTCGGTGATCTGCTGGAGCGAGCAGACGCGGGCGGTCTCCATGAGGACGGCGAAGACGTTGTCGCCGCTGACGGCCGCGTCCTTGAGGGCGGACAGGGCCGCGTGGGCCGGGTCGCGGTGGCGGGACTGGTAGTCGCGCACACGCTCCAGCTGCGACTGCTTCTCCTCCTCCGTGGCACGGGCCAGCTCGATGACGACGGGTTCGGCGGTGTCCGCGTGGGGGTTGCGGAAGGTGTTGACGCCGATGAGGGGCAGGGTGCCGTCGTGCTTGCGCTGCTCGTAGAGCATCGACTCGTCCTGGATGCGGCCGCGCTGATAGCCGGTCTCCATGGCGCCGAGCACGCCGCCTCGCTCGCTGATCCGCTCGAACTCCTGGAGGACGGCCTCTTCGACCAGGTCGGTGAGTTCGTCGATGATGAACGAGCCCTGGAGGGGGTTCTCGTTCATGGCGAGACCCCACTCACGGTTGATGATGAGCTGGATCGCCAGGGCCCGGCGGACGGAGTCCTCGGTGGGGGTGGTCACGGCCTCGTCGTAGGCGTTGGTGTGCAGGCTGTTGCAGTTGTCGTAGATGGCGATGAGCGCCTGCAGCGTGGTGCGGATGTCGTTGAAGTCCATCTCCTGGGCGTGCAGGGAGCGTCCGGAGGTCTGGACGTGGTACTTGAGCTTCTGGCTGCGCTCGCCCGCGCCGTACTTCTCCTTCATCGCGACGGCCCAGATCCGGCGGGCGACCCGGCCCAGGACCGAGTACTCCGGGTCCATGCCGTTGGAGAAGAAGAACGACAGGTTGGGGGCGAAGTCGTCGATGTGCATACCCCGTGCGAGGTAGGCCTCCACGTAGGTGAAGCCGTTGGCGAGGGTGAAGGCGAGCTGGCTGATGGGGTTCGCCCCGGCCTCGGCGATGTGGTAGCCGGAGATGGACACCGAGTAGAAGTTGCGGACCTTGTTGGCGATGAACCACTCCTGGATGTCCGCCATCATCCGCAGGGAGAACTCGGTGGAGAACAGGCAGGTGTTCTGCCCCTGGTCCTCCTTGAGGATGTCGGCCTGCACCGTGCCGCGCACGTTCGCCAGTGCGTGGGCACTCAGTCCGGCCGTCTCCTCGGGGGAGGGGTCGCGGCCCTCGGCGGTGCGGAACCTTTCGATCTGCTGGTCGATGGCGGTGTTCAGGAAGAACGCGAGCACGGTGGGGGCCGGGCCGTTGATCGTCATCGACACCGAGGTCGTCGGAGCGATCAGGTCGAAGCCGTCGTAGAGGGTCTTCATATCGTCCAGGGTCGCCACCGACACCCCGGAGGTGCCGACCTTGCCGTAGATGTCGGGACGCTCGTCCGGGTCACGGCCGTAGAGGGTGACCGAGTCGAAGGCCGTGGACAGCCGGGTGGCCGGCTGGCCCTCGGACAGCAGCTTGAAGCGGCGGTTGGTGCGGAACGGGTCTCCCTCGCCGGCGAACATCCGCGCCGGATCCTCACCGTCGCGTTTGAAGGGGAACACCCCGGCGGCGAACGGGAAGTGGCCCGGCAGGTTCTCCCGCCGCCAGAACCGCACCAACTCCCCGTGGTCGGTGAACCGGGGCAGTGAGACACGCGGGATCTTGTTGCCCGAAAGGGACTCGCGCGTCAGCCTGGTCCGGATCTCCTTGTCCCGCGACTTCACGACCAGCTCGTCGCCGGAGTACGAGGCCACGACGGAGGGCCAGTTCGCGATCTGCTCCCTCACATCCTCAGGGAGCTGCTTGCGGGCGCCGTCGAGCAGCGACTGGACGTTCCCCGCTTCGGAGCCGGCCGCGACCAGCTCGCCCTCGACCGCCTCCAGGCGCTGCACCCGCCGGGCCGCCTCGGCCAGCAGCTCGGTGGCGGCGTGGTACCCGCGGACCGAGTCGGTGATCTCGGCGAGGTAGCGCACCCGGTCCGCGGGAACCACCTGCCGGATGCCGGAGGAGTGGCGCACGTCGACCGGCGGCAGCGTGCCCTCGGACAACGGCAGCCCGTGCTCGGCCAGCGCCGCCTTCACGTACTGGTAGAGCGCGGTGACACCGTCGTCGTTGAACGTGGCCGCCGAGGTGCCGAGGACCGGCATGTCCTCGGGCCGCTTCCCGAACGCCTCACGGTTACGGACCAGCTGGCGTCCCACGTCGCGCAGCGCGTCCTTGGCGCCGCGCCGCTCGAACTTGTTGATCGCCACGACGTCGGCGAAGTCGAGCATGTCGATCTTCTCCAGCTGCGAGGCGGCGCCGAACTCCGGCGTCATCACGTACATCGAGGTGTCGACGAACGGCACGATCGCCGCGTCGCCCTGGCCGATGCCCGGTGTCTCCACGATCACCAGGTCGAAGCCGGCGGCCTTGACCACGTCGATCACCTCGGAGAGGTGCTCGGGCAGCTCGTGGCTGCCGCGGGTGGCCAGGCTCCGGAAGAAGATCCGGTTCCCGTCGAGGGAGTTCATACGGATCCGGTCACCGAGCAGTGCACCGCCGCCGCGACGTCGCGTCGGGTCGACCGCGATCACCGCGATCCGCAGCTTGTCCTGCTGGTCGAGACGGAACCGGCGCACCAGCTCGTCGGTCAGCGACGACTTGCCCGAGCCGCCGGTGCCGGTGATGCCGACCACCGGCGTGCTGCGCGCGGCCCCGGCGGCACGCAGCTGATCCAGGAAGTCCGGGGGCAGCTTGCCGAGTTCCGCGCCCGTGATGGCGCGGGCGATCGCGAACCGGTCGCCCGCGAGCACGGCGGCCGCGTCGGCGGGCTTGCCGTCCCAGAGGTCGAAGTCGCAGTCTTTCACCACCGTGTTGACCATTCCGGCGAGGCCCATGCGCTGGCCGTCCTCCGGGGAGAAGATGGTCACCCCGCTGTTGCGCAGCCGGACGATCTCCTCGGGCACGATGACACCGCCCCCGCCGCCCACCACCCGGACGTGCTCGGCTCCCTGCCGGCGCAGCGAGTCGACCAGGTACTCGAAGTACTCCACGTGCCCGCCCTGGTAGGACGAGACCGCCACACCGTGCGCGTCCTCCTCGAGCGCCGCGTCCACGACCTCCTGCACCGACCGGTTGTGTCCGAGATGAATCACCTCGGCCCCTTGGGACTGGAAGATCCGCCGCATGATGTTGATCGAGGCGTCATGCCCGTCGAACAGCGCCGACGCGGTGACCAGACGGATGGGGTGCACGGGGCGGTGCAGGTCGCTCATGGGGGCCTTCCCAGACAGGTCAGGGTAACGCTGACTGACTAGATAGTAGGACGTCCTAGTAAATTACAGGAGGCAGCGCCGGTGTGAGCAGAAGCACAGGGAGCGCGTGGGTCGGTTCGGTGCCTCGCGCGCCTCCCCGTCGGCGGCCGCGGCGACTCCGGACTGGGCGACCGGCCCTGTGGACGGCCCTCGTGGTCCCTTGGCGGAAGCCAGTGAGGGGGGCACGGAGTCGGCGGCCGTGTCGCCGTAGGCTTTGGCCGGCGGCTTGTCGGGCGTTGGCGGGCCGCTCCAGGGTGCCTGAGTCTCCGCGAGAGGAATCCGATGAAGCCCACAGCCGACCTCTACGACGAGCACGGTGACGACCTCCAGTCGTGCACCACCCAGTTCCGGATCTTCGGTGCCCGGACGTCGTTCGAGGGTGCCGTCACGACCGTGAGGTGCCACGAGGACAACGTGATCCTCAAGGCCACCCTCGGGGAGCCCGGCGCGGGGCGGGTGCTCGTCGTCGACGGTGGTGGCTCGCTGGCCGCCGCTCTGATGGGGGATCTCATCGCGGACCTGGGCGCGTCCAGCGGCTGGGAGGGCGTCGTCATCAATGGCGCCGTCCGCGATGTCGAGGCACTGTCGAAGATCAACATTGGTGTGAAGGCCCTGGGATCCAACCCTCGGAAGAGCCGTAAGGAGGGTGTCGGGGACAGGGACGTCGAGGTCTCGTTCGGCGGGGTGACCTTCACGCCCGGCTGCCATCTCTACAGCGACGCCGACGGGATCCTCGTCACTCGCGTGTAGGGCTTCGCGCGCAGGGCCGTGCTCGCCTTGCCCGCGTCGGCCGTCTGGCGCACGCTGGTCGTATGGGTGCGCACGACAGCCCCACCCTCATCACGTCCGTCCAGCGGGCCTTTCGCCTCCTGGAAGCCGTCAGCGCGCACCAGAACGGGGCGCCCGCGAAGCAGCTGGCGCGGGAGACGGGCCTGCCCCTGGCCACCGCGTATCACCTGCTGCGGACGCTGGTCCACGACGGATACCTGCGGAAGCTGGACGACGGCGGCTTCGTCCTGGGCGACAAGCTGCAGGTGATGCAGAGCACGGGCCGTGGCCAGGCGCTGCTCAGCCGTGTCCGACCCGTGCTCGCCGCGCTGCGCGACGAGCTCGCGACCGCCGCCTACCTCACCTTCTACGAGGAGGGCGAGATCCGGGTCGCGGAGATCGTCGACGGCCCCCGGGCGCCGCGCGTCGACCTCTGGGTGGGATTCGAGGACGCGGGCCACGCCACCGCGCTGGGCAAGGCCGTGCTCAGAGAACTGGATGAGGAGAACCGCAAGGATTACCTCTCCAGGCACCACCTCGCCGACCTCACACCGCGGACGATCACCAGCAGACCGGAACTGCTCCGGCGCCTGGACACCTCACCCGTGGCCCCGGCCGTCACGGATCTTGAGGAGTACGCGCTGGGCACGGTCTGCGTCGCCGTGCCCGTCTACAGCGGGGACACGCTGGGCTCGCTCGGTGTCTCGATGCCGGTGGAACGGCTTTCCCGGGTGCGGGACGTCCGGGCGCGGCTGATCCCGACCGCGAACCGCGTGACCAGAGGGCTGTCGCTCACTATCTGAAAATCAGCTTCTTGTGAGGTCCGGGCCAACACCGTTTCCTGGATGAAACCGGCATTTCAGGAATGTGCGTCGCGCACAGGTGAGGACAGCGGACGAAGTATGAGTCAGGCCCGTGATCATGGTGGAAACCACCGGTCCATACGGACACTCGGGAACCGGGTGACCGATTCCCGAACTTCGGCGCGCGGCCGGGCCACCGCACGGCTGGCCGCCGGGACGCCCGTACTGCACGCACTGCCCGTCCTGATCGTCTCCGCCGTCGTGCTCGCCGACTTCGTCGGCGGAGCCGGGATGGTCTGGCTGCCCCTCCTCGCGGCCGGGCCCGCACTGGCCGCCACCACGAACGGGCCGCGCGGTGTCGTGTGCGTCGGTCTCCTCGCCGGGGTGCTCGGTGCGACGCTCGGAGCCCGGGACGGCGTTCCGGCTTCCGAGCTGGCAGCCGTACTTTCCGCCCTGGCCGCCGTCACTGTGGCGAGTGGCCTGGCCAGCGCGCTGCGCGGGCGCCGTGACCGGGTGCTCGCTGCCGTCCGCTCGGTCGCGGAGACCGCCCAGCACGCGCTCCTGAAGCCCGTACCCGCGACTGTCGGTCCCTTCCAGGTGGCCGTCCGCTACAGCGCCGCGGCGGCAGAGGCCCGAATCGGCGGGGACCTCTACGCACTGATACCCACCCCTTACGGAGTGCGGCTGATCGTCGGCGATGTGCGAGGCAAGGGGTTGCCGGCCGTGGGGACCGCCGCGCTGGTGCTCGGTGTCTTCCGTGAGGCCGCCTACGACGAGCCGGATCTCCTCGCCGTCATCGACAGGATCGAGCGGAGCCTGGCGCGCAATCTCGGTTGCGACGACTTCGTCACCGCCGTGGTCGCCGGCTACTCACAGGCCGGGCAGCTCGAGGTGGTGAACTGCGGACACGCGCCTCCGCTGCTGATACGCGCGTCCGGAGGCGTCGAGTCGGTGGAGCCCGCGCATCCGGCCCCGCCCCTCGGCCTGCGCGCCCTCGCGAAGCACGCCCCGGCCCTGGAGGTCGTGCCGTTCGCCGACGGGGACCAGCTGCTGCTCTACACCGACGGGGTCACCGAGGCCCGCGACCGCGGCCGTGAGTTCTACCAGCTCGCCGAAGGGCTGGCACGCCACGTGTCCGACGAGCCGGCCCGTACCCTCACCGCGCTGCATGACGAACTGTTGGCACATGTCGGCGGCCGCCTCCACGACGACGCGGCACTGCTCCTGATCCGCAAACCGACGGTCCGGGACGTGGTGGTTCCCGAACCGGCGGTCTGCGGAGCGAGCGGAGCTACTGATTCCGAAGCGACCGCTACTCGCCCGACGGTGCGGTCAGTGTGACGCCGAGAGCCACCGGTGTGCCGAAGTTCGGTGTGCCGTCGGCGTTCCAGGTGAACTTCTGCGCCCTGGTGGACCGGTTCATGTCGCAGCCACCGCCCGCTGAGTTGTTCGCGTGGTAGACGATCCAGTCCTCGGTCCCGTCCGGCGACTTGAAGAAGCCGTTGTGGCCGGGGCCGTACACACCGTTGGCGTTGGACCGCTGGAAGACCGGGTTCGGTGACTTGACCCAGGAGGAGGAGCTGAGCGGGTCACCGCCGTTGTACGTGAGCATCCCGAGCTTGTAGTCGGGCGTGGAGCAGTGGCTGGCGGAGTAGACGATGAAGGTCTTGCCGCCCCGCTGGAGCACCTCGGCGCCCTCGTTGACCGCGCCGCCCACCGTCTCCCAGCTGTAGGTCGGGGTGGACAGCACCCGGCGGGTGCCGCTCGCGGTCCACGGGTTCGACAGCGGCCGGATGAACATCGGCTGCGAACCGTTGTAGAACGTGCCGAGAAGATAGAGCTGACCGTTCAACTTCAGGATGCCCGGGTCCAGTTCCCAGGTGTTGTCCTGGGCCGGGTCGAGCAGGTCGGCCTTGAAGCTGTAGGGGCCCATCGGGTCCAGGCCCGCGCTCTCCAGGACATGGATCCGCTGGGTGCCCAGGTCGTACGGCTCCCGCCCGGCCGTGTAGTAGAAGTACCACCGCTTCCCGTTGGGACCGTCGAGCAGATGGAACTCCGGGGCCCACATCGTGCCGGCGCCATTGGGCCTGGTGAGGTTGAAGATCACCTGGTCGGTGGCCGTGGCGAGGCCCGCCAGGGTGTCGGCCTTGCGCATGGTGACCGTCGAGTTCCAGGTGGTCGTGGCGAGGTAGTAGTAGCCGTCGTAGTACGTCAGCCAGGGGTCGGGCCCGCGCTGGGAGAGCGGGTTGGTGAACGTGCCCGGGGTCGTGCCGCCGCCGGTGAAGCCGGGCAGGCGCCACACCCTGCCGTTCCCGGTACCGCACGGCAGCTGCACCAGGCCCGTGTTCGAGGCCGACGAACCGCCGCTCGGCACGACGCACTTGCCGGAGCCGACGGAGACGAGGTTGAACGTCCTGTCGGTTCCACTGACGGTCACGGGTACGAGCCGCCACTGCTGGTTCGTGCCGTTGTGGCAGGTCCACTGGATGATCGTGGCGTTGTCCGCGGTGGACGCGCCGTACACGTCGACACACTGGCCGGAGGCATGCGTACTGATCGTGTAGGTGTCGGCAGTCCCCGCGACCGGGGTGAAGCCGAAGGACTGGCTCGCGCTTGAGGCGCATGTGCCGGCGCGGAGCTGTGTTCCGTTGGTCGTCGAACTGCCCGGTACATCAAGGCAGTTGGCGCCGTTCTGGTTCACCCCCGTCGAGGTGAACGTGACGGCGGCGGCCGCGCGCGGCGGCGCCACCAGGAAGGCGACCACCATGGCGAGCACGGCGGTGAGCACGGACAGGCATCTGGAACGAGTCACTTGGGCACACCTCTCATCGCTTGGCGGTCGCGCTGGGGCCGTACACCTTCGCCTCCAGAAGACCGACGGATCTGGTGCCGTTCCCGGTGAGCAGCACCCGTAGCCGCGTAGTGCTCGTGGCGGTGAAGGTGATGGTGTTGTACTGGTTCTTGGCCAGCGGATAGCCGCCCGCACCGGGCACGTCGACATAGGCGCTGCCGTTCCAGTACTGCAGCTTCCATGAGGCGGGCATGTCGATGCCCTGGTCGTCGTCGAAGAAGTACACCTCGGCCTTGTCGAGGGTCCTCGCGGTCGGCCAGGTCAGCTCCGCCCACTGCTGGCCGGTCTCCGGCCAGGTCCCCCAGCGCGGATTCACGGTGTCGTTGGACGACGGCGGATCGATCCCGTCGTTGACCGCGGCGACGCTCTCCCAGGAAGAGGTGTGTGACGCGGACGCCGTCGCGGATCCTGCCTGGTTGGCCGGTGGTTGCACGCCGCCCCTGTTGAACACCTTGACCTCGGTGAGGCCCGTCTTCGCCCCGGACGCGTTGGTGGCCAGGACCCGTATGCGCTGGGCGCTGATCGCCGGGAACTGCACCACGTTGTAGTTGGCCCGCGGCGCGGGCGGGCTCTTGGCCTGCCCGGGTGCGCTCACCCATGAACTGCCGTTGTAGTACTGGATGGTGTACGCCGACGGGGTCCGGTAGGTGGTACTGGCCGGGCGGCTGTCCTTGAAGTACAGGCGCACCTCGTTGAGCGTGCGGGCGGTGCCGAGGTTCAGCTCGTACCAGTCCTGGCTGTTGGGGGAGCCGCCCGCGCCCCAGAAGGGTTCGTTGGTGGGATAGCCGTCGACCGCTCCGGAGGCGGCACTGCCGGACCCGGTGTGGGAGGCGGAGGCGGTCGCCCCGGAGGCGAGGTTGGTGAGGTCGGCCGTCAGGTCGACGCCGGCCTTGGCGAGCATGTCGACCATCTGGGGGCTGTCCTGGACGACCTGGTTCGGGGCCTTCAGCCCGGTGACGGACGTGTGGTGGGTGACCGTGCCGCTCGTGGTGACGTCACCGGTGGCCGGGTCCCAGGTGAAGGGCACGAGCGAGCTGACGGTGGCGGCCCGGCTGCCGTTGACGTAGATCGAGTACCCCTCGGGGACCCCGGGGTAGCGCACCACGCCGTCGGCAGGGTCGTCCCAGACGATGGACAGGTCGGCGCCCCGGTAGCGGAGGTTGTTGACGGTGAAGTGGCTCCAGCCGATGTCGATGGGGGAGAGCTCGACCTTGGCGTCGTTGCGGGGCCGCAGACCGGCGACGTCCTCGATCACGGTCCAGTTGCTGCTGCCCAGGATGTTGTGGTGGATCCAGGAGCGGTAGTTGATGGAGCTGCCGTTCCAGTCGGCCCAGAACTCGTTGGCGTCCGGCCACTGGGTGTTGCCGCCGACGTACTGCGCCCAGGTGTTCCAGTAGAGGAGCTTCTTGTAGTCGGTCGCGCTCATCCATGAGTTGGAGTAGTTGCGCAGCACCGAGGAGTACAGCCGGAACTGGACGGTCGAGTTGATGGTGGAGAAGTTGTTCGAGCCCGGGTTGCCCGCGTCGGCGGCGGCCTTCTTGTCGACCTGGTTGGCCGTGTAGAAGGGGAAGATCGGATACTGGGCCGGGTCGTCGTAAAGGCGCAACGCCTGCTTGTACGTTGCCGTGTTGGGGACCGCTCCGACCGAGAACGGGTAGTAGTTGTTGATCTCCTTCCAGGGCACCCATTCGTTGGTCGACTTCAACCGGTGCTCGAACAGCTGCCGGTTGGGGTTCCAGAGCACGTTGACGATGGCGCCTTTGATCTGGTTGGCGAGCGTGCGCATCTCGGTGGCCTTGGCCGTGTTGCCGGTCGCCTCGTAGGCCTGCGCGGCGGCGAGCGCACCGCTGTACTGGTAGGCGGACTCGGCGCGGTCCATGTTGCCGGGCTTCCAGTGGAAGGAGACCGCGTCGGCGTCGTTGCCCGTCAGGGCGCCCCAGTCGTACTCGATGAGCTTGTTGTTGTCGTGGTCGTAGTGCGCGAGCTGTCCCTTGACGTCACCTTCGGCGTAGCGGGCCAGGTTGGCGGCGATGCCCGGCTGGCCACCGTGGATCTGGTAGCTCTTCCAGGCCGCCTCTGCGATGTACTGGGTGTAGCTGTTGGACCAGTTCTCCGGGTCGCCCGGGTTGTCGAGGAAGCGGGCCCCCTTGGAGGTCTGGCCGACGCTCAGCCAGTCCCCGTACGCGTAGGCCGGGTTGCGCAGGTACTTCAGGTCGTCGATGTGCATGGGCTGGGTCAGTGCGATCGCGTTGTTGTAGCCGAGGACGCCTTCGGTCGAGGTCGGGAACTGGAAGGTCTGCCCGGGGATGTCGGCGTCGAGGCTGTTGAAGCGCATCAGCCACCAGCGGTAGTAGATGTTCTTCTTGATCGCGCCCTCGGGCACGTCGATGTAGGGCACGTTCTGCGCCCACCACAGGTTGTACGCCTTGACGTGGGTGGCGAACGCGGTGGCGTTGGAGTAACCGGCGTAGGCGTTGTACTCGGTGAGCGACCGGGGGATCTCGTCGGTGACGAAGCCCATGACCACCTTGGTGGTGACGGTGGCTCCGGCCGCGATCGTCACGGACCGGTTGAGGCCGCCGCCGGACACGGCGAAACCGTCGCCGGTGAGCCGCGGGCGGATGGTGGTCAGGTTGTTGTAGGCGCCCACCTGTCCGGTCAACTCGCTGCCGCTGCCCGTGGTGGCGTACGGCGAAGTGGCCCGCAACTGCAGTGTGGTGGAGCTGCTGCCGTTGTTCTTGATCGACAGGTTGGTCACGGCGACGTTGTTGTCGGTGATGAACTTGGTCTGGTCGACCGTGACCGAACCGCTGGTGTGCACGCTCTTCCAGTGGCTGGGCACCTGCCGGCGCTGGGCGACCTGCTCCGTGAAGGTGCCCGGACTGATCGCGACGCTGTAGGCGTTCTGGTCGTTGATGCTCTCCCAGTAGGCGACATGGCCGCCGAAGCCGAGCACCGCGGGATCGTGGGTCTTCATGAAGACCGCGCGCCCACGGCTCATCAGCCAAGGGCCCGCCGGGTCGTTGCCCGAGCGGGCCAGGAGGCGGTCCATCCAGAAGTCGGTCCCCGAGCTCTCCGCGTCGTAGATGCTGCGCATCATGTCGCCCGGCGTGTAGGCGACGGGCGCGGCCGGGATCGCGGGGCCGCCGAAGGTGGGGAAGCCGATGGTCTGCGCGGCGTGGGCCGGGGTCCCGGCGACGACGGAACAGACGCTGAGCATCAGCGCGACGAGAAGGCATCTAGTGCGCCGACGTCGTGTCAGTAGGGCGTGCGGTCTTCTCATCGGAGGCTCCCTGTCCGGTTGACAGCAGGCGGTTGCTCGCGATGGTGCGTTCGGCCGCGCGGCCGCCGGGGCCGTGGGCTATGGCGTGTCCCTGACAGGCGCAAGCGTCATTGGGGCGCCGCAAATGAGGCTGACCTAAAAGGTTTTCGCAACATAGAGGCGAGCTGATGCACTGTCAATAGCCGCCGAGAGGGCCGCATCCCTTACATGGCAAGGGCTTACCGGTCTAGGTTCGGATCAGGCGAGGGCAGACGGCGTCTGAAGTGACGGTTTCCTCTAGGCGGAAAAGGTTTTCGTGACGATGGATTCTACGCGGCGGCGCGCGACCACGATCACCGATGTGGCCACACGCGCGGGGGTGTCGATCGCGACCGCGTCCAAGGCTCTCAACGGCCGGAGCCAAGTCCGCGCCGAGACCCTCCAGCGTGTCCTCCGGGCGGCGGAGGAACTGGGATACCAGCCGAACGCGCTCGCCCAGAGCCTGATCTCCGGCCAGACCCGCACCGTCGGGCTGCTCACCAGCGACAGCGTCGGCCGTTTCGGTATCCCCGTGCTGCTCGGCGCGGAGGACGCCTTCGGCACGGGGGAGATGGCCGTCCTGCTCTGCGACGCCCGCGGAGACGCCATCCGCGAGCGGCACTACCTTCGCACCCTGCTGGCCCGTCGCGTCGACGGGATCATCGTGGTCGGTGAGAGCACGGATCCACGACCGTCGATCAACCTCGATCTGCCCGTGCCGGTCGTCTACGCCTACGCGCCCTCCGACGACCCGAAAGACGTCTCGTTCGTGCCCGACGACAGGGGAGGGGCGCGCATCGCCGTCCAGCACCTGCTGACCGTCGGCAGGCGGCGCGTCGCCCACATCACCGGGCCCACCCACTACCAGGCCGCCCAGGACAGGTCGGCCGGCACCATCGAGACCCTGGAGGAGGCGGGACTCGCCCTCTCCGGCGGCCAGGTGCTCTTCGGCGCGTGGTCGCGGAGGTGGGGGCGGCAGGCCGCCGAGATCGTGCTCACCGCCGACCCGGAGATCGACGCCGTGTTCTGCGGGAGCGATCAGATCGCGGCGGGGTTCGTCGAGGCGGTCCGCGAACGGGGCCGCCGCGTTCCCGACGACATCGCGGTCGTCGGATACGACAACTGGGAGGTCCTGTCCGCCGAGACCAGGCCACCTCTGACGACCATCGACATGAACCTGGAGGTGCTGGGCCGCACGGCGGCCCAGCACCTGTTCGCCGCCATCGGCGGCCGGGCCGCCTCGGGGGTGCACCGCATGCCCTGCAGCCTGACGATCCGGGAGTCGACCGTGGCGCAGTAGGGCCGCAGGGCGCGGTGCCTGCTGCACCACATGCCTACTGCACGAGTTCCCACTCCTGCGAGCCGTCCGCGACCGTGTTCTGCAAAGTGAGCGCCGCTCCGTCCGACGCGCCGGTCAGGTACAGGTCCTGGTTCTTCACCGACTGCAGTCTGTAGAAGCCATCGCTGGTCTTGATGAGGTTCCAACTGCCGGTGGGGCTGTTGTCGACCCACTGGCCGATCCGCTGCCCGACCGTCGCGTTCCCGGTCCAGATCGCCGCCGCGCGACCGCCCGACTTGTTGAGCAGCGTGACGCCGCCCTGGGGCTCGGTCACCACGTGCCAGTACTGGGTGTCAGGGTTCGCCGCCGCTCCGGGCTCCTCCAACACGACGTCAGGAACGTCCCCGTTGCCGATGTTCGCGTCGTTGGTCTTGTTGCCGGTGCCGATCACCTGGTTGGTCCTGCGGTTGACCAACTGGTAGTAGGCGCCGTCCGATTGGCCGAGGTCGACCTCGGCGAAGGCGATCGTCGAGGCGCCCTGGTTGTTGAGGATCGCGATGCGCCCGGTGCCCTCGACGTACTGCAGGTTGCGGCTGTAACCGGCAGGCGAGGTCGTCTGGTACTCCTTCCACGTGCCGTCGCTGCGTCCGCTCTCGTTGACCCAGACGTTGCCACTGCCTGCGGCGTTGTAGACCAGGCGCCCACCGGGAAGCCTGACGACGACCGGACTGCCGCCTCTCGCGAGAGGACGGGAGCCGGCGGCGACCGGCAGAGAGGCGACGTCCGTGCCGGTGGCGGAGCCGCGGTAGAACTCCAGCGGGCTGTCGGCGATCACGTACCGGGTGTTGGCTCCGCCGGCCCAGTACTCGAACGGGAGCATCCACTTGCCGTCCGTCGTCCGGACGACGTTCGTCATGCCCGGCCGTCCGCCTCCGATCTCCGTCTTGCCGCCGCCCATGTCCTGGGTCAGTCCCGCGAGGTCGACGACGGGTGCGCTCCACTGCGTACTGCGGCCGTCCCAGGTCTTGTGCACGAGGATCTGGCCGTGCGAATCCGGGGCGGTGTCGTTCGCGGGGTCCAGCGTCGGGACGCCGGTGGCCGGGTCGAAGCCGATGTAGTCGTTCTCGTCGGAGTAGTAGCAGACGAGCTTGCCCTTGTAGACCATCAGGTACGGCTCCCAGAGGGGATCCACCTGCTTCTTCGTGTTCGCGTCCGCGATGTTCTGGCCGGTTGCGCCCGCGCTGCCGCCCTGCCAGCCGCCGGTCGCGATGACGTTGAGGACCTTCCACGTCTTGCCGTCGTTGGTGCTGGAGTACAGGGCGATCGCCAGGTTTTTGCGGTCTCCGTCGTTCGACGGCGTCCAGTTCGGATCCGCCGCCTTGTGCTCCTTGTAGTAGTAGTCGTCGCCCGACACGACACTCGCCAGGAGCAGCGTGCCCTGCTTCAGGTTCCCGACATCCTGGGGAAGCGTGTAGAGGTACGGGTTCGTCCAGTTGCTCGTGTACTTCGCGTACTTGGGATCGTTGGAGAGGTACGCGGGCGCCTTGACCTGCGACAGTGGCTGCCAGCTCGTTCCGTGGTCGTCGCTCTTGTACACGGGGAGGGTCTGCTTGGAGGCGCTGCCCGTCTCCGGCACCACCGTGGACTTCTCGAACGACGCGACCAGGCGTCCGCTCGGCAACTGCGCCGACTTCGGGTAGACCGCGCAGTTGCCCCGCCCCTTGAGGCACGGTTCGTTTCCGAGCTGGTAGAGGATTCCACCGGTCGGGTTGTACGCCTGTGCGGTGCCCATCGGGATCGCCAGCATCGCGGATGCCGCGACGAAGGTTCCCAGCGCTTTCCCTGCTCTTCTTCTTTGCAAAGCCCCTCCTTGGGGGATGGCCACGGTGGTTGCCTGTAGGGGGTGGATCAGGAGTGGATCAGGAGACGAACACGCGGACGTCCCAGGCGCCGAGGTGCAGCTCAGTGCCCGCGGGGACGGACGTGCCGTCGAGGGCGTCGGAGAGGTCCATGGGGGCGGCGACGCCGGTGGGCTCCCAGGCCCAGTTGTGCACGATGTGGACGCGACGGCCGTCGGGGGACGTGCCGGTCGTCGCGGTGACGGACGCGGGCAGGTCCCGCCATGCGCTGCGGGGGGCCGGTGCCGTCCAGACGGCCAGGGCCCGGGCGAGGTCGCGTCCGGGGACGGTGCCGACGCAGGTGACGCGGCCCTCCCCGTGGCGGCGGGTCGTGACTGCGGGCCATCGGCCGAAGTGCGGATGGTCGTACGTGACGATCACGTCGGCGTCGGCGTCGGCGTCGGCGTCGGTGACGGTCAGGCCGTCCGCCCAGCGGGTCGCAGTTGCCCCCTCGGGCAGGTCGAGGGGACCGCCGGACGCCGACCGAACGGGGACCTCCCGGGCGAGGTTGCTGAACTCGTCGTAGGTGACACCCGCGGCGTCGGCAAGTCGCCCCGGTGCCGCCTCCTGCCGGGCCCGTGCCTCGTGGTCGGCGTAGGCGGTGCGCGGGCCGAGGACCAGATGGCCGCCGGCGTGTGCGTATGCGGCGAGCCAGTCGAGCGTCGTGTCGTCGACGACGTACAGCGCGGGGACGACCAGGACCGGATGACGCCGGACACCTTCTTCGGCCGTCAGGCCCTCCCGCTCGCCGCGCGGATCGTGCAGTTGGCGGGCGTGCACGATCCGCACCTGGCGTCCGGTGTCGAAGGCGCCGCGGTAGAAGGGGTCGAAGATCCGGTGGTACGCCGCGGGGTCCGGTCCGCCGTCGGCGGTCGCGAGCGGCGGGTGCTTCTGCATGAGCCACTTGCTGGGCGTCGAGTGGACCATCGTGATGTCGGCGTCCGGCTCGATCCCGGCGACCAGCGGACCCGCTGCCTCGAACTCCCCGCCCAGTCTGGCGATTTCGGCGTACGTACGGCCCGGTCGGCCGGTGTGCGGAAGGACACCGCCCCAGTAGGTCTCCGCGCCGAAGCGCAGGGTCTGCCACTGCCAGTACTCGATCATCCGTGCGCCGCGCGCGACCTGTGCCCAGGCGGCCTGGCGCCACTGTCCGTCGTAGCCGGGCCGGTTGTCCCATGCCATGCCGATCGAGTTCGCGTTGGTCTCGGTGACCAGGAACGGCTCCTGACGGGAGGAGTACATCCAGTCCGCGGTCTGGTACATCGACCACACGCCGGTGGTCTTCCACTTCTGCTCGTGGTCCTCGGGCGTGGGGTCGGGGAGCAGCAGGCCGTCCTGCATGTCGTAGTACGGGTTGCCCGAGGCGATGTCGAGGCGGTCGGTCAGCTCGTCGTCCGCCACGGCGTCGCGTGTGTAGGAGATGCACGTGGTGACGAACTGCTCGGGCCTGGCGTACTCGCGGACGATGTCGGCCTGCCAGCCGATGAACTCCGTGACCTGGCGGGCCTGGAACTCCCGCCATGCGACGTCGTACTGCGGCTGGGCGTTGCCGTCCGGCGTCCACAGGTCGGCCCAGGTCGACAGCCGATGCGACCAGTAGACCAGCCCCCACTCGCGGTTGAGGGTCTCGACGTCGCCGTACTTCGCGCGCAGGTGGTCCACGAAACGCTGGAACACACCGTGGTTGTGCAGGAGGTGCAGGCCCGGTTCGTTGTCCACCTGGAAGCCGATGACCGCGGGGTGGCCGGCGTACCGGGCGACAACCTTCCGGATCACCCGCTCGGCGTGGAAGCGGAACGCCGGGTGGGTGAAGTCCGCCTCCTGACGGGCACCCCAGCCGATGCGCTGCCCGGTGGGCCGCTCCCCGGCGATCTCCGGGTACTGGCGGGCAAGCCACGGCGGTACGGCGTACGTCGGCGTTCCGAGGACGACGGAGATACCGCGCTCGTGGGCGCCGTCCAGCACCGGCTGGAGCCAGTCGAGGTCGAACCGGCCGTTCGCGGGCTCCCACGTCGACCAGACCGACTCGCCGACCCGGATGACGGTGAAGTGCGCGGCGGCCATCAGGTCGAGGTCGGTCTTGAGCTGCTCTTCGGGCGTCGACTCGGCGTGGTAGGCGGGTCGGTACTCGTGGTAGTACGCGGCGCCGAACAGGACACGGGCGGGCAGATCCGCCATGGAGGAGCCTCCGGAAGGTCGAGGGGTACGTGGAGTGCGCGTGGGCGCGTTACTGCTTGACGCCGCCGGCGGCCAGGCCGCTCTGCCAGTACCGCTGGAGCAGGAGGAAGGCGATGACGAGCGGGAGGATCGAGATGAGGGAGCCGGTGACGACGAGCGCGAGCATGTCGCTGCTGGCGCCGGCCCCGCCGTTCTGCGCCTGGGCGGCCCAGGAGGAGAGACCGACCGTGATGGGGTACAGGCTCGGGTCGTTGAGCATGATCAGCGGGAGGAAGTAGTTGTTCCAGGTCGCCACGAGCGTGAACAGCAGGACGGTCACCAGGCCGGGCGCGAGAAGCCGCAGAGCGATGGTGAAGAAGATCCGTGCTTCCCCGGCGCCGTCGATGCGGGCGGCCTCCAGGATGCTGTCGGGAATGGCGTCCTGCGCGTAGACGCGCATGAGGTAGAGGCCGAAGGGGTTGACGAGGGAGGGCAGGATGACCGCCCAGGGCGTGTTGACCAACTCGGCCTTCGCGAACAGCAGATAGGTCGGGATCGCGAGGGCGGTGGCCGGGACCATCACGGCGCCGAGGACGAGGTTGAAGGCCGCACGGTCGCCGCGGAAACGGAACTTGGCGAACCCGTACCCGGCGGCGGCCGCCAGCAGGGCGGCCCCGAAAGCGCTGACGCCCGCGTACATCACCGTGTTGAGCAGCCAGTGCAGGAAGACTCCGTCGTCCTGCGTGAGGGTTTCCTTGATGTTCGCCGACAGTTGCGGGGCGTGTGAGAACCACAGGCCGAAGCTGTTGAACAGGTCCTGCGTGCTCTTGGTCGAGGCCACGACCAGCCAGAACAGTGGCAGCAGGAAGTAGGCGAGAGCGGCCAGCATGGCGATGGTCAGCGGGGTGCTGCGGCGCCGGGACGCCGCGGAACGGCGTGGGCCGCGCCCCGCGGGCGGCCGACCCTTCGCCGCCGCGGTCACGGTCGCCGCGGTCGTGGTCGCGGGAGCGGTGGTACTCACGGGGTCCTCCTACGGTTCGCGGTGAGCAGGACGGCGTAGGAGGTGATCACGATGACGAGGCCGAGAAGGAAGGAGACCGTGGCCGCGTAGTTGAGCTTCTGGCCGGTGAAGGCGAGGGAGTAGGAGTACAGGTTCGCGGTGTAGGAGCTGCTGATGACGTCCGGGGCGACGGCCATCAGCAGCTTCGGTTCGTTGAACAACTGGAAGCTGCCGATCACCGAGAACAGCAGAGTGAGCATCAGCGCCGGCCGCAGCGCGGGGAGCTTGATGGAGCGGGCGATGCGCCAGGCACCGGCCCCGTCCATCGCGGCCGCCTCGTACAGCTCGTGGGGGATGGTCCGCAGGGCGGCGTACAGGATGATCATGTTGTAGCCGACGAACTCCCAGGTGACGATGTTCGCCAGGCTGGCGAGCATCCAGCCGTCGCTGAGGAAGTGCGGGGCAGGCAGGCCGAGTTTCTCGCTCAGCTGGGCGAAGGGGCCGAAGTCCGGTCCGTACAGATAGCCCCACATGAGCGCGGCGACCACGCTCGGGACCGCGTACGGGACGAAGATGCCCAGCCGGATCACCCGGGCCAGGCGCAGCAGGCCGCTGTCGAGGGCGAGCGCGAACAGCAGGGCCAGAACCAGCATCAGCGGGACCTGGATGACGAAGAACAGCGCGACGCGTCCGACTCCGTGGATGAGCTGCGGATCCTGGACTGCCTTGACGTAGTTGTCGAGGCCGACGAACGCCGTCCCGCCGATCAGCTTCTCCTGGAACAGGCTGAGGTAGGCGGCGTAGCCGAGCGGGGCGAGGAAGAGGAGGACGAAGAGCACCATGAACGGCGCGACGAACAGCGGCCCTGCCGCACGGCGTTTCCCCTTGGCGGACGCGGGGGTGGTGACAGCCATCTCAGCTCCCCTTGACGGTGAAGCCCTGGTCCTTGGCGTACGTGGTCAGCCGCGACTGCCAGGTGCCGAGTGCGCGGACGGTGTCGGTCCTGTCGGCGAGGGACTTGCCGACCGTCTCGGTCCAGTCGGTTGCCGCCTGGTCGAGGAACGGCGGCCACTGGAAGGAGGAGTTGACCGTGGAGCTGATGTCGGCGAATACCTGGTTGACCTTCTGGCCGCCGTAGAAGGTCGGCGTGTCCCCGACGAACGCGGCGTCCGTGAGCAGCGCCTTCGTCGCCGGGAAGAAGAACTGCTCGGTGGCGAACATCTTCGCGCTCGCGGGGTCGGTGTTGAGGAACTGCGCGAACACGGCGGCCGCGATGGGGTTCTTGGTCGACCGGATCACGGCGGTCGTCGAGCCGCCCCAGTTGCCGGAGCTCGGCTTGGCGGTGTCCCACTGCGGCAGCGGGGCCGCACGCCACTTGCCCGCGGTGGACTTGGCCGAACCGGAGAGGAAGACCGGCCCCCAGGCCGCGGTGATCCAGGTGGCGTACTTGCCCTTGTTGAGGGCCGCGTACCAGGAGTCGGTGAAGTCCGGCTCGACGCCTATGACCCCCTCCTTCGCCAGCCCGCCCCAGTACGCGCCGAGCTTCCTGGAGACGGCGTCGTCGACGCTGATGGTGATGTCGTCGCCGGAGGTGACATAGGGCTTGGCACCCGCCTGCCACTGCAGGCCGTGCCAGGCGGCGGGCTGGTTCGCCGCGAGATTGGTGAGGTAGACGTCGGGGTCGGCCTTGTGGAGCTTGCGGGCGGCCGCGGCGAACTCGTCCCATGTCTTGGGGACTTCGATGCCGTGCTCGTCGAAGATGTCCTGCCGGTACAGCATGCCCATCGGGCCGGTGTCCTGGGGGATCGCCCAGACCTCGCCGTCGCTGCCGCTGACCTGACCCCAGGTCCAGTCGACGAACTGCCCTTTGAGTGCGGAGGCGCCGTAAGGGCGAAGATCCAGCAGGCTGTCGGTGATAGTGAAGGTCGGGATGGCCTGGTACTCGATCTGCACCATGTCCGGAGCGCCGCTGCCGGCCTTCAGCGCCGTACGCAGCTTGGTGTACTGCGGGGTGCCCTGACCGGCGTTGACGATCTTGACCTTGACGGCCGGGTACTTCTTCTCGAAGAGCGCGACCTCCTTCGCGATGTTCGGCACCCAGGTCCAGAACGTCAGCTCGGTCGGGGTCTTCATGGCCTTGTCGATGTCGGCCTGACCGACCGGCTTGGCGGAGGCGGACGAGCCGCCCGAGTCGCCGCCGCACGCGGACAGCGCGGCACCGAGCGACAGGGCTCCCGTCGCGGTGAGGAAGAGCCGGCGGTTCATGGCGGAGGGACTGGCGAAGGACCTGGATGTGGGCATGGTGAACTCCCGCGATGGCGAAGGGCATGGCACGCCGAGCGAGGGCGTGCGGAACACGGAGAAAGGGAGAGGGGGCAGGCGTGGGCGTGACGACCGGGTTGTGGACCGTGCGGTCGGGAGCACGTCCTCGCTGACCGGGACCGGCGTGCGTTCCACCTGCTTCGGTGGTGGAAGGACGCGGCCGACAGGAGAAGAAGCGGGCTGGGCAGGGGCCGGCGCGACGATGTGGGACCGGCGCGGCGGTCGGGCTCAGGGGTCCCGTGGTGAGAGGGATGGTCCGGCGGCGCTCGTTTCCCGGGGTCGTCCGGACGAGCGGGGCGCGGTCGGAGAAGGAACGAGCTGAACTGCGGCCGGTATGACGGCTCGTCCTGGGATCACATGCCGGTCATGGGCTCCGTCGGCCGGGCCGGCCTCCGCCGGTGAGCGGTTGTCGGAGTGCGGCAGTGGGTGTCAACGGGGTGTGGGTGAACCTCCTTTCGGCAGATGGGAGTTACCGCGTCGGCCGCGTCCCGGGGGCTTCCGGGGCGGCGGAGGCGCGGTCGAGGCGCGGACGATGAGATCGACCGGTGGGTCGCTCGCGGGCAGTGGGTCCGCCTGCGGATTCTCGATGGAGTGCACGAGACGCTTGAGGCCCTCCTGCGCCACGGCGTCGAACGGCTGACGCACCGTGGTCAGTGGGGGAGTCACATAGCCGGCGACCGGGATGTCGTCGAAGCCGACCACACTCACGTCCTCCGGCACGCGTCGGCCGGCCTCGGTCAGCGCGCGGATCAGACCGATGGCCATGTCGTCGTTCGCGGCGAACACCGCGGTCACCTCCGGGTGGGAGGCCAGTTCGCGGCCCGCCGTGTATCCGGACGCGGCCGACCAGTCGCCCTGGACGACCGGCGGAACGTCCTTGCCGTGCTCTGTGAGCGCGGAACGCCATCCCACGAGGCGGTCCCGGGCTGCGTACCACCGCTGCGGACCGGCCAGGTGATGCACGGTCACATGGCCCAGGTCCAGCAGGTGTTCGGTGGCCGCCCGGGCCATCCGGTCGGCGCCGCCGCCCGCGGCCAGCACCGTGGACGCGGTGAAGGGCGAAGGCGCGCCGATGACCAGCACCGGTACGTCGAGCCGGGCGGAGATGTCCCCTCCGTCGCCCTCCTCGTCGATCGGCTCGGAGATGACGATGCCGTCCACGCCCTGGTCGAGGAGCGAGTCCACCGCACCGGCGATGCCCGCAGGGTCGCCTTCCATCGTGTTGACCACGCGGAGCGCGTATCCCGTGTCCCGGACGACCCGCTCGACACCCATGAGCAGCGTGGCCGGTCCGTACAGGGCGGTGCCCAGCGTCACCACACCGATGGAACGGGTCCGTCCCGAAGCGAGCGCCCTGGCCGCGTTGTTGAGCCGGTATCCGAGTTCCTCGGCGGCGGCGAGTACGCGTTGGCGCACGTCGGCGGAGACGTACTGCTCGTCGTTGAAGACCCGCGACACCGTCTTCTGCGACACCCCGGCCAGCCGGGCCACGTCCACACTGCGCGGCGCTGCGGAGCCCCCGCCCCGCCCTGTACCTCGCGTCATGGAGCCTCCCCAACGGCCGACGAACCGGATCCCAAGGATGCCAGACCATCGATGGTCTGACTGCGCAGACATGTCTACGCAGTCATATGGCCGACGTCAAGAGTTCTGGCGCGTATGACGGAGCCTCGTCTCCGCACGGGCATGTGCACTTCCTGGGATAGTCAACTATCTTAATAGGCGACTAGTTAGTCATCCGCTCTCGCTCCGTGGGCAGCGGGGGGCCGAGCTCAGAGAAGGCGGGCGACCATGGCGAACAGTGGCTACGCGCGGTACGTCGCCCTGGGCGACAGCCAGACCGAGGGCCTCGGTGACGATGACGGCACAGGGAACCCGAGAGGGTGGGCGGACCGGCTCGCCGAGCAGATCGCGCGGACCGACCCCGGCCTCCTGTACGCCAACCTCGCAGTCCGTGGGCGCCTTGCGGGCGAGGTGCGCTCGGAGCAGTTGGCTCCCGCGCTGGCGCTGCGCCCGGACCTGGCGACGGTCGTCGCCGGCGTCAACGACGTGCTGCGGCCCCGCTTCGACGCGGACGAGGTGGCCGAGCACCTGGAGGCGATGTTCGCCGCGCTCACCGCGAGCGGTGCCCGCGTCGCGACGCTGACCTTCCCCGACTTCGCGCGGATCGTCCCGGCCGCCAGACCCATCGGCCACCGGGTCACCGCACTGAACAGCCGCATTCGCGAGGCGGCCCGACGCCACGGTGTGGTGGTGGCCGACGCGGAGCCTCACCCGGTGGCCACCGACCTCCGCCTGTGGAGCCCCGACCGGCTGCACGCGAGCCCGCGCGGCCACGCCCTGATCGCCGCCGCGGTCGCCGAGGCGCTCGCCGTACCGGGAAGCGACGACAGCTGGATCCACCCTCTGCCCGCCGACGCGTCCATGCGTTCAGGGCTGCGCGCCGTCGGGACCGAGCTGCGTTGGGCCGGCTCCTTCCTCGGACCCTGGCTCGCCCGGCGCCTGCGCGGCCGCTCGTCCGGTGACGGCCGGGAAGCCAAGCGACCCACCCTCCTTCCGGTGGCCCATGCCATCGAAGACCCCTCGCGAGGGCCCGTTCACAGTCGTCGCATTGAGTAATCAACAGGCTGTTAGGTTGGATTCATGGCTCTTCGCAACGCGGTGATGGCGGCGCTTCTGGAGGGTGAGGCGTCGGGGTACGACCTTGCCAAGGGGTTCGAGGCGTCGGTCGCCAACTTCTGGATGGCCACACCGCAGCAGATCTATCGCGAGCTGGAGCGCATGGAAGGCGAGGGCCTCGTCGCCGCTCGCGTCGTACAGCAGGAGCGCCGTCCGAACAAACGGCTGTTCTCGCTCACCGACGAGGGCCTTGCCGCCGTACGGGCCTACACCGCCGAACCGCCCGCCAAACCGACGGCGATCCGGGACGAGCTGCTGGTCAAGGTGCAGTGCGTGGACGTCGGCGACATGGAGGCCGTACGAACCGCCGTCGCCCAGCGCATGGAGCTGGCCGCGACCAAGATCGCGCGCTACGAGCGGGTACGGGAATGGCTGTTGGCCGGACGTACCGAGGACGAGTACTTCACCACCGCCGAACGCATCGGGCCCTACCTCACCTGTCTGCGGGGCCTGTCCCTCGAACGGGACAACCTGACCTGGGGCGAGGTGACTCTCAAGCGACTCGCACAGCGTGCGGAGGCGCTTGCTTCCCCGGCACGCGACTGAGCACGTGGGCTCTTTGCCGCGGTCTCGCGGGTTCTCGTGCCGCGGCCGACGACGATCGGCTTTCGGGGTGTCTATGTACACTCCCCGGCATGGCATGCCGCATCAGTGAACTGGTTCTCGACTGCGCAGACCCCGACCGGCTCGCCGTATTCTGGTGCGAGGTCCTCGGCTACGTCGAACTCGGCCGGGAGGACGACGGAAGCATCGAGATCGGGCCGCCCGACGCCGGCTTCGGCGGCCCGCAGCCCACTCTCGTCCTGAGCCCCAGCAGTGACCCGCGGGCCGGGAAGCTCCCACTGCACATCGACGTCAACGCCACCGACCGTGACCAGGACGCCGAGTTGGAGCGGCTGCTCGCCCTCGGCGCCAGGCCTGCCGATGTCGGCCAGACCGGCGCCGAGAGCTGGCACACCCTGGCCGACCCGGAAGGCAACGAATTCTGCCTCCTGCGTGCCCGGATCAAGCCCCTCTGACCAGGCCGGAGGTTCGGCGGAGAGAACCTACGGGCGTGCTGTCGAGGAGCGGCTGTTGTACGCCTCCACCTTCAGGAGCGGGTGGTGTGACGGCAGAGCGCGGGCGGGCCAGGACAAGGTGACGGTCTGTGACTCGCCGGGCAGCAGCCACAAGTAGTTGTCGCTGTAGAGCGTCGGCAGCACACGATGGCCGGTCTTGTCGTTGAGCAGCGACAGCCGGACCATGGCGGCGACGGACCGACCGTGGTTGCGGACGGTGGCGGTCAGTTCGTGACGGCTTCCGGAACGGGACAGGCCCGTCACCGTTCCGGACACCCTGGTCTGCGGCGCCTTGGTCAACGCCCGCATGGCGGCCGCGGTGCGATGGCGCCAGTACGTGTTGCGGGACAGAACACGGCCGTCACTGCCCTCCAGAGTCAGGCGCAGGAGGTGCAGGTCGGGCAGGCTGTCGGTCCAGGCGCTGGTGAACGCCTTCGCGGTGGCGGCCGGTGCCACGTCCAGCCGTACGCTCGTGGTCCTGCCCAGCTGTCGGCCCGACAGGTCGAACAACCGGGCCGAGACGGTGGCGTTCTTGAGGTCCTTGCGCGTGTGGTTGACGGCCAGGACCTGGCCCTTCGGGTCGGCCTGGACGTGCAGGGGCTCGCACGCCGTCCGGGCGCCGTAGTAGGTGCCGTTGACATCGAAGTCGTAGTCGTAGGTCTGCCAGACCGTGCTGTGCCACGCGGGATGGGACATCCACAGCATCAGGCCGCTGGCGTTGTCCCACAGGTTCGCGTTCCACGCCTCGAACATGGCGCGCGTGTTCTCGTAGTTGACGAACTGGGCCTTGCGGGCGAAGTCGTCCAGGTCCTCGGTCTCTCCGAGACGGGCCTCGACGGCTGCCTTGTACGTGTGCGGTGCCTGGTTCCCGCGCTCGCTCCAGTCGTGGTAGTACCACGCGCCGCGTATCGGCCACTCGGGCTCGTCGCCCGTCATGTTCCGCATACTGGCCGCGGTGGACACCACCGGCATACCGATCTCGGTGTGGAAGCCGAAGTCCTTGCTGCCGTACGTGGACGGATCGAAGTACTTCTCCGGCTCGACCCAGCCGTACGGACCGCCACCGGTGATGATGCCGCCGGCCGAGTTGTTCTGGTAGAGGATGCCGGGGACCTGCTGTTCGACGGCCTGGCGCATGCCCTTGTCGATGGCCGCAGGCGGGTTGCCCTCGTTGGCTCCGCACCAGATCACCACGCTGGGGTGGGTGCGGTAGCGCAGGACGGTGTCCCGCGCGATCGAGTTGAAGGCGTCGTGGTCCGGCGGGTCCATGGCCCACGCGTTGGGGAAGTCGTTCCACACCAGGATCCCGTGCTCGTCGCAGGCGGCGAAGAACTCCTCCCGGTCGCATGTGCCCACCCAGTTGCGGATCATGGTGAAGTTCATGTCGCGGTGCATTCGTACCGCCGCGTCCATCCGCTCCGGCGGCATCCGGCGCAGCAGTTCGTCCCAGCCCCAGTTGCCGCCGCGGGCCAGGACCCGCACTCCGTTCACGCTGATCTTCAGAGGGTCGGGGGTGTTGGACACGGACTTCACGTCGGTCCATGTGTCCCCGTCGTCGGACACCTGGATCACGTAGGTCTTCGGGTAGGCCGGCTCCCACACGATCGCCACCCGGTCGAACCTCTTCGCGGATCCCAGATCGACCTGGATCCACTGGTGGTCCTCGTACTGGGACGACCAGCGGGTTCCCGCGTCGCCGTCGGTGGCGTGCGAGGCCGGGTGGTCGGACTCCTCGGTCGAGGCGGTCGCCTTCTGACGCAGGGCCAGGTCGGTTCCGGGCTCGGCGCTGTCGATGACGCCGAGGGACCACAGGGAGTTGCCCCAGCTCGTGTTGCGCACCCCGCAGGCGATACGGACGTAACGGGCGGTGCGCGGAGCGAAGTCCTCGACCCGCAGGCTGGCGTTGCCGTTGTCGAAGGGCAGTGGCACAGCGCTGTTGTCCACCGACGCGACATCGGTCCAGTCGGCGTCGTTCGACGAGACCTGCACCAGATACGTCTTCGCGTACGCCTGTTCCCAGGTCAGGTCGACCCGGTCGAACGACTGAGGGGAGCCCAGGTCGACCCGGATCCACTGGTCGTCCTCGTAGGCCGAGGACCAGCGGGTGCCGGCATCACCGTCCGTCGCGTTGGCCGGGCCGTGGTCGTCCCCGTCCTTGGTCGACGCGTCGGCGGGTGCGTGCAGGGCGAGGTCGACGGAGGGGCGTACGCTGTCGGACACGGACAGCGTCCACAGCGAGTTGCCCCAACCGGAGGCCCTGGTCAGGCACTTGATGCGTACGTACTGGGCCTGTTGCCGGTCGAAGGTCACCGACTGGGTGTAGGCGTCGTCGGAGGCGGTGAACGGCAGCGGCACCTCGTACTCGTAGCCGAACTGGCGGATGCCGAACCGGGTGGTGCGGCGGTCGCTCTCGGCGCCGTCGAGCGAGGCGACCAGGGTGAGGTCGTGCAGAGCGGGGTCGCCGAGCCCGTTGGGCCACCACAGTTTCGGGTTGCGCAGCCGCAGTCGCCCGAAGGCGTCGGGGGTGAACGTGACGTCGATGCTCTCGCCCGCCGGCACGGTGACGACCTTGGACACCCGTACGCCGTCGAAGGCCGCGGAGACCGTCGCCCTGTGGTCGGTCGTGTCGGCGTTGCGGACCGGAACGACGATGGTCAGTTCGGCGACCGACACGTCGGGCAGCTTCGGCAGGAGGGTGTCGACACGAGGATCGCCGATCACGACATGGCCGGTGGATCTCAGCCGGACGTGGTTCCAGATGCCTGCGGCCCGGTCGCGTACCGCCGGCATCCAGTCCCAGCCCGAAGAAGCCAGGTAGGTGGGCGAGTTGAGGTTCATCTGGTTGGCACCCGCGTCCACCCAGGCCTCACCGGCGGGGCCCTTGTCGCCGGGGCTGCCGGGCACAGGCATCGGCGTGATCTTCACCGCGAGCGCGTTCTCCCCGCCCGTCGAGAGCAGCTTGGTCACGTCGTGGGCCGATCGGGCGAAGGGATACGTCAGGTCGCCCACCTGCTTGCCGTTGAGCCAGATGTCGGCCTTGTGGTTGATGCCGTCGAACTCCAGCCAGATCCGCCGGCCGGCCCCGGTGCGCAGCCCGCGCGGCAGCTCGAAGTCCCGCTTGTACCACCACGCGTGCCGCGAGAGGGCCTCGGGGACATGGAGGTTGTTCAGTCCGGCGACCGGATCGGGCAGTTTGCCCTGGTCCACCAGTGAGCCCAGAACCGTGCCGGGTACGGTGGCCGGCAGCCAATCGCTGGTGTCGACAGTCGTCTTCGACAGCTCCTCGCCGTCGGCGTCGGCCCAGTCGTCGAGGGTCAGCCGCCAGCCCGACTCCACCGGCACCGTGCCGTCGTCGGCGACCACCAGCTTGGGCGCGGGCCCGGACTGCCTGTCCCAGTCCGTCCAGCCGGTGGCCGACGGCCGGTGCCCCTTGGGGCTGCCGTAGACCTCGAAGCCGTTCAGACCGAGGGGATTGGGGTTGGAGCGCTTGCGCGAGGTCATCCGCACCCAGCGTGCGGTGACCGGGCGTGGGAGCTGGATGTTCACCACTCCGCCCGTGCCCGCCGTCGTGCGGTACACGCTGGTCCAGGACTCGCGATCGGTCGATGTCTCGACCACGTACTCGACCGCGTAACTCGACTGGATCTCCTTGCCCGTGGTGCCGTTGGCGGGATTTCCCGCGGTCGGGGGAGTGAACACCGGGTCGCTCGCGTCGGCTTCGAACGTGAGGCGGATCCAGGTGACCTCGCAGGCGGCCTGCAGATCGATCGAGATCCACTGCGGGTCGCCCGCCGCGGACCGCCATCCGCTGCCCCGCACTCCCGGTGAGGCGAGCCGGTCGACCACGAACGAGCCCGGAGTGGGCGCGTAGGCCGTCGAAGAGACCGTGACAGGGCGGTACAGCGCCAGCTCACGAGGTGAGGAGGGCGCGGCCGAGGCGTCGGAGACGGCAGCGGAGGCGGTCGACGCGGGCAACAGGGAACCAAGTCCGAACCCCGCCAGCAGGGTGGAACCCGTGGTGACGAGGGAGCGTCGCGACAGGCGTGGCGAGCTCGACTGATCTGTCATGAGCGTGATGTCCCATCAAAAGACAGCAGCGCGGGCCGGATACGACACGGCACGTGATGCCAACGGAATGACAACGTTGCCAAAGGCTGTGGCGCGAGTGGGTTTCTGTCAACCCCTGATGCGGAGTTTGTCTGTTGAGGCCTGGTCGAGCGTCGTCATCGCTCCTCGTCCTGGGGGGCGCTCCCGGACGCCTGAGCAGGGCGAAGTGTCCGCCAGGGTGCCTGGGCGAGCGGCACGCCACGATGCGGCTTGCTATTAAATTAGGAATTAATATTGACAGGGTTTCGGCCGCGCGCCACAGTCTTCGCCGTGACGTAGACGGCCCCCTGTCGCAGTGCGGCCCACGTCACGTTCTCGTGCTTCCCAACCCTCGGGAGAGGCAAGTGACTTCACACCCGCAGGTCCGCACACCCGCGGCGACCAGACTGACGCGCCGTGCCACCGCGGTCGCGATCGCAACCGTTCTGGCGGTGACCGCCGCGCCGGCGGCCACGGCGCAGACCGCCGTCGATCGGGGCGCCGTCGACCAGGGCGCGCCCGACTACTACGACAGTGGTCTCGCGCCGACGCCCTACATGGGCTGGAACACCTACTACGGGCTGGGCGCACCCACCGAACAGGCGGTGCGCTCCGTAGCGGACAAGCTGGTCAGCAGCGGTCTGCGTGACAGCGGGTACGACATCGTGTGGCTGGACGGCGGCTGGCAGGCCGACAACCCACGTGACGCGAAAGGGCGGTTGGCCGCCCATCCGGACCGCTTTCCCTCCGGCATCCCGGCATTGGTCTCCTACCTGCACAAACGCGGCCTGAAGGCGGGCATCTACACCGACGCCGGCGCCTACGACGGCGGAAAGACCTGCGGCCTCGGCAGCAGGGGCCACTACGAGGAGGACGCCCGGCAGTTCGCCGGCTGGAAGATCGACGCGGTCAAGGTCGACTTCCTGTGCGGGATCGGCGCCAAGCTCGATCCGGGCCCGGCGTTCAAGGAGTTCAGCGACGCGGTGGCCAAGTCGGGCCGCAAGATGCTGCTCAACCTCTGCAACCCCCTCACCGACGACTGGGGCCTGCCGCACACACCCGAGCAGGACGCGCACAACTCGTACGTCTACGCCCCGACGATCGCCGACTCCTGGCGAACCGGCACGGACATCGCCTGGGGCACCCCGAGCCCCGGACAGTGGCCCAACGTGCTGCGCAACATGGACGCGAACGCCTGGCATCCCGAGGCGCAGGGGCCGGGCCACTACAACGACCCGGACTACCTCATCCCCATGCGGCGCATGAGCGACGGATCCCTGGAACTGACGCAGGAGGAGTCCACCACGCAGTTCGTGATGTGGGCCGAGATGGGCTCGCCACTGGTCATCGGATCCGACCCGCGCACCCTGTCCGACGCGATGATCGAGACGCTGCGCAACCCGGAGATCATCGCCGTCGACCAGGACCCCCTCGCCATCCAGGGCGTACGGGTGGCCAGTGACTCCGTCGGCGACGTCTACAGCAAGGTCCTCGCAGGTGACGGCAGGCGCGCGGTCGTGCTGCTCAACCGCTCCGACAAGGCGGTCGAGCGCACGGTCCGGTTCTCCGACGTCGGGCTCGGCGGCGGGGTGAAGGTGCGTGACCTGCGGGCCAGGGCCGACCGGGGCACCCACACCGACTCGTACACGGTCGAGGTCCCCGCGCACGGCACCGCGTTCCTGAAGCTGACCGGCGCCGACGCGCTGCCCGGCACCAGCCTGGGGCAGAAGGCAACGGCGAGCCCGGCAGTAGTGCGCGAGGGCGACACGCTCACGACCTTCCTCCGTGGACCGCACGGTTCCCTCGTCCAGCACACGACCTCCGCCGACGGCAACGGCAGGGCCCGGCCCCGGGATCTCGGTGGCCCCACGAAGGGCAGGATCCTTGGCCAGCCCGCCGCGTACGCCTCGGCCGGCGGCCGGATCGACGTCTTCGTGCGCGGTACCGACTCCAGGGTGTACCGGCGGGTCTTCGCCGACGGCCGCTGGGGCAACTGGCAGAGCCTGGGCGGCCGGGTGACCGACGCACCGTCGGTGGCGTTCACCGGCCCCGGGCACTGGACACTGTTCGCCACCGGCTCCGACGGGCAGGTCGTGCAGCGCGGCCCGTCGTCCGGATGGTCCTCGCTCGGTGCACCCGGTGACCGGCCGGTGTACGGACGGCCGTCCGCCACCGTCGACGCCCAGGGGCGGGTCCACGTGGCCGTTCGCTCCGCGGCGGACGACGTGTGGACGCGGTCCAGGGAGGCATCGACGTCGGGGGAGTGGTCGCCGTGGACATCGCTCGGCGGGACCGTCAGCGGCAGCCCGACGCTCGTCACCGTGGGAGACGCGGTGGTGCTGTACGCGCGGGCCTCCGACTACACGCTCTGGCAGCAGCGGTACGAGAACGGCGGCTGGCAGGGCTGGACCAAGCGGCAGGAGTTCCCCGGCGCGGCCTTCGAGGGCGCGCTCGGAGCGGTGGCCGGGCCGGGCGGCACCGTCGACGCGGTGTTCCGCGGAGTCGACGGCTACGTGCACCGGACCCAGTTCAAATAAATTAGTAATTATTCTTGACGTGGCGTGAGTGCCACGCGAATCTGTATCCGCGCGAGCGGGGCCCGGCCGTCAGGAGGGCCGCCCCCGCCCGCGCGGATCCACAGGGAGCCATCCATGACGAACCATCAGACCGGCCGACGCCGGTTCCTCGCAGGACTCGGTGCCGCCGGGACGACGGCGCTGCTCAGCGGCTGTGTCACCTCCACCTCCTCCGGCAAGAGCTCCTCCAAGGGCGCGGTGACCCTCCAGTCCAACGTGTCCGCACCGCAGGCCAAGGCCGCGATGGAGGACCTCGTCGCCGCGTACGCGAAGAAGGGGTCGGGGCGCGCCGGCCTCAACACGGTCGCCGCGGAGACCTTCCGCACCCAGCTGCCGACCTACCTGACCTCCGCCAACCCGCCGGACGTGTACACCTGGTACCCCGGCTCGGTGGCGGACGCCTACGCGAAGAAGGACCTGCTGCTGGACCTCGGTGAGGTCTGGAGCTCCTCGCCCGACCTCAAGAACTACTCCAAGGCACTGAACTCCCTGTGCACGTCGAGCTCGGGCAAGAAGGTCTTCGTCCCCGCCACCTACTACTGGTGGGGCATGTTCTACCGGAAGTCCAACTTCGCGAAGTGGGGCGTGAGCGAGCCCAAGAGCTGGGACGACTTCCTCGACCTGTGCGACAAGCTCAAGAGCAAGGGCGTCGACCCGATCGGCCTCGGCGCGGGCGGCAACACCGCGTGGGTGGCCTCGGCCTGGTTCGACTACCTCGACATCCGGATCAACGGCGCCGAGTACCACCGCGAACTCCTCGCCGGAAAGCACCGGTTCGACGACCCCGAGGTGCGCAAGGTCTTCGACCGCTGGCAGGAGGTGCTGCCGTACTTCGACCCGAACGGCGACGCCGTCCCCTTCCAGGACGCCACGACCACTCTGCTCAACGGTCGCAGCGGCATGATGCTCATCGGCACCTTCTTCGCCGACGCGGCGCCCAAGGACGCCCTGGACGACATCGACTTCTTCCGTTTCCCCGTCATCGACCCGAAGATCCCGCTCGCCGAAGAGGCCCCGGTCGACGGCTACTTCGCCAGCGCCCGCACCGGCCGCCGCGACCAGGTCGTCGACCTGATGAGCTACCTCGCCACCGCCGAGTCCCAGGAGATCTACATCAAGGGCTCGTCGGGCACCGTCCTGCCGTGCAACCCGAAGGCGAAGGACGCGGGCACCGCCCTGGTGAAGAAGGGCCGCGCGCACGTGGAGGAGGCGGCCGAGATCACCCAGTTCTTCAACCGGGACTCCAGCGACGCCCTCCAGCCCACCGCGGACACCGCACTGACCCGGTTCCTGGCCAAGCCGAAGGAGATCGGCAGCATTCTGACCGGCTGGCAGCGCGACGCCGAGAAGATCTGGAACGCCTGACATGGCAGTCCTGACCGCGTCCGAACGGAAGTCCCCGGCCCCGCCGTCGCCCCGCGGCAGGCGGACCGGGGGCCCGCGCCGTACGCCTCCGCTGGTGCTCGCGTTCGTCCTCGTCCCGCTCCTCGCCGAAGCGGTATGGGTGTTCTGGCCCGCCCTGCAGGGCTTCTACCTCGCCCTCACCCGCTGGGACGGGGTCTCCCCACCACAGTTCGTCGGCCTGGAGAACTTCCGGGAGATGGCCCACGACGAGGTCTTCCGCAGCGCGGCCGGCAACACCGTGCTGTGGCTCGTGCTCTTCGGCGGCCTCTCAGCCCTGCTCGGCCTGGCGGCCGCGCTGCTGCTCCAGCAAGAGCGGCGCGGCGTCGGCTTCTACCGCGCGGCCCTGTTCCTGCCCGTCGTCTTCTCCCTGGTCGCCACCGCCCTCGTCTGGCAGGCGATCTACCAGCCCGACGGCGTCCTGAACCAACTCCTGGAATCGGTCGGCCTCGGCAGCCTGCGTCATGCCTGGCTCGCCGACCAGGACACCGCGCTGTACGCGGTGATCGTGCCCGCGCTGTGGCGGCAGATCGGCTACGTCATGGTCCTCTATCTCGCCGGCCTCAAGGGCATCGACCCGGCTCTGTACGAGGCTGCCAAGGTCGACGGCGCGAGTGCCTGGCAACGCCTCCGGCACGTCACCCTGCCCCAACTCCGCAGCGTCAACGCGGTCGTCCTGTCCGTCATCGTCATCGACTCGCTGCGCTCCTTCGACGTCGTGTGGTCGCTGACCCGCGGCGGCCCCTACCACTCGTCCGAGCTGCTGAGCACCTACATGTACTCAACCGCCTTCCAGTCCCTGCGCCTCGGCTACGGCTCCGCACTCGCCGTCGTCATCTTCGTCCTCGCCTTCGGCGTCATCTGCTCCTACCTCGTCCGCGCGTTCCGGGAGGCCGACTGATGTCCGCCACGTCCACGGCACTGCGCCGCAAACGGGCCGCGACCGCCGGATTCCACCTGGGAGCCGGGGCCTTGGCCCTCCTGTGGCTGCTGCCCATCGCCCTGGTTCTGGTGACCAGCCTGCGCTCCTTCGACGACATCGCCGCGAACGGCCTGGGCAGCTGGCCGCAGTCCTTCACCCTCGACAACTTCGGCCAGGCCTGGAACGACGGCGGCCAGCAGCGCGCCCTGATCAACAGCCTGCTGGTCACCGTGCCGTGCGTCCTGGTGACGCTCGCGCTGGCAGCCATGGCCGCCTTCTCGCTCAGCCGCTACGAACTGCCCTTCCGCCGCTCGCTGTTGCTGCTCATGCTCGGTGGCAACCTGCTCCCGCCGCAGATCCTGCTCATCCCGGTCTCCAAGCTCAGCGAGCAGATGGGTGTCTTCGACACCCTGCCCGCGCTGATCGGCGTACAGATCGGCTTCGGCGTCGGCTTCTACGTCTTCGTCCTGCACGGCTTCATGCGCGGGATACCCGCGGAGATCCAGCAGGCGGCGGTCGTCGACGGCGCAGGGCCCTGGCAAATCTTCTGGCGGATCATCCTCCCGCTCACCCGCCCCGCCCTGGCCGCCCTCAGCGCCCTGTCCTTCACCTGGATCTTCAACGACCTGCTCTGGGCGATCACCGTGCTGCGCAGCGACACCAAGATGCCGATCACCGCGGCCCTCATCGGACTTCAGGGACAGTACGTATCGATGTGGAACGTGATCGCCGCCGGCTCGGTCATCGCCGCCGCGCCCACCGTGGCCGTGTTCCTGCGGTTCCAGCGGCACTTCGTGGCCGGCCTCAACCTGGGAGCGGTGAAGTGACGTCGTCCCCGCGCTGGACGCTGCGCACCGAGCACACCAGCTACACCGTCCGCCTGTCCCCGGACGGCCCGTGGGCCGAACTCGACGCCTGGGGCCCGCTCGGTGTCGAAGACGGGCCCTCCGCCCTCGACCGGTCCCGTCGGACCCACTTCGTCACCCCCGCCGACGCGGCGCCCGCCGAGTATCTGCCGTACGGGCTGCGGCCGTTCACCGGCTCCGAGCTGGTCGCGGCACGCCCGGGCCAGGACCGGGGCGTGTGGTGGGACTTCGACGGAGCGGAGGAGGGGGAGGGAAGCCTGCGGCTCAGCTTCACGGACGACGTCCTGGGACTGCGTACGGTCCTCTGCTACGAGACGGTTCCGGGCACGGACGTGATCCTCCGCTGGACCGAACTGACCTCCACGCAAGAACTGCGTCTGGAGCGACTCGACTCGGCCGCCGTGAACATCCCCGTCACGGGTGCAGCCCGGCTGACCTACCTCACAGGCCAGTGGTCCCAGGAGTTCCAGCGCACCCAACTCGACCTGGCCAGGGGAACGTTCACCATGGGCAGCCTCCAGGGCGCGCCCGGACACGCGTACGCACCCTGGCTCGCCGTGCAGGACGGGGAGGCGCAGGCGGCCCATGGCATCGCCCTCGAATGGCCCGGCAACTGGCACATCACCGCTGAGGCAGAGCCGGGCGGCAGCGTGCGCGTCCGCGCCGGGCGGGTCCCGCACGAGGGCGTCGTACATCTGGCTCCCGGCGACACCCTCACCACCCCCCGCCTCGCCTGCGCCTTCAGCCCCGACGGCCTCGACGGGCTTTCCCGCGTCTGGCACCGCTACGAACGCCACCTCGCAGGTGAGCGACTGCACCGCCCCCGCAAGGTGCTCTACAACTCCTGGGAGGCCACCGGCTTCGACGTCGACGCGGCCGGCCAGCTGGAGCTGGCCAAGCTGGCCGCGGACATCGGCGCCGAACTGTTCGTCGTCGACGACGGATGGTTCACCGGCCGCGACGACGACACCGGGGGACTGGGCGACTGGTACCCGGACCCGGCCGCGTTCCCGCACGGCTTCGGAGCCTTCGTCGAGGACATCCGGGCGCTCGGGCTGGACTTCGGCCTGTGGGTCGAGCCAGAAGCCGTCAGCCCGACCAGCCGCCTCTACGCCGAGCACCCCGAGTGGGTGTATCGGATCGAGGGCCGTCCCGCGCGCCTGGTCCGCAACCAACTCCTGCTCGACCTCGGCCGCACCGACGTACAGGACTTCGTGATCGGCACGCTGGACCGGCTGCTCACCGAGTACACCGTCAGCTACCTGAAGTGGGACATGAACCGGCCGCCCACCGAACGAGGCCGCCCCGGCACCGACCGTGCAGACCACCTCGACCTGGACGCCCAGCACGTCGCCGGATACCTGCGGGTCCTGGACCACCTGCGCGCCACCCACCCCGACGTCACCATCGAAGGGTGCGCGGGCGGCGGCGGCCGCATCGAGCACGCGACACTCGCACGCACCGACGTCGTCTGGCCCAGCGACAACACGGCCCCCCTGGACCGGCTGTCCATCCAGTACGGCTTCCTGCACGCCCATGCCCCGCACGTCATGAGCTCCTGGGTCACCGATGCCCCCGGCATCTTCGACCCGCGCCCCCGCAGTCTCGCCTTCCGCTTCGTCAACGCCATGTGCGGCGTCCTCGGTATCGGCGCCGACCTGCGCGCCTGGACGTCCGGCCGACGCGCCGAGGCCGCCCGGTGGATCGCCCGCTACAAGGAGGTCCGGGAGACCGTCCACCACGGAGACGCCCGCATCCTCGGCTCTCCCGAGGACCCCACCTTCGGCGTGCAGTACGACGACCCGGAGACGGGGCGCACGGTCGTCGCGGCCCTCAGCACGGGGCGCCTAGACGGATCTCCGCTGGTTCCCGGCCGCCCGGCCCGGCTGCGACTGCGGGGCCTCGCGCCGCAGGCGCGCTATCGCGACGCCGAATCGGGCAGCACATACAGCGGAGCCCATCTGCTCCACTACGGACTGCCCTTCGCCTGGAGTGCCGACCATGACGCCGAACTGGTGGTGCTGATACGGCAGTGAGCCCGGTCCGGCATATGTTCTTGAGGCGGCCGATCAACCGTCCCACGCCCGCGAAGGAGTCGAACCCCACGATGGAGCAGTCCGCACGACGGCACGGCGCCCGTTTCACCGGCCGCACGGCCGTGGTCACCGGAGCGGCCTCCGGCATCGGAGCCGCCACGGCAGCACGCCTCGCCGAGGAGGGAGCCGCCGTCGTGATCGCCGACATCGCCGAGGAACAGGGCGAGGCCGTCGCCGCGCGGATCACCAAGGCAGGCGGGCTCGCCCGGTTCGTCGGAGCCGACGTGGCCGACGAGGACGACTGGACGCGGATCGTCACCGCCGCGCACGACTTCGGGCCCGTGGACGTCCTCGTCAGCAACGCCTACACCGTCGAGGTGGCACCGGCCCACACGATGTCCCTCGCCTCGTGGCAGCGGCAGCTCGCCGTCAACCTCACCGGCGGCTTCCTCGGTTTCCGGACCGTCCTGCCCGATCTGCGGGACCGCCGCGGGGCCGTGGTGCTGACCTCGTCCGTCCACGCCCACAAGGGCATCCCCGGCCACCCCGCCTACGCCGCCTCCAAGGGCGCCCTGCTCTCCCTGTGCGCCCAACTCGCCGTCGAATACGGTCCCGACGTGCGCGTCAACGCCGTCGTCCCCGGCCCGATCCTCACCGCCGCCTGGGACAGGGTGCCGCCCGAGGATCGGGAACGCAGCATCGCCGAGACGGCGGTACGCCGCTTCGGCTCCCCCGAGGAGGTCGCCGCGGCCATCGCCTTCCTCAGTGCCGACGAAGCCTCCTACATCACCGGAACGAGTCTCGTCGTGGACGGCGGCTGGAGCGTCGTCAAGGCCTCCGCATGACCACGCTCCCTCACCAGCAGAAAGGCTGTACGACATGACGCCCTATGCCCGTCGCGGCGTGCACGGCCAGACCGTGGAAGTCCTCGCCCGTCGCATCCTGGGCGGTGAGATCCCCGAGGGGGCCACTCTGGACCTGGTGGCCCTGCAGAGCGAACTGGACGTGAGCCTGACCGCGCTGCGCGAATCGCTCAAGGTGCTCGCCGCCAAGGGAATGGTCGACGCCCGCCAGCGGCGCGGCACCTTCGTGCGTACCCGCGCCGAGTGGAACCTGCTCGACGCCGACGTGCTGCGCTGGCAGTTCGAGGGCGGCCGCACCAACGCGTCCGACCGGGCACTGCTGCACAACCTCGCCGAAGTACGCGCCATCATCGAGCCCGCCGCCGTCCGACTGGCCGCTGAACGCCGCACCGACGAGGACCTGGCCGCCCTGGACGCCGCCATCGAGGCGATGGGGGAGCGGGACAACGGCGCCGCCCACGCCGTCGAGGCCGACCTGGCCTTCCACCGTGCCCTCCTCACCGCCACCCACAACGAACTCCTCGAACGCATGGAGATGGTGATCGAGTCCGGCCTGGCCCATCGCGACCGCATCGTGCACAGCTCCCCGCACAGCGAGGACCCGGTCCCGGCCCACCGCGCCGTCCTGGACGCCGTACGCGACCGGGACCCGGGCGCCGCCGAGGCAGCGATGCGTGCCCTGCTCGACCAGGCCGGCCGCGATCTGGACCGCGTCGGCGACTCCGACTCCGATTCCGTGGAAGGCTTCCGCTCCCAGTGAAGATCACCCGCATCGAGACCTTCCTGGTCCCGCCCCGCTGGCTGTTCTGCCGCGTCGAGACCGACGAGGGCGTGGTCGGCTGGGGAGAACCGGTCGTCGAAGGCCGCGCCGAAGTCGTCCGAGCCGCCGTCGACGTCCTCGCCGAATACCTCGTCGGCCAGGACCCGCTGCGCATCCAGGACCACTGGCAGGTGCTGACCAAGGGCGGCTTCTACCGGGGCGGCCCGGTCCTCTCCAGCGCCGTCGCCGGCCTCGACCAGGCCCTGTGGGACATCGCCGGGAAGGTGTACGGCGCTCCTGTGCACGCCCTGCTGGGCGGCCCGGTGCGTGACCGCGTCCGGGTCTATGCCTGGGTGGGCGGCGACGAACCCGCCGAACTGACCGAGCAGATAGCCGCCCAGGTCGAAGCGGGCTTCACCGCGGTGAAGATGAACGCCGCCGGAGCCACCTCACCGGTTCCCACCGCTGCCGAAACCGCCGCGGTCGTCGCCCGCGTGGCCGCCGCCCGCGAGGCACTCGGCCCGGACCGCGACGTCGCCGTCGACTTCCACGGCCGCTTCACCGCCGCGGGCGCCCGCCGCGTTCTCGCCGAACTCGCCCCGCTGCACCCGCTGTTCATCGAGGAACCCGTCGTCCCCGAGCACGGTCATCTGCTGGCGGGCCTGGTCGCCGCGAGCTCCGTACCGCTCGCGACCGGTGAACGCCTCTACGGGCGCGCCGAGTTCCTGCCCGCACTCGCCGCGGGCATCGCGGTCGCCCAGCCCGACCTGTCCCACGCCGGCGGGATCTCGGAAGTGCACCGCATCGCCTCACTCGCCGAGACATACGGTGCCCAGCTAGCCCCGCACTGCCCCCTCGGCCCCATCGCGCTCGCGGCCAGCCTTCAAGTCGCGTTCGCCACCCCGAACTTCCTGATCCAGGAGCAGAGCCGCGGCATCCACTACAACAAGGACGCCGACCTGCTCTCCTACCTCGTCGACACCGAGCCGTTCCGGTTCGTCGACGGCCACGCCTCCCGCCGTGACGCCCCCGGCCTCGGCATCACCATCGACGAGACCGCCGTACGCGCCGCCGACCGCAACGGTCACGCCTGGCGCAATCCGGTGTGGCGGCACCCCGACGGTTCCTTCGCGGAGTGGTGACCGCACCGATGGACATCGTCACCGACCTTGCCCACGGCGGCCGTTGGACCTCGCTGCGCACCGCGGGGCGCGAATGGCTCTGGCGACGCGAGGCACCCGGGCGGCTGAGCGTGTCCCTCGGTGACGCCTTCGTGGACGCGGGCGGACTGGAGGAGTGCATCCCCACGGTCCGGGGCACGCCCGACCACGGTGACGCCTGGTCACGCCCCTGGACACGAGAAGCGGACAGCGATGTCCTCCACTGCGACCGCTTCACCCTGACCCGCACGATCCGCGGCACCACCGGCGGAGCCGAGGCCGACTACGTGCTGAAGGCCGAGGCCGACTTCCGTTTCGTGTGGGCCGCCCACGCCCTGCTCGACCTCTCAGACCGGGCGACACTGCACATCCGCGAGGGAGCGAGCACCCGCCTCTTCCCCGAGGCGGCGCCGCTGCTGGACCGGGCGTGGCCGCAAGGCGCCGCCTGGGTCGAGGGGAGCTGGCCCGCACCCTGTGGACTGAGCCTGGACCAATTGGGCCCGGACGACGGCACCGCCGTCGGAGCCGTCGTGGACGCCTCCCACTGCTGCGTCCACGACCAGACGGACCGTCTGTCGCTGGCCCTCGAAGCCGACGGACAGCCCGTGTCCGTCGCCCTGTGGCGCAATCTGGGCGGCTTCCCCGCCGGGCACCCCTACCGCAGCACGGGCGTCGAACCGATGCTCGGCCGTGTCTTCGATCTCGCAGAGGCGGGCCCCGGCGACGCTGCCCGGGTACCCGCCTCGGGCGAGGTGCGATGGCGGCTGACACTGACCGCGAACTGCCGCTGTGCCCGAACCGACCTGTGTGAACCTGTCTGAACCTGCGTGAAAAGGAGTTCGTCCATGGATCTGCGAGCGGCGCTGGCCGCCCACCGCCTGGTCGCGATCATCCGCGGCACCGACCCCGAAGCCTCGGTACGCACCGTACTGACCCTCGCCGAGGAAGGCGTCGAGTTGATCGAGGTCTCCCTGACCGGCGCGGACGCCCTGTCCGTCATCGAGCGGGCGCGCAAGGCACTCGGCCCCGACCGGCCCCTCGGCGCCGGTACGGTCCTGACCGCCGACGATGCTCGCGCCGCCCAGCAGGCCGGCGCGAACTTCGCCGTCACCCCCGCACTCGGTGAAGGCGTGGTCGCGGCACACGAACTCGGCCTGCCGGTCCTGGCCGGGGTCATGACACCCACCGAGATCCTGGCCGCACGCCCCCTCGGCGCCGCCGCACTGAAGATCTTCCCGGCAGCCCAGGCCGGCGGCCCCGCCTACCTCAAAGCCCTGCGCGGCCCGTTCCCACACGAACTGTTCGTGCCCGTGGGCGGTGTCGACGAGGCGGCAGCCCGCGCCTATCTGGCTGCCGGGGCGACCGCGGTCGGGGTCGGCTCACCGCTGATCGGAGACGCAGCCGACGGCGGCAGCCTGACCGCGCTGCGCGACCGAGCCCGCGCCTTCCTGACCGTCGTACGGAAAGACACGCCGTGACCGAAGCCCCAGCGCACACCGAGGGCGGAGGAAACGCCGCAGGCTCGACCGGAGTCGGAGTCGGAGTCGGAGTCGGAGTCGGAGCCGAGGCCGGCGCCGAAGCTCTCCGCCCCGACCGTCTGGAGCTCGGCGAGGGAATCCGCTGGACGGACCGGGGCATCGTGCTCGTGGACATCCTCGCCGGCCGCCTGCTCACCGCCGTCGGTCATCCCACGGACCCCTTGCGGCAACTGGCCCAACTGCCCGTTCCCCTGGGTGCGGTGGCCCCCGTGGCCGATGCTCCCGGCACCTGGATCGCCGCCGCCGGCACCGGGGTCTGCCTGCTCTCCGCCGACGGGTCGACGCGGTGGCTGGCACGGCCCGAAGCGGACGCCGCACGGCCCATGCGCATGAACGACGCGACCGCGGATCCGTTCGGCCGCTTCTGGGCGGGCAGCATGGCGTACGACGCCGACGAGGGGGCCGGTTCCCTCTACCGGGTGGACCACGACGGTACGGTGACCCGCGTCCTCGACGACATCACGGTGCCGAACGGGCCGGCCTTCACGGCCGACGGCGCCACCATGTACCTGGCCGACAGCGCCCGGGGAGTCATCAGGCGCTACCCGGTAGACCCGGAAACCGCCGAACTCGGGTCCCCGGAGGTGTTCGTCACCGTGGACGACGGCAGCCCCGACGGCATGGTGGTGGACGTCGAAGGCGCCGTATGGGTCGCGGTGTGGGGCACGGGATCCGTACGCCGGTACCTGCCGGACGGCCGCCTGGACCGTACGTTGAGTCTGCCCGCGCGACAGCCCGCCGGTGTGTGTCTGCAGGAGGACCTGCTCCACATCACGACCGCTCGTGTGGGACTTGCCGAGCCGGGCCCCTACGACGGTGCGCTGTTCACCGCCCGTGTCGACGTACCGGGTCTGCTTGCGACCGCCTACCGCCACGACGGGTCGGCTTCGTTCCCGGGGGAGAGGTCATGAAGGACAGCTGGAGGCCCGCCGAAGGACCGGTGGTCTGCATCGGGGAAACCATGGCCGCCCTGGCTCCCGCCCCCTCCGAATCGCTGGAGACCGCCGAGGACCTGCGTGTGTCGGTGGCCGGGGCCGAATCGAATGTGGCGATGTACCTGGCAGACCTGGGCATCCCTGTCTCGTGGCTGTCTGCGCTGGGGGACGACGCGTTGGGACGGCGCGTACTCGCCGCGGTCGGCGCGGCGGGCGTCGACGTCGACGGCGTGCGATCCGACCCGGAACGGCCCACGGGCCTGCTCGTGAAGGAACCGACCGGCACCCGTACCCGCGTCCACTACTACCGCGGCAACTCGGCCGCCTCGGCCCTGGGACCCGACGTGCTGGCCGACGACAGACTCCGGTCCGCCTCTGTCGTCCACCTGACGGGTGTGACCCCGGCTCTGTCCCCGTCCTGCCGGAGCCTGGTCGTGGCGGCGCTCGCCACTCCGCCCGCAGAGCGCCGGTACGCCATCAGCTTCGACGTCAATCACCGCCCGGCTCTGTGGCCGCCCGGGACGGCCGCCCCCGTGCTGCGTGACCTGGCCGACCGTGCCGACATCACCTTCGTCGGCCTCGACGAGGCACAGGAACTCTGGGACGCCGATCTCGAACCGGCCGACGTACGGGCGCTGTTGCCGCACCCGCGCCTCCTTGTCGTCAAGGACGGTGGCCGTGCGGTCACCGCCTTCGGCGAGGAAGGTGTGTGGACGGTGTCCGCTCTGCGCACGGACGTGGTGGAGCCCGTCGGCGCGGGGGACGCTTTCGCCGCCGGATTCCTGACCGGCCTCCTGCGCGGCGGGGGAATGGAGCGCGCGCTGCGGCTCGGACACATCACGGCCGCGTCGGCACTCAAGGTGACGGGTGATCATGGCCCGCTGCCGGACACCGCCCGGATCAAACAGCTCCTCGACCTCCCGGCACACGAGTGGGAGGCAGAAGCCGATGGCGGTTCCTGACAGCCCAGTTCATGGGCGTCACCCTCCGTCGCGGGCCCTGTGCCATGATGGTTACCGGCGAGTAATCAGTGTGCCGGGAAAAGGAGTCCGACGTGGCCCGTACCTTCACCGTGTCCCGCAGCGTCCTCATCGAGGTGTCACCGGCTGTCGCGTACGAGGCGATCAGCCGCCCCGCCCACATGGGGCGCTGGAGCCCGGAGAACCTCGGCGCGACTGTGTCGGCGCCCGATGAGTCAGCCCAGCTCGGGCTGACCTTCGAAGGGCGCAACAAGCGTGGCGCCTTCCGCTGGGTGACTCGGTGCACGGTGACGGCGGCGGAGCCGGGCAGCCGTTTCGCCTTTCGGGTCCACGCGATCGGGCTCAACCGCCCCCGCCTGAGAGGCTCGATCGCCACCTGGGAGTACCGCTTCGAACGGGACGGCGATGCCACGCGGGTCACCGAGACCTGGACCGACGACCGGCGCTCCTGGCCGACTTTCGTGACCAACGTGTTCGACCGCGTGGCCACCGGGGGCCAGACGTTCGCGGACTTCCAGGTGCGCAACATCGAAAGGACCCTGCGCAACCTGAAGCGGGAGCTGGAAACGGCACCAGGCGGTGTTATTGGTGGCTCAGCACATTGACCACCTTGCCGTTGGGGTCACGGACGAAGAAGCGGCGTACTCCCCACTCCTCGTCCTGCAAGGGGTGCACGATCTCCGCGCCGCTCTCTCGCATCGCCGCATGGACCGCATCCACGTCGTCCACCTCGACGCTCATGTCGGGCACGACGGGTGCGCTCTTGTCCTGGCTCATGAAGGTGACCTGCGCCGTGGGATTGGAAGGAGAGGCGAGCGTCATGACCCAGCCCAGGTTCATGACCTCTTCGAACCCCAGGAGGCCGTAGAAGTCCCGGCTCTCCTCCATGGACTCTGATCGGATGTCTGGCATGACCCGGCGGATGGACATGGGCGACTCCTGCTGACGGGCGAGAGTAGACGTGGCCCTGATTCTCTCCGGAGGGCCGCTGCGGCGCACCCGTCGCCACGCACATTGGCAAGCGGCCCAGGAGCCGGGCCGCATTCAGCTGCGAGGTCCCGCCCCGCACCGAGACGCGCGTCACACTCTGCGGTGTCACATCTCGCCGGGCCGCCGCGTCATAGAGGTGTATCCGCCAACAACGGCAAGGAGTGCACCATGGAAGCCCGCTTGAACCTCTTCGACATCCCGATCGCAGTCAAGTCGCTGAAGCACATCGTCTCGGCGGGCAAGGTGATGGGGGAGTCGACGCTGCCGGCCGCGACCCAGGAGCTGGTGAGGCTCCGGGCCAGTCAGATCAACGGCTGCGGCTTCTGCACCGACATGCACAGCAAGGACGCCGCCCACGCGGGGGAGACCTCGGTGCGGCTCAACCTGGTCGCGGCCTGGCGAGAGGCCACGGTGTTCACCGACGCCGAGCGCGCTGCCCTGGAGCTGACGGAGCAGGGCACCCGCATCGCCGACGCGGCCGGTGGGGTCACGGACGAGGCCTGGGCGAACGCCGCCAAGTACTACGACGAGGAGCAGCTCGCCTCTCTGGTGTCGATCATCGCCATCATCAACGCATTCAACCGTCTGAACGTCATGGTCCAGCAGCCTGCAGGCGACTACCGGCCCGGCCAGTTCGGATGACGAGCGACACCCAGCCGGGGCCCGTGCCTGTCTGCCACGGGCCCCGGGGGCCGATGCCGCTGAGTCCCCGGACCTATACGGGGACCGGAGGCTGAAGGGATTGCCAGGCCTGCCGGCCGCGGGACAGTACGTAGGCCGGAGCGACGACCACGACGAGGCCGAAGTCCACCATGCCGGCCAACCGTGCCTCGGGAATGTCACCGACCCTCACGGCGAACACGACGAGTGCGGCCTTGTTGGCGAGCACGGGTTCCCAGACGGCCGGTGCTTGGCGCGGCCTGGCCGCGAGCAGGGCGAAGAGTCCGATGAAGACGGCGTAGGTGAAGGTTCGCCAGGCTTCGACCCAGAGGCGGTCATCGGCCGCGTCGGTCATCCTGATGATTCCGTCGGCGAAGCGCGCCGATGTCGGCAAGAGCGCGATCTACCGGCGCTGGCCGTCCAAGCTGGAGATGATCGTCGCCGGGCTCGTGCGACTCAGCACCCCGATCGGCCCGGCCCCGGACACCGGGTCCCTGCGCGGTGATGTGCGGGCGGTGATGCAGGCTGCCTTCGACTGGCTCAGCGACCCGCGCATCCGAGCCGTACTGCCCGACCTGATCGCCGAGTCCGACCGCAACGCGGTGCTCGCCGAGGCGGTGGCGAAGCATGTCACGGGTCCGCGCGTGACCTGGGCCCACACCGCGCTGCACCGGGCGCGCGACCGGGGCGAACCGGCCACCGACGACGTCGACCTGGTCCTGGACCTGACCATCGCACCGGTGTTCTGGCGCCTCACCCACGACCGGCCGGTGGACGGACCAGTACCTCGACCGGCTGACCGAGTTGACGATGGATGAGGTGCAGCAGAACGCCGGCTCCTGACCCACCGGATCGAGCCTAGACGACCCTCCAGTCGATGAGGCTCCTCGCACAGTCGACAACGGTCTCGGCCGCCGGCCGGGGCTGCCAGCCCAGGACGCGCTTCGCCTTCCCGGTGCTGTGACGGTTACGGCGCCCGAGCGAGACGGTGATCGTCCGAAGCTGCCGGTCGAACAACGACGCGAACCGGACCATGAAGTCGGGGAGTTGGCGCGTGGGCACCTTGGCCCCGGCCGGACCGAGCCCGGCCCGAAGCGCCTGAGCCACCTCCCGCATCCAGGTGAACTCACCCGTGGCCAGGAACCGTTGTCCCGCGGCTTCCGGCGAGGTCATCGCACGGATGTGGATGTCCGCGAGGTCGCGGACGTCGACGATCTCCAGCCCGATCCGTGGCGTGCCCGGCATCTTGCCCGCCACCATGCGCTGGATGATCCGGACCGATCCGAGGTTGCGGGTGGTGAGGATCGGGCCGAACACGGCGCCGGGCAGAATCGTCGTCAGCGTGGTCGGGCCCCCATGGTCGGTGATGAAGTCCCAGGCCGCCTTCTCGGCAACCGTCTTGGACCTGCGGTAGGGGATCAAAGTCGGATCGTCCGGGTCGGTCCACAACGTCTCGTCGGTCACGCCCTCCTCCGTGTAGGAGGACGGGCTGGCGGCGTTCGCCGCGGACGTCATCACGACCCGCTTCACGCCGGCCGCCGTGGCCGCCCGCAGCACGCGCAGAGTGCCGTCCCGGGCCGGGACGACGAGCGCCGCGGCGTCGCGCGTGTTCTCGTCCCCGAGCGGAGAGGCCACGTGCAGTACGTGGTCGACGCCCGCCATCGCGGCATCCCACCCCTCGTCGGCGGTGAGGTCGGCGACGGCGAAGCTCAGCCGGTCGCCCGGAGCCGTCACGGTCGCCACCGCGTCGCGGACCGCCTTCTCCCTGCCGGGGCTGCGCACTGTCGTGCGGACCTCGTAGCCGCGATCGAGCAGCCCGACGACGACCCAGCCGGCGACGTACCCCGTGCCGCCCGTGACCAGTACTGTCTCCGTCACTGCTCCTCCTCCGTCGGCCGGCCGACGCGGCGGAAAACGGGTCCCGCCGCAACCGGCGACACGGCGACCTGCCCGGCTCTCTGCACCGTCATGATCTCGGTCCTTTCCTGTTCTTGCTGAACGGTCGGCCACCAGATGTGTGATGGCCGACCGGGTCTCTCGTTGCCGCGGGGGCGGGTCAGACGCGTACGGGCGCTGGACCGGGCGGGGCCGCGGCGTGGTGCTCCGGGTGGCCCTCGACGTGCAACTGCGGCAACCTGCGGTCGAGTCGGCGCGGGATCCACCAGTTGAACCGGCCGAGCATGTGCATAGCCGCCGGCACCAGCAGGAGCCGTACGACGGTTGCGTCGAGGAGGATGGCGGCGGCCATGCCGACGCCGATGAGCTTCAGGACCACGTCCGGGCTCGGCACGAACGCCACGAACACCGCGATCATGATCGCGGCAGCAGCCGTGATGACCCGACCGGTACCGGCGAGACCCTCCGTCACCGCCCGGGCGTTGTCGCCGGTCCGGATCCACGACTCCCGCACCCGGCTGAGGAGGAACACCTCGTAGTCCATGGACAGCCCGAACAGCACCGCGAACATGAGGACGGTGACGAACGGCGGCAACGGCGTGGGCGTGTCGATACCGATCAACTGCCCCGCCCAGCCGCCCTGCAGGACCAGGGCGACCACCCCGTACGAGGCGGCGACGGACAGCAGGTTCATCACGGCGGCCTTGACCGCGACGGCGATGCTGCGGAACGCGACGAGCAGCAACAGCATCGACAGCAGGACGACCCCGGTGATCAGGTACGGGATGCGGCCGGCCAGATCGGTGGTGCTGTCGATCGACGTCGCCGCGGTCCCACCGACCAGGACCGTCGCGTCCGTACCGTCGACGGCCGCCGGGACAGTGGTGTCCCGCAGGCGGTGCACCAGATCCTGCGTGGCCTGGTCCTGCGGACCGGTGGTCGGCGTGACGGTCAGAACGGCGGTGTCACCGGCCTGGTTGAGCAGCGGTGGCGAGACCGACGCGACGCCGGGTGTGTCGGTGGCGGCGGCACTCAACCGGGTCAGGACCGAGTCGTCGCCGTCGGGAAGCTGGACGGCCAGGCGGACGGGTCCGTTGGCGCCGATCCCGAACCCGTCGGAGATGAGGTCGTACGACTGCCGGGTCGTCGTCTCGGCCTGGTTGTTGCCCGCGTCCGGGAAGCCGAACTGAACGTTCAGGAACGGCACGGCCAGCGCGAGCATCGCGGCCAGGCCGACCGCCCCCGCCACATACCGGTGTCGCTGGACGAGCCCGCTCCACCGCAGCCAGGCCCGGCTGGGCTTGACGTGCCCGTCGGCGCTCACCACTGCCGTGCGGCGGCGACCGGGCAACCGCAACCGGTCTACGTGACGACCCAGATAGCCGAGCAACGCCGGGAACAGCGTGACACTCGCGGCCAGCACCACCAGAACACCGACGATCGCCACCAATGCGGCACCACGCATGTACGACAGCCCCATGGCGAACAGGCCGAGCAGGCTGACGACGACCGTCACGCCCGCGACCACGACCGAGCGCCCGGCCGTGTCGAGCGTGGCCACCGTGGCCGCCTCCGGGTCCAGTCCGGCCGCCCGCCACTCACGGAACCGGGTCACCATCAGCAGGACGTAGTCGATACCGATGCCTATGCCCAGCATGGCCGCGAGCGACGTCGACCACTCGGGCGCGTCGACGAACGCGATCACCACACCGGTCAACGCGCCGCTGACCACCAGACCCGCCACCGCGACCAGCAACGGCAGCCCGGCCGCGACCACGCTGCCGAAGGTCAGCAGGAGAATCAGGGCGGCGACCGCCAGTCCGATCGCCTCCGACCCGACCGAGCCGCCCTCGGCCAGGAAGATCGCCTGCCCGCCGAGTGCCACCCGCATCCCGGCCGTACTGCTCTCCTCTGCGACGTCGATCAGCCGGGTGCTGTCCTCGACCGGCATGTCCGTCGCGTTCACCACGTCCAGGCGCAGGTTCGCCAGCAGGGTGCGCCCGTCGGCGGACACCGCGCCCGGGGTCACGTACGGATCGTTGGCCCCCGCCACGTGCGGCACCGTCGTCAGCTCGTCCAGCAGCTCGGTCACCTCACGCCGGACACCCTCGTCCCGCACACCGGCGTCCGCCCGCACCACGACCGTGACGACCGAGTTGGACTGGCTCGGGAACCGCTGCTCCAGCACCTGCTGGGCCTTCTTCGAGTCCGATCCGGGTGCCGAGTAGTCCGCGGTGAACTCACCCGCGAACGCCGCCGACAGCGCCACGGCCGCCACCAGCCCGGCCAGCCACAACAGCAACACCCGGCCACGACGCCGGTACGCGAACCGGCCCAGCCGGCCCAACGGACCCACCACCGGGCTCCGGTCGTCGATGTCTGCCATCACAATCCCTCTCCTTGACGTGCCATCAGGACTTCTCATCAGCAGCCCGAATCACCGGGCTGAATCACCGGGTCAAGTCGCCGGGGCGGACCGCGCCGGCGGATCACCGAGCCGCATCACGGGCGGGGCGGATCACCAGGCCGGTCGACGGCAGTGGTAGACCAGCGCCGGTGGCAGGTTGCCCCACACCGTCCGGCCCACCACGACCTCGTCGAAGCGCGCCTCCAAGGACCGCAGCAGCCGCCGCGCCGGACCCGCCCAGCGGGCATGCACGTACGCGAACGTCGTGAAGGCCCCGGACTCGGACAGCCCGTCCACCACCGCGGCAAGAACGTCACGGCGCTCGTTCTCACCGAACGCCACCCACGGCAGGCCGCTGACGATCACATCGGCCCGCTCGATGCCACGCTCACCGAGCACTCCGGCGAGGCTCCCGGCGTCGGCCAGCGCCACGTCCACTCCCGGATGCCGGGCCGCCAGCCGCGCGGCGAACCGCTCGTTGACCTCCACGGCGATGTGCCGGCCCCGGCCGCCGAGGCGTCGCTGAATGGCACCGGTGAACGCGCCCGTCCCCGGGCCCAGCTCGACCACCACCGGATTGCCGCTCCCCGGCACCGGCGCCGTGACCACCCGAGCGAGCGCGCCGCTGCTCGGCGCGACCGCCCCCACGGTCAGCGGACTGCGCAGGAACTCCCCGAAAAACGTCACGTCACGTGCCCTTCGTGAACGGCCGCCGCGAGACCCGCGGCGACGGTGGTCAGGACATCGACGCTAGGGAGACGCGCCCTCGCCGGCTTCGTGCCAGCGGCCGCATCCGCGGCCAGAAGGAGGAGACGGGGTGACCGGTCGGAGGAGGGGGCCGTCGGCGATCGCGCCGTACTCTGGCCAGGTGGAGAGATTCCGTGCTCGGTGGCCCTGGCTCGACGCCGCGATCGTGGCCGTCGCGGGCGGGCTCGGGGCGGTGAGCATCGTCCTGGGCCCACCGTCCAGCGGCGGGGCCACGGAGTGGGTTCTGGTCGGGACGGCGGCCGTGGCGCTCGGCCTCGTACGCCATGTGCCCCTGATCGTTTTCGCGGTCGAGGTGGTCCTGACCCTCGTCGGCGACGCCGTCCTTCCCGCCGGTAGCCATGTCGCTCCGCTGGCTGGGGTGGTGGCGCTGGGAGCGGTGGCGTACCGGCACCGCTGGCTCGCCACCGCCGCCGCGTACCTCGTCGGGTACGCCACGATCCTCGTGGCGTTCGGCAGCGACGACGGCGGTTTGCTGACCGGCGTCGACGGGTTGGTGCGCATCGTCACGCTGGCGTTGACGGTGGCGGCGCCGGTCGCGTTCGGACGCTACCTCGCCGGCGTCCGACTGGCCGCGGCCGTCGCCGAGGAACGGGTCCGCGACGCCGAGCAGCGGCGGGACGCCGAGATGCAGGCCATTCGGCTGGCCGAGCGCGCCCGGATCGCCGGTGATCTGCACGACCTGGTGGCACACCACGTGTCCGCGATCGCGCTGCAGGCAGGCACAGCGCAGTACGCCGCCACCCACGCACCCGACCCCGAACAGCGCCTGAGCGTGGCCGTCGACTCGTTGGGCGCGATCCACACGAGCGCGGGCCAGGCCCTCGTCGATCTGCGCAGCCTGCTGCGCGTGCTGCGGAACCCCTCCGACCAGGAGTCCCTGGTCGACCCCGAGCGGATGATCACCGACGCGGTCCAGCGCAGCTGTACCGCCGGACTGCACGTGGTCGCCCACCTGGACGACGGCACGGTCGAGGCGCCGCTCACGCTCCGGGTGACGGCCGCCCGCGTGGTGCAGGAGGCACTCACCAACGCGCTCAAGCACGCCGGCCCCGGCGCCGAGGTCGAGACCACCGTGGATGTCGACGACACCCAACTGTCGGTGGAAGTGGCCAACTCCGGACCGGTCGGCCCGCACCCCACTCTGCCCGCGTCGGGACACGGTCTGGCCGGTATGCGTGAACGCGTCGAGATCCTCGGCGGCACCCTCGCCGCCGGCCCCACCCACACCGGCGGCTGGCGACTGCGCGTCACGCTGCCCCTGGGAGCCCGCTCATGATCCGCGTACTCGTCGTCGACGACCAGACCCTCGTACGCGCCGGGGTCACCCTCCTGCTGCGTACAGCGGGGGAGAACGTGGTCGGCGAAGCCACGGACGGACTCGAAGCCGTACGCATGGCCGAGCGGCTGCGCCCGGACGTCATCCTCATGGACCTGCGCATGCCACGGGTGGACGGAATCGAGGCCACTCGCCGCATCCTCAAGACCCTCCCGGCAACGCGCATCGTGATGCTCACGACCTTCGACGACGACGCCGAGGTCTACGGTGCCCTGCGCGCCGGGGCCGTCGGCTATCTGCTGAAGGACGGCGAACCCGACGCGATGCTGTCCGCCGTACGGCGGGCCGCGCAGGGCGAGTCGCTCCTTGCTCCCGCGGTCATGGCGCGCGTCGTCCGGCGCGCCGTCCAGTCACACCACCAGGACGTCACCGGCGACACGGCCGATCCGGCGATTCTGGCAACACTCACACCCCGCGAACGAGACGTACTCGCCCTCGTCGGCGTCGGACAGTCCAACGCCGAGATCGCCGAGAGCCTTCACCTCGGCGTGACCACGGTCAAGACCCACGTCGCCTCCGTCACGGACAAACTGCGACTGCGCAACCGCGTCCAGGCCGCTGTCGTGGCCCACCGACTGGGCCTGGTCGACGACGACTTCCGTCTCGCCGAGGGCCCCGAATAGCACTTCCCGTACTCCGGGCGGCCGGCCGCTACAGGATCAGCGCACTGCCGCCTCGGTGAGCGTGGTTGCGGTCCGTACGGCACTGGCGATGGCCTCGTCGGCGTCGAGGCCGCACAGATCGGTGAGGGTGAAGAACGCCTCGGCGCTCACGACAACCGCGAGGTCCCTCTTGAGCTGGGCGAACACGTCCGGATCCGTCGTGCCGAGGGTGTCCTCCAGAGGGAGGAGCGCATGGTCGATGAGGCCGAAGCGGATGCCGGGGCGCGTGGTCACCGTCTCGGGCCGGGTGATGGTGGCGGCGATCATCGCGCGGACCGAGCCCTGGCGGGCACGGATGCCGCGCAGCAGGAACTCGCAGGCGAAAGCGACGCGTTCGACGGGGTCGGCGGAGTCCGCGACCGGCGCGAGCGCCTCGGCGGGGGGCGGCCAGACACCGGCGAGGGCCTCGCTGATCAGCGAGGGGAGGTCGGGGAAGTACCGGTAGGCAGTGGCCTCGGAGACCAGGGCCGCCCGGGCGATCGCGGGCATGGTCACCTCGGCGCCCGTGCCGATGAGGTCCCGGGCGGCCGCCACGATCGCCATCCGTGTGCGCTGCTTCTGGTTGGTGCGGCCCGTACCCGCCTGCGCCGTCATCGTGGGACTCCTCCTGTTGGCTCGCGCACATCTTAGCAAACGACTCTCGTTATGAGAGTTCACTTGCATAAAGAGGCTCGGCCTCACTAACCTCATGAGAGTCAGCTCTCACGAAGGATTTGTGCAGGAGGAGCCATGAGCACGGTTTCGATGGTCGGCCCGGACGACGGCGAGACAATCCAGCTGGGCCCCACGCGGATGCGCATCCTCGAGGACGGCACCACCACCGGGCACCGCCTCGGAATCGGGGAGATCACCCTCGCCCCGCACACCCAGGGCCCGCCACAGCACCGCCACGCCCAGCACGACGAGGGCTTCTACGTCGTCTCCGGCACCGTGCACTTCACCATCGGGGAAACCACCCACGCCGCCCCGGCCGGCACGCTCGCCATGATCCCGCCCGGCGCCCCGCACACCTTCGCCAACCACGGCGACACGCCCGCGATGATGCTCAATACCTTCACACCCGACCTGTACGTCCAGTACTTCCGCGACCTGCGGAACATGATCGCCGGCGGCCGGGAACTGACCCCGGAGTCGACGGTCGAGGTGATGAGCCGCTACGCCACGGTCCCCGCAACCGACTTCGCGTGACGGCACCCCATCTTCCTTACGACACGGCCCACTTGAGGAGCACCGAATGACCCGCAGCACCCATACCCTGACGCTCGACCAGGGCAGCCTCGACGTCACCGTCGACCTCCATGGACAGCAGGGCCACCCCTTCCTGCTCCTGCACGGAGGCGGCGGACCACAGACCGTCACCCCGTTCGCCGGCCTCCTGGCCGAGCAGCGGCCTGCCCGGGTGTTCACGCCGGTCCACCCCGGCTTCGACGGCACCGACCGCCCCGACTGGCTGACCGACGTGACAACGCTGGCTCAGATCTACGCACGGCTGCTCGACGCACTCGACCTGCGCGACGTCGCCGTCGTCGGCAACTCGATCGGCGGCTGGATCGCCGCCGAACTGGCCGCCCTGGGCAGTGACCGGATCTGCAGTGTCACCCTCGTCAACGCCGTCGGCATCCAGGTCCCCGGCCACCCGATAGCCGACACGTTCTCCCTGACGCCCGTCGAACTGTCCCGCCTCTCCTTCCACGACCCCTCGAAGTTCCGCTTCGACCCCAGCACGCTGACCGAGCCGCAGCGCACAGTCATGGCCGCCAACCGGGCCGCCCTGCAGGTCTATTCGGGCCCGCACGCCATGGCCGACCCGACACTGACCGACCGCCTGGCCAAGGTCACCCACCCCACCCTGGTCGCATGGGGCGCCGGCGACCAGGTCGTGGACGCCGACTACGGGCGTGCGTACGCACAGGTCATCCCAGACGCCGAGTTCCGTCTGCTGGAGGGCACCGGCCACATGCCCCAGACCGAGACACCCGAGCAACTCCTCCCGGTGCTCTGGGACTTCGCCGACACCCACGCCACCGGCCGGCCGCAGCTCTAACCGTCGGAGGGGGGCGAGTGCTGTGTTGTGACCGGCAACTCTGGGTTGGTCGGCTAGAGATCGAACCGTAGGCTTACCTGAGGCGCGGCCTCGGGTGCGAGGACAGTGCGGATGCGGCTGATGCTCTGCCGCCACTCCGGGCCATCGGCTGTTTCGTCCCAGAGGTCGGCGAGTTCGGACGCTTCGGCGACCACCCGGTCGAGCGCCTCGACCGCAAGTGGCCGAAGATTGTGAGCGAAGACCGGGAGGGCTTCGTCAGGCCCGTAGCTCGTGCTGATCGGCTCACCCCCTGGGCACTGTGCCGCGATGAGAGCGGCGGCAGCGACAGCTTCCTCCCCTTCCGGGCTCTCGAGGTAGTCCAAGGTCTGGATGGTGCGGGTCAGCGTCGTACGCACGAGACCCTCTCGCTTGTCCTTGGCAGTCTCGTCCAGAGTGTTTGCGAAGTCCGCGGCCATGTCGTTCTCGAGCGGGCCGATGTCCCAGGTGCCCATGGTGATCTCCTCACGCCAACGTGCGGTGATCATCGCATCGGCCACTGACAGTGGTGTTATGAGGCGAGCAGAACACGTTTCGTAGGAGCGCGAAGCCTGCGCGGCCGAACACCTGGCGGACGTGCTGCCCGCTGAACACCGGCGGCGCGCCCGCATCCGCAGTGAGAAGAGCATCCGCTGGAGCGGAGGTCCCTTTGCCGATGCAGCCTGACCACACGCTGAATTCTGCCCAGCGCATCAGAAGGGCAGGCCCCGCAGGTCCACACTGATGGTGGGATGAGGCAGGCCGGCCAGGTCGTAGATCATGGTGGTCAGTGGAGAGATCCGCGGGCCGTCGGGCTGTCGGACGGCGACGGGCACGGAGAGCCGGCTCCATCCCAGCTGTGTGCAGAGCGGGATCAGGTCCGGGTGGCAGAGCAGCATCATGGTCTCGGCGCCGGCTGCTCGTGCGTGTTCGACCGCCACGCTGATCAGCGTCCGGGCGATGCCCTTGCCTCGATGGGCGGGGTGCACCAGCAAACCGCCCAACCCCACGGCGCGGCGCGGCAATCCGTCGAAGGCCATGTCCCGTAGGAGCCATCCCGCGGAAGCCACCGGCCGGCCTTCGGAGACAGCGGTGAGGGTGTGCTGCTTGTCAGCCCACACCAGGCCGAGCCCGTTCACCCCGAAGGGGTCGGACCGGCCATCGCGGAGTGCGGCATTGTCGTCCGGAGAACCGGGGCCCGGCGCATGGACCAGCTGGAGGTCCGCACAGCCGTTGTCCACCACATGCTCCGCAGCGGCCGTGGCGGCGGGGTCGAACCGGTAGCGCAGACAATGCAGGCCGCTGGACTGGACTGCCCCGTCCGCCTGGGCGCCCAGGCGGCGCAGTACTGCGATCGAGGCCGTGTTGCCGGGCAGGACGAACCCGAAAACGGCGGGGAGCGAGAGGCGGCGAAATGCCAGGTCCAGGCACGCGCGGCCGGCCTCGCCGGCGACCCCGCGGCCCTGGGCCCGTGGGTGCAGGGCGAAACCGAGGTCGACTCCGTACCGGGCCCGATTTCGCAGTCCCACGCGGCCGAGAAACGCGTGCGTTGCGGCATCCCTGACCGCGAAGTCGCCGTAGCCGTGTCTGGTCCAGTGGGCGACGTGCTCGTCGCACATGGCCTCGGCCGCGGATCGGCTGTCCGCCCGGCCGGTCGCCAGCCATCGCATGACGCTTTCCTGACTCACCACAGCCTCAAAGAGATCGTCGCTGTCCTCGCGGCGGATCGGCTCCATCACAAGCCTCTGGGTACGCAGAACGGGTCCACGTGACAGGGCCACTCAGCAACTCCTCTCGACGACGCTGCCGCCGAACGTCAACCGGTCCACGATGGCCGGTGCGGAGCGTTGGATCCGTGAGGGTTTTCGTCCAGCCGCCAACGGATTCGGTGGAGGCGATTGCCACGGAAATCTTCCCCTCACGTTCCGTCAGTAGCTGGAACAGCAGCTGTCCTCCTCGTCGGGCGAGGAGCGACAGCCCCGATCTGCCAGGCAGTGGCATACAGCAGCAGAGCGACCGCGAAGGAGGCGCCCGCTCTCGTGGTGACCCCGGTCAGCACGCCTTCGGCGAGGGTGCCCCAGGGAGCCCGGACCGTCCTGGAGGGGTAAGTGGTCTCGCTCGCGCCGTCGCCCAGATCGACGGTGGTCGGTCGGCTGTAGTCCACTTCCGTCACATGGCGGTAGGCGTTGAAGTCGGCGCGGGCATGCACAGTGCCGCCCAGTACGGGTGACAGGACCAGCAGGGCCACCACGCTCCACCGCATGACAGGACCGAGGCGCGCCACGGTGCCGTCCTGGGTACGCAGTCGGTCGCGGCGCCGCCAAAGATGCAGGCCGACGGCAGCCAGGCCGAAGGCGGTACTCGCGTACTGCAACAGCCGAGCGACCGTCAGGCCGCCCAGGGCCGAGGCGCGTAGCACCTCCACGTGGGTGACCAGGAATCCGTCGCCGTGCGTGAAGGAGTCCCACGCCAGGTGGGAGGCGATGCCCATCAGCGCTGAGACCAGCAGCCACACCGTGTATCTGACCTTGGCCCGCAGGCCCGGCACCCGCTCGGGTTCCGGCAGGCGGAGGCCGGACGGCAGCAGAGCGGTGACCGGGGCGCGCAGCATCCGGTGGGCGGCGACCAAGACGACGGCAAGGGGCAGGTCGACCAGCAGGCCCGCATCGAACGAGTGGGTCTCCGTCGCGTTGAGGAGCGGCCCGTACCAGTCCTGTGAGCTGGTCTCCGACACGCCGAGGCGGGTGAGGAAGTACGGGACGTCGGGTGCCACGGCGCCCGCGACCAGAGCAGCCGGAACGAACGGCCGGCGCATCAGCGGCAGCACGGCGGCGGGATGGGACAAGGTGAACGGCAACTTGATGGTCTTCTCTGGTCCGGAAGGAACTCACGTATAGAACACCGGAGAGAGTATTCACTTCGACGGACTATCGCAATCGGCGCCGACGGCGAACCGCCTGAAAGCACGCGGTGAGCGCGGCAGAGACCGGCAGCAGGAGGAACAGCCCCAATACAGGCCGGAGTTCGAGCCAGGCGTCCGTGTAGGCGTGGGCGACCAGAGGCGAAGAGGCCACCGCCATCGCCCCGAGTTCACGCAGACCGGAGGATCGTGCACGCACGGCGAGGACGGCACCCGTGAGGGCGAGGACCAGCATCGGCCAGGCGCCATAGTCCGTGGTCACGCCGAAGGCCCGGGTGTCCACGACCACGACGGGAAACCAGGCCGCGGCGGCCATCACTCCGGCTGCCGTGGACAGTTGCCTGTCACCACGTCGATCAGGAGGGCAGCTGAGCACGACGGCGGCGGTCAGCAGGGCCGCGGTGACAGGAGCGGCCGCCCCCTCGCCGGGCGAGGGGGTGGTTACAGCCCACTGCGCGGCCGTCCCCAGCAACCCGCACACGACCACACCCGCACCCGGCAGCCACCGGCCGGTCAAGGCGATGACGGCGCCGAGGCACACCAGCAGTGAGAGCAGCAAGTGCACGGCCCGGGCGCCGTCCATCGTGGAGAGCTGCACCCACACCGGAGCGGGCGACCGAACCAACCCCTCGTACCAGCGCGTCAGACGCAGCCCGTTGTCCACCGCACCGGCCGCCAGGGCGAACGGAGCCGCCAGGGCGAAGAAGCGCCCCGCGGGCGAGACAGAGTCGAGGCCAAGCCGGACCCGCACGGCGTGGGCGGCCAGGTCGGCGTCCGCACGCAGTCGAGCAGCGCGCGGCATGTCCGCCGTCATCTCCCGGTGCACATCGACGATTTCCTGCCCGTGGGCGGCCCGGTACGCGGGCGGATACAGACGGAGCAGGGGATCGGTCACGTCAGCGTCGCCGCCCCGCCGGAACCCAGACGCCGCCTGACCTCCCGGGCGGTGGCGGCCAGCCGCTCCGCCTCGGCCTCCAGCCGCTCCCGCCCGGCGGGAGCGAGACCGAAGATTCGGCGTGCCCGGCCACCCACCACCTCCTCACGCTCCACCTGGATCAGGCCCTCCGCCAACAGCCGGTCCAGCGCTCCGTACAGCGCCCCGGTACGAGGCACCACCCGGCCGTCGGTGATGGCCTTGACCTCCTGGGCGACGGCATATCCGTGCCGGGGTGCATCCGCCAGCGCCGTCAGCAGGAGCAAGGCCAGCTCCTGCATTCCTCGTTCGCTCATACCAGCAGAGTATTCCGTCCGACGGACCTTCCCATCGGCCTTCCCACGGACCCTCGGAAGGACCAGATCACCCGACCGTCGTCCGCAGGTACGCACCGAGGCGGGCGATGGCCGCCGGGTTGCGCGGACTCTCGACGAGGTCGACGAATACGTCAAAGCGTGGGCAGGACGTCCGTGTGCCCGACGCGACGTATGGGACGGACGGCTCCAGTGTGACGCGCGCCATAGATCTGCTCCGGAACTCGGGCCGCAGCCAGTCCGACTACTGCTTCGGTACGGCGCGATCCGAGCGACGCCGTACGTCGTGACCTGGAGACGCGGTTGATGGACGAGTCCCGGCAATTCTCCTTCGTGGGCGTGAGCGCGGTGCTGCGGAGAGTGGCGCCCCCGCCCGCGCTCTGCGGCTTCCTTCTGTTGCTGGCCCTGATTTTCACGGCGTCCTACGCCGCAGGGACGGCCAGTGGTCCCGTCGCGCCCGGCATGCACGGCACCAGTGACACACCCGGCGGCGGGAGCGGGGACATGGGAGAGATGAACGAGATGGACATGCGCGGGGGAGGCAACGGATGAGTGCCGAGCCGGTGGCCTCCCTGGTGACGACCGATCTGGCCGTCGGGGGTATGACCTGTGCGGCCTGCGTGAACCGGGTCGAGAAGAAGCTCGCCAAGCTGGACGGGGTCACTGCGACCGTCAATCTGGCTACCGGGCGGGCCCGGGTGAGCCATCCGTCGCAGATCAGCCCCGAGGAACTGGTCGCGACGGTCGAGAAGGCCGGTTATACGGCCGCCCTGCCCGAGCCGCCGAAGAAGCGGCAGCCACAGCCCGAGGATGCGGAGGGGGACGCGGAGTCCGACGACGCTCGGCAGGAGCGCGACCGTCTGTTGATCACGGCGCTGCTTGCGGTGCCGGTGCTCGTGTTGTCCATGGTGCCCGCGCTCCAGTTCCGCAACTGGCAGTGGCTGTGCTTCGTCCTCACCGCGCCCGTCGCCCTATGGGGCTCCTGGCCGTTCCACGTACGGGCGGTACGAGGGCTGCGGCACTCGACGGCGACCATGGACACGTTGGTGTCCCTCGGCGTGGTGGCTTCCTTCGCGTGGTCGACGTACGCGCTCTTCCTCGGGGGAGCCGGCGACCCCGGGATGAGGATGCCGTTCACACTCGTGCCGACCGCTTCGGACGGTGTCGCGCACATCTATCTCGAAGCGGCCGTGGGGGTACCGCTGTTCGTGCTGGCCGGTCGGTTCCTGGAGGCGCGGGCCCGGCGCGGGACCGGGGCAGCGCTGCGGTCGCTGGCCAACCTCGCTGCCAAGGAGGTCTCGGTGCGCGAGGACGGCATCGAACGGCTCATCCCCATCGAGGAGTTGAGGGCCGGGCAGGTCTTCTTCGTGCGGCCCGGGGAGCGGGTCGCCACCGATGGCGAGGTGGTGGAGGGGAGTTCCGCGGTCGATCTGTCTCTGGTCACCGGCGAGAGCGAGCCGGTCGAGGTCGGGCCGGGCTCGGCCGTGGTCGGTGGGGCCGTCAACGCAGGCGGGCTGTTGCTCGTACGGGCGATGGCCGTCGGTGCCGACACACAACTTGCCCGCATCACCCGGCTGGTCACCGACGCGCAGGCCGGCAAGGCGCGCGCTCAGCGGCTGGCCGACTCGGTCGCCGGTGTCTTCGTGCCCGTCGTGCTGGCACTGGCCGTCACGGCACTCGGGTTCTGGCTGGGTGCCGGGGCGGATCCGCAGGCGGCGATCACGGCCTGTGTGGCCGTCCTGGTGGTGGCGTGCCCGTGCGCGCTGGGCCTCGCGACCCCGACCGCGCTCATGGCCGCCACCGGACGGGGTGCCCAACTGGGTGTCCTCGTCACCGGTCCGCAGGCACTGGAGGGACTTCAGCACATCGATGCCGTAGTCCTCGACAAGACCGGCACGCTCACTTCCGGGCACATGAGCGTCGCCCGGGTCACCGCTGTGCCGGACGGGCTCGGTCGTGATGCGGTGCTGCGGCTGGCCGGTGCCGTTGAGCAGGGCTCGGAACACCCGCTGGGCCGGGCCGTCTCCGCATACGCCCGGCGGGAGTCGCCCGAGGAACGGCTGCCGGACGTGAGCGGCTTCAGCGCCCTGCCGGGGCTGGGGGTGCGCGGCAAGGTCGAGGGGCGGCTGGTCGAAGTCCTCGCTCCGGACGACGAGTTGCCCGCGGCCCTCGCGGATGCCCTGCCGGTGGCCGAAGCCGCCGCCCGCACGCCCGTACTGGTCCGCGTGGACGGCACGGCAGAAGCCCTGATCGAGATCGGTGACGTCGTGCGGCCCGGCAGCTACCGGGCCGTCGAGCGGCTGCGGCGCCTCGGTGTGCGCCCCGTGCTCGCCACCGGCGACCGCGAGGCGCCCGCCCGGGCCGTCGCGGACGCATTGGGCATCGACGAGGTGCATGCCCGCCGCACACCTGAGGACAAGGCCGATCTCGTACTGGACCTGCAGGAGCAGGGGTACCGGGTCGCGGTCGTCGGTGACGGCGTGAACGACGCCGCGGCGCTGGCCGGCGCCGACCTGGGCATCGCCATGGGCACCGGCACCGACGTCGCGATCGGAGCCGCCGATGTCACGCTGGTGCGCGGTGACATCGAGGCCCTGGCGGACGCGATCAAGCTCGCCCGGCGCGCGCTGGGCACGATCCGTGCCAACCTTCTCTGGGCTTTCGGCTACAACGCCGTCACCGTGCCGCTCGCGATGGTGGGCCTGCTCAATCCGATGGTCGCCGCGGCGGCCATGTCGGCCAGTTCGGTGCTGGTCGTCGCCAACAGCCTGCGGCTGCGCGCCTGGCAGCCCTCACCCGCACGGAGCCGCACCCGATGACCGGCGACACCTGGAGACCCGACCGCCGTCGGCTCACCGACTCCCTGTCCGCCGCGCTCGCGCCCGTCGCCGCGTTCGGACTCGCCCTCGGCGGTCTGAGCATGTGGACCGCCTACGGCAACGCGGGCAGTCCCGCCCGTGTCGCGGTCAGCGACGGCCGGGTGTTCCTGCCTACCGGCGACACCCCCGTCACGGCGGCCTTCTTCCGGATCACCAACAGCGGCGGATCGGCGGACCGGCTGCTGAAGGTGACCTCCGCCGAAATCGACGGTGTCACCAGGCTGAGCCGCCACCGCATGGTCACCGCCAACACGGCATCCGACCGTACGGTGACCTCGGTGTCCGTCCCGGCCGGCGGCAGCCTCGCCATGTCCCCGTCCGGCCTCGACGTGATCGTGCCGGCGAAGACGGAGTGGCAGGCCGGTGATCTCATCACGTTCACCCTGCACTTCGAGCACAGCGCGGCCGTGAAGTACCCCGCGGTCGTGGTCCGCCCGGGCCAGGACGGAACGTGACGTCCCCACTCTCAGAAGTCGGGCGGGCCGCCCGTCGGGTTCCGACACTTTGGTGTGTCGTCTATCACTGATGCGGAGTTGAGTGGCAGGCCCGGGTGGTGTGCGTACCCACCTGTGACGAGCAGGGATCGGATGCAAGGATGAGGCCGACATGACTGCCGGGTGGTGTGCACGCACGATACGGGCCGCGGTGTTCGCGGTCGTCTGTGTGCTGCTCGCCGCCCTCGGACACGTCCTGATGTCGGGTTCCACCGTGCCCTGGTGGACGATGGCCGCCGGGTTCGTCGCCACGAGCGGCGTCGGCTGGTGTCTGGCGGGCCGTGAACGCGGGCTCACGTTGGTGGTGTCCGCTGTCGCCCTCGCACAGGGCGCGCTCCACTGGACCTTCTCGCTGGCCCAGTCGGCGGTCTCGGCGTCCGGCACGGACTCCGTGGCGCACCCGATGAGTGGTGACCCGAGCGGCATGCACATGGGCTCCGCGTCCATGGACGCGATCGACATGGCCTCCATGGGTTCCATGGACATGGGCCACTCGGCGCATGCGGAGCAACTCGGCCACATGGCTCACGACATGGGCGGCACGTCGTCGTTCGGCATGCTCGCCGCCCACACTCTGGCCGCACTGCTCAGCGGCCTGTGGCTGGCCCACGGTGAGCGGGCCGCCTTCCGTGTCCTGCGGGCCGTCGCGGGATGGCTGGCCGCTCCGCTGCGGCTGCCGACGGCCCTGTCCGCCGCGCCGCACCACCCGCCGCGCCCGCGGCCCACCCGTGAGCGTTCGCAGCGGGTACCAAGGCTGACGCTTGCTCACACGATCATCTCTCGGGGGCCTCCGGCCGGGACCGCTGTCGCCTGAGGCAGCCGGTTCCCCGAGGCCGTCCCCCATCCCCATGAGCGCCGCGTAGTCGGCGCGGGACCGGGGGCAGGACTCTCGGGCACGGGTCGTTCACGTCGTACGGCCCCATCCCACTTTCCTCCTGTTCCGGGACTTCTCCGCAGCGGCGTACCGCGCGTGCTCGGCGCATCGCGCGCCAGTGCGCGGTCGCGCGTGCCGCCGTGCCGGATCCCGGACAACCAGAGAAGGACACACAGGTGATCACTCCTGTCCTTCCCGCCTCGCGCGAAAAGCGTGCGGCGGGGTACGAGGTGACGGACGAGTCCGGCGCGGCATCGCGCGACGAGTCGGCCACCGCCTGGGCGCTGGCCGCCCGCGGTGGCGACCCTGACGCCGTCGACCGGTTCGTACGGGCCCTGCATCCCGACGTCGTCCGCTACATCACCCACCTCTCATCCGATCGCCAGCTCGCCGACGACCTGGCGCAGGACACGTTCCTGCGGGCGCTCGGCAGTCTGCACCGGTTCGAGGGGCGCTCCTCGGCGCGCACCTGGCTGCTGTCCATCGCGCGTCGCACGGTGGTCGACAGCCTGCGGTACGCCGCCACGCGGCCGCGGCTGGCCGACGGGGACGACTGGACGATACGGGCCGAGAGGGCCCAGCCGAGAGGGCTCCCCGGCTTCGAGGAAGGCGTGGCATTGCTCGACCTGCTGGACGCCCTGCCCCCCGAGCGTCGTCAGGCGTTCGTCCTCACCCAGTTGGCGGGGCTGCCCTACGAGGAGGCCGCCGAGTTCAGCGGCTGCCCCGTAGGGACGATCCGGTCGCGGGTGGCACGGGCCCGGGCAGTCCTCGTCGAACTCCTTGCCGAGGCCGAGGAACTGCCTGCCCCGGCCGCCGTGGCGGCCTGACGAAGGGAGTGCCGGTGTCCTCCGCGGACGCGGGACACCGGCACCCCTCCCTCTCTCCGGACCACCCAGGTGCCAGAGGCTCACCGCACGCCCTCGGTCACGGTCGCCCGGACGACGACCCGCCCGCTCTGCCGGAACCACAGGGTGTACGGCAGCGTCTGCCCGGCCTTGAGCTCGGGTGGATCCAGGATCACGACCCCCAGTCCGCCCGGGGCCATGCGTACCGTGCCGCCTGCCGGAACGTCGACGGCCCATACGGGATCCGTACGCCCTGTCCCGGTCCGGCGCACCGTACGGCGGAGCATGCTGAGGCCCAGTTCCGTCGAGTCCGCGTACAGCAGTGTGTCCTTCGACGAGCCGGCGTTGCGGACCTCGAAGTACGCGGCGGTCGAGTCGGAGCCCGCGGGTGCCGCGATGATGCGCGCGTCGAGGACCGTGATCCTGGGCGGAGCTTCGCCTGCCGCACCGGTCGCGGTGTAGGCCACCAGCAGGGCCAGCGCACCACAGGAAGCACCCAATGGCGCCGCGACGGCCCGTAAGGCGTTTCCCAAGGGCGAGTTCGGCTTCCGGCGCATCACACGCATCAGGCTTCTCGGCTGCATGTGTCAGTGGTCGTGGCGCGGTTCCGGCTGGTTCCCGGTACTTGCCGGGCCGACCGGTTCCGGCCTGTGGTGGCGGGGAAGGGCCCCTCCGCAGCGCAGATCGAGCGCGGTCGCGGAACTGTGCCGACCGTGGCGGGGAGGGGCGGCATGCCAGGTCACGCGCGACAGCCGAAGGCAGGGACACCGCGGAGTCGGCCGTCTCGGGTCCGCGACCGCCGCACCACGGAGGCCGCGGCGCGGTGGAGGTCCGCTCGCACTTCCGCCGGCGCGGCTGAACAGAACGCCGTGCGAACACGGGAACTCCGAGGCCCGTCGGCGCGACTACTTGTTCGTGGGGCCGGCCGGGGGAGTGGACACGCCAGGGACGTGCCCGCGCCGCCGACCGTGTGACGCCACGGCTGTGTTCTCTCAAGTGCCGCCACAGCAAAGGAAATTGGCCCGAAGACGCGGGAACTCGGGGCCGTCGGTGACCGACTACTGGTTCGACAGCGCGGTTCGACACCCACTGACCACCTTGTGAGGTCATCGGCGGGTCGGGGCGCGGAACTTCGGGCGAAGGTGGTTCGGCACACGTGAAGCGAAGACGTCTGTTGCAGTCATCCGCGGCGGCGATCGGTGCCCTCTCGACTACCCCACTCGCGGTCGGCACCTCCCACGCGGCCGCCCCGGGGCGCGCTCGTGGTGGCAGCGGTGAAGCACTGCGAGTCCACATCGTCACCTTCGACGGCGTGGAAGAGCTGGACGTCTTCGGCCCGTTCGAGGTCTTCTCCGTGGCTGCCCGGGCCCATCCGGTGACGGTGAAGCTGGTGACCGGCGGGGAGGCGACCGAGGTGACTCACAGCTTCGGCACGAAGGTGGCCGCGGCGGCCTGGTCCCCGCACGACGCCGATCTGGTCGTCGTGCCCGGCGGTGGCTTCAGCCGGCGCGACGGCCCCGGCGTCTGGGCGGAGATCGGCAAGGGGGAATTGCCGTCCGCGCTGCGCGCGGCGCACGAAGCCGGAGTGACGGTCCTCGGTGTCTGCACGGGAGTGATCGTGCTGTCCGCCGCCGGCCTGACCAGGGGCCGTACGTGCACCACCCACCACCTGGCCCGGAGTTACCTCGCCGAACAGGGAGCCCGGGTCGTGGACCAGCGGGTCGTCGACGACGGTGACCTGGTGACGGCCGGAGGAGTCTCGTCCGGCATCGACGGAGCCCTGTGGCTGCTGGAACGCGAGTTGGGAAGCACCGCCGCCACCTACACGGAGTCGATCGTGGAGTTCGAGCGCCGCGGGACGGTTCTCCGGACGTCGACCGCCTCCTCGTGATCGCCGGCCGTCACCGCATCCCCTGACCCCCCGGCCGCTCAGCTCCGGAGAACCGTATGACACCTGAGATAGAGAACGCCTTCGCCGCGATCAGAGCCGAGTTCGGTGCGGAATCGATCACGCGGGTCCAACAGATGCTGGAGCCGGGCGGTGGCGAACGGCATCCACTGCAGAAGGGAGCCAAATGGATCATGCCCGGGCTCTCTCCCACTCCCTGGCACGACCCGTACTCCTACGCCGAACTGGCCCCCGTCGTCCGTGAGTTGGAAGCCGGTCATCAGGCGATCAAGAAGGAGCTGAATGCCGCATGGGCGGCGCGCCGGGAGGCGTTTTCGGACTACGAGCACTATCTGACCCGCCAGGAGAACTGGCAGGCCCTCTACCTGTTCCGCGAAGGACGTCTCGTCGAGGAGTCCGCCGCGACGGCTCCCACTGCTTATCAGGTACTGAAAGAAGTGGCCGTCGACACGGAGAAGATATGCCCTCTCCTGGAATGTCATTTCTCCACGCTGTTGCCGGGCGCTGTCATAGAACCCCACTGCGACCTGTGGAACTTCAGCATCAACCTGCATCTCGCCGTGGACATCCCGGACGGGTGCAGCATCACGGTCGCCGGAGAGGCGCGCTCCTGGGAGGAGGGAAAGTGCCTGCTCTTCGACTACTCCTTCGAGCATGAGGCACGTAACTCGGGGACCCGCCCGCGGACCTGCCTGCTCATCGACCTCTGGCATCCGGAGACCACTGTTCCGGAACGCCGGGCTCTCGTCGCCCTGATGGCTGAGATTCGGCGACTCATGGGGGAGGGCTGACATGGAGGAAGTAATTAGGTAAACCCCCTGGTTTCCCTGTCCCGGCAGTTTTCGACTGCTGGGTGAAAGGGCTGCCCTGACGCTCCGTGAAAACGCAATGCGGTTCGAGAGGTTGACCATTCACAAGCTGGATCCGGGCTGCTACCGTGACTGAAAATTATCGACGTTATGGAATTCCTTCGCGGGAATTCTTTGTATTGCGATCCCGAGGGGGTGATCGATGATGTCCGTGACAGAGCCGGCAAAGACGCCGCTGCGAAAGCCGCTCGGAGTTCCTCTGTTGGTGCTGGCGACAGGACAGCTCGTCATCTCGCTCGACTACAACATCGTGTATGTCGCGCTGCCGGACATCGGCGCCGGGCTGGGATTCTCCGCCCACGACCTGCAGTGGGTGGTGAGCGCCTACGTCGTGGCGACGGGAGGTTTCCTGCTGCTGGGCGGCCGGGCCGCGGATCTGCTGGGCAGGCGCCGGACGTTCGTCGCAGCGGCGCTGCTGTACGCGGGGTCGTCCCTCGTGGGCGGCCTGTCGGATTCGCCGGGCGTCCTGGTGGCCGTCAGGGCGGTACAGGGCGTCGGCGGCTCCCTGCTGTTCCCGGCGACGCTGTCCCTGATCAACACCATGTACGACGAAGGGCCCGACCGGAACCGCGCGTTGGCGGTGTGGGGTGCCGCGGGAGCGGGCGGGCTCTGCTTCGGGTCCCTGCTCGGTGGCGTCCTGGTGGAGGCGTTCGGCTGGCAGTCCGTGTTCTTCGCCAACGTGCCCGTGGCGGGAGCCCTCGCGGCGGCCGGGTGGTCGCTCTTCCCCGTGGACGGGCCGCGCGACCGCTCGCGGCACTTCGACGTGGCGGGCGCGCTGACCGCGACGGGCGGGATCACGCTCCTGGTGTTCCTGCTGGTGCAGGCCCCCGCGGAGGGCTGGGGCACGCCCGTTGCCCTCGGGAGCGCGGTGCTGTCCGTCGGGCTGCTGTCGCTGTTCGTCGTCGTGGAGAGGCGATCCCGCGATCCACTCGTACCGGCAAGGCTGTTCGCCCACCGCGGTCTGCTCGCGGCCATGGGGGTGACCGCCCTGTTCAGCGCCACGTTCAGCTCGGTGCCGTACTTCCTGACCCTCTACTTCCAGACCGTCCACGGCTACAGCGCGGTCGCGACCGGGCTCGCGTTCCTCGTACCCGCCGTGGTGGTGGCCGTCGGTACGCAGGCCGGCGAACGGGCCGTGTCCGCCTTCGGCATGCGCCGCATGCTGGTGGGCGGCATGGCGCTGGGCGCCGCCGGAGCGGCTGCCCTCGGCCTGGCACTGACCTCGGACGGCTCGTATCCCGCGCTGCTGCCGGGGATCGTGCTGATGGGCCTCGGCCAGGGGGCCGCGTGGACGGGTATGTGGATCGCCGCGTCCGCCGGAGTGGCCCCCGGGGACCAGGGCATCGCCTCGGGGCTGGCGTCGACCAGCCTGCAGGTCGGCGGCGCGGTGGGCCTCGCCGTACTGGTCGCGCTCGCCGGCGGCGTCGGGCAGAGCGGCTCGGGCCCCGGGCTCCTGGACGGCATCCGCACCGCCGTCTTCGTGATCGCGGGCGGCATCGGCTGCGGTGCGCTCGCACTGCTCGTCCGGCGCAGGACGACCGGGACCAGCGGTCCCTAGGCCCTCCCTTCGCGACTTCCTTTTCTCACCTCCCTTCCCCTTCCCGTGTCCGGGCTGCCCGGCCGTCCTCCGTCATGCCAGGAGAACCCCCATGTCCCCTGTTGCCGCCGGTCCTTCCGCTGCTCCGGCCGCCGTCCTGTGCGGGCTGGCCGGGTGGGTGCCGTCCCGCGTGGTGACCAACGAGCACCTCGCGCGACGGCTCGACACCGACGACGCGTGGATCCGCACTCGGACCGGGATCCGCCGCCGGCATGTCGTCGATCCCGGACAGGCGACGTCCGACCTGGCCGTCGAAGCCGGCCGCCGGGCCCTCGCCTCCGCCGCGACGGACCGGGTCGACGCCGTGGTCGTCGCCACCACGACCCCCGACCACACCTGCCCGGCCACCGCGCCCGCGGTCGCCGCGCGACTCGGGCTGGCGGGAGTCGCCGCCTTCGACATCGGCGCCGTCTGCACCGGGTTCGTCTACGGGCTCGCCTCGGCCGCCGGTCTCATCGCGGCCGGCGTGGCCGAACGGGTGCTGCTCATCGGGGCGGACACCTACTCCACGATCGTGGACCCGCTGGACCGGGCCAACGCGATCATCTTCGGCGACGGCGCCGGAGCCGTCGTCCTGCGGGCCGGACATCCCGACGAGCCGGGCGCGGTCGGTCACTTCGACCTCGGCAGCGACGGCGCCCAGGAGGACCTGATCATGGTCGCGGCCGGCGGCTCCCGTCAGCGCTCCCTGCCGGGCGAACCCAGCCGCCAGGACCGGCACTTCGCCATGCGGGGCAAAGAGGTCTACCGCCACGCGGTGACACGCATGGCTGAGTCCGCGCGCGCCACGTTGTCCCGGGCCGGCTGGAAGATCGACGACGTCGACCACTTCGTACCCCACCAGGCCAACCTGCGGATCCTGCACTCGGTGGCCGACGACCTCGGTCTCCCACGTGAGCGCTGCGTGACCCATGTCGAGTCCGTCGGAAACACAGGCGCCGCGTCCATCCCGCTCGCCCTCGCCGACGCGGCCGCCGGCCACATGGTCCGCCCGGGCGACCGGCTTCTGCTCACCGCGTTCGGAGGCGGCCTCACCTGGGGTTCCTGCCTCCTGACCTGGCCCGCGCTGCCCGCGCTGGCCCATCCGTACGACCCCTACGACTCCCTCGACCAAGGAGAGACCACGACGTCATGAGCACCACCTATGAACAGTTGGTCGACATCCTCGCGAGGTTGCACGACGCTCCCGCGGACCGGATCCGTCCCGAGGCAACCCTCGGCGAACTGGACGTCGACTCGCTGACGACGGTCGAGATCAGCATCCGCATCGAGCGCGACCTCGGTGTGAAGGTCGGCGACGACGAACTCCAGCCCGACCTCACGCTCGGTGACATCGCCGGACTCGTCGACGCCCGACAAGCGGCGGCCTGACTCCTCCTCACCACTCCTCGAAAGGCAGCAGCCCATGCAGATCGAAGAACAGCCCGGCAACGCGATCGGCGCGGCGGTCGAGGGATTCGACCACGCCACCGCCTCGGACGCCGACATCGAGGCCCTCAAGAGCACCGTCTACACGAAGAAGATCGCCGTCCTGAAGGACCAGGACCTCTCGCCCCAGGAGTTCCTCGAACTCGGCAAGCGGCTGGGCCGACCGGAGACCTACTACGAACCGATGTACCAGCACCCGGAGGTCACCGAGATATTCGTCTCCTCCAACGTGCCCGAGAACGGAAAGCAGATAGGCGTCCCGAAGACCGGGAAATTCTGGCACGCCGACTACCAGTTCATGCCTGAGCCGTTCGGAATCACCCTGATCTACCCCCAGGTCATTCCGGAGAAGAACCGGGGCACATATTTCATCGACATGGGCCGGGCGTACGACAGGCTGCCCGAAGATCTCAAGAAGGAAATCGGTGGGACGTACTGCCGGCACTCCGTCCGCAAGTACTTCAAGATCCGGCCCCACGACGTCTACCGCCCCATCTCCGAGATCATCGAGGAGGTCGAGCGGAAGACCCCGGCTGTCGTCCAGCCGACCACGTTCACGCACCCCATGACCGGCGAGACGGTCCTCTACATCAGTGAGGGCTTCACCGTCGGCATCGAGGACCAGGACGGTAATCCGCTCGACGAGGAGCTGCTCAAGCGGCTGTTCGACGCCACCGGCCAGCTCGACGAGTCCTTCGAGCACGACAACATCCTCCTGCAGAGCTTCGAGCAGGGTGACCTGCTGGTCTGGGACAACCGCAGCCTCATCCACCGCGCCCGGCACACGACCACCCCTGAGCCGACCGTCTCCTACCGCGTCACCGTGCACGACGAACACAAGCTCCACGGCGGGATCAAGGCGGCATGACGGACGAAGCCCTGCTGACGCAAGTGCTGATGCCGTACAAGGACCACTGCAAGTACCTGCGTTCGGCCGTTGCGACGGAGACCGACGGACGCGCCTTCGCCCGTTGCGAGTTCGAGATCCCCGAGTCGTGCTACATCGACGACACCGGACATCTGAATTCCGTCGAGGTGAACATCTGCTACAACCAGATGATGTACTACCTCGTTGCCAAGTCCGTGAAGGAAGGACTGGGGACGGGATTCGAATCCTGGACGCTGGCCGACTTCTGGAAGCACCAGCTCCCGGACATTCTCATCGCGCGCTTCTCATCGAATTTCCGACGCCCGGTCAATCCTCGTGTGTTCTCCGGGGAGATGGAGTTCCGATCCGTCACCCGGCGCGCTCCGGCCAGTGGGATCCCGTTCCTGCACGCCGATACGGCCTTCCGCTACTGGGACGCCGGCTCGGGCCGCTGCGACGGCGAGGCGACCCTGGCATTCGTCAACGCCCCCTGACACGAGACTGGAGATCCACGACCATGGACCGGCTCCACCACCCGCAGCTCCAGACACTCGTCCAGACCACGAGCTTCCACGCACAGCAGCAGCCCACCACCCCCGCGGTCCTCTGCGAGGGCCGCACGCTCACGTACGAGCAACTGCACCGCGAGAGCAACCGCATCGCCCACGCCCTCGAGGCCGCCGGACTCGCGCCGGGCGACCGGGTCGCGTACCTCGGCAAGGAGTCCGAGCACTACTACGAGATCCTCTTCGCCTGCGCCAAGAGCGGCACCGTCCTGGTGCCCGTCAACTGGCGGCTCACCGCACCCGAGGTCAGCCACATCCTGCAGGACTCCGGCACCCGACTGCTCTTCCTGGAGGACGAGTTCGGGCCGATCGTCGAGAAGATGCCGACCGCGCCCCCCGAAACGATCGTCGCGCTCGGAGCGTCCTTCGCCGCCTGGAAGGCATCGCACCCCGACACCGACCCGAAGCCGCACGACGTCACCCCCGACACCCCGGTCGCCCAGCTCTACACCAGCGGCACCACCGGACTGCCCAAGGGCGTCGTGCTCGCCCACCGCAGCTTCTTCGCGATCCGCGACGCCCTGGCGAGTGAGGGTCTCGACTGGATCGACTGGCGTGTCGGGGACATCGCACTGATCGGCATCCCCGGCTTCCACATCGGCGGCCTGTGGTGGGCCACGCAGAACTTCAACGCCGGAACCACCGTCGTCGCGATGCGCGCCTTCGCCGCCCGACAGGCCGTCGACCTCATCCGTGACCTCGGCATCACCACAGCCTGCGTCGTGCCCGCCATGCTCCGCATGATGCTGACCGAACCCGGCGTCGGCGCAAAGGACTTCACCACCCTGCGCAAGACGGTCTACGGCGGCTCCCCGATCTCCGAGGCACTGCTGGAGGAGAGCCTCGCCGTCCTCGACTGCGAGTTCGCCCAGATCTACGGCCTCACCGAGACCGGCAACACCGCGGTCTGCCTGCCCCCTGCCGCACACGTCCCCGGCGGATCCCTGATGCAGGCGGCGGGCCACCCCTATCCGGGCGTACGCAGCAAGGTCATCGACGGCGAAGGGCGTGAACTGCCGCCGGGCGCGGTCGGCGAGGTCTGCCTGGCCACACCCGCCCGCATGGTCGAGTACTGGGGACTGCCCGACAAGACCGCCGAGACCCTCCTCGACGGCTGGATCCACACGGGGGACGCCGGCTACGTCGACGAGGACGGCTACGTCTTCATCCGCGACCGCATCAAGGACGCGATCCTCGTCGCCGGCGAGAACGTCTACCCGGCCGAGATCGAGAACGTCCTGGAGGGCCACCCCGGAGTCGCCGAGGCCGTCGTCGTCGGCGCCCCCGACGAGCGCTGGGGCGAGTACGTGCACGCCTTCGTCGTCACCGCACCGGGACAGCAGCCCAGACCCCGGGACCTGCACACCTTCCTCGTCCCACAGCTCGCGAGCTTCAAGCTGCCCGCCCGCTACGAGTTCATCGACAGTGTCCCGCGCAACCCCAGCGGCAAGATCCTGCGCCGCGAACTGCGCGACCGCTTCTGGGGCGACTCCGCACGCAAGGTCAACTGACCGCCGCCGACACGCCACCGACAGCCAACGAGCCACCGAGAGAGAACGACATGCCTCCTCCCCTCACGCTGGACGGCTTCCGCGCGGACCTGGCGGAGTTCCTGTACCAGCAGCCCGACGAAGTCGACCTCGAAGAGAACCCCCTCTACGCGGGGCTGGATTCCCTGCGCATCGTCACCCTCGTCGAACGGTGGCGGGAGACCGGCGCGGACGTGTCCTTCGTCGAGCTCGCCGAGTGCACCTCGTTCGGCCAGTGGTGGCAGCTGCTCTCCGCACGTACGGGGGGAGCGGACCATGCCACCGCATGACGACGCCAAGAACGACACAGGAGACACGACCGACCGGCGACCGTTGCTGGCCGCACAGGAAGGCATCTGGACCGGCCAGCAGCTCGACCCGGACAGCCCCGCCTACAACACGGCCGAGTACGTGCACATCGACGGACCGGTGGACTCGGCCGTCCTCGAGACGGCCCTGCACCGTGTGGTCGCGGAAACGGAGGCCCTCAACGCCGTCTTCGTCGTCGACGGGCAAGGGCAGCCCTGGCAGACGGATGTCCCCGCCGGGGACTGGCACCTGCACACGGCGGACCTCACCGCCGAGCCCGACCCGCGCGCGGCGGCCCTGGCCTGGATGGACCGGGACATGGCCCGCCCCGTCGACCTCGCGCACGGGCCCCTCTTCGGCCACGCCCTGCTGCGGATCGCACCGGAGCAGTACCTCTGGTACCACCGTGTGCACCACATCGCCCTCGACGGTTTCGGCCTGTCGCTGGTCGCCCGCCGGGTCGCCGAGGTCTACACGGCCCTGACGGTGGGCGAGACGGTGGCGGAAAGCGGCTTCGGCACCCTGGCCTCGGTGCGGGACGAGGAACGCGCCTACCGGGAGTCGGCCCGTTTCGCCAAGGACCGCGACTACTGGGCGGACCGGTTCGCGGACCGGCCGGCCGTGGCGACACCCGCAGGCCGTACGGGTCTGCCCGCGCGCACCTTCCACCGACGGGTGGTGGACCTCGCTCCGGCGCAGACGGAGACCCTGCGTGCCGTCGCCCGCGACCTCAAGGTCACCTGGTCAGAGGTCCTGCTGGCGGTGACCGCGGCCCAGCTGCACCACGCGACCGGAGCCCCGGAGATCGTCCTCAGCCTGCCGGCGATGGGGCGCCTCGGCTCGGTCTCGCTCCGCGTTCCCTGCATGGTGCGCAACATCCTGCCCCTGCGCGTGACGGTCACCGCGTCGGACAGTCTGCGTGACCTCGCGGCAAGGATCTCCCGCGAGCTGCGCGCCGGGCTGCCGCACCAGCGGTACCGCTACGAACAACTGCGGCGCGACCTCGGACTCGTCGGAGGACAGCGCCGGCTGTCCGGGCCGGGCGTCAACATCATGCCCTTCGAGTACGACCTGCGGTTCGCCGGACACCGCAGTACGGTCCACAACATCTCCGCGGGCCCCGTCGACGACCTGTCCGTCAACGTCTACGACCGCTCAGAGGGCGCGGGCCTGCGCATCGCCGTGGACGCCAACCCCGACCTCTACGACGAGACGGCCGTCGCCGCGCTCCAGGAGGGACTCCTCTCCCTGCTCGGGGAGGCCGTCGCCGCCCCCGACCGGGCACTCGGTGAGCTGCGGGCGCGCGAGGCCGTCCCCGTCCTGGACGGGGGGCCGCTGCCCGGCCCCGTGCGGCCGGTCCTCGGCCTGATCGCCGACCACGCCGCCCGGCGCGGCGGATCCGTCGCCGTCGAACACGACGGACGCAGCATCACGTACGCGCAGCTCTTCGGCTCGGCACGTGACCTGGCCCGCCGGCTGGCCGCCCGTCGGATCGGCCGCGGCGACCTGGTGGCCGTCGCCCTGCCCCGAGGCATCGACGCGATCACCACCATCCTCGGCATCCTGCTCTCCGGTGCCGCCTACTGCCCACTTGACCCCACCGCGCCCCGGACCCGCAGGGCGGAGCTGCTGGAAGATGCCCGGCCCGCACTCGTCGTGACGACCAGTGCTCACGCCGACGACTTCGGAGACCGGGCCGTGCTGCAACTCGACCGGCCGGAACCCGAGTCCGAAGAGGCGGCCCGGCCGACGGCACCGACACCGGAGGACCTCGCCTACGTCATCCACACCTCGGGCTCCACAGGACGCCCCAAGGGCGTCGAGATCGGCCACCGCGCCCTCGCACACTTCGTCGCCGGGGCCACCCACCGCTACGGCCTCCACCATGCGGACCGTGTCATGCAGTTCGCCGCCCTGCACTTCGACACCAGCGTCGAGGAGGTCTTTCTCACTCTCTGCGCGGGCGCCACACTCGTCGTCCGTACCGACGACATGACCGACTCGGTCACCGGGTTCCTGGACACCTGCGCACGGCTGCGGATCAGCTTCCTCGACCTGCCCACGGCCTACTGGCACGAACTGTCCTACGCGATCTCCACCGGTGCCGCCGCTCTGCCCGCCGAGGTACGCACCGTCGTCATCGGTGGCGAGGCGGCCCTCCCCGAGCGGGTCGACCGCTGGCGCAACGCCGTCGGCACGTCGGTCCGGCTGCTGAACACCTACGGCCCGACCGAGGCCACCGTCGTCGCCACCGTCGCCGACCTCCACGACTCCTCCCTCGCCCCGGGAGACGTTCCCATCGGACTGCCGCTCCCCGGCACCCGCGCCGCGGTCGTGGACGGCGAACTCCACCTCCTGGGCGACAACCTGGCCGTCGGCTACCGGGGAGACCGCCCACCTGACGCCGCCCGTTTCGCCCCGCTCGACGTGTTGCCCGATGCGCCCCGCGCCTACCGCACCGGCGACCTCGTACGGATCGGCGGCGACGGGCAGCTGCGCTATCTGGGCCGGTCGGACACCGAGTTCAAGATCAGTGGACATCGCGTGCACCCCGCCGAGGTCGAGAGCGCCCTCCTGGCCCACCCCCGAGTCCGCGACGCCGCCGTCGTGGGACAGCTGCTGGACGACGGGACGCGGCGCCTGGTCGCCCACGTCGTCCCGGACGGGCCCGCCCCGGCCGTGGCTCTGATCAGGGATCATCTGCGGGCGGCACTGCCTGCCGCGATGATCCCGTCGGCCGTCGAGTTCCTGGACCGCCTGCCCCGGACGAGCGCGGGAAAGATCGACAGGAACGCGCTGGCCGCGATGGCTCCCGACGTACACATGCCGGATCCCGACGCACAGGTGCCGGATCCCGGTGTCGAGACAGCGGCGCACGACAGCATGCTGGAGCGCGCGATCGCCGCCGTCTGGCAGCAGGTGCTCGCCGTGGCAGCCGTCTCCGCGCGGGACGACGTGTTCGACCTGGGGGCCCAGTCGCTCCAGGTCATCCAGGTGGCCAACCGCCTGGGCGTCGAACTGCGTCGCGACGTGAAGGTCGCCTGGCTCTTCCAGCACCCGACGCCCGCCGAACTGGCGAGATTCCTGGAGCAGCAGGAGCAGCAGGCTCAGGCCGAAGTCCAGCCGCAGCCGGCCGGTCCCGGCCTTCCGGCGGTCCTGCTCGCGGACTCCGTCCTCGATCCGGACATCCGTCCGGGCGGCGGTCCTCCCCGGGCGGTCGGTACACCGGACCGAGTCCTGCTCACCGGCGCCACCGGGTTCGTGGGCGTGCACTTGCTGGCCGAACTCCTCACGAGCACCGACGCGGAGGTCGTCTGCACCGTCAGGGCCCCGAGCCCCGCGGAGGCTGCCGCCCGCATCCACCAGACCCTGGAAAACCACCAGATCCATCTCTCGGACGTAGCCAGAAAACGCATCACGGCGGTTCCCGCGGACCTGGCCCGCCCCCGTCTCGGCCTCGACGAGGCGCTCTTCGCCGAACTCACGCACACCTGCGGCGCGATCGTCCACAACGGCGCGACGGTCAGCATCATGCGCGAGTACGCCACCCTTCGCGCCGCCAACACCGAGTCCACCAGGGACCTCTTGCGCATGGCGGCCGTGCGCTCGACGCCCCTGCACTTCGTCTCGACCCTCTCCGTCGCCCCACCGATCGGCCTTGCACCTGAGGTGCCGGAGGCGTTCCTCCCGCCCCACACCGGACTGCGGTACGGCTACCAGCAGTCGAAGTGGGCCGCCGAGCGGCTGCTGGAACAGGCCGCCGAGCGAGGGCTGCCGGTCACCGTGCACCGCCTCGGACGAATCGTCGGCCCGCACTCGACCGGTTACGTGAACGAGCGGGACTTCCTGTGGAGTGTGTTGCGTGCCGGGGTTCCCGCGGGCATCGTCCCCGACCTGTTCGAGGAGGAGACCTGGACACCGGTCGACCATGTGGCCCAGGCCCTCGTCCGCCTCTGTCTCGGACGACGCCCGCCGACCGCCACGGTCTTCAACCACGTGACCAACCCGGTCCGGTTGAGTGACGTCTACGACTGGCTGGAGGAGTACGGCTACCCGCTGCGCCGTATGCCGCTGACCCAGTGGCGTGCCGAACTGCCGCACTCGTCCAGCGCCTCCGAAGCGGCGGCGACCACCCTCGCCTTCTTCGACTCCTGGGACACGGACACCGACGAGACGACCGGGCCCGAACTGCGCCCGGGGCGCGTCCGCGGCGACAACGTCGCGACCGGGCTGCACGGCAGCGGCATCGTCTGCCCGCCCGTCGACCGGGACCTCGTCTTCCGCTACCTCGACCACTGCGTCGCCACTGGAACGCTGCCCGCCCCGGCGGGAAAACAGGGCCATCTGGCAATGCCCGCCAAGTAGTTGGATCTCTCCGGGAACTTCAGGGCCCCACCCCCCGACTACTGCAGCAGAACCCGTCGCCTCATGATCACACCGCAGCAAGGAGCCAGCATGTCGAAGAAACGGCCGGTCGCCACAGCCCTGGCCGGCGCCCTCTGTCTGGTCACCGCGGCATGCGCCGACTCCTCGACCGACAAGGCCGACGACACCGGCGACAACGCGGCCGCGGCCGCCGCGAAGTCCGGCTACCCGGTGACCCTCGACAACTGCGGAGTGCCGGAGAAGTTCACCAAGGCGCCCAGCCGCGTGGTCACCATGAACGGCGCTTCGGTCGCCGAGGTCTCCACGCTGCTCGCCCTCGGCCTCGGCGACCGCATCGTCGCCAACCAGCAGAGCTACGGTATGTCCGAGGTGGCGGGCCGCGCCAAGGCCATCAAGGCCCTGCCCAGCGGCGACGTCAAGCTCAACGACGCCTACGACATCCCGCGCGAGGCGATGATCGGGCTGCGCCCGGACCTGGTGCTGTCCACGACCTCCTACGGCTTCGACGAGAAGAACGGCTTCGCCACCCGCGAGCAGCTCAAGGAGGTCGGCGCGGGCACCTACGTCTCCCCGCAGGGCTGCGACCAGGACACCTCCAAGATGACCGTCGCCGACAGTTACACGCTGCTGCGCGACATGGGCAAGGTCTTCAACGTCGGCGACCGCGCCGAGAAGCTGATCACCGCGTCGGAGAAGAACATCGCCGGCGTCTCCGCCAAGGTGAAGGGCGAGAAGCAGCCGAAGGTCATGGTCCTGTTCTCCAACATGACCATGGGAGGCAACGACTTCAGTTCGGTCGTCGCCAAGGGCATCTACAACGACATCCTCGCCAAGGCCGGCGGCACCAACGCCTTCGAGTCGGCCTCCAAGACCTCCTTCGCCGACCTGAGCAAGGAGAAGGTGGCCGCCACCGACGTCGACGCGCTGGTCGTCATCGGCTACAACGACCCGAACCCGGCGGCCTACGCCAAGAAACTGCTGAAGGAGTTCCCCCAGTGGCCGGCCGCGAAGAACAACAAGTACGTGGCCGTGTCGGACTCGATGTACCTCGGCCCGAGCAACGACCTGGCCGTCGAGAAGATCGCCAAGATGCTGCACCCCGACAAGTTCTGAACCAGATCCCCAGCCGCCTGCGGGTGCCGCTCGCAGTCGTCGGCCTGCTGGTTGTCCTGGTCGCCGTCATGGTGGTGGCGGTGAGCATCGGCGCGGTCAACATCCCGGTGGCCGACGTGTGGGGAATCCTCCTCCACCACCTCACCGGCCGGGGAGCGACGAACGACCCGGCGCTGGACCAGATCGTGTGGACCTTCCGGGCGCCCCGCGTCGCCCTGGCCGCACTGGTCGGCGCAGGACTGGCCGTCGCGGGGGCGGTACTCCAGACCCTGGTCTCCAACCCGCTCGCCGACCCGATCGTCCTCGGCTTCTCCTACGGCGCCTCGCTGGGCGCAGTGCTCGTCATCACCCTCGGTGGCGCCGCGCTCGGGGGCCTGGCAGGTCTCGGTGTGTCCGGCGCGGCGTTCGTCGGTGCCCTTGCGGCCGGGGCCCTGGTCTTCGCGCTGGGCCAGAGACGGGGCCGGCTGGCCCCGACCCGGCTGGTGCTGGCCGGAGTCGCGGTCGGCTATGTCCTGCTGTCGATGACCAGCTTCGTCCAGCTGCTGGCGACGCCCACCGAACTGAGGACCGTCATGTTCTGGATGCTCGGCAGCGTCGCCGGTGCCCAGTGGGACCAACTGCCCACCGTCACCGTGGTCGTCCTGGCGAGCACCGTCGTGCTGACCCTGTTCGGACGGCGACTCAACGCCCTGCTGGCCGGCGACGAGTCCGCCACCGCGCTGGGTGTGGACGTCAACCGGCTGCGCGCCGTCCTGCTGGTCATCAGCGCGCTGCTCACCGGCACCGTCATCGCCGTCGCCGGCGGTGTCGGCTTCGTCGGCCTGATGATCCCCCACCTGGTCCGCCTCACCACCGGTGCCGACCACCGCAGACTGCTGCCCCTGACCGCGCTCCTGGGTGCCATCTACCTCGTCCTCGTCGACCTGCTCTCCCGAACCGTCAACCGCCCCAACGAACTGCCACTGGGCATCCTCACCGCCCTGCTGGGCGCCCCCTTCTTCCTGTGGCTGCTGCGCCGCAACAAGGGCCTGGACACCGTATGAAGCCGCTGAAGCCGCGACGAGGGCCGGACACCGTATGAAACTGACCGTCGACCAGCTCCACGTCACCCTGGACCACAGGCCGATCCTCCGCGAGGTGAACCTGGAGGCCGCCAAGGGCGACATCGTCGGGCTCGTGGGCCCCAACGGCAGCGGCAAGTCCACTCTCCTCCGCACGGTCTACCGCTCTCTGCGCCCGGCCGACGGTGTGGTCCGGGTGGGCGACGACGACGTGTGGGAGCTGTCCCCGCGCACCGCCGCCCGCCGTACGGCGGCCGTCCTCCAGGACGCCGGCACCACCACCGGCCTGACCGTGACCGAGATCGTCGCCCTGGGACGCACGCCCCACCACGGCCTGATGGGCCGGGACGGCGCCGAGGACCACCAGGCCGTGGCGGAAGCAGTCGACCGCTGCGGCGTCGCACCCTTCACGGACCGGGACTACGCCACCTTGTCCGGCGGCGAACGCCAACGCGTACTGCTGGCCCGCGCCCTCGCCCAGCGGCCGCAGCTCCTGGTCCTGGACGAAGTCACCAACCACCTCGACATCCGCGCCCGGTTCGAGCTCCTGGACCTGATCCGCAGCACCGGGATCACCACCCTGGCGGTCCTGCACGACCTCGACCTCGCAGCCCGGCTCTGCGACCACCTCGTCGTGCTCCACGAGGGCGCGGTGGTCGCGGCAGGACCCGTACTGGAGGTCCTGACACCGGACCTCCTGCACGATGTCTTCGGCGTACGGGGCGGCACGGAGCGGCACCCCGACGGCATCGTCCGCATCACGTACGCGGCCCAGCCGCTCGCCCTCGACCGGGAGACCGAGCCCGCCGACCGGTGACACACCATCACCAGCCGTGGGGCTCGGGCTCAGCGGGTTCCGGGCGCTTCCTACTGGCTTCCGTGTCGGGACTGCTCGCTCGCCTCGGCCGACCGGATGCAGCGCCATGTCGATCCCGGCCGAAACCCCGGCGGAGGTGACGATATCGCCGTGTGGATGAGTCGGCGGACGAATTTCGGCGTAAAAGAGCCCTGTTCTGTCGCAGGTAATTGGCCATCATGTGCCCACCGTTTTTCCTCTGGAGGCATCACATTTGACCGATATCTCGAACGGCGCTTGATATCTCGGCCGCACAGCCGGCCCCGGCTTGGCAACGACGGCACGTCCACAGTGAGATCCCATTGCCCCGTTCCGCTTTCCTCGGCGGACGGGCTGTTCAAGCCGTCACCCCCTCACTCGACGGCCCCAACCCCCCCCACAGGAGGACTCCTCAATGAGCCCACGACACGCCTCGGAGCCCACCGAGCGAACGGCCATGCCCCGGCGAAGGCTGGCGGTCATAGCCGTGCTGGCAGCCACCGTGCTCGCCGTGCCCGGCGTCGCGCAGGCCGCACCCAAGGCCGCCCCAGCACCTCAGGAACAGGTGGCGGCGGCCACCATCACCTGGACCCTCGAACGGGCCGCCAACCCCACACAGGACCAGCAGACGGCCTACAACCTCATCACGACGGCCATGAACGCCGCTGTGGCGCGCTACAACAACGTGAGTGACCTCGGCAAGACCATCACCGTCCGCTATGACCCGGGCGTACCCACAGCCGACGGCAACATCAACGGCACCATCCGCTTCGGCAACCGCAGCTACATGACCGAGCGGACCGCGCTGCACGAGATCGCCCACACCATCGGCGTGGGCACGAGCTCCGGATGGTCCTCCATCGGAGGCAGCGGTACCTGGCGCGGCGCACAAGCCACCGCGCTCGTCAAACAGTTCGACGGTTCGGGCGCCACACTGTCCACCGGCGGCGGCCACTTCTGGCCCTACGGCCTGAACTACGACAACGAGTTCTCGAACACGGCGGCCAACCGCCACGTCCAGATCGTCGCCGCCATGGTCCGCGACGGCCTGTAGTCGAGACGGTGCTGGAGGGGTAGCCGATCCCGCCGGTTCGCCGCGCGGCCCGCGCACCCCTCCAGCTCGGCCGGTCGGTGTAGTAGGAAAGGTGCACATGCCCTGACGCATGGCCCGCACCCGCATACGCACACATCAAGGACTTGTGAATGACCGACGTGTCGGCTTCCTTCCGTCTCGTGGCCGGCGCGCCGGACTCCCCGGTGATCCTGCACGTCCCGCACTCCTCGCGAGTGATCCCGGCGGACGTACGGAGCGGCATCGTGCTCGAAGATGCCGCGCTGGAACGGGAGTTGGACCACATCACCGACTCGCACACCGCACGGATCGCGGCGACGGCCGCCGAGCGCTGCACCACCGGGCCCTGGCAGTTCGTCAACCGGTTGTCGCGGCTGGTCGTCGACCCCGAACGGTTCCCGGACGAGCGGGAGGAGATGCTGACCGTGGGCATGGGCGCGGTCTACACGCGGACCACGCACCGGGAAGAGCTCCGCCCGGCCGACCACGACGGACGGCAGCTCGTCGAGCGCTACTTCCACCCGTACGCGGCTGCGGTCACGGATGCCGTGACGCGGCGGCTGGAGGCCGTCGGACGGGCTGTGATCATCGACGTCCACTCCTACCCGACCGAGCGCCTGCCCTACGAACTGCACGGTGACGGCCCCCGGCCGCTCATCTGCCTGGGCCGGGACGACTTCCACACCCCGGCCGACCTGCTGGCCCACGCCGAGATGGCGTTCGCCGGCTTCGGCGGCACGGGCATCAACACCCCCTTCAGCGGGACGTACGTCCCGTTGAGGTACTACGGGAACGACCCCCGGGTCAGCGCCCTGATGATCGAGATCCGGCGGGACGTCTACATGTCCGAGCCGGGCGGTCCGGCAGGCCCCGGCCTCGATGCCCTCGCGAACGCCCTCGCCGACCTGGTCGACATGGCGAGTACGGCCGGCAGGGTACGCGCCTGACGCAGACGGACCCCTTCAGGAGCGGGCTCGGTGCACACCGCATCCGCCATGGCTCGCCGCTGTTGCCTCCGGCCGTCCGGCCACTGCTCACGGCACAGTGGAGACATGAACGCAGATGACAGAAACATTCTTGCCGGAGCACGTGTGGCGACAAGGCTCCCCGCCCAGGACCTGGACCGGGCGCGGCGTTTCTATTCCGAGCAACTCGGCCTTGAGCCCTTCGACGAGCGGCCCGGTGGTCTGCTGTATCGGTGCGGAGGCGTTGACTTCGTCGTTTTCCAGTCGACGGGAGCCTCGCCCGGGACCTTTACGCAGATGGCGTTGGAGGTCGACGACATCGAGACAGCCGTATCGGAACTCAAGCGGCGCGGCGTGGTGTTCGAGGAGGTCGACGTTCCTGGACTCCGTACCAGGAACAGCATCGCCGACATCGAGGGGAACTACCCGAGCAAGGGCGCACGAGGCGAACGCGGTGCCTGGTTCCGTGACAGTGAGGGAAACCTGCTGGGCATCGGCGAGTTGGTCTTCTGAGCACAGACGGGATCAGAAACAGACGGGATCAGAAGCGGCCCTTGACCGACGAGTACAAGGTTTCCACGCTGCGCCGGGTGCCGTCACCTCCGCCGATGAAGTTCGTACGGGGGTTCAGACGGAACGTGCTGCCGTCCGCGCGGCGTATGCGAACGTACGTGTTGCCGGTGTAGGCGCCGTTCATGTGCAGCTCATTGGGTCTGTTGCCCAGAGCCACCTCGTCGAGCGGGTCCGCCCACAGGAGCCCCTTGTCGCGGACCGACCAGTAGGCGCTCTTGACCAGAAGCACCCGACGGTCGGTCACCCCGAGGACGGCACGCCGGAAACCGGCACCGAGGTACCCGGACAGGGCCACCTTCAATGTCTCCTTGCGCAGATGAGGGTGCAGGGCTTGCTTCAGCTCGGACTCGATCATGAGGACCCTCCGTTGGCCGGTGCGTTCAGACCTGGCGCGGTGCCGCGGCCGGGTGCGTACGCCCTCGTCGGGATCCGCACCGCCGGTGCACCCACAGATGATGCCCGCCGCACCGCCCCGGAGTCACCCCTGGCGTCCTAACGGGCCCCGGTGGCAGCCGAGTTGGGCCGGCGCCGTGTGCGGGGCGATCGACGTGACGCCCGGCGGACCGGTCGGCCGCTGGTACGAGTTCGAGTGTCCGGGAGCGCTCCCGTACGCCGTACGCCACCATGAGCGCGCCAAGAACAGCCGTCGGTCCCGACCCCGGAGCGGTTCCCCTGGACCGGTCAGTATCCGATGGCCTCTCGGAGGAGCAGCACGGTGCCGCGCCCGGGGCGGGGTTCCGCGTTGAGGATGAGGAGACGGTTTACGGCGCTGGGCATCCCGTACACCGCCTGGGCGCGGTCGTTCTCCAGCGGGAGGGCGTACTCCTCGACGCGGCGCAGCGCCGTGCTCAGGTCGGGCACCACCTTCTGCGCACCGACGATCCAGACCGCGTGGGCGGCTCCGCCCGCGTTGGCCGGGAGTTGGCTGCCGCTGCCCGAGGCAAGGACGAGCGAGCCGGTCTCGGTGACCGCGGCGACACTGTTGACGACGAAGTCGGGGCCGGCGACCAGCCTTCGGATCTCGTCGGCGCCGGTGGCACGGTCGATTGCGAGAACGCGCGGCCTGATGGCGTCGTACCGGCCGCCGGTGTTGATGTCCTCGTCGATGCCGGACAGTCGGAGGGTCTCGCTTGCTCCGGTGAGTACGCCGGCGCCCTCGGGGACCAGCTCCGCGACGCGGGCGCGCGCGGCCGCCGCGTCGTCGAGGATCTCGGCGGCGAAGCCGCCCGCACGCAGCGCTGCGGCCACCTGCTCCAGTCGTGCGGCCGATGCAGGTTCGGCGAAGGACGTGGTCGGAACCGGGGCGGCCGTGGCGTCTGCCGAGTCGGTCTCGGAACCCTGTGCCGCGTTTGGCGCCGTGCCCGCCAGCGGGGAGGTGTCGAGGTATCTGACCTCGTACACCCGCTCAGCGAACTTCCAGCCCTCCGTGGTGCGTTGGTAGCGGTCGTGGTAGACGGCGTAGTTCAGACCCTGGCGTCCGTCGAGGGTGCGCGCGAGCTCTTGGATGTAGGCGCGGCCGGTCGCGGTGTCGCCGTCGAGCAGGATCGTGCCGGGGTGTGTGGTCTGTACGAAGAAGTCCCACTGGCTCTGCAGCCGCTCGCCCCCGACACGGATCTCCTCGCGGCCGACCAACTCGACGGGAATGTTGGGCATGCGCAGGGCGCCGTCCGGAGTGAACAGCGATGCCAGGCGGGGTCGGTCGCGCATCATCGCCGCGTCGGTGAACTCGCCGCGCAGTGCCTCGATCTCGACGCGGTCCGCGATGGCCTGGAAGTCGTTCATCGAAAGTCGCCTCTCCGTCTCGTTGTCGTCGTCACCGTTACGACAGCGCAGCCCTTCGGAATGTGAGGCGGCGGCTCGGCCTCACATTCCGAAGGGCTGCGCTGTCGTAACGGGTAGAGGCACAGAAGCGAGCGAGGGAGACTCCCAGACCATGACCACCAGAGCCGAGCCCGGTGACGATCAGAGCGATCCGGGCCTCAGCGCGATCATGAGCGAGCGGCGCCAACTGATCAACCTCGGCTATCGGCTCCTCGGATCCCTTGCCGACGCCGAGGACGTCGTGCAGGAGACCTACGCCCGCTGGTACGCCATGTCCGCACGGGAGCAGCGGGCCATCGAGTCGCCCGGCGCCTGGCTGGTGACGGTCGCAGGCCGCATCTGCCTGAACCTGCTCGGCTCGGCACGGGCCAGGCGCGAGACGTACGTGGGCGACTGGATCCCGGAACCGCTGCCCGAGCCCACGGAGTGGATCTCCGGGCGCTCCGGCGTCGGCGGGATCGACCCGGCCGATCGGGTCACCCTCGACGAGTCGGTGACGATGGCCTTCCTGGTCGTCCTCGATTCGATGACCCCGGCCGAGCGTGTCGCGTTCGTCCTGCACGACGTCTTCCGCTACCCCTTCGGCGAGGTCGCCGAGATCGTCGGCCGCACTCCGGCGGCGTGCCGCCAGCTCGCCTCGTCCGCCCGCCGTCGCATCCCCGCGGCGCAGACCCCGGCGGGCCCGAGTGCCGGGCAGGCCGACATCGTCAGACAGTTCAGAACGGCGTGGGAGGCCAAGGACATCGACGCCCTGATCGGCCTGCTCGACCCCGGCGCCACCGCGACCGCCGACGGCGGCGGGCTCGCGGTCACCCACCTGCACCCGATCGTGGGCGGCGAGCAGATCGCACGCGCCTACGCCGAGATCGCCCGTGTGTCGGGCGACCGCACGACGTTCGTCGAGTGCACGGTCAACGGCCTGCCCGGCTTGGTGGCGCAGCAGGACGGCGACATCGCGACCGTGTTCGCGTTCGAGATCGCGGGCGACCGGATCAGGCACATCTGGGCGGTGCGAAACCCCGAGAAGCTCCGTCCCTGGCGGATGAGCTGAGGTTCCGTCGGACTTCTGTCCGACGGCGCTCGAGGGCGACGCCGCCTCGGAGATCATCGACCAGACCTCGACGAAGTACGCGGGCGGGCCTCGTCGGCGCGACAAAGCGCGGGCCGTTCCGCTCATCGAACCCGACCCGCAGAGCATCGGCTGAGGCCGCGCGGGCCGGGGTTCAGCCCACCGGCACGTGCTCGGGCGGCGACGACCGTGCGCCGGCCCACCTGTGCAGGGCTGCCTCGAGGCCGGTGACGGCGGCGATGCCGGTGGTGTCGGAGGCCCAGGCGACCACCCCGTCCGGGCGTACCAACACCCCGGTCGGCGACGCGTGCTCGGCGGTCACGGTGGTCACCCGCCCGGCCCAGGCTTCGGCGAGGCGGGCGAACGTGCCGTCAGGAGTGCGGTCGAGCAGCAGGAACCCGCCGCCGTGACCGTGGTCGACCAGACGGGAGCCGTCCTCCAGCCATACGTCGGGGACGTAGCGGCCGATCAGTGGGTGGCCGCCGGGCAGGTCGATGCGCTGGTCGGCGCCGGAGATTTTCTTGACCGCGTAGGTCGTGCCGTCCCGGGTGCTCAGCAGATCGGCGACGACCTCCCGGAGAGCGGCCGACTTGCCGTCCCCGCGCAGTACCCCGATCTGGGCCCGCGTCCAGTCCAGCACCCAGGCACCGAGTGGACGACGCTCGGCGTCGTAGGTGTCGAGCAGCCCTTCGGGTGCCCATCCGGCGACCACGGCACCGAGCTTCCAGCCGAGGTTCATCGCGTCGCCGACCCCGAGGTTGAGCCCCTGACCGCCGAACGGCGAGTGCACGTGCGCGGCGTCGCCGGCCAGCAGCACCCTCCCCGACCGGTAGGCCGCGGCCTGGCGGGCGTTGTCGGTCCAGCGGGTCGCGGTGCCGCGCAGCGCGGTCAGTGTGACGTCGGTGCCCGAGACCCGGCGCAGACTGGTCTGCATCTCCTCAAGGGTGACCGGCGCCATGGGGGTGCCCCGGCGCGAGCGAAGCCGAGCGTGGGGGAGGTCGCCGGGAGCGCCGTCGAACTCCACGGTGACCACCCGCCCGGGCTGCGGCCCGTAGCGGTACGCCCCGCGGGGCGACCATGCCCATCCGTTCGTGAGCTTCTCCGGGTCGGCCATGTCGACGAGCGCCAGGTGTCCGGTGAGTTCGGGGTCGGTGCCGGGGAACTCGATGCCCGCGAGGCGGCGTACGGTGCTGCGCCCGCCGTCGCACCCGACCAGCCACCCGGTGCGTACCGTGCCGGCGGTGGTGCCGACGAGCACGCCGTCGCCGGTGTCTTCGAGCGACGTGACCTCGACCCCTCGACGCACCGGTATCCCGAGTCGCGTGACATGGCCGGCCAGCAGCTCCTCCAGTTCCCGCTGCGGCACCATCCGCGCTCCGGCGACCGCGGTGTGCGCGGCGAGGTCGGCATCGGACCAGTCCACGAGGTCGGCGTCGAGGACCATCCCCGCGAAATGCCCGGTGAACCGCGAGTCGGGTGCTCGCCGACCGCCACCGGGCTGTTGATCGCCACCGGTGTGCCGGCCGCTGCCCGGCTGCCGGTCGTCGGCCTTGCGGCTGAACGACCCCACCCGCCCGAGGATCTCCCGCTGCACCTGTTCGGCGGCAGACAGCAGGCCGCGGCGGTCGAGCGCCTCGGCCGTCGGCACGTTGATCGACCCCGCCTTCATGGCCTCGGCCGGCTCGGCCAGTCGCTCGATCACCTGCACCGTCGCCCCGGAGAGCGCCAGCTCGGCGGCGAGCACGAGGCCCACCGGCCCGGCTCCCACCACGGTCACGTCCACGTCCTGCTTCGCATTCACCGTCACGAACGATGTTCTATCTACGAACAGTGTTCGCGTCAAGCTATGATGGCTGCGTGAACCCGAGAGAGCGACGCGCGGCGCGTCATCAGCCGCCGAACCCCGAGGCCGAAGCCGGTCCCAGGCCGCGGCGCCGCAAGGCCCCGATCACCGTGGAGCAGGTCGTCGACACCGCTCTGGGCGTCATCGCCACAGAGGGCTACGAGGCACTGACCATGCGCCGACTGGCCGGCGCGCTCGACACTGGACCCGCCTCGCTGTACGCCCACGTGGTCAACAAGGCCGACCTCGACGAGCTGCTCATCGGGCGGCTGTGCGCCGAACTCGTACTGCCCGAGCCCGACCCCGCGGTCTGGCGGGAGCAGATCAGCGGCGTGTGCGCCCAGATCCGCGACCAGTACCTGAAGTACCCCGGAATCTCGCGTGCCGCGCTCGCCATGGCCCCCACCGACCTCGAGACCGTGCGCGTCAGCGAAGGAATGCTGGCGATCCTCCTCGCCGGCGGTGTCGCCCCGCAGGCCGCCGCCTGGGCGATCGACGCCCTTTTGCTGTACGTGGCCGCCTACTGCCTCGAGGTATCGATCGCGCGCCGGCGATCAGCAGATGACGACACCGTCTGGGTCCACGACCGCGACGAACTGCTACGCCGGTTCGCCGCCCTGCCCGCCGGGACCTTCCCCCACACCACCCGCCATGCCGCCGAACTCACCGCCGGCGAGGGCCACGACCGGTTCGACTTCACCCTCGCCCTGATGATCGACGGTCTCGCACACCGCTAGCCCGACGTCGCCCTCCCACCACACGAGAGGCCCGGAGCCGACGAGCTCGACCTGCAGATCGCCCAGCCACCTCGTACGATCCGACGCCTCCCCGCACAGCAGCGGACTCGGTCTCCTGCTCCCGCCCCCACTCGGACACCGACGCGGCCGCGTACCTGCGCGCCCACGTCAAGCCGTACCCCCACCTGTGTGCCACCGCGCCCATGGGGCCCGACGCCGTCGCTGCGGTTCCCCAACGGCACGGCGGGGAGCGTCCGTTGGGGTTGGACGGTGTCGGTTGAGATGGGACGGTGTCGGCCCGAATCGGTCTACGTCGCAGAGTGTGCCGCGTCGACCGAGGCCGCGTACGCTTCCAGCGCGGACCGCGGTTCCCGCACCAACAGCCCACGCAGCGCGTTGTGTTCGATGTCCGTGCCGTCCAGGAAACCGGCCGCGATCGCCGAGTACGTCCCCACGAGCATCGGCACCTGGTAGGGCAGCGCCTCTCCGGCCGCAGTGATCGTTTCCCGGGCTCGGGCGAGTGAGCCGGGTTCGTAGGAGCCGCCGACCGCTGCCGCCAACTCCGTGCCGCCGAGGGCTTCCTCGCCGACAAGCTCGTACGTGTGGCCCGCGTGCTGCTGCGGGGCGCTCACCACGCGAGCGGCCGCCTCCGCGAGATCCTCCCGGGCGACGGCGGCCAGGCGCCCCTCGCCGAGCGGCGCCGTGATGATCCCGTCGGGGCCCGGGGCGGCGATGGCGGCGAGGAACTCGGCGTACAGGCCATTGCGCAGGATGGTCCAGTCCGAGCCGCTGTGCCGGATCCTGCGTTCGGTCCAGCGATGGGGGAGTGCGTAGGCGAGATGGTCGCCGTCGCCGCTCAGGCTGGTGTAGACGATGTGTCGTACGTCCGCCTTCTCGGCCGCTGTGATCGCAGCCTCGTGTCGGGCGATGACCACGTCGTCCTCGCCGAACCCCGCAGAGATCAGCAGCAGCGTGTCCACACCCGAGAAGTCGAGTGAGGCCGGATCGTCGAAGTCGACGCGGCGCTCGCCCGCGGAACGGGGTGTGCGGGTGCCGAGCAGCACGTCGTCGCGTACCGCCAGTCGCCGGGCGACGAGCTGTCCGAGTGCCCCGGCGGCGCCGGTGACCAGAATCATGGGAAGTCCCTCCTGAGCTGTGTGGTTCCATCCTCAGCAGAGGAACTCGATCGCATAAGGAGGCACATTCATGTCAGCAGGGCACACGGCGGTAACCGGCCCGGCTACCGCCCCGGTGGTCGCAGAACCCGTGATCCACTGCGAGACACCGCAGGACGAGTGCGGTGTCCGGGACGTGCTGGACCGGCTCGGCGACAAGTGGTCCGTCTACGTGGTGGTCGAACTCGCTTCCGGCATCCGCCGATTCAAGGAGCTCCAGCGCGCCATCCCCGGCGACATATCGCAGCGCATGCTCACGCTCACCGTCCGCCGCCTTGAACGCGACGGCCTGGTGAAGCGCACCGTCTATCCCACCGTCCCGCCCCAGGTCGAGTACGAGTTGACCGAGATGGGCCACAGCCTCACCCACCTCGTCAAGGCCCTCGCCGACTGGTCGATCGCACATCGCCCGGCCATCGCCGCCTCCCACCAGGCATGGGACACGGCCCACCCGGACTCGGACGCCCGCTGACCGAGCGGATCCAGCGAACGCGTGATGGGACGCTTCGGATCCGGAGCCGGTCCCTGCCGCCGGAAGGTCGCACGGCGTCACCGCGCACGCCGTGCCATCGTGGTGTCATGACCATCGAAGTGCGCCCGGCTGCGGTCTTCGAGGACGTCCGCACCCTGGTCGGCCCGAAGTCACCCGGGGCGAACGTCTGCTGGTGCCTGAGCTACCGGATTCCGTCCAAGCTCAACAACGAGCTTCGCGGGCCGGCCCGCGGCGAATACGTCGCCGAACTGTGCCGTACTGGACCCCCTCCAGGAGTGCTCGCCTACGACGGCGACGAGCCGGTCGGCTGGGCCGCGGTGGCGCCGCGCGCGGACACCTCCTTCGCGCGCAACCGCAAGATCCCGCACGTCGACGACGTCCCCGTCTGGTCGCTGTGGTGCATCCGCGTACGCCCCGGCCATCGGAAGCAGGGGATCTCGCACGCGCTCATCGCCGGTGCGGTCGAGTACGCCCGCGACCACGGCGCACCGGTCATCGAGGCGTACCCCCTCGACAACGGTGACGCCAAGGTCGACATGACGATGGCGTACGCAGGGCTCCGGAAGAACTTCGAACGCGCCGGGTTCACCCACGTCGCAGACACCACCTCGGTACTGGCCGGTCATCCCCGCATCCTGATGCGCCTCGACCTGCGCTGACAGGCCCCGCCCCGGGGCCTCGGCGCGCTCCTGAAGACCGCGAGCGCCTGAAGTGACCGTCACTCGGCATCAGTTGGCAACGGGACGTCAAAGGCGTTGAGTATCACGGAGATGCTGGAGTACTGCGCGATCAGGAAGACGAGTTCCGCCGTACCCTGCTCGCCGAAGGACTCGACCGCACAGCGGTAGAGCGCTCCCGGAAGCGGCGAGCCCGAATAGAGACATGCCGCCACATCGTGAGCGACCAGCTCCTCCGACGTCAGAGCCGAGGGCCGCTGTCCGGCGACCAGACCTGCGACGACGCTCTTGGACAGGCCGACCGCCAACGCGACCCTGCTGTGGGAATAGAGCTCGTAGGCCGCGCCGTACCGTGATCCGATGGTGAGGACTGCTACTTCGCGCACGCGCGTCGTGAGCACGCTGCCGCTCGTGACGGTCGTGAACCACTCCAGCAGGGGCCGGGCAAGGCCGGGAAAGCGCAGCATCACGGGGAACGGGCCGATCAGCGCGCCTTTCTCGTCCGTCGAGGTGAAGGGTGTCCGCAGCCCGTCCAGCATCCGCCGAACCTGCTCGTCGAGCATGCGCTGCTCGTCCGACAGGGCACTTGGCTCGATGGCGGGCATCCTCATGGTTTCCTCCTGCGTGTGACGGGGCTGCTGCGACGATCAGCGGGGAGCTTGAAGACACGGAGAGTCGGCGGACGTCGGAGAGTTGGCTGCGGTCCGGGGCCCTGAGTGAGTGGCCGCCTCGCGAGCTCTCGAAGCCGGGCGGTACCGAGGTGGACTTGCCGACCACCATCCATCGATGTCATTCCACAAAGTACACTGGCCAGTGTGATTTTAGGAATGTGGAGTGCGCCGCGTCGTAGTTCTCACGGCGGAGGTCCGAGGTGAGCCGTACTTGAAACCCAGTAGGCGGATTGCCGCAGCACCGATGACGACTCGGGATGGTGCTTGTCGAGAGGCTGAAGGGGTTCCCGACACGAGATACGGAGACTCCTTCGATGGCGACCTTCTTGTACCAACTGGGCCAACGGGCCTTCCGACGGCGTCGGTGGGTGGCCCTGCTGTGGGTGGCTGTGCTGGCCGTCGTCGGCATTGGTGCCCTCAGCGCTGCGGAAGCCCCTGACGATTCGTCGTCGATGCCGGGGATCGAGTCCCAGAAGGCGTTCGACCTCATCAACGAGCAGTTCCCCGGCAGTGAGGCGAACGGCGCGAGCGCCCGCATCGTCTTCATCGCGCCGGACGGCCAGAAGATCACCGCGGCGGGCCACCGATCGGCCGTCGACCGGTTCCTCACCGAGGCGGCCGACGGACCACAGGTCGCCGACGTGTCGAGCCCGTTCGACGGGCCGGGGCTGAGCAAGGACAAGAGCACGGCCTACGCCACGGTCACGTACAAGACCAAGGACGACGAGGTCACCGATAGCAGCAAGAAGGAGCTGGAGGGGGCCATCGAGGAGGTCCGCGACACGGGCTTGACCGTCGAGGTCGGCGGAAGCGCGCTGGCCACCGAGGCTCCCGCCGGAATAGGCGAGATCGTCGGCGTCTTCGTCGCGGCGATCGTACTGCTGATCACCTTCGGCTCCTTGGCGGCGGCAGGGCTTCCGCTGATCACCGCCATCATCGGCGTCAGCATCAGCCTGGCCGGGATCACCGCTCTGGCCAACGCCTTCGGACTCTCCTCGACCAGTGGCGAGTTGGCCATGATGCTCGGTCTCGCGGTCGGTATCGACTATTCACTGTTCGTGGTCTCCCGCTACCGGGAGGAACGGGCGAAGGGGCGCACTCCGGAGGAGGCCGTCGGTCTGGCCTTGGGCACGGCTGGTTCCGCGGTCGTCTTCGCCGGCCTCACGGTCGTCATCGCGCTGGCCGGGCTCTCGGTGGTCGGTGTACCGATGCTGACGAAGATGGGCCTGTCCGCCGCGGGAACGGTCGTCATCGGCGTACTCATCGCGCTCACCCTGGTTCCCGCACTGCTCGGCTTCTGGCCGAACGCCGTCCTCGCCCGTCAGACCCGCAGCGGCCGGGCCCGTAAATCCGAGCGTGGCCTGCGCATCCCCAGGATCAGGATCCCCCGTCGCGGCCGGCAACTTCGCAGGAGTCAGGAACCCGGCGAAAGCCAGGCACCCAGCAAGAACCGGGAGCACAGCAAGCGCGAGGAAGCCGGAAGCTGGAGCGTCCGCTGGGCGAGTTTCGTCCTGCGACGGCCCGTAGCGGTGCTGCTCGTCACCGTCGTCGGCCTGGGCGCTCTCGCCGTGCCTGCCCTGGATCTGCGGCTGGGCATGCCGGGTGACGAGGCCAAGCCCACCTCGACGACGGAACGCCGTGCCTACGACGCCCTCGCGGAGGGTTTCGGCCCCGGCTTCAACGGGCCGCTGACGATCGTCGTGGACGCGCGGGACGCTGACGACCCGAAGGCCGCGGTGGAGACGGTCGCCGAGAGGATCGGCGCCACGAAGGGCGTCGTGTCCGTCTCGTCGGCCCAGTTCAACGAGGCCAAGGACACCGCGGTGCTGTCTGCCACCCCGTCCACCGCTCCCGCCAGCGAGCAGACCAAGAACCTCGTCCACGCCATCCGCGATGAGCGCTCGGCGACGGAGACCGAGACCGGTGCCACCTTCGAAGTCACCGGCACCACAGCGCTGAACATCGACATCGCCAAGAAGATGCAGGACGCGCTGATCCCCTACCTCGTGGTCGTCGTGGGCCTGGCGTTCCTCCTGCTGCTGGTGGTCTTCCGTTCCGTACTGGTGCCTCTCAAGGCGGCTCTCGGCTTCCTCCTGTCGGTTCTCGCGTCCTTCGGTGCCGTGGTCACGGTCTTCCAGAACGGCCACGGTGCCAGTCTCCTCGGAGTCGATCAGACCGGTCCGATCATGAGCATGATGCCGATCTTCCTGGTGGGCATCGTCTTCGGACTCGCCATGGACTACCAGGTGTTCCTGGTGTCCCGGATGCGCGAGGCGTACGTCCATGGGGAAGGGGCCGGCCAGGCGGTCGTCTCCGGCTTCCGCCACAGCGGCCGGATCGTGGTGGCGGCCGCGCTGATCATGATGGCCGTGTTCTCGGGCTTCATGACGGCCGCTGATTCCATGGTCAAGATGGTCGGCTTCGGCCTCGCCACCGCTGTCCTGTTCGACGCGATCGTCGTCCGGATGGTCCTGGTTCCCGCTGTGCTCGCGCTGCTGGGCAAGCGGGCCTGGTGGCTCCCCGGCTGGCTGGACCGACTGCTGCCGCGGGTGGACATCGAGGGCGAGTCCCTGAACCGCAGGGCCGCTGAACTCCCTGCCCCGACCGGCGAATCACACCAGGACATGGCGCGTGTCTGACCGACATACCAGGGGGAGGGGACCCATGCCCGGCATGGGGCCCCTCCCCGCTCCACGACCACTCCGGGCCAGGCCGGCCGAAGGGAACAACCATCGGCGTGTCGGGACCGGACCCATCCCCAGCGGAGAGATTCATGCTCGCGACTTGGCGGCGGCACGCCGGCCGACACCCCCGGCTCGTCGAGGCGGGGTTCCTGATGTTGGTGTACGCGGCCACCAGCAACCAGTACAACGAAGGGGGACCGGGCCGGTGGCCCGGGCTTCTCTTCGCCACTGCCGCGTGCATTTCGCTGCTGGGGCGGCGCAGCCATCCAGGTGCGGTCGTCGCGGTCACCTCGGCCTGCGCCGCGATCTCGGGCAGCATCGGCCATCTGATCAGTCCTCTCCTGTTGCTCCCCGTGATCGTGGCGCTCTACGAACTCACCCTGCGCACCCCGCAGAAGACCGCGCACGTCTACGGCGCCGCCGTGATCGCGCTGATCGTCCTGACGGCCCTTCTCTCCGACGACAACAACCAGCCCTGGGGACTCAAGACGGTCAGTCCCGCTTTCTGGATCATGCTTCCGGTCGTGCAGGGCTCGGCGGTCCGGGCCCGGCGGGCCTACTTGGAAGCCGTTCACACACGAGCAGAGCACGCCGAACGTACGCGGGAGGAGGAGGCACGCCACCGCGTCGCCGAGGAACGGATCCGCATCGCCCGCGAACTGCACGACGTCGTCGCCCATCACATGGCCCTGGCCAATGCGCAGGCCGCCACCGCGTCGCACCTCGCCCGGACCCGACCGGAGCAGGCGCAGACGATTCTTGCCGAACTGGGCACCACGACCTCATCGGCGCTGCGCGAACTCCAGGCCACCGTCGGCCTTCTGCGCCAGTCCGACGACGCCGAGGACCCTCTGGAGCCGAGTCCCGGACTTGGGCGACTACCCGAGCTGGCATCCGCTTTCGGTGCCGCCGGACTCACCGTCCTCGTCACGGTGGACGGCGAGACACGGCCCTTGTCACCCGGAGTGGACCTGACCGCGTTCCGGATCGCACAGGAAGCGCTGACCAACGTCGCCAAGCACGCCGGCGCGAGCACGGCTCGAGTCGAACTCGCCTACACCGTCGACCGTCTGACCCTGACCGTCAGCGACGACGGCGGCACCGTCCCGCGAGCACCTGCCCCCAGCGGCGGCTTCGGCCTCATCGGAATGCAGGAACGCGCCCAGTCCGCCGGCGGCCGTCTCCGGGCAGGACACCGACCTGAAGGCGGCTTCGCCGTCACCGCTCAACTGCCCATTCATGCCTGACTCCGGAAAGACCCTGATGACCATCCGCGTACTGCTCGCCGACGACCAGGCCCTCCTGCGGGCGACATTCCGAATCCTGATCGACTCCTGCGACGACCTGGAAGTGGTGGCGGAGGCAGCCGACGGTGCCGAAGCCGTCGACCTCACACGCGTCCATCACCCCGACGTCGTCCTCATGGACATCCGTATGCCCGGCAGCGACGGCCTCGCCGCGACCTCTGCCATCTGCGCCGACACGGGCCTGCAGAACACTCGCGTCCTCATCCTCACCACGTTCCAGAGCGATGAGCACGTGGCCCGGGCCCTGCGCGTCGGCGCCAGCGGCTTCCTCGGCAAGAACGTCACGGCTGATGAACTCCTCGGCGGAATTCGCACGGTGGCCTCAGGAGACGCACTTCTGTCCCCTGCAGCCACACGCTCCCTCATCGCACGCTTCCTCGCCACGCCCGACCGCGGCGACGGCCCGACTCCCCGGGTTCTGGAGAACCTCACCCCTCGCGAGCGCGAGATGGTGGTTCTCGTAGCGGATGGGAAATCCGACGACGAGATCGCCGAGGAGGCTTGCCTCAGCCCCTTGACTGTCCGAACGCACGTTCAGCGGGCCAAGACGAAGATGGAGGCACGCAGCCGCGCCCAGTTGGTTGCCATCGCCTACCAGGTGGGCCTTGCACGACCTCTCCCGTGAGGCGTTTCGATGGACCGGGCCGGTTGAACCGAGTGTTTGCTCGGCGAGAAGCCTGCAGCGCGCCGGGGCCCGAATACAGTTCCAGGAGATCACCACCTGCCTGGGAGCGTTCATGTCCGGTAGCCTCCGGAAGAGACCCACCGAAGCCTTCGAGGCCATCGAGCCTCCGGGCAACGCCGAACTGATCGCCGCCGTGGTGGCGCTGACGGCCCTCGTGGAGGTCCTCGGCATCCTGTCCCGCTCCGAGGTGTGGCTCCTCGGACTTCTGGTGTTCCTGCCCGGAACGGCATCGGCCCTGTGCACCGTCCGGCAGACAGGGTTCGTCGCCGCGTGGACCACACTCGTCGTCACCACTACCGCGGTGCTGCGGGACGTCGACGAGAGCCGCTGGCTCGACCGCCTCCTGCTGGTCCTGTTCACCCTCGTCCTGGCCACGACCTCGGTCTACGCCTGCAGCAGGCGGATCAGGCGGGAACACGAGATGGTGCGGCTGCGCTCCACCGCGGCCGCCATGCAGCGCCACATCCTGCATCCACTTCCCCTGGTCACCGGTGACGTGCTGGTCAACGGTGTCTACGAACCCCTCCATGAGGACAGACTCGTCGGCGGCGACATCTACGACGTGGTCGCATCGCCGTGGGGGACGCGCGTTCTGATCGGGGACGTGCAGGGCAAGGGACTGGCCGCGGTGGGCACCGCGTTCGCCACCATCGGAGCCTTCCGCGAGGCCGCCCACCGCGAGCCGACTCTCACGGCGCTCGTCGACGCACTGGACGCCGCTGTCGTGCGCCACAACTCCTACGCCGAACACACCGGCGACGACGAGCGCTTCGTCACCGCTTTGATCATCGGTATCGAGACGGGCATCGAGGACGTGCAGGCCATCAACTGTGGGCACATCTCGCCCTACGTCATGCGCGAGGGCACCATCACCAACCCCTCGCTGGACTCCGGCGTCCCGCTCGGTCTCGCCGAACTCGCCTCCGAACCCACGACGGTCGGCTGGTTCCGCTTTCCCCACGGCGCGACGCTGTTGCTGAGCACGGACGGCCTCACCGAAACCCGCGCGCCCGACGGCACCTTCTACCCGGTCGAAGAGCGTCTGGAGAAGCTCGCCCTCTCGCCCACCGAACTGCCTCAGGCCCTGTTCGAGGACAGTCTCGCCTTCGCCGGCCAAGGCGGCCGGCACGACGATGTCGCGGTCCTGACCGTCCGTTGGTCACCGGCTCACTGAACCTCCACCGTCGCCGAGGGCATTGAAGGTGTGGCAGGAGCCAGGTGGCACGGCGACCGTCACGGTTCGGACGGAATACCGATCGCATCGGCCCACGCGTGAATCAACTCGTCGTGGCCGGTGAAGTGCCGGCGCCGGACGACTCCGGACGGGTCGACATGGCGTGGCTCGGAGACTCCGAACTGCTGCAGCAGGTCGACGAGGAACGGCCGTGCGGTCATCGTGAGCCGGGGTGACAGGCACGTGGTCAGGTCTACGGCGGAACGAGCGGAGCCGACACCGGTGTACTGGCGCGTTCCTGCCGGACCGTACGCGCCACCGGCGTGGTTCCACACCTGTATCGGTACCGTGGGGCTGGTGTCGACAGGGCAGACGACAGCGACTTCCACGGCGGCTTCGCCCAGGGCCGAGACGTGACGGGCGAAAGCCGCGTTGAGACGCAGCATGGCGATGGTGATCCAGGCGACAGCTCCCTCGCCCAGTGCCCAGACGGGTTCGCCGTCCGGGGGACTGTTCTGAAGTGCTCCTACCTGCAGTCCACCGACTACTGACCCGTCCGAATCAAACGCGTAGTAGTACGAGTTCGCCGTACGGCCCGGTTGCCGCGCCGGCGCGAATGTCAGCCTGTCCGGGCGGACGTCCGGGGGCTCGCCTCCGAGAGGGATCGGTGCGGGCCAGTCAGCAACCTGTCGACCGATCCATTGCTGGATGTCTCTGCCGCTCGCCGCGTTGAACTCGGCCGACGCCGGGTGGGCCGGCGACGTGCTCACCACGAGCCAGGGCGAGGTGGCACTGAGCTGTGCGGTCGTGTCGGTGACAAGTTTCCCGAGATGCTCATGTCGTTCGATCAAACCCGTACTCCGCTTTCAAGGGATGTGCGTGTGCCGGGACTGCGTCGGAGGCAACAGGTCGGTCGGGCTTCGACCATGCGGAAGCCGGAAGCCGGAAGCCGGAAGCCGGAAGCCGGAAGCCGGAAGCCGGAAGCCGGAAGCCGGAAGCCGGAAGCCGGAAGCCGGAAGCCGGAAGCCGGAAGCCGGAAGCCGGAAGCCGGACCGACCTGTCGAGACGTCGTCAGAACAGCTTGCGGGCCTCGGAGTCGGCGAGCAGTTCCGGGTCGGGCACCCGGGACTTGCTGGCGACGTTGGCGAGCATCTGATGCGCCATGTGGAAGCCGAAGTCCTCGGCCACCGTCTTCTTCCAGTGCCGCGACACGATGTTGTGCGTGGCCCACCGCGTGTAGCGCGGCCGCTTCATGATGAACCGTGCGAGTTCCCAGGACCGGTCGAGGAGTTCCTCGCGGGGGAGTACGTCGCTGACGAGCCCCCACTCGAGGGCCTTGTCCGCGGGGATCGACTTGGCCGCATAGATGTAGTACGCGGCGCGTTTGGGACCCATCAGGGCTTGAAGCGCCATGTACTGACCGTCCCCGGGAGGGGAACCGAGCCAGAAGTGCGGGTCCATGAAGTCGGCGTCCGGCGCCGCGAGTGTCACATCGCTCATCATGGCGAACTCGGTGTGCACGCCGGGGCCGTTGACGGCCGCGATCGTCGGAATGTCGATGTTGTTGGCGAAACTCTCGATGAGTTTCCAGCCGTCCGTCATCCGCTGGTAGATGTGGTCGGGATCCAGGTCGGAGGCGGGTTTGGGGTTGAGTCCCTTGGGGTTGCCGGTCATCCACCGGTCACCGGTGCCGGTGATGATCAGCACCTGGTTCTCGGGATCGTTGCCGATCTCCTGCCAGACGCGCGTCCAGACGTTGTGTGCGGCGTGGGTGTGCGCGTACGGGCCGTCGTCCGTGTGCAGGCGGACCTCGATGATGCCGTCCTCGCGCCGCATCCGGAAGAAGTCCGCATACCTGGCCGAGTACTCCTCGAAGTCGGGCGGAGCAAGGTAGCCCTCCCAGTGATCGGCCGGATGGAAAGCCATGTCAGTACCTCCACGTAGTGGGCGGCCGCACCTCGGTGCTTCGAAGGCTCGGGCGACGCCAGGGTGGACCGGCCGACCACACGCGCCGGCCTGAGTCACAAAGTACACTCATGAGTGTGGTTTTAGGGGGCGACTGTACGCTGAGCCCATGTCGAGGGCTATCGCGGCGGTTCAGACTCCCGGGCGCCGGAGGCGCTCCGAAGGCAAGAGGGCGGCAATCCTGGAAGCCGCGGAGGCGCTGTTTCTCGCGGAGGGCTATGAGCGGGCGAGCGTCGACGCCATCGCAGGTCGGGCACAGGTCTCGAAGCGGACCGTCTACGACCACTTCGGGGACAAGGGAACGATCTTTCTGCGGGTGATCGAGCGTGCCCACGACGCAGTGGCCGACACCATCCGCTCCGCGATCGACGAGGAGCTGGCTCGGGGCCGTGACCTGCGCGAAGCCTTGACGGCGTTCGGGCAACGAGTGGTCACGCAGGCCTTTCCGTCGTCCGACTACGTGACCTTCCGACGACTGACCTCGCAGCGATGGGCGGTACCGCAACTGGCCGAGGCCACGCGCGACCGCCCCGAACGGATGCTGGAGGAGCGCTTCACCACGCTGGTCGCCGACGGTGAGATCCGGGCCGCGGATCCCGGCCTTGCGGCGCGCCACTTCACGGCCCTCACCATCAGTCTCGCGCTGGAGACACTCGACGTTCGGGCGGGCACCGAGGCGGGAGAGCCGGAGATTCTGGCGATCATCGTCGACGGTGTCGATGTGTTCCTGCGGGCGTACCGCTGACCAGCTCTCCGGCACAGCAGTCGGCGCCGAGTCCTTTCCTCGACGCCGCGCACGCGGGAGTGGCGCTCATGGGGGAGCGGCGCCTGATGCCGGGAACGCCCGCAGCGCGACAACAGTCGTGAGGTCGAGTGAGCTGTCCACAGGTGCTTTCATGCAGCAGGCCAGTCTCTGAGGCAGATTCCATGCATTCTTCAGGCTGAACCGCAGGGTCGCTTTAGCTTGACGGCTGTCAGCAGAAGGCCAATGAGGGCAGGTCGGCGCGTGGGACTCAACGACGGAGCTCCGTTGCGGATAAGCAACGTGCGGCTCATCGACGGTGTCAGCACAGAGGCAGTGGACGATGCTGTGTTGGACGCCAACGACAACGGCTGGATCACCTATGCCGGACCGGCGGCACAGGCGCCCGAGCCGATCCCCGGCGTCAGGGCGATCGACGGTGGGGGCGGAACACTCCTCCCCGGACTGTTCGACTGCCACACCCACCTCGGTGTGGCCTCCGACCGGTCGATCCTGGAAGCCGCTCTTCTGACGGACCCCGTCCTGGGTGTTCTCCAGACGACGGAACGTCTGCGCCGGACGCTCGACGCCGGAATCACGTCAGCGCGAGACCTCGGTGGACTTCCCGCCGGATTCCGCGACGCCGTCGCATCAGGACTGATCACCGGCCCACGCCTGCAGACGTCGGTCGGCGTGATCAGCCACACGGGCGGACACGCCGACGACACCTTCCCCGGCGGAAGAAGTCTCGGCCTCGACTACTGCGAGATCGCGGACGACGTGGTGGGCGCACGGAAGGCGGCGAGACGGATGCTGCGCGCCGGCGCCGACGTCATCAAGATCTGCACGAGTGGCGGGATCAGCAGCGCCCACGACGATCCCGACGACCAGGACCTGCTCGACGAGGAGATCGCGGCGGTCGTGGACGAGGGACATCGCCACCGAGGACGTCCGGTCGCCGCACACGCACAGGGCCGGGCCGGCATCCTCGCCGCGATCCGCTGCGGTGTCATGTCGATCGAGCACGGTTTCGGCATCGATGACGAAGGATGCGACCTCATCGGAGAGAGGGGGGCCTTTCTGGTACCGACCCTGTCGACCGCCTTCCAGCCACTGGACCCGCAGAGGACCGCGCCGTGGCGCTACGAGAAGAAGCTTCGCTGGAACGAGCGGACCAAGGAGAACATCGCCGCGGCCATCGCGCGGAAGGTGAACATCGCGGTGGGCACGGATGCCGGCATCACCCCGCACGGGCAGAACCCGTTCGAGCTGTCGTGCCTCGTGGAACTGGGGATGTCGCCGATCGACGCCATTCGCGCGGCCACATCCAACAGTGCCCGGCTCCTCGGAGTGGCGGACACACTCGGGACACTGCGCCTCGGATACGCCGCGGACCTCGTCCTCTGCGCCGAAGATCCGCTGCGGGACATCGGTGCGCTGTCGGCGCCCGAGAACATCACCCTGGTCACCCAACAGGGAGTCGTCCGCAAGTGCACGCTCGCCGACTCCGGTTCGTCACAGGACCTGTCCCCAGCACCTGGACAGAGAAGCCTCCACGCCGTGGCACGCCCGTGAATCACGTCTGCACGTCCCTCTCCGCCCTACCCCGGCACAGCCGCCCGGAGCGATCCGCAGTGGAAAGGAGCCGCTCATGCAAGACATGAGCCCCAGCCTCACCAGAGACGAGCCGGCGATCGAACTGAACACCGGCTGGACCAGGCCGGTCGTCGGCTGTGTCGCCATCCTCATCCTGGTGAACGTCATGGTCGACACTGTGCTCGCCTCGCCCACCTTCGTGCTTCCGGAGCTGAGCGACGCCTTCGACACCAATCAGTTCGCGTGGATCGATTCCAGCGCGATGCTGGCGGGAGCCACCTGGGCACCACTGCTCGGCAAGAGCGCCGACATCTACGGCAAACGCAAGGTGCTCGTGATCACACTGATGGTCGCCGGCCTCGGCGGAGTCGTGTGTCTCCTCGCGCCCCACATCAGTGTCTTCGTCCTCGGACGCGCCCTGCAGGGCGCCGCGATCGCAGGCCTGTTCCTCTCCGTCGCCATCATCCGCGACATCTGCGCGCCCAAGTTCGCCATGGTGGTGACAGGCATCGTCACCTCGGGCTCGGCCGTCTTCGGGATCGTCTCCCCCTTCATCCTGGACTTCGCCACCGAGGCGTTCGGCTGGAAGTTCGTCTTCGTGGTCTCCGCGGTGTTCGCGGGAGTGGCCGCGCTCTGCGTCCACCTCGTGATCCCGAACTCCCGCAACCGCACGCCGGGCAAGGTCGACGTCGCCGGGGCGCTCACACTCGGCGGCGGCCTCGCGGCCGTTCTCGCCTACATCAGCCTCGGGCAGGAATTCGGCTGGCTGGGGATCGCCCCGCTCGCCATCCTCATCGGTGGGCTGGCCGCGCTGACGGTCTGGTACCTCGTCCTGAGCCGCATCCCGGAGCCCGTGATCGACATCCGTGGCATCTCAGCGGTCCTCGGACTCGGTCTCCTCGTCGTCGTGATGGGCACGGGCGCCTATCGGAGCATGCTCCAGCTCTTCAGCCTGCTGATCGACGTCTCTCCCGACGAGGGCCTCGGATACGGCATCAACGGCCCCGGAGCGCTCGGCCTGATGTTCGGCATCCCATCGATCGGGATCATGCTCGGCGGCATCGTGGCGGGTGCGATCGCCACCCGCGTGGGCCCAGCCCGGCCCCTCGCCGTGGGCGTGGCTCTCGGAACGATCGCCTCCTTCGTGATGTTCTCGGCCGGCGCCGACAACCTTCCGATCGCCGTGATCTGCTCGTTCATGCTGAGCATGACGGCAGGCTCGCTGGTCACCTCCGGGTTCAACCTCGCGTCCGTCCTCGCGCCGCCCGAGCGGCAGGGCACCGTCTCCAGCATGGTCATGGTGATGGTCGCCGTCGGCTCGGTGACGATGAGCTTCATCGGATCGGCGATTCTCGCGGCCAACGAAATCGTCGTCGACGAAGAGTCCGTCAACTCGTCGACCGGCGTGCACACGTACATCGCCGTCGCGGGCTGCACGTTCGTCCTCGCCTCCATCCCGATGGCCTTCCTGGTACGGAAATTGCGAGGCCACGCGGACGTCCCCGCAGAACCCCACCCAGGAGCAGGAGCATGACGAACCTCGCACCGACAAGTCCCTCGGGAGCGCGGCATCCGTACAGTCCCGTGCGGGCGACCGAGGCCGGACTCGTCTACATCTCGGGGCAGTTGGGCATCGCAGACGGCGACATCGTGGAGGGTGGCATCGTCCCCGAGACACGACAGGCCCTGGCCAATCTCCAGAGCAGGCTGGCCTCGGCGGGGCTGGAGCTGCGGCATCTTGTGAAGATCACGGTCTATCTGGCCTCGATGGACGACCGCAACGCCATGGACGCGATCTATCAGGAGGCCCTCGTCGAGCCCCTGCCGGCCCGCACATGCATCGCCGTCGCCGAACTGCCCTACAAGGCCCGGGTCGAGTTCGACGCCATCGCCGTCCGAGACGGGGCCTGAATGCCCAACTCCCTCATGAGACGCGGTAGGAACATTGTCTGATCTCGAAGTGTCCGTCGGCGACATCCGCGCAGCGCATGTACGGATCGCCGAGGACGTGGTGCGGACTCCGCTGCTGCACGCTTCGTGGGCGCCGGGCGACCTCTGGCTGAAGGCCGAGAACCTCCAGCCGATCGGCGCCTTCAAACTGCGCGGTGCCGTCAACGCGATCAGACGCCTCGATCCGGACGTCAGGGCACGTGGCGTGGTCACGCATTCGAGCGGCAACCACGGCCAGGCAGTTGCGTGGGCAGCCCGAGCGTCAGGCGTCCGGGCCGTGATCGTCATGCCGGAGGAGGCCATGCCCGTCAAGGTGGAGGCCACCAGAGCCCTGGGCGCCGAGGTCGTCATGGCCCCCGGTGCCCGACGAGAGATCGTCGCCGAAACGGTGCGGGTGGAGCGGGGGATGACGCTGATCCCTCCCTTCGACCATCCCGACGTGATCTCCGGTCAGGGGACACTCGCCGTCGAGGTACTCGCCGACCTGTCCGACATCGACACGGTGCTCGTGCCCATCGGAGGCGGCGGGCTCATCTCGGGAGTGGGCGTCGCCGTGAAGGCCCTGTCCCACCGAACCCGGGTGGTCGGCGTCGAGCCCTCAATGGCCGCGGACGCGCGCGACTCGCTCGCCAACGGGCGCCGGATCGAGTGGGACGCGCAGGCGACGTATCGCACCATCGCCGACGGAACGCGGACGCCTGTCGTGGGCGAGATCACCTTCCCGATCATCCAGGCGACGGTCGACGAGATCGTCACGGTGGACGAGGACGACATCCTCGCTGCCGTGGGCACCCTGGCGCGTCGTGCTCACCTCGTCGCCGAACCCAGCGGCGCGCTGAGCGTCGCCGCCTATCTCGCCGAGCCGGGGAAGTACGGGCGGGCGGTCGCCGTCCTCTCGGGCGGCAACATCGACCCGCCCGTCCTCGCCCGCGCGCTCGCCCTCACCACCTGAGAGGAACCACACGCACATGACGTATGCGAAAGCCGTCGCCGACGGCATCTGGGCTGCAGGCACCGCGCGGGTCGGGTACATCCCCTCCGTGAGTGTGGCACCGGTCGTCGACTCGCTGGTCGCGACCGACGGCGGCACGGACGGCGTCTCGCCGCGTGTCACACCGCTCTCGCGGGAAGAAGAGGCGGTCGGCGTCATGGGGGCGGTCGCGTTCACCGGTGAACTCGGCGCCGTCGTCATGCAGGACAACGGTTTCGGCAACGCGCTCACGGCACTCACGACGTTCACGCTCTCCTACCATCTGCCGTTGCTCGTCTTCGCGAACACCCGCGGGAGCCTCGGAGAGTACAACTCGATGATCCACTCCATCAGCCAGCCCGTACCTGCCCTGCTGCGCACGGTTGGGCTTCCCGTCGTGGAGCTGGACCGCAGGAGCAGCGCCGAGGACTGGCACGACACGGTGAAGGAGGCCGGTGTGCACGCCGTCATGACGTATCGCCCGGTAGTGGTCCTCGGGTCGTTCTGGAACACCGACGGAAAGGCCGCCTGATGAAGCGCATCGAAGCACTCCAGGCTCTTGCGGACCTGACAGGCCGGCATCCCGTGGTCGTGACGTGCGCGGCGACGAGCCGCGAGCTGGCCTCGGTGAAGGACGGCGACAACCACCTGTACCTCCTCGACGCGATGGGCCTCGTCGGATCGGTGGCGACCGGACTGGCACTCAGCGTGGACCCCTCCGCGCCGAAGGTCGTCGGCATCGAGGGGGACGGATCGCTGCTGATGAACCCGAACGTCCTCCCGACGGGCGGATATCTGGCTCCGGACAACCTGCTCCTCGTCCTGCTCGACAACGGGGTGTACGGGTCGACCGGCGCCCTGCCGACCTACTCGTCGAGGGTCGACCTAGGGTGGTTCGCGGCCGCCGTGGGTTGGACCACGCGTTCGACGGCCACCGTCGACGGCTTGAAGGCCGCCTTCGGGGAGCTGCTCACGGTGCGGGGCCCGGCGTTTCTGCATGCCCGGATCGAGGCAGGCAACGCGGAAGGCACCGAGAAGCTGCTGATCGACCCGGTCTCGATCACGGATCGCTTCACCCGCTGGCTTCGCGAGGACCACGCATCGGCGGTCGCGGCATGACGGGGAGGGACGGCGGCATCGTCGTGGTCAACCCCACGACAGGCTACGAGCTGGGCTTCTACCCGTACACGACTCCCGAAGCCATCGACCGGGTGCTCGACGACGCGTCGGCCTCGCAGTGGCCTCTGTCCCGTGTGGAGGACCGCGTCGCGGCGATCGGCCGGCTCGGCGACGTCCTGGTGGAGCGGCGGGAGCCGTTGGCGGCGCTCATCACCCTCGAGATGGGGAAGCCGATCAGGCAGGCGCGGGCCGAGATCGACAAGTGCGTCACCGCGTGCCGCTACTACGCCGATGAACTGCCCGAGATCCTGTGGCCGGACACCTTCGACATCGACGGCGACACCGCGATAGTCCGAGTCGTGCCGATCGGGGTCGTGTTCGCGATCCTCCCGTGGAACTACCCGTGGTGGCAGGTGATCCGGGCAATGCTTCCCGCGATCGCGGCGGGCAGCACCGTCGTCCTCAAGCACGCGGAGTCCGTCACCGGAAGTGCGATGGCGGTCGAGGACGTGTTCCAGGAGGCCTTCGGCGCGGGCATCCTGCAGACCGTCGTCGTCGACGGGCCGACGGCATCGGACATCATCGAGGACAGCCGGGTCGCCGCCGTCACCTTCACCGGCAGCGATCGCGTGGGTGCCCTCGTCGCCTCGCGCGCCGGCGCCGCGCTCAAGAAGTGTGTGCTGGAGCTCGGGGGATCCGACCCGTTCGTCGTCCTCGCCGACGCCGATGTCCCCGCCGCGGCCGCCGCCGCTGTGAAGTCCCGATTCCTCAACAACGGTCAGAGCTGTATCGCGGCGAAGCGTCTCCTCGTCCATCGCGATGTGCATGACGCGTTCGTGCACGAACTGGTGCCGCACGTCAGCGAGTTGAGAGTCGGCGACCCGGCGGAGGAGACGACCGAGGTCGGCCCGCTCGCGCGCCAGGACCTCCGTGACTCCCTGAGCGAGCAGCGTGCCAGGGCCCTGGCGGCCGGCGGCCGTGTGATCGCGCAGGCCGACGCGCCCGAGTCCGGTCAGGGCGCATGGTTCTCGCCGTCGATCGTCGAAGTGGACGGGAACGACTCGGCCCTCCTCACCGACGAGACGTTCGGTCCGCTCGGCGCGCTCACGACCGGTGCGGACGATGAGGAGCTCATCGCCCTCGCGAACTCCTCGCGCTACGGGCTGAGCAGCAGCGTGTGGAGCACGGACCGCGATCACGCCTCGTCCGTGAGCGACAGGATCCACGCCGGAGCGGCGTTCATCAACACGATCTCCGCGACCGACCCCCGCCTGCCCACCGGCGGCATCAAAGCCAGCGGCTACGGACGCGAGCTGGGAAAGTGGGGGGTCCACGAGCTGGCCAACATCCAGGCGCTGCGGATCCGGAAGACATGAAGGCCCGCATGGAAGAAACGGAGCAGAGGTTCATGGGCGAAGTGAGTCAGGCCGATGTGGTGCTTTCCGGCTACGGCTCGGTCGGCCAGGCCTTCGTGAACCACCTGGCTCGACAGGGGGACAGGCTCGCGCGTCAACACGGAGTACGGCCGAGGGTCCGTGCCATCCGTGCCAGTTCGGCGCAGTGTTGGCTGCGCGGGGGTGAGCCCGTACCGCCACGCTCGGCATGGGGTCCGCTCGTCTCGCTGGAAGAGACGCTCGAACGGACCGCTGCCCGCGTGTTCGTCCAGGCGATTCCGTCCTCGCCCGAACTCCGGCAGCAGGCCGCGAACGAGGCCGTCGAGGCACTGCGCCAAGGGGTCCACGTGGTCACGGCCACCAAGAGCCATCTGCTCAGCCACTGGCGAGAACTCGACGAGGCGGCCCGCGGACTCGGAGTCATGATCAGGATCTCCGGGGCGACGGGGGCGGCCCTGCCGGCGGGAGACCTGTCGAGAACGGCGTTGCGCGGGATGGGCTGCGAGACGATTCGGGCCTGCCCGAACGGCACCGTCACGTTCGTCCTCGACCGCCTTGCCCGGGGCGACTCGTTGAGTGACGCGATCCGCGAGGCGCAGCGCCGGGGAATCGCGGAAGCGGATCCCTCGGCCGACCTGTCCGGCGAGGATGCCGCCACGAAGGTGCGGCTGCTGGCCGCGCTGGCCTGGGGGTGGGATCCGGCGCTGGTACGCGTGGAGACGCAGCCGGTGATCGAGGACACCGCCGGTGAGGCCCTGGGCGCGATGTCCCGGCATCGCCGACTGCGGGCCGTCGCCGGCGCATCCGTGGACCAGCCCTACTTCGTCCGGGTCCGGCTGGAGGAGACGCAGCCGGGCGACCCCCTGCACGCGCTCGACGGGCCGGAAAAGGCAGTGGTGTTCGGCTGCCCGGAGGTGGGCGACGTGACCGTGAGCGGGGGACGCTCGAGTCCGTTGGGGGCCGCTCTCGCCCTGGTGAAGGACACGATCGAGGTCACCGCTCCTCGCACCGGATTCTTCTGATACGGCGAGAATCGGCTCTCCCACGTGCGCTGCCGGACGGTTCGACCAGGGAGCCGACGTCACTGATGCTCGGCTGCGGAGTCCTCGGCCAGCAGCGGCACGGAGCGCACCGACCTGCCCTCCGAGTCCAGGACTCGGCCGAGCAGTTTGATCGTACGAAGGACCAGCGACCGGTCCTGAATCCGCAGCGCGGGCAGGACCTGTCTCATCTTGCGCTCCAGGTCGTGCGTCTCCGCCGTCGACCGCAGCCAGGCGTCGATGATGACGTTGTGAGGACCGGCCACGATGCTGCACGCCCGGACTCCCGGCAGCGTACGGATCCGCCCCTCGGCCTCCTCCAGTTCGTGGGCGTCGAGTGACCCGAAGTAGACGGCGGCGATGGCATGTCCCGAGATGAGACGCGAGGTGTCACAGCGGAAGATGATGAGTCCCGCCTCCTCCAGCCGTGTCAACCGGCGCCGCACGGCGACGGGACTGAGATCGACCTGTGCGGCGATCCGCTCGAACGACATCCGTCCGTCGATGTTCAGCGCCCGGATGATGCGACGGTCGGGGGCCTGAAGGGCGGCGGCGTGATCCGGTCGGGGCCCGGCGTCGGTACGCAGTTGCCGGCGCTGCTCCTCGTTCAGTGCGCCTTCGCGCCACCGACTGGCCTCCAGGGCCGACCGCGTGACGATGTGGCTGTGTATGGACGTGACCCCGGGGATGCGCTCCACCCGGTCGAGGAGATAGCCCGAGAGAGCATCGAAGTCCGGGGCCTGCGCCAGCACCACGACATCCCGTGTACCGGAGGTCAACTTGACGGTGGCAGCCTCGATGTCGGCGGCGAGGACGTCCGCCACGGTGCCCGATCGCCCCGGGACACAGGTGATCTCCACCAGGGCACAGTCGGGTGTCGCGCTCCCCGCCGGGTGGGCCGTGACCCATGCGACTCCCTCGGAGTGCATGCGAGACCAACGACGGCTGATGGTCGCCGGATCCACGCCCAGCACCGGTGCCAGATTGCGCCAGCTCACGCGCGGGGCCGATCGCACGGCGTCCACGATGGCGATGTCGAGTTCGTCGAACGGTGAGTCCCGCATGCCGCGCCATCGTTCCTTTCATGCATAAGAAGCGTCATTCTCGTGAAGTACGTGCAGCATTTTATCTGCTTCTTAGGATTGTGGCGCCGCACCTGAGCCGACATGACCGACGCTCTCGGGACCCCGCCGTTTCTCACATACAGCGCGCAGAATCGCCGAACTGGCCCCAGACACCACGGCCAGCCTTGATCTCGGACTCACCGCGACGGTGCGTGCCACGAAGCAACGCGACCTGGAGGATCCGATGATCGAAGTTCTTCAACTCACCAAGCGCTACGGCGAAGTACCGGCCGAGACCTCCCCGGCCAACCAGGACCTGCCGTGGCTGCCCCGCTCACGTCGGGGCAGCCACGGTGGATACACGCCCGGCAGGCTAGCCGACAGCCGCCTTGAGTACCCCGGTGTCGCCGCTTGCGCGAGCCGTGCGTCGACGGGCCGCCTCAACCGGGTCGAGCACCGGGACGGCTGCCAGCAGGGCCTTGGTGTACGGGTCCTGCGGGCTGTCGTAGATCGTGTCCGACGGGCCCTCCTCGACGACCGTCCCCCGGCGCATGACCGCGACCCGGTCGCTGGCCCGCCGCACCACCGCCAGGTCGTGGGCGATCAGCACCAGCGCGAGCCCGAGGTCGCGTTGCAGCTGTGCCAGGAGGTCCAGGACCTGTGCCTGGGTGGTGACGTCGAGTGCGGAGACCGGCTCGTCGCACACGATGAGCCTGGGGCCGGGCGCGAGCGCCCGTGCGATGCCCACGCGCTGGCGCTGACCACCGCTGAACTCGTGCGGATAGCGGTGATACCACCGCGGGTCGAGCCCGACACGCTCCAGGAGTTCCCTCGAGCGCCGTGTGATGTCCGCGTCGGTGAGGGTTCCGGCGGCGCGCAGTGGGTCGGCGACGGACTCGCCGATGCTGCGGCGCGGATTGAGCGAGGACACGGGGTCCTGGAACACCATCTGCAGGTCGCTGCGGAAACCGGTCAGCTCGCTCCCCTGATAGCGGACGGAGCCACCGCTGGGCTCCAGCAGGTGGACCAGCATCCGGCCCAGCGTGGTCTTGCCGCTGCCCGATTCGCCGACGATGCCGAGTGTCTCGCCCTGCGCCACGGTCAGTGAGACGCCGTCCACGGCGACCGTGCGGTCCTTCCTGCGCCCGAACTCCCTGCGCACACCCACCGCTTCCAGCAGGAAGTCTCCGCCGGATCCTGACGGCACGACACCCGACGGGACAACAGCCGACGAGGGCGCGGCCACCGCCGAACGCCGTGTGTCCACCCGGGGGACGGCTGCCAACAGCTCGCGCGTGTAGGGCTGTTGAGGGGTGCTGAGGACTGCGCCGACCGGGCCGCGCTCGACGGTGCGCCCGTTCCTCATGACAAGCATGTCCTCCACGCTGCCCGCGACCACCCCCAGGTCGTGGGAGACCAGGATCAGGCCCATCCCGGTCTCCGCGCGCAGGTCGTGCAACAGGTCGAGGATCTGGGCCTGGACCGTCACATCCAGCGCGGTGGTCGGTTCGTCGGCCACCAGCAGCCGCGGTTCGCAGGCGAGCGCCATCGCGATCAGGGCGCGCTGCCGCATGCCGCCGCTGAACTCGTGCGGCCGGGAACGGGAGCGGCGTACCGCATCGGGGATACCGACCCGGTCCAGCACGGTCACCGCGCGCTGTCGCGCGGCCCGACGCGAGACATGCGGGGCATGCGCCCGGTGGACCTCGGCGATCTGGTCGCCGACGGCCATGTAGGGGTCGAGGGATGACAGCGGGTCCTGGAAGACCATGGCAGCGATGCCGCCGCGTAGTTGCCGCAACTCCCGCACGGACGCGGTCCCCACCTCGATCCCGCCGACCCGCACCGTGCCTCTCAGGCGTGTTCCGGTGCCACGATGCAGGCCGAGCAGGGCCGCGGCGACCGTGCTCTTCCCGGAACCGGACTCACCCACTATCCCCAGTGCCTGCCCGGCGGTGAGCCGGAAGGACAGGTCGTCGACGGCCCGTACGGTCTCCCCTCCCGTGGGGAAGTCGACCGTCAGCCCTTGGACGTCGACGAGCGGTTCGGCCGACTCGGCTGCCGGACCCGTCGGCTGCTGTGATGTCACGACAGGACCACCCTTCGGTCGGCCAGGGCGTAGAGGACGTCCGCCACGGCGTTGGCGAGGACCACTGCGGTCCCGATGACGAGCACCACACCGACGACGACCGGCAGGTCGACGGTGCGGACGCTGTCTATGAGGAGCCGGCCCAGGCCCGGGATGCCGAACAGCTGCTCGGTGAGCATCGCGCCGCCCATCATCGACCCCAGGTCCAGTGCGCTCAGCGCGATCACCGGAGGCAGCGCCCCGCGCAGCGCGTGCCGGGTGACGATGGCGCGTTCGCTCACCCCGTACGCGCGGAAAGTGCGGATGTGGTCCTCCGCGAGGACCTCAAGAGTGGAGGAACGTGTGAGCCGGGCGTACTTCGCGCTCTCGAAGAGGCCCAGCGTCAGCCAGGGCAGCAGCATGTTCCACGCCCACTGCTCGGGATCCTGGGACAGCGGTACGTACGACGGGAAGGGCAGCCACTGCAGATAGGCGCACACGACCATGAGCAGCAGCAGACCCAGGATGAAGACCGGGGTGCCGGTCCCGGCCAGGGTGAGGACGGTCAGCACGCGCTCGGTCGCGCCGCCCCGCCGCAGCGCGGACAGCAACCCCGTGCCGACACCCAGCGACAGCCACACCGCCATCGCACCGAAGGCGAGCGAGGCGGTGGCCGGCAGGCCCTCCAGGATCAGCGTGGTGACCTGCTGGTCGTTCTGGTGGGACAGGCCGAGGCAGGGCGCTGCGCAGTGCTGCAGCGAGGTGCCCGCCGAGTAGTCGCGTCCCGCGAACAGGCCCTGCAGAAAGTGCAGATACTGGGCGTACGTCGGCTCGTCGAGCCCCAACTGCTCGCGCACCTGAGCCACCTGTGCCGGATTGCAGCGTTCCCCGCAGGCGAGCTGGGCGGGGTCGCCGGGGACGACGTAGAAGAGCGCGTACAGGACGGCGGAAAGCACCAGCAGGACCAGTGCGGCCCCCAGCAGGCGCTTGGCCGCGAAGCGCGCACCCGGAAATCGGTCAGTCACGGGTCTTCTCCTTGCGGGTGCCCACCCGCAGGCGGCTCGCCTCCCGCGGATCGAGTGCGGTGCGTACCGCGTCGCCCAGCACGGTGAAGGCGAGGACGGTGACGAACAGCAGCCCGGACGGCAGCAGGACGTACATGGGGTCGGCTCGGAACCAGGTGGTCGCCGTCGACAGCATCTGGCCCCACGAGGGCGTGGGTGGTGTCACGCCGATGCCGAGGAACGACAGCGACGCCTCCAGCACGATGTTGGACGGCAGGAGGATGGCCGCGTACGTGATGACGGGCGCCGCGAGCGACGGCAGCAGCTCCCGCCGCACCACACGCAAGGGACCCGAGCCCCCCAGCCGGGCCGCGGCGACGAAGTCGAGGCGGCGCAGGGTCAGGGCCTGGGCCCGTACGATCCGGGATGTGCCGCCCCAGTTGAGGGCACCCATGACCAGGATCAGGAGCAGTGGGCGGGGGAAGTCGCCCGGTACCACGGTGGTCAGGGCGATGGCGAGCACCAGCATCGGCAGGGCCACCATCACATCGGTGACCCGGCTGAGGAGCTGGTCCGCCCACCTGCTGCCGAGCGCCGCGGCCAGGCCCACACTCACGCCGATCACGACCTGGAGCAGCGTCGCCCCGGCCGCCACCAGCAGCGACACCCGGGCGCCGTACACCAGCCGGGCGAAGAGATCGCGGCCGGTGCCCGGCTCGATGCCCAGCCAGTGGTCGCCGCTGACACCGCCGAAGGAGCCCTTCGGCGCGCCGCCGCTCGCGGAGTCGACCAGCTCGTCGTGGTAGGTGTACGGGTTCTGCCCGCTGAGCGCCGTGAGCAGCGGCGCGGCGAGCGCGGCGAGGACCAGCGCGGCGAGCACCGCGCCCGAGACGACGGCCGAGGGCCGGGTGCGCAGCGTCCGCCACACACCGCGGGCCCCCGCCGCGGGTCCCGGGGCGGCCGGTCCGCCCGCCCCGGGTGCCAACACGTCCTGCACGGTCATTACTTGACCGCCACCTGCGAGATGTCCAGGACGCCGGTCCAGTCGCTGATGACGACGTTCTTGATGTCCTTGCCGACCAGCCGCTGGTAGACCGGGTGGTAGAGCGGCACCGTGAGGGCCCGCTCACCGATCTTCTTGTCCAGGGCGCCCCAGCGCTTGGCCGCGGCGTCCAGGTTGGTGAGCCCGCTGATCTCGTCGAACTCCTTGTTGATCGCGGGGTCGTCGAGCTGGGCGCTGTTGAAGTTGGCACCGTCCTTGACGATCTGACGGCCGTCGAAGATCGGGGCGAGGAACGGATAGCCGGCGGGCCAGTCGGCACCCCATCGGGTGATGAAGAACCCGGGGCCGTCATTGGCGTCCCAGCGCTTCTCGTTGTAGGCGTTGGCCTCCAGACCCTTGAGCTTCACCGTGATGCCGGCCTTCGCCAGGGACTGCTGGACGGCCGCCGCGACCTTGGGTCCCATCTCGCCCTCGTCGGTGGAGTGGGTGAGGGTCACGGTGAGCCCGTTCTTGTAACCGGCCTTCGCCAGTACCTCCTTGGCCTTCACGGGGTCACCGTTCTTACCAGCGGGGAACAGGTCGTACGGCGTGTAGCCGAAGGCCTTCTGGTCCGGGAGGAAGGTGGTCGCGGGCTCGGCGAGCGAGGAGCCGCCCACGGCGTTGATGACGCTGCTGCGGCCGATCGCGTACGAGATCGCCTGCCGCACCTCGGGCTTGTCGAACGGCTTCGCCTTCGGGTTGAAGGCCAGGTAGTTGGTGTAGCCGAAGTGCCCCACACCGACCCGGGACTTCAGAGCCTTGTCCTGGCCGATCTCGGCGAGTTCGGCGGGGCCGAGGTTCGTGTCCGTCGTGACCGCACGCGCGTCGTCCCCCGAACTGGTCGACAGCCGCTGGTTGATGACCGCGGAGTCGAGCCCGGAACGCACGTCGACGGTGTCCGGGTAGGCCTTGCGCTGGTCGTCGAGCTTCTGGGACCAGTACGGGTTGCGCTCCAGCTGGAGCCGCTCGCCGTCGTTGGTGTTCTTCACGACCTTGTACGGGCCGGAGGAGACCGGATGCTCCTCGTACTTGGTGCCGGTGTCTTTGCCCTTGGGCACCGGCGTGAACTGGGTCTGCGTCGCCAGGTATGGGAAGTCGCCGACGGGCTTCTTCAGCTTGAAGACGATGGTGCGCTCGTCGGGTGTCTCGATGGAGTCGAGGGTCTTCTTGCCCTTGCCGGACTTGTAGGGGCCCTGATAGGTGTCGCCGCCGATCAGCCAGTCGCGCAAGTACGGCGCCCCGCCCGAGAGTTCGGCTGCGAAGGACCGCTCCACGCCGTACTTGACGTCGGCGGACGTGATGGCGGAGCCGTCCTCGAACTTCAGCCCCTTCCTGAGGGTGTACGTCCACACCGTGGCGTTCTTGCTGGGGGTGCCGAGGTCCGTGGCGAGGTCGGGGACCACCTTCGTGCCCGCGGCGCCGGCCGCTCGGTTGCGGGTGGTCAGCGTCCGGAAGACCAGCGAGGGGACGTTGCCCCCGCCGGAGGTGTAGAGGCGGGCGGGGTCGAAGTCCGCCTGCGCGTCGGAGTTGAGCACGGTCAGCTTGCCGCCCTTGGCGGGCTTTCCGTCACTCGCTCCGGAGTCCGCGCTGCTGTCCTTCGGCCCGGAGCAGGCCGCGAGTCCTCCGACGAGGGCCAGGCCGACGGTGGCCACGGCGGCGCGCTGGGATATCAGTCTGCGTTCACGCATGGGGGATGGATGCCTTTCGGGGCGGGATTGCCGTCGGAAGGCATCCAGAGCAGCTGAAAGAGACGCTGGGCTGTGCGAGACCACACCGACGACACGGGAAGAGTGGATGTGCCGGTTTGGGCTCGGGTGATGACAACAGGGAGGCGAAAACGCCTCTACGAGCCCGGGGCTCAGCGACAGTCGACGTCGGACACAGCGTGCGCGTGCACACCGATGAGCACCAGGCGGAACCTGGTGCGCTCGGAGACTCGGCGACTCGACATGGAGAGAACACTATCGAACGCGAACGCGACCTGTGTCACCGCCTGCGCCACTACCTGTGCCACAGCCTGCGGCGACTGGGCCGGGGGAGCCTCGACAGATCGGTACCCGCCTCTTGGAGTCATTGTGGCCCTGCATCGGGAGTACCCGTAGCTGCTCACCGCGGATCCGGCCGCCGCAGCCCCGCCCCGGGCGGGCGCCAGCAGCACGGCAGTGGCGGACAGGCGCGGCCCGGTGCCCGTCAGTCGGGGGTACGGCCGATGTGCGCTTGGCGCTCGGTGCCCTCCACACCGCAGACCGCTGTCAGGGCGAGGTCCGAGAGGGCCGGTTCCGCTCCCGTGGTGACCTGTATGGCGCGGGGCTCGTGCCCTCTGGCCGATACGACCAGCATGTGTGGTCCGGGTTCCGCCGATGCCAGTTCGTACGTCCCGTCCTGACCTGATCTGGCAATGGCCTTCTGGCGGCCGTAGCGGTCGACGAGTGTGAGGGTGGCGTGGGGCAGCGGCTCGCCGGCACTGTCGCGTACCGTGCCGCGCATTTCCAGGGCGGGTGGCGTGACCGAACCGACCTCAGGGACTGCCTGAGTGGGCGTCACGGGTGTCGGCGTGGTGGGCAACGCCCCGGCGCGGCCACGGATCAGTGAAGCGGCCGCGGCGGCCAGGGACATGGCGATGGCCAGGGAGAAGACGATGACCAGACCGTCGTGGAACGGCTGTGAGATCAGGTGCGGGAAGAACTCACGCCCCGTGAGATGCGCCGAGGAAGTCGGCGAGAGGTGGGAGAGGACGTCCGGGCCGAGCAGGTGCTGGATCGGGTTGTAGCCGAGGAAGGCCGCGAACAGGACGCCCACCGGGGGCAGTTCGGCGACGGTGTGGGCGGCGTGTGCCGGGACGCCCTGGGCGGTGAGGCCCGAACTGAGGGTGTGCGGCAGCGTGCTGGAGAGTCCGGCCACCATGAGGGAGAAGAACACGCCCATGGACAGCACCATGCCGGCGTTCTGGAACGTGGCGCGCATACCGGAGGCGGCACCGCGGGCGTCGGCCGGGACGTTGGACATGATGATCGAGGTGTTCGGCGCCGCGAAGAGGCCGCCGCCGAGCCCGTTGAGGAAGATCAGTGCGGCGAAGACCCCGTACGAGAAGTCGCTGGGCAGCATGAGCAGTCCGGCGAACGACGCCGCCATCACCGCGAATCCGGATGCGGCGAACAGCCGCGCGCCGAACCGGTCGGACAGCACTCCCGAGATCGGCCCGGCGAGCAGGAAGCCGGCGGTCAGCGGCAGCATGTGGATACCGGCCCACAGCGGGGTGTCGGCGTAGTCGTAGCCATGCAGGGGAAGCCAGATGCCCTGCAGCCAGATGATGAGCATGAACTGCAGGCCACCTCGCGCGATCGACCCCAGCAGGGTGGCCGCGTTGCCGCCCGCGAACGCCGCGTTGCGGAACAGATGCAGCGGGAACATCGGCTCGGCGACCCTCGTCTCGACCGCGCAGAAGACCGCGAGCATGGAGACACCGCCGATCAGCCCGGCCAGCACCCACGGGTTGGTCCAGCCCATGGTGTGGCCGCCATAGGGCTGGATGCCGTAGGTGATTCCGGCGAGCAGGGCACTGAGCCCGACGGCGAAGGTGATGTTGCCCCACCAGTCCATCCGCCCCGGCCTGCGCACGCCCGTCTCGTGCAGCGACTTGTACGCCCACACCGTGCCGATCAGACCGATGGGCACGTTGACCCAGAAGACCGAGCGCCAGTTCCACGTCACGAGGGCCCCGCCCAGCACCAGGCCGATGAACGACCCGGCGATGCCCGCGACCATGTTGACGCCAAGGGCCATACCGCGCTGACGGGCGGGAAAGGCGTCGGTGAGGATGGCCGCGGAGTTGGCCATCAGCATCGAGCCGCCGACGGCCTGCACGATGCGCCAGCCGATCAGCCACAGCGCTCCGCCCCCGCCGTGGAAGGGGTCGAGGGACAGCACCACCGAGGTGAGCGTGAAGATCAGGAAGCCGGCGTTGTAGATCCGGACCCGGCCCATCATGTCGCCGAGCCGGCCGAGAGCGACCACCAGCACCGCGGTGACGAGCATGTAGCCCATCAGCATCCACAGCAGATAGCTCACGTTCGCGGGCTCCAGCGGATCGAGCCGGATACCGGTGAAGATCCCGGGCAGCGAGATCAGCACGATCGAGCTGTTGATCGTGGCCAGCAGCATGCCCACGGTGGTGTTGGTCAGCGCGACCCACTTGTAGCGGGGGTGATCCACGCCGATCCACGTTCTGCGGTTGCCGCGCCCCGCGTCGCCGGTTGCGGGTATGTGGGACTGCTCGGCGGTCATCGCTCGCTCCCGATGTCGTCCTGTTCGAGGAGGGGACGCTGCTGTGTGTCGTCCTGGAGCATCCGCTGCACGAGCGGCAGGGCCGTCCGCATGGCTGCCGCCAAGGCGTGCTGCTCCTCGTCGGGGAGGGCGGACAGCAGGTCGGCCAAGCGGGCGTCACGCTGTTGTCGGCGCTCGGCGAGCACCTCCCGCCCGGTGTCCGTGATGGCGACCAGGGTGACCCGGCCGTCTTCCGGGTCGTCGATCCGCAGCGCCAGCGCCTGACGCTCCAGGCGCTGCACCAACTGGGTCATCGACGGCTGCGTGACCCCTTCCGCCGTCGCCAACGCGGTCAGCCGGGCCGGGCCCTCCCGTTCGAGCCGTGCGAGGGCGGATGCGGCGGTGAAGCTCATACCCCGCCGGTCCGTCACAGCCCTGACCACGGCAGAAGCCAGGTCGGCCAGCGCCCGCGCGGTTTCCGGGAGGCGGTCCTTCGAATGCGACTGATCCACAGTCATCAAGTATCGCGCATTTACATAGGCACCCTATGAAAACTGGGTAAGAAGAATCCCCAGGACGCGGGAGCACTGCCGGATACGGGTCAGGGGAGCGGTGCGTACGTACGGCCCCGTCGGCGCCGCTGCCTCGTTCGGCCGCGTCTCCGTACCGCGTTGGTTGGTGATGGCGGTTGGATGCGCGGGGTGCTGTTTGGTCCGACCGCTGGTGGCGCGTATGTCTGGAGGGTGGGGGAGGCAGTCGCGGATCGTTTGGTGCTGTGCTCGTTCCGTCGCAAGCAACCTTCGCGAACGCCACGCGGTCTTGCCTGGTGCCGGGGCAGTGCCCTTGCCGACGGGTCGGCAAATGGGCAGAAGACGACTTGGTGAGTGCCTGAGCGAGGGTGGAGATGACGAATCTGAACACCGTGGTGACGTGGGTTGACACACGCGACAGACTGCCTGAGAGCGGTACACCGGTGGCAGCAGCGATCACGGGTCGGTATCCGGCTGACAGCCTATCTGAGTCCGATACGGCGTTGGGCGAGGAATTTTGGCTGGTCAGGCCGATGTACTTCACGACTCAGCACTGGGATGAGGACGGGGCGGAGCACAGAGACTGCTTCGTCGACTCCGACGGGGTCGTCCGTTTGCCCCATGGCCTTACCAGTGCCGAAACCGTGACTCACTGGGCAGAGCTGCCCACACTGCCAGGCGGGACGACGCACGGGGTTCTCGGGAAGGACGCCCAGACGGCTCTCCAGAACGTGTGGGGCCCTCATCCCACGTGGAAGTAGCGCATGCCGTGGCCGGTAGCCGGTAGGGATGGCTGCGTTCGGCCCAGCCCGCGCCTTGGATGGGCCGGATTCCGAGCGGGCCCAACTCATCGCCGAGTTGGCGGGGACGGCCTCCCGCCCGCCGAGGGTCCAGGCGGGCCAGGCCGATCTCGTTTGAAGCGGTGGATCACACCGCGCACGGTGTCCCCGTCGGCCTGTACCAGCTGGGCGATCACAGGCATCCGGTTCCCGCCGGGCGAGGCAATTGGCATTATCGCCCACCGCACTGGCGCTGCCCCGGCTCACGATCTGTTGCAGCTTCGGCCCTTCCTGGTCGGTCAGCCTGCGCACACGGACAGGCTCGGCCACCGCGCCTCCAGCGGCCGGATCGGGTGTCCCCGCACATCGAACCGCCCCGACCACCAACCCGGCGAACCTATTCGGGCACAGCACTAGCGGCCATCGGACATCCCCTGTCCCGCCGGGCCGCACTGCAAGCACCTATACGAGCAGCACTGAAGCTTTTCAAACGATCCTTGTCAGCAAGCGTGAAGCCCTCGTTGGCTGGATACGTCCTCGTGATGGCTGCACCGGAAAACCAAGATCCGCCGAATCAGGTTGAGAACGGGCCGAGTTCGGCCGAACCCTCGTCTCCGCAACGACCTGCGGCACAGGCAGGTCCCAACCCTCATCTCGACGGCCGCGGCTCGACGGACTCCGAATCGCCGGAGCCGGCAATCGTGCGGATCGGCCGAACCGTGGCCGCCATCGTGACGGTCGCAGCCGCGTTCGGGGGACTTGTCCTGGGCTGTAGAGCCGAACAGCGGGACGCCAGAGCGGAACAGCGTGAAGTCAACGCGGAGCAGCGCCAGGAAGAGGATCAGGAAAGAGCGTACGCAGAGCGTGTGGACTTCTATCGCTCCGGCTCGAACGTGGTCGTGGTGAGCAACAGCGCCCGGGTGATGAGCATGCGCCTCGTCCTCAGGGGGCGAGTTGGTGTCTGGTGGGACCTCAACTCCATCAGGCCGTGCACACAGATCACCATTCCCAACACCGCGCTCTTCCGGAGCATGGCTTCGCAAGTGCCTGAACTGCCCCGGTTGACCGAGGGCGATCTCGGCGGTCTTCGACTGGAGTTCGAGGACCCCGGCGGCAGAAGTTGGATTCGGACCAGCGGAGGGGCAGTCTCTCGTTCGGAATGGAAACCTGGTTCGGCCAAGGTTGCATGGGTGGACACAGAAAGCTGGAGTTTGGCCTGGCAGAAGTCGCCCGACTGCGCGTGAAGGAAGCGCATTTCGCACTGCTCACGATGACTTCGCGCAGTCCGTGGGCACGCGACCGTGCTTACCATGAGTCGCCCCGCTCTTTAGTTGATCAGCAAGGAACACCAGGCCGTGGACGTCGAGATATCCCCGTACGTGCGCGACACCGCAGTCCAGCTCGGGGCCGGTGTCCCCTACGCTCTGAGGGTCCTGGTCGGCCAGTTGGCCGACGACCCGGACATGGGTCGGCCCTCGAATCTGCCGGGCATCCTCACCGTGACGGTCGACGGCGACCTGTTCGAGGACTGTCCCGCCCTGGCCATCGGCTACATTCGCGAGCCCGGCCGGATCGAGATCCGGTACCTGAACCCGATCTCCTTCGCCGAGCCCACCGAGCCCGCCGCGGATGCCCAGGATCAGGAACAGGCCCGGGATCAGCCTGCCGACCCTGCCACCGACGCGGTCACCGTACGGCAGGTTGCCGATGCCTGGCAGCGCATCACCGGCTGGCTCCGGTACAACGCCCCCGATTCCTACGCTGCGCTCAGTGCCGGGGCCAGCCCCACCGCCATCGCCGCCCTGGAGGGTGACCTCGGCATCCGGATACCCGTCGAGCTGCATGTTCTGTGGCTGCTGACGGCGGGCGACGACGGGGTCAATGGTGGAGGATGCCTTCCGGGCAACTGGGCTCTTATGGCTCTGGACGCCGTGGCTGCCACCTACCGGCTGAAGATGGACTCCCAGGCCCACCAGGACACCTTCAACACCGACCGTCCCGAGGAGGAGCGGATCACCGTGTGGAAGGCGACCTGGATTCCGGTTGTCGCCTTGGGCCCGGCCGATGGCACCTCGGGCCTGTACCTGGACACCGCGACCGGCTACCTGGGCCGGTGGTCCCGCTACAACGAAGCCCCCGGCGAAGAACTCGACACGCTGGTCACCTACTTGGAAGAGGCCGCCGACATGCTCGAAGCCCCGGCCCTGGCCACGCGGGACAAGCCCGGCTTGTTCGGTGGGGTGCTGGTGTGGGGCAGCAATATCGACCATGCACGGGAAGACCGGTGGCAGCCCTGGACCGGCTGAGCACGTGGCGGAAGCGGTGAACCGCTGCTGCAGCCCGTCGCGATCCGTTGGTTCACTGGGCGACCAGCAGCCCCCGGCTGCGCAGTACCCGCCGCTCCAGCGGACTGAAGATCAGCAGGTCGATGGCGATTCCGACGATCAGGATGAGGAGGATGGCGAGGAAGACCATGGACATGCTGTTGGCGGTGCGGCCGTTCTCCAGGAGTTGGCCGAGGCCGATGCCCAGGTCGGGGGAGGAGGCGATGATCTCGGCGGCCATGAGTGAGCGCCAGGAGAAGGCCCAGCCCTGCTTGAGGCCGGCGAGGTAGCCGGGCAGGGCGGCGGGGATCACGATGTGCCAGGTGCCGCGCAGTCCGGTGGCGCCGAGTGTGCGGCCGGCCCGCAGGTAGAGCGGGGGTACCTGGTCGACGCCGGAGACGAGTCCGTTGGCGATCGAGGGGACGGCGCCGAGCAGGATCACCGCGTACATCATCGAGTTGTTGAGGCCCAGCCAGAGCACGGCGGGGGGTACCCACGCCACGGAGGGGAGTGACTGGAGTCCGGACAGGATGGGGCCGATGGCGGCGCGGACGAACTTCACGCGGGCCACCAGCAGGCCCAGGGGCGTGCCGATCGCCAGGGCCATGGCGAAACCGAGCAGGCCGCGGGAGACGCTGGTCCAGATGTACTCCAGCAGTGTGCCCTGCCGCCAGGCGTCGGTCAGCTCGTTCCACACCGCGGACGGTGCGGGCAGTTTGTAGCTGTCGGTGACCTTCGCCCAGACCAGGACCTGCCAGACCACCAGCACCAGCGCCACGGCGACGACGGGCGGCAGCACCTTGCCGATCAGGGTCTCGCGTAGCGGCGTACGGTCGACCCGCACCGAATCCAGCGCGTCGAGACCGGCCTCCAGTCCCGCCAGGTCTTGAGGGTCCTGGGACTCCCCGGCTGCCTGGGAGCCGTCCTTCTTGATGTGGACCCCGGTGTCAGTGCTGGCCATGGCGGCGGATCTCCCCACGCAGTTGTTCGGTGATCTCGACGGACAGTTCCGCGACGGCGGAGTCCTCGATGCGGCGTGGCTGCGGGATGTCGACCGTCCACTCGTGGGCGATCCGCCCCGGACGCGAGGAGAGCAGGACCACGCGCTCGGCCAGGCGTACCGCTTCGCGGACGTTGTGGGTGACGAAGAGGACCGACACGCTGGTCTCGCGCCAGATGCGGGTGAGTTCGTCGTGCAGCACGTCGCGGGTGATCGCGTCGAGGGCGGCGAAGGGTTCGTCCATCAGGAGCAGTTTGCTGTCCTGGGCGAGTGCGCGGGCCAGGGCGACCCGCTGGCGCATTCCGCCGGACAGTTCGTGCACCCGCTTGCCGTAGGCGCCCTTGAGTCGGACGAGTTCCAGCAGTTCCTCCGCCTTCACCCGCCGTTCCGTTTTGGGCATGCCGCGCAGTTTCAGGGCGAGTTCGATGTTCTTGCCCGCGGTCAGCCAGGGGAACAGGGCGTGTTCCTGGAACATCAGCGCGGGGCGGCCGTCGGTACCAATGGTGCCGGCCGATGGTTTGTCGAGTCCGGCGACGAGGTTGAGCAGGGTGGACTTGCCGCAGCCGGAGGCTCCCAGGAGGGTGACGAACTCGCCGGGTGCGACATCGAGGGTGATGTCGTCCAGGACGAGCTGTTGGCCGGCGGGTGTGGTGAAGGACTTCGAGACGTGCTCGATCCGCGCGGCGGATGCTACCGACGTGCCGGTGTCGGCGGCCTTGGCGAGGGCGGTTGCCATGGTCGTCACCTCCTGGGAACTCATGCGGGCGAGAAAAAAGTGCCTCTATGGCTTTCGTCAAGCCGTAGCTGGTGTGGGTGGTTGGTAGAAGGTGCCGTCGCGGAGCATGGCGAAGAGGACGTCGATGCGACGTCGGGCCAGGGCTATGAGAGCGGCGATGTGGTGTTTCCCCTCGCGTCGTTTGCGGTCGTAGTAGGCACGTGACTCCGGCTGGGAGAGCGAGGCGAACGCGGCGAGGTAGAAGGCCCGTTTGAGTTGTTTGTTGCCACGCTTGGAGGGGTGCTCGCCGCGGATGGACGATCCGGAGTTCCGGGTCACGGGTGCCAGGCCGGCGTAGGCGGCGAGATGTCCGGCGCTGGCGAAGCCGCTGCCGTCGCCAACGTCGATGAGGATGCGGGCCGCGGTCCTGACCCCGATGCCGGGCATGGAGATCAGGACTTGGGAAAGAGGGTGGGCCTCCAGGAGTTCCTCGATCCGGGCGGCGAGGAGTTTGCGCTGGTCAAGGACGGACTGGAGAGAGCTGGCGAGGCTGGGGACGATCAGCGCGGCAGCGTCGGTGCCCGGAACGACGACAGTCTGTTCGTCGAGTGCGGTGAAGATGTCTTCGACCAGCCGCTCGGCCATCCGCGGCGCCTTCGGCCGAATCAGGGTGATCAACCGTCGCCTTCCGGCTTTGCGGATCTGGGCCGGTGAGCCGAACTGGTCCAGCAGCCTGAGCACAGCCGGGTGCTGGATCCGTGGGCCCAGGACACGCTCGAGCGACGGGTGGATCTGGGTGAGCAGGCCGCGGAGTCGGTTTGCGGTCCGGGTGGACTCGCCCGCCAGGTCGTCGTCGAACCCGGCGATCATGGCGAGCTCGGCGACGGTCTCGTCGTCGGGATTGATCGTCCGCAGGGTGTGAGGCATCGTTCTGGCGGCGTCCGCGATGACGAAAGCGTCACGGGCGTCGGTCTTGGCCTCACCAGGGTAAAGATCGGCGATCCGCCGCATCGTCAGGCCGGGCAGATAGGCGACCTGGCAGCCTGCATCCCGGGCGACTGCCAGGGGCAGAGCCCCGATGGAAGCCGGCTGGTCAACGACAACCAGCACCGTTCCGTGCTTGGCCCGGAGTTTGTCGAAGAGCTCCCGCAGCTTCAGCTCGTTGTTGGGCAGCGGCTTGTCGAACACCTTCTTCCCCGCGAGGTTGACGGCGGTGGCGTGGTGTTCGCCCTTGCCGACATCCAGCCCCAGATAGACACCGACGCCAGTTTCGTCCGCCATACCCTTCGCTCCCGTGCTCGTGCTCTCCCCGGCCCTCACCTGCGGCATCAGCGTGCCGGCATCCACGTTACGAAGAGACTGCCTTCCCCGGGTCCCGGTTCGGCGCTCGAGCCTCTAATCAGCGGTCTGCCAATGCCTTCGATCCCGGTGACACCACTTTTTCGATCATCGTCGACGAGGGGGCGAAGTCATGCCGGGGCCGAAGGCCGGGAGCCTCATCGCGAGGCCACGAAGAAGGTAACGGGGGCGGGCTTGTCCGGTCTTGTCCGGGGGGCTACTTGACGCCGAGTCCGGCGTCGTCGACCGTGCTCTTGCCCTCGGCGCTGAGGACCTTGTTCAACGGGGTGAGGTCATAGATGCCGTCCAGCTTGGGCTGCTTGAGCAGGCCCGCCTTGACCGCGTGCGCGGCCTCGGTGTTCAGGGTCGAGGCCAGCGGGTCGTCGGTGAACTGGATCGACTTCCACGCCGGGTCCAGCACGCCGGCGGGCAGCGGCTTGCCGGACAGCTCCTTCAGCTTTTCGTTCGCGGCGGCCTTCGCCTTCTCCGGGTTGGCGTTGATCCACGTGTTGGTCCTCACCGAGCCGCGCAGCACCGCCTGGACGACGTCGGGGTGCTCGGTGAGGAACTTCTGGGAGACGATGATGTTGGTGATCACGAACTTCTTGTCGGGCCACAGGTCCGCCTCGTCCAGGAGGACCTTGCCCCCCTCGGCGACCAGCTTGGAGGCGGTCGGCTCGGGCACCCACGCCCCGTCGATCGAGCCGGACTTGTAGGCGTCCGGGGTGATCTTGTTGTCGGTGCGGACCACCGACACATCGCCCTTGCCGCTCTGCGCGTCGACCTTCCAGCCCTGCTCGGCGATCCAGTTGAGGAACGCCACGTCCTGGGTGTTGCCCAGCTGCGGGGTGGCGATCTTCTTGCCCTTGACGTCCTTCAAGGACGTGACCTTGTCGGGGTTGACCACAAGCTTCACGCCGCCGGACGCGGAACCCCCGATGATCCGCAGGCCCTTGCCGTCGGTGGTGCTGTAACCGTTGATCGCGGGCGAGGGACCGATCCAGCCGATGTCGATCGAACCCGAGTTGAGCGCCTCGATCTCCGCAGGACCCGCATTGAACTGCGAGTACGAGACCTTCGTGCCGCCCAGCTCCTTCTGCAGCAGCCCCTCCTGATCGCCCACGAGTGCCGTGGCGTGCGTCAGGTTCGGGAAGTAGCCGATCCGGACGGTGTCCGCGGAGAGCTTCTTGCCCTCGGCGGCGACCTTCGACGTGTCCTCGTCCTTGGAGTCGGATCCGTAACCGCAGGCAGTGAGCGTGAGCAGGGGAAGCGCGGCTATGACGGCGATGGTGCGCAGGGTGGTGAGCGGTCGTGCGGCAGACACGGAGGTGTCCTCTCAGGGGAGATGGGTTGTCAGGAAGTTCGGAGACGCGAGGCGTAAGTCCCATTGGCACGCACCAGCACTCCACTACCGGCCCTCGGCGGCAGGGATGCCGTCGCGGGCTGAGGAGCGGAACGTGGCGGGTGTCGCAGGAGTGGATGGTGCGTCGCTGTCACAGTCACGCCGTGCCCGAGGCATGCGGTCACGGGGATGCGTGGGTGACGCAGTCAGCCGAGAAGTGTCGAAGAGCGTCCGGTGCGCCGACAGGGGCGGGTGGCAGGGAGCGCAGCGGTGTTCTGCGTGAGCCACCAGGTTCCGCGGTCGGTGTCAGACGGGTCGACAGATGGCGCTGGACGTACGGCCGAGGTCGATGTGGCGACGCGAGGTCAGAAGGGGCAGCAACCGGTCTGTGCGGTTGAGCGTTCTCATGGCCACCCCGCAGTTCCCTAGTTTTCCCACCTGGTTGATGGGGATCGTGGCAGAAGGTGGCCTTCACCCCAAGAGGGTGTTCATATGATGGACAGCCTGATCTCGTTCTGTGAGATCAGGCTGTGCGTGGCCCTGCGGTCAGGGGTTTGTCCAGGCGCCGGGGGCGTCGGTCAGCGCGGAGACCCCGGCGGGCAACTCGGCCGATGCGACGTCGGCGAGGGACACGCCCTCGAGGATCTCGCGCACGTTGGAGCGCAGCGCGATCCACAGGGGAAGCAGTGACTGGGCGGGTCCGGTGTAGGACAGATCGGGAGGGCGGACCCCGCGGACCGAGACCAGCGGTCCGTCCACGACACGAATGACGTCGGCGATGCTGATGGACTCGGGAGGCTTGGCGAGCCGGTAGCCGCCGTTCCCGCCGCGCTGGCTGAGGACGAGACCGCCCCGGCGCATGTCGTTCAGGATGCCTTCGAGGAATTTGTGCGGGATGTCCTGGGCGTCGGCGATGGCCTCGGCCTTCAGTGGCCCGTCATCTCGGGACGCGGCGAGCTGCAGTGCGGCACGTACCGCGTAGTCCGCCCTGGCTGAGATCCGCATACGTTCATTATCCCGTACGAATTCGGTCGGCGTCCGCCGCGGGCGGGATGCCGGGCATCCGTTCTCGCCCGGCATCCGAAGGGTTCAGGCCGCCGGAGATCAAGGCCGGACCTTGCGCGGTCAGGCGGGCAGGACGAAGGGGGGATGCGCACCGTTGAGGAAGTAGTCCCCGACATCGCGGAGCCGGTCGGCCACGGGCTCGTACAAGGTGTGGGTCCTGGCATTGCGCCAGAAGCGGTCGAAGCCCAGCCGCGAGGACGTGGAGCGGGCGCCGATGACGTCCAGAGCGCGGGCGGTGCATTCCTGCACGGCCCTGGAGGCGGCGGCCTCGGCCATCGCCACGAGGACCGATATCTCCGCGTACTCGTCGTACGTGAGGTCTTCGCCGCGAGCCAGCCCGTACCGCATGGCTTCCAGCGCTTGATCGGTGAGCGCGGACGCGGAGCGGGTGAGGACGGTGAGTTCCCCGTAGGTGGTCAGCACCTGCGGGTCCTGTGGAGACCCGGCCGGCCAGGCCGGGTCCCAGGGCGAATGACCGGCCCGGCTGTACTCACGGGCTTCGGCGAGCACCCCCTCGGCCATGCCGAGACGGAGCTGGACGGACACGAGCCGCCCGACCGGCGAAGCCAGGGAGGCTACCGGCGACAGGGCGTCTTCGTCCGCGGACAGGGAGCCGAGTATCTCGTCGGTGCTGACCGGTACGCCGTCGAACTCCACGCTGCCGCCGGCCGCGAGCCGTTGGCCGAACGGGTCGGCGTCTCCGTCGATCACCACGCCGTGCCGGGCGGGATCGACGACGACGGCCAGTGGTTCGCCAGTGTCGGTCCGAACGGCCCGCACGACGAGCCGGTCGGCGACCAGGACCCCGGTGACGTAACTCTGCCGGCCGTCCAGCAGATAGCCACGGGCAGTCCTGTTCAGCGCGAGAGGCGGCTCCTGACGGGCGAAGCCACCGCCCCAGCACCACTGCTCCGCCGCGGACTGCCGCCCGACCTGCTCGGCGAGAGCGGGCTCGGTGAAGAACCGGGCGCTCCACGACATGAAGTAGTGACAGCCGAGGAGCTGACCGATGGCGCCGTCGGCCGCGGAGATCTCCCGGAGCACGGCGTAGGCCGTGGGCCAGTCCTCGCCTGCGCCCCCGAGCTCGGCCGGAATCAGCAGCGTCAGGAGTCCCGCCTCGCGCAGCCGGGACACCTCGTCGAACGGGACCTTGCCCGCCTGCTCCCGGACCACCGCGTCCGTGGCCAGGTCGTCCGCCGTCTCGCGGGCCACGCGCAGCCAGTGCGCACGGCCCGTTGCGATCCGGTCGGACTCCGGGGCGGGACCGGACGGTGCGGGGGCAAAGCCCATGGGACTGGTCTCCTCAAGGCCGGCCGCAGAGCGCGGCGTCGGGGCTCGTTTGCAGGTCGGGCACGTACTTGTAGCCCACGCGCCGTACGGTCACGATCCGGTGCTGGTGAGCCTTGCCCAGCTTGCGGCGCAGGCGCGCGATGTGGACGTCCACGGTGCGGCCGTCGCCGACATGGTCGTAGCCCCATACGTCGGCCACCAACTGCTCGCGCGAGTGCACCTGGTGAGGGCGCAGGACGAGATGGGCCAGCAGCTCGAACTCAAGGTAGGTGAGGTCGAGTTCACGCCCGTCCGCCTCCGCGACATGCCGCGCGGTGTCGACATGGATGACGTCACCGCCAGTTCGCGGCGTGCGAGGCGAGTCGTCGTAGGTGGCCGGTCGGAGGTCCGGCCGTACCCCGTCCTTGGCGAAGAGCTCGGCGGGGTCGGTGCCTTCGGGAACGAACAGGAGATAGCCGACGAGCGGTGCCCCATCGTGTTCCCCGGTGCCGCCCTGCGTGGTGTCGCCCACCAGTCGAAGATGGCGCACGTCGGAGAGTGCCGAATCCAGGGGAGTGGCCGGAGCCGGAAGTGCCGTGGTCATGGCGGTCGTCCTTCAGAAGGAGGTAGGACTGTCGGGAGCGGTGGGTGAAATCACCTGAAGGAGCGGAGCGGCACGCGCGATGTGTGAGTCGCGTGCCCTACACGCGACAGCAGGCGGCGCTGACGACGTGACCAAAGTCGACATGCCGACGACGAACGAGTCGTTGCTGCGTGGGGCACATGTGCATCATCCTGCGCATCCCGGCCGGGCGCCGTCAATACTTCCCTAGTAAATCGATAGGAAATATAGGGAATGATCTACGCGGTGGCTGGTATTCACTGCTGTGGCTGTGGCTGTGGCTGTGGCTGTGGCTGTGGCTGTGGCTGTGGCTGTGGCTGTGGCTGCCGGAGGCGGAGCCGGTCCGGCATACGAGCGTTGGTTGACGACGAGCGAGATGTATTGCTCAATTGGCCGCATGAACGCCCAGCAGCGCCTGGTCTCGCGTGACCACATCGACTTCGGTCGGGTGTGGTCCGCGGCGTGTTGCGCCTGACTCGGGCGGCGGGCCGTCCGTCGGCCCTTCCCTCCTCGGTGATCCCGTCGCGGAGCGAGTTCTCCCTTCGCGTCACCGACCCTCGCAGGCGCTGACCCCCGCAACGACGTGCTCCCGCGGGCCCTGACGCGCGCTGCCGCCGTCCGGTTCGCCCGACGCGCAGTGTCGCCACGCTCACCCCAAGTCGCATCAGTTCCCTGACGAGCCGTCACACTCCGCTGCACAAAGGGCTGTTCCGTCCCGCCCGCGTGCGGCCCCATTCGTACGAAAGGCCATTCCCATGCCCGTCGAGTTCCTCGGCATCGCCGCGACCAACAACGGATCCGAAACCACCGCGCGGTCCGGCGCCGCCTTCGACAAGGAGTACACGCTCCGGCTGGCCCGGGCGCACGAGGAACACGACTGGGACCGGGTGCTGTTCGCCTACGGATCCGGATCGCCGGACCCCGCGCCGGCCGCCGCCTACATCTCGAGCAGGCTGGACCACCTCCAGATCCTGCTCGCCCACCGGCCCAACGTCTCTTACCCGACCTTCGCCGCGAAGACCTTCGCCACCCTCGACCAGATCAGTGAAGGCCGGCTGACCGTGCATTTCATCACCGGCGGCAATGATCAGGAACAGGGCCGTGAGGGTGACATCCTCACCAAGGACGAGCGTTATGCCCGCACTCGTGAGTACATCCGGATCGTCAAGAAGATCTGGACCACCCGCGAGCCCTTCGACCACGAGGGTGAGCACTACCAGTTCCACGACTTCGTCAGCGACGTCTTCCCGGTTCAACAGCCCCGCCCGAACGTGTCGTTCGGAGGTTCGTCGCCCGCCGCGTACGCCGCAGGGGGCGCCGAGGCCGACATCTACTGCCTCTGGGGCGAGCCCCTCGCGAAGACCGCCGAGCAGATCGAGAACGTGAAGGCCGCCGCGAAGGCCGCGGGCCGCACCGAAGTACCCCGTATCCAGGTGGCGTTCCGCCCGATCATCGCCCCCACCGAGGAACTGGCCTGGGAGAAGGCGCATCGCACGGTCGGCGCGATCAAGGCCCGCAAGGAGAAGGGCGAGGCGATCGGCGAGCGCCACAACGGGCAGGCTCAGCCGCAGAATGCCGGCTCGCAGCGGCTGATCGCCATCGCTGAAGCGGGCGAGCGCTACGACCGTGCCCTCTGGACTCCGACAGCCGCCGCCACTGGGGGCGCGGGCAACTCCAACGCCCTGGTCGGCACACCGGAGACGGTCACCCAAGCCCTCCTGGACTACTACGACCTCGGTGTCGACATCCTCTCCGCCCGCGGCTACGACTTGTTGGACGACGCGATCGACTTCGGCCGGTACGTGATCCCGATCGTCCGCGAGGAGGTCGCCAAGCGCGATGCCAACCGCGACGCCGAGCGGGCGGTCCGCGCCACGCAGAACCTCGCGGCGGTGAATGGATGACGTCATTCGCCCAACCACCGGCGTCTCCAACTGAGCTGACGGTCATTCAAGTGCCCGTCTCCGACCCACGGGTGAGACCGCTGCTGCGTGAACTCGGCGACGAGTACTCGACGCGCTACGGCAAGGACGCACACGCCGAACTCGCCCGTTACCCCGACGAGGAGTTCACCCCACCGCACGGCGGGCTGCTGCTCCTGCTCCTGGAGCGCGGCGAGCCGGTCGCGGGCGGCGCCTTCCGCCGGTACGACGCAGCCACGGCGGAACTCAAACGGATCTGGACGCACTCCGCCCACCGCCGACGCGGTCTCGCGCGACTCGTCGTCGCCCAACTGGAGCACGAGGCGCGCGTACGTGGCTACCAGCGGATCTACCTGACCACCGGGCCGCGCCAGCCCGAAGCCCGCGGCCTGTACCTGGCCACCGGCTACACTCCGCTGTTCGACACGTCCGCCGACCCCGAAACCCTCGGCCCGCTGCCCTTCGAGAAGCACCTTCCGGCCGAAGCGCGCCCTTGAAAGGCCATCGGCCTCCGACCTTTGGCGGGACCTCTGAACCCTTGACGGGATCAGAACTCGTCCGTGCCCCACCTCGAAGAGCCGCGATCAGCCATGGGTATCCAGGTCGTTGCGACCCAGTGCCGCTCGGATCTGGCTGAGCCACTCTGCGCCCAGCCGGCGCCCGTCGGGGAGTTGGTCGCCTCGATCCCAGCGCCACGTTGTGATGATCGCGAGCACGAGGATCCGGCACTCGCGCAGCAAGTCTTGGTCGACACCCGGATAGTGCTCGCTGACCTCTTCGGGCGCATGGGCGAGGTCGAATTCGACGGGGCCACGGCAACACGTCTCGAAGTCGATGAACAGCAGCCCGTTCTTCGTGGCGAGCAGGTTGCCCGGGTGCGGCTCGCCGTGCAGCAACTGCTCGGCGCCGCCGCGCTCGCCGATCGCTCGGCTCATGCTTCGTAGCGTGTCGCTGAGGAACTCCCGGTCCGCGTCGGCGAGCGCCGGAGTGCGTTCGCGGTTCGCCAGGAGTTGTTGGGCGTACTCGACTCGATCGGTGAAGTGCGGCGTCGGGACATCGAGCTTGCGCATTCCGTCATGCAGTTGCTCGAGCGCATTGGCGTAGTCGGCCGCCGAGACCTCTTGCGGTGTGACGGGTTCGTAGTAGGTCCACAGGGTGACCACGAAGCCATCATGCTCATAGACGCGTGGCTCCACTCGCGGCTCGAGGGCAGCCACCGGGCACCCGGATTCGGCGAGCCGCTGCGCGACCTCGACCTCGAACTGTGAGACCTGTTGATCTACAGGTGCCACCCGGGCCAGGACATCAGAAGGCAGCAGACGTAGAGTGATCTTGTTCGAGTCATGCAGAACGATCGCGTCGTCGGCTGCCAGGTCAAGCGATGAGGCGATCAACTTTGCCGCGGCCACCGCACGCGAAACCTCTGACGCCTGCATCGTTGTCTGGCCCCTCTCCGTTGAGTGCTGCCACAACTCTCCAAGCGGTGCAACTAGCCTGTGCACCCTACCAAGTTGTGGATCACGGCCTACTGGGCCTCGGTAGGGATGGCCGCCTCAGGTGATGAAGGAGAAGAGTTGGGCCGATCCTCCACGTGCTGTGCGAGGCGGTCGCGCAGACGGGTCAGGCGGTCGATCTCGGCGTCGAGGGCCGCCAGTCTGCGGTCGGCGACCCTGGAGCCGGGGACGCCGGAGTCGGGGGGCCCGCAGCGCCGTTGAGGATTCCTGACCAGCACGTCGATCCGGTCGGCGACACCGTGCAGATCCTCAACGGTGAGCCCGAGCGCCAGCAGCTCACGGACAACGCGGACCCTGGCCACATCGTCCGGCCCGTACTCACGCTGTCCGGCGGCCGTACGCGGTGGCGGTGGCAGCACGCCGCGTTCCTCGTAGAACCGCAGCGCCAGGGGCGTGGTCCCCGCCGCTGCCGCCGCATCCCCGATCCGCATCCCGCCCCCGTCCTGCACTTCTTCACGCACCCGCCGTGCCCGCACCCGCCGTGCCCGTGCACACGCCCGCGCCTCGTGGCCTCACCGTGGCGGCAACTCCACGACGACGGTCCCGAAATACCGCCCCTCGAACAGTTCCTGCAACGCCCGCGGCGCCCGATCCATGCCCGGGACCCGTACGTGCGGGAAGATGATCTCGCCGGAGCGCAGCCAGTCGCCGAATCGCTTGGTCCACTCCTCCGTCACCTCGGGATGATCCATGCCGCTGTAGCCGCGCAGCGAGACGCTCTGGTTGATGAGCCGGAACGTGTCGATCTCCGCGAGCGCGCTGCCACCGTCCCCGTCCGGCGACAACTGTCCGGCCAGGGCGCCGACCAGTGCGAATCGGGCACCGCGGCGCGCGGCGCGGACGGCCGCGGTCAGTTGCTCACCGCCGACGGTGTCCAGCAGTACGTCGATGCCTTCCGGCGCAGCCGCGGCCAACTGCGTGTCGAGCGACCGGGATCCCGGCACCAGCACCACGTCGTAGCCCAGTTCGGTGCGCAGCCGCTCGGCCTTGTCCGGCGAACGGGTGCTGCCGATGACCCTCGTGGCGCCCAGCAGACGTGCCAGAGAGCCCGCCAGTGACCCCACGGCTCCAGCCGCTCCCGTGACGAACACCGTGTCGCCGGGGCGGACTTCGGCGAGCCGGGTCAGTGCTCCGTAGGCGGCCGCCCCGGATGACAGGTGGGCCACCGGGTCGGGCAGAGCATCGCCCAGCGGAGTGCAGTCGGCCTCCGCCACCAGCGCGTGCTCGCGCCATCCGAGCAGGTGGATGACCGCGTCCCCCGGTCGCAACGAACTGCCTGCCGAGGCCGCGACGACCTCGCCGACAGCGGGACCGAAGAGCGCGTCACCGACGTGGATGCGCGGCAGTGGTACGCCGTCGGCCTGGCCGCCGATCAGGGTGCGCAGCCCCGGGAACACGAGGAAGTACCGGTTCCGGACGAGGACTTGACCCGGACCGGGGGCGGACAGAGGTTTCTCCACGACCGTGAGGTGCTCAGGGCCGGGCAGCCCCACGGGAGTGTCGGTCAGCAGGATCTCGCGCGTCGTTGCAGGCAGGGCAGCGGCCATGTCGGGGGCTCCAGGACAGGTGAGCGGGTGAGTGGGCGCGGGCGACAGTCGGACCTGCCCGGCCCGGCCGTCGGCGCGCAGACGCTAACCCTTGACGTGCGCGTCAAGGGCAAGTCGGCCTCGGTCGTCCGGCCTGCTGTTCGAAGGCGACCCCCGTCTTCCGGCGCCCCCGTGTCGCCGCCGTTCCGCGGGTGGTTCGGAGCGGCCACGGGTACTGGTCGTGCTGAGCCGGCCGACTCCCTGACGCGAACGCTCCGTTGACACTCCTGCGTGCCACGTGTTTGCATCCCGCCATGCCGTCGCCGGAGCCTCTGACTCGCCGCCGCGCCGTGGACCTCGTCCGGGTGGCCGCGGCACTGTGTCGGACGACCGGCTGATCACGCGCCTTCTCGCGCTTCCCGCCAACAGCCTTGCTCAGCAGGCGTGTTGTGCTCGGAAGTCCGGCCGCTGGGGGCTCGCCCCGGCCCGCGCCTGACCTCCTCTCGTGCTTTCCACCCCTTCTGACGAGGACTCGCCATGCCTTCTGCCACCCCCGCCGGCCACCACGACGAATCCGCTTACGACCGCCGCAGGCTGCGCCAGTGGCTCGCCGGCGAAGCCAGGGCGGACGGGGTCACCCGCCGCCGGCTGCTCACCCTGATCGCCGCGACCGCCACGGCCACTGCCGCCGGGACCGCGCTGGGCGCCACACGTCCCGCCCACGCCGCCGACCGGCCGATCGTCAAGACACTGCCGCCCGAGTGGTTCATCGAGCGCGGGACCAACGCCGAGACCCGCTGGGAAGCACTGCGCGGGACCGGCCTCCACACCCCCAACGAGCGGTTCTTCGTGCGGAACCACACCGCCACCCCCGTCCTGCAGGCCGACGAATGGCGGCTGCGGCTGTGGGGGAGCGGACTGCGGGGCGCCCCCGGCGAGGACCGGGCGGTGGAGTTCGGGTACGACGATCTGAGAGCTCTGCCGGCGGTCACCCGTACCGCGTTCGTCGAGTGCGCCGGAAACGGACGCTCCTACTACACGACCCAGCAGGGCGAGACGGTCACCGGGACACCGTGGACTCTGGGCGCGATCGGTGTGGCGCGCTGGCGCGGGGTGCGCCTGTCCGACGTGCTGCGCAGGGCCGGCCTGTCTCCGTACGCCGTGGACGTGCAACCGCGCGGTCTCGACGCCGAGTACATCAGCGGAGGCGAGAACCTTGGCCGGGTGCGCCGTCCGCTGCCGCTGGCCAAGGCGCTGGACGACGTACTGCTCGCGTACGAGATGAACGGTGAGCGGCTTCCCTACGATCACGGCTATCCGGTACGGGTGTTGGTGCCCTCCTGGGTCGGGATCGCGTCGATCAAGTGGGTCGGCGACATCGAGGTGTCCGCGCAGCCGCTCTTCTCGCCGTGGAACACCACCTTCTATCGCCTGTTCGGCCCCGCCCACCCGGAGGGCGGCAGTGCGCCCATCACCCGGCAGGCCACGAAGAGCGCCTTCGAGCTGGCGAGCGGTGCCACGTTCACGGCGGGACAGCGGCACGTACTGCACGGGCGATCGTGGTCGGGCGCGGGCGCCGTCGCGCGGGTCGATGTCAGCACCGACGCCGGGGTGACCTGGCGGCCGGCCCGCCTCCACGACCGGTCCGGCGCCGGTACCTGGTCCCGCTGGTCCCTCAGCTGGAAGCCCGACGCACCCGGCGCCACCCACCTGCTGGCCCGCGCCACCGACACAGCCGGACGTACTCAGCCGGACACCGCCGTGCCGAACACACAGGGGTACCTGTTCGACGCGGTGGTGCGGCATCCCGTGAGCGTGGTGTGACGACCGCCCCGTACTGAGCAGCCCGGGCCGTCACCCGGGCATGCACGGCCCCGGCTTCGCCGCATGACCGGAGGCCGCCAACAGACCGGCTCAGGCTGCCTGTTCGCGGCCTTCGGAGCCACGCTTCAGGAGGGGAGCGAGGACAGGGGCACGGCGAACACTGTCCGTAGGTTCGCCCATTCGGTCAGGGACCAGACCTGGCCCGTGCTCTGCCAGTACGTGAGGGACTCCGGGTGCTCGGCCCAGCACTGATAGGTGCCTCCGCAGGTGGCGACGCTGCGGGTCGTGGTCTGACCCCAGAGGTGTCCGTGGACGCCGGACGAGGCCGAGGCATGTGCGACGTACCAGACGTTGTTGTGGGCGAGGACCCCCTGCATGTTCCCCACGCCGCTCCGGTAGCCCTGGACGGCCGGGACGAACGAGCCGGAGGCGCTGCTGCTGTTGAGCAGGTAGTCGCTGCCGAAGTTGTAGCGCAGCATGCGGCCCTTGGTTCCGTTGTTGAGGTACTCGGTGGTGACCAGGCTGTCGGGCACGCTGCTGCGGTCGAGTGAGAGCGAACCGACGCAGGGCACGGCGGTGTTCACGTTGCCCGTGCAGGCCCCGGCGTCGTACGAATATGAGCCGATGGCCGGCATGACGTACTGGTAGCCCCAGGCGGAGTAGCCACCGTCGACCTTGCCGATCGCGTGGCTGTTCACCGAGGCCTGCAGGATGTGCTGCATGCTGAAGACGTAGATCGCGTTCGTGTGGCCCTGCTGGCCGGAGACGAACAGCTTGTCGCCGTACCAGGCCATACCTCCCGCATGCGCGGCGACCCGCGCGAAGTTCTCGCCGCCGCTGGTGGGCGTCACCAGGAGCACCCAGCGGTACTTGGGGGCCGCGGGGTTGTTGTAGTCGATGAAGGCGACGCGGACGGTGTTGTAGCGGGCGTCGCCGGTTCCGGTGCCGACGTAGCTCCACCCGGCCAGGATCAGCCTGTTGGTACCCCAGGCGCCGTCGTCGTCGGCGTCGCCCGAGCTGGTGATCGACTGGGGGTGCCAGTCCGGGGTTGTCGCGTCGCCGGTGTCCCAGCAGAAGCTGGTGCTCGCGGTGGGAGCGGTCGGCAGGGTGCCCCGCTCGGCGGCGTTGCAGGAGCGTGCCGGGTGGTTGGCGCTCTCCAGTACCTCGGTGACGCCCACGTTGTTGAGCTTCGAGTCGAGGTTCGCGGTCGTCTCCGGGGTGACCGCGTTCCAGCGGAGTCCGTAGCCCGCCCGCTCACTCGCGCCGATCGTCTGCAGCGGATCGGTGTAGGCGGTGGCGGCGGCTCCCGCACCGGTGATCGCGCCAGGTGCCAGCGCGGCGGCGATCAGAGTGAGCAGAGCGACCAATGCGAGTCGAATACTTCTTCGGGAATTCATGGTGGGGCCTTGCCCCATGGAGTGGGAACGCACTCCCGGGGTGCCGTCGACACATGGCAAAGGCAAGGAGAGTGCCTCTCCTTGCCACTATCAACCTATAGCGCACCGGGGGCCTTGCGGCAAGACCCGGGTCGTGCTGCAGAATCTCCGGTCGAGGACAGAACCGGCGGAAATCGGTGAGTCGCGAAGTGCCTATGCCTTTGTTGGTATTTGGGTATCGCGGGGCGTCGAGTCGGCAATAGGACTCGCGGTGTTGCTGCAGGCGATCGGCGCGGAGGTGCGGGCGTGCGAGCTGCCGGACCGCGCGGAGCAACTGGCCGAATGAATCGTGTTGAACGAGGGGGAATTGATGATTGACGTGATCGTCGTCGGCGGCGGACCGACCGGGTTGATGCTGGCCGGCGAGCTGCGACTGCACGGCGTGCACGCGGTCGTGCTGGAGAAGGAGACGGAGCCGACCAAGGTTGTCCGCGCCCTCGGACTGCACGCGCGCAGCGTCGAGGTGATGGATCAGCGCGGTCTGCTGGAGAGGTTCCTCGCGCTCGGGAAGCAGTATCCGGTCGGTGGCTTCTTCGCAGGTATCACCAAGCCGTCGCCGGACCGGCTGGACACCGCCCATCCGTACGTTCTCGGCATCCCGCAGCCGGTCACCGACCGGCTGCTGACCGAGCACGCCACCGAACTCGGCGTCGATGTCCGGCGTGGCTGCGAACTGGTCGGGCTGAGCCAGGACGACCAGGGGGTCACCGCCGAGTTGGCCGACGGCACGCAACTGCACTCGCGCTGGCTCGTCGGCTGCGACGGCGGCCGCAGCACCGTGCGCAAGCTGCTCGGCGTCGGCTTCCCCGGCGAGCCCGCCAGGGCCGAGACGCTGCTGGGCGAGATGGAGGTGGCAGCGCCGCAGGAGACGGTGGCCGCCGTGGTGGCCGAAGTCCGCAAGACCCACCTTCGGTTCGGCGTCGGGCCCTACGGGTACGGGCTGTACCGCGTCGTCGTGCCCGCCGAAGGGGTGGCCGAGGACCGCTCGGTCCCGCCGACCCTTGAGGAGGTCAAGCAGCAGTTGCGGGTGTTCGCCGGCACCGACTTCGGCGTGCACTCACCGCGCTGGCTCTCCCGTTTCGGCGACGGCACCCGGCAGGCCGAGCGCTACCGGACCGGCCGGGTACTGCTGGCCGGCGACGCGGCGCACATCCACCCGCCGCTGGGCGGGCAGGGCCTCAACCTCGGCATCCAGGACGCGTTCAACCTCGGCTGGAAACTGGCCGCCCAGGTCAACGGCTGGGCGCCGGAGGGGCTGTTGGACAGTTACCACACCGAACGGCATCCGGTCGCCGCCGACGTGCTGGACAACACCCGCGCGCAGACCGTGCTGATGTCCCCCGAGCCGGGTCCCCAGTCGGTGCGTCGGCTGATGTCGGAACTGATGGGCTTCGAGGAGGTGAACCGGTATCTGATCGAGAAGATCATCGCGATCGGCGTCCGCTACGACTTCGGCGAGGGGCATGAACTGCTCGGCAGGCGGATGCGGGACGTGGTGCTGAAGCGGGGGCGTCTCTACGAGTTGATGCACGGCGGCCGCGGCCTGCTGCTCGACCAGACCGGCCGGCTCTCGGTGTCGGGGTGGGCGGACCGGGTCGACCACGTCGTCGACGTCAGTGAGGAACTGGACGTGCCCGCGGTGTTGTTCCGGCCGGACGGCCATGTGGCGTGGGTCGGTGACGAACAGCAGGATCTGCGCGACCAGTTGCCCAGGTGGTTCGGCGCGGCCGTCGGCTGAGCACGCGCAGGAATTGGCCTTCAGGAATCCGTGAGCGAGACCAAATGCTCCCCTGTTCCGATCTCAACTTCGCTGCGACCATGAGGGGATGGCGGAGGCACCGAGCGAAGTGGGGCTCGCGCAGATCGCAAGGGCCGATGCTGGGCACGGAAGACGAACCGTGTGACAGAGCTTGGTCAACAGCGCGCCATCGCGGTGTGCGGAGTCCTGGAACGGCCCGTCACGAAGATCGACCGTGCCGAGCCCCGTTACGTCAGGAAGCCACTCACTGCTTGTACCGGCATGTGACGGACGAACGTACGGCCCGTATTGCCCTGGGGGGCTGATGACAATTTCCTGCCGATCCGTTGACGACCAGAGCGGTGGTTTGGAGATCACCATCACCCTGACCGCCCTGGAGGCCGAGGCCATGAGTGAGGACGCCACCCTCATGGCCGAGATCTTCGACAGCTACCTGTGGGCCATGGGCATGCTCCGCACCGGCCGCAACTCCCGCGACCCCGGCACACCGCCCCCGACTCCTGGCGACTGGCTTGCGGCCCTGCGTGGACTCGACCGGCTCCCAACCCGCCTCCAAGGCATTCGCGAGGGTTTGATCCGAGCCTGCACCGCGGCCGACGGAAGCCTCGAACGTCTGGCCACCGTCATGAACATCAGCAGGTCGGCGGCTCGGCATCGACGTACGAGGATCACCAGGCATGCCCCCAAATCCTGGGAGCAGTGGGCCGGGACGCACTCTTCGCGACCTTGACGCGGGGGAGGGTGAGGAGTGGGGGAGAGGCATTCCGGAGGGAGGCGGATGGTGACGACGCAGTCGGCGGCGTGTTCGTGGACGGACGAGGAGACCGTGGCGGCCAACGCCGCCGGGCGGCTGGCCCCGGATCAACGGCCGCTGCCGGCCGGGGTGCCGGCCCGGATCATGAGCGCGGTGGGGCAGATCGTCGAGGTACCCGGCGCCGAGCCGGAGGTGTGTGCGGGCGCGCTGCGGATCGACGTGGGCGAGGGCACTACGCCGCTTCCGCCTCCCGCCACGTACCGGCTGTACTGGCTGGCGCCACCGGAGGGGGTAGAGGGGCCGAACCTGCTGCTGTCGGCGCAGCCCCTCGACGCACAGCACCTGGGGGAGACTGCGGACGCCGTCGCCGTAGAGGTGGGACGTGTGCCCGCCGGGACCCGGCGGCGCCGTCGCTCACTCCTGCTGGCCGGATTCGGAGCAGCCGCCGTTTCCGCTGCCGGCGTGACCTTGTCGCGGCTGTCCTCGCATCGTGGCTCCCGCGCCGCCCCGGGCCCCACCGCTGGGCTGCTCACGCCGGCTTCCTCAGGGGCCGGCCCTGTCGACGCGTCCCTCGCCCCGGTCCCCCGTAGGACCGGTGTCACCGCTGGCATCCGCTATGTATCGCTCCTGATACAGGCCGGAGAGGTGGTCACCCTGGCCTTCAGTCCGGACGGGCGTACGCTGGCCGGCGGCATCCAGGACGGCACCATCCGGCTGTGGGACGCGGAGAACGGACATCCGACCGCCCTCCTGACCGACGCCCGGCGGATCACTCCGCTGGAGATCGCCTTCCACCCGGATGGCACCACCCTCGCCGATGCCCAGGACGCTGTACATCTGTGGGATCTGGTCTCCGGACGCACGACAGCCACCCTGACCCTGACCCGCAGTGCCACCGCCGACTGGGCATGGTGCGTTGCGTTCAGCCCGGACGGCGCCCTCCTGGCCAGCGGCCACAGCTTCGACCGTGTACGGCTGTGGGACGTCGCGAGCCGTTCGAACGTCGGCATACTGCACGGCCACAGTGCGTTCGTGTTGTCGGTGGCGTTCAGTCCCGATGGACGGCTGTTGGCCAGCGGCAGCGACGACGCCTCCGTCCGGTTGTGGGACGTCGCGGGCCGTTCGGGCGTTGCCACCCTCACCGGCCACACCAGCACCGTCCACTCTGCGGCGTTCAGCCCGGACGGCACCACGCTGGCGAGCAGCAGCTACGACCGCACCATCCGGCTGTGGGACGTCTCGTCCGCCCGCACCGTCGCCGTTCTCAAGGGTCACACCAGCGCTGCGATGTCGGTGGCGTTCAGTCCCGACGGACGGCTGCTGGCCAGCGGGGGCGGCGGCGCCAGCACCGCGTTCGGCAACGACTACCCCGACGACCACACCGTTCGGCTCTGGGACGTCGCGAGGCGTACGAACGTCGCCACCCTCACCGGCCACACCGGTACCGTGCGATCCGTGGCGTTCAGCCCGGACGGCACCACGCTCGCCAGCGGGAGCCACGACGGCACGGTCCGGCTGTGGCAGATCAACTGACAGCGTGGCCGGGGGAGTCGCTCTTCCAGGACTTGTTGTACGAGCCCCGCCGGACCCGGATGCTGGTGGAGCTACCGGGGTGTCAAAACAGAGAACTCGTTGCCGTCGGGATCGGCCATCTCCACCCCACCGGCCTCGCCCTGGCCGGCGTCGATTCGAGTCGCTCCGAGGGAGACCAGCCGATCGACCTCTGTCTGCCGATCACCGTGGACAGGCGGCGCGAGGTCGAAACGCAGTCGGTCCTTGCCCTTCCTCGGCGCCACCGGTGGACCACCCCACGTGATCTTCGGACCGCCGTGGGGCGAGCGGATCGCGGTCTCCTGGTCCTGATCCCAGACCAGCGGCCACCCCAGTGCTTCGCTCCAGAAGTACCCGACCTCCTGCGAACCGTCGCAGGCCAGCGCTCCGATGAACCCGCAGTCGGCGAGGAAGCTGTTGCCCGGCCCGACGACGCAGAACTCGTTGCCTTCGGGGTCGGCGAGCACCACATGACCCTCCTCCGGGAGTTGGCCGATGTCGATGTGCTGTCCACCGAGCCCCAGCGCCCTGGTCACCGTCTGCTGCTGGTCCTCCAGGGATGTGCTCGTCAGATCGAAGTGCATCCGGTTCTGGACGACCTTGGGCTCCTCGCTCGGAAGGAAACGGATGCGGAACCCGGTGTCATCACTGGGCAGGAGCGTGACGCCGTCGTCCGGATCGTCGACCATCTCCCAGCCCAGGACCCCCGCCCAGAACTGCGCGAGACGCAGTGGTTGGCTCGCACCGAAGCAGACCGCGAACAGTTGACAAGTCATTCCTCTGCACATCCCCGATTCGCTGACTGACCGCTGTCGACAGGGCGCCCCGGCGGTCCTCCGAAGCGGAGCCTAAGGGTGAGCCGGCCTCGCCGCACCCGAGTATTCGGTGGCGGCCGGGACACACCGGCCGCCGCTGTCGGCTTCCGGTGGCGATCAGCACGACCTGACGCCCCAGGAGGAGCAGTCGACGGCCATGCCGCCGCCGGATCCACGTACGCCGAGATCGCCACGTGCCCCTTCACCACCGCCTCGACGGTCGAGTGTCACCTCCACGAGAGCTTCGGGAAGCTCGACATCACCTCCCGACGCCGGCCGGCCGCGCTGTTGAGCGGCGAGGACCAGTCTGGTTGACACGGATGCGACCGGATCGTCACCACCTTGACTGGTGACGCAGAGTCGGGCAACAATCGTTACCTACCGAACCGGTGACGCGGCTGGCGTGGGGCGTTGAACGTGTGCGGAAACCGGGCGCGCCCTCGCTGTCCAGTCCGCGTGTCGACCCGGGTCACATCACGCCTGACCCCCATGAGGAGGAGACCGCATGGCCGAGGCCTGCGACATCGAGGTCGTCGTCTTCGACATCCTCGGAACGATGGTCGACGAACCGGGTGGACTCCGAGCGGCCATTCGCGAGGCGGTGCCCGCGTCCGACGATGCGTCCGTCGACCAGTTGCTCACGGTGTGGCGGAATCACGTCGAGCGCGAGCAGCAACGCATCGCGAGGGAAAGCCGGACGTACGTCGACACCGAGGTCATCGACCGTGAGGCGGCTCAGCGTGTGGCCGACCGCGCAGGGCTCACCGACCCGGTGGCCATCGCGCGTCTTGCTACCGCAAGTCGGCGCCTCGCGCCCTGGGGCGACTCCATCGCCGGACTCGCACGCCTCGCCCGGCGATTTCCTGTGCTGGGGCTCTCCAATGCGAGTCGCGCGACTCTCCTCCGCCTCAACGCGTACGCCCAACTGGCCTGGCATCAGGCCTTGTCCGCTGATGAGGCCCGGGCCTACAAGCCCGCGCCGGAGGTCTACCGACTCGCGCTCGACGCGGCAGGATGCCCACCGGAACGCGTGCTGATGGTCGCCGCTCACGCCTGGGACCTTCGCGGAGCTCAGGCGGTGGGAATGCGAACTGCCTACGTGCACCGGCCGGTCGGGGATCCACCGGCGAGCACCGACACCTTCAACTGGAGGTCGGACACTCTGGACGAGCTGGTCACCGAACTGACGGCGTAACCCTGGCCGAACAGTTGCGGCGTCGAGCAACTGCCCGCAGGCGGGTGCCAGGCGGTCGAGGAAGCAGGTGTGCAGCGCGTCGAAGCCGCTGCTGTCCCACTGTGGCGCGTTGGCGAGTCCGTGCTTGGTGGCCAGGAAATCGGCGAAGAGGTCGACTCACTCCGGGTGTGCCGCGAGCGGGGATTCGGTGCCGGCAGGTTCGGGCCGGCATCGGCGCATGCCTCGACCTGGTGACGGTGGACGGCGACGACGAGATCCGCCCGCGTCGGGAAGTGGCCGTAGACCGTCCCCATTCCGACGTCCGCTCTGGCCGCGATCTCGCGGATCGGCGCGTCGACGCCGGAGGCGACGAACACCGCAGCTGCGGCGGCAGGCAGCATCCTCTGGGTGCCGTTGACAAAGCGGAACAGTGTTCCGTAGGTTAAGCGGAACAGCGATCCGCTTCAGTCTGGCTGAAGGCGGATGCTCCCGTCCGCCTCACCCGCAGTCGGCCCGAACGAGACCGGCAGCTGAGGCCATTGAAGGGAAATACGCATCATGAGCGCATCGGCTCAGACGGCCGACACGGTCAGCTCGCCCACGCCCGTCCTCTCGGTCAGTCCGGTGGTGCTGCCAGCCCCCGGTCGAGCCGTGGACCTTCAGGTGCGGGTCTCCGCGCCCGTGACGGGGAGCGACCTGCCGGTCATCCTCCTCTCGCACGGTCAGGGCTACTCGAACCACCTCTCCTCGCTGAACGGCTACGCCCCCCTCGCCAACTACTGGGCGGCGCACGGCTTCGTCGTGATCCAGCCCACGCATCTGAGCTCCCGGACGCTGAGTCTGGATCCCAGTACTCCGGGGGCACCCTTGTACTGGCGATCGCGTGCCGAGGACATGACGCGCATCCTCGACCAGCTCGACATGATCGAGGCCGCCGTCCCGCAGCTCTCCGGGCGGCTGGACCATGGCAAGGTCGCCGTGGCCGGGCACTCGATGGGCGGGCACACCGCGAGCCTGCTGCTCGGCGCCAGGCTCACCGATCCGGACGACGGAACGGAAGTGAACCTGGCCGAGCCCCGGATCAAGGCGGGTGTCCTGCTCGCCGCGCCCGGCAGGGGCGGCGACGCCCTCACCGAGTCCGTGGCCGAGAATCTCTCCTTCTTCCTGACCACGGACTTCTCCAAGATGACGACGCCCACGCTCGTGGTCGCCGGCGACAAGGACACCTCCGCCCACCTGACGGTCGCGGGCGCGGACTGGCACGCCGACCCGTACGTCCTCTCCCCGGGCCCCAAGGCCCTGCTCACCCTGTTCGACGCGGAGCACGGGCTCGGCGGGGTCTCTGGATACGACGTCGCCGAGACCACGGACGAGAACACCGAGCGGGTGTCCGCGGTCCAGCGCCTCACCTGGGCCTACCTCCGCACCGAGCTCTACCCCGGCGATCCCGCCTGGCAGACGGCACGCGACGCGCTGACGACCGGCCCCGACCCGCTCGGACGAGTCGAATCCAAGTAGGCCGTGAGCGTGACCCGTACCCGGCCCGCGGCCGAGACGCTCGGCGGGCACGCGTCGCACAGCTGGACGCCGCGGCGGTTCGTGGCCCCGCACCGCTTTCTTGAGCGAGCGATCCAGATAGGTTAGTGTGAGTGCATGGCAAGGACGCGGGAGTTCGACACCGAGGCGGCGGTGAGCCGCGCGATGGACCTGTTCTGGACGCGTGGATACGAGGCGACCTCGGTGCGCGATCTGACCGGGCATCTAGGGATCGGCCAGGGATCCCTGTATGCGGCGTTCGGCGACAAGGACGGCCTGTACCGGGCCGCGCTGGAGCACTACCGCTCCACCCTCGCGGCGGCCGCCCTGCGCAGCCTCGACGAGGGGGTGGATGCTCGGTCGGCGATCCGCACGATGCTGGTCGAGCGGGTCCGGATCGCGGTCGAACACGACGGCAGGGGCTGTCTGTTGGTCAATGGCGTCTGCGAGCGCCTGCCGGCCGACTCGGCCACCCGGCGCACCGTACGTGACGTGCAGGACGCCAGTCGGCGTGCGCTCGCCGATGTGCTGCGCGTGGCGGCGGAGCGGGGCGAGATCTCGACGACCCGCGACCCGCAGACCCTGGCCGCCTTCCTGGTCACCTTCCTGAACGGCCTGCTCGTGTCCTCGAAGATCACACCCGACGTCCGCGCCCTGGAACCCCTCGTGGAGGTAGCGCTGGCCGCCCTCGACTGATTTTTTCATGCCCTCAATCTGTAACGCACGATCCACAAAATGAACCGGCGTCCGCCAGGTCACCGACGCCGGCGAGAGCGCATGCCGCACACCGACCCCATCGGAGGACCCATGCCCCCCGCTCAGACCTCGACCACACCCGCCCTCGGCGGCTCCCGGTGGAACACCTTCCCGACAACCCGCACGATGAGAGCCCGTCAGTTCTTCACCGGTGCCGAGCCGCTGCTGCAGGGCGTCGTCGATGCCCTACGCAGCATCGACCGGGAGGTCCTGGAGCACCAGATCCACGCGACGCTCGGCCTCGGTACGCGGGAGACCTCGTTGCCGCTGGCCGTAGGCCCCGACAGCGCTTCGGCAGCCCGTGAACTGGGCGCGCAGGCCGAGAAGATCGGCCGGGAGATCGCCTCCTGGGCGACCGCGACCCTGGACCGCCTGCTCACCCACCGAATACCGCTGCCCGCGGGCCCCCTGGTGGTCCGCAGCCACTGCGACGGACATCTGCTCACCCACCGCGCGGCCGACCTGCTCATGGGCAGCCGCGGCGGACCGGTCGCGATGCAGCTCTACAACGAGTGGCTGCACCAGATGGTCCTGCTTCGCGACGCCCTCCTGCCCTTCACCAACTGGCAGAACGTCCCGCTCCTCGTCACCCCGACCGGGCTGCGGCACATCGAGTCGGCCCGCGACAGCTTTCTCACCGAACTCCTGGTCCGCCAGATCCGGCATACCAGCATCGTGGACTTCGCCCGCCATGCGGTCACCGGCACCTCGGGCCCGGCCGGCTACGGCTTCGACCACGACGGCGGCACCGTCCTGCCCGCCGTCATCGGCACACCGCCCCTCACCGCGCCCCGCCACCTGCTGACCTGGCGACCCGGACCCGTCGCGGGCGACACGATCACGTACGTCCCCGAATCGCAGGACTACTACGCGGCACCCCGCACGCTCATCGACCACCTACCGCCCGCCGCCGCAGCGCAGGGGCCGGTAACTGGCCGCGTGGTCATCGGACCGGTCGTCGACGGAACCCGCACCGCCCGCATCGCCGTGACCCACGACGGCACCACCGCACACCTCGACCTCGGCCAGGCGCTGCGCGGCCACCGCTTCGCCCACCAGACCGCCGCCACAGACGCCGCGACCGTCGGCAACACCCGGACCGCCGAGCTGTGGACCGCACTACGAGCCCCCGGACTGCTGTGGACGCAGGACGGCGACGTCACCCTGGAAGCCACCGGCCAGGACAACCTCGTTGCGCTGGCACTGCTCGGTCGCCTCTACCCGGACAACGTCGTCCTGCGCCCCGCCGGCCATCACGCCGGCCCGGCAGCCGCGGGCACGAACGGGCCGGGCCGCCTCATCGTCGACCTGCCGGACCACGACGTCATGGAGAGGCAGGACAGCCCGCTGGAGACGCAGTGATCACGCGGCTGAGACAGCCACCGGCCCTCATCGCCAGACCAGGGCGCCGACCGGCAGGACCAGAACGCACGATCGGGCGCCCAAATCGCCAAGCCCGTCAGGAAAGTTGAGAAGAAACATGATCGTCGACCATCACGCAAACCCCGTACGCACAGGCCGTGCCACCGTCAACGGAACGAGTCTGCACTACCGGACAGCCGGTTCCGGCCCGGCGGTGGTGCTGCTGCACGGCGTGCCCAAGACCGGCTACCACTGGCGGCACCTAGTGCCGAAGCTGACGGACCAGTACACCGTCGTCGTACCGGACCTCCGTGGTCTTGGCGACTCCGCACGTCCCGCGGACGGATACGACAGCGCGACGATGAGCGACGACATCGCCGCGCTGATGGCCCACCTCGGACACGACTCCTACAGCGTGATGGGAGAGGACTGGGGAGCAGTGATCGGCTACCAGCTCGCCGCCCGACACCGTGATCACGTCAACGCCCTCGTCTTCTGCGAGGCGCTGTTCCCCGGATTCGGCTTCGAGGACCACACCGCACTCACCCACGAGAACGTCTCAAGTGGCATGCACCTGTGGCATCTGGGCTTCTACTTCCAGCCGGACGTCCCCGAGATGCTGATCGCCGGGCACGAACGCGAACTGATCACCTACATGATCAAGTACGAGCGCAGCCACCCCGACACCGCCACCCCCGACGCCATCGACGAATACGTACGCTGCTACTCCATGCCTGGCGGCATCCGCGCGATGCTGGCGATCTACCGGGCGATGCTCGTCGACGCCGAACAGAACCGCCGAGCGTCACAGCGGAAGCTGGACATCCCGGTGCTGGCGCTCGGCGGCTCCGCGTTCATCGGCGACCGGAACGAGGCCCAGATGCGGCCCATGGCCCACGACGTCACAGGTCACGTCTTCAACGCCGGCCACGACCTCGCCGAGGAGGTACCGGACGAGGTGGCCGACGCAGTCCTGCCGTTCCTGGCCAAGAGGCTGTAATCGCACCCGCGCCCTGACCGCGGGCCTCCGGCCGCGGCCGTCAGCCGCTGGGCCGACGGCTGCGGTACGAGGCGATCGCGGTCAGCGCGAAGATCAGGGGCGCTCCCACCCCCATGACCGTGAACGGGTTCAGGAACGACTCCAGCCACTCCGGCATGTCGACGAACAGGGGCAGCAGCATCAGCACGGTCAGTGGGATGAAGGCCAGCATCACGGCGGCGAACCCCATCATGAGGGCCGCCTGACGTGCATTGCGTCGGTCGATGAGGACAGCGGCCCGGGCGTCGGGCGCCCAGTCCGCGCCGCGCAGTTCCTCCCATGAGCCGCGCAGCAGCCCGAGTTCGCGCTCGACGTTCACGTGAAGGTCGTCGACGAACGGCAACAGCACCTTGGAGCCGTCCCGGCCGTAGGCGTGCACGAGCACGTTCGGCGCACCGCTCTGCATCGCCGATGCCGGGTTGGCCTCTGCCCTGATGTCCTGGATGTCCTCCCATGCCAAATGCCGGCGCTTCGCCATCCCGCGTACGTGGAGCGCCTTGATGTCCGCGATGGTCGAACAGTGCAACGTGGCGTAGAAGAGCCACCCCATGAGGGCCACCCACGCCGCGAGGATGGGGTACCGGAACGAGGTGGGAACCTCGGCGCCCCACAGGGCCGCCAACACGCTCAGCGTGCCCACGCCGATCACCCAGAGGAACACGTGCATCCGGGACCGTCTCATCCGGTACTCGCGCGGCAATCGTGCGTACCCCACAGCCACCCCCAGTGCGGCGTGTCCCATCCGTCGACAGGACCGATGGGGCACCATCGTGAGGCCCCAACTCCCCTGTGTCGAGGGCCCTTTGGGAAGTAACGCGTTCCGGGGTGTCTCGATGCCTTTCGCCGCGTCGTCAGCTCACTACGATCGGCCGCCGAACTGCCAGTCGTGGACCTCGATGTCGGCGTACAGGCCCGGGGTCAGGACGGCGCGAGCCGTCTCCGGATCCGGCGCCCGGACCAGCACCGCCGTACCCACCCAGGTTGTGCCGTCGTCGGACAACAGCGGCCCGTACGCGATCAGTTCGTCCCGGTCCGGCGGCAGGGTGAGGTCGGCACCTTGGCCCGAGCCAAGGCCGAGCACCAGGTACCGGTTGCCGTCGGTCCCGCCACCGGGGAAGTCCCACATGGTGCGACCCAGCAGGTTGCGCCACCGGCGCAGCAACACGTCCCGGTACACGCCGGCCTGGTAGCCGGGCTCGTCAAAGGCGAACGCGCGGGCGGAGGCAAGATCCGGCAGGTCCACGATGTGCACGCTGCCGGTGGGCACGTCGTCCCCGGTGAGGGTCGGACCGCGGGCGATCATCTCCTTGTCGAACCGGTCCATGTAGGACCAGTGCTGTTCCAGCAACTCGTGACGCAGCGCCACGGAGTCGGGCCGATCGCGGTGGTAGCAGAAGAACTCCATGCCCCTCACTCTCCACCATCCGTCGTTCGGGCAGGCTCCGGTTGTCACAGGCAGGTCCCGTCATGGAGGATCAACCGTTCGAGGCGCACGGAACTGCTGTGCGCGGCGGGGGCGCGAGGGGGCGGCGATCTTTTCCGTAGTCGTCAATGTGCTGGTCGGTCTGGTGACCAGCCTCATCGGTGGTGGGCTCGTCTGGCTCTGGGAGCGCGGCAAGCGCGCCGGCCGACTGCGACGCAAGGCGGACTTCTTCGGCCTCGTCCCGGGGGAGACCTGCTTCATCGTCATCGGCAACAAACACAACACGCGGGGTGTCACCACACACAAGGAAATCCGCGCCATGATCGAGGTCGCGACCCTGGCCGGCCAACTCGGCTGTGACGTCGCGACCGAGACCAGCGACGACTTCCGCGGCACCAATGACGACCGTACGGAATTCTGTATCGGCGGTCCGCTCGGCGAGGCCAACCTCCGCACGGGCGGCCACCTCGCGGCCCACCTGCCAGGTGTCAGCATCCTGCCGTACGGTCAGGGTCCGGAGTCGGTGGCGTTCGATGTCGGCGGCCGACGGTACCCCTACCGGAAGAACGAGGTGGAGTACGCGCTGGTGGCCAAGTTCAGGCCACCGCAGGCGACCCGCCCGGTCATGCTGGTCTGCGGCCAGAGCTCCCTGGCCAACCAGGCCGCGATCCATTTCCTCAGGAGGAACTACCACCAGGTGGCCGACGCCCTCGACGCGGTCGACCGCTACTGCCTCCTGATCAAGGTCTCGGACATCGGGACGTACGGCTTCCAGGGCGCAAGCCTCGAACGCGACGTGACCGCCGACGCGTTCACCGCCCCCTGACGCCAGTGCCGCACCGACGGCACAGTGCCTGACCGGAATCCGACCCTGACCTCGCCGTTACGGGCCCGTGAGCTGCGTCTCGCAGACTTGCGAGATGCGCCGCCCACGTACCCACCGCTCTGCTGTCGCCCTGGCCTGCCTCTGTGCGACCACCCTGCTGTTCACGGGCTGCTCGGGCGATGACGGGGAATCGGCGCCGGTGCCCCCTTCCCCCGCCCAGCGGGACGACGGCGAGGTCAACCGGAACGACGTGAACGGCGACGGGCATGCCGACGCGCTCGTCAACGGCTGGTACAAGGAGCCGAAGCGAGGGGGCGACTGGCACAACAACCGCTTCGTCGCCCTCGCCGCACCCGGCGGCCCGAAGCCGGGCAGGGCCTTCCGTCTGGCGGAGCGCTACGCCAAGCCCGACCCCCGGATCACCAGCTCGCCGATCACGTACGACCGGTCGACCCAGTTCACCGGGGATCTCGATGACGACGGCCACGCCGATGTCGTCGTACGCAACCGGCTGAGCCACCCCAGCGGGAAGCAGACGCCTGAGCAGCGCATCGTCTGGGGCGGCCCCGACGGCCCCGTCGGTGTCACCAAGCTGCCCGCCGACGTCCTCCCGGCCACCGCCGCCGGGGACTTCGACGGCGACGGCGCCCTCGATCTGCTGACCCTGGCAGTGCCCGGCAGCGAATACGACCGAAAGCCGCAGTTCGCCACTGTCCTGTACGGCCCGCTCAGCCGCGACAGAGGGGCGCCGCGCACTACCTCCCGCACCGATGTGGGCCAACAGGGCTGGGTGTCCGCGGCGCATACGGCCGTCGGTGACTTCGACGGCGACGGCCGGGACGACCTGGTGACCAAGGGCGAGTACGACGAGGAGGATGTCCGCTTCGAGGAGGACATGCCGGAAGACGTCATCGACGCCGTGTTCTACCGGGGGACGCCCCAAGGGCTGAAACACGCCGGGGCCGTACCCGGCATCACGAACCAGGACGACAGCCTGGTCCCCGGCGGCAAGCCCGTGGCCGCCGGTGACTTCGACGGCGACGGCCACGCCGACATCCTCGCCCGGGTGGGCTTCACCCAAGCCGTTGCCGTCTACGGAAGCGGCGAGGGCCCCGGCCGGGGCAGGGCCGCCCGCGATCTGGGGAAGCTGGATGTCGTCAGCGCCGTCGCGGTCGGCGATGTCAACGGTGACGGCCACGACGACATCGCCACCCAGTCATCGGGCGTCGATCGCCGTTTCGGCCAGGTGGTGGTGCTCCTCGGAGGCGAGGACGGGCTCGACGCCGCCCGTGCCGTCAAGATCGACCGGCGTGTGATCGGTCTCGGCGGCTCCCCGCAGCACGAAGGGGACCGCGACTTCTTCGGCTGGGACCTGCACATCGCCGACCTCGACACCGATGGCCGCGACGAGTTGCTCATCGGCACGTTCGGCTTCAACAAGCCCCGCAAGGACGCCGGTTACTGGATCCTGCGCGGGACGAAGAGCGGCCCGTCGAAAACGGACCGCCGCTTCATCAAGACCAAGGACTTCGGCGAGAGCTGACTACTTCCGTCCGCCGCATCGGCGACACCCCTGGCCGGTGAAGCTCCTCGCCGTCGCCGGTGCAGCCGTCGTCGCCCTCGAACGCGAGGCCCGGTCACGCGACCAGGCGCAGCCAGGCCGCCGCGAGTGCGGCGTGACCGGCCGGTGTCGGGTGCACGCCGTCCGCAGCCCAGTACTCCGGCCCGGTCGTCGCGGCGAGCTCGGCGAACATGCCGTCGGCGGCGAGCAGTTGTGCGTCGTACTTGCGGGCGAGCTCGCGCACGACCTGGATCTTCGGGTCCAGGTCGGCCCGCCACTCCTTTCGGACCTCTTCGCCGAGGTGCACGTCGCCGACCTCGACAAGGCCGCGAATCGGCAGCAGGAACGGCTCGATGAGGACCAGATCGGCTCCGGCCCCGGCGAGGGGCGCGAGCAGGCGGTCGTACCCCGCCGCGAAGTCCTCCACAGGGATCACATGGCCGTCCGGGTCGTACGAGTGCCAGCCGACGTCGTTTCCGCCGACGAGGATCGACACCACGTCGGGGCGCGCGTCGAGGACGTCTGCCTGCCAGCGGGCTTCGAGGTCCATCACCTTGTCGCCCGCGATGGCGGAGTTCAGCCAGGTCACGGCCCGGTCCGGGTGGCGGAGTCCCCACTCGCCCGCGACGCGCAGCGGGTAGCCGAACCCGAGATGCTCTTCGCTTTCGAGTCGTTGGCGGTCGGTGATCGAATCGCCGGTGAACATCACGGTGCTTCCCGGTCGGATGGTGATTGTCATGTGTGCTCCTGGAACTCGGTTGTAGGGGTGGACGGTTCAGATGTGCGGTGCGCCGAACCAACGGCAGGCGGCCTGCTCGAACGCTTCAGGGTCAGGGCTGCGATCACCTGCCCAGGCGACCGTGCCGTCGGGCCGGACCAGCACGGCGCCCACTCCGAGGTCGTTCCTCGCCGGACCGGCTGCGTACAGGATCCGGTTCTCCCAGCCCGTCGCTGAATCGCGTAGGGCTCGGTCGATGCTGAAATCGAGTACGACGCCTCGGCCGTCCTGCATCAGGTCGCCGAGGCGAGGGCCGTCCTCAAGACGGAGGTCCGGGGCGTTGCGGCCGACGAGCGGGTGCTCGCTGCCGAGGTCGTAGCGGTTCGACGACCCTGATGTCCTCTTGAACACGTAGGTCGTTCCGTCTCGGGTCCCGAGCAGGTCGCGCAGCACGCCTTGGACCGCCTGGGCATGCGGGTCCGGCTTCATGACCGCGGACTGCGCGCGCGTCCAGTCGAGCACCTCCGCGCCGATCGGACGGCGCTCGTGGGTGTAGGTGTCGAGAAGCCCGTCCGGCGCGTGGCCGTGCACGGTCGCCGCCAGCTTCCATCCCAGGTTCATGGCGTCGCCGAGGCCGAGGTTGAGTCCCTGTGCTCCCAGCGGAGAGTGGATGTGGGCGGAGTCGCCCGCGAGCAGGACGCGCCCCTGGCGGTACCTCGTCGTCTGCATCGCCCGATCGGTGAAGCTCGAGACGAGACGGACGTCGCTCAGTGTCACGTCGGTGCCGGACACACGGCGCAGAACCGTCTGGAGATGTTCGCGAGTCGGCCGCTGCGAGCGATCGAACGCGCCGCCGTCGAACTCCAGCATGCCGATGTACTCCTTCGCGGGCGTCCGGAGGTACATGCCTGTCGGCGTCAGGTTGAACCCGGGCCGCAGCTTCTCGGGATCGGCGATGGCGGCGAGCACGACGTAGCCGGTGAACTGCGGCTCGGTGCCGACGAATTCGAAGCCCGCGAGCCCGCGCACCGTGCTGCGTCCGCCGTCGCAGCCGACGACCCAGCGTGCCGCGTACTCGTGCTCGCCGGCCTGTACGACCACGCTCTCGTCGTCCTGTGCGATGGCTGAGACCGTGACACCGCGCCTGACGTCCACGCCGAGTCCGGACGCCCGCTCGGACAGCACCGTCTCGACCGCTTCCAGGTTCGTCATCACGCCTTCCGTTGCCGGGCTGGGAAGCCGGAACGGCAGGGCGGTGACGTCGACCTGGGCCGGATCGAGCATCATGCCGGCGAAGTGGCTCACACCGCGAGGGGATGACGGCTCGTCCGTGGCGGAGTTCGCGCCGGGATCGTCATGGACGCCCGACGCCTTCAGCAGCGGGTGCAACATCCCGCGGCGGTAGAACGCCTCGACCGCCGCGGCGGACAGGCCCCGCATCCCCAGCGGGTCCGCCTTCCACTGGGAGCCGCCCTCAGGCGCCCGCTCCAGCACCAGGACAGAGCAGCCCGCGAGGCCAAGCTCGCAGGCAAGGAAAAGACCAACGGGGCCGGCGCCCACAATCACTACGTCATGCACGAAACTCCCCTTCCGAAGCCTGTTCTGTTGAGGCAGGCAAAGACTGACGCGGGCCGCTCACACGGGGCACACACGGCGCTGACATGGGGGCACATGGCGTTGACACTCCAGTCCCGCAACGTGTCAGTGCTGCGTTCGCGCACCCGGACAGGCTTCTCGTGGCAGCGCGACGCGGAGGGACGGCCAGTCGCACGACGCCGTGATGACGATCGCGCTCGCCGCCTTGCTCGCGGCGCCTTCCGGTACGGGCGTGGACGGGGAAGTCCAGCACGGCTGCACTGATTTGGGGATCGTGGGTGTGCGCGCGAAGATCAGAGGATGGACGGGGATGCGCGGCTTCGCATCACGCTGCTCGGCGCCTTTCAGGTGTCTCGCGGTGACACCGCCCTGCCCGTTGTCGGCACGCGGCTGCAGGGTCTGGCCGTACGGCTGGCGCTCGCCGGCGGTCGCGCGGTCGCACAGGCCGTCCTGGTGGACGCGATCTGGGCCGAGGGCCCGCCGGCCGGTCCCGCCCACGCCCTGCAGGCCCTCGTCTCGCGGCTGCGTCGTGTCCTCGGCTCGGCCGACTTCGTCACGCACGCCGCGGGCGGCTACCGGCTGGACGTGGACACAGCCGACGTGGACGCGCTGCGATTCGAGCAACTCGCCGCCTCCGGCCGTGACCGCCTGCGCGCCGGTGACCCGAACACCGCGGCGGCCATGCTCGGCGAGGCGGCGGCGCTGTGGGGCGACTGTCCCGGCACCGAGCCCACAGCCGTTGCCGCAGTGGCGCCCGCCGTCGCGACCCAGCTGGCCCACGCCTCTGCCGAGGCCATCGCCGATCTCGCCGACGCCGAGCTGTCCCTGGGCCGTGCCGACGCGGCCGCCGCCCACCTGACCGCGCTGCTCGCCGAACACCCCGTCCACGAGCGGGCAGCCGCCCTGCTCATGGACGCGCTCGCCGCCCAGGGACGCCAGGCCGAGGCACTCGCCCTGTACGAGCGGGTCCGCGAAACCCTGGCCGACGACCTCGGCGCCGACCCGGGCGCCGCCCTGCGCGAGCGCCACCTGAGCTTTCTGCGCGCCGAGCGGCCGGCCCCGGACGCCGACACCGCGCGGTCCGGGGCGGGCAACCTGCCCGCGCCGCTGACCAGCTTCATCGGGCGCGACGACGACCTCGCCCGGATCGACACGCTGCTCGCGGCCGGGCGCCTGGTCACCGTGCTCGGTCCCGGCGGCGCCGGCAAGACCCGGCTCGCCGTCGAGGCCGCCCGCCGCCACCGCCACGCGTACCCCGACGGCGCCCGGATGATCGACCTCTCCTCGGTCACCGAGCCGGCCAAGGTCGGCGCGGCCCTGCTCGCCGGCATCGGGCTGCGCGGCGGCGTGATGTTCGAGGCCCGGCCGCGAGCCGAGGGCGACGAACTGGACGCACTCGTCGACCAACTCCGCGGCCAGGAGAGCCTGTTGCTCGTCGACAACTGCGAGCACCTGATCGACGCCGTGGCCCACCTGCTCGCCACGCTGCTGTCCCGCTGCGCCGGACTGCGCGTGCTCGCCACCAGCCGCGAACCCCTCGCGGTCGACGGCGAGGCGCTCGTGCCGCTCGGCCCGCTCGCACTGCCCGGCCCGGACGACGACGTCGAACAGACCCGGCGGGCGGCATCGGTACGCCTGTTCACCGAGCGGGCCGCGGCCGTACGCCCCGGCTTCGAGGCCGACGAGAAGACGCTGCCCGAGATCCGGCGGGTGGTCCGCAGCCTGGACGGCATGCCACTGGCCCTCGAACTGGCCGCGGCCCGACTGCGGACGCTGTCCCTGCCCGAACTCGCCGACGGGCTCTCCGACCGGTTCCGGCTGCTCACCACCGGCAACCGCACCGCGCTGCCCCGGCACCGCACCCTGCACGCGGTCATCGCCTGGAGCTGGGACCTACTGAGCGAGCACGAACGTACGGTCGCCGAACGCGTCTCGATCCTGCCCGGCGGAGCCACGCCCGCCTCGGCCACCGCGGTCTGCGCCGACACCGCGGTACCGGCCGCCGAAATCCCCGAGCTGCTCGCCGGCCTGGTCGACCGCTCGCTGCTGCAGCTCGCGCCCGCCCCGGGCCGCTACCGCATGCTGGAGACGCTGCGCGAGTACGGCACCGACCGCCTCGCCGAGACGGGCGACCTCGGCACCGCCCGCGACCTGGCCGCCGACCACTTCGCCGAGCTGATGGCCCGCTACGACCCGCAGCTGCGCGGGCCCGGCCAGCTGACGGCCATACGAGGCATCGGCGCCGAGTACGACAACACGCTCGCCGCCCTGCGCCGGCGATGCGCCCCCGGCGACGCCCCCGGCGCGGTCACCCTCGCCCTGAACCTGACCTGGTACTGGCGGATGTTCGGCCGGCAGTCCGACGCGGCCTACTGGCTGGGCGAAGCTCTGTCGGTGTCCGGCGGCGCGCCGACGTCCGACCGCGACTGTGCCCGCGCCATCCACCTGCTCAACCGGGTCGACACCCGGCCGGGGACGACCGCCGAGGAGGCCGCCGGCGACCAGGCCGAGCTGCGCGAGCTGGCCGACCGGCTGCTCGCGTACCCGGAACTGCCCGGCCCTTACGGCGCGCTCACCGCGCTCCCGCTGGCGTTCCTGCAGGAGGAGGGGACCACGCCCGCGCTCGTCGAGCGCCTGGCCGACGGCGACGACGTGTGGCTGTCCGGGCTGGCCCGCATGTTCCGGGCCCAGTTCGCCGAACACGCCGGCGAACTCGACCGTATGCGCACCGATGTCGAAGCGGCCCTGGCCGGTTTCCGGCAGGTCGGCGACCGCTGGGGCCAGGCCAACGTGCTGCCGTTGCGGGCCCAGCTGCGGCAGTACGACGACGACCTCGACGGCGCGCTGGCCGACCTGCGCGAAGCCCGGTCGCTGGCAGGCGAGTTCGGCTCGCTCAGCCTCGGCGACGAGGTGTTCGGCGACCTGCGCTGGATCGACCTGTACCTGCGGCGCGGCGACACAGACCTGGTGATCGCGATGGTCGACTCGGCCCGGGAGCGGGCACTGCGCGCGGACTCGCCGGAGATGCTGCTCCTGGTCGACGCGTGGGAGGCCGTCCTGTGGGTTCGGCTCGGTGACCTGGACCGGGCGGGGGAACTGCTCGACAAAGCCGAACGGGGTCTGCACGGGGACATTCCGTTCCCCGGTGACCACGGGCGGACGCTGGTCGGCAGCGCACGCGCCTGGCTCTGCCTGGAGACGGGCGATCCCGCCGGCGCGGCGAAGGCGTTGGCGAAGGCGTACGCGGCGGCGCTGGAGACCCGGGACCTGCCGATCCTGTCGCTGGTGGCGGTGAACACGGCCGCGCTCGCCGAGGCATACGGTCAGCATCACGAGTCCGCCGTCCTGCTCGGCGCCGCCTCCCGGCTGCGCGGCGCCCACGACCACACCGACCGCCAGGTCCGCGACCTCACCAGCCGAGGGCGGACCGCGCTGGGCGAGGACGCCTTCGCCACGGCGTACGGGAAGGGTTGGGAACTGGACGCGAAGACCGCCGTGACCGAAGTGGACCCGGTCCGGCTGTCCCCGGAACTCCGGCCGGCTCAACAGGACCCCGAGTAATCCAGCAATCGGTGGACGGTCGTCGGCGGGCAACGCGCCGCCGGGGCAGCCTCATCCAGCGACTGCGGGCCGATTCGTCCGCCGTGTCGGGGCACGGTGATTACGATCTTGCCGTGCGCGTGGCCGGCGATGGCGACCAGTTCGGCCAGGGAGCCCTTCCCGGCCGGGTCGAGAACCACGTCGACACCGTACGGAGCCAGCGGTGCAAGTCGATCGGCCGGAGCGGGCCCGTAGGTGACCGGTACGACACCGAGTTGGTCGAGGAAGCCGTGGTTGCGTTCGCTCGCGGTGCCGATCACGGAGAGGCCGCGCGCCTGGGCGGGTTGCGCGGCGATGGGCCGACACCTCCTGCGGCACCGTCGATCAGGAAGGTCATGCCCTGGGTGGCTTCCAAGGCGTCCAGTACACGCGTGGCTGTGTCGATGCTGCCCGCGGCGCCACCGGCTTCCTCGAAGGACCATGGCAGCCTCCCGCCGCCTGCTCGCCCACTTCCTCCAGTCCTGCCGGACGACGGACGGCGCGCCTCTGCCCCCACTCGCGCCCCTGCGCCTCGACTACCTCTACAAGCCGTCACGCCGAGACGAGTGACCGGCCGCGCCCGCCCCATGGAGCCGCGTCCTGGGTGGCCGGACTCCGTGAGTCCAAGGGCGATGAGTTTCGCCGTGGTCGCCAGTCTCTATCCACACAAGCGATCACCACACTCGAGGAGAGCATCATGACCGCCACCTACACGTTCGACGTCTTCTCCAGCCTCGACGGATTCGGCGCCGCCGGCGGCAACTGGACCGGCTACTGGGGCAAGCAAGGCCCCGAGCTCCTCGACCACCGCCTCGCCCTGTACACCGAGGAGCAGCGGATGGTCTTCGGAGCCAACACTTATCGGGCGTTCGCGCAGATGCTGGAATCGAGTACCGAGGAGTCCGATGTGCGTGACCCATGGGTCACGCGGATGAGGAACCTGCCGGCAACGGTGGTCTCGACCACACTGGAAGGACCCCTCGACTGGCCGGACGCGAATATCGTGAGCGGCGACGCTGTCGACGTCGTCGCCCGGCTCAAGGAGGAGTCCGAGGTGCCGTTGCGCTCGCACGGCAGCCTGTCGATGAACCGGGCGCTGATGGACGCCGGTCTGGTCGACCGCGTCCAGGTGACGCTCTTCCCCGTGATCACCGGTCAGACCGGACTGGACCCGATCTTCCACGGTGCGGCCGACTTCGACCTGGAGCTGATCGAGAGCCGGACACTCGACGGCGACATCCAGGAGCTCATCTACCGGCCCACCCTGCATGGTTGAGCCCAGCCATGCACCCCGCCCCGTCAGGCAGCCGAACCCGACGGAGGTCCCCGCTGGCCCTTCCGCGGATGATCCGGTGCGTGCGGGCCCCGGCGAGATCGTGCGCGCGGCCGGGCAGCGCGGACGAGTCCACAACAGCTGCGGCTGTTCTGGCGCCACTTGACGGAGCATCGATGAGGGCAAGGGTCCGCATCCGGGGAAACCCGAACCAGGGCAGCTGGGGGTAGCACGAGTGACCCCGTCGGTGGTCGTGGCCAGGATGGACGGCATGTCGTCCTTCTCTCTTCCACGCCGCGGGTTTCTGGCAGCGACCGCTCTGGCGATGTCGCCGTTGGTGGGTACGCCTGCCGCACGGGCCCAGTCCCGGCCGGCCCTCCGCTCGGCGATCCGGCTCCGTCTCCCCGCCCCGACGGGACCGTGCACGATCGGTACGGTCTCGCTCCGTCTGGTGGACCGTAGTCGGCCCGACCCATGGATGCCGTCGGTGGGCCACCGCGAGCTGATGATCAGTGTCTGGTATCCGGCCCTCGCGCCACACCGCGGGCAGCGCCTCGCGCCGTACATGGAACGCGGAGCGGCCGAGCGATTCGACGCCCTGGAGCCGCATCGCATCCCGCCGGGCACAGTGGACTGGGCGGGCACACGCACGCACGCCTACCAACAGGCGCCCGCGGACCCACGCGGCGGGCGTCGGCCGGTGGTGCTGTACTCGCCAGGCGTCGGCGACCCTCGCGGCTGGGGCACCCTGCTGGCCGAGGAACTGGCCAGTCACGGCTACGTCGTTGTCACCGTCGACCACACCTACGAGTCTCCGGGCGTGCAGTTTCCCGACGGCTCGGTCAAGACGAACGAGGTGCTGTTCGAGGAATTCGCGCGGGCCCAGCGTGAGGGCACCGTTCCCGCCCTGCTGGAGAAGACGCTGCGCACCAGGGTCGCCGACGCCCGCTTTGTGGTGGACCGGCTCGACGCGCTGCCGCACGGGCTGGCGGAAGTGCTCGACACCCACCGGATCGGCCTGGCCGGCCAGTCGGGGGGCGGATTCACCGCCGCTCAGAGCATGTACGAGGACCGGAGAATCCGCGCCGGGATCGACTTGGACGGCACCCTGGAGTTCAACCAGGAACCCAACGGAACCAACCTCTCACCGGTTGCCGCCCACGGCCTGGACCGCCCCTTCCTCCTGATGGGCCGTGAAGGCATCGACCACGCGCGAACCGAGCCGTCATGGGCGGCGTTCTGGTCGCACAGCACCGGATGGCGCCGCGACCTGACCCTGCGCGGCTCCCGGCACCAGACGTACACCGATCTCGCGGCAGTCATGCCCCAGACCGGTCTCGGCCAGGACATCGTCGAAGAGACCATCGGCACGATCGACCCCGCCCGTGCGGTCACGGTGATCCGAGCGTGTGTCACCTCGTTCTTCGACCGCTGGCTGCGGGAACGCAACGACCATGTTCTGGACGGCCCTTCAGCGGGTTTGCCCGATGTCACCTTCGTCCAGTGAGCGGCTGCGCCACCTCATTCACCCGCTCTCCACATGTCTTGACCTACAGGATGTCTTGACCCACAGGCACAGGAGCTGCGTTGGTTCCCTGCTCTGCCGCACGCTCAGTCGAGGCAGAACTCGTTGCCCTCGATGTCCTGCATCACGATGCATGACTCGTTGTCGTCATCGGCAAGGAGGGTGCGCACGTGTACCGCGCCGAGTGCGATCAGTCGTGTGGATTCGGCCTCGAGCGTGGCCAGGCGCTCTGCACCCACGAGTCCCGTGCCGGCCCGCACATCGAGATGCACCCGATTCTTGACGACCTTGCCTTCGGGAACGCGCTGAAAGAACAGTCGGGGGCCCACACCTGAGGGATCACTGCAGGCGAACCATGAATCCCGATCCTCCGGAGGCAGGGAGCGGTTGAAGTCGTCCCAAGTGGCAAATCCCTCCGGTGGCGTCGGTGCGACGTACCCCAACACCTCGCACCAGAAACGAGCGACGCGCTCAGGTTCTGCACAGTCGAAGGTGACTTGGAACTTCTTGATCGATGACATCGGCGCACCATAGCAGGGGGACTTTGTCGCTCATTTGCGGGTGTGCATCCGCATGTTGTCGGGAGCCCCTGCTGGCCGCTGCGGCGTGAACAACCCCAGCCGATCCACGTCTTGGCGTTTTGCTCCCCTGCTCTGCAACAGACTTCCCCAGCAGAACTGAATTCAATTATGGTTGGGTTGGTGTCGTTGGCAAGGAGGCAAGTCATGGCGTTCGTTCTCATCCATGGGGCGAGCTTCGGCGCGAACTGTTGGGACGAGCTGATCCCTCATCTAAGTGCGCAAGCGTTGGCGGTCGACCTACCGGGGCGCGGAACCAGGGCTGAAGTCGACCTGGGCACGGTCACTCTCGCGGACTGTGCCGATGCGGTCCGCGAGGACGTCGAAGCGAAGGATCTGCGCGACGTGGTACTGGTCGGTCACTCCTTCGCGGGCGTCACGATCCCGCGCGTCCTGGACCTCATACCTGACCGGATCCGCCACGTCGCCCTTGTGTCGGCCGTGGTGCCGGCGGACGGTTCCCGGGTGCTTGACCAGATCGATCCGGGAGTGCGGGGTCTGGTGGAGCAGTCCATCGCCGACGGCGTCTACCACCAAACCCGCGAGGGCGCCGCCGCGATGCTGTGCAACGACATGGACGAGGTGACCACAGCGTCCACCCTGAACCGGCTGGCCGACGACTCGGCCGCCCTGCTGCGCGAGGCTGTGGACCTGAGCGGCTACAGACGCGAAATTCCCCGGACGTACGTGCATCTCACGCGCGACCAGTGCTACGTCGAGGAACTTCAGCAGCGATCCATCTCGCTGCTTGGGCCCGACGTCATCGATCTCGACACCGGCCACATGGCCATGATCAGTGCGCCTGAAAAACTTGCCGCCGTCCTCAACGCCATCCACGGCTGATCGCCGCATCGGCCGGCGGTCGGCGGACGGCGGACTGTGAACCCACCCCACCTCGTGGCCTGGTCAGAGCCGGCGCCGATCAATGCTGAAGCCCTGGGAGATCTTCATCGGTGTGCGGCTCGACGCAGACGGAAGTGGCGGCGAACGGGTGCTGCCACCGAAACCGGTGTGTCGTCCGCCGCAGCCTGCTTCCGTTCGTCCGGCTACTTGTCGACCAGTGACATGTGGTGCTCGTTGTAGCGGTCTCCCTGCACCCCGACCCGATCAGCGAGTGCGTTGAGGCCCGACAGTTCGTCGGCGGAGAGCGGTAGTTGAGTGGCGCCGATGTTCTCCTCGATGCGCGCGATGCGCCGCGTTCCGGGAATCGGAACGATCCACGGATGCTGCGCAAGCAGCCAGGCGAGCGCGAGCTGTCCCGGTGTGGCGTCCTTGGCCTCCGCGAGCGATGCAATGTGATCGACGAGAGCCTGGTTGGCCGCTCGATTCTCGGCCGTGAACCGTGGAATGGTTGTTCGGACGTCGTCGGCCGCGAACGACGTCGAGGCGTCCACGGCCCCGGTGAGGAACCCCTTGCCGAGCGGGCTGAAGGGAACGAATCCGATGCCGAGCGCCGCGCACGTCGGCAGGATCTGTGACTCGGGATCCCGGGTCCACAGCGAGTACTCGCTCTGCACTGCCGTGACCGGGTGGACCGAGTGAGCACGACGGATGGTCTCCGCACCGGCCTCCGACAGCCCGAAGCAGCGGACCTTGCCCTCCTGCACGAGCTCGGCCACCGTGCCGGCGACCTCTTCGATCGGCACCTGTGGATCGACACGGTGCTGGTAGAACAGGTCGATCGTCTCCAACCCGAGCCGTTGGAGTGAGGCCGTCGCGACGGCACGGATCTGCTCGGGCCGGCTGTTGAGTCCGACTGACGCACCGTTCTCGATACGAAAGCCGAACTTCGTGGCGATCACCACGTTGTCACGGACCGGAGCGAGGGCCTCTCCGACGAGTTCCTCGTTGACGTATGGGCCGTACACCTCCGCGGTGTCGAAAAACGTGACTCCGCGGTCCACGGCCCCGCGGAGCACGGCGACCATGGCGCTTCGATCACCGGGGTTGGGGCCGTAACTCTGGGACATTCCCATGGCGCCGAGACCGATGGCGGAGACCCGCAGGTCCTGCCCAAGTGTTCGAGTGTGCATCAATTCTCCATTCGGTGTCGTTCTTGGTGCTCGATACTCATCGCTTCTACCTGAGCGAAAGCGCAGTCTGACGGGCCGGACTGCCACCTGGCGTGGTGGAAGTCCGAGCACGATTCGACGCGCCAACTGACGCTTTCACCGACCTGGCCCCGGGAACAGGCGCTTCGCGTTGGCCGTTGTCAGGGAACGCCACGTGGACCCCTCAACCGGTGACTCGGCCGCGTCGATAGCCGCGATGTGGGCATCGGCCAGCGGGGGAGGCGTCCAGCAGTAGTCGCTGCCGAACAGCACGCGGTCCGGACCGACGAGCTTGAGCAGTGCGGGGACCTGGCGTGGGAAGGCTGTGCCCGCCATGTCGTAGTACAAGCCCTGTAGTTGCTGGACGGCATCGAGGGAGGGTGACTTCTCCGAAGTCAGGAACAGCCTCATGAACTCGTTGATGCGGTCAGCCAGGACGGGAACCGCGCCGCCGCCGTGCGGAACGATCACCTGCATGTTCGGATGGCGCGTCAGGACGCCCGCCATCACCAGGTCCGTGACGGCACGGGCCGTGTCGAAGATGTACTCGACCATCGGCCGCGGTCTGCCGAGTGCGGACTGTTCCCAGCACACCGGTGAGGTCGGGTGAAGGAAGACCACAGCCCGGCGGCGGTCGAGTTCCGCGAAGACCGGGTCGAGGCGCTGGTCGCCCAGGTACACACCGTGCGTGTGCGTCAGCAAGGCCACGCCGTCGGCGTCGAGTTCGTCGAAGGCGAATACGATCTCCTGCAACGAGCCGTCCACGTCGGGTAGGGGAAGCGACACGAAGTTGCCGAACCGGCCGGGGTGGTCGCGGGTCAGCTCGGCGGTGTACTCGTTGACACGCCGGGCGAGGAGGCGAGCCGCGTCGTCGTCGCCGAAGTGCACGCCGGGGGAGGACATGGAGAGCATCGCGGTGTCGATGCCGTTGCGGTCCATCAGGTCCAGGTGCGCTTGCACGGACCACGTGGGCCAGCCGCCCATGCCGTCGGGGTGGGCGTGGCCCGCCGCCGTCGCCTGCTGGACGTAGAAGTCGGGCAGCAGGTGGGCGTGGACGTCGATGAGGCCGGAGGACATGACGAGGGGGTCCCTTCTTGTAGGGCTCGTGAGGCTCGGAGCCAGGCCGGGATGTCTGGCTTGGCTCACTCCGCCTGCTCGCGTCCGGCCAGCCGCACCTCTTCGTTGTCCAAGGCGGCCTGGAGCCGGCGCAGCACGGTGTCGTCGATGTGCCGTTCGTCGCGCAGGCGGACGACGGTTGCGCGTTTGTGGGCGATGAGGGCCAGGCGCAGCTCGGTGTAGTGGCGGTTGTGGAGCAGGGCGGGATCGCCGTCGGAGCCTGCGCCCCTGGCCCGTACGGTGGCCAGGTGGGCCTCGTACTCCTGGCGCAGCCACTCCGTGACCTTCGGGGTGGTGCCCAGTTCCTCGGCGAGTCGCGGTATGGCCTGGACTGCCTCCTCGGTGGCCATGGTGTCGGCGAGTACCTCTTCCTCGTCGACAGACGTGTCGCGCGGCAGCCGGGCCCAGCGCACCACGCCCGGCAGCAGCAGGCCCTGCACCACGAGAGTCACCACGATGACGCCGGAGGTGACGAAGACGATGAAGGCACGGTCGGGGAAGGGAGCGCCGGAGTCGAGGGTCTCCGGCACCGAGAGCGCCACGGCGAGCGACACCGCGCCGCGGAAGCCCGCAAGTCCGCTGACGACACGGGCCCGGTGACTGATTCTCAGTTCCTGCTGCTGAGGACGCCGGTCGATGGCGCGGATCAGGTAGGCGGAGGAGAACAGGAACGCGAACCGGACCACGACCAGCACCACGCTGACCACTCCGATCGCGGTCAGGGCGTCCTGGAGGTCGGATCCGTTCAAGTGGCGGAGCGCGTACTGGAGTTCCACTCCGACCAGGACGAAAAGTGTGCCGTTGATGATGAAGGTGAGCAGTGGCCAGAACGCCAGGGCCTGGCGGCGGTGCTCGGCGCGGATGAGGCTGGGAGCCACCTGGGCCATGATCAGCCCGCTCACGACGACCGCGAGGACGCCTGAAGCGTGGATCAGCTCGGCGAGCAGATACGCCGTGAACGGCGCAAGGATCATGACGAGATTGCCGAGCAGGGGATCGTCCAGGCGCCGCCGCAGGTTCATGTTGATCCAGGCGACCGCCACGCCGACTGCGGCCCCTCCGCCGTAGGCCAGGAGGAACAGTGCGCCGACGTGCGGAAGGGTGAGGTGTTCCTCGCCGACGGTGAGACCGACCGCCAGGCCGAAGATGACCAGTGCGGTGCCGTCGTTGACGAGGCTTTCGGCACGCAGCACGGTGACCTGACGGCGCGGCAGGGAGCGGGCCAGGACGCCCACCGCTGTGGCGTCGGTCGGAGCCACGGCCGCGCCCAGCGCCCACGCCGGTCCCCACGGCAGACCGAGCGCGTGCCCGGCGACCGCGACGGCCCACGCGGTGAGAATCACCAGGACCGTGCTGAGCAGGGCGATGCCGCGCAGGTTCGTACGGATCTCCCGCATGGACGTCGTGAGGCTCTCCCAATACAGCAGCACCGGCAGGAAGAGCAGCAGCACCACTTCCGGGGGAAGCTGCGTCTGGCGCACGGCCGGGACCAGCCCGACAAGGGCACCCACGACAAGCAGCACGACGGGTGGTGCCACGCCCAGCCGCTGCGCGACGAACTGGCCGACCAGCACGGCCACACCCAGGAGCACGACGAGTTCGAGACCGATCACGGGGCTGGCTCCTGCGTCGGGCGGGCTGCTGGCGCGAGTCCAGTGGCACCCACCGGGCACATCTGGCTCATCTGGGCACCAGCTCCAGCGTCGTCGGGCGTGCCGCCACCATGGGAATGACATACGCGCCGCCGAAGCGGCCGTACTTGGTGCGGTACGCGGTGTCGATGCGGTCGTTGGTCTCTGAGTCCGTCACCTCGACGAACGTGACGTCCCTGTCGACACCGCCGGATCGGACACGACCCTGATGATTCGCGCGTGCCGTGCGCCACCAACCGCCGTCCGTACCTCGGAAGGAGCGGACGTAGAGATGGTCGCCGTCGCGGACGACCCAGATCGGCACCGGCCCCCGCAGGGTGCCGTCACGCCGGAGCGGCGACATCTCCAGCTCGTCGGCCCCGCCGATTCGGTCGAGCTCGTCGCTGGTCCATGTCGTCATCGGTGTTCCCCAATCTCCATCATCCGGTGAGGGCGGAAGGACGCTCGTCACGGCCGGCGGCGGTGGGCGCGGCTGGGGCTGCCCACCACCGCCGGGGCTTCAGTCACGGACGCAGCAGTGCCTTGATGGCGCGGCGCTCGTCCATGGCCTTGTAACCTTCGGCGACCTCGTTCAGGGACAGGGTGAGGTCGAAGACCATGCCCGGGTTGATACGGCCGCTGAAGACGCGCTCGATCAGGTCGGGAAGGTAGGCGCGTACGGGGGCGGGGCCACCGCGCAGGCCGACGTGGGAGAAGAAGAGCTCCTGGCCGTCGATCTGCGAGCCGTGCGGGAAACCGACGAAGCCGACGTTGCCGCCCGGGCGGGTGGACTGCAGGGCCTGGTGCAGCGACTCCTGGGTGCCGACGCACTCGAGGACCGAGTCGGCGCCGATGCCGTCCGTCAGTTCCTTGACACGGGCGACGCCTTCCGCGCCCCGCTCGGTGACGATGTCGGTGGCGCCGAACTCCAGGGCCAGCTTCTGTCGGGACTCGTGGCGGCTCATGGCGATGATGCGTTCGGCGCCCAGTTCCTTCGCGGCGATGACGCCGGACAGGCCCACCGCGCCGTCGCCGACGACCACGGCCGTCGAACCGGGCTCGACCTCGGCTGCCTTGGCGGCGTACCAGCCGGTACCCATGACGTCGGACAGGGCCAGCAGGCTCGGGATGAGCTCCTCGGCCGGCTGTTCCGGGGTGGCGACCAGAGTGCCGTCGGCGAGCGGGACACGTACGTACTCGGCCTGGGCGCCGTTGACCCACTGCGCGTGCTGGCATGAGGTGTGATAGCCGGCCTGGCAGATCGGGCAGGTGTTGTCGGAGGCGACGAAGGAGCCGATGACGAACTGACCCGGCCTGACGCCAGAGACGCCGCTGCCGACCTCCTCGACGACACCGACGTACTCGTGGCCGATCGGCTGCGGCTCGGTGACCGGCAGGACACCCCGGTAGCTCCACAGATCGGAGCCGCACACACAGGTGGCGACGGTACGGATCACCGCGTCCGTCGATGCCGTGATCTTCGGGTCGGGAGCGTTCTCCACCCGGATGTCACCTGGCGCGTGAATGATGGTTGCTCGCATGTTGGCTTCCCAACTCTGGTCGGGCCTGTCGTGGCGTCAGGGACGCGTACGCGTGCTGAAGCGCGGGACGTGGCAGTCGTCGTCCGTGACGTGTTCGAGCCCTGTGGTGTCGTCCGTCTCCCACAGCGCGAGATGGTTCATGACCTTGCCGGGCGCGGCACCGTCCGCTCCAGTCGCGATGCCCTCGACGATGTGGAGGGTCTGGCCCGGGGCGTGGGAGCGCGAGGCGGTGCGGGCAGGGCAGGCATGTTGGGAGAGCCCCTCAGCCGGATTGGTCGGAGTTGTCCACGATGCTCTTGAGCTGGTTCATCGCGGCCATGGCGTTGGGCCAGCCGGCGTAGAAGGCCAGATGGGTGATGGCCTCGATCAGCTCGTCCTTGGTCACGCCGTTCTCCAGCGCCTTGCCGAGGTGGAAGGCGAGCTGGTCGCCCCGGTACAGGGCGGCGAGAGCGGTGACGGTTACCAGGCTGCGGTCACGCGGGGACAGACCCGGCCGCTCCCAGATGTCGCCGAACAGGACGGTGTCAGTCACCTCCGCCAGCTTGGGGGCGAACTCCTGGATGGCCGGCGGCGCGAACTTCTTCCGTTCGGACATGGGGTGGTGCTCCTAGCGTGTGCTCGGGGTCAGGCTGCCCAGCCTTCGGCCGGGGGGCTGGTTCAGGTACTCACCGAAGAACGAGGTGAGCTTGGCAAACTCCGTCGGTTCCTGGCCCGCCCGACGGCCGATCGGTTGACGTCGGCACCGCGGAGTGCGGTGGTATTCGTGATCCTGGCCGACTGGGTCCGGCGTCGCCTCGTCGACATCCGCGGGCACGAGGTGTTCGAGCAGGACGAGCCAGCCCGACGGGCCGCCGCGCAGAGTCGGTCCACACATTCATTTCTCGCCTCCTCCGCATGTCGCATGGCAATAGCGAATATCGGGCACGCGCGGAAAACAACTGCCAGCCCGGAGTTGGTGACCCCGCCTGTTCAGGTGAATGCTCTCCGTGGACCGGTCCTGGTCGCCGACAGCGTCATCGACCCTGTCACCATCGCGCGAACCCGCAAAGGGGAGAATTCCATCCTGGAAATGACTTATCCAGGGGAAGGATCCTTACCCCCTCACGAAGACTGGGCAGCACGAGACGGGACGTCATGGCCGGCTCCACTGATGGGCCGTTGTGCGGCGCGAGTCTGTGCCCGGCCTCGATCGTGCCCGGACGGGGTGCTCGGACGGGGTGCCCGGGACGGGGTCACACGCGCATGTGTTTGTCCGGGATCGCCGGGTCGGGTGTCACGATGGCCTGCTGAGCCCGGACCAGCTCCTCCTCGGCCTGACGTTGCCGGTCCGGTACCGCGGAAGTGGTGGCCATGGTGGCATTCCCCCTGACGTCGGGGGTGTTGTTCACGAGGTGGGTGCCTCCTCGGCGTCGTAGCCGTAGATCCAGCCGTTGCGCACCAGCGGATCGGATTCGGCCAGTGCGGCGTCGCGAGCCTGCTGCTCGGGCCCGTCGGGCAGATGGTTGATGTCTCTGCGACCATGACTGATCTCCTGCAGGCGCGTGGTGCGTTCGATCCGCGCCGCCTCGTACCGCTTCAGAGCGCGCTCGGGGTCGTTCGCATACGCGGCCAGGCAGCGGGCCAGAACCGCGGCGTCCTCGACGGACTGGGCCGCGCCCTGGGCGAAGAAGGGGAACATGGGGTGCGCGGCGTCGCCGAGCAAGGTGATCCTGCCCCGGCTCCAACGCCGTAGGGGCGCCCGGTCCAGCAGCGACCAGCGCCCGGGCACACCGCCGGCGGTGATCAGGTCCGTCACCCGCGGGTCCCAGTCGGCGAACTCGGCATGGAACTCCTCCACCGTGGCCGTCGTACTCCAGGACTCGTCGGTGTGATCCCCGGCCGGGGCGAAGGCGACGACGTTGACGGCCTGCCCACCGGCGACCGGGTAGTGCACGAAGTGCCGTCCGGGCCCGAGCCAGAGGGTCTGGGCGCGGCGCAGCGCGAAGTCGGGCGCGGCTCGGGCCGGCACGATGGTGCGGAAGGCGCAGATACCGGAAAACGTCGGCGGGGAGGGCTCGGTCACCGCGCTGCGGACGACGGAGTGCACCCCGTCGGCGCCGATGACGATGTCCGCCTCGGCATGGCTGCCATCGGCGAAGCGCAGCTGCACGACGTCCTTGCGTGCCTCGACCGCCGTGCAGCGCGCGCCCAGGCGCACCCACTCACCGGGCACAGCCGCCCTGAGCGAGTCGAGCAAGTCGGCCCGGTGCACGACGTAGGTGGCCTCGCCGTAGAGCCGCTCGCAGACACCGCTCAGCTTCTCGACCGAGAGCACTGTCCCATCCGTCCAGCGGCGGAACTCCCAACCCCAGTCAAGTGGTACGGCCCGGTGGAGGAACCGGTCCATGACACCGAGGCGCCGGAGCAGCCGTACGGCATTGGGGGCCACCACGAGCCCGGCGCCGACCTCCGTGAGTGCGGGCGCCTGCTCGTAGACGGTCGCCGTCAACCCCGCGCGGCGCAGGAAGGCGCCGGCGGCCAGACCACCGATGCCACCCCCGACGACGGCAATGCGCGGACCCGGCATGGTGACAGGCACTGATGGACTCCTCTGGCTCGCGGCTCGTCGACGGCGGTCGAGGGCAATCGAACTGGCCACGGCAGATCCTGACTGGCTCCCCGCGCCACCGGAACAGCTGTGTTCATTGAATGGACACCGCTTTCGAAGTCGCACTTAGGCTGAGGCGGCAACCAGCAGCGGTACCGCACAGCGAGGAGCCGGTACGTATGCCCCGGACCAGCGAGCCCGGCAGGACGGTGGGCTCCCGCCTGCTGGAAGTACTGTTCGCGTTCCAGCCCGGGCAGACTGCGCTCAGCCTCGCCGACCTGGTGCGTAAGACGGGCATGCCGCATGCCACTGTGCGGAGACTGGCCATGGAACTCGCCGACTTCGGCGCGCTGGACCGTCGGCCGGACGGCAGATTCACGGTGGGACTGCGGCTGTGGCAACTCGGGACCCTGGCCCCGCTCACCGAATCACTGCGCACGCTGGCCAAGCCGTTCCTCGAGGATCTCTACACCGCACTCCACCAGCACGTGCAACTGGCGGTCCTGGAGGGCCAGGAAGCCGTGATCATCGAGAGGCTGTCCGCGCCGGAGGCAGCCGAGCTGGTCTCCCAGGTCGGTGGGCGGCTTCCACTGCACTGCACGGGGGTGGGCAAGGTTCTGCTCAGCCACGGCGGTACGGACCTGATCGAGACCGTTCTCTCAGGTGAGCTGCGGGAATACTCCTCGCGAAGCATCGTGGCACCGGAGGTACTGCGCAAGGAGATCGGCGACTGCCGTCGCACGGGAACGGCCACGGTGCGAGGAGAACTGACCCCCGGTACCGATTCGGTGGCCACGCGCATCGTGAACGCCGAAGGCCGGGTCGTAGCGGCGCTGTCCGTGGTCGTGCGCACCGACTCGGTGAAGCACCAGGCGGTGCTTCCGTCCGTGATCGCGAGTGGTCTCGGCATCTCCCGCCTCCTCGGCTGGCGCCCTGGCGTCAAGGTCCGCAACAGCTGATCACTTGTTCGCTGTTCATTGAATGGACAGCGGTGTTGTTCGGGCCTGACGGCCTTCGGATACTCGCCTGGCAGTGCGAGCCGCGGGCCGGCAGCCGACTGTCACGAGGAGACGCCGACGTGATCATCCAAGACGAACACCAGCTCACCCTGGCGGTACTCGCCGAGACGGAGCGGGCCGACGACCCGCGCGTCAAGGAGATCATCCAGGCGCTGGTGCGGCACCTGCATGATTTCGCCCGCGAAGTGCGGCTGAACGAGAGGGAGTTCGACACCGCCCCATCGGCGTCCGTGGCATGTCGCACTGACCAGGGCCACTCGGTTCGGTCGCGTCCGGGACTACGCCGAACTGGCTGTGCCTCGCTCGTCGCCGTGCTCAGAACGTGAGGATCAGTCGGCCACGGAGTCCTCCTGCGGCGAGGAGCCGGTGCGCTTCGGCGGCCTGTTCCGCGGGGAGCGCCTGCGCTACCCGCAGCGTGATGCGGCCCTCCTCCACCTGCTGCCGGAGCCGGTCGAGCTTGGCGCGCTCCCTGGCGTAGCGGAACACGACGATCGGCTCGAAGACGACGCCTCGCTCGCCGGGGCCGTCGAAGCCGCGCAGCGTCACCACTCGGCCGCCGTCGCGCATCGCTCGAGCCGTGAGTTCGCCGAGCGACGCGGCGTCGACGAGTCCGTCGACGCCGTCAGGGATCTCGGCGCGTACGCGGTTCGGGAACTCGGTACCGCGGCGGAGTACGACGTCGGCACCCAGTTCCTTGATCAGCACCTCGTCCCGCTCCGAGGCGTCGGCCACCACCCGCAGCCCGTCCACCTTGGCCAGCTGGACGGCGTAACCGCCGACCGCGCCGGCCGCTCCGGTGATCGCGACGGTCTGACCGGGCTCCAGGCCGAGCGTATCCAGGGCCAGGCGCGCGGTCAGTCCGTTCATCGGGAGGGACGCGGCCTGCACGTCGGTCGCGTCACGAGGAGCTCGGACGACCGAGTCCAGCGACACCACGACCTGCTCGGCATAGGCGCCGTGCGAGCCCTTGGGGAGCACGATCGCCATCACGCGGTCGCCGACCCTCAGATCCGTGTCCGTACCAGGGCCCATCTGGTCCACGACCCCCGCGGCTTCCATGCCGGGAACGAACGGCGGCCGGGCGTCCGGTGGTCCCAAGGGCCCGCCCCGCTGCAGGGCGTCGACCGCGTTGACGGTCGCGGCGTGCACCCGGATCCGCACCTCGCCCGGGCCGGCCTCGGGGGCGGGCAGCTCCAGGACCTGAAGCACCTCCGGCCCGCCGGATTCCGTGAAACCTACAGCCTTCATCGACTACCCCATTGCTCGGCCTGCGGTCGTTGAGGCTTTCGACATTCGTGCCTCGCGCACGCCGGCAAAAGGGGAAGGTTCTTGACTGGGATGCGTCTACCAGGGGGAGGGTTCTTTCCCCCCCGTAGCAATGGCGAGAGACGCCATGCTCCTGGATCGGATGGCAGGGAAGGCCTACACAGTGTCGGACGCGGTCCGCTTCTGGTCCGCGGCCCAGGAGGCCAGAAGACGCAACCCGTCGTGGGACGGGGAACCGGGTTCGGCGTTCCACACGATGATGTGCTGGTCGGGGTCCGTGCCACACGTGAGCGTGTTCCAGTCGAGTGTCAGCTCGCCCACCACCGGGTGACGGAGCTTCTTGACGCCCTTGCCCCGCATCGCGACGTCATGCGCCGTCCACCACTCCCGGAACTGTGCGTCACGGGTGGAGAGCTCCTCTACCAGAGCGGTGAGGCGCTGGTCGCCGGGGTAGCGCGCGCTCTCCATACGGAGTTGGGCGATGGCCAGCCGGGTGACCTCCTCCCAGTCGGCGTACAGCTCGCGCATCCAGGGCTCGGTGAACAGCAGCCGGACGAAAACGCGCTCCTGCTCCGGGTAGCGCCCGAAATCGACCCAGAGGGCGGCGGCGAGCTGGTTCCAGCCCAGGATGTCGGTGCGCCGGCCGATGACGAATGCCGGGGAGGCGGTGAGATCGTCCAGCATGCGCTGCAACTGCGTGTCCACCCGCTGGCGGTCACCTGACGCAGGCGGGCGCACTCGCTCTTTCGCCGAAAGATCGAAGAGGTAGGTGCGCTGGTCGTCGTTGAGACGGAGCGACCGGGCGATTTCGTTCAGAAGGGCAGCCGAGGCCTGGAGCCGCCCCTGTTCGATCCGGGTGTAGTACTCGGTGCTGATCGATGCGAGAAGGGCCACCTCCTCACGGCGCAGACCGCTCACACGCCGGCGTTGCCCCGCGCGGAGTCCGACCTCGGAAGGACTGACCTCGGCACGGCGGGCCTTGAGGAACTCACCCAGCTCGTTCAGATGAGGGTTGCGATTCATGACTTGCAGCCTCGCACAAAAGCTCGACGGCTGTGAGGAGGAGCAATCCTGTCCATGTCCGCTTGGCTCATGTACGAAACGGCATCGGTTTCAGCCTGGATGGCAGCAGGCGGAAGCAGAGGCGGGAGAGGACTGGGCGGCCCGGAGCACGCACCGGGCCGCCCAGCGGTCACACAGCTGTGGCGTCAGCCCTGTGCCTCGTCAGCCCAGTACCTTGACGAGTTCTTGGGCAAGCGGGACCGCCGAGCCCGGGTTCTGGCCGGTGTACAGGTTGCGGTCGGTCTCGACGTGCGGGGCGAACGGCTCGGTCTCGCGGTAGTCCGCGCCGAGTTCGTTGACAAGACGGTCCTGCAGCAGCCACTTCGCGCGGTCCGCGAGGCCGTTCAGCTTCTCTTCGGCGTTGGAGAGTCCGGTCAGGCGGTAGCCGGCGAACGGGGACGTCCCGTCCGGGCCGATGGTGGCAAGCAGCGCCGCGGGGCCGTGACACACCAGCGACACCGGCTTGCCCGTAGCGAGCCACTCGGTGAGCAGCCTGCCGGACTCGGTGTTGTCGGGCAGGTCTTCCATCGGGCCCCACCCGCCGGGGTAGAAGACGGCCGCGTAGTCGTCGATGTTCACGTCCTCGATGCGCATCGGGTGCGCCAGCTCGGTCGCCTCGCGCAGGGCGGTTTGCATGCGCTGCGCACCTTCCTCGCCGCCGTTGAATTCCGCGGTGAGGCTGAGCGCGTCCGCTGTGGGCGGTACACCGCCGGGTGTCGCCGCCGCGATCTCGTATCCGGCCTCCTTGAAGACCTTGTACGGGCCGATGGCTTCCTCGGCCCAGAAGCCGGCCGGCTGCCGGGTTCCGTCTGCCAGCGTCCAGTGGTCGGACGCGGTGATCACGAAGAGGATCTTCGCCATGGGGGGCTCCTTGTCGGGCTCTCAGCCCTTGAGGGCTTCTTGGAGGACGTGGCTGTCGGCGGCCTGCCGCATGCTGACGGCCTTGCCGTCACGGACGGTCCACAGGTGGATGAACCGGACGTCGGCCTTGGCACCGGCCTTGGTCTCGGCGTGGTAGTGCCCGAACACGAAGACGTGGCCCTCGTCGTCCGCGTAGAACTCCTCGGGACCCGCGCCGAACGACGCGTAGTTCGGCATCGTCCTGCCGAAGAAGTCCTTCGCCACACTGTCCCAGCCGTGGTAGACGCCGCTGTTCGGAAAGCCCGGGGTGATGTCCCAGACGAAGTCCGGGGCCATGACCTCCTTGGTGACCTCGGGCGCCATTCGGGATTCGTAGACCCGGCGGATGAGGGCGAGGTCGGGGGAGTCGGACATGGTGCGCTCCTTGCGAGGATGCGGGGATGCGGGAATCGAATACGGAAAGGAAGGCCTTGTGATCAGGCGGGGAGGGAGGCCCGCCCGGCTCGGAAGATCGCGGCCTGGCGTGCGACGCGCGCCCCCAGGTGCTCCGCGGTGGCGATGTCCGACTTGTGGACCGCTTCCGGACCGGCATCGGTCGGGCTCTGGGCGCCGGCACCCATGAAGAAGCCCAGCCGGTTGATGTCGTCCTCGCTGCCCGTGGTGGAATCCCAGCCCGGCAGCAGACCCAGGCTGATCCAGTGCATGCCGTGCTGGGCGGCCAAGGTGGAGAAATAGCCCAGGGTGGATGACTTGTCACCGCTCTTGGCGCCGGAGTTGGTGAAGCCCGCGGCGAGCTTGTCCACCCAGACATGGGAGAACCAGCGCCTGCTGCTGGCCTCGGCGAACGCGTGGAAGGCCGCGGAGGCGGTACCCATGTACGTGGCGGCACCGAAGATGATTGCGTCGGCGGCGTCCAGCTGCGCCCACTGCTCGTCGGTGATGGTGTCGACGGAAATCGAGACCACCTCGGCGCCGGCCGCCGCTGCGCCGCGCGCCACGGCTTCGGCGACGACGGCTGTGTGGCCGTAGCCCGAATGAAAGGCAATGGCGATCGTGGGGTGGCCGGAACGGGACATGGTGATCGAGCTCCTCGAATTTCTCTGCTCAGTTCGTGACCAAGATTCGCATCGGAAGCGCGCGCTGTGAGGGGGAAGAAAATTTCCCCTGCCTACCGTTCTCCGGGCCGGCGGTTCTCTCGGGCTCCGCAGAAAGGCGCGACCGCGGGAATTGGCCTGCGTGCCGGATACGGGGCGGGCGCGGAGACTGGGTACCTCGACACGACTGGATCCTGGAGGACCGTTTCGGGCTGCCGGCGAGCGGCCAACGGGGCGGCCGGCTGCCTGGTTCTCGACGAGCGCATGACCGACGTCCACGTCGAGGAACCCTGGCCGAGGTCGGCTTGGGCGACCTCGAATCGTGCTGAAGAAATGCCCGGGTCAGTGGTCGTGGTCGAAGGTCACGGTGGTACTAAAGGACAGCGAAGAACTCCACCATCTTGGTGATCGCCTGATCCACGTACTCGGGCACGTCGTACATCGCGATATGAGTCGCACCGTCGACGACGAACAACTCCTTCGGCCCCGTGGAAAGCTCGTAAGCCTGGTCGCTGAACACCTTTGTGTCCGCCTTGCTCCCTGCGATGAGGAGCATCGGTTGGGTCAGCAATTCTGGAATTTGGTCGAACGCCGAGAAGGCGAACATCTTGTCCATGCTGGTCAGCAGGAAGCGGCCCTTGGAATTTGGATGCCGGCCTCGCGGCGTCCGGTAGTAGTCGTATCCTTCACGCAGGAGGTCCGGTGTGTTTTCGTCGATCTCCTCCAGCGTTTCAGGGACGAACGGGGCGTAGAGTGGTGCGCCTCCTCTCGCCTCCGCCGTGCGCTGCTTGGCAACCATTTCCAGCGTTCCGATCTGCTCGGCCACCGGGGACGTATGCCCCAGGAAGCCTCTGGAGCCTTCGCCCATGGGGGCTGCGCTGACGGTGGCTACTGCCTTGAAGCGACGTTCGGTCTGTGCCGCGCTGATGGCATAGCCGCCCCCGGCGCAAATGCCAAAAACTCCCATTCGTTCGGAGTCGACGAACGGAAGAGTGGTAAGGAAGTCGGCTGCGCAGCGGGCGTCCTCCACTCTGGTCGTCGGGTCTTCCAAGAGGCGAGGTTCACCGCCGCTCTCCCCCTGGAATGAGGAGTCGTATACCACGGTGACGAATCCCTGCGCAGCGAGCCTCCTGGCGTAGGATCCGATGGTCTGTTCCTTTACTCCGCCAGCCGGATGAATGCCGACAAGAGCCGGGAATTTCTCGTCTTCCCTGAAGTTGTCCGGCAGGTGAAGGTGTCCAGAAATTTCCACTGCCTTGTTCCTGAAGGAAACAGTCTCGACCATGATTCCTGCCCTTTTCTCGGCTTGGTCCGCCAACCGGGTGATCCTTCCGCCATGATTCGCCGAAGCCGAGATGATGTCTACTCATGGTGAGGGGGAGGAAACTTTCCCCTGGATGTCAATCTCGGGTAAGTGAGTCGCCTCTGAAAGGGAGGCGCGGGCCTCTCGTAGAGAATTGCCGACGGCCTCGATCATGGGCGAGGGACTTCGTCACTCACAGGCGGGCCCGGCAGGGCGGTGGGCTGGTCGGGGGCCGGGGTGCGCAGCCCGGCCTGACCGCCTGTGACGGGGGTGCGAGCCCGGTCGCAGGCGGTCGGAGGCGGATATACCGACGTCTCAGCCGATGCGCGCAGGCGTGTGCAGAACCCTTGCATGTCCGACGCGGCGGGTCGGGCCGGTGAGGTGGAGGGTGCCGGTGAGCCGGATGTCCGTGCTGGAGGTGCCGAGCATGACGGTGATCTCGCCCGGTTCGACGATGCGGTGCAGTTCGGGCCCCGTGTAGGCGAGACGGTCGGCGTGCAGGCGGAAGGCGACCCTGCGCCGCTCGCCGGGGGCGAGGAGGACTCGGGCGAAGCCGGTCAACTGAGTTACTGGCCGGGGTAGTTGGGCGATCGGGTCCGCGGTGTAGAGCTGGACGACTTCGGAGCCTGAGAGGTCGCCGGTGTTGCGGACCAGGCAGCTGATCTCGACCTCGCCGTCGGTGGGTATCTCCTCGGCGCTCAGTTCGAACCCGTCGTAGGCGAAGGCCGTATAGGACAGTCCGTGCCCGAAGGGATAGGCCGGGGTGGGGTCCAGGTTGCTCACGCCCTGGGTGTTGCCGCCGAGCGGGGCGTGCAGGTAGGTGCCGGGCTGGGCGCCCGCCGTCCGCGGGATCTGCACCGGCAGCTTGCCCGACGGATTGATGCGCCCGGAGAGCACTTCGGCAAGGGCGGGGCCGCCCTCCTCGCCGGGAAAGAAGGCCTGGACGACGGCGGCCGCACGGTCGGCGTAGGCGCCGAGCGCGTACGGGCGGCCGGAGACGACGAGAAGGACGACCGGGGTGTCGGTGGCCAGCAGGGCCTCGACGAGTTCGTCCTGGACGCCCGGCAGGGAGAGGTCCTCCGCGTCGCAGCCCTCGCCGGAGGTGCCGAGGCCGAAGAGGGCGGCGCGGTCGCCGACCACGGCGATGCAGACGTCCGCCCGGCGGGCCGCCTCCACCGCCGCGTCGAACCCGCTGCGGTCGATGTCCTTGACTGGGCAGCCCTGTTCGTACGCGATGCGGGTGCCGGGCAGCTCCGTGGCCAGGGCGTCCAGCAGGGTACGGGCCTCGATGCCGTTGTCGTGGCCCGGGTGGTGGGGCAGGACGTGGTTGGGAAAGGAATAGCAGCCGAAGAAGGCGTTGGCGTCGTCGGCGCAGGGGCCGATGAGGGCGATGGAGCCGGTGTCCGCGGCGAGGGGGAGGTTCCCGGCCGGGTTGTCCAGCAGCACGATGCCCTGCTCGGCGAGCTCGCGGGCGATGGCCCGATGGGTGGGAGGGTCGAGATCGATGGGCCCCTCGGGGGCGATGCCGGGGTCGAAGTCGGCGTCCAGCAGCCCCAGTTCGGTCTTCTGGCGCAGCACGCGTCGTACGGCCCGGTCGACGAGGTCCTCGGATACGGCTCCCTCGCGGACGAGTTCGGCGAGGGGTTCGCCGTAGCAGAGGCTGTCGGGGAGTTCCACGTCGATGCCGGCGGTGAGGGCCCGTGCGCCGGCCTCGCCCTCGGTGGCGGCGATGCGGTGCATGGTGCGCAGGAAGGCGATGGACCAGTAGTCGGAGACCACCGTTCCCTCGAATTCCCATTCCTCGCGCAGCAGTTGGGTGAGCAGAGAGGGGTCGGCCCCGGCCGGCATTCCGTCGACATCGGCGTACGAGTTCATGACCGAGCGGGCGCCGCCTTCCCGTATCGCCGTCTCGAACGGCGGCAGGATCACGTCGGCGAACTCTCGCGGGCCCATGGAGACGGGGGCGTGGTTGCGGGCGGCCTTGGAGGCGGAGTAGCCGGCGAAGTGCTTGAGGGTGGCGATGATCCCGGCGCTCTCCAGGCCGCGCACATAGGCGGTACCGGTGGTGGCGACGAGGTAGGGGTCCTCACCGAGGGTCTCCTCGACGCGGCCCCAGCGGTAGTCGCGTACGACGTCGAGGACGGGGGAGAGTCCCTGGTGGACGCCGACTTGGCGCATGCTCGTGCCGATGGCGTTGGCCATGCGTTCGACGAGTTCGGGGTTGAAGGAGGCTGCCCAGGACAGCGGGGTGGGGAAGACGCTCGCGTGGTGGGCGGTGAAACCCGTCAGACACTCCTCGTGGGCGATGGCGGGGATGCCGAGGCGGGTGCTGTCCATCAACTCGCGCTGTAGTGAGGTCAGTTGCCGCGCCCCCTCGCTGGGCTCGACCGGCTTGGTGCCGAACGGGCGGGTGAGGTGGCCGAGTCCGTCCTTCCTGGCCTCCGTGAAGTCGGTGTGTCGGGCGAAGACGTCCTGCATCGGGGCGACGTTGCCGCTGACCCGCTCGACGCCGGGCCAGGCGCTGCCGAGCTGGGCGAGCTTCTCTTCCAGGGTCATCTCCGCGAGCAGGGCCTCGACCCTGTCGTCGCGAGGGCAGGCCGGATCGGCCCAAGGTGTGGTCATGGCGCGTTCCTCGGGGTGGGGTGGGGCGCGGCGGATTCAGGAGTGGGTGGACGGCGGGGCGGTCGAGTCCCGCACCACCAACTGGGTGGCAAGTTCCACCCGGTGGCTGTCCAGGGGCTCGCCGGCGGCGAGGCGGAGCAGGGTGCGCAGCGCGGCACGGCCGATCTCGATGAACGGCTGCCGGACGGTGGTGAGGGCAGGGGCGGAGGTGCGCGCCGCGGCGGTGTCGTCGAAGCCGACGACGCTGACGTCGTCCGGCACCCGCAGACCGTGGACGCGGGCGGCCTCGATGACGCCGAACGCCTCCAGGTCGTTGCCGGCGAACACGGCGGTGGGCGGTTCGTCCAGGGCGAAGAGCTCCAGGGCTGCCTGGTAGGCGGGTTCGAACCGGAAGGCCCCCCGCTTGATGAGCCGGGGATCAGGGCTCAGGCCGGCGCCGGTGAGCGCGGCCTGGTAGCCGTGCAGGCGGGCGGTGTTGCAGACGGCGTCGTGCCGGCCCTCGATCATCGCGATCCGCCGGTGGCCGAGCTTCAGCAGATGCTCGGTCGCCGCCATGCCGCCGCTGAAATTCGTCGCGCCGATGCTCGGCACGCTCTCGTCCGGAACATTCATCGGGTCGATGAGCACGAGCGGGATGTCGTGCTGGGCGAACTGCGCCCGCTGCCGGGCGGTCACCTCGGACGTCACCAGGATGACGCCCTCCCGTCCGGCGTTCGTGATCTTCCGGGCCCAGGCGGCGCCCAGTGGGTCGTCGGGCGCCGTACCGATGACGACATCGACCCCGGCCTCGGCCGCGGCCTCCGTCACCCCCTGTGTGATCACCAGGTTGTTCGGGTTGACCAGCTGGTCGAAGGTGAGGTCGATCGTGCGCACCGGTGACTGCGCACCGCCCGGCCCTCGAGCCACGTAATCGCGCTCGACCAGTAGCCGCTCGATGCGCGCCCGGGTCTCGGGCGAGACGTCACTGCGGCCATTGACCACCTTGGAGACAGTGGCCACGGAGACCCCTGCCGCCTCGGCGATGCCGGTCAGGGTGGTCCGCTCGACGGCTCTCTTCGCCATGCTGGTCCTTTCGCTGCTTTACGGGGAAGGTAGCGCAACGTTTCGCCAGGTTCCAGTGCTGCACGGACTGAAAAAATTACCGCTGCCGACATCTTGACCGGCGACGAACCCGGACCTAATTTGTCGGCCAGAAAACGCAGAGGTTTCGAAAACTTTCGAGCCACCCTCATCGCTTCCGGCTACTCAGACGAGCCGTCCGACGCGATCGAGCCTCTGAAGAGCTGAAGGAGCTCACGATGACCCCGAGAATGCCTTCCCGTGTCCTGATCACCGCCTCGGCGGCCGCTCTCACCATCACCCTGTCCGCCTGTGGCAGCAGTGGCCGCACCGCCGCCGGCGGCAGCGGAGACGGAACATTGGCCTGGGCGCTGACCCAGGGGTCCGAAGCGACCTTCCGGGCCTCGGCCACGGAGTGGAACAAGGAACACCCGGACGCCAAGATCAACTACCAGTACTTCCAGAACGACCCCTTCAAGCAGAAGCTGCGTACCGCCGTCGGCGCCGGCAACGGCCCCGTGCTCTTCGAGAACTGGGGCGGCGGGGGGCTGAAGAGCTACGTGGACGCGGGCAAGGTCGCCGACCTCACCTCCGATCTCGACGCCAGTCCCGAGTGGAAGGACCGCATCTTCCCCTCGGTGCTCAAGTCCACGACCTTCGACGGCAAGGTCTACGGCGTGCCCGTCAACGGCGTGCAGCCCGTGGTTCTGTACTACAACAAGGAGTTGCTCGAAAAGGCCGGCGCCCAGCCGCCGAAGACCTGGGACGACCTGCTCGCGCTCGTGAAGAAGCTCAAGGCCGAGGGCATCGCCCCGATATCGATGGGCGGTGCCTCCAAGTGGCCCGACCTGATGTGGCTGGAGTACCTCGTCGACCGCGTCGGCGGACCCGAGATCTTCGCGAACATCGCCGCCGGCAAGAAGGACGCCTGGTCGGACCCGGCCGTCCTGAAGGCCGCCCAGATGATCGAACAGCTCGTGGACGCGGGCGGCTTCGCAAAGGGCTTCACCTCCGTCTCCGCCGACACCGGCCAGGCCGAGGCCCAGCTGTACACCGGCAAGGCCGCGATGATCCTCCAGGGCAGTTGGGGGTACGGCACCATCAACACCGGTTCGCCGAAGTTCGTCTCCGAGGGCCACCTGGGCTGGACCGGCTTCCCGGCTGTCACCGGTGGCAGGGGCGACGCGACGAACATCGTCGGCAACCCGGCCAACTTCTTCTCCCTGTCATCACAGGCGAGCGCCAAGGAGAAGAAGACGGCGGTGTCGTACCTCAAGGACGGCGTCTACAACGACACCTACGTCGACAACCTCCTCAAGAACGGCGACGTGCCGCCGGTGAAGGATCTGGACGCCAAGCTGAAGGCCACGGACAACGCCGACTGGACGACGTACGTCTACACCCTCGCCCGCGACGCCAAGAGCTTCCAGCTCTCATGGGACCAGGCGCTCACCCCCGAACTCGGCAACGAACTGCTCACCCGCCTCGACCAGCTCTTCCTCGGCCAGATCAGCCCGAAGGAGTTCTGTTCGCAGATGGACAAGGCGGCGGCGAAGTGAGCAGCGCCGACGCCTCCGAGGCGCCACCGCACACGTCCCGGGCAGGCGGTCCGCCCTTCCTCATGGCCCTGCCCGCCCTGCTGCTCTTCGCCCTCTTCGCGCTCGTGCCGATGGCGATCGTCGTCTATCTCAGTTTCACCCGCTGGGACGGACTGGGGAGCCCGGCCTGGGCGGGAACCGACAACTGGCGCGAGGCATTGACCAGTGACGTCACCCGGCACGCCCTGTGGCTCACCGCCAAGATGATGGTGTTCTCATGGGTCGTGCAGACCCCGATCAGCCTCCTGCTGGGCGTCTTCGTCTCCGGCAAGCAGCGCTACCGCGCCCTGCTCGCCGTCTTCTACTTCGTCCCGCTGCTGATCTCCACGGCGGCGATCGCCGTCATCTTCAAGAATCTGCTCGACCCCAACTTCGGACTGGGCGCGGCCCTGGACCTGCCGATCCTCGGCCAGGACTGGCTGGGAGACCCCCAACTCGCCTTCTACGCCGTCGTGTTCGTCATCGCCTGGCAGTTCGTGCCCTTCCATACGCTGCTCTACCAGGCCGGAGCCCGGCAGATCCCGGCATCCCTGTACGAGGCCGCGTCGATCGACGGCGCGGGCAGGCTCAAGCAGTTCTGGCACATCACCCTGCCCCAGCTGCGCTACACCATCGTCACGTCGTCGACGCTGATGGTCGTCGGCTCGCTCACCTACTTCGACCTCGTCTTCGTGCTCACCGGCGGTGGCCCCGGCTACGCCACCCGCATCCTGCCGCTCGACATGTACATCACCGGCTTCCAGAGCAACGAGATGGGCCTCGCCAGCGCCATCTCCGTGGTGCTCGTCCTGGCAGGACTTCTGCTCTCCCTAGCCCTTCTCCGGTTCTCCGGCTTCAACCGGATGCGCAGCCAGCAGGCAGGAATGTGATGTCCGCGCTCTCCCACGCCCCGTCCACCGACTCCCCGGCCCGCCCGACACCGACGACCGCGGGGACACCCGGCCGCCTGGCCCGGCTGCGCGGCACCAACCCTCTGGGTGCCTTCGGCGGCTTGCTCTGGCTGGTGGTCGTCCTCGTCCCGGTCTACTGGGTCGTCGTCACCAGCCTGCGCACCCGCGAGGGCTTCTTCGACGCCAACCCGCTCGCCCTGCCGACCAGTCCCACCCTGGAGAACTACCGCCTGGTCCTGGACAGCGGCTTCACCCACTACCTCCTCAACAGCACCCTGGTCACGGTCGGCGCGACGCTGTTGACCCTCGTGGTGTCGTTCCTGGCCGCGTATGCCGTCGTCCGCGGCACCAGCCGGGCGCTGCGCTGGGCGTTCAGTGTCTTCCTGCTGGGACTCGCCATCCCACTCCAGGCCACGATCATCCCGGTGTACTACCTGATCGCCAAGGCGCAGATGTACGACACCCTGCCCGCGATCGTGCTCCCCTCGGCGGCGTTCGCCATCCCGCTCACAGTGATCATCCTGGTCAACTTCCTGCGCGACATCCCCGACGAGTTGTACGAGTCCATGCGCGCGGACGGCGCGGGCCACTGGCGGATGCTCTGGAGCCTGGCCGTGCCCCTGTCGCGCCCCGCCCTGATCACGGTCACGATCTACGACGCCCTGAACGTCTGGAACGGCTTCCTCTTCCCGCTGATCCTCACCCAGAGCCCCGACAAGCGCGTCCTGCCGCTGTTCGTATGGAGCTTCCAGGGCGAGTTCACGATCAACATCCCGGCGATCCTGGCCGCGGTGGTCCTCTCGACGCTGCCGATCCTCGCCGTCTACATTCTCGGCCGCCGACAGCTCATCGGCGGGCTAACAGCAGGCTTCGGCAAGTGAGGGACCACCCCGCCGAGCGGTGTCGGCCCGCCGACCTCAACCACCGCGAACGCGCAGTCCGCATTCCCATCGTCACCGGCTGGACCAACGAGGGCATCGTCGAATGCCTCCATCTCGCCGAATCCACCTCGTGTCCTGTGCGCCCTGACGAGGCCCTGTCCGGTGAAGTGCCGGGCGGGGCTTGGTCGTTGAGGGGGTCGGCTACGAACCCGATGCGTGCGGTCAACTCGCCGGTGAACGGGCCTGGGGTACGTGGTGATGGATGCAGTCCGGGTTCGTCGGCGGTACTGCTGATTGGGCCACTTGGGCGGCGTCGATCACGTACGGGTCGTACGTGTCCTCAGGCCAGCTAAACGATAAGGTACCTTATAGTTAGTGGGAACCAGCCCCGTGCGGCTCAGCAGGATGCGCTTCCCAGGTCGGCGGCAACGGCGTGCGCCGGAGTGCTGAGCCGCGGCGAAGGTCGTCCGACGATTTTTGGGCCGCCGTTGACCAGGGACTCGGTGACGTCCCCGTCATCGAGCGGACGCTCGCCCTGTTGGCCCAAGCAGGTGTCAAGCACCGAGGAGCCAGCGCACTTATGCGCAGTGCGGCACGGTTGGGAGTGACCACGAGTGGGCGGAATGAATCCTTCGAAACAGAGTTGGCCTCTGACATGAGCAAAGTAGTAGTAGCGAGCGCATACGGCGGTCCCGAGGTCCTGTCGGTGATCGATGTCGCCGTCCCGGATCCCGGGCCGGGGCAGGTGCGCATCGCGGTCCGTGCCGCCGGCGTCAACCCCTTCGATCAGAAGCTGTACAGCGGCGCCTTCGGGACCGATCCGGCGAAGTTGCCCATCCGGCTCGGTGCCGAGGCGGCAGGTGTGGTGACCGCGGTGGGCGCCGATGCGACCGGCCCCGCAGGTCCGGTCGAGGTCGGCGACGAGGTGATCGCCTATCGTGCGCCCGGCGCGTACGCCGCCGAACTCGTCGTCCCTGCCTCCTCGGTGGTGCCGAAGCCCGGAAGCCTGTCCTGGGAGCAGGCCGGCGGCCTGATGGCGGCCGGCGTCACCGCCGTACACGTTCTCGAGGCGATCGGCCTGCGCAAGGACGAGTCGGTGCTGGTGCACGGCGCCGCTGGAGGAGTCGGCCTGATGGCCGTGCAGTTGGCGGTCGCGCGCGGCGCCACCGTCCTCGCAACGGCAAGCGCGGCCAGGCACGACCTGCTTCGCGACCTGGGAGCGATCCCGATCGCATACGGTCCAGGGCTGGCCGACCGGGTACGCGCGGCAGCACCGGAGGGCGTCCACGCGGCGGCCGACCTGGTGGGCACCGACGAGGCGGTGGACATCTCCGTGGAACTCGTGACGGACCGGTCCCGGATCGCCACCATCGCGGGGTTCGAGCGCGGGGCCCAGGCCGGCATCAAGCTCCTCGGCGGCGGGCCCGGCGCAGATCCGGGCACGGCCATCCGTGCCGCCGCCCGCCTGCAACTCACGGAGGCTGCGGAGACAGGGCGACTGCGAGTCCTGATCGCCGGCAGTCACCCGCTCAGCGAAGCCGCTGCCGCCCATCGCCGGATCATGACCGGTCACACCAGTGGAAAAATCGTCCTGGTGCCGTAGCCCGACCAACCGAGACGCCTGTGCCCCTGCCATTGGCAGGGGCACAGCCGTGTTTGCGCCGAAGCGCCATCCCGCGGGCTTCGGACTTGCGCAGACCGTGCCGCGTGTCTCCCGGCGAGAACCCTCCATTGCCGTCAGGCCCTTCAGCTCGCTGGCTACACTCGGTTGAGACGAGCTGAACACATCAGAGGAGCCCGGGATGCCGCGGAACCGCCAACAGATCCCCCGTGAAGAGCGGACAGGTGATCTGCTGGCCGCGGCCACCGAGCTTTTTCTCGCCAAGGGGTACGACAAGACCACGATGGCGGACATCAGCGCCGCCGCCGGGGTGGCCAGGGGCAACGTGTACTGGTACTTCGACTCGAAGGACGACATCTTCGCCGCGGTGATGGACCGGATGCTCAGCCGCGAGATCCGTACCCTCAGTGCGGAGCAGGCGGGCGCCGACCCGCTGAGCCGGCTGGTGCGGGGGCTGTCCGACATGCGCTACTCCCGGCCGCTGCACCAGGCCATGCACGACCGGCTTCCGCATTCGGAGGCGGTCCGGGCCGCCCACAACACCTTCCTGGGCTGGATCGTCGGACTGGTCGACGAGGTCATGGCCGAGCACGGCCTCGACGGCGACCCCGACATCGATGCCACGCTCCTCCGCGACACCGTGGTCACCGTGTTCGAAGGCGCGCACGTGCCCAACGACCGGAACAGACCGGCACACGAGATGCTCCGCTTCCTGATGGAGTCCGTCCTGGCGGGGCGTTCACCGATCAAGAGGGCGTGACCGCTGATCGCGGCGGGTCGGAGTTCCGGCCATGAGAGTTGCGACGGTCAGAGTTGGCGACTGGCGACTCTCGCCGACCCCGTCCGCGTCACCATGACCGAACCCGCGGCCGGATTCCCGGCCTCCGCCCCGCGCAGCCGGTCGAGCACCGCACCGAGGTCGGCCGGAGCCTGCTCGCCCCGCCACCCGACATGCCCGTCGGGGCGGACCAGCACCAGCGGCCTCTCGTAGAGCCTCGCCGCGGCCGGATCGGCGAGGCGCAGCACCGTCAGCGGCACGCCACGATGGTGTGCGGCCTCCACCAGCGCGGACGGGTCGGCCGACCCCGAGACCACGAGCACGAACCCGCGGCCGAAGTGGTCGAGCACCGAGCTGCCGTCGGGCAGCCATGCGTGCGGTGCGCGGCAACCGGGCCAGGTCGACGGGACGTAGTCGTCCGGCTCGTCGGGCGGCTCCGGAGTACCGTCCGGCACGCAGATCGGGGAGCCGCTGTAGCGGTATCCGAGCTGGATGCCCGTGCAGCGGAACTCCTTTCCTCTCGACCGGCGGATCGTCTCGCCCATCTCACCGCGGGCCCCGTCGCCCTCCGCGTCCGCGCGGCCGAGCGTGTCGTCGGGTGCGAGTTGGGAGTCGGACCGCCAGTTGTTCGACGCCTCCGTGACGTTGCGGACGGCGATCGGCCGCCGCTCCGACTCGTAGCTGTCGAGCAGCGTGGAGCCCGCCCAGCCCTGAAGGACCGCGGCGAGCTTCCAGCCGAGGTCGACGGCGTCGCCGATCCCGGTGTTGGCACCGAAGCCTCCCTTGGGCCACAGCAGATGCGCCGAGTCACCCGCGAGGAACACCCGCTCCGCGCGGTAGCTGCGGGCCACGACGCAGTGCCCGCTCCAGGGCTGGGCGGCGAGTATCTCCACGTCGATGGGCGCACCTACGGCTTCCTGCACCCAGGCGACCGCGTCCCCGGGCTCCGGCTCTTGCTCCAGGTAGACCGAGAGCCGCCACTCGTCCACGCCGTTGACCACCGTGATGTACGGCCTGCGTGCCGACGACAGTGTGTGGATCTGCACCGCCGGGCCGCCCAATCGCTCCCGGAGCAGGGCCGGCAGTTGCGGCGCACGGAAGTGCACCGCGAAGTTCTGGCCCTGCGCGAACATGCCCTCGAACTCGATGTCCAGTGCGCGCCGGACACCGCTGCGGCCGCCGTCACAGGCCACGAGGTACGCGCCGGCCAGTGTCTCGGACGCGCCGCTCTCCAGGTCACGCACCACGGCGAGGACACCGTCGGAGTCCTGGTCGAACGTCTCCAGACGCGTGGCGAACCTGATCTCCACCGAGGGCAGGCCTCGCGCCGTCCGTTCGAGCAACGGCAGGAACGAGAACTTGGACAGGAACGCGGGGCCCTCCGGTGTCAGCGGGCCGTACACGCCGGGAGACCGGTTCGTGACCCCGTAGTCGAACTCGGCGAGCACGTGTCCCGTCACTGACGTGGCGAACACCGTGCGGTGCGGATAGTCCGTGGGCGGTGCCGACTCCGCGCGCGCCTCTTCCGCACAGCCCCAGCGCCGAAGGTGTTCCATGGTGCGGGAGAAGATCGCCTCGCCCGCCGGGAAGGGCACGCGGCCGTCACCTTGGTCGATCACCGTCACCGGCACACCGCGCCACCCCAGCTCGATCGCGAGCGAGAGGCCCACGGGGCCCGCCCCGACGACCAGGACACGCCGGGATCCGGCTCTTTCGTTGCGGTCAGACACAGGGGACCTGCCTTCCTGAACACGGGTCGGGTCAGTCGCGACCCAAACTCTTGAACTCGAGTCAGACTCGCATGTTCAGGCAGTTTTGTGGAATAGCAAGATGGATCAGGCATCTGTCGACAGGGTGGCTGCAGTGCTACGCTGACCCCAGTTCAAGAGATAGGAGAACGTCGTGGTGTCTCCGGCTGATCGAAGCGATGATGTGGGCCACTGTCGGGCTCTGGTCGTCAGCTACCACCGCGACATCGACAGTGGCCGGGCCACCGCCGGGATCGGCGCGTTCGCCGCCGACGCCGAGTTCGAGGCACACGGCCGGGTCTTCCGCGGCCGGGACGAGATACTCGGCTTCCTCAAGGCGCGAGAGGCCGACACCGGACGACAGACCGCCCATGTGCTCGCCAACGAGGTCGTCACCGGTCAGGACGACGATGACGACGGAAGTGGCCACAAGCGGGTCGAGTTGCAGGCCATGGTTCTGCTGCACGTCCGGCAACCCGACGGCGCCTATGTCTTGGACCGCGTCCTCACCACCGTTCACCGGTTCCGCCACTCCGGCGGGGAGTGGCGGATCACGCACCGCACCTCGAGGCCGCTGCACCCCAACGTCTGACGGGCAAGGAGTCCCTCACGATGACGACCACCCCCCAGAGCGCTGCCGCCCCCGCGGCCACCGAGACACAAGCCGTCGCGCTGCAGATAGCCGAAGTCGTGCTCAAGACCGGCCGCTACGACGACATGGCCGCCTTCTACACACACGTACTGGGACACGGACCGTTCTACGAGCGGACCCCCGAGCCCGACGCCCCGCCGCGTCCCGCGGGGATGCCCGAGCGAGCGGTCGATGTCCGACTGGGCTTCTTCCGCGTGCACGACGCCCCGCACAGCAGCCAGGTCCTCGCGCTGTTCGGCATCGACAGCCTGATCGGGACCGATGCCTCCGGGCCGGGCCTGCATCACTTCCAGTTCGGTGCCGGCTCGCTCGGTGAACTGGTCACCCAGTTCGAGCACATGGCGTCCATCGGTGCGCGCCCACACCGTGCCGCCAACCACGGCCAGGCCACCAGCTTCTACTACCGCGACCCGGACAGGAACATCGTCGAGTTCTCCTGCGCCAACTTCGCCACCACCGAGGAGGAGGTGGCCTTCATGTCCGGCCCCGCCTTCGCGGCGAACCCCTCCGGCCTGGAGCTCAACCCCGACCGCTTCGTCGCCCGCTACCGCGCCGGTGACCCCCAGGACGAGCTGCTGCGCCTGGACAACCAGGCGGTGGCCCTGTGACCAGGCTCGTCAGCACGGCCAAGGGGATCGGCAGGATGGAGGACGACGGCGAGACCGTGGCCCTCCTCGACCTCGACGCGACCGACCTCGGTGCCGCCCTGCAGTCCGGCCTCGACATCGCGTCCATCGCCACGGCCGTGGTCCGCGACCGGGTACCCCTGGCCCAGGCCCAGCTCGTCGCGCCCGTCCCCAGGCCCTCCAAGATCTGGGCGGTGGGTTACGCCTACGCCGGTCACCGCACGGAGGTGGGGTACGCCGGCACGGCGGAGGATCCGGTCATCTTCCTGAAGGCCCCGTCCTCGGTGATCGGCACGGGAGAGCGGATCCGCCTCCCGAAGGCGGCCCCGGACGAGGTCGACTACGAAGGCGAACTCGCGGTCGTCATCGGCAGGCGCGCGACCGACGTGCCGGAGGCGGACGCGTACTCGTTCGTCGCCGGCTTCACGATCTGCAACGACGTCAGCGCGCGCGATGTCCAGAAGGGACGCGTTCCCGGCCGGGCCGCCAACGTCACCGCGGCCAAGAGCTTCGACACCTTCACCCCCATGGGCCCCGCCCTGGCCACGCTCGACGAGTTCGCCGATCCTGATGACCTGCACCTGCGCACCTGGGTCGCAGGCGAGCTCCGCCAGGACGCGCGTACCTCCCAGCTCATCCACCCGGTTCCCGCGCTCGTCTCGTACCTGTCGCGGCAGACGACCCTCGAACCCGGCGACGTGATAGCCACCGGAACCCCGGCCGGAGTGGGGCACAAACGAGGCCTGTTCCTGCGGTCCGGGGACGAGGTCCGGATCGAGATCGAGGGCATCGGCACCCTCGCGAACACCTGCGCCTGACGCGCGGAGGCCGTCCTGAGGATGCCGGAGCCGTGGCGTCCTGGAAGTCGGCAAAAGTCAATTCTGGCGGCCATCGCAGGTGCGAGGGCCCAGTCGTAGGAGGCAATCAGGTGACCAGCGATCCCAAGAGCAGTTTCGGCGGCGGAAACCCGTGGGACCACATTCAGCCGTGGGACGAGGAGATTTTCGGGAAGGAAGTCCACGACAGCACCCTGCAGAACAAGTGGGGAACCGCCGTGTCGATCGCCGGCGGGCTGCCCTACATCTGGAGGGAACTGGCCCGGCCGATCTCCGAAATCGTCTATGGCCTCCTCGAACTCCGCGCCGGAGACAAGGTCCTGCTCATCGGCGAGGGCATCGCCCCCGCGGGGTGGGTGGAAGACATGCGGGAGATCGTGGGACCGGACGGCGTCGTCGATGAGGTGGAGATCATCCACGAGGGCCGGAAGGCGGTCCTGGGCAAGCTCCCCGGGCGGAACGGCCAGACCGGCTGCTGGCGCTGGGACTACGCCGACTCGAAGGCCGACGAGCAGTACGACTGCGTCGCGGTGCTCCAGGCGACCCAGCACTGCGACGACTGGGAAGAGGCGGCCAGGGACCTGCTGCGCGTGATGAAGCCGGGCCGCCGCATCGTGCTGGCCGAGTCGGTTCTGAAGGGGCCGACGTTCACCGCGCGCATCAACTCCGACGTCCATCTCCGGCAATGGTTCGACAAGCTGTTTCAGCAGGTCTCCGTGGAAGACATTCCCTACTGGTCCGGCGAGGAGGTCCGCGAAGCATTCGGGGACACCGTCGACAGTCCGCAGTTGCTGGAATGGCGCGGAATCGAGATGTTCTGGGGTCGAAAGAAGTAACAGCGCCGGCAGCACCGAAATCGTTCCGAAGAGACCCCGATCCTGCCGAGTTCCGGCAGCGGGATCGGCTGACAACCTGAGCCGCATTGAGCGACGCCACCCCGAATGAGGAGGTTGCCGTGAGTGTCAAAGAGGACCTCATGGTCATGGCATCGGACCAGCCGCTGCAGAGCGTCGTCCGCGACGAGCACCTGCTGCTGGCGCCGCCGCATCCGTCCAAGGTGCCCATGAAACTGTGGGACGAGCAGCCGCCACTGACGGTGGTGCATTACCCGCAGGAGTACCAGGCAGAGGCGTTCGCCCCGCCGCGCGGTGTGTACGAGAACGACGAACTCCGCGTCGAGTGGCAGAAGATGGACGGCCGGCAGCCCTTCTATCACCGCAACTGCGACGTGGACGAGCTCTCCTACCAGATCGCCGGCGAGCGCACCCTGATGACCGAACTCGGCGTGGTCGAGCACCGGCCCGGCGAGTTCTCCCGCATCCCCCGGGGCGTGGCCCACGACAACTACGGCCGCGCCGCAAGCCACCTGCTGTTCTACATCCCCGCGCCGGTCGCCGAGCTGGTGCCGGCCCAGCGTGAGTCCCAGGCGGTGTTCCCTCCCTTTCCCGGCTGGCAGCCCGCCCCGGCCAACGAAGCCGTCAGCTGGAACCTGGGCACACCCGGTCGCGACATCACCATCTTCGGGGTCGACGAACAGCAGCTGCTCGAACATGTTCACAATGACGACCGCCGGCTGCAGGTACTGCGCCCCGAACGTTCCCAGGACACCACCTGGCTGTACGGCACCGACCGCGTCCGCATCGGCCTCGTCAACATCGTGCCCGGCGGTGAACGCCGCTACCGCCGCACCCTCGACGCCGACGAGATCCAGTACCAGGCCAACGGCCACCGCACCCTGATCACCCAGCACGGCCTGGTCGACCTCGAGCCCGGCGACTTCGTGCGCATCCCGCTCGGGATCTCGTACGCCAGTGTCGCGACCGAGGCGGGTGACTATGTCAGCCTGCTCTCGCGCAGCGAGGTTCCGCAGGTCGCCAAGACCTCCCGTACCGCCGACCAGTACTCGCCCGAACGGCTCGCGGCCCTCACCGCGGAGGTCCGCTCATGACCACGATGCTTGCCCTGCGCGCCCATCGTGACGCCAGCACCCTGGTCCTGGAGGACATCCCCGTTCCCGAGCCCGGTCCGATGGACGTCGTCGTGCGGGTCGCCTCCGCCGGCCTGGCCCCGGGGATCATGCGCCTGCTCAAAATGGGCGCGTTCAAGCATCTGCCGACCACCCTCGGCTTCGAGGCCGCCGGCACCATCGCCGCCGTCGGCAACGACGCCACCGGCGTCCGCGTCGGTGACCGGGTCAGGGCGCACACCCTCCTGAACTGCCGCACCTGCATCTACTGCCGTACCGACCGCGACATGATGTGCCCGCAGCAGTCCATGATGGGCTACGCCGCCTTCAACGACTCCTCGATGCCCCTCTACGACGAGTACCACAACGGCGTGCTCGCCGAATACGTACGCATCCCGTACTGGCTGGTCGACCCGCTGCCGGAATCCGTCGGCTTCGACGTCGCCGCCAAGGTTCTCACCATGGGCAACGCGGTACGCGCGCTCAAGTGGGCCGAGCTGCCGATGGGATCCACCGTCGTCGTCACCGCCGCGACCGGTGCCATGGGCACCGCGACGGTCAAGCTCGCGAAGCACTTCGGTGTCGCCGACCTCATCCTCGTCGGCCGCCACAGAGACCGGCTCAAGGCCGTCGCCGGGCTGGCCGGTGGCATCCCGACCAGCGTCGTCGCCCTGGACGAACTCCCCGACGACTGGGCGGCCACCGGCGCGCTCGCCGGCCGGCTGCGTGAACTGGCACCCGGCGGAGCACACGCGGTCCTCGACTACGTTCCCGACGGGCCGGTCACAGGTCAGGCCATGGCCGGGGTCGCGACCGGCGGCGCACTGGTGCACATGGGAGGCAACATGACGCCGCTGCAGCAGTCACCGATGGCACTCATGATGAACATGTGGCGGTTCGTCGGGACCCGCGCCTGTACCCGCAACGACGCGCTGGAAGTCCTGCGCCTGCTGGAGACCGGTGCCCTCACCGCAGACGAGCTCATCACCCATCGGTTCCCGCTCAGCGAAGTGATGGGGGCCGTCGACGCCGTCCAACGCCGCGACGAACCCATGTGGATGCCCGTGATCAATCCCTGATCCTGGGCACGAGTCCGTCATCGTGTGCCGCGAAGCCATCGAGGATCCAGCGAGAGGAAACCGGAAAGTGTCCGAAACGGAAGCCGTACACAGCGAAGAGCCGCCCCTGCTCGCGGTGATCGGGGCGGCCGGACTCTGTGGCAGGTATGTGTTGGAGGCGGCGCGGCGAGCTTCGTTCAGGGTCCGTGCGGTCGTGCACGGGCCGGCGGGCCGTGAACGGGTGGCCGCCCTGGGCGCCGACGAGATCGTCGAGGCCGATCTCGCGGAGCCCGACTCCGTCCGCCGGGCGGTGAAGGACGTCGACTCCGTGTTCATGATCCCGCCGGCGTTCCACCCGGAGGAGGACGTCTTCGCGATCAGGGCGCTGGAGGCGGCCGAGAACGCGGGCGCGCGACGGTTCGTGTACCTGTCCGTCCTCCACCCGCACACCCCCGGGCTCCGTCACCACCTGCGCAAGGCCAACGCCGAGGCCGCTGTGCGGGGTTCGGACCTGGACTGGACGATCCTCCAGCCCTCGATGTTCGCCCAGATCGTCCTGTCGACGTGGGGGAGGGCTCCCGCCGGGCAGGTCGACGTGCCGTTCGACGTCGATCACCGGTTCTCCTTCATCGACCTGCGTGAGCTCGCGGAAGTCGGCGTCAAGGTGCTGTCCGAGCAGGGCCACGACTCGGCGACCTACGAGCTGGCGGGACCCACCACCACGCCGGCCGAGGCCCTGCGCATCGCGGGACGTGCCCGAGGCGTGGAGCTCGAGGCGCGGACAATCGACTGGGCAAAGGCGCCGCTCCCGCCAGGGGTGGAGGACGATCCGTCCCGGGGCCCCGACATGCGTGCCATGTGGCAGGACTACGACCGGCACGGCCTGCACGGCAACAGCAACGTCCTGCGGATGCTGCTCGGCCGCGAACCGGCGTCCTTCGCGGAAGCGGCCGCCGCGTTCGACGTCCCCTGAGACCCCGCATCGTGCCCAGGATCACCCGCAATCCGTGACGGCCCGCCGGAAGAACGGGCGGGCCGTTCCGACGGCATGTGCCGGAGCGATCACCTGGATCCCGCCGAGGCGCCGTCGTCCGCCTCCGGCCACTCAGCGGAGATCTCAAAGGAAGTTCGATCGTCTGACGACGTCAACCTGAAGTGGAAAATCGCCACCGTCACCAGCGAAGAAGGAGACGCTGACACGTGTCTGTTTCGAAGAAGGGCCAATTCGGCCGAGGGATGCCGCTTGACGGACGTTGGACCACAGCGGAACGAAAGGACACCCCGCTCCTCGTGGGCCTGCACGGTGGCGGTTACGACAGCCGCTACTTCGACGCGCCCGGTTCCTCACTGCTCAGCCGGGCAGCTGCCGCGGGCTTCCCGGCCCTCGCGCTCACGCGCCCCGGCCATCCCGCCGACGAGGAGTCCGCTCGCCGGCAACCGTCGTTCGCCGAGGCCGCTGTCATCATCGCCGAAGCGATCGCCGATGCCTGGCAGCAGCTGGGCGACGGACGCCCCGGCGTCGTGCTGCTCGGCCATTCGATCGGCGGAGCGATCGCCGTGCACATAGCGACTGCCCGGACACTCACGTGGCCGTTGCTCGGGCTGACCGTCTCCGGTGTGGGTGACGTCATCTCGCCCCGCGCCCAGTGCTCTACGGTCCGGACTGGACGCTGGACAACGGGGCGCTGACCGGGGCCGCCGATGGCAGTCCCTGACCACCGCCAACGCCCACCGCCTGCTGCCCCGCCTGGTCAAGCGCTCGGGGAGCTGACGGGCCGTAGGCCGTGGAGGACGGTGTCGACGATCTGTTCGGCCAGTCCGTCCGGGAGGTCGGGGTCGTGGCGTATGAACGCGCGGGTGAGCAGGGGACCGACGAACATTTCGACAGCCAGCTCCAGGTCGACGTCCGTACGTAGTTCCCCGTTCGTCCGGCCTCGGCGGAGGATCTCCAGGCCGAGATCGCGTCGGGGAGTGATCACGCCGGAATGGTAGGCGGCCCATAGTTTCGGGCTGCTCCTCATCTGGGCGTGCGCGTTGTGGAGGATCGCCGACAAGCCGCTGACCAGGGCGCGTTGGCGCAGCGACTCCAGCAGAACGACCAGGTCGTCGTGCATGGAGGTGCCGGGGAGCTCGGGCTCCGCGGGCTCGGCGGCGCGCATCACGTCGACGAACAGATCCTCCTTGTCGCTCCAGCGCCGGTAGATGGCGGCCTTGCCGACGTCGGCGGAGCGAGCGATGCGTTCGATGGAGACATCAGCCAGCGGAACGCCGTCCTCCAGGAGCTTCATCACCCCCTCCAGGATGGCCTGTTCCACGGCTTCGCTGCGGGGACGACCGCGGGTGGATCCGTACGACGGCGGACGGCTCTCGGCACTGCTCATGGCATCCCGATCCTTTGCTCGCGGTGCGTCGATGCACGTCGCTCGGTCCGCGTCGGGACTGCGTCTCCAGAGCGGCGCTCACCTGTGCCTGGTGACCTGTGTCCCGCGTCTTTCCGCTGTCCGGGGCTAGTTCAACGATCGGCTGTCGACGGCAAGTGCGTCGGGGTTCAGTTCCTCGACCAAGCGGTGGAGCAGCCGGTGAATGGCGTCCTTGTCGTCAGGGGAGAGCGGCGAGGTCGTCTCCGATTCGATCCGACGGGCGATCGACGCCGCACGAGCGGCCGTCTCGTTTCCCTCGGCAGTCGCGAACAGGCACATGCTGCGGCGGCTGGTCGGATGCGGTTCACGCCGCAGCAGTCCTCGCTCGACGAGCCCGCTCACCGCGGCCCCCATGGACTGGGCCGTGATGCCGGAGCGGCGCGCGATCTCCGCGGCGGACACTCCCGGCGTCCAGATGACTTGCTGCAGAGCATTGTGCTGCGCCAACGTGAGGTCCTCCGCGCGCAGCGCCCGTTCCAGTCGTCCGGCGATGATCTGGGAGAACTGCCAGGCGAGATATCCGGTGGTGGGGAACGCCGCATCGGTCACGGCCGCAGTCTACGAGAACGCGGCGTACGGCCCGGGTCAGTCGACTGCTGCACGGCGTGATCCGAGGGCATCACGCCAGAAGAGCAGCGCGGCGGCAACCAGGATCCATGTCACCAGGACGACGATGCCGGCGGTGAGCCCGTCGTTGCCGAAGTGGGACAGGCCCTGGACGGCTCGCACGCCGACTCCCACCGGGAGGATCTCCGAGAACGGATGAAGCCAGTCGGGCAGGTAGGCGGTGGGCAGTGTGCCGCCACTCGTGCTGTTGCCGAAGGTGAACAGGACCACGGCGGCCAGCGACATCCCGGCCCGGCCGAAGAGGCGCATGAACGCCATGGTCGCGCTGCCGACGGCCGCGGCCATCAGGGCGATGACCCCCGCGATGCCCAGGAAGGGTCCCGGAAGTGCCGCGAAGCCCAGGCTCCCGGCTATCACCGCCACCAGGACGCCGGCGAGGACGCTGAAGGCGGCCAGACTGGCCATCCGCCACCGGTACTCCAGCCGGGGAGCCATCTGGTAGGTCATCATGCCGAACAGGAACCCGGCAAGGACGACGCCGAACCCGGCGTAGAACACCGACATGCCGCGGGTGTCGCCCGCCGAGGCCGACACGATGTCCCGCACGGTCAGCCGGTCGCCGTTCGCCTCGGCGACACCGGAGAAGGCGCCGGTGACGGTCGAGGTCACGGAGGGGCCGTTGGCTCCGGCATGGAACAACTCGGCGGACCTTCCGGGGCCGGTGACGTAGGCGGCGTACACCTTCCGGTCCTGCAGCGCGTGGCGGGCCGCGTTCTCGTCGGCGTAGCGCTTCACCTCGAATCCGCCGGGCAGCCCGAGCTCCAGCCCTCCGGTGATCTGCTCGAGCCGCTGGGTCGTCCCGACGACGCCGACCGGAAGGTCGTGCGGCCGCGGGGCGTGAAAGGCGGCCAGGAACACACTGACGAAGATCGAGCCGATGGCCAGCACGATCACGACCGGGAGCAGGACCGCCTTCAACCCGGTGGCACCCTGCGGCGCCGGAGCACTGTCCATCGCGTGGTGATGGGGCGCGTGGCGCGGTTCGACGGAAGTGGTGGGTGGTGTGGGCATGGGAGAGGGCTCTCCATCCGTGATTACAAGGTACCTGATAGTTCTATCATGGAAATATAAGGTACCTTACTATTGATTCCAGGGGCTGCTCATGAGCCGCACTCACGCAGATCCGTCCACACGCATGGGCTACCTCGCGTGGCAGATGGTGCATGTGATGGGAACCCGTCTTGAGAGAGCGCTGCGTTCGCTCGACCTCACGGCGGCGCAGCACAACGCTCTGCAGCACGTGGTCTGGACGCCGGGCATCTCGGCGGCGGAGATCGCGCGTCGGACCGGTATCACTCCCCAGTCCATGGGAGCCGCCGTCAACGCACTGGTGAGCCGCGGCCTTCTGGCTCGCCACGACCACCCTTCGAGCCGTAGAACCGTTCAGCTGACCATCACCGACCGCGGCGCGAAGCTCGCCGATCGGGCGCGGGAGGTCGTGGAGCGACTCGACGGAGAAGCGCTCGTGGTCCTCGCTCCGGCTGAGCGGGCAGTGTTTCATTCCTTGCTGCTCCGCGTGCTCGCCGAGCTCAATCCTGATGCCTTGCCGTCGTCGGACCTGCGTCGTGCGGGCTCCGGCGCGGCGTGATCTCGGTGAGTGAGTCACGGCCTGTCGGCGGGGGCGGGTGGCCGTCCTCCCTGTGGCGGAACTGCATGGGCGCAAAGAGTCGTGTGAGTGTAAAGATGCTTGATGCGCTAACGCTTGCTTGATGTCCATCAGGAGGTTAATGCTGTACCTGTGCTCCGGATCCTGACCCTGATCACCGACGGCCCTTCGGCTGGCAGTGCCGTCTGCTTCCAGCCTTTGGCGGCCGACCGCGACTTCACTCCGGTGGCTCTGTGGCCGGACCGGCGGAACGACCCGGCCATCGATTCGGGTGCGGCCGACGCGGCCGTGGCGCACCGCTTCACGGCCTGCCCCGTCCGGCTGTTGGTCCTGCCGTGCGGTGGCACCCACCCTTCTCGCCGGCACGAGGGAACAGCAGCCGGCCTGAGCAACGGGCGCGCCTTCGTGGAGCGGCACGGCCATGTCTGAGCCCTCGACGACCGACCGCCCCCATCGACCCGCACCCCATTGAGGGAGAGTGGACATGCCCGCCGAACATCCCGTCCAAGCCGAGACTCCTCCAGTCGAGTCCCCATCCGCGCCCACCCGGCGTACCTTCATCGCCACGACCACGGCTGTAGGCGGAGCCGCCGTGGTCGGCGACCTGGTCGCAGGGTCGCCCGCGCTCGCCGCCGAGGAAGCGGGCGCCGTCGAAGCGCCACCTGGCAGCCGTGTCTCCTTGACGGTCAACGGAGTCCGGCGCACCCTCACGGTCGACAACCGCACCTCGCTCCTCGACCTGCTGCGTGAGCGTCTCGACCTGACCGGTTCGAAGAAGGGCTGCAACGCCGGGGCCTGCGGCGCCTGCACGGTCCTGGTCGACGGACGCCGGGTCAACTCCTGTCTGACGCTCGCGGTGCGTCTGGAAGGCGCCGAGGTCACCACGATCGAGGGCCTGGCAAAGGGCGACCGGCTCCACCCGCTGCAGCAGGCGTTCATCGACCAGGACGCCTTCCAGTGCGGTTTCTGCACGCCGGGGCAGATCGTGTCCGGCGTCGGGTGCATCCAGGAGGGGCACACCGGCTCCACCGAGGAGATCCGGGAGTGGATGAGCGGCAACCTGTGCCGCTGCGGCTGCTACGTGAAGATCGAGCGGGCGGTCGAGCAGGCCGCCGGCCGGAAGGGCTGATCCCCATGTATCCCTTCACCTTCACCAAGGCCGCGGACACGCGTGAGGCCCTCAACGCCGGTCGGCGCGGCGGGCGTTACATCGCCGGCGGCACCACACTCGTCGACCTGATGCGGGAGACCGTCGAACGCCCCGACACGCTCGTCGACATCAGTGCGCTCCCGCTGCGCGAGGTCACCGGCACCAAGAGCGGGGGCCTGCGCATCGGCGCCCTGGTCTCCATGGCCGAGGCCGCTGCCCACCCCAAGGTGCGCACTCTGTACCCCGTCATCTCCCAGGCGCTGGAACTGAGCGCGTCGGCGCAGCTGCGGAACATGGCCACCATCGGCGGCAACATCATGCAGCGCACCCGGTGCACGTACTTCCGTGACGTGAGCGCCGACTGCAACAAGCGCGACCTCGGCTCGGGTTGTGCGGCGCTCGAAGGCTTCAACCGCACCCACGCGATCCTCGGTACCTCCGACGACTGCGTGGCGACCCACCCCTCCGACGCCGCCGTGGCCTTCGCGGCACTGGAGGCGACCGTGCACCTGCTGGGCCCGGACGGGGAACGCCGTGTCGCCTTCGCCGACTTCCTGCTGCGGCCGGGCAGTACTCCGCAGCGTGAACAGGCTCTCCGGCAGGGCGAGTTGATCACAGCGGTCGAGATCCAGGCGCTTCCGCGCCCTCTGAAGTCCGGCTATCTGAAGGTGCGCGACCGGCAGTCGTACGAGTTCGCGCTCACGTCGGCCGCCGTCGCACTGCACGTGCGCGGTGGCGTGATCCAGGAGGCGAAGGTAGCTGCCGGGGGAGTGGGCACGGTGCCGTGGAAGCTGCCCGCAGTCGAGTTGCATCTCGTGGGTGAGCGTCCCTCGGAGTCGTTGTGGGCGGCCGCCGCGCAGCAAGCGGCCGTCGGGGCCAGCCCCCTTGCGCACAACGGCTTCAAGGTCGAGCTGCTCAAACGCACTGTCGAACGCGAGTTGCGCATCGTAGGAGGCACCAAATGAGCCCGCAGCCGCAGGCAGCCGTCGGTGCGGCAGAGCCCCGGGTCGACGCACGGCTGAGGGTGACCGGGAAGGCGAAGTACGCCGCCGACAACAGCCCCGACGGGGTCGTGCACGCGGTTCTCGTCGAGAGCAGTGTCGGCCGGGGCCGTGTCACCGGCATCGATGCCCGCGCCGCCGAAGCCGAGACCGGCGTCCTGAAGGTGATCAGTCACCTCAACGCGCCCAGGCTGCCGCCTGTCCAAGGGGGATTCCCACCGGGCCAGCGGCTGCGTCCCTTCCAGGACGACCGGGTCCGGTTCTTCGGACAGCCCGTCGCGGTCGTGGTGGCGACCACACTGGAGAGCGCACAGCACGCCGCGAGCCTGGTGCGGGTCTCCTACGATGCCGAGTCCGTCTCGACGGACATCAGCGTCGCCGAACCCGACGACGACCCGGAGACCTATGCGCGCGGCGACGCCGACGCAGCCCTGGAATCTGCCCCGGTCCGGCTGGACCTGACATACCGGATGGCCCGCAACCACCACAACCCGATGGAGCCGCACGCCACCGTCGCACGCTGGGACGGTGACCGGCTGACCGTCTGGGAGAAGACCCAGAACGTGGTGGGCGCCGTGCGCACCCTGGCCGGCGAGTTCGGCATTGCGCCCGGCAGCGTCCGCGTCATCTCGCCGTTCGTCGGCGGGGCCTTCGGCAGTGCCGCCCGTACCTACGTGCACGCCGTCACCGCGGCCCTGGCCGCCCGCGAAGTGAAACGCCCCGTGAAACTCGTGCTCACGCGCAGGCAGTTGTACTTCGGCGTGGGATTCCGGCCCGCATACGAGTACGAACTGAGCCTCGGCGGCAACCGGCAGGGCCGCCTGACCGCGTCGGCGCACGACATCCGCACCGAGAGCTCCCGCTACGAACGGCACAGCGAACACGTCCTGGAACCGGGCCGGATGCTCTACAGCACGCCCAACGTCCGTCAGGCCTACCGTCACGTCCCGCTGGACGTGAGCACGCCGTGGTTCATGCGCGGCCCCGGCTACGCCAGCGGCGCCTTCCCCGTCGAGTCGGCGATGGACGAGCTCGCTCACGAACTGGGCCTGGACCCGATCGAGCTGCGGCTGCGCAACGAACCCGCCGACGACGAGTCCACCAGTCTGCCCTTCTCCACCCGTCGCCTGCGCGAGTGCTACCGCGCGGGCGCCCGCGAGTTCGGCTGGCACCGGCGCAACCCCGAGCCCCGCTCGGTGCGCGACGGCGACTGGCTTATCGGTATGGGGATGGCCGCCGGCGTCTACGACACCCAGCGCAGCGCGGCCCAGGCCTCGGTCCGGCTCGACGCCGACGGCACCGCCCTGGTGCAGTCCGCGACCAGCGACATGGGTCCCGGCACGGCCACGTCCATGAGTCAGGTGGCCGCCGACGCCCTCGGCCTGACCATGCGTCAGGTGACCTTCCTGCTCGGCGACTCCCTCATGCCCCCGGCCCCCGTCCACGCCGGGTCGCAGACCATGGCCAGTGTCGGATCCGCTGTCCAGGACGGCTGCGACAAGCTGCGCAAGCAGGCGATCACGCTCGCGGTCGACGACGAGGACTCCCCGCTGTACGGAGCCGACGCCGCCGACATCGTCGTACGAGGCGGCCGGCTGTATGTGAAGGACGAGCCCACCCGCGGGGAGACGTACCGGCGGCTGTTGGCCCGCAACAACCGCACCCACCTCGAAGCGATGGGCTCGTACGCCGGGGCGCCGGAATCGGAGAAGTTCTCCTTCTACGCCTACGCCGCGACGTTCGCCGAAGTCGCAGTCGACGCCCGCCTCGGCCTGGTACGGGTACGGCGCATGGTCGGCGTGTACGACGCCGCCCGGATCATCAACCCGAGGCTCGCCGACAGTCAGGCCATCGGGGCCATGACCGGCGGTATCGGTCATGCCCTTCTGGAGCACACGGTCACCGACCACCGCGACGGCAGGATCGTCAACGCCAACCTCGCCGACTACCTCGTGCCGACACACGCCGACATGCCTGAAATGAAGGCGATCTTCGTCGAGGGGGAGGACTACGAAGCCGACCCGATCGGCGTCAAGGGACTCGGCGAGATCGTCATCGTCGGGGTGGCGCCCGCCATCGCCAACGCGGTCTTCAACGCCAGCGGCCGCCGCATCCGCGAACTGCCCATCACCGCCGAAGCACTGCTCTGAGCCCCCGGGTGGCCGGTGCACTCACCCGGCCACCCGGGCTCCCAAGCGTCCGGCGGCCTGCGACGCCGCACCGTCGGACACCGGGGCCGCCGCCGTGTCCTCCTCCCCCGAGGCGCGGCGGCGGTCTACGGGCTGTGCCGAACACACTGATGCTCCCCGCGGGCTACGTCGGCCTGGCGATGGTGCCGTAACCCCCGCACGCTGTCAGGCAGCGCAGCCGACGGGTACCCGGCGCACCGAATGGTGTGCGGTCGGTCATGCGCCGGGGTGGGCGTAGCCGTTCTGGTAGGCGATCACGACGAGTTGGGCGCGGTCGCGGACGCCGAGCTTGGTCATGATGCGGTTCACGTGGGTCTTGGCGGTCGAGGGCGAGATGTGGAGCTGTTCGGCGATGGTGTCGTTGGAGAGTCCGGCGGCCACGAAATGGAGCACTTGGCGCTCGCGGTCGGTCAGCGCCGTCAGCTCCGGGGTCGGAGTGCTCGTCCTGTCGGGTGAGGCGAGGTAGTGGGCGATGAGTGTCCTGGTCGCCCTGGGTGACAGCAGCGCCTCTCCGCGGGCGACCAGCCGGATGGCGTCGAGGAGGTAGGAGAGTTCCACGCCTTTGCCGAGGAACCCGCTGGCCCCGGCGCGCAGCGCGTGGAAGACGTGCTCGTCGGCTTCGAAGGTCGTCAGGATCAGCACCCGGACGCCCGCGAGGTCTTCGTCCGCGGAGATGGCTCGGGTGGCTGCGAGGCCGTCCATGTCCGGCATCCGGATGTCCATCAGCACGACGTCGGCACGGGTACTTCGGGCCAGGGCGACCGCCTCTTCGCCCGTCGCCGCCTCTCCGACGACCTCCAGGTCCGGCTCCGACTCGATGAGCATGCGGAAGCTGGTGCGTACGAGGGCCTGGTCGTCGGCGAGCAGAACGCGGACGGTCATCCCTGCCTCCTCCCGTTGGCGGCGGTCGTCGGCAGGGCCGTGCCCGGCCAGTCCGACGTGCGAGTGTCGGTCGGCGGTCCGGCCGCGGGCAGCGGTAGATCCACAGCGAGACGGAAACGGCCATCGGCGTCCGCACCGGCATGGAGGCTGCCGCCGACCGCGTGGGCGCGCTCGCGCATGCCCGTCAGCCCGTGCCCGGTGCCCGTGGAGGCCGACGCCGGGTACGGGCCGACGTCCAGGGGGTTGGTGATCCGGATGTGCAGTTCGTCGTGCCCGTAGTCGACGAGCAGTTCCGCCTCGGCGGCGGTCGCGCCGTGCTTGTGTGCGTTGGTCAGCCCTTCCTGGATGACGCGGTAGGCGGCCAGGTCGATCGCGGTCGGCAGCGGGCGCGGAGGGCCGGAATTTCGGTGGCGGACGCTCAGCCCGGCGGCGGTCAGCGATTCGAGGAGCCCTCCGAGGCGGGACAGGCCGGGCACAGGCTCGGTCGGTTGTGTCTCGTCCGTCTTCTCGTCATCGGACTGGCGCAGTACGTGCAGCAGCGGGCCCAGTTCGTCCAGCACCGTGCGGCCGGCGTCACGGATGTGACCGAGCGCCACCTCGGCCTGATCGGGCCGGCCTCGCAGGAAGTGACCTGCGACCCCTGCCTGAATGGTGATCAGGGCGATGTGGTGGGCGATCACGTCGTGGAGTTCCCGCGCGATGCGCAGCCGCTCCTCGGCGACCCGGCGGCGCGCCTCTTCTTCCTTGCCCGCCTCGGCCCGCAGCGCTCGCTCCTCCATCGCGGCGGCGTAGTCGTGCCAGGTGCGTACGGTGGCCCCGACTGCGGCGAACATCCCGGTCCAGGCCAACACGGCACCGGCCTCAGGCCCGGCGGCCGAATCCGTCGCATAGGTGATGACCGCGTACAGGGAGAGGGCCGTGCCCAGGACGGCGATCAAGGCGATCCGCCGGCGGACCGTTCGGGCCACGGTGTAGACCGCGATGAACGCGGCGATCTTCAGCACCCGCGACGGATACGACGCGAGGACGGTGAAGGTCACCTCTCCGAGCACTGTCAGCGCCAGGACGGGCAGTGGCGCGCGGCGGCGGGCCAGCAGAAGCAGGAACGCGGCCGCCGCGGCGACGGCGTCGGCGCCCGACGGCCGTACGCCGTCGGGCCACCGTCCGAACAGCAGGGGCAACAGGCCGACACCGCCCACGAGGGTGGCGAGGGCGGCATCCAGCAGGCGCGGGTGAGCGCCGGTCACCCGTTGCAGCGACGCCGGTCCGATCACGGCTTCACCGTTCCTTAGTACAGATCCTCAGTACAGATCCCCGGTTTCGGACAGATGTGGCCGTCTGTCCTCACGCCTGAAGGCGTACGAGCGGGTTGACGGCGTGACCGCGGCGACCGGGATCACGCGTCGCGTCGCTTGAACAGTACGGCCGCGCCGGCCAGGAGCACGACGATGTAGACGGCGAACACCGCGAGCCCGGACCCAGGGGACAGCGAGTCACTGGCCGTCCGCACCGTCATGACCGCGTTCGCCGCGTTCGACGGCAGATACGGCCCGATGGCGTCGTTCCAGCTGCTGGGCAGCAGCTGGATCAGGCCGGGCACCACGAACAGCGAGCCCACCACGAGGGTGATCGCTCCGGCGGTGTTGCGCAGCAGGACGCCGACCGCCAGTCCGATCAGCCCGGCTCCGGTGAGGTAGACCGCCGCGCCGACAAGCGCCCGGAACACCCCTGGATCGGACAGTGCCGTGGTCTCCAGACCGCGGGAGGACATGACCGACTGACCGGCCAGGAAGGCCCCCAGGACCGCGACGAGCATGAGCGCGAAGCTCACCACGGCGAAGACGGTCACCTTGCCCCACAGCACAGGCAAGCGTGAGGGGACCGCGGCCAGCGTGGCGCGGATGGATCCGGTGGCGTATTCGCCGGCGCTCATCAGAACCCCGAGCACCGCGACGGCCAGCGCGGCGAGCATCACCCCGCCCAGGCTGATCGAGGTCGGGTCACCGAAATCGTCCTCTCCCGGGCCGTCTCCCGAACCGACCACACTGCTGAACAGCAGCCCGAAGCCGATGACCAGGGCCACGGTGATCGCCAGCGTGTAGAGCGTCGAGCGCAGCGACCGCAGCTTGATCCATTCCATGTGGACGACCCGCGGAAAGGTGACCTGCTGACCGCCCGCGTGCCGACCGGCGGTCTCGGTCGGCTTCCGTGAGTCCTGTGCGTCCTGGGTGTCGAGGGCGGTGGTGCTCATCGGTTCGTCCTTCCGGCGGTGGCGAACTCGGCGGTGGTGGCGTGGTATTCGACGGAGTCGCGGGTCAGTTCCATGAACGCCTCCTCCAGCGACGCCTCCTGAACGAACAACTCGTGCAGCACCAGCCCGGCGGCCGCGGCGCGTTCGCCGATCTCGGAGGCCTCCAGCCCTTGGACGTCCAGCACACCGGGCCGGCTGCTGCTGACCGAGACGCCGTCCCCCAGCAGAAGGTCACGCAGGGACGCGGCCTGCGGCGACTGCACTCGCACACTCCGGCCGGCGGACTGGGCGATGAAGTCGGCGAGTGGGCCCGCGGACAGCAGCCGGCCGCGCCCGATCACGATGAGGTCCTCGGCGATCAACGCCATCTCGGTCATCAGGTGGGAGGAGACGAAGACGGTCCGCCCCTGGTCCGCGAGGTCCTTCAGGAGGTTGCGGATCCACAGCACGCCTTCGGGGTCGAGGCCGTTGACCGGCTCGTCCAGCATGACGATGTGCGGGTCGCCGAGCAGTGCCGAGGCGATGCCCAGCCGCTGTCCCATGCCCAGCGAGAAGCCGCCCGCACGCTTGCGGGCCACCTCCGTCAGACCGACCATGTCGATCACCTCCAGCACCCGCTGCCTGCCGATGCCGTTGCTCGCCGCCAGCGCGAGCAGGTGGTTGTACGCCGAGCGACCAGGGTGGATCGCCTTCGCCTCCAGCAGTGCCCCGATCTCCTGCAGCGGGGCCTTGTGCTGCTCGTAGGGGCGGCCGTTGACGCGGATGGTTCCGGACGACGGCCGGTCCAGTCCCATGACCATCCGCATCGTCGTCGACTTGCCCGCCCCGTTGGGCCCGAGAAATCCGGTCACCACTCCAGGGCGCACGGTGAAGCTCAGTGCGTCGACCGCGAGCTTGTCGCCGTACCTCTTACTGAGGTTGTTCACCTCGATCACAGTCCACCTCCGTGTTGCTTTGGGCCTCCAGGCTCGTTCAAGGGGGTCGGTCTTCGCGTCGCCCTGCGGCGGTCACTGCCTGTACCACGACCGCGGTACGCCGCTGTCGGCGGCAGCGACCTTGGGGTGACGCTCGTCGTCGCCCGCTGTGATCGAAATTCCTGGGCGGGCCCGGAGTCAGGGTGAGGGCTTGCCCGTACTGGGCTCCAAAGCCGTCGGCCCGTCGGAAATCCTCAGCGAGACCGCTCCGGGTGTCGGTTTTCCGGGTTCTGGAGACGGTGGCTGGCTCGGGAGGCAGGAGTGGCCGGAAGGTGTCGACCTGTCGGTCGAGTGCGGCCCCGCCGCGCCACAAGGGAGAGTTTCGTGAACGTCGCGCCATCGGTGAACGAGCCACGAGAACGGCAGGTGGCCACAGTGGTCATGGCCTGTCTCGGAATGTTCGTTGCCTATCTGCCGGTGACCACCGTCTCGGTGAGCCTGCCCACCATCCAGAGCGCGTTGCACGCGTCGACCTCCCAACTGACCTGGGTCTCGTCCGCGTTCCAGCTCCCCATGGCCGCTTTCATCCTGACCGCCGGGGTCTTCGGAGACGTACACGGCCGCAGGAAGGTGTACCTGACAGGCCTCGCGCTGGCAGGCGCGGGAGCCGCGATCGCACTGTCGGCACAGTCGATCGAGGTTCTGTGGGTCGGTCAGGCGTGCGCCGGGCTGGGCGCGGCCGCGTTGCTGCCGTCGACGCTGGCGCTGATCAGCCATGCCGTACCCGATCCGCGCAAACGTGGCACGTTCGTCGGGCTCTGGGCGGCGTCCCTGATGGCCGCGCTGGCCGTCGGCCCCTTGATCGCCGGTGTGATCCTCGACCACACGACCTGGCGCTGGATCTTCCTGCCGGCCATACCGGTGGCGGCCATCACCCTGGCGGTCGCGGCACCCCTGGTGAAGGACTCCCGCGCGCCCGGTGAGCGTCGGCTGGACTGGCCCGGTCAGATCACCGCGGCGGTGACGATCACCGCGCTGGTCTACGGCGTCATCGAGGGCGGTGCCGCGTCGTTCACCGAGGGCCGGGTGATCGCGGCCCTGTCGGTGGCCGTGGTCGGTGCCATCGCCTTCGTCCTGGTCGAGCGGCGCAGCGCCGACCCGATGCTCGACCTGTCGCTCTTCCGTAGCGCGGCCTTCAGCGCTACGGCACTGATCGCCATGATCACGTTCCTGGGGCTGATCGGTTTCTTCTTCGTCCTCAGTCTCTACCTCGGCCTGGTGCAGCGCCTCGACACTCTGCACGCGGGTTACCGGCTGCTGGTCGTCAGCGTGATGTCCCTGGTCGTGGGCGCGCTGGCAGGCCGCCTCATGCACCGGATCCCGCCCCGATTCATGATCACTACCGGCCTGCTGGTCACCGCGGGGTCGCTGCTGTCCCTGACCGCGATCGACGCCGGGACCGGCTTCGGCCCGCTGGCCTGGCGGCTGGCCCTGCTCGGCCTCGGCCTCGGACTGGTGATCACCCCGATGACCGCCACGGCGGTCGCGGCGGTGCCGCACCACCTGGCCGGTATGGCGGCGGCGGGCAACAACGCCTTCCGCCAGGTCGGCGCTGTGCTCGGCCCGGCCGTGCTGGGCACCCTGCTGACGACGAAGAGCGCCGACACCCTGCCCGGCCACCTGCGCGATGTCGGCCTCACCGGGGCGGCGGCCCACCGGATCACCGACGCCGTGGACGCGGGCGGCCTGGGAGCGGCGGCCCATGTGAACCTCGGCCAGGACACAGGTCGGGCCATGGGCGCGTTGGGTGAGGCCTTCCTCGACGGCCTCTATCTGTGCCTGATCGTGGCCGCTTGCCTGGCCCTGGTTGCCGCACTCGTCGGCGCGGTACTGCTGCGAACTCCGCAGCACACCATGACACCTGTTGCCGGCTCTGCGGATCAGGTGGCACCCGAGGACGCCGGGCCTTCCGCCGAGTCCGAGTCCGAGTCCGAGTTCGCGCCGGAGCCGGAGCCGGAGCCGGTGCTGGTCGGTGCCCATGCCGGGGGGTGGTCGGGCGGGCTTGAGCAGCGGCTGGGCGCGGTCGGCTCCGCAGCCGGGGCTGACACGTGGGTCCCTGATGGTGGACGGGGTCCCGCCCTGTACGGCCGGACACTCGAGACCGGAGGGGAGGCCGTCGAGGGAGCCACGCTGACACTGATCTCACTGGGTGGGCGACAGCTGGGCCTGGCCGTGGCCCATCTCGGAGGCCGTTACCGTCTGGACGCACCGAGCGCGGGATCGTACGTGCTGATCGCGGCGGCCCAGGGCCACCAACCGCAGGCGTCCACCGTGGTGGTGGGGGAGGAGCCGTTGTCGCACGACGTCCTGCTGTCCGCGAACAGCGGGTTGGCCGGCACAGTGGTCACCGCCGGAGACGGGGCGCCCGTGCAGGGTGCGACGGTGGCGGTGACGGACGCGCGGGGAGAGGCGCTGGCGGCCGAAACGACCGACGCGGCAGGCGCGTTCGCGTTCGGAGAGCTGCCGCAGGGTGATGTCACGGTGATCGTGAACGCGGCGGGGTTCCGGCCCGCCGCTCTTCCGGTGCGGGTGTTCGGCCCTCGACTCGCCCGTCTGGACGTGGCGTTGTGGCCGGGGGCAGTGCTTCGGGGCACCGTGCGGGCGGGTGCCGATCGCCGGCCGCTGACCGACGCGCGGGTCACGCTCGTGGACGAGGCGGGCAACGTGATCGGCACGGCGACCACCGGGCCTGACGGCGGCTATGTCTTCGCCGACCTGGACGCGGGCGACTACTCGGTTGTCGCCGGCGGATATCCGCCGGTTGCCGCGCCGATAGCCGTGGACGGGCCGGGACGTGAGTTCGACCTGGAGCTGGCTCATCCGGAGAGCTGATCCGGTCACCTGATCAGCGCGGCCCTCCGAGAGGCAGGCCGGCAGAACGTACCGGGCCGGGTCGCACCGAGGGCATGGAGCGGCCGGTACCGGTATGGGGCGCGTCCGTGGGGACGGGAAGGCGCCCGCGCGTGGTCCGGGACCCGTACTCCCATGGGTCCCGGACCGCGACGCGCCGATCTCGGCGCGATCGCGTGCCGGGTCAGCGGTTCGGTTCGTAACTGAGTTGCTTGACCTGGCGCAGGATGAGAGCCGACTCCACCGCCTGGATGCCGCTGAGGGCACCGATCCTCTCGCTCAGGTAGGTGTACAGCTCGTCGGGGCTCCGGAAGTGGACGGAGGCGACGATGTTGGCCTGACCCGTGGTGGCGGAGGCGAAATGCACCTCAGGGTGTGCGGCGAGGCTGCGGCCGACGTCGGCGAGTGCGCGGGGTGCCACGGTGAGCCAGAGCATCGCGCCGACTTCCTGCCCGAGAGGCCCGTGGTCGTACTGCACGTCGAAGTACAGCACGCCGGTCGAGCGCAGGGTCTCGAGCCGCCGTGTGACCGCCGACTCCGACTGGCCTGTGGCCTTCCGCAGGTCGGTGAGGGTGGCCCGGCCGTCGCGGCGGAGCATCGCGAGCAGCGCCTTGTCGGCCGCGTCCAGAGTGACAGGGACATCGAGCGACACCGGAGTCGGCAGTCGCAGAGCGGCCTCCTGGCCGGCGGTGAGCGCGTTGGACTTGTTCAGCCGGCCCAGTGGGCCGCCGTAGAAGGAGTGCAGCAGGCAGTGGGCGGTCACCGTGACGATCTGCCGGGTGCGCTGGAGCCGGTCGAAGAGCAGTTCGTCCCGCTCCTTTCGGCTGCGTGGTTTCATGCCGCACACGACCTCGGTGCCACCGGAGATGAGATTCACGTAGAGCGTGTCCGGGCGCTTGGCGAGTGCGTCCGCGAGCTGTTCCGCCACGTCCGGGGGGCAGTGCATGCGTACGATCCAGCTCTGGCGGCCGAGGCGGTTCTCGTCCGTCATGCCCAGCACCCGCACGTTGACGGTGCTGCGCAGCCGTCGGTACCGCCGGGCGACGGTCTGGTCGGAGACCCCGAGGACGGCGGCGATACGGCTGAAGGGGGCGCGCCCGTCGAGCTGCAGCGCTTGCATGATCTGGAGGTCTAGGGGATCGAGTGTGGGGACGCCCACCGGTTCTCCTTGGGTCAGGGGCGGAACGCGCCGCTGGAAGCGCGGAACAGCACGGGCGGTGATCGGCGCGCTCGGCGCAGCCGGGCACGGGCCCGCTTCCCCTTTGGAACGGGACCGGTCAAGGCGCCCGGACCGCGTCAGCCACCTCATCGAGGAGTGCCCTCAGCTGCGAGGTCTTCTCGGGACCGAGCTTCTCGGCGATCTGCTGTTCGATCTCCACGATCACGGCATCGGCATCACGCAGGATCTCGCGGCCGGCGTCGGTGAGGTGCAACTCCTGCACGTGGCGGTGGCGCGGGTGCGGTCGGCGTTCCAGGTGGCCGCGCTCCTCCAGGCGGGTCACCTGGGAGGCCACTGCCTGCGGGGTGACGTTCAGGCGGCGGGCCAGTTCTGCGCCGGTCAGACCTGGATCGGAATGGACGTTGATCAACAGGGTGTACTGTGCGGCCGCGAGACCCAGCGGTCGCAACCGCTGATCCTTCCAGGCCTGGGCAGCCCACTCCGCCCGCCGCATTGCCCAAGTCACCCGGTCCAGTGCGTCGGCAGCGATCAGCCCGTCATCATCGTGTCTCACGCGGCGAGAATACGACACCTGGGCATATGTCAAACGCCTGATCACAGCCAACTGCCTGACCACTGATCCTTAACTGCCTGACCACTGGTCCTTCTTGAGGGCCTGCCGCGGCTCAGTCCTCGCGAACCGTCTCGGCCACCCGGTCGAGCAGCCCCCGCAGTTGGGTGCTCTCCTCCGGGCCGAGACCGTCGATGATCTGCAGCTCGATGCCGGCGATCACTTTGTCGGCCGCGCGCAGAATCTCGCGCCCGGTGTCGGTGAGGTGCAACTCCTGCACGTGGCGGTGGCGCGGGTGCTCGCGTCTCTCCAGCTGCCCGCGGCTCTCCAGTCGTGCCACCAGTGAGGCGACGGCCTGCGGGGTTACGTTGAGGCGGCGGGCCAGCTCGGCGCCGGTCAGCCCAGGGTCGGAGTGCACCGACATCAGGAGGGTGTAGTGCGAGGCCGCCAGGCCCAGCGGGCGCAGCCGCTGCTCCTTGAGTGCCTGTACGGCCAGTTCCGCGCGGCGCAGCGCCCAGGTCACCCGGTCAAGAGCGTTGGGCTCGACGAGCTCCTCATTGTTTCGTATCACGGGAGAAGGATATGACACTTCATAACCATCAAGCGTTTGACAGTACTCCAGTGCTTGAATAACACTGGGTTCATGACTCGTACCATCGCTTTGATCACCGGCGCTTCCTCCGGCATCGGCGCCGCCTACGCCCGGCTCCTGGCCGGCGACCACGACCTCGTCCTGGTGGCGCGACGCGCCGACCGGCTCGCCGACCTCGCCGAGGAACTTCGTACCCATGGAGCAGCCGTCGAGGTGCTGCCCGCCGACCTCATGACCCACGACGGGATCACCGCTGTCACCGACCGTCTGGCCGCCGGGGACGTACGCACGCTGATCAGCAACGCCGGCGCCGGCGGCTACGCCCCGCTCGCCGATGTCGAGTCGGCCGACATCGACCACCTGCTCACCCTCAACGCCGTCGCTCCCGTCCGGCTGGTGCACGCCGCGCTTCCCGGAATGCTCGCGGCAGGCGAAGGCACCATCGTCACCGTCGCCTCGCTCCTCGCCTTCAGCGCGGGTCTCACGGACCCGCGAATGCCCCGGCGCACCCTGTACGTCGCCGCGAAGGCCGCCACCCTGGGCTTCACCCGCACCCTCGCCAACGAACTCGCCGACACCCCGCTCCGCGTCCAGGTGCTGTGCCCCGGCGTGGTGGCAACGGAGTGGAACAGCGGCGCCGGCTACAACATCCCCTGGGCGATGACGCCCGAGGACGTGGCATCGGCCAGCCTGGCCGGGCTGCGCCTGGGTGAGACCGTCTGCGCCCCCGGTCTGGAGGGTCAGGACTCCGCCCTGGAGGCCTTGCTCGCCGCGGAGACCGCCTTCGGCGGGGGTGGCAACCAGTCGGCACTCGCGGCTCGCTACGCGGCTCCGCGCGCCTAGGGCAGTCATGGTCGGCGGGCAGGTGGTCGCTTCCTGCCCGCCCGGCGAGACTATCTCAACTCTTGGCGCTGAGTCATGAGAATGACACGGTAGATTCCACGCTGTTGTCCCAAGTGTTGACTGGATCAATGTCTCATAACTAACTTGGCTCCAGTTCAAGAGCGGCTGAGTGGACCGCTCACGCGCTGATGGTCAGGTGGCCTCTGCGAAGTCGCCGCCGACCGCAGGAGTTGGTCAGTCATGAGCAGCCCAGTAACAACGCCGCCCGACACTCAGGACGACTTCGGCGTTCTGCGCGAGGTGGAGAGCAGGGTGCTCTGGCTGTCATCTGCGCTCACCCACCACGCGAACCGTGTCCGCACGAATCCCTCGGGACGCAAGGTGGGCGGGCGCCAGGCGTCGTCGGCGTCCATGGTGTCGATCACGACCGCGCTCTGGTTCCGGCATCTGCGGCCGCAGGACCGGGTGTCGGTGAAACCGCATGCGTCGCCCGTACCGCATGCGTCGCCCGTGCTGCACGCGATCAACCACCTGCTGGGCGAACTGGACCCGTCCTGTCTGCCGAGGCTGCGCGAGTTCGGCGGCCTGCAGAGCTATCCGAGCCGATCGAAGGATCCGGACCCGGTCGACTACTCGACCGGGTCCGTCGGCATTGGTGCGACCGCGCCGATCTGGGGAGCGCTCTCGCGGCGCTATGCCAACGCCACGGTCGGCGACGTGGGTGCCGGTCGGCAGTTCTCGTTGGTGGGGGACGCTGAGCTGGACGAGGGCGCGGTGTGGGAGGCGGTGCTAGATCCCGCCGTCGGCGAACTGGGAGAGGTGGTCTGGGTCGTCGACCTGAACCGTCAGTCGCTGGACCGGGTCGTGCCCGACATCGCCGCCGAGAGACTGCAGGGCATGTTCAGCGCGGCCGGCCGGCAGGTGATCACACTCAAGTACGGGCGGCGGCTTGAGGAACTGTTCACCCGGATCGGCTGGCTCGGGTCGGGGTCCCGGCGAAGGTGGTGTGTGCCACCAGTCCCGACCTCCTGCACCGGGCGGTGCGTGCCAGGCAGGACCACGAGCGGGCCGAGTCCTGGGTGCTGGACCAGGTCTTCCCGGCCGAGCGCGCCACACCTCTGGTCACGGCCCTCGACGGCCATCCGCACACCCTGGCCTTCCTGGCCACCGTTAACCGTGTGCCTGTTTCCTCCCTCGGCGTGACGCGGTTCGGGCAGTCCGGATCGATCGAGGACGTCTACCGGCATCACAGGCTCGACGCGGACAGCATCGTTCGTGCCGCCGTCGACCTGACTGACTGAGCAACAAGAGTCTTGTTAGCTATCAAATGCTTGACAGTAGCCAGCAGGTTGATAATCTGGTACTTGCCAAGAGCTTCGAGCCATCGCTGAAGTCATTCACGCCGGCGCGCCCCGCTGTCACACGGCGGCCCTTCACCGCGCCGAAGACCGCGTCCGCCATCTGTCATCACCCTCGGGGTGCTGCTCGGGCGCATGCGGTCGTAAGAAATTGGGAGAGACCCGTGACCAGCAACACTCCAACGACCACGCGTGACGGAGTCATCGGACAGAGCGGGAGCGAGGTGGTCACCGTCGATCAGGCCACCGGGGCCGAGTTCGCCCGGTACCCCGTTGCCGGCAAGGAAGAGGCGGCCACGGCCGTGGCCGCCGCCCGCTCGGTCTCCGGGCCCTGGTGGGACCTCGGATTCGAGGCCCGCGCGGAGCGGCTGCGGGCCTGGCGGCGGGAGATAGCCGTGGGCGGTGAGGAGGGAGCCGCCCTCATCCACGCCGAGAACGGCAAGCCCCTCGACGACGCCCGCGTGGAAGTGCTCGGGATTCTGGAGCACGTGCAGTACGCCGTCGAGAACGCCGAGCGTGTGCTGGGGCGTCGGGAGGTCCCGGACAGTCCCACCGTGCCCAACCAGCGTGCGTGGGTCGAATACCAGCCCTACGGCGTCGTCGGTGTCATCGGACCGTGGAACTTCCCCCTGCTTACGCCCGGGGCCATCCTGATCGAGGCGATCGCGGCCGGAAACGCCGCCATCCTCAAGCCCAGCCAGATCACGCCCGGCATCGGCGAGTGGCTCGTCCGGGCCTGGCAGCGCGCGGTCCCCGACTTCCCGGACGTCCTGCAGTGCCTCAACGGGTTCGGGGCCACGGGCCAGGCGCTCATCGAGTCCGGCCTGAACAAGCTCGCGTTCACCGGCAGCGTCAACACCGGCAAGACCGTGGCCGCCCAGTGCGCGCAGACCCTGACCCCCGTTCTGCTGGAACTCGGCGGAAAGGACGGCGTCATCGTGGCCGAGGACGCCGACCTGGACGAAGCCGCCAAGCACATCGTGTGGGGCGCCATACAGAACACCGGACACGGCTGCATCAGTCTCGAAGTGGCCTATGTCGTCGAGTCTGTTCACGACGCGTTCGTCGAGAAGATCAGTGACCTCGCCAAGCAGGTACGTGTCGGCAGCGACGAGGCCGCGGAGATCGGGCCCGTTCCCCTGCCCACCCAGATCCCGATCATCCGGGAGCACATCCAGGATGCCCTCGACCGCGGCGCGACAGCCACTGTCGGCGGCCTCGACGCAGTGGGGGAGCGCTATGTCACCCCCACCATCCTCGTCGGCGTGAGCCCCGACGCCCTGGCGGTGACCGAGGAGACGTTCGGGCCCACACTCGCCGTCGTCAAGGTCACCGACACCGAGGAGGCCATCGCCCACGTCAACGGCGGCCGCTACGGACTGGGCAGCGCCGTCTTCAGCCGCGACCGCGGCGAGGACATCGCCCGCCGGCTCCGCGTCGGAATGACCAGCATCAACGACGCCCTGGTCTTCTCCATCAACCCCGCGGTGCCCTTCGGCGGCCGCGGCGACAGCGGTTACGGGCGCAAGCAGGGCGAGGAAGGACTACGGGAGTTCGCTTACCCGCACTCCTTCACCGCCAAGACCGGCCCCGCCCAGTTCTCGGCCACCACCTTCGGCAGGCCCGCGGGTGCGATGGCAGGAGCCCTCGCCGGCGTGCGCAACAGGATCCTGGCCGAGAGCGGCGAGAAGACCGACTGACGGACTGACCCGCTGACCAACTGACGGGCGGGGACGAACGGTTCGGGCCGAGCCCCGTCCGGCATCCACCCCGTCACGCGACCGGGCATCGACCGGCTCGGCGGGTCATCGGACCACTCCGGGGGAAACGACGCGCACCTCCGCGGAGCGCGACAGCGATTGGTACGTCCCGACAACCACCGCGCCACCAATGAGGGAGAGCGGACATGTCCAACGAACGTCCCGTCCAAGCCGTGACTCCACCCGCCGAGCCTCCGACCGCGGCCACGCGGCGAAGATTCATCGCCGCGACCGCCGCTGCCGGAGGAGCCGCCGTGGTCGGCGGTCTGGCCGCGGGACAACCCGCGCTCGCCGCCGAGGCGGCGGTCGGCAGCCGGGCCGCCACGGCGGTCGGCGGCTCGAAGGACGACCGGAACGCCAAGAAGGAGAAGAAGATGCGCATCGTGGCCGTGGAAGAGGCGTTCTCCATTCCTGGAGCCATCCGGCAGGAGGCGGCGATCCGGCAGCGCATGGACGTGCCGGAGGCGATCAAGCAGGAGTGGTTCCGTCGGCTGGACGATCTGACAGAACTGCGCCTGGCGGACATGGACGCCAACGGCGTCGATGTCCAGGTCCTCTCGTACTCCACGCCGGGCCTGGAAGTGATCGAGGATCCGGCGGAGGCGGTGGCCGTCGCTCGGCGGGTCAACAACCATCTGGCCAAGGTGGTCGCCGCACATCCGAAACGGTTCGCGGGCTTCGCGGTCCTTCCGCTGCAGGACCCCAAGGCCGCGGTCGTGGAGCTGCGCCGGGCGGTGAAGGAACTCGGGCTCAAGGGCGTGCTGTACAACGACCACGTGCGGGGGCACTACCTGGACGAACCGCGGTTCAGGCCGGTATGGGCCGAACTGGAGCGCCTCGGCGTGACGTTGTATCTGCACCCGGCCGTCATCCCGGCCGACAACTGGCGTGTCTTCGACGGCTACCCCGTGCTGGTCGGGCCGTCCTGGGGCTGGACCGCGACGGTGGGTGCCCATGCGCTCCGGTTGATCTACGGCGGCGTGTTCGACGAGTTCCCGGGCGCCTCGGTGACGTTGGGACACATGGGCGAGCTGTTGCCGTTCCAGATGGCCCGGCTCGACAGCCGCTACCCCCAAGTGCCCGTTGAGCAGAGGGTGGATCACCTGCCCTCGTACTACCTGCGGAAGAACGTGTACGTGACCACCAGCGGAGTCATGTCGCACGCCGCACTGCTGGGAGCCGTTCATGCCGTCGGTGTCGACCGGGTGCTGTTCTCCATCGACTACCCGTTCGAGTCCAGCTCCGAGGCCGTGGGGTTCCTGCGCTCCGCGCCGTACGCGCCGGCCGACCTCGCACGCATCGCGCACGGCAATGCCGACCGCCTTCTGGGGCTGTGAACGACCGACTGTCCGCGCAGTCCCGCTTTCTCTTCACCCGCAGTGCGATCAGAGGAGCCACGATGGCGAAAGCAGTGCGATTCGCGGAGTACGGGGACATCGACGTACTGAACGTGGTCGATGTGGAACGGCCCGCGCCCGATGAACGCCAGGTACTCGTCAAGGTGGTGGCCGCCGGGATCAACCCGGGTGAGGCCGTGATCCGGCAGGGGTTCTTCCACGACATGTTTCCGGCGACGTTCCCGTCGGGGCAGGGCAGCGACCTCGCCGGGATCGTCGAGGAACTCGGCGCAGGAGTCACGGGATTCGCCGTTGGCGACGAGGTGATCGGCTTCACCGACAACCGGGCCAGCCACGCCGAGTACGTGATCGTGGAGGAGGACCACCTCAGCCCTCGACCGGCGGGCGTCCCGTGGGAGCAGGCCGGCGCGCTCTTCGTCGCCGGCACCACGGCGTACGCGGCGGTACATGCCGTCAAGGTCGGGCGTGGCGAGACCGTCGTCGTCTCCGGCGCCGCCGGCGGGGTGGGCTCCCTCGTCGTCCAACTCGCGCGGCACGCCGGGGCCACCGTCATCGGTCTGGCGAGCGAGCCCCACCACGCATGGCTCACCCGGCACGGAGCGATCCCGCTGACCTACGGAGAGGGTGTCGGCGAGCGCATCCGCGCCGCGGCCGCCGGCACGATCGACGCCTTCATCGACACCTTCGGCGCTCCCTACATCGAACTGGCACTGGAACTCGGCGTACCCGGCGAACGGATCAACACGATCATCGACTTCCCGGGCGCGGCGAAGCACGGCACCAAGGCCGAGGGCAGCGCTGCGGCGGCAAGGGCCGACGTCCTCGGGGAACTCGCCGCGCTGATCGCCGACAGTGAGCTGGAAATCCCCATCGCCCGCGTCTACCCGCTCGACGAAGTCCGCGACGCCTTCCGGGAACTGGAACGCCGGCACACGAACGGCAAGATCGTTCTCAGGCCCTGAGGCCGTCACACACCGACGGCCACCGCATCTCGCCAGCGAGCCGTTCCCACCGAAGCAAACCCTGAACGGAGCAAGACCATGGCAAGGTCGTCACCACCCGAAGATGCGATCCGCACCCGGTGGTCGTCCGCGGACGCCGCCGATCAGTTCACCGTCGACAACCCCGCGACCGGCGCGCCGCTGGCCGTCGTGCAGGGCGCCGGCGACAAGGAAGTCGACCAGGCCGTACAGGCGGCCTACGACGCGCACTTCTCCTGGAAGGCCCGCACCGCCCGCGAGCGCGGCAGCTGGCTGCGGAAGATCGCCGAGGCGGTACGCGAACACGCCGACGAAATCGCGGCCCTGGAGTGCAGCGACAACGGCAAGCCCCTGACCCAGGCGCGCAATATGGACGTGAACGCGGCCATCGGGATCTTCGAGTTCTTCGCGAGCCTGTGCGACTCCATGCCCGGCCAGGTCAACGACGGCGGAAGCCTGCTGGACATCACGGTGCTCGAACCCTACGGCGTCATCGGCGCGATCGTGCCGTTCAACTGGCCGCCGATTCACACCGCCAGCAAGCTGGCCCCGGCGCTGGCCGTCGGCAACGCGGTGGTGATCAAGCCGCCGGAGCAGGCCCCGCTGTCGGCCATGCGCATGGTGGAGATCATCCAGTCCGTCCTGCCCGACGACGTGGTGCACATCATCCCTGGCACCGGCTCGATCGGATCGCAGCTCGCCGGGCACCCGCTCGTCGGCAAAATCTCGTTCACCGGGTCGCCCACCACCGGCGTCTCGGTCATCAAGACCGCGGCCGACAACCTGACGCCGACCCTGATGGAGCTCGGCGGCAAGGACCCGTTCATCATCTTCGAGGACGCGGACCTCGACCTCGCGCTGCCGTGGGCCATCGAGGGCGGCCTCTTCAACCAGGGCGAGGCCTGCACCTCGGCATCCCGCGTCCTGGTACACGCAGACATCTACGACGAGGTCGCGCGCCGCTATGGAAACGCGGTGAAGCGGCTGCGCGTCGGCAACGGCGTCGACCCCGGCACGCACATCGGACCGATGGTGTCCGCCGCCCAGCGAAAGCGGGTGCTGGACTACATCGACATCGGCGTCAAGGAGGGTGCCACGATCGCGGCGCAGGCGCCGCTCCCCGACGACCCGGAGCTGTCAGGCGGGTTCTACGTCGCACCGACGCTGTTCACCGGTGTTCGACCGGACATGCGCATCGCGCAGGAGGAGATCTTCGGCCCGGTCATCTCGATGATCCCCTTCCGCGACGAGGACGAGGCCGTCAGGATCGCCAACGGCACGGATTTCGGCCTGGTCGCCGCGGTGTTCACACCGGACTCCGAGCGCGCGCTGCGGGTCAGCCGCGCCCTGCACACCGGGTTCGTGTTCGTGAACAACTACAACCGGAACTTCACGGGCGCGCCGTTCGGTGGAGTGGGAGCGAGCGGCTTCGGGCGGGAAACCGCGGCGGAAACCCTGCGCGAGTACGGCTACAGCAAGAACATCCGTCTGGTCTCCGGCAGGGGCGAGATCCCGCGCTGGGCGCCGTCCCTCGAGGTGACTGGACCGGACAAGTGAACAACCCGGCCTGCGAGGAGGCGTAACCGCCTCGCAGGTACGGCGTACAGCACCCAGTACGGCACCCATGGGCCGACGGTGCCGCACGTCGCCGCCGTTCACAGTCCCTGGCCGATGTCCTGCACGGTCGCGAGCAGTGGTCGGGACAGTTCCGTGAGCCGTGCGCGGGTGCAGCGGACGGACGGAGCCGCCACGGCCACGGCGGCCACGGCACTGCCCGTGCGGTCACGCACGCAGGCGCCGACGGCGAGGACTCCGCGCTCGCTCTCCTGCAGATTGAGGGCGTAGCCGTGGCGGCGCACGGACACCAGCTCGTGCATCAGGCTCTCGAAGTCCTTGGGAGTTTTGGCCCGGTCCCCGGGGAGCCCGTTGGGGTACAGGGCCCGGAGCCGGTCGGCCGGCAGGGCCGCGAGCATGGCCTTGCCGCCCGAGGCCACGTGCGCGGGCAGCAGCGTGCCGGTGCGGTAGCTGACGCGCAGCGCCTGGGGTCCCTCCACGCCGTCCAGGAAGCGGGCTCCGTTGCCTTCGAGCACCATCAGGTGGGTCGTCTCACCCACGGCGTCCGCCAGCCGTCGCAGGTGGGGCTGCGCGATGGTGATCAGGTCCGGGGGAGGGGCCGCATGGCTTCCCCTGATCGCCTGCAGGGCCGGCCCGGGCCGGTACACCTTGTGGCGGTCCTGCGCCGCGAACCCCTCGAAGACGAGCATCGCGAGGATCCGGTGAGCGGTCGAACGCGCGACGCCCAGCCGGTCCGCGACGTCCATCACCCGAAGTTCGTCGAGCTCGTGCAGCAGCCGGACGACGCGCAGGGCGTTGCCGGCGGCGCTCACCGGATACGAGGGGCCGGGCGAACGGTCCGCCGAATTCTCTGAATTCTCCACAGAGGAATCCTACCCTCCAAGGATTCCGATGAGGGGAAAAGGCGGCGTAGCGTCAGCAACAGCGCGGAAGGAATCGCGCTTCTTCTGGCGGTCGCCAAACACACGACGTGGAGGTTTCCGTGACCGACACCACCAGCGAACAGACCGAGCGCAAGCTGCTCGACGAGCTGTACGCGGACTTCAAGGACGCGGGCCTGATCCCGCTGTGGACCCAGGTGGACGACCTCATGCCGATGTCGCCGCAACCCGCCGCGGTCCCGCACCTGTGGCGGTGGGCGGAGCTGCTGCCCATCGCACAGCGCTCCGGAGAGCTCGTACCGGTGGGGCGTGGCGGCGAGCGCCGCGCCATGGCCCTGTCCAACCCCGGCCTGCCGGGCCGTCCTTACGCCACTGCGACCCTGTGGACCGCCATCCAGTACCTGGGCCCGCGCGAGGTTGCCCCCTCGCACCGCCACAGCCAGGGAGCCTTCCGGTTCGTGGTCGAGGGCGAGGGTGTGTGGACCAACGTCGACGGGGACGCGGTGGCGATGCGCCGTGGTGACCTGCTGCTCACGCCGAGCTGGGCCTTCCACGAGCACCAGAACGTCACCGACAAGCCGATGGCCTGGCTCGACGGCCTCGACATCCCGCTCGTCTCCCAACTCGACGCGGGCTTCTTCGAGTTCGGCCCCGACGAACTCTCCACCCGTGAAACCCCCGAGCGCTCGCGCGGCGAGCGACTGTGGGGCCACCCCGGACTGCGCCCGATCGGGCAGCTCGACCAGCCCAACTCCCCGCTGGGCGCCTACCGCTGGGAGCACACCGACGCAGCCCTGACCGCACAACTGGAACTGGAGAACGAAGGCGTACCAGGTGTGCTGGAGCCCGGGCACGCCGGAGTGCGCTTCTCCAACCCCACCACCGGCAAGGACGCCCTGGTCACGATGCGCACCGAGATGCGCCGCCTGCGGGCCGGTACGCAGACCGCCCCGGTGCGCACGGTCGGCTCCGCGGTCTGGCAGGTGTTCGACGGCGAGGCGGTCGCCCATGTCGGCGACAAGGTCTTCGAGATCGCCAAGGGCGACCTGTTCGTCGTCCCGTCCTGGTGCGAGGTCTCACTGTCCGCCCGCACCCAGGTCGACCTGTTCCGTTTCAGCGACGAGCCCGTCTACGAGGCCCTGGGCCTCGCCCGTACCGCCCGAGGAGAACACAAGTGAAGCTCGCCACCATCCGGGTCAACGGCACCACGCGCGCCGTCCGCGTCGACGAGAACAAGGCCGTGGACCTGGGCGAGAGCGACCTGGTGGCCTTCCTGCGCCACGGCGACTGGGCGGCACGGGCCGCGGACGCCGACGGCGAGACGTACGAAGGCGCCCTGGACTACGCCCCGGTGGTCGTCGCCCCGGAGAAGGTCGTGTGCGTCGGCCTCAACTACCGCACCCACATTCTGGAGATGGGGCGCGAACTCCCCTCGCATCCGACGCTGTTCAACAAGTACGCGCGGGCACTGGTCGGCGCGTACGACGACGTGACCCTGCCCGCAGCGTCCACCCAGATGGACTGGGAGGCCGAACTCGGCGTCGTCATCGGGGCCGAGGTCCGCCGCGCCGACCCGGAGCAGGCACGCGCCGCGATCGCCGGGTACACCGTGCTCAACGACGTCACCGCCCGCGACTGGCAGTACCGAACCACCCAGTGGGACCAGGGCAAGACCTTCGAGGCCACCACCCCCATCGGACCGTGGCTGGTGACCGCCGACGACCCCGCGGTCGCCGCCCAGGGCCTGAGCCTGACCTGTGAGGTCGACGGCGACACGGTCCAGAAGGCCGACACCGGTGACCTCGTCTTCGACCCCGCGACGCTGGTCGCGTACCTGTCCGAGATCATCACTCTGGTGCCCGGTGACGTGATCGCCACCGGCACTCCGGGCGGCGTCGGCCATGCCCGCAAGCCCGCCCGCTATCTGCAGGACGGTACGCGCCTCGTCACCCGGATCGAGGGGATCGGCGAGTGCCGCAACACCTGCCGCCGGGAGACGCGGTGAGTGCACGCCCGGAACCGATGCTGGAGTGGGTCGCCAAGGGCACGACGGCCTTCGAAGCCGCCGTGCACTGGCTGACCGACTCGGGCATCACCAGGCCGTCGTACCTGCCTGGCTGGAGCCGGGCCCACGTCGTCGCGCACGTCGCCCGCAACGCCGACGCACTCGTCAACCTGCTGACCTGGGCGCGTACCGGTGTCGAGACACCCATGTACGAAAGTCCCGACCAGCGTACGAACGAGATCGAGGACGGCGCCCGCCAACCGGCCGGCGCCCTGCGCGCCGACCTCCTCGCGGCCGACGGCCGACTGGCCGAGGAACTCGCCGGTCTGCCGGACCAGTGCTGGGGTGCGACCGTGCGGACGGCACGGGGACGCGAAGTGCCCGCCACGATGGTGCCGTGGATGCGGGTGCGAGAAGTATGGGTCCACACCGTCGACCTGGACATCACCACCTTCGACGACATCCCGCACGAAGTGTGCGCGGCGCTCGTCGACGATGTGGCCACTGCCTTCCTGACCCACCCGGACTGTCCCCCCGTCGAGCTGCGGGTCGAGGACGGCGCCCGCAGCTGGCTCCTGGGTGTGCCCGGCGGCGCGGAGCCGGTCGTGGTGAGCGGTGACCTTCCCAGCCTGGCCGCCTACACGACCGGGCGCCCCGTGCCCGGTCCACTCCATCCCGCCGGCGGGGCATTCCTGCCGAAGCTGCCCGCGTGGTTGTGACAGCGAAGGAAAGACGATGAAAGTTGCCTGCATCGGCGCAGGTCCCGGAGGACTGTTCTTCGCCACACTGCTCAAGCGAAGCCTGCCCGACGCCGAGGTAGTGGTCTTCGAACGCAACCGTCCCGACGACACGTTCGGCTTCGGAGTGGTCTTCTCCGACGCCACACTCGACGCCATCGACAACGCCGACCCAGTCCTCAGCGAGGCGTTGGACAAGCACGGCAGGCACTGGGACGACATCGAGGTCCGAGTGCACGGCGCACGGGAGCGCGTCGGAGGCATGGGCATGGCGGCCGTGGCCCGCAAGACGCTGCTCGGCCTGTTGCAGGAGAGGGCTCGCGCCGGGGGCGTGTCGACGCGCTTCCAGCACGAGGTCCGCGACCCCGCCGAACTGGACGACTTCGATCTGGTCGTCGTGTGCGACGGCGCCAACAGCCGCTTCCGCACCCTGTTCGCCGACGACTTCGGACCGACCGCCGAGGTGGCCACAGCGAAGTTCATCTGGTTCGGCACCCCGTACATGTTCGATGGGCTCACTTTTGTCCACCAGGACGGCCCCCACGGCGTCTTCGCCGCCCACGCCTATCCGATCAGCGACTCGCTGAGCACCTTCATCGTCGAGACCGATGCCGACTCCTGGGCCAGGGCCGGACTCGACGCCTTCGATCCCTCGACCCCGCCGGGCACGAGCGACGAGAAGACCAAGAGCTACCTGGAAGACCTGTTCCGCGAGCAGATCGACGGGCATCCACTGGTCGGCAACAACTCCCGCTGGGCCAACTTCGCCACCCGCAGGGCCCGTTCATGGCGACGGGGAAAGTGGGTGCTCCTCGGCGACGCGGCGCACACCGCGCACTTCTCCGTCGGGTCCGGCACCAAGATGGCCATGGAAGACGCGGTAGCGCTGGCCGAGGCCCTGGGGGAGGCGCCGCACAGCGTGCCGGAGGCACTCGAGATCTACGAGACGCGCCGCCGTCCCAAGGTCGAGAAGATCCAGAACTCGGCGCGGCCCAGCCTCTCGTGGTGGGAGCACTTCGGCCGTTACGTCCGCTCGTTCGACGAGCCGACGCAGTTCGCCTTCCACTTCCTCACCCGCAGCATCCCGAGAGGCAAACTTGCCGTGCGCGACACGGCGTACGTGGACCGCGTCGATGGATGGTGGCGACAGCGCCACGAGGCAGTGCCCCTGGAGACACCCTTCCGTGGAGGGCCGTTCCGGCTTCCGTCGCGCCGGGTGACAGTCGGGGACGACTTTCTGACCGGGACCGACGGCACTGACATCCCGATGGTCCCGTTCAGTGGTCAGTCGTCGTGCGCGGGCGTGTGGATCGACGCCCCGGACACCGAAGAGGGGTTGTCGCTCGCCCTCGACCAGGTGCGAGAGACGGCAGAGGCGGGCGCCCCGCTCGTTGGCATACGCGGCGGTACGACGCTGACCCGTGTGCTCATCGCGGAGGAGGCCCGGCTCACGCAGGGCCTGCCCGCCGCGGTCATCGGGGCGTACGACGACGACAGCGCGACCACACTCCTGCTGTCCGGCCGGGCCGACCTCGTCGGAGGCACCAAGTGACCGCCATGGATGCACTGTTCGCGCCCCGTGCCATCGCCGTGCTCGGTGCGTCGGCCACGCCCGGAAAGCTCGGTTCGGCGATGACCGACTCCCTCGCCTCGTTCCCCGGACCGGTGATGAAGGTCAACGCCGGTCGGCCGGATCCCGGCCAGGGCTTCTTCCCGACCGTCGCCGAGGCCGCCGAGGCCCATGGCACCGCACCGGACCTGGTGGTGTCCTGCATCCCGGCCGCGGCCACCGCCGGGGCCGTCCGAGACGCGGCGGCCGCCGGCGCTCGCGCCGCCCTGGTGTGCGCCGGCGGTTTCGCGGAAGCCGGCGGCGACGGTGCGCTGCGGCAACAGGCGCTGGCCGAGGTGGTGCGGGACACCGGCATCCGTGTCCTCGGGCCCAACACCTCAGGCTTCCTCGCTCCCCACCGACGACTGACGGCCAGCTTCGTCCCGGGCGTGGCCGATCTGGAACCGGGCCCGGTGGCGGTCGTGGCCGCCAGCGGAGGCGTGAACCACGCGCTGGCCTTCGCCCTGGCCGAGGCCGGCGTCGGTCTGCGCCTCGGGGTCGGGCTGGGCAACAGCCTGGACGTCACCCAGGCGGACGTCCTCGACCACGTT